>NZ_BCVX01000003.1 GCF_001591965.1 Lysinibacillus odysseyi 34hs-1 = NBRC 100172
TTTAACTAGAGGAGGATGATCTTGTTGGAGAGAAAAGTTTTACTGGTATCTTCATTACCAGAATATGAAGAAGAGATTGGCCGATTGCTATGGTGTTTAGAGGATGTTCGACGTACTATCATAACTAGATTAATTGGAATCAGCCAAAGTTTAATTGACAGGAAATTAGGTGAAAGGCAATCAATTGGGACTCTTTTGTATCACATTGCATTGATTGAGGCAGATTGGTTATATGCAGAAGTACTTGAAACAGATTGGGATCCTGAAATTAGCGCATTATTTCCTTTAGAACATCGAACTGACGGCAATTTATCTCACTTTGAGGGAGAAAGTATAGAGGAACATTTTTACCGCCTTAATAAGGTACGTGAAGTATTTCTTTCCCACTTCCGTTCAATGGACCTATCCGATTGGCGTAAACCGAGAGTACTTGAACATTATGACGTCACGCCTGAGTGGGTTGTTTACCATTTGATTGAACATGAATCACATCATAGAGGGCAAATTTTCCAAATGCTTCGGGAATTACGAAATGATAAGTGTTAAAGAGAGGATACTTATAATCCCTCTTGAATTAACGGACTGGCTTTAGTTAATTATTAAATCAATAAATGATGTTTAAGAACCATTTGCTTTTTATTCCACAATTATAGATAAATCAAATCGTGTAGTTATCCATTTACTGTGATTTAAAGAATCTAAACGAGATGAAACAATGGGTTGTAGAACGCGAGCAAGAGTTGCAAGATGAATAAACGCAAAAAGTCCGTTACCTGTTTTATTAAGGTAACGGGCTTCATCTTTCCTTAATTAATTGTTCCACTGATTGTTACATACCCCAACTTGCCAGCATTGATTATTTTGGATGCAGCAATTTCATCAGCACCTAAAGAAGTATATTTGTCACTTACAAAACGCCAGCCAGCCTCATTGCTATTAGACTGCTGAGGCTGGGCATACAACAAATAACCTTTCTGTAGCAAATCATTCATAGCTTGTCTCATAGCACTTTCCGTTCCGTAACATCCAGACTGAATGCGGAAGGCTTCAGCGCCATCTGCTATGTTATAACCGATGGAACCAGACGGTACCGGCTCGCCTCCTCATTCAAGAATTTGCTTAATACGCAGCACCAATCGCAGAACATGGTTTTTTTTGAACTCTTTTCCGTTTACGGCACCAGCATCATGTCCCCCATGTCCAGCATCCAAACATACAGTACCGTTTGGCTTGCCAAGTGATTTCAAGGCTGCCCGGATAGCTGATGCATATGTTGAATATAAGCCTCTACGATAAGGGATTCTGGCTGTGTTCCGTTTTCATTAAAATTCAATTGCCCTGTAGTTTGCCCATTAACCATCTTTATGCCCCCTCAAAATGTGGTAAAGAAAAGGTGTGTATAATTTTGCTCCATTGAGGAGGTTGCCTGTTATGGTGCTGGGCTTTTTTGTGCTTATTTATTTTTAATCTGTTCTTTCATAGCAATAAACTCTGCTTGTGCCAATAAAACTAATTTCTGAGCTTCTTTTAAAGTCTGTTCATGAATCTGCACTTTTCCTTTTTCATGTTGTTGCAGTAGAAAACATGCTCCTAATAAATTCATTTGAAATTCCCTCTTCCAATACATAATCCTCCCTTTCCTTAAAAATAGAATAAGCATAAAAAACGCTTATTTACAGGAGATTGAGTTGAATACAAGGGTAAAATAATATTTTTTGATTAATAGGCTTTTAATCATGATGATTATTATAAAAAATGATCAAAAATATGTATTATACAACTTCCTCCTTTCCTACTCTTTGCTGATTTAGTCAGTGTGTTTTTAAAGATTGTGAGCATGTCAGGATTACTTGTTAAAGGCTGAAGTTCATTCAAATCTTTGATTTCTTTGTACTCCAATCCATTTGCTAATAACTCTTCTTCAGTCGAACCATAATAGGCTCCTAAATTACTTGTCACTTCCCATTCTTCCTCAACAAAAACTACCCCTTTTTGTTTGCCACCTATTAAATTTATAGAAAATAAGTAGACTCTCATTTGTAAAACCCCCTTGTTTTTTAAAATGTTAAATGTTCTAAATTAATTTAATAGCTCCTTTCATAAGCTAATTATCATTCTCGAATTATGGGGTAGTTATCTCGCTATGTCAACCGCATTTACATGGATAATTCCAACATGTTATTTCTAAAAATTTTTCCTTTTCTAATACCTTTCTGGTACGAGCTGAAACAATTTTACTCATTGCTAACTGCTTATATATATTTAAATTTTTGTTCTTACACTTCGGGCATTGTTCATATTCTATTTTCTCATCACCTGTACTACGCAATTTGTTTCTTATGCTCCGATACTCTTGCTACCTAAAAATCCATTCTTTCTCTTCGGCAGCTTATCAGCATATTCCAAATCCATCACGATCAGCGCCATATCAATCGGTTTAATTCGAAGCTTGTTGCAAATATACTCATGATCGTAACCCTTGTTCCAAAGCTCCAGCAGCTTATTAATCGTACTGTCCGGGAAATCGAGACGCACATCATCATGCACCTCAGACGTGAAGAGGAAGTGTCGTCCTTTCATCACCCTGCCATCACCTCCACCGTTACTTCTGCCCTTGGCTGCATGCCGTAGAATTTCCGTACAATCAACTCAACAATCCGTGCATCATCATTCCAGATGATCTTGCTGGAGCCGTCCTTGATGCCCTTTACCAAGTTGTCACAGTCCGGTTTTTTCGTTGGTCTTAATTTCCCGCTCGCTATAAGTGCCTGTTTTGGCTTTGTATGGAGATTCTTTGGAAGAACCAAATAACATCCACCGTTAGCTTTATTGCCCCGGAAATAGGCTCCTGTGGTTTGTTATCCCATGCTACTAACTTGACCAGCTCTTTGTATGATTTCGATTTAGGAGCGTCGTGTGTACGGACACCCTTTCCTACCCTGCTAAACCTTGGGCGTTTCTGTGCTTGTACTGTCCCTGGTACTGTAAATTGAATCATTATAATCCACCTCTGAAGTTAGAAATCATATTTGTACCTCCAGCAGCTTATTAAATGCTTCTACATCTCCTTTATCAAGCGCCATATCAATTGCATGCTCTTTGTTCATTGTCAGCAGATCTTCAAGCAGCAGCTCTACTTCTAATCCACGAATGAAAGCATCCTCCTTCACGTTCAGCTCATCCATCTCTTGAAGAATGGCATCCCATTCAGTGAGCTTATTGATTCTTACCAACTCATTGATTTTAAGTTTCACATCCATATGATTAGTGATAGAAAGGATGCTCATTGTATCAACCCGGATCACCCGTTTAATGCTGTCTTGCATGCCGACCATCACCCGGTCAGAGTAATTATGAATCATTAGAGAGATATTTTTACCATTAACTTTCCTACGGTTATGCGTTTAACTTATCCAACATCTTTTGTCGTTCAGCTTCAAAATCTAAAACTCGTGCTGTGAAGGAAGACTGTCCAGGAGTCAATACTTCCTGCTTATGCTTACCAAACCATTCAGGAACTACTTCCTGACGACCACGTTTATAAGGTATGTTATGCCTCTGGGCTTCGAATTGGGCCCTTCATGCCTCAGCTTGCTCGACTGTTTTAATCTTTTTATTAGCCCAGTTTTTCAAGATGCCTTCAACATAGCTCCAGCTGACTTTGTTACTTTCGATGGCTAATTGCATCGCATATACAACTAGCTCGTATAATACGCCCTTAATCTAATTTAGGCCTGTGAAATGAATGATGGAAGAAAAAATATCAAATCCCTTTTGCTCATAAAAATTGAATGGATCATTTTTTGAACGTCTACTTCTTCAACAACAGGCGCAGCTAATTTTGCTTATTATTGTTCTTTTTAGATAAGCTTTTTACCTTTAGTGAATCAATAAAGTTACACCTTGGAATTACCAGCTTTCAAATTTGGCTTAAAAAACTAACCCTCTAAAAACATTTTAAACGTCACTGTTGCTTCATTTCGCTCCCCCACCATGGTATAATGGAAATATTGTGGATTAAACAGCAAACGTTTAAAGCAATTAGTAGATAAACAAGGAGGAACTACCATGATTCAAGTTAGTGGCGTAGGTCTTCGCTATGGCGACCGTAAATTATTTGAAGATGTAAACATTAAATTTACTCCAGGCAACTGTTACGGCCTGATCGGTGCAAATGGTGCCGGTAAATCAACATTCCTAAAAATTTTAGCAGGTGATATCGAGGCACAGGAAGGCCATGTATCGATGGGGAAAGATGAGCGCTTGTCTGTGCTTCGCCAAAACCATTTCGAATATGATGAGTTTTCTGTACTGGATACTGTCATTATGGGGAACAAACGCCTTTATGAAGTAAAAACAGAAAAAGATGCTATTTATATGAAAGAGGATTTTTCCGACGAAGACGGCATGCGTGCTGCTGAGTTGGAAGGAGAGTTTGCAGAACTAAACGGTTGGGAAGCTGAATCGGAAGCGGCAACTCTTTTAAATGGTCTTGGAATCGGTGATGAGTTTCATTACATGCTGATGAAAGACTTGGAAGGTTCAGATAAAGTCAAAGTATTGCTTGCCCAAGCATTATTCGGCAAACCGGATGTTCTATTACTCGATGAGCCTACCAACCACCTTGACTTAAAAGCAATCCAATGGCTTGAAGAATTTTTGATCAACTTTGAAAACACAGTCATCGTTGTTTCCCATGACCGTCACTTCCTAAATAAAGTATGTACACACATTGCGGATCTTGACTTCGGGAAAATCAAGCTGTACGTTGGGAACTATGACTTCTGGTATGAATCTTCTCAACTAGCATTGAAAATGGCGCAGGATCAAAATAAGAAAAAAGAAGAGAAAATCAAAGAATTACAAGCCTTTGTGGCGCGCTTCTCTGCTAATGCTTCTAAATCGAAGCAAGCGACAAGCCGTAAGAAAATGCTTGAAAAAATCGAGCTGGATGATATTCGTCCATCAAGCCGTAAATACCCGTTCATCAACTTCCAAATTGGGCGTGAAATTGGGAACGACGTGCTGACAGTCGATGGTCTCTCAGCTTCTCTCGACGGTGAAACGTTGTTCAAAGACATCCGTTTCACGATGAACAAGGAAGATAAAATTGTATTTCTAGGCTCTCCATTAGCTAAAACGGCTTTATTTGATATTTTGATGGATCGTCGAGAGGCGGATGCCGGTACATTCAAATGGGGCGTGACAACTTCACAAAGCTATTTTGAAAACGACCATGAGCAGTACTTCACAGGTTCTGAAAAGACATTGGTAGATTGGCTTCGCCAGTACTCTCCGGATGACGAAACAGAAAGCTTCCTTCGCGGCTTCCTAGGTCGTATGCTGTTTTCTGGTGAAGAAGTGAAAAAATCACCTGCTGTATTATCAGGTGGTGAGAAAGTGCGTTGTATGCTTTCTAAAATGATGCTTTCTAACTCAAATGTGTTGATTTTGGATGAACCGACAAACCACTTGGATCTTGAATCAATCCAAGCATTGAATGAAGGCTTAATCCGCTACAAGGGTGCGATGCTTTTCACATCGCATGACCATCAGTTCATTCAAACAATTGCAAACCGCGTTATTGAAATCCGCGAAGACGGTACCATTCTTGATAAGCAATTAACGTATGATGAGTTCTTAGAGTGGAAAGAAAGTCAGGGTTTAAAATAATATCGCTCCCTCCTTTCGTTATAACCACATAAATTAGCATTTTTTCAGAGAGGCCTCTTTCATGGAGGTCTCTTTTCATTTTTCCCAGTCGAAATTTTCATTAGAAACTTCCTTCCCATTCACAATGCATGCCTTATTCTATATAATGGTACATATCAATTTGCCTCTGTAGCTTTAGAAGGGAAGAGCGCCGGAAAACAATGTAGCAACCGGGTCGCAAGGCAAGGGTTTCAGAAGCACCGAAAAGCAAATGAGCTGAGGCAGGTGAAATTCCTAGCCGGTGAAAGTCCGTAGGGAAGCGTGTTCCCCCTAGCCTATGCTTACGAAAGGAGTGCGGGTTCGAATCCCGTCAGAGGCATTTATTTACTGTGTTTATTATTGAAAAAACAACTGGTGAATTTACGAACAGTCGAATTATAAAATTTTAATAATTATTTTGGCCAACATCCCTTTTCTTTTTTACTGCCCAAAGCCCTAACCACTACTTTCACTTATACATATACTGAAGAAAAAGGGAAAAGGAGAGTAGAGACATTGGCAAAAAAAAGCAGCAGCAATAGTAATGAAACGGCCGATGCTCCGATAAATAAAGAGGTCGTGGCAATAGATTTAGCCATTATGTCTAACATCATTGGAATGCTCAGCCAAATGATCGGTCTATTTTCTTTAGTTTTACAAGCAGAAGTAATACAAGAGGATGAAAAGGAAGAAGCAATGCTCAGTGCAAACAGAGGTTCGAACAGCAGCCGTCCCAACTCCGAAATCAGCCCTGAGCGCTTTAAAAAGCTTGAAAAGCAGGTCATGTATTTATCAAAGGAGATGGAAAGACTTAAAAAATAGCTTGGACTTCGGCCTCGTTAAATACATAGGCTGAGTATGACGCTAAAAGACTGAATTCTAAACGCTACTATTCAGCCTCCTTGCTGTTGCCTTTCTTCTCTTTCCTTCCACTATTCTATAAAAGCCAAAGTTACCTCGTGCCCTTTTAGGCCTTCTCCTTTTTATCCTTTATACTATTAAATATAGGACCGTAGGATATCCTAATTGCGTCTAACGGGCAATCTCTATAGAAAAATAATACCTTCAAGCTTAGTGATTTCCTAAATGAGATAATTTCTTATTGGAATAAATTTATAGGATACACAAACTTACCCTTATAACAAAATAGAGGTGGCATAATGAGATTTAATGGCTATCAAAAAAAATTCCGCTTCTGTGTACCCGGGTACCGGTATTGCGGGCCTGGCTGTTCAGGACCCGGGGCACCAACAAATGCTGTCGACTCCTGCTGCTATCAGCATGACTTGTGCTATCAAAAAGTGGGAGATAAAAGATTTTGTGATCAGCAATTCCAGCGCTGCTTGGCTCCTAAAATAAATCCCTACACTAAAGAAGGAAGGGATGCAGCGCTTTTTTCTAAATTTATTGGGTTGAAGGGTTTCTTTTTTTAAGCCATCCACACTTTCAGCTAACATTTATCAGCTGCGCTCACCAAGAAGAAAGCCGCTGCTTCCTTATTCAAAAAAGTGGCGGCTGTTCTTTTTAACTTCGTTACGCTGCATATTATTTTTCATTTCCAGCATTTCAGAAATTGTAACAAATTTATATCCTTGCTTTTTCAGTGATGGTAAAATTTCCTTTAATGCTTCTACTGTTTGGGTACGGTTAGACCCCCCGTCATGAAATAGGATAACGTCTCCCGGTTTTGTCCCATTTAGGACTTTCTTTACGATTTTATTTACGCCGGGATTTTTCCAATCCTGGGTATCCTGATGCCAAGACCATATGATGACGGTAAAACCATGCTTTACTGCTACATCAATCATACCATCCGTATATATACCCCCGACAGGACGAAATAGCTTAGGCTTATACCCAGTGATGCTGTAAATGATGTCATTGGTCTGTTGTATTTCTTCTTCTATTTTTTCTAATGTCGTCTTCAAGGGATGTGTATACGTATGATTAGCTAATTCATGTCCCTCTTCAAATTGACGGAGAACAACTTCTGGGTATTTCTCCGCGCTTTTTCCGATCACAAAAAAGGTTGCCTTTGCGTCATATTCTTCCAGTAAATCCAGCACCTGATTTGTATATTTGTCATCTGGCCCATCATCAAATGTAATCGCAATAACCTTTTCCTGTGTTTGAATATCCCATAATACTTCGCCGGTCTCTTCATAATAACGCCTGCCCTTGTCAGCGTACGTATGAAAACCAATGAAAAATACAGCGATGAAACAAATAAAGCCCGACAAAACAAAGATGGATCTACGTTTCACTGCATCACTTCCTACAATCGGTTATTTTCATTCCTACATGTATTCTTTATTATCTGCAAGTTACATAAAAAAACTCCTTGATAAGAATGGCTATATAAATGAGGAATTTCCAATAATCATTCCTGACGCTTTAAAGACAAGCAGTTTGTATCATTAATTTTATAGAAACTGTCTTCGACGCTTTCTTGATAAGGAGCTATTAAAGCGCATTATAAATGGAGCTGGGAGATTCATATGAAAATCTATTATGCCGTTACATATATCTCCTAGACTTCAGCCTCCTTATTTCCTAAAGGATGAATCACTTCCTTTCTTTTATCCATACTACTTATGTTGAAAATACACTGAACCAACAGGTGAGAATTTCGTTTGTCTCTACAATATTGGTTTATTGGAAATGAATAAGGAGGAAGCGGAATGTATTATTACAAAGAGGAATTAATCAATATTATTAAGCCGGATAAACCTGACCCTGCCGCTGCAAGAGTGCTACAAGAGATTTTAGGAGGCCATTTTGGCGAAATGCGCACGATGATGCAATTTTTCTTCCAGAGCTCCAATTTCAGAGGAAAAGAATTACAGTTCCGTGATTTGCTGCGCGGTATTTTCTTGGAAGAAATTGCTCACGTTGAACTTGTACAAAACACAATCAACCAGTTATTAAACGGCTCTGGAGAGACTGCTAAGCCTGGTAACAGCGGTGCAGACGGTGCCCCATTAGAAGAGGCAATCAAGCAAGCTAATACTAACCCTCACCATTTTATTATCGGTGCACAAGCCTCCCTTCCGGTAGATGCTGCAGGGCTGCCGTGGAATGGTTCCTGGGTATATGCACACGGCAACCTGATTGCCGACCTGCTGGACAACCTTGTTCTTGAGTCAACAGGAGTTCTGCAAAAGACACGCATTTATGAAATGAGCTCCAACCAGACATTCAGGGAAACGCTTGCATTTTTAATCGTACGTGATAATGCCCACCAAAATGCCTTTGCGAAGGCACTTGAAACACTTGGTGTAGATTGGGGCAAAATCCTCCCTATTCCAAACTACGATATCAATAAATACCCTGAATGCCGGAAATTTGTTGATATGGGCTACCATAACATGATGTTTGATTTCCGCCTTGACCAGAGCCGTATAGCTGAAATTTTCCAGGGCACTTCGCCAAGCCGAAATGAAGGGACTCTACAGGTTACGCAGCCGCCACAAGGCTTCCCTGTACCTGTTATGCCGGCGATGCCAAATGAACATAGCCCAGGTCTTGCCGATTTAGACCGGTAATAACAAAAACAATCCCCGCTTACCTTGTTGGGGATTGTTTGTTTGATAAGAAATAATTTCCCTTCCTCATCAGTGGACTAATATCTATGCTCCCCTAACCACTTAGTGATTTTTTCTACAAAGGAAATTCGGTAGCCGACGGGCAGCGTTTCCATATTAGTCAGAGTTAAACCTTTCCGATCATATATTTTTTCTGTATGAACCAGTTCATATCCTTCCATTTCCACAGCTGTTACTGTACCGTTTACTAATTGAAGAAATGCCTCTAACGGAAGGCGGTAAATACCATCTAATTCTTCCTCCTGAATCGTAAATTGATCAAAACCACCTTTACCTATATAACCAAACACATGGGCAAATTCATAATCTTTAATAGAAGTATTTTCAATTTTATAAGGGATCATTCCGAGTGGATGTAAGTCGCAAAAAGCTGTTGGCAGGCCCAGCTCTTCCTGCAGCTCCCGTATGCCGTCCTCAATTCCTTCATGTGATAATAAATGACCGGCTGCCGTAATATCAAATTGCCGCGGGTAATCCTTTTTCCTTTTACTGCGAAGCTGAAGGTATATATACCATTCCTCCTCTATCCATTCTATAACCCAACAATGAAATACCTCATGCCAGTAGCCAAAATGATGCGCTTCATCCCTGAGGGCTACGCCTATTTGCTTGTAATCCTCCGTAAAAATCTTTAGTTTTTCCATTCTATCCTCCAATATGTATTAATAAGAAATCAATGACTGCTCTTCAAGCAATTGAATCGTTTGCTTATGTTTGCTGTATTCAATGATTTGCTTCTTTATATTTGGATAGAGAACAATCGTATGCAAATCCTCTAGCCGAACCCACCTTACCCCTGTCTGATGTTTATCAGGAGAAGAAGGCATTTGCGGAACTTGGCCTTCTTTCAGCCTGCATTCAAAAATCGTTGTTAATGAGTGAACAGGGCCATATTTTTCTTTATGTAAATGTGGAGCATATTCATATAGAAACACCACTTCCCCAACTTCTATTTCTACAGAAGCTTCCTCGCTTGCCTCTCTCTTTATTGCCTCCTTCAGTGTTTCGCCTGCTTCTACACCTCCTCCCGGCAAATTATAATGTGTACCGTTTTCATCTGTAAATTC
The DNA here is from genome assembly GCF_001591965.1 of Lysinibacillus odysseyi 34hs-1 = NBRC 100172. GTDB lineage: Bacteria > Bacillota > Bacilli > Bacillales_A > Planococcaceae > Lysinibacillus_B > Lysinibacillus_B odysseyi. The sequence continues at coordinate 10,364 of NZ_BCVX01000003.1, forward strand.
TATTAATAATACCGCCTGTTCTTTCACGATTAACGCACTGCTTCTTACTCGTATTGGATACAAGTTATTTCCCTCCCGCTGTTTACTTTTATGTACTTTTAATGCTGTCTAACGCCAATTAGAGGTTAAAAGTAAATCCTTCCTTTCTAATACGATAACCCATTTTGGAAAAACTGTCATTTTAGGGGATATATTTAAATGACATTTATACAGTACAATAATAGGGGACAAATAAGTTTTATTATCCCTCCATTTTTCGCCATGGCATAATCACGGAAACAGGAAGGAATACTAAATGAATAGTACATATATAGATGAAAAGCAAAAGACTTCTTCATGGAATGATAAGGGGGCGCAAGCTGTGAAAGCCATTAACTTGATTTCGTTGCTGAATGCACAGACTGATGTAGGCGATTTAAGCTTTAAAAAGTATGTAAGCAGTTTTGGAATAAATCCGCACATTCGGATGAATGAACTGGCTGATTTGCAATCGCTTGTAGATACACTGCGGGATTATACCCCATTTACATATATTTTTAATAATTTCTTTGTTGGTTTCATGATTAACCAGATTGGCAAGGAATTCGATTTACTGCGGATCGGTACAAACAGTGTCATCAATATTGAATTAAAGCGGAAAAGTACAGATGAAAAAATTACAAAGCAATTAATACAAAATGAATACTATTTAAAATTCCTCGATGTAGAGCTGTATCACTTTACGTATGTTTCATCGACAGAAAAGCTTTATATGCTGATTGATTCCGAGCGGATTGAGGAAGTGGAATTTCATGTGTTAATTGACCGGCTGCGGGAACAGCGTCTTCTGGAAATAGATAACCTTCATCACCTGTTTGACCCAATCAATTATTTAGTTTCACCTTTCGAATCACCTGAAGCCTTTTTAAAGGATGAATATTTCCTTACGGCTCAGCAAAGCACGTTTAAGCGGGAGATGCTGGAGATGATACCCGCTGATATACCACTGTTCGTTTCCATTGAAGGAGGTCCTGGCACCGGCAAAACACTATTGCTTTATGATATCGCAAAGAATTATATCCGGAAATCACACGGTGTAAAGATTTTTCACTGCGGAAAGCTGAATGCCGGGCAAGAAAAGCTAAAGAAAGATTACGGCTGGTCTATTGAGTCAATTTCATACAATGGAAAAACTCCTTTTACAACTAATCAGGATTGGGGTATATATGATGTCATTATTTTCGATGAGGCACAACGATTAGATAAACAGCAGCTCATTGCGTTCCTCGATCAAATACTAGCCATTCCGATAATGTGTATTTTCTCCTTTGACAGACAGCAGTATTTAACCTCCGAAGAACTGGACAATAACATACCAGGCTATATAGAGGAACGTCTGCATCCAAAGCGTTATGAATTAAAAAATATTATCCGCTGCAGTAAAGAAATACAGGCATTTATCACTAATTTATTTGACTTGGTAAAACAATCGACGAATCAAAAATATATGAATATTAGCACACAATACTTTTCCTCCTATGATTCTGCCGGCAGCTATCTCCACTACTTGCATGAGGAAGGCTGGAAGGTGCTCGATTTGATTCCTTCAAACACTCCGCCTGATAGTCCGGGGGAAAACAGCTTTTATGAAATCATTGGACAGGATTACGAGGAAGTTGCCGTTATTATTGACGAATCCTTTTTTTACAATGATCAAAATAAGCTGTCCTACAGAGAAACAGAGAAACGGCTGAAATACCATAAAACAAAGGTCCTTTTCCAAAATGTGACACGCGCAAGAAGGAAGCTGCATCTTGTCATAATCAATAATCCAGAAGTATTGGAAAAGGTGTTGAATATATTGGCGTGACGATATGTGAAAACAGCAATCCATTTGCATAATTTCCGCCTTATCAAACCAAAGTAAGGATGGTGATACTTCACCATCAACTACTAACGATGGAGGGATCTTTTATGAACATTCGTGAAGGCTTAATCCCAACGATACTAGGCTCAGCTGTAACTGCAACGGGGTATGCCCTGAAACAAAAGAGTAGTTCCAATCAAATGATCGCGAACACTATTTTTGGATTTGGTCTTGCCCATATTGTGTTAGGCGCCATTGACCTTGTGGAGCATCGTAGCTAGTTAGCAAACACATCCCGGCTAAAATTTGGCCGGGATGATGTTCTTTTAGCAAAAAATTGTTTTTGTCCTGAATTGCCTGCAGCCTCCAGGTGATAAATTATTTCGGCTTATCCGTAATAATACGTTTTATAAATTACTTGCTGTAGCAAATAATGTATCTGCTGTCCCTGCCACTTCTTTAATTTCCGCGTTCATTGCCTCCATAACATCAGTTAATTGGGTTATATCGCCCTTTACCTGTTCAATAGACTGCTCATTCTTTGCTACTTCATTCTTAATGCCATCAAATACCGCTCTTGCATTGTCTACTACTTGTCCGTTTGTTGATGTTCTTTCCCGAACATGTGCAAGAGAGTCATTTACTTGTCCGGTCAGGTGGGAAGCAGAGGTGACAAGGTATGTAATGTGACTGACGGATTGCTTCGATTGTTCAGCCAGCTTTCGTACTTCCTGGGCAACTACCGCAAACCCTTTCCCATATTCACCGGCCCGTGCCGCCTCAATAGAAGCATTTAATGCCAGCAAATTAGTTTGATCGGCAATGGATTGGACAATACCTAAAATCGACTCAATTTTACGCGAAGCTTCCACCAGTTCTGCCGTGAAGGATGTGACCTCCTGTATTTGCTGGAGCATCTTTTCAGTTTCTGTCTCCAATTGATTCATATAAAGCTGGCCCGTTTCTGAACGTTTCACTACTTGTCTGACAGTTTCAATATTTTCACCTATATGTCTTTCTAAAACAGCTGTTGTATGCTCTACAGCAGCCATTTGCCTGCTTGTTTCTTCTGTCAGATCGGCAAGTTCCCCGCTGATAGAAGATATACTGCCTTTCAATTCTTCCTTTACAATTGTGTATTGTTCATTGACAAGACGCCTGTTTTCTTTTTCATATTCCTCCAGCACAATTTGCATTTCAAAATTTATCAATTTGGATATGACGGTGGCTATTTCTAACGTTGTCGTATGAATCGTTTTATCTTCCACCAATAAGCGGATAAGGCTTTCCTGGATCTGTTGGAATGTCCCCATATACCATTTTGGCTCTAAGCCCATTCTATAATGAATTTGTGCCAAATGACGCTTTTGCCGGATTGTCTGCTCCGTCAGCTGGCCATCAAACATAGAAATTACATATTTCCCTACAATCCCTTTTAGTTTTTCTACTGAACTTCGTTTTTCGATGAGGTGTTTCAGCTCGGGAACAGCTAGTATTTTATCATAAAAAATAGCGGTGATTTCCTCTATATGACCTGAAATGACTGGCTGAAACGACATGAAGCGCTTCATATCCCCTTCTGTAAGGCCGATAAGTTCCATTTGCAAGCGTAACGGCCCAAGCTCCTCCTCATTACAATAAGGTGCATATAACTCCAGCCTTTCAACTGCTTCACCTGTCTTTTTGTACCAAGAAAACATAGTACCCAATCCCCTTTCCATTTTTCAACCATTATACGTTGATTTACATTTTTGTACAACTTATTATCGATATTGTTATACAAAAGTTAGACAATCATTTGCTGTTATTTGGATAATACTGTATGATAGAAATAAATGATGATGGAGGTGGTTATCTTGTCCAATACTTTAGATAGTATGCTTTCAATACAGCAGGTCTCTGTTCGGACTGGTTTGACAAAGCCTGTCATCCGCAAATGGGAGGACCGCTATAAAACAGTAGAACCGAAGCGGTTAGAAAATGGCCGCCGTGTTTATTCAGAACGCGACGTTCAAATATTGCAGGCGGTACGAAATTTGGTAGATGAGGGAATGAGTATTCAGCAGGCGACAACATATGCACTTGAAAATGTGCCCGAACCGATTGCCCAGCATACCTCCTCTCCGATATCGGATTATTGCTTTCGTTTGTTAGAAGAAGGCACAAATTGTAATGTTCCAGCGATCCATCATATTTTACAGGAGGCACATCACAAGCTTGGTATCCTACCTTTTCTTGATCAAGTAGTCTCTCCTTTACTGCTTGAGGTCGGGTATCGTTGGGAGAAAGCTCAGTGGGACCCTTTTCAGGAAAGTGTTTGCTCTACAGTTATTAGGGATTATTTAGTCGGTCTTCGTCATGAGATTCAGGTGCCGAGTGATGCGCCGTTAATCCTTGCTGCCTGTCTGCCGGGAGAAGCACATGATCTACCGCTTTGTATACTGCTTCTGAAGGCACGAATGATGGGGTATCGGGGCTATTTAATTTCAAGCTCTCCTGCACCGGGATCTATTGAGCATTTGGTGAGACAATTCAAGCCAGCCGTTGTTTTACTGTCCGCAATGAGTCTGGTGCCTTTCCAGCTTTGTCCCGGCTCGCTAGAAGAAATAGATGAATTCGCTCACTACAATCCACATATTCGTTTTTTTGTAGGAGGCATTGGAGCAAAGAGCTACCTCCAAACGCATAATTTACAATCGGTTGCGTTTGCAGAAGCAATTGAACCGATTTTAGAGGAGTAATAATCATGAGCTGCAAAAATTGCATTGTTAAACAAGCTGCATTCCTTGTCCGTTTTAAAGAAAAAGAGTACTTGATTATAATGATTGCCAAACATCTTCAGCGCATGGGGTTCCCAGCAATTATTAATGAAGATGGCCATCTCTCCATTGATGAGACAGCTATGCATGAGGTCGTTAGCTTTTGCGAGGATTTTACAGAGCTTTCAAACATCCAGTTTGCCTATAATCAGGACTGGCTGTCATTAACAGAAGCGAAGAATTTTCTTGCAGCTTCATGGGTGGAGCAGATTATTCTTGAAAAACGAATCATTTGCTATTCACAGCCAATTATTACACGGGATGAAAAAATCTATGGCCACGAAGTACTTGCCCGTTTCGTTGCAGAAGACGGACGTCTCCTTTCACCTGGTGACGTATTTTCTGCCGCAAAAATTCGAGGCAGGCTTTACGCCCTTGACCGGACTTGCCGGCTAGCCGCTGTTCAATATGCAAAAAAGCTACCGGGTAAGGTGTTCATCAATTTTCTGCCAACTTCTATTTACTCGCCTGAATATTGCCTGCGCTCAACAACAGCTCTCGCAAACCAGTTGAAGATCGAACCGGGCCGCTTTATTTTTGAAGTGGTAGAAACAGAAGCAGTCAAAGATACTGAACACTTAAAGGACATTTTAAATTATTATCAGGAAAAAGGATTCCGGTATGCCCTCGATGATGTAGGAGAAGGATTCAGCACGGTTGAATTATTATCCGATATTACGCCGCATTATATGAAACTTGACCGCCAATTCGTAGAAGGCGTAGCGAAGGATTCTGATAAGCAGCAGGTAGCTCATTTTTATTTTGATAAGGCCAGGTCAATCGGTTCAGTACCTCTTGCCGAAGGAATTGAAAAACGTGAGGATTATCTCTTTTTAAAAGATATGGGCTATGAACTATTCCAAGGGTTTTACTTCAGCCGCCCACAGCCAGATCCTGTTACAGAGCTTGACTGGAGTGTTCTGTAATTTACTTGGGACGATAAACTAGCCAGTTTTTTCATTTCCTTATAGAATGGCAGCTTCTAGTAATCTAGTACTGCCCTTTTATCTGCCTCGTTGTTTTCAACATACCAGCCGTTCTTTCTATAAATGAATTTGTCTTCATTTTAAGAATTCAACAGCTTACTTCGGGAACAATGCTCAACTATCTTTCTTCTTTTCTGTCAACCCCTGCTGCAGATGGTGGTGCGATAGAGCATCATCTCTGTTGAAAATCTAACTCTTAAATAATACAAGCTCTTTTTTTGAGATATATCTTAAAAATGACTCACTAGTTGATTGGAGTTAAAGGCGCTAGAGTGTAGCAGACGGCATTCCCTTTCACAGAAGAGCATAACTTCTTATCTACTATCCGGTTATGTATAAATTAATGAATATTTTATTGTAAATAAAGAAAAAAGAAGCGTACAAGCAGAATAAGCAGCTGTATTTTCTTATTTTTTAATCAATTGTTTAATAAATCATAAAAAGGGGTATATGTAGTAAGTTAATATACATATTATTTTCCATCACATGAAGTGAAAGGTCGGTGAAGTATGAAATACCTTATTTTCTTCATCTTAACTGCTTTATTATCCGCCTGTAATATAGCGAATACCGAGCAGAATGAAGATATTATAATCGAGGAGCCACGGAGTGCAGTTGCTGCAGAATATGCCAATGCCTTTGAAAACGCTTCTCCGCTACAGCTCTTTTTTAAGGAAGACCAAACAAAGGCTATATATTTAGAAGAAGACAGCGGTACCTCTTACACCGAGGAAACCTTCTGGCTTTCGGAAAGTTATGTAAAAACAATAGTAGAGAAGGAAAATAACATTTCCTACAATATTTACCGTATCACCAATGATGCAATCGAATTGGTGTATAGTGGACAGACGGATACTAAAGTCTCGATAGCTGAACTGGATCAAATGCCTGTTAAGCATACTATTCTCACACTTCCCATCGAAAGAGGGGCAGTACTGGAGGAATGGGTGCTGACAAACGATAATTTGCAGGTTTTCACGCCATTTGAAACCTTCCATCAAGTAGTGGAACTTACAAAAGAAACACAGGAACAAGTAATCAAACAATATTATGCACCTGGATTTGGATTAGTAAAAGAATTCATGAGCAGCCAAACTGACAGTGGAATAGAAGAAGCTACTTTTCTGCTGGAAGATGTAAAGTACTGAGAGAAAGTATTCAGCATTTCAACATTTACTGAAATAGCCTATAGAAAAAACTTAAGCCATCGTAGAGACAGCAGACTATTTTCACGATGGCTATTTATACGGCTTTTTTTGCGCAGGCGGTGAAGAGGAACCCGGCATTGTCTACCCCACCCTCTTTCTCGGTTAAAATTATTCCCTATTTCCCCTGAAGTTCTTTATAATTCCACGTCAATTTCATTTGCTCCGATTGCTTGCCTCTTTTGTAATAAAGCGGTCGAGTGAAAGTATATAAAAGAAAACCGTCACTTACTATTCCTATATGAAAGTGTCGGTTTTAAAATCTAGAAAAGATGATTTTTAGTATAGATTAATGGGAGAATTGCTTAGTGGCTAAGGTTATTATTAGATTATGTTAAATAGTGTCGGATAATTTGCTACGCTATGTGTTAAGCCTCCTGCTGATGTCATTTCGTAATTCTATATAATAAGTGCATTTCTCGTCCCTTTAGTTAAATTTATAAACAGCAGGTTTTCCCCCAATAATATTAAAATCCTGCTCGAAGGAATCAATATAAATATCAAGTGTCATGTTCTTACGATTTCTGAGTAAAGATTCCAGCACAAGTTCATTCATCCCGCTAAATTTCTCCAGCTCACATGTATACGCCTTCTTTAAAAAACGCTCATACTCCTGATCGTTGCCTGTTTTCTCAAAACACTGGATAATAAACGTTCCAAGGGTTGGGAAGTAGGATTTTTTCTCCGTTTCAAAAAAGCAGCGGTAAATGGCAAGGGCAGCCTCATATTGCTCCCCGAGTGTAAGCAGCATGATCTCCATTTGATAAAATAGCATGTGACAAGCTTGATCGGAAAAATCTAATTCATGTGAGAAAATAAGCTTGTAATAATTATTAAACTCTTCGTTTCTTTTTAATACCGCAAGCAAAGTAAGAAATGTAAAATACATATCTAAAATAAAATATTCCTTCTCCTTAAAAAAACTGCCTTTTAACTGTATCAGGAGTGCCATGCTGTTTTCAAAATTACGGCAGCCTGTTTCAATTTTTCTTTGCCTTTCTGCTTGAGGGGTATCGAAAGCGAGAAGCAGTTCTGTAAGGGCTTTTCCATAAAATTGCTGCACTTTTCCAAGCATGTGTACTGTATAATGCGTTTCTTCTGCTGATGAAAAGTATTTTTCTATATACATTTGCCCATTTAATTCAGAAGTGATATCATCTAGACTTTTTAATGTATGGTATGGCCTTATATAATGTCCTAAATATACGCATGCATTCAAGTATAATTTCTTTAAATTGATTACTCCGGTATATTCATCAGACCCTCGCTTTTCTTCTATTAATTGGGGAATTTCTAATAAAATCATTTTTATATTGTCATCATTAATTATACTTTGAGCATTAAGTAAGCCCCTCAACAACTTATCCTTCACTAACACACCCCCGTCTTTATAACTATAATCCGTACTCTAATTATAATATATTTTACCCATTTATTAGCAGACAAAGCTCTAAATATATATAATAATTTGACTGTGCAAGTTGGGACAGTAGTTAGGGAAACTTGATGCTGCTATTTTTTCAGCAAGGAAGTTTGAAAATACCGGAAACCTGGTTATAAATGAATGTTAACGGAGTATATGCTGCATAACGGAAAAAGTAAGCATAAAAAAAGGCACCCTACGTATTGTAGGGTGCCTTTGGATTTAACATAGTTAATGTTTAATTACGGAGAATTAAAGTTTAATTACGTTAGCAGCTTGTGGTCCGCGGTTGCCGTCTACAACTTCGAACTCAACTTTTTGACCTTCGTCAAGAGTTTTGAAACCTTCGCCTTGGATTGCTGAGAAGTGTACGAATACGTCGTTTTCGCCTTCTACTTCGATGAATCCGAAGCCTTTTTCTGAGTTAAACCATTTTACTGTACCTTGTTTCATTTGAGAAAACCTCCAAAAAATAAAGTTAACAATATGGAATTTCTTTACCGTAATAAAAAAGTTCACATATTACGAAGAGTACCGACAATTTTACCGATCACTCTTTGTAATATGTGAATCTGTACCCGGTCAAGCAATTTTATTGTTACTCTTAGTATACCATCTATTTACACTTTGTCAAACAATTTTTCCGTCTTTTTATAAAATTTTCTTTCATTTCTGTAAATTACAATTTATCCTGTCAACTGGCACTTTTGTTTCTAAAATGAGCCCGTGGTAAACTTGAAGATCCTCATCGCATCCTTCGCAAAATTCGCATTCCTCTTCATTCCAGAAGGCAATGAACTTATCTTTTCTTTGCTCTTCAAATTCAAATTTGGAGCGGAACTCTTGGAGCATTTTTTCAAGTGCTGCTTCAAACTCTTCTTTCGTTTCATATAGGTTTGTCGAAACGATTTGAGATTCCCACCCTTCAAATTGCCACCATGGTTCGAAATCCGCCTTCATGTAAATAATCTTGTACATCCTCGACAATCCTTTCTTTTCTATATTATTGTATTTTAATCATTGAAGTCCGATCTGTCTATTAATAGGAATTTAACTATGATACTATATAGATGAAATCCCTTCTGTAACTCTTCCATAAAATAGATGGCATACATGGATGGTCCACCTTCAAACGGCGTGTGAATTACGGGTAATAAATCCTATCGAAGGAGGAAGCAGTTTTGGACAGGCGAGTAAAAATTCTCTTTTGCGGAGATAAAAAGAACACTAGCTATAGGTTTTTCATTAAGCAGAAAGCTCTAGAATTGGGGCTGAAAGGTAAATGCTTTTTGAACAGTGAAGAATGTTTTGAGGTGGAGGTAGAGGGACGCTCTGCATCGGTGGATGAGTTTATTTTCTTTATTCAAAAGGGAGTAAATCCGCTTGCTGCACCCTGCAAATTCTCATTAGAAACCTTTAATGATCTAAAGGGGTATACTTCTATGGAGTCGGATATTGTTTAATATCCGACTTTTTGTGTGATAAAATAAGGGTATGAAACTTTTATCTAATTCATTCGTATGTATTAGTAAAGTATTGGAATGGAGGTGCAAACTATGCTAGGTGCCACGAATTTTATTACAAGACATGCCTTTAACTTTCTAATCAGTTTTACGTTATTTACAGTCTTTGCTCTTAACCTGAATATGGAGTTCGTAGGTTTTGCCCTGCTTTTTGGTGGTTATTATGTCAGCAATTTAGTGATTTTAAATATACAGAAGTCAAAACGAAGCAAAGCACTGGGTATAACAAAGGCAGATTACAATCTTATCGAAGCCCAGCTGAAGCAGGCCCGAGACCGGGTTAATCAGCTTTCGCAGCAGCGGGTACGCTCCATTAAATCATTCCGTTTACTAAATGATATGAGCAAAGTATCGCGCCGTCTTCTCAACATTGTGGATAAAAATCCGCATAAGTTTTATGCGGTGGAAGATTTCTTCTATTCCCATTTGCCTTCAGCAGTGGAACTGGCTGACAAGTATACTCTCCTTACAAAGGAACAAGTAAAAGGAACGGATATTCATCTTGCACTGGAGGAAACTCGGAAAACATTAAAGGTGCTTAATGAAACATTTGAAGATGATTTACGTTCTGCGCTGCAGTCAGACATTGACCACCTGAAAATCGAGCTGGATTTCGCCAAGCTCGAACATGAAAAGCGGCAGGAACGTTTAAGCGGCGGTGACCATTAATGAAAAGTAATCCATTTGAAGCCTTTTCTTCATCTAATAGTCAATCAGCTGAAACAGCTAAATATGAGTATGAAACACAGCTGCAAAATCACTCGGCTACCCCCCTCTTTTCAGCTTTAAGCCGCTTTGATCAAAAAAGAGCGCTAAAGTTGGCAGAAGAACTTAACGTAGATAAGTATGAAGATGTCATTTCTTTTGGATTATCTGCCCAGCAAGCTTTGAAGAAGTTTTCTTCCAAGCTCTTGCTGCATGTACAGCGTAAAGATACATCAAAGGTAGGGGAAATTCTATTTCAACTTATGGACCAGCTTGATCAAATCGACCCGGATGCTCTTCTCGAAAAAAAAGCCGGGCTGTTCGGCAAGCTTTTCAGTAAGCAAACAGCATCCATCCAGCAAACGATGTCACAGTATAATCGTCTTAGTAAACATATTGACCGCTTGAATATCCAACTGGCGCACTCACAGCAGGGTCTTCTTTCTGACCTTTCAATGCTGGAAGAGCTGTATAAACTAAATGAAGAATACTTTCATGAAATTAATGTATATATTGCAGCCGGAGAAATTAAGCGGCATCATATGCAAGATGTCCTGCTGCCTGCATTTCAGCAGAAGGCGAGGACGAGTGAAAATCCAATGATTAACCAGGAACTACAGGATTTGCATACATCATTCGAATGGCTTGACCGGCGCATCTATGATCTTGAAATCTCTAGAGAAATTGCGATTCAATCGGCGCCCCAAATTCGCATGATTCAGCAGACACATCAAATGCTTATCGATAAAGTGCAGGAGTCTATTATGACAACTATCCCACTCTGGCAGTCACAAATTTCTATGCTGCTTAGTTTAAACCACCAGCGCCGCGCAAGCCAGGCACAGGAGCGGTTGAAGAAGGCTTCGGACGAATTGATTCGTAAAAAAGCTCAACTGGAAGGATTATCTTCAAGGAGAGGAAGCCGGATTGGCGGGACGAGTATATCCCATGCAGATATAGACCATTTTAAGAAGACACAAATAAAGCTGCTGCAGGATATTGAAGAAACACTTCGCATGCAGGCAATTGCCTCGGAAAAGCGAAAGGAGACCGAATCTTCCCTTTCTTAATAACAAAGATAAAAACCCGGTTTACATTCCGCATGTAAACCGGGTTTCCCTTTTACTCGAAATAATCCTTATAATAACCGCCGACATTTCCAGTATTGTCAATAACAAAGATAAATTCCTCTGTTTCATTCTTCACTTCGTATTCTTTCCCGACTGTCAGTACATTGGAAACTAAATACTTGGAAGCATTTGTATGCACACATTTAACTGTACGAATCGTCGGTGCCTCTTTCCATTTTAAGTGTAACATCATAAAACCTCACTTTTTGCAGAGGGCAATCCTCTACTATTTAGTATTCATTTTATACGATTTTCCACTAGTTGTGTACTAAATTGTATAAATACATAAAAAATCCGCTTTTCTTCTGTGCTAGCCTTCTGCCTCATGATACACTAGTACAGGAGGTGATTTTATGGCATTTGGTAGTTTACCCTCCTGGTTTTTTGCCATTGCATTCGCTTTTGCTATCATATTTATCATTGTCTCGGAATGGAATTCCAGAAAGTAAAAAATCGACACGGCCAAGACCTGTCGATTTTTTATTATTTGAGGGTGCGCTTCAAAAACTCTTTTGTCCGGTCATGTTTTGGATCGGCAAGCACCTGTTCCGGTGCCCCTTCTTCAACAATGACCCCTTTGTCCATAAAGACGACACGGTCAGCCACCTCGCGCGCAAACTCCATCTCATGTGTAACAATCAGCATTGTATTTCCTTCAGCGGCAAGCGTCCGCATAACCTTTAATACTTCTCCTACCATTTCAGGATCCAATGCGGAGGTTGGTTCATCAAACAGCATAACGTCAGGGTCCATCGCAAGAGCTCTGGCGATCGCAACTCGCTGTTTTTGACCTCCTGATAGCTGACGCGGCTTTGCATGTTGGTATTTCTCCATCCCTACTACCTTTAAATATTTCAATGCCTTTTCTGACGCCTCTTGCTTTGACCGCTTTAATACCTTTTGCTGTCCAACAATACAATTTTCAAGCACATTCAAATTATTGAATAAGTTAAATTGCTGGAAAACCATTCCTAAGTGTGTGCGGTACTTTTCAATATCATGTTTGTCATCCAGGATATTTTCACCATTATAAATAATGGCTCCCCCACTTGGCTTTTCCAGTAGATTGATACAGCGGAGTAATGTGGATTTACCAGATCCAGAGGACCCAATCAGGCAAACAACCTCCCCTTTTTGTACAGAAAAATTGACATCCTTCAAAACTTCATGCTGTCCAAATGATTTGCTTAAATGCTTAATATCAATAACTGTTTCCATAATTGATGCTCCTTCTATTTTATTTAGCCGCAGCAGTAGTATTTTCTACTTTATAAGAATCAGGACCATCTAATTTTTTCTCCATTAAACGTAATAACCTGGTTGCAATAAATGTCATGATCAGATAGATTAAACAAGCGATCGCAAAGCTTTCCGCATATTTGAAATTTGCACCAGCAATGGATTTTGTCTGGAAGAATAATTCCGTCACGCTAATTACACTTAAAACTGATGTATCTTTAATATTCATTACTAGCTGATTTCCTGTAGCTGGTAAAATATTGCGGGCCACCTGCGGTAATATAATAAAGACCATTGTTTGGAAGTGATTCATACCGATTGCTTGTGCTGCCTCATATTGTCCTTTGTCAATAGAAACGATACCGCCTCTTACTATTTCAGCCATATAAGCACCTGTATTAAGCCCAACGACAACGAGAGCAGCGACAAACCGATCTAGCTCTATCCCGTATGCATATAACACATAGAAGACAACCATTGCCTGAACCATCATCGGTGTACCGCGAAAAACTTCAACATAAACGGAAAGAATGAAATTGAATATCTTTAGTACCCCTGTTTTGAATGAGCGTTTAGCAGCTGGAATCGTGTGCATAATGCCGATAAAAAACCCGATAAACGCACCTATAATTGTACTGATAACAGCAATTGCCAATGTAATATAGGCTCCTCGCAAAAACATCGGCCAGTTATTTTCCAGTATTGTAATAATGGTTTCAAAACTCATATAAAAACCTCCTAACAGCATGCAGCTGTTCCTATCTAAATTGAAAAACTAGCCGCAACGTACTTGCGGCTAGAAGCAAACACCGTTTATTGAGCTGCCGGCTGATTGGAAATTGCTGCTTCCATCATTTTTTGCCGCTCATCTTCTGAAATATTGGATAAAATTTCATTCATTTTATCACTATTCTTTTCATCTTTCCGGATACCGATCGCTACAGCTGTATCAGCAGGATCTGTTTTAAAACCATCTTCAAGTTCATTATAGGCAAACCCATCGATTGCAGCAGTTGCCGAAATAGCTTCCGGACGCTCTGCTACATACCCATCAATTGCACCACTTTGCAATGCTACACGCATTGCCGGGAAGTTATCCATAGCTACCTGTTGATTTACACCAGGAATTTGGTCGATTACTTTATAGTTTGTTGTATTTAACTGAGCTGTAATTTTAGCACCTTTAAAGTCTGTCAATTTTGTTGCTTTGTCATAGGCTCCGCCTTTTTTAACTACAATGACAAAATCAGAAGTATAATAGTTTTCAGTAAAATCGATTGCTTCTTTTCTTTCCTCAGTTGGGCTCATACCAGCAATAATGGCATCCACTGCTCCCGATTGAAGTGAAGGTACTAAACCATCCCATTCCGTCTTTACAATGACTAATTCCTTACCAAGGCCTTCTGCGATTTTCTTAGCAATTTCAACATCATAACCGCCTGCATATTCTTTTGAACCTTGAATTTTTACAGCGCCGTTCGAATCGTCTTTCTGTGTCCAGTTAAATGGCGGATAGCCTGCCTCCATTCCTACTTTAAATACATCATCTTTGCTATTGTTACCTTCAGAGGCAGTACCCTCGTCATCTGAACCACATGCAGCCAGCATAATCGCTGTCATCATAGCAGCCATTAATAGTAATAATTTTCTCTTCATAAATCTCTCTCCTTTTTGTCAGAAAATTGGGTATTTTGTGCATATAAAAAGCGACCTTACAGAACTGAAGGTCGCGTTAAATATGTAGCCCATTTCCTCAAGTTCCCTATTGAGATAGCACAACTTACATGTTCGGGAAAGAGCATGCAAGACAGTTCTACAGTTCTTCACTGCAGCCCCAGCATACATAAGCGAGCCTTATGTACACTTCGGCGATATTTCCTTCTTTTTCATTTCAACGCTTTCTCGCAGCTCCCTGAAAAACTATTAAATACCGCACCTCTACCTCACGAGATGTGAGGTGTTAATATTAAATTGATGTTACTAAAATACTACAACAGTCTGAAATACCTGTCAATATTGATTTTTTTATAAATAAACGAAAATACCTAGAAAACCGCAAGAGATAGTTGGAATAATATGACCTATTTTTTTGCTATTTCTTTCACCATCCTAGTAGGAACTCTTTAAATTACGCCATATTAATAGCTTTAAATAAGATTTCCCATGAAACTATTGGTCTAATTTCCAGTCGATACTTTACGCGTGTATAGCTCCAGTTAATTTTTCCTGCTGGAATGCGAAAAAGGGATCTTCCGCTCATGCTGTTCCCGTAGAAACCGGAGCTCCCGTTATGAACAGCTAGCACATATTTCTAATGAACATTTGACAAAAGAGGTATTATTTATAAGAAAGTAAGAAGGATACACAGCATCGATCTACCGTCAACGTTAAATAGACGTGGAGCCAGTTATCGAATTTCTGAAAACAAATAAAGTATTCATCTGATCTTCTGTATATGGGAAAGCGAAGGCTAAAAAAAGAAATGAGCAGCCCATGTATGTGTGCAAACATGAGAGAGAAATATGCTGTGAAGGGAGAATTCCCTCTTTTTCCGCATAAAAGATTCAAAGGGTGAGCTGTCTCTGACAGCTCACCCTTTGATAAGAGGAGAGACATTGTTATGCCCCCTCCCGCTAAATAAGATTAAGAATTTAACAATAAATCTTCTGGATTTTCGATTAATTCTTTTACTGTTTTTAAGAAGCCAACAGAATCTTTACCATCGATGATACGGTGGTCATAAGAAAGAGCCACGTACATCATTGGACGGATTTGTACTTCGCCGTTTACCGCGATTGGGCGGTTAACGATTGAGTGCATACCTAGGATCCCTGCTTGTGTACCGTTCATGATCGGTGTTGACATTAATGAACCAAATACACCACCGTTAGTGATTGTAAATGAGCCGCCTGCCATATCGTTTAAGCCTAATTTTTTGTCGCGTGCTTTTGCAGCCAGCTCAGCAATGTTTTTCTCGATTTCTGCAAAGTTTTTGCTGTTTGCATCACGAACAACTGGTACTACTAATCCTTCTTCAGTTGATACGGCAATACCGATATCAAAGAAATTGTTTAAGTGAATTTCGTCACCAGAGATTTGAGCATTTACATAAGGGTATTTCTTAAGCGCTGCTACAACCGCTTTAGTGAAGAATGACATGAAGCCTAATTTAATGTCATTTGCTTTTACGAATTCTTCTTGTTTACGTTTACGAAGTGCCATAATATTTGTCATGTCAATCTCATTGAATGTAGTTAACATAGCAGTAGATTGTTTTACTTCTAGTAAGCGTTTTGCAATTGTTTGACGGCGACGAGACATTTTTTCGATTGTTACGCGGCCAGATTCTGCAGCTGGTGCAAATACTAAAGGACCACCTGTTGCTGCTGCAGGCACAGCTTGTGCTGATGATGCTGCTGGTGCAGTTCCGTGTGCTGCTACGTCTTGAACGCGAACGCGTCCTTGTGGATCTACTGGAGAAATTGCTGCTAAGTCAATTCCTTTTTCACGAGCTAATTTGCGCGCTGCAGGAGATGCTACTACACGCTCACCTGAAGTTTCTTCTACTACCGGTGTTGTTGCTGCTGCAGCAGGTGCTGGTTTTGGAGCTTCCTGAGCTTGTGCTGGTGTTGCTTCTTGTGCTGGTGCTGCTGGTGCAGGAGCTGCACCTTCGCCAGCCTCAACCACTGCGATTACTTGACCTACTAGGACAGTATCACCTTCTTCAGCCAGAATTTGAGTTAAAACACCCGCTTCTTCAGAAATGATTTCAGCGTTAACTTTATCAGTTTCTAATTCTACGATGAACTCGCCTTTTTCTACGCGATCTCCAACTTTTTTCACCCACTGGGCAATTGTACCTTCTGTAATCGATTCTGCTAATTCAGGGACTTTAATTTCAGCCACTTTAATATCCTCCTTTGGTTACCCATTTCTTTTATTATAAGACAAATGGGCGGGCTACCCATAACAAGTAGCCCTCTTTTTCATTAAGTTCTGTTTTCGTTTTTCTGTACTTCAAATTATTGATACTTCATATGAAGTAAGCGAGGCTTATTTGCCTACTGCTTCTGCCACTAGTGCCGCTTGAGCAGCTTTGTGAGCATCGCCGTCGCCTTCTGAAGTCGAGCTCATTGCAGGACGTCCTACATAGCGTACTTTTTTACCTTCAGATAATTCATATAAATGCTCAAGCATGTAGTTCCAAGCACCTTGGTTTTTCGGTTCTTCTTGTACCCATACAATTTCTTTTGCATTCGGGAAGCGTGAAATGATTTCTTTCACTTGCTCTGCTGGGAATGGGTAAAGCTGTTCCACACGTACAATATGCAGGTGGTCGAAGCCTTCGCCATCTTTCACACGGTCTGCAAGATCAATTGTCACTTTACCACTTGCAAGCAGAATTTTTTCAACCGCTTTAGGTGTATTACCTGTTGTAGGCTGCTCAATTACTTCCTGGAATTTACCTTCAGCCAGTTGTTCTGATGAAGCTGCAGCAAGCGGATGACGAAGAAGACTCTTCGGTGATACAACCACAAGTGGACGCATGCCTTCCGTGCCCAGCATACCAGCTTGGCGACGTAATAAGTGATAATAGTTGCCGGCATTTGAACAGTTTGCAACGAACCAGTTGTTTTCTGCTGATAACTGTAAGAAGCGTTCCATACGGCTTGAAGAGTGCTCTGGGCCTTGCCCTTCATATCCATGTGGCAATAGCATTACTAATCCGGATTTTTGACCCCATTTCGAACGCGCAGCAGAAATGAAGTTATCGAACATTACTTGTGCCATATTGGCAAAGTCACCAAATTGTGCTTCCCAAATAGAAAGTACATTAGGGTTTTCCAGGTTATAACCATATTCAAAGCCTACAACACCCGCTTCAGTTAATGGCGAGTTGTGAACTGTAAATGATGCGTTAGCTCCTGAGATATGGTGTAACGGTGTAAATAAAGAGCCATTGTTTTTATCATGAAGAACTAAATGGCGTTGTGAGAACGTACCGCGCTGTGCATCTTGACCTGTAAAACGAACTGGGTGGCCATCTTGGATAATTGTTGCAAATGCCAATGTTTCTGCATGACCCCAGTCAATCTTTTCACTCGCGAATGCTTCACGGCGTTTTTCAAGAATTTTAGCCAGTTTATTTTGTGGCTGGAAGCCATCTGCAAACTGCAGTAATTCTTCGTTAATTTTTTCTAGACGCTCAATTTCTACAGCTGTCTCAATTTCCGGGAAGGAGACTTTTACTTCTTCAGGCATTTCAAGATGTTTATGTTCATCTTTTTCAGCCATTTCCTTCACATGGTCATAGGCAGCTTGCATTTCAGCGTAAACTTTCTCATCAAGGGCTTTTACGTCTTCCATTGATACTAGACCAGCTTCCGCCAATTTTGTACCGTAAAGCACGCGGATTGGATCATGTTTTGATACTAATTTATACGTTTCAGGGTTTGTTACAGTTGGGTCATCTGTTTCGTTATGACCGTAACGGCGGTAACCGATTAAGTCGATCAAAATATCCTTGCCGAATTTTTGACGGTAAGCTGCTGCAAAGCGTCCCACTTGTGCCACTGCTTCCGGCTCATCAGCATTCACATGGATAACTGGTACTTCATAGCCTTTTGCAGGGTCAGAAGAGTATACAGAAGAACGTGAATCATAAAGTTCCGTTGTGAATCCGATCATATTGTTAGCGATGATGTGGATTGTTCCGCCTGTAGTGAAGCCTTCTGTTTTTGCAAAGTTCAGTGTCTCTGTTACAATCCCTTGACCTGGGAAGGCAGCATCACCATGGATTAGAATTCCAAGTGCTTTATTTGGATTGAATTCCACCGCACCTGCTTTTGTAGTATCATCCTGAGCTGCACGTGTTGTACCAAGCACAACTGGTGCTACTACCTCTAAATGCGAAGGGTTATAGGCAAGTTTTACATTCATGCCTGATTCACGTGTATAAGAAGCACCCATATGATATTTAACATCGCCAGTCCAGCCTTTTGTAATTTCAAGACGGCCGTCTTCTGGGAAGAATAAATCGTTTGAAACGTGAGCAAAATCAGAGAACATC
Organism: Lysinibacillus odysseyi 34hs-1 = NBRC 100172; assembly: GCF_001591965.1. Taxonomy (GTDB): domain Bacteria; phylum Bacillota; class Bacilli; order Bacillales_A; family Planococcaceae; genus Lysinibacillus_B; species Lysinibacillus_B odysseyi. The sequence continues at coordinate 29,310 of NZ_BCVX01000003.1, forward strand.
ATGTCATATGGTTTATTTAAAATATGTGTTAACACATTTAAGCGACCGCGGTGAGCCATGCCGATCCGAACATTTTCAAGATTTTCTTTTTCTACTACTTTTAAAATTTCATCTAATAATACGATTTGTGTATCTAACCCTTCACCTGAGAAGCGTTTTTGTCCAACAAATGTTTTATGAATGAATTTTTCAAAGTTTTCTACACGAGTAAGACGCTCAAGAAGTGCTTTCTTTTCCTCGTTAGACAACGTTGCTTTTATTGCCCCGCTTTCAATTTGGGATTGAATCCAGGCAAATTCTTCCTCATTTGATACTTGACTATATTCAAATGCAATCTTATCTGTATATACGGACTTCAAGTAGTCAATTGCTTCTTTACCATTTTTCACGCCAGCCGGTACTTCTTTGAAGAAAACAGTTGCCGGAATCTCAGCTAAATCTGCCGCTGATAAACCGAATGCGCTTTCATCAATTAGAGCAGTGTGTAGTTTATGATCTTTTAGTGGATATAAATCTGCTGCTAAGTGACCTTTTGTACGAATTGCTTCAGCAAGCTTTACAGCTGCCAATACTTTTTTGTAGTCACCTTGTGCTGCGCCTGTTGTAGCAACAGCTGCGTCCACACCTTCTACTTGTGGTGCACCATAAGCTTGGAATAGTGCGACTAACTCAGCGTCTACTTCTTCAGGAGACTGCAGGTATAGGTCATATTGCTCTAAAACATAACCTAAGTTTGGTCCAGAAAATGCTGACCAAGGGGAACCTGCAGAGTATACATTGTTCGACATGAAAAATAACCTCCAACTTTTGCCTTTAGGCAGTTCCATTTATTAATTGTTAAATCTATATAATATTTTACCATTCTTTGCTCAATCTTCATAAGAATTAAACCATTGCGCGAAAGAACGTTTTTTCCATATCAATCTTACTACTCTTCACAGAAAATACAACTCTTTTTAGCAAAATAAGCAATTTTTTTCGCGAACTAAAAAGAAACAAAAATAATTCATGAAAATTGCTACATTTTTAAGTCTAGACGTACTAAAAATACAGTCCCTTTTCCTATTTTACTGTGCACTTCAATTTCTCCCCCATACTTTTTCAAAAGGGATTTAGTAATACTTAAACCGAGTCCCGTGCTTCCTTCTACATGTACCCGGGCATGGTCAACCCGGTAAAAACGATCAAATATATAAGGAAGGTGCTCTTCGGGAATACCTGTTCCATTATCTGAAATTTCAAGAAAAATATTATGATCGTCATAATGAATAGTCGTTTGAATATGCGGATCATTTTCATTGTACCGAATACTATTCTCATATAAGTTTCGTACTATTTGAGATAAAGCCTCTTCTGAAATAGCAGCTAGTCTTTTCTGGCCTATCACATGTAGATCGAATTGTACGCTCTGATAAAGGAACGTTAAATCATTGGCAACCTGCCGGACAATTTCCTCTGTATCTGCGCTGATGTTCTCAGCTATCGCTTCTTTTCGGGCTAACTGCAACAGCTCCTCCATTATATTTTTCATCCTCGCCACTTCTTCTAACGTAGTATCCAGGGATTCTTCCAACACTTCCGGATCTTCTTTCCCCCAGCGCTTCATCATAGAAAGATGCCCTTCAATCGATTGAACAGGAGTCCTTAATTCATGTGAAGCATCTGAGACAAATTGCTGCTGGCGATTAAAGGAGATTTCCAATTCATGCAGCATAGATTTATAAAGCCGCAGCAAGTCTCCTATTTCGTCTTTTGAATCGTAGGCAAAATCCACTTTCGACTCAAATCCCCGTTCCTTCACAGCTTTCATAGAGTTACGAAGCTGCCGCAGCGGTTTGATCATCACTGTAGAGGCATAGTAACTAATGGCTGCAGCCAAGATAACAGCACCTATTCCCATAATAAGCATTGTTGTTAGTATATACCCCATCATCGATCGAAATGACAGCAAAGGATGGACTAGTTGTAAAATATATTGTCTAGGACCGATTTGGACGATCCGGTGCATAACAAATGCTTTCGCGCCATCCAGTGTTGCTTCATGGACCAACGTTTCATCCGGCGAACTAAAGGACATATTAAGCTTTGCAGCAGGCGAAGTATTATTAATTTGCAAAATTTCCGTACCGTCTAATTGATATAGGCGCACCGTCTGGTCTTGGTTTAATACAGCTTTCATCAAACCCGTTTGGTCCTGCAGATCCTGTATGGTGACAGCTACTCCCTGGGAGGAAAAAAACGTGGTCATATCATCTACTGTTCGTAGAGCGTTTTCTTCCTCTTTTGCAAGAAGCCATGTATGTAGTGCTATGAAAATAATCACACAAATAGCAGCATAGGAGATTAAAATAGTCAATCCTGTCGTGAGCATCCATTTCGTTTTAAGAGATTGATTTTTTATCAGTGTTTTCAGCTTCATCCGCGCACCACATACCCTACCCCGCGGACTGTCTCAATATAGGGGGGTTCATCTGTCATAAGTTTTGTACGTAAATGGCGGATGTAAACGTCCACTACATTCGTCTCCACTTCGGTATCATAGCCCCAAACCGCCTCCAGAATAAGTTCTCGCGTACATACTTTATTTTTATGTTCCACTAACAGCTTTAGTAAATCATATTCTGTCCGGGTTAGCTCTAGCTTTTGCCCTTCAAATTGTACCTCATATGCGGTTGGATCGATTGTAAGCCTACGAACAGTCATTTTATCATCAGCCTGTATTTTCGGTTCCATGCGCCGAAAGATTGTCCGGATGCGTGCCAGCAGTTCCTCAATAGCAAACGGTTTAACGATATAGTCATCCGCGCCTGCATCCAGCCCCGCTACTCGGTCCATTACTGCATCCCTGGCTGTCAGTAAAATGATTGGAACATCGGATTCCCTCCGGATTCTTCGGCATAATTCAATGCCGTTTAATCCGGGAAGCATCACATCCAATAAAAGACAATCAAACGGCTCGCTAAGTGCCGCATTCAGGCCTTCCCTTCCATCATAGCAAACACTTACTTCAAACTGTTCATGGCGGAGTTCCAATTCCAAAAAACGTGCAATGCTTTTCTCATCTTCCACTATTAATATTTTTTTCACAAAATCCTCTTCTTTCACAAAAAAATGTTTACAGCTGCATTACTTCGGATAAATAAATAGAGCAAGGCACCTCAGACTAGACATCACAAAAGGCTGTGTGTTAAGGATAACTTAACACACAGCCTCTTTGCTTTCAAAAAATTATTCATATAAATAAATTCAACCATTGCCGCATGTCCATAAAGGCCATTCACTGACTAAAAATACATTATAGAACTTAAGCCTGCAGATGTACTTTCTTTTCATTTAGCATTCGCACATGCGGCAGCACTGCATAGTGTATAATAGCGGTTTTAGCTGTAATAGTAAATCGCTTTTATTCTACGTTATTTCACAAAGAAGCCGGGATACAGCCTGTTTTTTTCGAATTTTTCTTATGAAAATACATATGGTGAGCAGGATGATTATGGTCCTGCTCCTATAAAGGCTGTCTAGTTATGGTAATGGTCAATTCGCCGAATTTTATTGCTCCTGATTTTGTCCAGCTGTCCCGATAACTACTACCTATTGATAGTACCGTTCTGTAATAGAAAAGCCGAAAAGTTTTACAGCACCGGTTAATTATTCCCCCTCGTGCTATTATAAGAAGCTCCAGCTTTCTTTCACCTTTACCTGCAGGCTGGCAAGGATGGAAAAGGTAGTCATTCGGAAGTTTATCTGATTATGCTTTTTCACTTATTAGAAATTGAGCAGTTTGCTCTTTTACAAATTGTATACATTTATCGTAATTTTTCTGTTCCGCTGTTCGTTCGCAGCTTTTCCAGCCAAATGTCCCATCGATGACTTCGGCTGTATAGATGGCCGTGACTGTTGCGTTTCCAATAAGCAGCAAATTGTATATTTCATCATTTTTCTCGACAATACATTTCACAAAACCGCCTGGATTGTAAACCGTCACTTCTGTTGAAGCAACAACTCCATTTAAATTGGCGACTAAAGCAGATGCTGTCATAGCTGTCCCGCAGGCATTGGTAAAGCCAACACCTCGTTCATATGTCCGGACATAAATCGCATCCTCCGCCATCGGATACACATAACTTACATTCACCCCATCTGTACAATATTCATTATCATTATTTAAATAATGAGCAAGTAAAAATTGATGGGACTGATGCTTAATGTAGTGTTCTTCCACAATTCCTATCAGATGAGGATTAGGAACAGAGACAGCAGTAAAGTGAATAGTAGGGGAAAATTCCTCAATTACCTCATGAATCACCTGACTTTTCCCTTTATACACCATAGGTAATGTAGATAATTCAAATGAAACAGGAGAAATTTCTACTGAATAGGTTGGCAGCTCTTCAAACAAGGGACTTTCCTTCCTCACTTTCAAGCTTGCTTTCATCGTTTCAATGACCGCCTCTTCCACTTCCAGCTTTTCGCATATGTATCTAGCAACACAGCGTAGTCCGTTACCGCACATCGATGCTTCTGAGCCATCTGCATTTATGACACGCATTTTCGCATCAGCTTGAGATGATGGACATATAAGGAGCAGCCCGTCTGCCCCACCTTCATTTTCTTCGTCACACAGCCAGAGCGTTAGCTGCACCCAATCCATTTCCTGTTCGTCACTTGTTTCATATAAATAAAAGGTATTACCTGAACCATGCACCTTCCATAGCTTTATTTCCATATAAATCGTCGCCTCCTCCGGCATATATATTTATATTAGCTTGTAACGGACATTCATTCAAATATTGTTTTCATTATGTATTCCAATAATTCAGAATTCAGTATTAATTTACAAGAAATTTACTTTTTTTTCGAGCGAGAATATTGCATTACGCACTATTTTTAATGTAAAATAAATTATCTACTAATGTTATTTCGATATTGTGTTTTCATAAGCAAGATAGAGGGGAAACTAGCGGTAATACGATAGTTCGACGTCTATTTCTTTTAGGTTGGAATCGGGTTCGAAATGAATGCCTAACACTAGGCCTACATTATCCTAAAAAGGAGGCGTTTCGCATGTTAAAACATCGAGATCTTCATGAAACAACTGAGCTATACAATTTACTTTCACACCCTGCTGTATTTCCTTACGTTCGTCAAAAAGCAGCTTCTGCTGAGGAATACTTGTTTATGACGAAACAATTAATCGAAGAAGAGCAACAAGGGAAGACCATTTCCCGCACCATAACGGATGATTGGGGTCAGCCGATTGGAACAATAAGTATATTCGATGTGCAAGAAGGCGCCGGTTTCCTTGGTACTTGGATAGGTACGCCATTTCAAGGCAAAGGCTATAACCAAAAAGCGAAATACTTGTTCCTCTCTGAGTTATTCTACGAATATGACTTCCACACTGTCTTCCTACGCATCCGAAAAGAAAATGAGCGCTCCAAAGCTGCTGCCTTAAAACTTCCATATGTTATAGATGCAAATGAATCACATCCCGCACTTTATGAAGAAATTAATGCCGGTAAACTTCAATTTGACCTCTATAAAATTCCAAAAGACCTCTTCTATCTTACTACTGCACACGAACGTGCCGAAGAAGAAGAACAGGCAATGTAAGGACTGTCCCTCATTTTTAATCTAACCAATCAAATCTTCGACTTTTACGGGGAGCACAAGTTACTAAAGGCTTGTGTCCCCTATCCATCCTTTACTCTGCATACAATTTCAATTATTTTTCTATTATACTATGCTAAAGATGCTAGAGTGTCATTTTGTACAGGCTGCCTTTCTGTACAAAGAAAGGGCTTGCTATTATGCGCGATAAAACAACACATAATAACATTCCCTGTTATTTTTCATATTGGGTAATAAGCGTGACCATTTCCTTTGGTGTTTTTGGCTGTTCTGCATCCAGCATCCTATCAATAATTTCTTCCTCATCCTTAATAAGCGCCTCGATCGACTTCATAAAAGTAGTTTTCGTCAGCATCTCTTCTTCCAGTACATGGGCAAAACCTTGTTTTTTAAATAAATTTGCATTCAAAATTTGGTCCCCCCGGCTTTTAGCTGCCGATAACGGGATTAAGAGCATTGGCTTACGTAATGCTAAAAATTCAAAAATCGAATTCGACCCTGCGCGTGAGACAACTAAATCGGAAAGGAACAACAGATCGGAAAGCTCCTCTGTTACATATTCAAATTGGCAGTATCCTTCAATATTCTGTAATGATTCGTCAATATTTCCTTTACCACAAAGATGGACAATATTAAACATTGGCAGCAGCTGATTTAAATTTTCACGAAGCGCATCGTTCAATACGACAGACCCTAGGCTTCCTCCCATTACAAGCAGTACTTTCTTAGTTGGTACAAATCCGCATAACCTTAAAGCACGCTCCTTATCCCCTTCAAAAAGCTGCTGACGAATAATCGATCCGGTACATGTCGTTTTATCACTCGGCAGATGCTGCATTGTTTCTTTAAAAACCGTGAACACGTGCGAGGCAAAAGGAAGTGCAATTTTGTTGGCTAATCCTGGAGTAACATCCGATTCGTGAACGACAACCGGTACATTTGCCATTTTTGCAGCCATCACTACAGGAACAGAAACAAATCCCCCTTTTGAAAAAATGATCGTTGGTTTAACTTTTCTTATAATTGAAAATGCCTGTCCTACTCCTGCCATTACACGAAATGGATCGGAAAAATTTTTCAAGGAAAAATAACGACGTAATTTTCCGCTTGCTATTTCATGATAAGGTATTTCCGGAAATGTTTCGCCGATCAATTCTTTCTCGATACCATCTTTGGAACCTATATAATGTACGTCGTAATTTTGAGCAAGTAATTCAGGGATGATTGCCTGATTGAGCGAAACGTGTCCTGCTGTTCCTCCGCCCGTTAAAATGATTGATTTTTGCTTCACAAACATTCTCCTAACTTCTATAAACCTTCTATTTAGAACAATTTTATTCTTAAAGTATATGAATTTTTCCCGATTTTTATACATTGCTGTTCGACAGCAATCTACTCATAGATTGAATGGAAATTTGGCCATTCCATTTTTCATTGTTTTTAGGCCCATAACGCTCATTTTAGCATAATTTCGCACTTTACAAAACAGCCGAATGAAAAAAGGTATATCCTCTTCGTTCCTTCTACTCAATAAATGCTTAAACTATGGGCAACTAGGAATCTATAAATGCCTTCTATTAACATTCTAGGTAAAAATCGTCCAGCATTCCTTTTATACAACGGATGACATATAAATGACTCTAAACCCTTTATAATGAAAAAAGAACCGCCCAGTAAGCTTTTGCTTTTTGGACAGCTCCTAATGATTAATCAATTCCTACTACTTTTATTTGCTGAATATCTTCTCCAATGATAACCAGCTTGGCAGGCATATGGATAAACTCCGGCAGCCACTGCACCATGCCATATGCATACTGGAACAGCATTGGATTTTTAATACCCTCTATCGGAACGTAGCCCTTCATCCTGTAAACAGATTCAGGAAGCTCTTTAATCCATGCTTCAAACTCTTCTTGGGTATAAGAACGGTTGAATTCCACTAAACGAGAACCTAGGTTAAAGCTCTTTCCTATTCTTGCTGGAATAATCTCTTCTTTATCCACCTGTGCCGTTGACTGCATATTTTGCAGTAATGCCAATGGCACTTTTCCATTTGTCGTCTGTAGGATAAATGCTTGTGGATTAAAGCTCTGGAGCTCATAAACGACTTGCGCCTGCTCTTCTTCTGTCAGCAAGTCGACCTTATTAGCCAGCAGTAAATGTGCATGGCGAATTTGTTCCATGAAGAGAGAGCGCGCCTGCGGAGATAATGATGCCCGGTTTAACCATAGCTTACTATCAGCAACAGTTACGATACCTTTAATATTCAGCCTGTCCGCAAACAGAGGTGAATATACCGCATCTAAAGCCTCTACAGGATGGGCAGCTCCCGTTGTTTCTATAATAAGGATATCAAAGTCTGCATCATGAAGCAGGGATTGAATCTGTGCTTCTGTTTTTTCGGCTCCCGAACAGCAAATACATCCTTCAAGCATTTCTTTTAGTGGAATGCCTTCCTCAACAGCTTGGGAATCGAAGTTCAGCTTCCCAAGTTCATTTATAATAACTGCAGGTTTTATGTGCTGTTCTTTCAATTGACGAATAACATCTGTTAGCATAGATGTTTTCCCGCTTCCTAAAAATCCGCTAAATAAATATACATCTTTCATTTTTCTGCACTTCCTCTATAGAAAAGAGCTGACAATTTGCCAGCTCTTTTAGTTATTCGGTTATTCTTTATTCGGACTTACCTGTTAATACTTCTTTTGCTTTCAACAGCATTGGGTCCTCTTTTTCGATTTTTTCACGCAGGGCATCCATTAATGCGTATGTTGTGTCACCCGCTATAGTACCCGTTTGCTCAAGTTTCTCGGCCTTTTGGAATGCCTTTACAGCATCTTCCGTATCACCGTCGAATACACCGTCCACTTCTCCCGGATCATATCCGAGCGCTTCAAGCATTCCCTCAGCAGACTGGATCATTTTATCGTTCATGCCAGTCTTCAACTCTGTCTCCGGATTCACATATGTCAGTGAAGCATAGCTTGGGTACTTCACTTCAATCGTTGGGGTTACCCCTTTTTCATTAATCCAGTTTCCTTTTGGCGTCAACCATTTTCCTGTAGTGAACTTCAAGTTCGATCCGTCTTCCAGATAGCTTACCGTCTGTACAGTTCCTTTACCGAACGAAGGAACACCGATAACTTCTGCATCAGCGGATTCAAGTAATGCCGCTGCCAAAATTTCAGATGCCGACGCACTACCTTCATCAATCAGGATTGTGACAGGCTGCTTGAATTTTTTCTCGCCCTCGGCAGCAAAGACCTGAGGTTTTTCATCACGGCCTTGTACTTGAAGGATCGGCTTACCATCCTCAAGGAATAGGTTGGCAATATCAATTGCAGCGTCTAGGAAGCCACCTGGATTTTGACGCACATCAAGGACGATACCTTTCATGCCCTTCCCATCTAGCTCCGTTAGGATTTTCAACAGTTCTTTATATGTTTCTTCACTAAAAGATGTAATTTGGATATGGGCGATTTTGTCATCTCCCATTTCACCGTAAACAGTCTCAATTGGAATATCATCCCGGACAATGGTCATTTCAGTCGGCTCGGCATCCCCGCGCTTGACTGTTAATGTAACAGATGTACCTTTTTCACCACGGATGAGCAGTACAGCTTCAGAGGCAGTCATTCCCTGAATGCTTTTTCCATCCACTGTTAGAATAATATCCTGAGGCATAATGCCAGCCTTTTCAGCAGGAGAATTCTTGATTGGTGAAACGACAACAATATCGCCGTTGCGTTCCTGAATTTCTGCTCCAATTCCTTGGAAGCTTGAAGAAAGACTTTCATTAAAGTGATTTGCCTCATCCGTATTCATATAATCTGTATACGGATCATCCAATGCATCAAACATACCATTGATGGCACCTGAGATCATTTTATCTTCATCTACATCTACATAATACTTATCTTTTAATTCATCAAAAGCATCATATAATCGTGTAAATTCTTCCCTTTCAACCGGCACCTTTACTTCAACGACCTTTTTCTCACCAAATGTTAGAGCGAAAATCGTCAATCCAGCCGTTAAAAGAATTGTTAGGAAGAGGAGCATAATTAAAGCAAAGGGTTTTACACGTAAATATTTCCCCGCCGGCTTTATTGGCTGTTCACTTACTTCTTCCTCGCGTTTTTGTTCATCCATCTTATTCACCACTCTCTTACTTGCATTGCATGCTATATAACATATTAACAGGTTGATTCCGCTTCGAAAAGAAAAGACGTCAACTTTTTTGGAAAGTTCCTTTTAATATGCTCTTTATCTACATATTTAAATTATATAGGCTGCTTGACTGCCTATCCTGACAGACGGCCAAAGCACCAATTCCTATTTTATCTGAAATCTAATGCATCGCTGCCTCCATTTATATGCTTATACTAAATTGTATACAATACGCTCAGAATCCTTCTTATATACCTGTATTCGCAATTCTCCGGTTTAGACGCAGACAGCACCTAACCTTCCATCGAAATGGTTATTATTCACAAGCCCCGAAAGTGTTATTGTACCTCTCCAATCCCTCCCTGTAAAGATTCAAAATGATTTATTTACCTATAAAAAACCGGTTGAAACTACATAATTACAGGCGTTTGGTCCCCTGTCTTGTACAAATATTTTATAGGAAAATTGTAACTGCAGCACGTAGTTCTTGCGCTTTTGAATAGAAAAAACAAGCAGTATTATCAAAAGTGCATGAGCGAACCTATCCAGTCGTCATTTCGTTCAGCAAGTAATATGTATATTATTGTAAAACAAAAGGATATTAGTGCAATTATGGAAGATAGAGGCAGCGGCATTCTCTTGCAAAGAAGAGCTGACAACGGTATGTGCGGAATCCCGTGAGGTATTATGGAAAATGGGAAACTGTTTTAGAAACCGTTAAAAGAGAAGTAAAAGAAGAAACCACTATCTTCCTTACCAAACTTTCACTATTCGGTGTCTATTCAGGAAAAGAAGGCTTGACGAACTATCCAAACAGAGACACAGTGTTTAGTGTCCAAGTTATTTTTCACAGCACTGATGATACGGGAAGTGCAGTAATGAATAATGAAAGCTTAGAAATCTATTTTTTCCCGAAAAATAATCTTCCGCTTAATTTGAACCCTCATCAAGCCCCTTTTATTATGGTTTGGAAGAATGGACTTGAACAGCCTATCTTAAAGTAAAACCCGCTAATAGTTATTTTGGGATGTTGGATAGATTAGCATTTCTCTTTAGCTTGTCTTTATTTCTTGCTGTAGCTTAATAAGACGCATTTCGTAAAGGACTTCTCTCCTTTGTCTTTCCCGAATCACACTTTACTATGTTATGATCTTTAAGTAGGTTGAATTTTCAATCATTTTTACTGAAGATGTATTTTTAAATTATAGAAGAGGTGAATGTATTGGAAAGATTTGAAGTTTCATTTAAAAATAAAGCCGTACGAGTCTGGTTTTATACTGTATTACCTGCAACTCTATTAGCTATTGCCCTTATGCTTATTTTACCCTATGAGAAAAATAGATATACTTCATTAGGCTTAACGCTAGTTAACATTTTATATTTTATTTGGTTTGTCATTTATATTAGAAAAAAACTCGGATAACATATAAAGACGCTACTATCAACGGTACGATCCTCAGGCAATACCTCATCATACTTCAATATTGGACTTATTCATAAATTTATACTGCATGTATTTTTAAATTTTTTATCACATAGCCCTCTACAGAAGCAAGCTTACTACTGGATATACTCAAATAAAAAGCGCCTAACAGGTTTTCACCCGTTAGGCACTCTTTGAATTAGGTTATGGGTACTTGATAGAAAGTACCAAGTCCTAAACCCTTTGTATTCCTACTCTTGAATCGCAGCTTCAAGCGCTACAACCATCATGTCTTTGAAAGTTGTTTGACGTTCTTCAGAAGATGTTACTTCACCCGTGATGATGTGGTCAGAAACTGTTAGTACAGCTAATGCTTGACGGCCGAATTTAGCTGCTAAAGTATAAAGAGCCGCAGCTTCCATTTCCACTGCTAATACGCCATATTTTGCAAGCTTTTCATTTTGTTCTTCGTCTGAGTAGAACATGTCCGCAGTGAAGATATTCCCTACTTTCAAGTTCAGGCCAGCTTCTTTACCTGCGTTGTATGCTTTATAAAGAAGATCGAAGTTAGCAGTCGGAGCAAAGTCAATACCGCCGCCCCAAATTACCTGGTTTAAGCGCGAATCAGTAGACGCTGCTTGAGCTAGGATTACATCGCGCACCTTTACGTCTTTTTGAATCGCACCACATGTACCAACACGGATCAGTTTTTGCACGCCGTATTCCTGCATAAGCTCCGTAGCATAGATTGAAATAGAAGGTACACCCATACCTGTTCCTTGTACAGATACACGGCGACCTTTGTATGTACCTGTATAGCCAAACATGTTACGTACTTCGTTGTAGCATGTTACATCTTCCAAGAATGTTTCAGCGATGAATTTTGCACGAAGCGGATCACCTGGAAGCAATACGATGTCGGCGATTTCGCCTTGTTTTGCAGCAATATGGATACTCATAAATAGTCCCTCATTTCAGATATTTTCAAGTTAATGATACTTTGTTTTACCGTTTGATGCAATCGTTAGACGTCTTGCTTTAAAATGTTAGAGTAGTTTGGTAATTTCGCCTGTTGTTTCCTATATTTGATATTTTGTCGCATATAAGTCCCATAACTCATCAAATACAGCCGTGGACATCTCTTCATGCGCTTGCATTTCGATATATGCAGTCAGTTCGTCAAAATCCGTAGCCGTTTTCGGAAAGGCCGGATCATTAAATACAGCTTCCGCAAAACGCCCTTTTTCGTCGCTCCCGCCTCTATAGGTTAATACAAAATGGTAGAAAGATTTCATCCAATCGCCTCACTTTCTTTTTATATTGAACTTAGGAATATTGGTTTTGTCAATAACTATTCGTATTGTACCTCCTATATACCCAAACTTTGCAAAAGAAAAAATGGTTTGGACATTTTTACTTTAAGAATGCTCAGATGATATTTACAGATAATTATATTATGTTAACAAAGGTACTTGGCTCCTCTCTCTTTTGACCGATAAATTTCTTTTAAATATGGAACACCTCCCTACCTAACCCTTCTCATTCCTTTCTAAAGAGAAAAAGACCCCATATATGAGGTCTTCTAGCATTCAATCGATACTATACTTCCTGTCTTTAGAAGATGTGCGTAATGATAGCATCCAAATAATCATTTTGTAACTATAGAAACCTATTACTGCCCCAACTGTATTTAAAAGAATATCATCTATGTCCGCCATGCCGATCTGCAGCATAAATTGAACGACTTCAATAATGGCACTTGCAGCAAACGCGAGAGTCGTAATGCTCGTAAGCTTCTGGAAGCGCTTAAATAAAAATGGCAGCAGCAATCCGAGCGGCAGAAGGAGGATGAAGTTCCCCATCAGATTATTGATGGCAATATCAGTATTAACATGCTGTGCGGAAGTATAGAAAACGATTGTTTTAAGTGGAATAAAATTGACATTCATTTCCCATGCACTGAAATCAAAAAAACCATTATACTCATTAAATCCATATTTAGTGAATATATACGGTCTATTCCCTAAACCATGTGTATAGTGAAGGACACGATTAATCATCCGTTCAATAAGCAGCTTCCACACAACAACAAAGCTATATAACCAAAAGCCGATCCATGCAAGCTTTCTAAGCCATCCGTATAGGGGATCAACCACCTGCTGGAAGCCGGCCTTCATATGTTTGGATTCACCGAAAGAGCGTATGGCTATTTGAGCTGCCTCTTGCTCCTTATAGCCATCTGCTAACAGCATTTCATACGAAGTATAAAGATGATCACGCATTTCATCTGCAATCTCCTGCTTCTCCATCGGGCTGCAGGTTAATGAAGAGATGATGTCTCTTATGTATTGTTCAATCGGATTAGTCAAGTACAGCCCCTCCCCCATCTATCCATTTTTCTATAAGCTTGTTAATTTGACGCCAGTCGTTTAGCTTTTCGTGTAAAGCACGCTGCCCTTCCTCTGTTAATTGATAGTACTTTCTTTTTCTCGTCCCTTCATTCTCCACCCAATAAGAATGAATATAGCCTAACGTTTCCATCCGCTTAAGAGCTGGATATAACGTACCCTCGCCCATACTGTACAGCTCCTCACTGGACTGCTTTAATGACTGGACAATTTCATAGCCATACATGTCCCGTTTTGCAATGACAGACAGCAGAAGCAAATCCGTACTTCCTTTCATCATTTCCTTGTTCATTTAAACCTCTCCTTACCTTGTAATACATAGTATATATACATCGTAATACAAGGTATAATCTTTGGCAATATATTTTAATGTGAAAAAGCATCAGCTTTTATGCCGATGCTTTTAAAAGAATAATTAACCACTATTCGATTTCTAATTTCTATTTAATCTTTATTTCATGGAAAGAGATATTTTCTATTCTTTTTTCAATAGCTTATTAGATAATAGCAGCCCAATGGCACCGACCAGAAGGAAGACGATGGCGCGTACTAGTAGATCAAGTGACGATAGATCAAAGAAAATTAACTTTCCGATAGCGATAATCAGCAGGACAAACCCAGATTTACTCATCAAATGGAGTCCTTGCCTTCTGCCCACTAAAATAAAACCTACCGCAAAAGCGAATAACAAGCATGTTGCAAAAATGACATATAAGAACGCTGGCAAATAGCCGATCTCCGAAATAAAATATGCCATATTCCATACGTTCACAAGCGTAATCAGCCACCCAACGATCAGCAGCTGTTCAAATCGGGGCTGCAGATGTTTTTCATACCGCCGGTAAATTGCTCCTTTATAATAAAGATCCATAATAAGAGCGCCCCACACCCCTATATAAATAAGGTGCATAGCAAGCTGTAATAGAACTTCGTCATAGATAGAAATAGAGGACCATACGATCAATGTACAGAAGCTCATGATCCCAAGGAGTAATGCCGGCAGCGCCGCACCTACAATTTTAGGTGGTGCTATAAGAGCAGCTGCACAGCTGAGCGCGATGAAGGACATCGTGAAATACAGTGTGTAGCTATCAGAAATATAGAACGTATCTATTTTTGCAATGAAAAGCACCATTATCCAAAACGTAGCTACCCTTGTTAGTTCCCCCCAGTAAGCTTTTTTTAGCCATACTGACAAAAAGGACTCGGCTTTTACTTTCTCACTGCTATATATCGCTATGATAAAGTACAGGATGGAAAGAATATGCATACTTAGCTCCAGGCCCTCATCCACTTGGTAACCGATATAAATATACAAGGTTGTAAAAGCTAAAATTGCTGTATTTGTTATTTTCATAATAGGTGCCTGAACCCGCACACCGAGTAAAATCCCAATGAAAGCAGTCGTTAAAATAGCGAGTGTCCTCCAGTCACCATCAACATCCCAGGCAAGCAGTCCGTTTACAATACTGACTATGCCGATCGCCAGGAAAATATCAGCCAAGCTTTTCTCGCTTCGCTTGTGCATCCAGAAGGCCATACCCGCTGTACTAATAGCAGCAGCGGCAAAGAAAAGGAATTTTTCTATCTCCCCCTCAGAGAAGACATGCAAAAATGTCACGCCAAAAACACCAAAGCTATACAGTAGCCCTTCTTGTATTTTCGGCCATTTTCTTCTCTCTTTCGTGAAAATCCAGCCCGCAAAAAACGTCAGCACAATCAGCAGCCATCCAAATGGGTATACTACAGATTCTCCATCACCCATTACGTATAAAATTAATGTGGATAGTCCTGTGAAAAGCGTTGTGATATATAGCGCAATCCACTGCTGATGTCTTTGTAAAACAAGCTGAATGGCAATAAAGAGAAGCACTACGAAACCAATAACGAATAAAGAATTAAACTCCATAAATTCAAGTAAATACGGTAAGAGAAGCGAGGTGAACATAACAAAAATCGTCAGCCCCTCACTACCTTTCCAGTAGCATAAGAAAATACCGTAAATAATATAAGCAAGCGCTATAAATAGGGCAGGCATGCTGGAGATCACACCATATATTAATACGGCTGCTGCAGTTGCCAATACCCCGACTGCAAATGAACCGCCATAGAGTGCTGTGTGCATTGCACGTACACTTTTTTTCTTCTTTTCCAGAAAGAAGGCCAATCCAGCAAGCCCAATCGAAGCTATATAGGACAGTGAAATCTTCATGCCGTCTGTCAGCATCCCATAGTCGCTTATTAATTTCAGCCCCCATAGTACCCCTAGAACAAATATGAACATAAAAACTTTTGGCAATACAGCAACAAGCTGCTCCTCAAATGATTTTTTTGCTTTATCGGGTACTTTTGGTTCAATTGTCCGCTCTTGCCCTGCAGGTTTAGGGAATGCAGGGCTTTCCCGCTTTACAATAGCCCCGTTATACTTTGGTTTAGATGCCGCTGCCTTTTCTGTAATGGCACTTACCGGCGGATGTTGTTTTAATGATGCAATCTCCTTCCGTAGTAACAGCACTTCCTCTTCTAGGGCTTCAACCCTTCGCTGCCATTGTTCTTCCATACATTCACCTTCTTCATCTATAAATTTCCAAATCTATCATAACAAAATCCGGCTGCACTCTACATAGGTAAAAGGTATTCTCCAACAGACGTCAAATATATCCGTCTTGGTTTCCTGATACGCCTTTTCCTTACATCAGCAAATCTGTTTTGTAGGTACGTGGGAATTGGCACGGCAAGGCTTTACTATTATATTCGGAATTGTATATTGAATGAACCCTTTCTCTGTTTCATTTTCTTTCAAGCCTTTTGCGGTGCATAGACAACCGGCGAATTATTATACGTTGACGATTACCTATATGAAATGTTTCCCATTTTTCCTTCATCCACAAAAAAAGGGGCTGTGTTAAAAGTTAAAATGACTTTTAACACAGCCTTTTTCCCTTATGAATAGCTGTATAACTTATTGCTCCTGCTGGTGTCATGTCACCGTCTTCGTCGAAAAAGGAGGTATCCCAGAGCGCTTTCTCGGATACCTCCTTTTCAAGTAATCTATACTGTTTAGGTTTTGCTGTTACTTGTCAAATAATGACTTGTATTCACCGTAACCTTCTTCTTCTAGGCGCTCTACCGGTACAAAGCGTAATGCTGCTGAGTTAATACAGTAGCGCAGTCCTCCAAGCTCCTGCGGGCCATCCGGGAATACATGTCCAAGATGGGAATCGGCTGTTTTACTGCGCACTTCTACGCGACGCATGCCAAAGGATGTATCGAAATGCTCTGTAACTTCCGGTGCATCAATTGGTTTTGAAAAAGCCGGCCATCCACAGCCTGCATCATATTTGTCTTTCGAACTGAACAAAGGCTTGCCTGAAACAACATCAACATAGATACCTTCTTCAAAGTGCTTGTCATATTCATTTTGGAACGGTGGTTCAGTCCCGCTTTCCTGTGTAACATAATACTGCATTTCCGTTAGTTCTTTTAGGCGCTTTTCTTTATCCATTTGAATTCCCCCAATGCTTTTCAATAAATGCTGCCCGGCCCGATCCGACCGAATAGCGATTGTAGTGTGCTGGATTTTTTTTGTAATAATGCTGGTGGTATTGTTCTGCAGGATAGAATGGCATAGCCTCCCGAATCTTCACAGCAATCGGCATACGGAACTTCCCAGATGCATCGAGTTCATCCTTTATACGTTCAGCAATCTCCTTCTGCTCCTCATTATGATAGAAAATGGCCGTTGTATAAGATTCACCACGGTCATAAAATTGGCCTCCAGCATCTGTCGGGTCGATCAGCGTAAAATAAAGTCTTACCAAGTCTTCATAAGGATACACTTGTGGATCAAACGTAATTTGAACCGCTTCTAAATGCCCCGTTGTTTCGCTGCATACTTGTTCATATGTTGGGTTTTCGACATGTCCGCCTGTATATCCGGAGATTACGCTCTCAATCCCCGGCTGCTCGTCAAATGGCTTAACCATACACCAAAAACATCCACCTGCAAATGTTGCTACTGCCATATATTTTCCCTCCTATTCTGCTGGAACGACAATCTCCAATACAATATGGTCATTTGGCAAATCAATTTCTTTTGCTCTTACACGTGACCCTGATGCAATATTGATACGTGACAAATCTACAAAAATTTCTTCGTCATTTGGAATGACAGTAATCCATGACGGGAAATCAATCGAGTCCTGCATGAGCTTCAGTACCGTCTTGGGCGGGATATTCAGCTTTCCGACATTCACTGCCGTTTGCTTTAATACAATATTTCCCTCATCAACAACCGGTTCGAAATCCATTGCAATCGGCACATCTACACCAAATACAGTCAATGTACTGAAAAGCTGTATTTGGTCATTTACTTCAATTTCAACAGGCAATGGAGACTTATTGAGACTATCGCCTAAATACTGCTTGGCGATTGCCTCAAATTCTTTTGCTGTTGTCTGGACTGTAATTACATTACCTTCCACTTCTGCCGGTTTAGGTCTCGCTACATCCTCTGTATCTGCTACTGCTAAATAAATTATTCCTGCTACCGCTAATACGATAGCTCCAGCCAATGTAAAGAAGGCCACTTTCCATAAGTTCACCGCTATCACTCCTCAAACCCAATCCGGCCTGCTGACATCTCCTCAATATCGCATACTTTCATATACTGAATGATTCTCGCCGTCATCCGGTCATATCCGCTTGCATTTGGATGAAAGAAATCAGTATGATATACCATTTCCTCATTTGTTTCAAATAAATCCGATGTTGGTACAAAACATGCATTTTGATCATCAGATGCAATTTGCGCAATGGTCATATTCCATTCATCAATGATTGTTTCAAAGGGGGTGTATTCATCCGTAATAATCGAAAAAGGATTGTAAAACCCGATTAAAACAATCGGCACCTCACTATTGCGTTTACGGATTTCTTCAACAATTTTTCGGTAGCGTCCTTCGAATTTCACCATTTCTTTATCGAACATTTCCTTTTTCAAGGAGAAAAGATCCTTTTTCACGATCTTCATGACATCATTTCCCCCCATTGTCACTGTCACCAAATCGGCCTCTGCCAATTCCTCATCATAATGACCATTTTCTATTAATGTCAAGAGCTGATCACTTCGGCGGCCATTTTTCCCACGGTTATCTAGCTCTACTTCTAAGACAGCCGGCCATGCTTCAATTGCTTTAGCTAGGCGTTTCGTATAGCCGTATTTTCCAGTTTCGTCGCCGATGCCTCGTGTCAGTGAATCACCTAAGGCCAAATATTGAATAGGCTCAGCACCCGTTTCCTTTCTTGAGCGCCAATCCAACTGGAAAAGAGACTCCATCAGTTCCTTGAGCTTGCTCTTGTCCTCTTCCTCTTCTAATTGCTCGGCAATAACTTCCGGTGTATAAACTTCAATGCTTTCTTCTTGCTCTTCTGCACTTTCTTCCGGCGGATTGTTCGCAGGCTGACCCTCATCTATCGTTATATAATTGCACCCTGTAAGGACGGCTGCCAGAATTACTATTGCTAACAATCTCCACATGTTAAAACTCCCTTAACCACGATGTATTTCCATTATAAATTCCGATTCAGCATATGAAAAGCACACAACCTTATAATACCGAAAATATTCGGCTGCACTCGGTTGAATGCTAATGAGAAAATTTTAATCACTTCTATATTATGGTCAGAATCCTATAAATAAAGCATAAAAATTCCCAAAAAGAGCTCCCACACCAAAACACTAAGTAATCCTTTCCCTATTCTGCTGCTTCATGCTATTACTGCTTTATATGATGATCTATATATTGAAGGCTGGCCGTTTACACTATCTATAACAAATATCGAATAATTATACGGTTATTTAATATGTAAAAATACTATTCAATGAAAAAAGAGCATCAATCTCTTGTCCTCCAAGAAAAATGATACTCTCTAAATAATAAGCGCTAGCAAAAGCTCAGTAAACGAGCTATATTATAAAAAGCTTATCTCAGCCTTCTATTACTTATTCCGCATAGTACATGAAGCCAATTGCTCCCGGACCTGTATGTGTGCTAATAATAGGGGATGTAAACGCAATATCTATGTTAGTGAAGCCCGTTTCCTTCACTAGCTCTAATAATGGATTCCCCATTGTTTGTAATCCCTCTGCATGCGATAATCCTACACCTTTTACGGTTTTGCCTGCTGTGTCCTTCTGGAATTGTTCAAATAAATATTTCACAACCTGCTTATGACTGCGTGCTTTGGAAACAGGTGTAAACTCTCCTGTGTCCAAGCTGCCGATCGGTTTAATATTCAGCAAAGAACCGAACATCGCCTTACCCTTTCCAATGCGGCCGCCCTTCACCATATTTTCAAGAGTATCGAGCACTACAAAAAGACGTGTATTTTTACGGACTTCGTCTACACGCGCTACAATCTCCTCCACTGTTCCACCAGCATCCCGTACGATTGCCGCTTCACGTACTTGAAAGGCTAAAGCCCATGCAATATAGCGAGAATCAATGACTGTCACATTGGAATCTGTCATCTCTGCCGCTTGTTGGGCCGATTGGAAGGTACCGCTCATTCCGCCTGTCATATGGATTGAAATAATCGGATCGCCATCTTTCCCAAGCTCGTCATATAATTCCTTAAATTTTCCAGGAGCCGGCTGAGAGGACTTTGGTAATTCTTCGGCACCCTCCATCAGCTGTAAAAATGATGCCGGTTCAATATCTATACCATCCACATACGTTTTTCCGTCAATTTGGATTGTAAGTGGGACGACATGTATTTGATACTTTTCAAATTCTGCTTTAGTTAAATCACAAGTTGAATCCGTTACAATATGAATCATTGTTGACACATCCTTTATTCTCTTCACTTTATTATATGTAGTTTAATATTCCCATTCAATATGACAAGTGTCATCAGCTTCAGAGAATTAGATATTTCACTCCTGTCTAAGCCATAATTCATTTGTTTCAGGCACCAACTCTATAGCAAATTCATCAAATAAATGTTTGCACAAAAATACTATATCCTGCTTTATCATCAGCATAACTCCCGTATCATTTGTCGTAACATGATACCGGATAAACAGGCGGTAGGACCCTGGTTTGAAGTCATCAATAGCTACATGAATGATATCCTTTTCTATTTGGGGATGAAGCGTAATTTGTTTGCGTATTTTTTCTACAAGAGCACGAAGCTGGTCCTCTTGATTAGTCGAGGATACGTAAAAATATTGTTCACATTTACGCTTGGTACGTTTACTTAAATTATAAATCGGCCGGTTTACCAAATAGGCATTTGGCACATATACAAGACCTTTATCACCCGTCTGGATGAGTGTGCTGCGCAGGTTGATATCCTCTACTATTCCATCAATTTTGTTATCCTCTGTCGCAATCCAATCGCCGATTTGAAAAGGCTTGTCCAGAGCAACACTCATCCCACCGAACAAATGCCCAAGTGTATCGCGGATCCCAAATGCAATCGCTACCCCTGTAAGGCCGATTCCTGTGAGGAAGCCGTTAATATTAAAATTCCACAATGAGGCGATGGAAAACATCGCAATAATCATGATCAGCACTTTACTAATACGTAAAAAGAAAGGTGTTAATAAATCCTGATCCTTTCCCGTATGTACACGCTCGGGATTTTTTAAGTAAAATGTCAGTACGTCATTAATTCCTTTGAAAGCATAGTAAAACATCAGCGATAAAAAGAAATTCTTCGTTGATGGATAAGTAAACAGCCATGTTTCCACTAATACCGACAAACTTAAAATAATAAGCATCGCCATAAATGCACGACGAATTGCCGTGCTGAACTGCTCAAGAATATCGGCAATTACCGGACTTCCATTATCTCTAACAAAACGGCCCAAAAAGGCAATACCCGGCTTCATTATATATCTTTGGATGAAAAAGCCCGCTATGACAATAACGATAGCTATAATCCCATCTGTCCATGTCGGCGGCTCAATATTCGGCAGCAGCCAATGGAAGGATTCCCACATTAAATTCACCTACTCTAACAAGAATGCGTATGAATCATAGCATGACCACATAGGTTTTCACAATTAATCACATTCAAAAAGACCTAAATATCTCCTTTATTGTGAACAAAATATATTACTTTCATCTTTCTTTGATATTTTTCAGCGTTTACTTTCATTAATATGCCTGTTTTATACAGCTTTCTTCCTTGCTTCGATGATTTACATTGTTTTTACTTGTGCACAAAAAAAGTGGACTGCTTAAACAGCAATCCACCTTTTGCATCTTATTTTGAAATTTCTGCTACTACTTTTGCGATAATATTTTGGCTCTTAATCATTGGAGAATCCGGATTCGGCTCTCCGCCATCAGGACGTTTATGCGCTTGTTTAAAAGCATCTGATTCACGCCATGCCCCAAACGATTGTTCATTATCCCAATACATTACTACATTCATCTCATCATAATCTTCAAATTGTGTTGAAACTAATACTTCTACACGATGGAAGCCTTCAAATGTTTGTAATGGACCCGGCTTTGTGAACATAGGCGCCATTTTTTCTCCCATCCCTTTTTTTACATGCATTCTGTTTGTAACTGTAATCATCGTAAACACATCTCCTTATGTGGAAGTTATCTGCTTATATTGAGAAATATGATCATTCATTTTCATTAAATCACATATGTGACAGTGGTGCAACTATTAAACCCCTCTAGTAGAAAACAAAAATAATAGGGATGACTTTTTAATCCTAAGTATAGAAATATCGCATCTATCATCCTTATAATAAAGGGCTCGTCCAATTAAAATGGCGAGCCCTTTCATATAAGAGAAACGTACTTTATTTCTCAAACAGAGTAGTTTTGATATCGTATTCTTTCATTTTTTCTTCTACCCACGCTTGATATTGTTCGTTCACACGCTCTTCAACCAATTTCTTACGCGCTTCTTCCTTCGCTGATTCAAAGTTCGCTTTTACCGCTGCCTTTTTATCCGTTACTTTTATAATATGGTAACCATGTTCTGTCTTGACTGGTGTCTTGCTTACTTCCCCAACCTTCATGGCAAAGGCAGCATTTTCGAACTCTTCAACCATTTGGCCTTTGCTGAAGTATCCTAATTCTCCGCCGTTTTCGGCACTGACTGTATCTGTTGAGTATTCATGGGCTAGCTCCCCAAAATCCTCTCCAGCATTCAATTTTTTAATTACTTCATTTGCTGTTGCTTCATCTTCAACAAGAATATGACTTGCTTGCACCTGCTCTTCGGTATTAAAGCTTTCTTTATTCTCCTCGTAGTAGGCTTTCACATCTTCATCCGTTACATCGATATAATCTTCCATCACTTTTAGCGTCAATAAGTAATTCTTAATATCTTTTTCGACATCTTTCTTCGTCATATTATAGCTTTCCAGACTTTTCAGCAGCGCTTCTTCTCCACCGTAGGACTCAGTGTATGTTTTGTATTCCTCTGCTATTTCTTTATCGGATACTTTAATATCCAGTTTTTTTGCTTCTAATTCCACGATTTTATTTGTTATAAGTGAATCCAGTGCTGTTGAGCCGTATTGGCTTTGCAATAATTTATTTAATTCGCCTTCAGTAATTTTTTCCTTATTAACTGTTGCTACAGTCCGAGAGTCTCCCCCGTCGGAACATCCAACTAAAAAAGCGGATAGAACGATTGGTGCTGCCACCAATTTCACTATTTTCTTGAAACGTTTCTGATTCATTTTCATTTCCTCCAACCAATGTATTTCTCTTATATTGTACCTAGTTAATGTGTCGGGCATACGTCAAACTGTTTGCGGGATAGTCAATCGGAAAGTTGTTCCCTTTTCTGAACTTTCCAGCAGAGACAAATCTCCGCCGATAGACTGCGCCATCATCTTACTCAATGCCAGTCCAAGTCCGAGACCACGCACTTTGTATTTCTTTTGATCCCCACGATAAAAACGTTCAAATATAAGAGGCTGTTCTTCTACGGGAATACCGCAGCCAAAATCCTGGACATCCACTGCAATGGTATTACCGATAAATTGTAATGATACACGGATTTCCCCGTTCTCGTCCATTGCCTGCTCTGCATTTGTAAGCAAATTCACTAAAATCTGCTGAAATCTCACCCGGTCTACAGCTATGTCCTCCCTAATTGGCAGAACATGTACATGCAGATTGATATGAGGATGTGTTGCCTTCCATGGACGGAGTATATCTTCCAGAAGTTCATTCACTTCAAACAATTCCATTTTTACAGGAACAGCATCTACAGCAAACGAATTGAATGAAAGCAGGTCTCCTACCATAGTCTTCATTTTTGTCGTTTCATCAAAAGCCATTTTAATAAAGGCCTTTGCTTCATCTCCTGTTACTACATCATCTCTCACTGCCTGCAAAAGACCGCTGATAGAAGTGACAGGGGTCTTTAGTTCATGCGTTACACCTGCCAGCAGCTCGGTCCGTGTTTTTTCTAACTGTTCAAGCCTTATTACCATTTCTTTAAATGAAGTGACCAGCTCATCTACTTCCTTTTCTTTTAACTCTTCAGGAAGTGATATTTGATAAATACCTTTTTCTATCAACTTGGCTGCTGCGGCTACATCAAGGATTGGTTTTGAAAGACGCTTGGACAATTTATAAATAGCTCCCCATCCAAGTAAGCCGATACTAAAAATAACTAGCGCAAGCAGTCCGTACTCTTGTTTTACTGCAGTCAGTTTATCATTGGCCTCTACAGTGAATACGTAGCCTACGACCTTTTCTTCAATCGTGACACTTCTCTTAATGATTGTATACAGCTTGCCATCATTTTTCACCCGCAATGTGTTACTATCATCTGCCATTAGCTTTTTAAAGTCGAAGGAGAGCCCCGGTGGAAAGGGCCGGTTTGTCGTCACTACTTCTCCTGATGCATTGGTTATATAGACGATCGGGTTAATTTCCCTCATGGAATCTGCTTCCCGTCTGTCAATATAGGGGTCAACCTGCTCCGGTCCTACACCTGCTGCCATATTCGTAATTCGGCTGACCATCTCTTCTGCGATCAGCTCCATCATTTCAACCCGGTGTTCTGTAGTTGTATGGCGAATCCAGAGAGCCGAAACAACGAACAACAGGACAAGCCCAACCGCCAGCGTTAATACATAATTCCTTGTCCAATACGTCAGCATGGAAATCTTGC
This sequence comes from Lysinibacillus odysseyi 34hs-1 = NBRC 100172, assembly GCF_001591965.1. Taxonomy (GTDB): domain Bacteria; phylum Bacillota; class Bacilli; order Bacillales_A; family Planococcaceae; genus Lysinibacillus_B; species Lysinibacillus_B odysseyi. Next base: position 54,111 of record NZ_BCVX01000003.1, read on the forward strand.
TCTTATTCATAGACATGGAATTGATACCCTACCCCGCGTAATGTGCGGATCTCTCCTTCATTTTCCGGCCATGCTGCAAGCGCCTTTCGAAGACGCTTTACAGCTAGGTCGACTGCACGGTCACTTCCTTCATAATCCCAGCCCCATATATGTTCGATCAACTGGTCACGTGTAAATGTCCGGTTTGGATGCTCCGCTAAAAATAAAAGTACAGACAAGTCCCTTGGAGTTAAGAGAATTTCTTCGCCATTCAAGAGCACAAGATGTCCATTAAAATCTATTTCAAGGGAGCCGAATTTTTGCCTTGAAGTAGACAGAGACGTACTTCTTCTTAGCACCGCCTTTATACGGGCTACTACCTCATCAGCGATAAATGGCTTTACAACATAATCATCTGCCCCTCCATCAAATCCGCCAAGCCGGTATTCTACATCCCCGAGCGCTGTCAGCATCATAACGGGACAGCCGCTAACAGCCCTGATCTCCTTCAGGATCGTCCATCCATCCTTTCCCGGGAGCATAACATCGAGGAGAACAAGATCCGGCTGGTGCTGTTTGAACATAGAAAGTGCTTCCTCCCCTGTAAAACATTGCACTGCCTCATATTGTTCCTTTACTATATATGCTTTTAATACTTGGCTGATTGCAAATTCATCTTCAACAATTAATATTTTTGTCACCCTACCCACACCTTCAGCTTACTTTTGTTCAGTATAGCATGTAAATATGTCCATCATAAGTCAACGGATTATAGCTTTCGTTCATTATATTTTAAAAGTATAATATAGAAAAATGCTTATATTTTAACGGAGGTGCTCGGATGGCAATGGACATTTCAAATATCTTATCCGTCTATGGAAGCAGCCTTTTGAATAAGACCTCTTCCACTCAGTCAAGTTTGGCGGGCAATACAAATTTTTCAAATTACTTATTAAACGCATTATCGGGAACAGAAATGAGTACCCGCTCAAATGAAAGTACTCTTCTATCGGCTCTCTCATCCTCATCGAATACGAGTTTAGTACAAGCTCTGCTCTCGGATGATTCTTCCATGAATTTATTAGCCGATTCCTTACCTGCTACTGCGGGCAAAACAGGTTCCGCTTTTTCTTCTCTTGATGGTAATCCAATAGGAATGGATCATCAAATTCCGGGAAGTGACTATTTTAGTAACATGCTGACTTCTTCTCTGCAATCACAGGTAATGAGTATGATGGCAAATACCAAGATGAAGCTTGAAGATGATTTGAATACAGATATTGAAAAAACAGGAGATAGCCCATCACTTGGTGTACAGCAAACAATTACACGTATGCAGAATAATATTTCAAACCTAGATCATTTTATTTCTGAACGTAAAACAGAAAACAGCTTACTGGATGCATTAAACGCCAACAGCAGCTTCACTCAATATTTAGTTAATAAAAATAGGTCTTCTGCATTATAAATAAAAATGCCCGGTGGCTATAATCGTTATAGCTACCGGGCTCCTATTATTTCGTTAACATACCGCGATGAAGGGCCATTTTTAGCTCTGTAGGCTGATCACACCGGATGGCAATCTTTGTATACTCTTTTTCAAACCCCATTAATAATGAGGCTTTAACGGGCCGCTTCAGCTTAAGAATCATTTGCGGTTTTCCATCTTCGAATTCGCGGGCTATAAAGCTAAGGGTATCCGCTTGCAGCTTTTTCTCCAACTCTTCATGTTCTTCGATGATCATTTCAATATCCTCATAAAGAATTTTTGCCCGCTTAGAAATTCCAAATGAAATATACATGGCATCCTCAGTCAGGTGGATTGGATTTAAACGTACTGCATTCATTTCTGCTAAGAAGAAGAAAACAGAATAAATGTTAAGTACAAGAAGAACAATCGACAGAATCATTGACTTTTCATGGAGCCACCAGTGAAGGCCTAGTGTTTCGAGAACGATTCCATGAATAATCATTAGCATAAAAGCCATATAACTGGTGTTTTTGTGAAGCGAAATTCCTTCTGGCACCTTCTTTTTCCAGGCAAAGACAGCATAATAAAACATAAATAATTCTGAGCAAAGCACTTGAACCAAAGGATTCTTTTTCACATATCGATCAACCGCTGCAGGGAAAGCGAAATTCATTGGAAGCAGACTTTTCTTCACGGAAGACAAAATCCTCGGTAAATATCTTACAAACATAACGATTAACAAAAGTTCGAATGCAATAACAATCACTTCTATTGCAATACCTGCCCAAGTGACTGCCATAAATGGCTTCAGTATGTCATTTGGAATGAGAATTCTCGCTAATATACAACCTGTTGCAGCAGTTAAGATAGCTGTTTTAATGGAAAACTTCCGCTTGGATAGCATAAAAAGAAGAGGCATAACTAAAATCAAATCCAATAATGAGCCAAATACCACACCTTTTGTTTCAGCAGGTAGTACGCTTACTCCCAGCTGTGTATTGTATAGCATAATATTGCTTAGCAGTACCATAATTAACAGGGAAATCCATATCGGTCTCCCTTTTTCAATGACCATCATCGCTTCTCCTCCAACACAATCTGATATAGCTTTTCAACAATTTCTTTGAGCTCCTTCAGGTCTTTAATAGCCAGCTTGCCATATATCTGCTCGTTCATTTCTCGCTCTAGCTGCAGCGCTTTCCTGAAATACGCTTCTCCCTTATCCGCAATAGCTAAAACGGTTTCCCGATGATTCTTATATTGATCTACTCAATATAAGCTTTTTCAATTTTAGTAACCTCACTTACTAATTCAACTACCTTCACTATACCTTGCCTGGATAATTCCTTCCATAATAAAAAAATGCGGCTGGGACAAAATCCTAGCTGCATCATAGCGGGCAAGTATAATTTTTCACTTCATGGTAGCCTTTTGTTTTCTATGGAACCGCTATTCTCCGTTCCGGTCAATGCTTTTTTGGTCATACCTACAGCTAATTTTTTTGCGGAGGCACGAAAAACTGAATATTTCTCTTGTGCTGTTCCCACTGAAGACCCCGCAAATGTAAGAAAGTACGCGCTACAAGGGGTCTTGATATAAAAAATACGAAGGGTGAGTTGCCTCTGACAACTCACCCTTCGATAAGAGGCATGACTTAGTTATGTCCTAACCCCATAATTTAATCATTTTTCATAAATGCAGTAACGGAATGTATAGCCTTCTGGAGCTGATAGCGGTTCCTGACAGCTAACTTGGCGCCATTCTCCGTAGTCAGGAAAATAGGTATCCCCTTGGAATTCGTGGTCGATTTCCGTAATATATAACCGATCAGCTATCGCCATGCTCTCTTTAAAAATCTGCTCTCCGCCGATTATCATTACTTCCTCGACATCTCCGACACTTTTAATTGCCTCTTCCAGGCTTGTCACAGTCTCGATATCATTGGCTCTATATCCTGTATTACGTGTGACAACAATATTTCGTCGTCCCGGCAATGGACGGCCAATCGATTCGAACGTTTTACGTCCCATAATAATTGGCTTGTGCATTGTCACTTCCTTAAAGTACTGCAAATCTCCAGGTAAGTGCCACGGCAGCTTGTTATTTAAGCCGATTACCCGATTTTTATCATGTGCTACAATTAATGAAATCATCAGCAAGCCTCCTCTATACCGTACAGTCGGTATGTCTTTATTCATCCTTTAGGAATTAGTTTGTTATAGTTTTCCAACCATCTACAAACCGGAAACAGTTTTTAAAGCGAAGAGCATCATTCTATTGTATAGACAAATCCCTCTTTGTCTAAACCTTTTCCCATTCGCCATCCTGTCCAATCACTTTTTATTTAGTATTATTTTACCGTTACACCTTTATCGATTTTCAATATTCCCATTCCGTTAAAACGTCCTAAAATGATTTTTGAATACCCCCATTTTATCATGTTCAGCCAGCTATAGAGGAAAAAAAGAAAAGAATCATCATTGGATATACAAATCTGACTTTAATCGAGCAAGATGATAGGTGTTGAACATTTTTGATAAGCTTCCTCTGATAAGCTATTTGTTTACAATAAGGAGCAATCGATATTTTTTCTATTTCCCATGCTTTCTAAGCGCTGCACGTATTTCGTCGAAGTGTCGACAATCATGGTCCAGCAAACCTGCAAAATAATCCATCAGTGTAATTTCTTTCGATTTGAGACTAAGTTGAGAGTTCCAATTTTCATCCGGAATTTTTTTGATCGCCGATACTAATTTTGTACGGGTAGCTACAAAGGAAATGATTAGCTCTTCCTTTGTTTTTATTTTACTTTCCTCACTAGCTAATCTATTTGTCACGTCCACATTAGGACTTGCCGGTAGAATACACTTTTCAAAGAAAAAGGGTAAACGTTTTTCCAATACAAATAGGTCCCAGAAAATGAGATGCCCAATTACCTCGGCAATGGTCCACTTTCCTGGGGCAACAGGCATTCTCCACTGTTCATCGGATACCTCTTTCAGTTCTTTCACCCAATTGATTGTTTGCTCGTACAATTCTACAATATGTCGCTTTTGCTCCATTTCTTCACCTCTTCTCTATTAAGGAGAATTGATAGATGTTTTTATAAAATAGTAAATTAATCTATAAAAACAATATTTCAAAAATTCACGGAATCCGCTAGGTATTTCTGACTCTTTTTTCGAATGATTTAGATTCAATAGGTTTACCTTCCGTCTAAAAGGCAATTATGACACTAAATAAAAGACAAAGGAGGATTCGATAATGCAACATGTGAAAGCTATAGCAATCAAATTTGTCATGATTTTGGCTGTCCTAACGTTTATCCATACGATTATTTTTGATGGCTCATTTACTAGTACACTTATTATTAGTATAGTACTAACTCTAGCAGCCTATTTACTAGGAGACTTGGTTATTTTCCGCAAGGCCGGGAATGATGCCAATCGAAACAATGACCAATATAAACGAAATATTATTGGAACAGGCAGCGACCTCGTCGTAGCATTTCTCATTATCTGGTTATTAGGTGATTTACTTTTTAAAGACGACATAAATATTGTCGGCGCAGCTGTAATTTCCACACTAATCATCGGCTTTGGAGAATGGGTTTTCCATATTTATTTAGATAAAAACGTATTTCCTGAAAAAAGCGAGCATTATTAATCTTACTTATCATGCTCTCTTATAGAAACACTTCCACCTGGGGGCCATATCCTGGGTGGGTTTCTATTAAGAAGAAAATAAAAAAGAGGTGTATACAATGGACCAAAGAACAACACCGTATAATAACCATAAAGAAAACAGCTGGTTAATGACTCAGGACTGGGAAAATGTTTTGTTTTTACATTGGCCTGTTTCTGCGGAAGAGCTTAGAATGCATATCCCTGACGAGCTAGAGCTTGATTTATACAATGACACGGCTTGGATTAGTCTTGTTCTGTTTACGGTAGGGGAGTCGAGACCCCGCCTAATGCCGCCTTTTCCTCCTGCGTGTAATTTCCCTGAACTAAATGTACGGACTTATGTAAAACACGGGAAGAAACCAGGCATTTATTTCTTTAGCCTTGATGCAGACAGTGACTTTGTCGTCTCACTTACTACAATCGGCGATTTTCTTCCTTATCGAAAAGCCGCTGTAGACTACATTGAAAAGGATGGGCGATTTGCCTTTTCCAGCCATAGACTTGAAGAAGATGAAGCGCCAGAATCTTTCACTGTCGGTTTTAAGCCAAACCTCGATAAAATGATAAGAAAACAAGAGATCGATAGATTCCTGACCGATAGATTTACATTTTGGCGAAAACCTAAAAATTCCTTATATCGAATGGATATTACACACCCGGAATGGGATTTATACGCTGTCGAATTTCATATCGAGCATAATACAATGGCACCTTTTATCCAGTTTCCGAAAGATGACAATTATCCGCTTGCACACTATTCAACTTTTATGAAAACAAAATACTTTCCTCCCGTCCCTGTAGTATTAGGCGGCGAAAAGCTAGCTGATTAGATATTCTAAGGAAAACGCACTGCTCCTTCATGCGCTTTCCTTTTTTCACTTATCAGATATCACGTTACTTTTACGGGTTTTTCTACTATTTATAATCCAAACAACCCATAAAAGGAGAATGGTATAGATTGTAAAAACCACCTCAAAAAGTACAGCTTCTTTTGTGAAACTGATCGGCGGGTAGCCGCTGTGATCATTTATATGGTGTTCTTCTGACTTATAGCCTTCCCAAAGGACAGCGGCTGCGCCTAAATAGAACATACTTATTAACAGAACCTTTCCAATGGCTGTAGATCGTTTCCTCGCACTCAGCACCATAAAGAAAACTAATAACCCACTATAAATGCCTAGTGGTATAATAACTTCTGAAATACTCACAGCTTCCCCCTCCTGACAGCAATATCCCCATCTTATCCTAGTCCTAAAATTAATCGTTGCAGTAAAAACTTCTTCTACACTCTCTACCTTCCAATTATATAGATGCATCTTTCCTTCCAAGGTTTCCCTAACTTAACCAATACTTTCTCCTATTATTGCCATACCATTGCATCGCCCTCTTTTCCATTTCAGCGACAAATACCTTCTTAGCAGCACTGTATTCTGCCGTTGTATCAAATTGCTTTGCTAGATTTTTTTTGAAGCTGCTGTAGCTCTCTGCTTCTTCTTGATGAGCAATCAGATAGTCCCGGAGAATAAGGTGCCGGTCAATATGAGGGTTCCCCGCCTGATAACAATGCAGATGATGTGTACGCTCATTCCCTCCCTTACGGAATAAACGTCTGCCATCAATTCCCCATTCGCCCGCTGCTTCATATCCTAGTAAACTTAACTGCTTATTGCTGGCATCAACTTTCTCAATGTCGGCTACTATACAGATAATATCGATAACAGGCTTTGCTATCATTCCGGGTATCGCAGTACTGCCAAAGTGCTCGAATTTGATAACCTCCTCTTCAAAAAGTGTTTTTAGAAGGTGAATTTCCTGCTCATACGCATTCTTCCATAGTGTCTGGTATTCTGACAGCCTTAGTTTCATAACTTCCCTCCATTTTGAAAACATCGTGCTCTAGCTTTTATGCATAAAAAACCCGCACTTTCACTAAATGAATACCTCCTATTTCGAACGAATTTTATATTTACTTAATTTTACATAAGCGAGTATCTTTGTTACAACACTTAAATCTTCAGGCGAGAATATAACTTATTTAAAATGTGAAGCCGATAAAAAGAAAAACTTTAATTATCTAAAGTATCCTATTGAATCCAGGCACTTTGACAAATACTCCTATAGTGGGAAAAGGCTCCACCCCAATCTCCGGGTTAAAGAAAAAACAGAGTAACCTTCTCCTATCCCGAGTCGCTGGAAACGGAAAAAGAAGCGGAGGTAAAGGATGTTTTGATAAAAAAATCCGTTCCTTTTTCTGGATAAGCGATTGCAGCTAATGGCGATGTTGGTGAATGAAAAAGCGCCACAATAGAAAAATGGCTCTCCGGTCTGCAGCCGGGAAGCCATTTTTTAACATCTATTTTTGTTTAAACCGCGATTGGCGCTTTAATGGTTGGATGCGGTTTATATCCTTCAATCGTCAAGTCTTCCAGTTCCATCTCAAATATTGACTGTTTGGCCGGATTAATACGCAGCATCGGCAGCTCTCTCGGCTCACGCGACAGTTGCTCTTTTACTTGTTCAATATGATTTAAGTAAATATGGGCATCTCCTATACTGTGGATAAAATCCCCTGCCTCGAGCCCGCACTCATGAGCGATCAGATGTGTAAGTAAAGCATATGAGGCGATATTAAATGGACATCCAAGCAGTGTATCCAAACTGCGCTGCATTAACTGACAGCTCAGCCTGCCTTCTGCCACATAAAATTGGAACATGACATGGCAAGGTGGTAAAGCGGCTTTACTTCCCTTACCCCCTGCATTAATTACATCTTCCGGGTTCCACGCATTTACGATGATGCGACGCGAATCAGGATTATTTTTGATTTGATCAATCACGTCCTGCAATTGATCAATTGTTTGTCCATCGGAAGTTGTCCAGTTACGCCATTGTTTCCCGTACACGTTACCAAGATCTCCGTACTTCGCTGCAAAATCATCATCATGCAGCACCCGCTCGCAGAAGCTATCCAATTCAGCCTGGTACAGCTTGTTGAATTCCTCATCAACAAGACAGCGGCGGCCGAAATTAGTCATATCCGGACCTTGGTATTCATCCGATTCCACCCATTTCTTAAATGCCCACTCGTCCCATATATGATTATTATTCTCCAATAAATATCGTATATTTGTATCTCCCTTAATAAACCAAAGCAGTTCGCTTGCCACTAATTTAAACGGTACACGCTTTGTAGTAAGCAGCGGAAACCCCTTTGATAAATCAAATCTCATTTGATATCCGAAAATACTAAGCGTACCTGTTCCAGTGCGGTCTTCTTTTTTAATGCCATTTGTCAAGATTTCATCTAGAAGATCTAAATAAGCTCGTTCTGGATGTTTGTCCATTTCGCTAACCACCTCACTATTTTATATCGGTCTCATTATATAACAATGGGGTTGTGAAAGAAATGCTTCTTCCGGTTCTTTCTCAAGACACCAGTTGCCTGTACAATACCATTTTTGCACAAGGAAAAAAGTCTGCCTTACGACAGACTCTCATTGGATATTATTTTATGACCGAATGCATTCCGGCCATTATTTTTTACATTATATAGAGCCTCATCAGCTTGGTCGATACAAACAACAATATCTTCCTTTTGATATATCGACTGTGTATAGGCCCCTATACTAACTGTAATGATGCTATCAACCGGTGAGGACTTATGTTCAATCTGAAGACCGTGTACCTTTTTGATAATTTCCTCGCAAATTCTATTGACCCTGTTATCTCCCTCTAAAATCAAGATTGCAAACTCTTCGCCGCCCCACCGAGCAATAAACACATTATATTTTTCAGCTACGTCACACAGGACGCGGCCTATTTTTCGCAGCGCTTCATCGCCCATCGTATGTCCATATGTATCATTATAAAGTTTAAAATAGTCAATATCGAGGAGAACGGAAGAGAGACAATACGGCTCCTCACATATCTTATTTTCTAGGTATTCTATATAGTTTGTAACAGCTCGGCGATTATACACATTTGTCAATGGATCTAGTGAAGCCTGGATCTCCAGCATACGATTTGCTTCCCGCAGCTGCTTTGACAGTTTACGTGTTATTTCTACTTCATTTTTCAGCTCTGCCTGCATAATGACCGAGCGCTTGAAGGAATGGTAGAATGAGCGTGACAAAAAATAGCCTGCAGGAAACAGGATGAGTAAATACAGCAATTGACTTTGATAAAGATCTGAGTTCCCATTCATGTTATAAAGGCCGTACAAAAGACCAGTCAAAGCTATACCAAGCGGAATGAGGAACTGTTTCTTATTCAGAACAAAAAATGAGCAGCTGACAAGCATGATCAATGTATAGATCATGAGATGATTATATGTCGATTGATCTGAAAGTGAAATCAATACGCCAAAGCTATTTAACGCAAAGATGTACATACCGATCAGCCTATCTAGCTGAAGCAAGTTTTCCCTTTCAACAGCTATGCGTTTTATTTGGGTAAAATAATAGCAGAGGAAATTAAATACAAGCATGAGCAAATAAGACCATACAATAATAGGTAGCTCATTCCCCGCCCCTTTTCCATTTGCCATCCAAAAGAAGCATTCCAGTACTAACAAAAAGGCTACAATGCCAGAAGTAACTTTGCTTACTAGAGTTATCTTTTTCAAGTTATGTTCAACAGCAGCTTTTTTAATATAATACGCCTCATTCCTATATACCATCCGAACATTTCACCACCTAAAATTCCCTGTTATGTATATCAAAAGAACCCTAACTCAGACTAGATACTATATACCACATATTTTTATTATTAAAACGCAAAACAAGAAAATATTCCTATACTTTCATTCTATGCTTCTAATACAATATTATTACCTTTTAACAGGAGGATTATTAACCTGAAAATAATTAAATAGTATGTAACTAGTAAAATCACTTATCTTTTAAAACGGCAATCCTCGTTCTTTCAGCTCACCATTTCGTCCTATAGCAACAAATTTTACAATCTAGGCGATCTCTCCATCCATTACATAAACAATGCATATTATTGTATAGTCATTCCCCTCAAGATAAACTTAAAGACCATTTGGCCATCCAGTTATTCTTAACACGGTGAAAAAATTATATAAAAAACCTGAGAAAATAAAACATAGCAATTATTATCAAAAAAATAATTATACGTTATATTACAATGTGAAAGAGGTGAGCAGCTAATGTATAGTTCAGTGACACAGCAGACAATTTCCTTTATTGAGGGGCAGCTATCAAACGAGCTCCTGCTAGATAATTTTGCTCCAGTTGTGGGCTATTCGAAATTTCATTTGTCACGTATTTTCAAAGCAGAAACCGGCATGACAATCAGCGAATATATCCGCATGCGGCGCTTAGCAATTGCTGCAATGTATTTGCTGTATTCATCAGAGTCAATACTGGAGATTGCCTTTATGCTTCAATTTCAGTCACAGGAGGCCTTTACTCGTTCATTCAAAGAGCTTTACGCCATGCCACCGGGGAGATACCGTAAAATGATGCAGACTTTATATGGAATGGAGGAAGAAGAAATGGAAAAACAAACAGATGTAAGAGGATGGTTTCTAAGCGGATCACACCCGCAAAACTATCATTTTGGTGTGGATGAAAAGATATTTCATTCCGGGACGAAATCAGGCGCACTTTATTCGATAAATAAACCTGGATTAGATAGTTTCGGGACAATGATGCAGAGCTTCCTATCAGATGATTTTAAAGGGAAACGCATTAAATTGTCCTGCTATTTAAAAACCGAACAGGTCGATAAATGTGGTGCCTGGTGCCGGATAGATAATGCAGCGGGGGATACCCTACAGTTCGATAACATGGACAATAGAGCGATTACAGGCACGACCGATTGGAATTATTATTCCATTGTGCTGGACGTACCGCAGGAAAGCACCTCCATTCATTTCGGTGTACTGCTTGCAGGCAGTGGAAAGGTTTGGGCAGACGGTTTTAAATTTGAAGAGGTAGATGAAAAGGTGCCGACTACAAATATGATGACAATTGAACAATTGCCAAAGCAGCCTGTCAATTTAACATTTTCTGATTAATCATTACCTGGCACTGCTTTAATAGACCTATTTGAAAATGGATGCTATTTCCAGGGAAATATCCGAAATCTCCGTTTTTACCAAACACATAAAAAGCATACGACAGCTGGCTGCATGCCTTGATCAAAAAAGAATAATCGTCAGGTAGTTATTCTGTTGAAACGATGATTTCCCCCTTACTCCTCTGTTCCCTCCCCTGACAGATACTCAAAGCTAGTATACATTCTCAAAATAGACGGTTCCTTATAGGAACCGTCCATTTTTTATGTATATTCTCTTCCAAGTTTGTTTACGAAACAGATCACACCTTAAACGGATATACGTTACTGTATAATCCTAGTCTTCCCAGTGTATTGTTTCATCATTAACATCTATATATATAATGATATACAGTTCTCAATATTTATATATTTATTTTATAAATAAAATCTATAGCTATCGCTATATATTCAATTATAAAGAACGATTTCTTTACTATTATTTAAAATGAGTCTATAATATTTTGATAGTCGGTTCTCATTTTATAATGAAGATGACAATTATATAGTAGAGGTGATTGTATGTTAATGGAAGGTAAAGCTGGATTAGTGACAGCTGCAGGCTCAGGGATCGGTCGTCAAAGCGCGATGACATTGGCAGCAAATGGTGCAAAAGTGATGGTCAGCGATATTAATGAAGAAAGCGCAAAAGAGACCGTCCGTCTTATTCAAGAAGCAGGCGGTACGGCAGATTATTTTATCTGCAACGTTGCATCAGAAGAGCAGGTACAAGCTCTTGTCGCTAAAACAGTAGAAGTTTTTGGCAAACTGGATTTTGCCCATAATAATGCAGGTATTGGAGCAGAACAAGGCCCTATCTTAAAAACGAGTTCTGAAGGTTTTGACCGTGTGATGAAAGTGAATGTATACGGTCTTTATTATTCATTGAAAGCTCAAATTGAAGTCATGATGAAACAAGGTACAGGCGGGGCTATTGTAAATACAGCTTCCGGCGCAGGCCTTGAGGGTGTCATGAACATGGTAGCCTACAGCTCCAGTAAATGGGCTGTCAACGGCATGACAAAAAGCGTTGCACTGGAATATGCACGCCATGGAATCCGCATTAATTCCATCTGTCCAGGTATGACGTTAACACCGGCTGTAGAGCATTTCTTCAATGCTGCCGCTGATCAGGCTGAAGTAGTCCGCCAGTCGATTCCAAGCGGTGTAGTACCAACAGCCGAAGACCAGGCAAATGCAGTTCTTTTCCTATGTTCTGATCTATCCAAGCAGATTACAGGGCAAAACTTACCTGTGGACGGTGGTTATACAGCCGGTAAGCTAGGCTGATTTATGTAAAATTACGCTTTTCTTCTCTCCTTTGACGTATAATCAAAGGAGAGTTTTTTATTGGAGGAAGCAATATGAATAAAAGAGAAGCAAATAAAATAGAGAGGAAGGCCAAAATTATTGCCACTGCCAAGATCCTTTTTCTCGAAAGAGGTTTGGCGGATGTACAGATGCAGGAGATTGCAGAGTTATCCGGAATCGGCCTTGCTACATTGTTCCGCTACTTTCCTAATAAAAGTGAGCTTGTGCTGACAGTAGCAAATGAATTTGTTCAAAAGTTAAATGAAGACATTAGGAAAATTGTAAAAAAACAGCTTACAGCATTAGAAAAAATCGAAGCAATACTTGATTACTTCACTATTCATACAGCTGATGAAAAAATGAAGCTTTTGCGTTTCCAGGAATCTTTCGAGCTTTTTTCTTCCCCGCAGGAAGTCATCACTTTTAATGAAGATTATATAAAAACACACGAAGAATTCGTCGCTTTGCTGCTGGAAATCATCGAGCAGGGAAAAGAGGATGGAACAATCCGACAGGATATTAATACCGATGTCTATATTATGACAGTTATCCATAGTTTCAGCTTATTCAGTATGAAGCTATCGCTGCCCCCTACCCGTTCGTTCATCCCTGTTCTGAATGACCCGCAGGAACAGCAGCAGGCATTGAAAACGATGCTCCTTGGTGCGATTCGTGCATAGTTAAAGAAATTTAATGCTTTTGTCTTAAAATGGACATGGCCAAAGAGCTGCTTGGAAATCTGCTTCATCTGTTAATGATTATTAGGAAAAAATCGTTTTACCAAATACAGGAGAATTATCTATGCAATCAAAAAGGGAAATAAAAAGAGTGGAAAGCCAGAAGAAAATAATAGATGCAGCTGTCCGTTTATTTAGTAAACACTCCTTTGCAGCGATTAGTATGCGTGATATCGCCAAGGAGGCAGGCATTTCAGCCGCTTTAATTTACAAATATTTTGATGATCAGCAGCATCTTTACTTCGAAGCAATGAAGATGGAAAGTAAAAAATTGATTAAGGAAATGGAGGGGCATGATAAGCTGAAAGATTTGGTGTATTGCTATATTCATTACATGTTTACTGAAGAAGTTCTGTACCAAATGATGGCCTATTATATGCTTGAGATCAATCGGCCGCAGGAGTCTTTACCAGTCGTCCCTGAAATCACCCGTCTCATGGAGTTGTTTGAGCAAGGTTTAAACGAAAAATCCAAAGAGGAAGCCAGGCTGGAGGCACAGCTTCTTTTTTCTACATTGAACGGACTTCTCATTACGTATAAAAATCTGCCGACCCTCTCACAAGAGCATTCACTGAAGCATGTTCATATGCTGGCAGACCGCTACCTAAAACACATAAAAAAAGATTGTTGATCTACTCTGTAAAATTAAAGACAAGTGAGTGTATTATAAATCAGTATTATCAATAGGCTGTCATGAATATCGTACAGCGCAATAAATAATTAGTACATTACTATATGATATGCTCCCCATTAGGTAGACAGATTAAAAAATAAAATCTGTTTATCGAATGGAGAGTTTTACATACCTAAAATTTTTTCACTAGATGAAAAAAATTTCAGCACTACATGTTACACTCTTGGGATAATATGTAAGGTGTTTTTTGGTAAATGGGGCAACACTCAAAGCTAGGTGTGCACTTTATCAATTAAGAGGAATAAAGGCATTTATTCGCCCTATGAAAAATAAGATATGCTAATCTAGACGGGAAACTCAAGTCGTTAATTTCTTACTCTTGGATAAATGAATAAATATCTTCCTCCGTAAGATTTAATAAATTCATCTTCATAGTTTTGTAATGTGCAGAGGAAATCTTTAATACCTCGTTAAGGGAAATACTAATTAAATAGAAATCACCGTCTTCCACAGCCAAGAAATCACCATCAGATAACTCTCTTACGTGTAACATTCTACGTTCCTCTACGTTAACTTCAAATACTTCACTCTCATTAAAGCTTTGCATTCCAAAAGATAACAATTCCCTTTTCACGGCTCCATCCATAGTCCTTTCTTTCACTTTCATAAAGCCAATATTGATTTTATTGAGATCTAAATCAGATAGGATGAATTCATCATCAGAGGAAACACCGGCAATTACTCCATAGCTAAAAAAAATCGCAAGTTGGACATCTTTACTTATTTTTCCATTAAATATTTTTATACCAGTGATAGAGTAATCTTTCTCACCCTTTTTTTCGTATTTCTTTATAACTTCCCTTTGATATGAAAAACCAAAATGATTACCTACATATCCAGTTACGGGAAAAACATCTCGCAAAATCCCTTCCTTTATTTGCTTCAAATAAATCGAATATTCACTTGGTAGTTTTTCTAAAACTGCTATCAGCATTTTATTAAAATTACCAATTTCAATGCAATTTTTTTTACGAAAAAAACTAAACAACTTCCTCACTCCCAAGCAGTTATTTTTGATACTTATTTTAACTTATTAACACGTCTAAAGAAACATAGCTAAACTGAATTACCACAATAATATATGGTTGTAAGGAGCGATTAGTTGCTGTAGTAAATATGGGGATTTGAAATATAAAAAGAGGATAGATAGAGTGAATCTCTTCAAGCTCTTCTACCCTTCAATTTCCAATACATATAGTGTATGACATTATATAAGAATTCACTATTTAAAATAATTCCAACTCATATATTGACTTTTAACATAAAACATTTTTGTAAATATTTACTACTTAGCTAGTGAGAACTGAAACGTCCTTTAATGTGCTTTTTAGTATTTTTCCAACTGCATTTCGCGGCAGCTGATCGACAAAGACAACCTCTTTCACCGCTTTGTAAGAAGCAAGCTTTTCTTTGCAGAAATGAATCACTTCTTCTTCAGTTACTTCAGCTTCCGGCGCTTTCACGATAAATGCCCGGGGTACTTCCCCCCATTTTTCGTTTGGTACACCTACTACAGCTACTTCGGCAACGGAAGGATGCTGTCCAAGTACTAATTCAAGTTCAGCGGAATAAATATTCTCCCCGCCGCTAATGATTAAATCTTTAATCCGGTCTACTACATAAAGAAACCCTTGTTCATCAATATATCCGAGGTCTCCTGTATAAAACCGGCCATTTTGAACGGCTGCTTCATAAGCTTCAGCATTTTTGTAATACCCCACAAATACTTGCGGCCCGCCAAGGACTATCTCCCCTACACACCCTATACCAATAGGCTCCTTCGTTTCTATATCTACAACGTTAAGCATTCCCTGCATGACCGGCTTACCCATAGAGTCATATTTTTCTACATGCTGTGATTCTTTCCAAAATGTCACCGCCCCTGAATATTCGGTGATCCCATAAACCTGTTGTACCGGGATTCCTAATTTTCTAAAGCCTAATATTAACGGGGCCGGCACTGCTGAAGCACCACAAGTAATGTTACGGATAGATGAGATGTCGGGCTTTACTATCGGGTATGTCTTCAACAAGAAGGCAAGCATCGCAGGTACAGTCATCATAGTTGTAATTCGTTCTTTTTCGATGATCTTCCAAGCAGCTATCGGATCAAAATCCTCCATAAAGACCATTGTAGCACCTGTATGGACATTAGTGATGAGAGGAGCAAATCCGCCGATATGGAAAAAAGGTGCTACCATCAGAAATGTATCCTGTTCCCACCAATCGATCGTATGGGACAAACCGACAGATGCCGCCTGCAAGTTATAATGTGATAACAATGCTCCTTTTGGCCTGCCTGTCGTACCTGATGTGTACATCATCAATACCGGATCATCTCCGATACTTTCATAAACAGGCTCGGCTGCATCTTTTACGTAAATCTCCTCAAGAGATGGCGTTCCTTGTCTTGTTAGGACATGCTCAATGTTGACAAGCTGGATCAGTTCCTGAACTACACTTGAAAACACTTCATCGAAAATGAGCAGCTTTGCATCGCTATGCTCCACAATATATTGAAGCTCTGCTACCTGTAAGCGCCAATTTACCATAACCGTTATGACCCCAAGTTTAGCAGCTCCAAAAAATGCCGCCACAACATCTTCATTATTTTTGCAAAGGAGCGCTATTTTATCTCCCTTCCGGATTCCTTTATCCGTTAGAAATTCAGCAAATGCATTTGCCCGGTTGTTCATTTCCCTAAAAGATATTGAACGGTCTCCATGTACAAACCCTATCTTATCCCCCATCATTTGAGCCCGGCTCGCTAATAACCCCCCAATATTCATTCCCATCATTCATACACCCCTTATTTTTAGAATCGGTCGTACACTCCATCCGGCAAAATAGAATAGCCTTCAAACGGGGTAAGCAATGCTTCCTGATAGGAAGTAAATAGCTCCTCCCATAAAATCTCCCACTGTCTTGCTGCTTTTTTATTCATTTCATTTGGTACAGAAACTAGCCCATCCTTAAGAAGGATTTTTACTTTATTTGCATAACTCTCTACTTCCATATCTGTTAAGTGAGGAAACATTTCAGCTAAAATGCTTGCTAGCGGCAATTCATTCTGTGCTTTTATCAAATCCCTGTATATTTGGGAAAGCAAAACATTACGAGGCCCTTCCCAGAGCTCATTCACCATGCTATCCCTGAATAATCGCGGAATAGAGGAAAACTCCTCTATCGCCCCGTGCCCCCCGAAAATAGAAATGGCTAAACGAAGCTTCTCTACTGCCTCTTTTGCCGAAAAGATTTTCTGCAGTAAAATAAGTTCACGCAAAGCCAGTTTTTCAAGCGGGGTTGAGTGTTCCTGTTCGGTAAAACGTTTGTAAATTTTGTAGGAAGTAGCCGCCATACGCTTTGCTGCCTCCTCCAGGTCATCTAGCTGGGCCGCTGCCATTGGAAATCCGTCAATCGTCCGGTCAAATACTTGACGAAAACGTGCATAAAGCTTTGCCTCTCTTGCTGCACGCATCAAAAATGCCGCACTGGCAAACCCAATGTCAAGACGTGAACGTGTCAAAACGATACTGACAGCCAGCGCCACTCCCCTGTCTTCGTCCCCAATTCTGTATGCCACTGCCCCGTCATAGTCAATTTCCCCAGAAGGCAATTCACATGTACCGAGTTTCCATTTGAGACGGTTAATGCGGAAATCGTTTCTGATTTCTTTTTCCTTATTGCCCGGCAGCCACGACGGAACGATAAATACCGCTACATTAGATGTATTCTCTACACGTGCCGTCACAACCGAATAGTCGGCATGTACAGCAGAACAGAAGAATTTATTGCCAAATAATTTATAATGGTTCCCACTTGGGACTGCTTTTAGAACATTCGCCGGAATATTGGAGCCTCCCTGAATCTCCGACATAAACTGTGCCCCTACCGCAAATTCACCATTGATTCCTTCCGTTGCATGACGATAAATTCTTTTCACTTCTTCTGGCACCTCTTCATAATGCGCTTCAATTAGTGCAATCAGTCCATCCGTACATGCTAACGGACAAGTAATGCCCGCTTCACCGTTCCCATGCAGAAAATAACGTTTTACAATTCCTTCAAACATAAGCTGTTTCTCAGAGAACAATGCCTCGCCAAACACTTCTTCAGTCAGTTGTACAGCTTCAAGTGGTCGAATGATTCTATCAATCCGTTGATTATAAGCATCATAATGACGCAATTTCGGATGATTTTCAGGACGGGCAATTTCCGCACTCCACTTTCTCCATTTTGTAGAAAGTTTTTCGGTAAACGGCGCTAATCTTTCCTGAAGTGCCTGCCATTCATCTCCAATCGTTGCCTTTAATACCTCCTGCAAAAAAGGGTTATCCAAATCATTCAGCCCGTCGCGGACCTCTAAAAATTCCCCAAATGAGTAGTCTTTGATTTCTGCTTTAAGCACAGGTCACACCTCCTATTAGAGAAAATAGTAGCATTTAAGAGTAAAAAAGTAAACAGTGTTCACCTTTTATATTTTCCTTATTTTATCAAAAAAATCTTCCTTTCAAAGTCCTTCGAACGAAATTACAGTGCTAAATTTATACGCAAAAAGAGAGCGAACGAATGTTCACCCTCCTTTTGCAGGTTATAAAGGATAATAATTAAAAATCCCCTTAGTATTACCGGAAAAAATACGATAAAAACTTTCTATACATCTATTATTTTTTGCTTTCTACAGAGACTTTCATCCCAAGAGCTTACAAAACAGCACCTAATTCCTCTGCAGCTAATTCGATCGCATCTACTCCTTGCGGCAGCACTCCCGACATCCAAACAAACCCATGAATCATTCCTTCGTAGCGTTTTAGTGTCACCCCAACGCCGGCATCGAATAATTTTTTTGCATATGCCTCTCCTTCATCACGCAACGGATCATATTCAGCGGTTACGATAAGTGCAGGCGGCAGGCCGCTAACATCCGCCGCGCGCATTGGGGATGCATAATGGTGTTCTCCGCTTTTCTCTTGTAAATAATGATTCCAGAACCAAACCATGCTGTCCTTCGTTAAAAAGTAGCCTTCTGCATTCTCTTCGTAAGATATTGTTTCATAGCTGTGGTCCGTCACCGGATAAAAGAGGATTTGATAAGCGATCTTCGGCCCTCCTTTATCTTTAGCCATAAGGCATACAACCGCCGCTAAATTTCCACCGGCGCTATCTCCGGCGACAACGAGTTTCGAAGAATCAACACAGACGGCCTCTCCGTTTTCCGCTACCCATTCTACTGCTGCATAGGCATCCTCGGCAGGAGCAGGAAAAGGGTGTTCAGGCGCCAATCTGTAATCGACAGAGATGACGACACATCCTGTACGATTCGCGAGCTGGCGGCAAGGGACATCCACCACGTCCAAGCTGCCAATGACCCATCCGCCCCCATGATAATAGATTAGGGCTGGAAAAGGGCCTTGTCCTTCCGGTGTATAAATGCGGATAGGAATATCCCCAGCCGGACCGGGGATCATCCTTTCCTCTATACTTGCTACTTCTTCCGGAATTCCCGCCAGCAAACTGATATCCGTGCTTGTTCTCGCCTCTTCTGGCGTCAACGTACTTATTACCGGTGCACCTGATGCTTCCATTTGGTCCAAAACCAATTTTACCGCTGGATGTAAAGCCATCGAATAATCCCCCTCTTTTCATAAAAGACATTTCGTTTTCCATGACTCACTCATTTTTTGCCTGCCGCTTTAATAGCCAACTGATGGTTTTCCACATTTGCGGCTACCTTCAGTAAATGATATGAACCAAAATATAAAAAATTCATTGTCAAATAAATATTCATAGAAAGTGAGTAGACATACCGGCTCTATAATATAGACATCCGCCGAGGTTCCAGCAGCACAAAGTTTTTTTCCGTGGAAGTTTTACTATTTCTATTATGGAACCGAGGAAGGCAAAGCAGCTTTGGTCAGCATTGTTTTGTGAAATTCGATTTACACAAAAAAGCCCTCACTTCACAACCCTCCTCTAAAAGCTGGAGTATGAGTTACTTGCAAAGGGCAAGTAACTCACATTATTGAAAAGTAAGGACCTTTAATTCTTCTTATTTATCTTATTTATTTTGTTCCTCATTAAAAAGCGATGTGCTATGGATAGGCTGAACTTTAGCTGTTGGATCCATAAAAGCCTTTGCATTATTTACAGCAGTCGGTCCCTCCCCAAAGCCAACAACAATAAGCTTTGCTTTCCCTTCATACGTACAAACATCTCCTGCTGCATAAATACCTGGTATATTCGTTTCCTGCTTTGAATTCACTATAATAGAGTTCTTTTCCATCTCAAGGCCCCATGTTTTAATCGGGCCTAACGAGGAAACAAAGCCATAATTGACAATTACATGGTCTACATCAATTGAGTTCTTCGTTCCCTCCTTGGCATGTTCAATTATGATTTGGGCAATCTCATTATCTCCAACCAGCTCTGCAGGTACATAAGGAGTTTTAATGTCAACCGAGGATTGGATCAAACGCTCAATGCTATGTTCATGGGCACGGAATTTATCGCGACGATGAATCAGCGTCACGCTTTCAGCAATTTGTTCAAGCATAAGCGCCCAGTCAACAGCGGAGTCTCCTCCTCCAAATAGCGCTATTTTTTTTCCTGCAAAAAGAGCCATATCTTGAATAAAATAATGGAGATTTGCTGATTCGAATTTTGCTGCGCTCTCCAATTCTAACTTTCGGGGTTGAAAAGCACCGATTCCTGCTGTAATGATTATCGTTTTTGTATCGTGTACTCCCTTATCGGTAAGAAGCTTAAAAGAACCATCATTCTGTTTTTCCACCTTTTCAACGGCTTCCTCTAAACAAATCGTCGGATGAAATGGTTCATTTTGTTTTTTTAATCCATCGATTAAATCTTGGGCCTTGATTTTCGGAAAACCCGGAATATCATAAATGTATTTTTCAGGATATAATGCAGTAAGCTGTCCTCCAAGTTCCGGAAGGCTATCGATAATTTTCACCCTCGCCTGTCTCATTCCTCCGTAAAAAGCCGTAAATAGTCCAACAGGACCTCCCCCGATAACTGTAATATCATACATATCTTTTTCTAGCGCCATCTTTTATCACCTCGGTCGCATATTTGAGATTTTTGGTATTTACTTTTTAAAAGCTAAAGGCCGTTTGCATTCTTTTTACTGTTCCATCCTTATCGTTACTCAGTTTAAACAAAAACCTCTTTCCGTTATTATATTGAATGGCTTTTCCCTGCCAGTTTTGACGGCTTATGTCAATCTATTTTCCATCTACCCGGGTATTCACAAATGAATCCTTTTTCAATATAGGCTTTTCGATGAATAGTTCATTATATCGGGATAGCAGAACATGATGAATAGGAGTAGTATGACCAAAAGCAGCATAAAAAGTTCATTTTTATCAAATCCAATCGATATTTTTCCTACTTCTCCTTTGCTCCGTTTATCGGTAATGAAAATGATCTTTTATAAAAACATTCATTCCGTCAGATCAGACATAGCACAACTTACTTTTACATGACGCTTTAAAGAGGTTGACGGGTCCATCACTTTTTTCTACCATTCTAATCCCCCATTTTTCACATGTTGCTGATAACTCTTCGGTGTCGTTTGCATACTCTTCTTAAATTGCTCAATAAAATAACTGCTTCCATTAAAACCTACTTTATAAGCGATTTCTGTAACAGAAAGTGCCGTATGCTGCAGAAGAGAGAGGCTTTTTTCAATCCTGTATCGATTTACATATTGAATTGGAGAAAGGCCCAATATACTTTTAAAATATCGGCAGCATTCGCTTTTACTAAGCAGCCCCGCTTTTGCAATCTCCTCTAAAGTTACCGCTTCATCATAATGCAGATGAATCCAGGCCAGCATCTCTTTCATCCGCTTATTTTTCTTCAAATTTACCGGGTCGGTTACCGGTTTGGCATTGGAAATAAGAAGCAGCCACAAGGTTGTCAAATGTTTAGATACGTGTATTTCATAAAATTCGCCCGCTTTTGCAAGTAGCTCATATATAGATAAAATATGAGCGCAAGCTTCCTTTCCCCAGCTAGTTGCCTGATCTAATTTTATATGATTGAGATTCGTTGCTTGAGTATACGGCACTACATAAGCTGAAAAAAGCTCAGGCATCATTAAAAAGGATGGCAGAACATTTAAACAAATATAGATGCCGTTTCGATATTGCCCATCCTTAGCTCCATGGAGACACTGCGAATTGATAAACAATCCATTTCCCTTTTCGACAGTAATCTCTTGTTCATTCACTTGAAACCGTATATTCCCTTCCACAACAAAAACAAATTGAACCTCTTCATGCCAATGAAGAGGAATATAACCATGAACATTTTGTTGAATCGTAGTTTTATAGCATGCCAATGGTAAAAGGTTTGTCTTATGCCGGGTCAGCTCACGATGCTGTTGATCTATTTTGAAATTCTTGATTTGCATCATTACACCTCAATATTGTTATACTTTTCGCTTTAAAAATGATATTTTTATTAGCTCATTCACTTTATCATAACATTATTCTTATATTTTGGTGGTGAATCTATGGTGCAGAGTTCAAGGAAAAGGGGTCTTCTTTTAGTCATTATCGGGGCTTCCTTATGGGGTATCGGCGGTACTGTCTCACAGAAGCTTTTTCAGCAGTTTTCAATTGAAGCAGGATGGCTTGTTTCAACTAGACTATGTATCGCGGGAATTTTATTATTAACTATTCAATTTATCTTTAAAAATAAATCGCAGATTCTGCAAGTATGGCGAAATAAAGGAACTGCTGTACACCTAGTCATATTCGGCTTGTTTGGGATGCTGGCTGTCCAATATACCTACATGGCCTCCATAGAACATGGAAATGCAGCTGTTGCAACACTGCTCCAGTATCTGTCTCCGGTCTTTATTATGCTTTACTTATTAGTTAGAAGAGAAACAGCATTTTCAGCGAGGGATCTAGTAATGATTACACTCGCTTTAGTCGGATGCTTCCTGTTGCTTACAAATGGTTCATTCTCAACTCTTTCCGTTTCGGGCGCAGCTATATTCTGGGGGATATTATCAGGCATATCGGCAGCATTTTACACAGTATACGGAGCTTATTTATTAAAGCAATTCGACTCCCTCGTCATAGTCGGCTGGGCGATGGTTATAGGAGGTGCTGGATTTAGTTTTATTCATCCACCTTGGCAAATTGATACAGCTCTTTTAACAGGCGAGGCGCTATTTTATCTGGCTTTCGTCATTCTATTTGGCACAATGATTGCTTTTTGGTTCTATATTGAAAGCATGCAATCCATTTCACCGAAGGAAGCGAGCCTATTCGGAAGTCTCGAGCCATTATTGGCTGTTCTTACAACAGTATTTTGGCTGCATGAACCATTTGGCGTGTATCAATGGCTCGGTACAATGTGTATTATTGTATTAATTTTATTTCTTTCGTTAAGCAAAAATAAGCAGTGAATATCAATATAAAAATAACGACTGCTACGCTCTATAGTTAACAGATTTATTTGCCAACCTTCCTTAACTTGGTTATTCAATGTATAATAAAGCTAATAGATATAGAAGGGACTGAACTATGCGCAGATAGCAATATTTTTTCATCCTAATGAATAAATATTTTGGGTCTTCACCATAAGTTGGGGATAATTTAGGGCCAGAAATCCAAACATTTTAGGATTGAGCCCAGTAACCATTCAGATGGAGCCACCTCTCTTAGGAAAGCGTCCATCCAGAATGGAAATCACTCCCCGATTACGTTGATGAACCATACTTTGGAGGTAAAAGTATTGATACAAGAGCTAAACACTCAAAGGCTGTATTTAAGAAAAATGAAAGTGTCGGATTCTCAAAGTCTGTTTGAGATTTGGTCTGATCCTGATGTTACTAAATTCATGAATATAGCAAATTTCACAAACGAAAAGCAGGCAAAAGAAATGATCGAACTGCTTGACGAATTATCCAACGAAAATAAAGCTATTCGTTTTAGTATGGTTGAATTAAAGTCCGGTGAAATAATCGGTACATGCGGTTTCAATATGATAGACTTTGAAAACGATAAGACGGAGATCGGCTATGATCTTGCTAAAAAACACTGGGGTATGGGCTATGCTGCAGAAGGTATACGTGCATTGATTCATTATGCCTTTGAAATTTTAAATCTTAATAGAATTGAAGCAAAGGTAGAACCTGCAAACTCCAATTCGATCAGGGTTTTGCAGAAATTAAATTTTACTTTTGAGGGAACCTTAAGACAATTCGAAAAATCGAACGGGAAATATATTGATCTTCATATGTATTCCCTATTAAAATCGGATTAATTTAATGTACATGCCTATATTTCTGAGGAAATATAGGCATTTTTCTTGTATTGTTAAGCTAAAAATTTTGTCTAACAAACTATATAATACAATTCCATTACCTTTCGTCTTTTAATTTGAAAGGATTAAGATATACTATGTTCTGCCTTTTTAAAACAAGGAAATTTCAACTGTGTATAGTTAATTAAACTTATAAACCATTAGGAAAAAACTCTGGTTTCGAATACTTATATAGTGCTTTTTATAGTTTATGTTTTGTCTTTACCGACTTTAGAGCACTTAAACCATTTTCTAATATCTTCACATTTTCTATATTACCCCCACGATCTATATAATTTGACCACTTTGGATAATAAATTTTAAATAGCTCATTACCAATGTCCGACAAATTTGATTTACGAATTATTAAATCCTCTTTTAGAGACCCATCCTCTTTAAAAGGTTCCAAATATATTAAGCTATTTTCTTTTAAAAATGTCATAAGGACTGTTGTCAGCGCAGTCACCTGCAGTTGGTAACTTCTTGATTTACTTCTTTTAAGTAGGGTTGAATAATTAAACCTTAATATATCCATCACAATACTCTCCTATCATTAATGATAATTGGGGAGAAAATTAATTCCTACAGGTTTCTATATATTTCCCCTTCTATAATAAATAACGTGCACATGTCGGAAAAAGCTATAAAACAATGTACCTTCCCATACCGAGGAGGCTGTCTATTCTAGTACCGGGCTTTTTTATCTTTGTTTTTCTCGTATTCTTCAGTAAATATATACCATTTGCAATAAACCTCTCTATATTACAGTTCAAAAACATGATTCATTTATATTTTCCCTCTCTTTTGCTCCGTAATATTTATCAAGCAATTCTTCTCTCGTTCTATTACATACGCTTTTTATTTCTTATATTCGATTATACCATTCCCATCTTTCCATAAATGAAAATAATTTCTACTTTACGAGAGGCCCCTTTCCATTTTTGTTGTAAATCCTTTCTACTGATAAACACTATAATGCAGAAAATTTCCTCATTCTTGTTCTCAAAGTAATTATCAAAGTGATATACTATTCAGAAAATATTTAGCTTAAGGAGATGATAAGTGAATGATTGATGTTAAAACCGTATTGTTAGATCAACTTCTAGCGAATGCGAATGATCGCAGTTGGTACGTCTCATTTTATGAAGCAGTTGATGGACTATCTGAAAAGGAAGCTTTTTGGAAACCTGATGACTCGAGTCATAGTATTGCTGAAATTGCCCAACACCTAATTTATTGGAATGAAACTTGGCAATTGTGGTACAAGGAAAACCAGGTTAAAGTCGATTCACAAACCGATAATGATGCTACTTTTCTTGTGAAAGATAACGTTACTTTCTTCGAATTGAAGAAAAAATTATTAAAAATACTGCTGCAATGGCAAGAGCTGATTGAGGAAGAGCAGCTTTCATCAATTGTGAATGGTTATCCGATGAAGGCTGAATGGTGGGGAATAATAGCTAATGCCACAACTCATAATGCCTACCATATTGGACAATTGGCATATATTCGTAAAATGAAAAAATAGAAATTCAGCTGTTATTCCTCTTTAAACATTAGTAGATGTTCTAATTTCAAGTTATATTTCATAAGGTCGCCCCCTTATTTTAAACACTCTTTTTTAGCCCATTTATCGCCAATTATTAACTCATCGAAAGCTGTTACTATACCTGAGGTACCTGCTTCGCCCCATTTGCTATATGAATAATCCTACTCGGCCTGCTTATAATTATCTATACTTGCTAGAAAACACTCTAATCTAATTAACCATTAACAACACCCCAGCTTACTGCACTCAAAATATCGCCTGTTTCTCCGCAGAGTGTTTCAAATAGGCATCTTCTTTTTTTACATATGGATAGTATAAAAAGATGATAAGAACAAAGAATATGTAATAAATATTTCAAACCGGGGTGTCATTATGGAACATTTTCCAATAATACATACAAACTTCTGGGATGCAGTGATAGCTGTACCAATTGTCATGATTATTACTCAAATCTTAAAAAAGTATTTTCACGTTAAACCATTCTGGGTTCCTACAATTGCCTTACTAATTGGGTTGATTATTTCTGTTTTCATCAGTCATAGACATCATTTGTTTGCCGGAATTTTTATGGGCTGGTTTTACGGTTATTCAGCTATTGGCAGTTTTGCATCTTTAAAAACTTCCATTAATGCATATAGGGAGAAAAAGTTGAAAAAGTCTTAATTTAGTCCTGGGGAGGGATTTTCTGAAGTAAGTCCTTTACCTATATTCGTACGGCTCCTGCAGTGCGTTTTATACATTGCGCATCCCTTTAGAATAAAGCTGAAGACACTATGGATATATGGATTATCCGTATACAATCAAACATAATTCTTACATTATTTCTTATCCCCTGCGCAATCTGTAGTTCTTTTCCCCTTCATTAGACGAGGGTATTTGTAACTGCAGTTTTTCTTCCTAACCTATTCTATTTCAACAAAAATGGGGTACAAGCTGGGGTACTCCGTTTTATGCAACAAATTACAAAGTAATATAGAAAATTTTTACAGAAAATTAAAAACCACTAAAACATTGATATATTTATATTTAGAGCAGCAAAAAACACCTGCCGTGTATACAGGTGTTCGAGTTTTTTTAGGATAACCACTTCGGAGGTGTATTCTTGCTCCAGTAGATTTCACCGAGATCATAATGCTTAGCAAACTGATCTTCAAATGTATGATAGTGGA
Source organism: Lysinibacillus odysseyi 34hs-1 = NBRC 100172 (assembly GCF_001591965.1). GTDB lineage: Bacteria > Bacillota > Bacilli > Bacillales_A > Planococcaceae > Lysinibacillus_B > Lysinibacillus_B odysseyi. The sequence goes on from NZ_BCVX01000003.1 coordinate 81,129, forward strand.
AATTGTAGTAGTAACCGTCATCAAGGCGATTTTCTGTCCGGACATGGAAGCGGATAACGTCTTTTTTCGTTTGTGAGTTTTTAATATGGAATATCTTTTCAGAATAATTGCCGCTTGGTTTCTCCGTAATTGACAACGAGCGCATTGTATCATTGTCAAGGCGTGCTACCGTGGACTCAATCGCTTCTTCCATTTTTGGGAATATACGCTCTTCAAAATCATCGCTAATTACGGGAGCGATACGTGTGCCAAATTTTATGTATGCCTGTTCTTTAGCTGCAGTTTTCATTGTCTGTACGAGCTGCTGCGGCTCATCTGCTGTTTCCTCCTGCATATCCGTAGACAGCTGATCAAGCTGAACCGCCGATGCAACGTTATTACCATTTGGCGTATATGTTCGGAGTTCCTTGCCTTCCTCCAGGTGATTCCAAATCTCATGATTTGGTGCAATGATACCTAGTGTCAAAACGGCGACAGAGATCATGAGGCCTTTTTGTAACCATTTCTTCATAAATTTCACCATCCATTTATGTACATATTTCCAAGTTCATTCTATACTTAATTATACGTATAATAGCTGAAAAGGTTTCATCTTTTTCTTATTCATTGTACAATATCTATGGACTTATATGTTTCTTTATTCAAGGGAGGTTTTTCTAAATGAGCGGCACATTCGCGATCAGTTTAGGCCTATTCTTAATGTTGGCTTACCTAACTTCATTATGCTTCACAGATTAATCTCAAAAATCACCCAGGAAACCCTCGGGTGATTTTTCATCCCCAAAGCAAAACTTCCTGGAATTGGTCAAGGGGCATCCTCATTTTCGAGGACGCCCCTTTAGTATTTAATAGATAGCCTGTTATTATAAATGTCATGTCTCAACCCGATCATCCGGGGAATTTTATTTATGTCGGGAGTCAATCCTCCCTGTGTTTAACCGCGGTAAAATTCCACTATTACTTTCTACAACTTAAGCAACGCAGTCCCAACCTTCTACTACGTCCTTGCTGCCCTTAAGCTAGCGCCAGTGTGAATAAGCTTCAACAAAAGCAACTAGTTAGAATGCCAATTTATATAACGAGCCATCTAAAATAGCACCATAATATTATACCATAATCTCGAAAGCTTGTCAATAAGCATAGAGATACACCCTTTAAATAGCCTTCTTTTTAATTATGTAGCCGTAATGAAATTTAGATGTCAGCCTAACATCACGCTGAAAGCCGAATTCATTAAACCAGCCAGAGCGGAAATGGGCTTTCAGAACAACGCGTCGTTTTGCTACGCGGACAGCCTCATCCACCCACTCTTTCGTCAATGCTAGATGCTCTCCTGCCTCTCGAAGCGTTTCGAAGTTATTGGACTCTTCAATCACTTCTTCAAACATTGGATCTATATAGACGATATCAAACGAATGATCCGGCAAGGATTTTAAATAAGTGACTGCCTCACTGCATATCACTTGGATTTGGCGCATGCAGGCAGTAAGCGGGAGCTCCGAAGTATCATACGTCTGCATACCTCTTTCAACAATAAAGGCAACATTCCGATTCGCTTCGATACCAACGACTTTTCCTTTCTGACCTGCCGCAAAAGCCGCAACAAGGCTGTCCGAACCGATGCCTAATGTACAGTCCAGGAAGGAATCCCCCGGCATCAATTCACATGCTGCAATCATCGGGTCCATTTCCCCACGGTCAACCCGCTTTAAACGGAACGCTGCAGAGTTAGGATGAAAAAAGAAAGGCGCCGCAGCACCTTTCGGGTAGTATTCATATCGTTCCTTGCCTGCCACGATGACATTCGCATCATATTCCTTGCTCATTTTTGCAACTGAGCGTTTTTTTCGCGGGACGAATTGGAGATTCAAAGCTTCACAGGCATCTTGTGCAAGCCGCTCAGAATACTCATCTGGTCTTCCCGCAGTCGTAACGATCGTTATTCCGCACATACTTGCTTTAATACATCTGCGATATGGTCACGGATTTGTTCCATTGGGAAGCCTTCAATATTTTCGCGGGGAATGAAATATGCCAGTTCCCCACCCTTTAAGATAGCCATCGAAGGAGAACTTGGCGGCACATCCTCAAAGAAAGCACGCATTGTTGCTGTTGCTTCAGGATCCTGTCCTGCAAAAACCGTCACTAAATTATCCGGTTTTACCATTTCGATTGCTTCACGGGCAGCCGGACGAGCAAGCCCTGCAGCACATCCGCATACCGAGTTGATGACAACTAGAGAAACTCCTTGTGCCGTCGCCATAAATTCATTCACTTCATCTGCATTTGTCAGCTCGGTAAAGCCTGCATCCGTCAGTTCTGTACGCATTGGCATCGTTACTTGACGCATATATTCTTCGTAAGCGTTCATATTTTCGCCCTCTTTCATTTATATTCGCAACGCTTATTATATCAAGGTTTTTCCCACATGTACAAAGATTGGATTTCGTGAGCTTCCGGATTTTTTCAGAATTTATGTTATCTTTTTGTGACTTTTTTGCTTTTCGAAAAATTACCCTTTTCAAAAATGCAGCGGATGCGTTTTTTTATTAGGTGGAAAGTAAATAAATCGAGCACAAAAAAATCCCACCACCAATTATGAAGCGACCCCTAAAAGTTAGACATGGTTATTTTAGGAAGCTTGGGTAAATTGAGTTCGCCTTAAGGCAGACTTTTTTCTTAAGAAAAGTTTTTTTACATCCCTTCTAAGCACTCTCAGACGAAGAGAAAAATAAATAGTCAGAGCTTTCTACGTTCGTTCTGTTTAAAAGCTGTTATAGCTTAAGAATAAAATTTGATCAAAAACAACTCACAGACCCATATTTTAAGTTAAATGAAAAGAACCCGTTTTGAAAAAAGTTTGCTCAAAACGGATTAATTCTTTGGGAAACGATATGATATTTTTATATAAAAGTTTGATAATTTCTTTTTGCTGATCTTCAACAATCGCGCCCGTTTGTTGAAGAAGGTTATTCAACTAAAGCACCCGTTACTTTAAGTACATTTATTTATTCACAAAGTAATCTTTTTTACAGGTCATTTAGTGGTAGCCCCAGGAAAATGCGAATTTACAACGTTAAGCAAATTCAAACATAAAAAAGTCGAATTCCCTGTCCTTTAAGGAAACGACTTTTTTATACGACTTCTTCAAGTAAATCCCCATTAACCTTTTTTGGGGACTATTTGTAATCTCTGCGCAGTGAAATTATACCTGTGCTAGCCCACCATCTACGAACAATTCAACACCCGTCAAGTAACTGCTTTCGTCTGAAGCAAGGAAAGATACAGCGTTTGCTACTTCTTCAGGTGTCCCAACTTTTCCAGCTGGAACAGTATTTCTGCTATTTTCCAGTACCGCTTCAAGTGCATCACCAAAAAGCTCATCGTATGCAGGTGTAAGAATACCTCCTGGACTAACCACATTTATACGGATTTCAGTACCTTTTAGGTCGAGAATCCAGTTGCGAACTAGTGCTCTTAATGCTGCTTTAGATGCTCCATATACACTAAACGCTGGGTTGCCAATTGATCCAGCAGTAGAGCCCGTTACAATAATAGAACCTACTTTGTCCGGGAATAGTGATAACGCTTTTTGAACAGTAAAGATGGTTCCTTTAACGTTAATGTCGAACGTTCTATCAACCTGCTCTTCAGTAATTTCACCTAATGGAAGGAAGTTGCCGGTGCCTGCATTAGCAAAAAGTATGTCCAACTTACCTTTTTCCTGCTTTATAATGTCATATAGTTTGTCTAAGTCTTCAAGCTTAGAAATATCACCTTGAACACCGGTTACGTTCTTGCCAATTTGGTTAACAGCTTTATCAAGTTCGTTTTGTCTTCGTCCCGTGATATAAACATATGCACCTTCGTTTACAAATTTTTGTGCTGTAGCAAGACCAATCCCACTTGTTCCACCCGTTACAAGCGCTATTTTACCTTCAAATTTACCCATACTAACACTCCTTTAGAATTAATTTTATTTTATATCTAGTACCTTTAAGTACTTGATGAATAACTTACAAGATATAGTATCCTTCAATAGGCACATTATCGGAAGTACCCACTTTTTTGTGATATAGTAACTAAAAAGTAATAAATGTGGAATGGAGAGCTTTAGACATGAAAAAATTTAGTTGTGGGTTTGAAGTGACAAAGGAAGTTATTGGCGGAAAATGGAAAGGTCTTGTATTACACTTTTTAATGAATGGACCAAAGAGAACGAGTGAATTACAGCGCATTATCCCGAATATAACTCAGAAAATGCTGATTCAAACACTTAGAGAGCTTGAAGCCAGTGGACTTGTGAGCAGAAAGATGTATAATCAAGTACCGCCGAAGGTTGAATATTCATCCACTGAACTTGGAGAATCTCTTAAACCTATCTTGCAGGAGCTCTGTCAATGGGGAGGCCATTATGCGGAGCAAAAGTATGCAGAAGGTGAATATGAAATTGTACAACCAGAACAAGTTTCGTATTAAAAATAATATAATTTCATAGATATATATGTATTAGTCATCTTAATCAATACCTTCAGAATAAGGTTTAGGAATACTTGAACGCACTATCGAGAGATAAATATACATAATGTAATACAACATTACCTAGCAGACGGAGGACTACTTTAGATTAGATGATTCTTCTTATTATTTTAACTTACTTAATTCCTATAGTATTTGTAGTTTGGTATCTGATATATTTTCTAAAATTACAAAAAGAGAATATTAAAAACTATTCCAGATAAACTTGATAATATTAAGAAATAGTCGAGATAAACTCGGCTATTTTCATTGTTTAAACTTTCTCTTGTTATTCAATTATCCTGCCCCTTTAGCAACATAAAGAAAAAGCCTTACCTTTTATTAAGGAAAGCCACAATTTAATTATTCCTGACGTAATATCTTTTGAAACATTCTCGGTTGATGTTTTTCAAAACCTTTTATCATTTCTTTTCCCAAAAAAGTGATGGTTCCTTCCCAAGAGTGTCCCAATAATCCCCATTCAAAATTTTATGAACAAAAAAGTAATAATCACCGTTTGGAAAGATGGTACTGTCCATCCATCAAACTCACTTAAGGGTTGAAAGAAGTTGACGCTCAAATTAAAGCGCAGCAGTACCAAACTAAGGAAAGAAATAAAGATCAATCTCGTTAAATATAAGCAGAAAAAGTTCGCCTTAAGGCGAACTTTTTTTCTTAATAAAGTGTAGTGAAATAGATAATTATAGGTTTTTAAACGTAATTCCTAAATTAATTTTCTACAGTGTCTTCACTAAAAAAGTTTTGTCTCTTATTTTTCCTTACTTTTAACATTTGAGGTATGAAAATACCGGATAAAATGCAAACAATTCCAATCCATTGTAAAGGCGATACGAATTCATTGAGAAGTGTAATAGAAGCGATAACTGCTGTTGGGAGTTCGGCAGCTCCTAAAATTGTTGCAAGGCCTGTCCCTACTTTTGGTACACCAATGGAAAAACATATGCCTGGTATAACAACTCCAAAGAAACCTAAAATTAAAGCATATTTCCATAATCCAGCTTGCAATGTGCCATTAATCAAGTATGTTGGGGGATATATTAAACAAACAAAGAGTGTTGCACTTGTTGCCATAAGAAAGCTTTTTGAAATGATTGGAACTTCGGTAGATACACGTCCACTTGCAAAGAAATAAAAGGAAAAAGTTATAGCTGCTAATAAACCAAAGGTTATTCCTTTGATAGATAATTGATCTCCCGAACCCTCAAATATCCCCCCTGCAAATACCGTTCCTACTAATAAGATGAGAATGGACAATAACTTTTCGCGACTTGGAAAAGTTTTATTAGCAATTGCTTCAATTAGTACGCCCATCCAAGTGAATTGAAATAACAATACAATAGCAATGGATGCAGGTAGTTCTTTTACACAAAGCCCGTAAAAAATACTTGTTAAACTCATTGTTGTCCCAACCGCTAACAACGATAATATATTTTTTAAGGATACTTTATAACGGGAAAAGGTAAGAACGAGTAATAATAGACCAAACCAACCAAATACAAATTGTCCACTTAAAAGTTCAGGAAAAGAAAATCCATTTGAAAATCCGATTTTAAGAATGGAAGATAGGACCCCATAGCTACAGGCACCTAATAAAATCACTAAAGAAAACTTCAATTTAATCAAAAAAATCCCTCCTAAAAATATAAAAGCCCGTCGTCTATAAATAGACGACGGGCGAATGAAACAGAGAATAAACTCTACAAAATTCCGCCACTCACGAATGCGTGTGAGTTTGCTTATCAAATTATTAGAATCTTACACTATGTTTTTTCAGATGTCAACAACCTTATTATCACTTTACGTAAGTATAAAAGTTCCCAAACCTGAAGTGCCCCCTAAAAGTGAGACACGGTTACTTTAGGAAGCTTGGGTAAATTGAGTTCGCCTTAAGGCGGACTTTTTTTCTTAAGAAACAAGTTTTTAAGCTTTCCCTCACTGTTTTAAAGAGGTCCAGACACATTGGGATCAGGAGCAGCTATACATCTATTAAGTTTTTATATTCCACGCATTTAAAAGCCCTTTTCCAACATTCAAAAGATAAAAGATAAAAGATAAAAGAGCTTCAGGGCGGCAGCACTAAATGGCTCGATAACGACGGACTCTACGGCTCATGCTTAGCCAACACTCCGTAGGTTCCTGATCCCTTTGCCTGGCGGCACGTACCCCACGTGCTGAAGATCCTTCAAGCCCAAACCCCAAAAACCGAAAAAAGGAACATTTCTACGCTGGAAATGGCGTTGTTTTGCTCCTTAATTTTCTCATTTGAATAGAATTGTGAAGGATGCTATGGAGATCGGAGGTAAAGCGAGAGCAAGCTTGAAAGAGAAAGACGAGCAAACGAAGTCACCAGTAGATGCTATGTTCTCTTTAAAAGGATTAAAGGAGGTTGAAGCGGCTATTATCTTTTGAAACGGACCGGAGCTTATCGATGGGTTTATATACACTTTCAAACAGAAGAGTTTTTTGAAGGCATTTCTAAAATCAACTGCTCCAAAGACCATGATACCTAAATACTTTTTGAACCCGCAAAGAGTCGTATACATTTTAATAGATAGTCATATCATTAAAATAAATCAAAAAGATGTGAATTTGATTAGACAAAAAGTCTTCTTAATAGTACTGGGTATCATGAGTATTTTTATAATATACTTCGGAATGGCGTCTTTAAATGGGTTTGCTGAAAAAAGAACGAGTCTGCCACCAAAAAGTGCAGAAGTTAATATGTGGAAAAAAATAGAAGAAAAACTAACAGGAAAATATGAGAAGGGAAAAAATATATCACCTATGTGAATACATTTATCAATAAACCTGATTGACTCGTACCAAACAGGAAGCAAGAAAATATCTTGCCTATCTACAAAGGAATTTGATCAGACTTTTTATAAACAACCAGATTTCATTATAAATTCTCGAGCTTTATTTCGAAGCCCCAATCTACTGTTGGTTTGGAATAAACCTTGATTAAACCACATCTACAAATGCGGATTTTATCAGAAAATCATCCCCCCTTTTTTGACCAAAGATTGATCAAAAAGGGGGTTTTTCATACCTGCAAAAGGCTTTTTGTAACAAAGATTGATTATTTCAGAAAGCAAATATTTATCTAAAAGCACCACGTTAGGTGAAGAATAAGTTAACGCTTAGCGTAATTTTCTTTTGGATTTATTATTACATTGGTGTGGTAGCACACCACATTTAAAAAATATTAAAATCCCATTCTCTAGCTATCTGCTGCAACAGCTTAACTCCTGCAACACTATTTCCAAATTCGTCAATGGCAGGGCCATAAATCCCTATACCACAGCCATCCATAAATGGGGAATCGGTGGATCTACCTCGTGGAGGAATTGCTGCCAATATACCTCCCGATACTCCACTTTTTGCAGGAATACCTACAGATGCAGCAAATTTGCCGGAAGCATTGTACATACCACATGTTACCATTAATGCTTTTGTTAACCTTGCCACTTCCTTAGAGAAGATTTGCTCCTTACGTATAGGATGATATCCGTCATTTGCAAGGACTAAGCCAATCATGGCTACATCTTCTGTAGTTACCTCAATTGAACACTGCTTTAAGTATACCTCTATAGCTTCTTCTACAGAACAATCTAAGAATCCGGTCTCTTTTAGATAGTAGGCTAAAGCTCGATTTCGATGAGCTGTTTGCCACTCAGAATGAAACACATCCTCATTGATAGTTGGGCGTCTCCCTACGATTTTTTCTATTAATAAGCATATAGATTCCACTTTTTCAACAGGATTTCGTCCACCTAGTAATGATGCAACAGTGATTGCTCCAGCATTTATCATCGGATTGAAAGGTCTTCCAGGTTTATGAACTTCTAAACGAATTATCGAGTTAAAAGCATCCCCGGTTGGTTCGACGTCCACCCTTTCTAACACATAAGCAATACCATAATCGATACATGCAGCTATAAAGCCAATTACCTTCGATATACTTTGTAAGGTAAAGGCAGTATTAAAATCACCTGCCTTTACGATTGAACCATTTGAACCAATGATACAAATGCCTAACTGTGAAGGATTTGCTCTTTCTAAAGCTGGTATATAGTTTGCACATTTCCCTAAGTTCGCATAAGCTCTGCTATCTTGTACCCATGCTTGTATTTTGTGTAAATGTTCTTGATTATCAAATTTAATTTGTGTACCTTGCTGTCCAACTTCCATATCTTTTCTTCCTTTCGGTATCTAGTGCTCAACAGTGGCTAAATTAGTCTATTAACTACATACATATATACCACAAAAAACCCAGAAATCTAAATACATTTATTTTATAAAGGAAAGGTATAATTTCGATTGATAGAAATAACAGCCTGGGACAATAGAACGCTACTTTTTCATGCTATAAGGGTGCTAATTTTTCTTCAGCTCTGTATTATTTAAAGCTATTGTTCAACCTCTAAATAAAATATCTAATTGAATTAACCTGCTGCGTTAGTTTAAGTACGTTTCTTCACAATCTTTCTAGTTACATTAACGTAAATATCCATTAAAAAATCATCTAACCTCAAAGAAAGCTACAGAGGAGGGATGATTTTAATCAAACTTTATTATTAATAATCTATCATTTTAAAGAATCACGCCCTTTAATTGAATATTTCCCTTGTTTCTCCTTCACCTTCTGTTACCCTTCAATCGAATTACATTGTGAAATAATATGGACAGACATAAAGTAAAAAACAATGTTTAACTTCGCTAATACGGAAGACCTCCATATTTCTCAAGTCTTTGTCGATCTTTCCATCCATTTAATTAAACGCATTATTGGATAATAAGTTTGTCTACTACGATACATACTACAGAAGAGGTGGGAAAATGACGATTGTACGATTAGGTTATGTTGCGATGAGTATGGAACTAAAAAATGCTTCTCCGTCTCAAACGATGACATTCACTCAATTTCAAAAAATTAAGGATCGCGAAGCGGCCATACGAAAGCTAGAGCGAATTGCACTGTCAAATTTAGAACATACACTTAGGCTATTAAAACATAATGTCTTTAAAGAAATTCATTTCTATCGCTTAACCTCTCGATTGATTCCTTTAGCTAACCATGAAGAACTACCTGATTGGAATTATCTAAAACCATTATCAGAGAAGTTAATTGAAATAGGCGCGTATGCAAGAGAACATAATATACGAATTGATTTTCATCCTGATCATTTTGTCGTCGTTAATTCACCAAAAACGGAAGTAGTCAGAAACTCTTTAAAAACGTTAAAGATGCATTATTTATTGTTAAAGGGAATGAAAATCGATCCGACGCACCGATGTGTTCTTCATGTTGGTGGGAACTATAAAGAAACTGAGAAATCTTTAGAGCGATTCATTGATAATTGGATGGATGTTCCAAGAGCAATTCAAAAGATGATTATGCTTGAAAATGACGATACTTCTTTTACAGTTGATGATACGTTATATCTATGTGAAAAATTAGAAATACCGCTTGTATTTGATTATCATCACCATCTCGCACATCATTATAATGAAAAATGGGAGGATAAGTGGGACCGAATTGCAGCTACTTGGAAGGATTCACCGTTGCCAATAAAAATGCATATTTCAAGTCCTAAAAGCGAGAGGGAATTCCGTCATCATTCTGATTATGTGGATGTAGACATGTTTTTCAGATATTTAAAAGAAATCAGAGGAACAGTGCCGGAAATACATTGTATGATTGAGGCAAAAAAGAAAGATGAAGCGTTATTTCGTTTGATTGAGGAAATAAAACATAGGGAAGATGTAGAAATGATTGATGGATCTTCCTTTTATTTAAAGTGATAATAACTGACACGGGAGAAATCTCCAGTGTCAGTATAGACCTTTCTTCAATTGACTTTCACTTTGTAATTAAATATTGCTATACCAATGTTTAGTGTGCTTTATTGTACACCCTCACTTTGATTTGGGAACGTTATTTAGGTTTAGTTTGCATACTTTATAAATCTTTATTGCACTAAAAAATAAACAGTTAGTTGAATAAGCAGCTTCTTTTTATTTCAAATTATCTTTCTCTATTGAATTCTTTCTCACTATCAGCCGTATACTAAATAAACTAACAACTGGAGGTGAAAAAAATGAATCTTATTTTATGGATGACCGTTTTGTCTGGCACCTTTATCGCATTATTCGCCGATAATAGAAAATGCAAAAAGAAAATGTTATAAACTCTTTCATATCTATCTAATTTCTTATTGAATTCCTCAACTAATAATAGGCTGGGGACATATTGTTTATAAGCAACAAAAAGCAAGCACCCCACTCAAATGAATGGGGTGTATTGTTATCTAACTTTCATTTGGGAAAGTTATTTGTATTTAATCTGTATAATCAATTCACTTCTTCAGCTAAAAATTTCTCTCCGAAAGTAGTTAATTTGGCTTTGGTTAAGTCAATAGAGTGAACTCTTTCATCGTAGTATGTATCGTCATTGCCAAACCAATAAATAGTAACGTCAGTAATATACTTTTTATCATCCAAGTATTCAATGAACTCTGCCCACATATCCAAAGTTAAATTGTAAGCTGTATGAATAGGTGTAATTCCATTTTTAATTTCATTTAAAATTGTAAGTACTATCTCTTTGTTTTCCAATAAAAAGCCACCTTTCCAAAGCGATATTTGAGATCTTTTTCCCATAAAGTAACCAACGTGTCATTTTGTTTATTAGATTTAATTTGTATGCTTTATAAATCTTGAATGAATTAAAATAGTTTTGAATTTAATAACTGATGATTCTTTTAGAATCCTAAGCAATGCTCGGAGACATTTTAAATGCTTGGTGCACTAAAGTGCCTGTTATTTAAATTTAACGAGTTTCTTAATATTTACAGCTCGACGTAATTGTTCTTTTAAATTTGGATTTTCTTCAAGGTCAAACGATACTACATCATCTTTAGTAAGTGATTTAAATCCATTCATTTGAATATTACTGAAGTATACCTATACGTCATCTTCACCTTCAATCGAAATCCATCCCCAACCCTCTTCTTCGTCATAAATTTTACATACCCCTTCAATGTTATATCTCATTATCAAGCCTCCAATTTCATAAATTGAATCATTATATAATTAACTTGTACCTCTATTTCGAGCACAAATATCAAAAACCCAAATTTTGCAAACCTTATCTAATATAGTATTATCCCCCACTATGCCCCGTTTGAATAATAAGATAAATCTTACATATCAAGACAGGATTTTTTAATCACACATTTTTATAAGTGATGCAGCTTTATTTTAAACATCTTATCTTTTTATAAACATTTAAGTATAAGACTTTTATAAAAAATTTGATCATTTTCTAAAAGTGCTGCTCCACACTCCCACCTGATTGTGGAACAAGGACGCTAATGGAAATATAAATGCACCTATAATTGATATTTATGCTATCTATATACTAGGTTGAAAACTTATCTGCTCTTCGTTCACAAATAATTGTAATTAAACCAAATATAAAAAACATTTTTTCTTCGTGATTTTTGTGAAGTTGTGCTATATTCAAAGTGTCAGGAGTGAGTTGATGAAAAAGTTTTTAACGATTACCGTAATTATTCTTGTTTTACTTGGCGCAGCTGGCTATGCTGTGTGGCATTTTGGGACAAATATTGCTTCCGAAAAAATAATCGAAAAAGTGGAATCTAATTTAGATGACGAAAATCTAGACGAAGTAAAATCCTATATCGCGAACGATCCGCAAGTTCAAGAAATTGTAAGCGAGGCAGCAACTACAAATCCGGATACTCTTCCCTTCCAAACTAAAGAAGAAGCGACACGTGTGTTGATAAAAAAAGTGGGCGTTACTCGTTTACTTGATATTCAGGAGCAAGTTCAAAACGGTTCAATTAGTAAGGATGAAGTATTATCTGAAATTGAAGGTAAACTGTCCGAAGATGAAATTTCTGCTTTAAAATATGTTTTATATAAAGAATTGAATAAATAAAACTAGCCATTTAAAAGTTAAAATAAAAAAGCAGTGAGACTGTGATTCATAAAAGGTTTTTCAACACAGCCATTATTTACTTACTATAACTCCAACTACGCGGCAGTCTCACAATGTGCCGGGTGGATGTGGCAACATATTATTGCTTGTGTGTTTAATTATAAAGGCTCGATTCCTCTAAAAAGGAATCGAGCCTTTTTTATCATTGCTTGTTGCTTATTAAACTAAAACTCCTTTTAATTGAATTACTGAACGAGCTTCTCATTAATAAAATTAATTTAGTTCTTCTTTTGCCACAGCTTCCTTTATACAGCAAGCCCTTTACTAATATAAAAATCGAGCTAGAGCTTTATGTCTCTAACCCAATCAAACGTTTTTTCAAAAAGTGAATGAATGGATGCTCGCTTTCATCCGTTTTCCTTGTACAAATAAACAGACTTTGATTGACTTCCGCTTCCTCCACAAAGACTCGTGCAAGCTTCCCTTGTGCTAATGCTTCATTGACGCTGCAGTCTGGCGCGAGCAGCACGCCAAAACCTGCCTCAACAACCTTGATAGATTCAGGCAAGCCCTGCATTTGTATGGCGCATTTTGGTAGTGGGCAGTTATGGGTATAAAAAATAGCCTCCAATAAATCACGAGTTGAGCTACCTCGTTCTCTATAAATAAAACCATGCTCTCGTAAATCGAAAATCGTCACTTCTTTATTTGCTAGGGGATGTGATGGATGTACAACAAACCAAAATGGGACATCTTTAATTTTCTCGAAATGTAAATCTTCATGACCGATATTACTTTGCACAACAAAGCCAAAATCGCTTTCGTAATTTAGGAGATGACGTTCAACAGACACCACATTGCCTAACGATACATACATATCGACATCTGGATTTTCTAGTTTATAACCCGCGATAATTGGCGGTAAAATGTAATTCATCGCGATATAATTTGAAGCAATTTGGATTTTCCTTTTCTTTTCTAAAAACGTTTTAAACTTCTCATCAATCTGTTGTTCTAAATGAAACAAACGTAATCCTTGTTCATACAGAAATTCACCTTCAAATGTAAGCTGAATCCCTCTCCCCTTCCCCGTAATTAATTTGACTCCGATTTCCTTTTCCAATTTTCGAACCTGAGCTGTGACAGCGGGCTGACTAATATGCAGTAAATTAGCAGCCTCGGTTATACTCCCCAGTTTGGCCACATTCGTAAAAATCCGCAGTGTATGTAAATTCATTTAATCACCCACTCATAACTTTAATTTATGAATAGACAAAAATTATATATTTGTCTTATGAATAGTATAGCAGTAATTTAAAAGTAGGGAGGGTTTATTGGAAAAATTACCTTTGGAAAGGCTAACTTTCGATTTCGAGTTAGCACTTGGAGTTCCCTTATTAGGAATCTCTTACATTGGGAGGAAGAACAATGAGTTGTACATGTTATAAAAAGGAGGTGCTGCTTCAACAAGACGCAATAGATTATGCTTTTAAATTACGTACAGTATATAGCGATCCTATAATCGTCTTAAAGGCAGAAAAAAAGAAAGGATGTGAGGTTCTTATTGTTACTTCATTTTGTGTAACACATACAATAATGTATTTATTACCTAAATATTTTCCAAACGTTGTACTTACTATATAGACTAAAGAAAGACATCCTCATATGAAAAGCGTCATACTTGGCACTACTCTCTTTAGCAAAATAATATCCCCTTTCCGCATTATAAAATAACAAAATAATTTGTACTTGGTTTAATGTAAAAATAAACTTTTGGAGTGACTATTATGGCTATAATACTAACAATGCTTGCCCTATGGGCCATCTTAGGTTTTGTGGGAGCAGGCGGATCGGGATTTATTATTGCAATTTTAACATTGGTTTTTAATGTGCCTATTCATATTGCCCTAGGAACATCCCTATCAGCAATGGCATTTACGAGCCTTTCAGGAGCGTTTAGTCATTATAGGGAAGGAAATACGTCTATAAAGACGGGTATCATTGTAGGGTTATTTGGAGCTGCTGGTTCTTTTATTGGTTCCAAAATCGCGATACTCATTCCAACAGATTACATGCATTTTTTCACAGCGGGTATGCTGTTTCTATCATCAATTTTGCTGATTATACGATTGTTTTTATTTAAGGAAAAAACTCGATTAGAAACAGATGAGCGACTAAGCGCTTTATTTGTGCTAAAGGCAGCAATATTAGGAATAATCGTCGGAATGCTCTCCGGAACCTTTGGAATCGGCTCTGCACCTTTTATTCAATTAGGATTGCTCACAGTTTTAGGAATTACCCTTGCTCAATCTGTTGGCACAACATTGCTTGTTATTATCCCGATTGCAATCGGTGGCGGAATCGGCTTTATATTAGAGGGTTATTTAGACTTTGTCTTATTACTGCAAGTCCTTATAGGAACAATGGTAGGAGCATATATTGGAGCCAAATTCACCAACCTTGTACCAAAAGTTATTTTAAAAGCGGCAATGATATTAACACCAGCTGTTTCTGCACTTTTACTTATCTTGTAAAGGATGCTTATTTACGTGTCAAAGTCAGGTATTTACAATTAATTAGTTTCTGAATACGGCGCAGTTTTTTCGTCAGAAATTGCTCCATATAACTGGAAAGAAAATATGTTAAATAAGCATAATCATACGCTACAGAAATGAATAAGTACTATTCTGCCGTTTATGATTGGTAGATTTCTGAATATGGAGAGTAATACAAAATAACACATTAAACATTGTTACAATAATGTCTAATGTGTTTTATTGTACGACCTAACTTTCATTTGGGGCCGTTTTATGTATACGTTATAAATCTTTACTTTACTAATTACCCGTTAGCTCAACACGAATTTTTTCTATAAGGAATCATAAACATCATTAACGGAGCGAATTCATTTTCTTTTGATAACTACGAACAGGACGCTAGAAATGCAAACCTGGGTACCGTTATTCACCCCCGACGGAAAGCTTCGATTTGTTTCCGAACTATGGCTGGGGGAATTAATTGGGTATGTTCCCCTTTATCGTTGCAGGTAAAAATTCCTTTGAAAACATCAGGCATGGCATCATACTGTTTCTCTAATTGTTCATTAAATTCTTTGAAACAGTCATACGGATATTTTTCAAGCAGGTAAGGCAGTAAAAAAGCTGACCGCAAGATTTCATATTCCTCATAATTATATGGTGTACTATCGGGACGCTTTTTTAAGATTTCCAACATCTTCTTCATTAAACCGGCCACTTCTTTTTCGCTTGCAAAGGCAGCATATCCTCTAATGGCAGTAAGCCGCATATCCAAATACCGCTCTTTTTTATATGCTTTTAGAAAAAAGTCCTTTCCGTCTTCGGGCAAGTCAAATACTAATTGCTTTAGTAAGGCATTTCGTTTAGCAATATCCTTTGTATTAAAATATGTTTCCATTAGTGTATTTCTTTCGTCCATATAGTTCATCTCCATTCATAAACTGTTAGGTTACAACTTGCTTTTTAGAAAGATTTAGTTCAGATGCAGTAAGCGGGATTAATAATTGCTATGTTTATGCCGCTTCAAGAACATACGATTTATATTCTTTTCGATAGTAAGGCTATTAACTCCCCTATTCTAATTGTACCAAACTGCATCGTTAGTCGAATAAAAAATGAAACCAATCTTTTATAAACACCGTGACTATATTTTAACTCTACAATAAAAACAGAAGGAGAAATGCTGCCCTTTTTGTGATTTTTCACCAAAAAGCCCTTCTTGTAGCCCTCCATAATACGAAAAACCCCCTGCCAATCGAATGATTGTAGGGAGCTTGTATTCTATTATTTAAACTGAATATGATGGAGCTTTGAAAAGATTCCGTTCGCTTTTACCAATTCATCATACGTACCGCTTTCTTCAATACCGTTCGGCGTCACGACCAGCACTTTATGTGCATCTCGTACAGTAGATAAGCGATGGGCGATGACAATTGTTGTTCGGTTTTGTGCCAGCTCGTTTAGTGATTGCTGAATAATTTTTTCTGTTTCTGTATCTAATGCCGATGTTGCTTCATCTAAAATTAAAATCGGCGGGTTTTTCAGGAACATCCGGGCAATCGCCAAACGCTGCTTTTGGCCTCCTGATAATTTGAGTCCGCGTTCCCCGATTTCTGTCTCATAGCCATCTGATAAATTCTCGATAAACTCCTTCAGATGGGCCTTTTCCGCCGCCTTCTGAATATCCTCAAAGCTTGCTTCCAGATCTCCGTAGGCAATATTTTCACGAACAGTACCGCTAAATAAGAAAACATCCTGCTGTACAATCCCAATCTGCTTACGAAGTGATTGCTGTGTCATATGGCGCACATCCAGACCGTCGATTGTAATCGACCCTTTGCTGACATCGTAAAACCTTGGAATCAGTCCGCTGATCGTCGTTTTTCCTGCACCAGATGGACCGACAAGCGCTACTGTTTCCCCTGCTTTTACGGTAAAGGAAATATCCTTCATAACAGGCTTATTATCTTCATAGGCAAAAGAAACTTGGTTAAATTCAATATCACCCTTTAATTCATTTACCTCTATAGCATCTGGAATATCTGCTACATTCGGCTCGACATCCAGCATTTCTGTAAACCGTTTAAAGCCTGCCATCCCCTTTGGATATAATTCAAGGAGCGCACTGATTTTATCAATCGGCTTAATTAATACATTTGTATACAGGACAAAACTAACAAACTCACCATAGGTTAACTGTCCATTAAAGCTTAGCCAAGCACCAACAATTAAGACGACCAATGTCAGTAAGCGGGTCATCATATAAATACTTGAATGAGTACCTGCCATAATTTTATAGGCATATAGCTTTGCTTTACGGAAAAAACCATTCTGCTTGTTAAATCGCTCCATTTCGAATTCTTCATTAGTAAATGATTTCACGACGCGGATCCCAGCTATGCTGTCCTCGACCCTGCTGTTTACATCGGCGATTTTTCCGTACATTTCCTTCCAGGCACCATTCATTTTTTTATTGCTGTATGTAATCAGCCAAATGAGGAACGGTACCATAACTAATACAATTAGAGCCAGTGTCGGATTAACCGTAAACATTATGGCGAATGTACCAACAAAAGTCATGATAGCGATAAAGAAATCTTCCGGACCATGGTGTGCGAATTCTCCAATATCAAATAAATCATTCGTAATGCGGCTCATTACATGTCCCGTTTTCATGTTGTCGAAAAACGAAAATGATTGTTTTTGAAAATGATTGAATAGCTGGCGGCGCATATCGGTCTCAATATTAATACCGAGTTTGTGCCCGAGGTAATTTACGATAAAGTTTAAAACGGTGCTTAACAAATATGTAAGCAGCAGTAAAATCCCGACTTTTACAATCATTCCCCAATCACCTGTCGGCAATAGCTTATCAATAAACCATTGCACGGCAAGCGGGAAGAACAATTCGAGTACCGCGACGATAATAGCGCTTGTAAAATCAACCATAAAAAGGCGCTTGTGGGGTTTGTAATAAGAGAAAAATCTAAGTATCATATAGTGTCCTCTATTTCTTTTTTCTTTTTCTTAAGGGGAATTTTAAAGCAAATCATATGTCAGGCAGACTGGAGTCTTGTGTCTTGGATCCATGACAATCTCCGCGTCAATTTGGAAGATTTCCTTTAGTGTTTCTTTTTGCATCACTTCTTCCACTTTTCCGTGTTTGATTAATTGTCCGTCCCGTAAAGCAATCAAATTGTGGGAAAAGCGGGCTGCATGGTTTAAATCATGTAAAACCATCACAATCGTACATTGCTGTGTTTCATTTAAATGCTTCAGTACATTCAGCACTTCCAGCTGGTGCGCTAAATCCAGATAAGTTGTCGGTTCGTCCAGAAATATAATATCTGTTTTCTGCGCTAAAGCCATAGCGATCCACACACGCTGCCGTTGTCCTCCGGATAATGTATCCACATCCCTGTATTTCAGCTCAGACGTATTTGTCATCTCTAACGCCCAATCAATCATTTCATAATCTTCCTGCGTTAAACTTTTAAAACCCCGTTGATGCGGAAATCTGCCATAGGAGACAAGCTCTCCTACTGTTAATCCATTTGGATGGTCCATCATTTGCGGCAGGATTGCCAACCGCTTGGCCAGTTCTTTCGTATTCATTTTTACAATCGACTCACCGTCAAGCAGCACATTCCCTTGCGAATAGGGAATAATACGGGTAATGGCCTTTAAAAGTGTCGATTTCCCGCAACCGTTCGGCCCGATAATCGTTGTAATTTCATTTTCTTTTATTTGCAAGGAAATATTATGAATAATCTCTGTTTTTT
This sequence comes from Lysinibacillus odysseyi 34hs-1 = NBRC 100172, assembly GCF_001591965.1. Lineage (GTDB taxonomy): Bacteria > Bacillota > Bacilli > Bacillales_A > Planococcaceae > Lysinibacillus_B > Lysinibacillus_B odysseyi. The sequence goes on from NZ_BCVX01000003.1 coordinate 99,953, forward strand.
CATAGCCTACATGGACGTTTTTTACTTCAATCGTATTCATCTTCGGTTCCCCTTAGTTTGTACAAATATGAGTCTGCCACATATTCTACATTAATTGAGAATGGTATTCAACGTTTGAATTGCGTTTACCATATGCAGTAACAAAGGCAAGCAAGCCATTCTGAATATTCACAGACTGAAAAATAGAAGATGCTGAACATGTTCAGCATCTTCTGTGGTCTTTATTTCCCTACACTTTTTACTACATCATCAATGATTTGGCTATTGGCAATCGGACCTGTATATAACCAGGAAGATTCAGGTGAAAAGGCAAATACATTTCCTTCTTTTACTGCAGGAATTGTATTCCAAAGCGCATCGCTTACCGTTGAAGGACTGCCTGCATTATCGCTGTTGATGAGGAAAATATAATCTGCATCCAGCTCTACTAATTTTTCCAATGATACCGCATTCCAGCTTGCTGTACCGCTTGCTGCGATTTCTTTGACAACAGCCGGTGCTTTAAAGCCTAAATCCTCATATAAAACAGCGCCACTTGACAGCTCATCTGATACTAGGTAAAAACTTCCACCTACTAACCAAATTGCCGCTACTGAAGCATCACCTACCGCAGCATCAATATCGGCTTTTGCCGTTTTAACTTTTGCATCATAGTCATCAAGGATTGCTTGTGCATCATCTTTTTTGTCAAAAACCTCCCCTACTGTCAGGAGCTCTTCACGCCAATCGTTATCATTTTCTTTTCCTACTACATATGTTGGAGCAATCGCACTATATTGGCTATATTTATTGCCCTCTACCATTGAAGCCGAATCCATTAAAATTAGATCCGGTTTAAAACTTTGTACCGCTTCATACGGCAAATCAAAGCCAATGGTTGGAACTTCTTCAAGTGAATCTTGTAAGTAGTCTTGAATGCTCGCCCCTTCACCAACACTCCATTGTGCTACCGGCTTAATTCCGAGGGCAACGAGGTAATCCTCTAAATAGGTCGCAATCACACGCTTTGGATGAACTGGAACAGCAACCTCGTTTCCTAAAGCATCTGTTAAAGTACGTACATCCTTTACATCTGTTTTTTCTGTTTGCTCTGTTTCTGTAGAGTCTTTTTTATCAGTTGATTCGTTATTGCAGGCTGCTAAAGCTAACGTTAAAGTTAATAAACTTGCTGCCGTTGCATAACGCCATTTATTTTTCGCCATACTATATTCTTCCTCTCAAAACTGTGATATATTTATAATGATAATCATTATCAATTATGATGTAGAAATTGTCAATAACGATTTAGGAGTTTTTATGATGAGCTTAAAAAGGATTCTGTCCATCATTAGTTTTCTAACTATAAGTATCTTATTATTATTTGCTGCCTTCTTCATTTCTATCCGGTTTGGGGCAAATAATATTACATACGGTGATATTACAAATGCGATTTTACATTTTGACTCAACAAATCCCAATCATGTTGTTATACATGAGCTTCGTATTCCAAGAGCCATCGCAGCCTTATTTGTCGGGGCAGCATTAGCTGTAGCCGGGGCGATTATGCAGGGAGTCACACGAAATGCACTTGCCTCCCCTTCCATACTGGGTGTAACGTCAGGGTCTTCATTTCTTGTAGCCTTGGCTTTTGCATTTTATAAAGACCCCAGTTATGTAATGATCGCTGTTCATGCACTTATAGGGGCAGCGGTTGGGGCGTCTTTCGTTTTCGGCGCAACTGCCATGGCTCGCGGAGGTGTTACGCCTGTTAAACTTGCTTTAGCAGGTTCAGCCATTACAGCGCTGCTGAGCTCACTTTCTACAGCGATTGGGCTGAAATTTGATATTTCCAAGGATATCAGCTACTTTTATGCAGGCGGCTTTGCAAGTATTCAACCAATCCATATTAAATTGGCTGTTCCTCTCATTTTAATCGGGCTTATTTTGGCAATTGGCCTTGCACCTTCCATTTCCGTTTTAAGCTTGGGAGAGGAAGTAGCTAAAGGGTTAGGCCAGAATACGATGGCTATTCGTATTTTGAGTACAGTAGCAGTGATCCTCCTTACAGGAGCTGCTGTTTCAATCGCTGGAATGATCGGTTTTGTCGGCTTAGTCGTACCTCACATTGTCCGCCCGATTGTCGGGGTAGACTATCGATCGGTTCTCCCTGCTTCAGCTGTAACTGGCGGCTTATTATTATTAGTGGCGGATATCTTTGGGCGGATGATAAATTCCCCTTTCGAAACCCCGGCAGGCGCTGTTACAGCGTTAATCGGCGTACCATTTTTCCTATGGTTAGCCCGTAAAGATGGGAGAGGTTTATAATGCAGTTAAGAAAAGATAAAATTCCCTATTCCTTATATATAATATGTTTTCTGCTTCTTATCTTGCTGATGCTCATTTTTAGCATGAATGCAGGCTATATTCAAATTCCGATAGCCGATGTATGGGAGACTATTATTGGACATGGAACAGCGAGCAATGAGTTAACCATTTTTAACTTCCGCTTGCCGCGCATGATAATCGCACTGCTTGTCGGAGCCGGCATCGCTGTTTCCGGGGCCATACTGCAGGCCGTTTCTAAAAATGCACTGGCAGATCCAGGAATTCTAGGCATTAATGCAGGTGCTGGCTTTATGATCGTGTTGTATATCTTTTTTATACAGGGAAACGCTTTTTATCAATCACATATCGCTGTATTTATCATGCCGCTCGTTGCCTTATTCGGTGCATTTTCTGCTGCAGGCATCATTTTTTTATTGGCCTGGAAAAAGGGTTCGGTAAAGCCGACAAGGATGATTTTGGTCGGAATTGGGGTGAATGCTGGTTTTACAGCTGGTTTAACAATTTTCCAAATGAAAATGAATCCGACAGATTTTACACAAGCGCTTGTTTGGATTTCAGGAAGCATTTGGAGTGCAACCTGGACGTATGTTTTAGCAGCCCTGCCTTGGCTCATCATCCTCATCCCTTATGCTTTATATAAGGCCCGTACACTGGATGTCCTGAATTTAGGAGAACAATCAGCTGTCGGTGTTGGTGTTCATGTAAATAAAGAACGAGGCAAGCTTTTACTCATTGCTGTTGCACTTGCAGGAAGCTGTGTAGCCATTGGTGGAGGAATTACATTCGTCGGTCTCATCGCTCCTCATATTGCACGGGCTTTAGTTGGGACACGCCATCAGCGAATGCTGCCTATCTGTATATTGTTTGGAGGTCTGCTCGTTTTGACGGCTGATACAATAGCACGTGTCATTTTGGCACCTCTTGAACTTCCGGTCGGCATTGTTCTCTCTATAATCGGTGCTCCTTATTTCATTTACTTACTGCTCTTTAAAAATTAATCTTCTAAAAAAGCGTTCAGTATATTCAATTGAACGCTTTTTCTATTAAATATACTTTTCACTCGTATCCCTCTCTTTTAATGAGCAGCTTTTATCCTGCTTATTTCCTAAACAATCTGCATAAACTAGCTCCCCCCTGCTTATATAATAAATAGAGTAAATTCTGGAATAAATACTCCAGGGTTTTAATGTAGCTTTCTCTAACAGCTGCTTCCCTATAAAATCGGCTTTTTGCTGCAGCCCCTTACTCTCTTATTTAGAAAACAGAGAATAATTTAAAGGAACCATAATATTTACGGCAAGCATCCATTCCAGTGCAGCTGCATACATAAAAGAGATGGTATTAATAGGACATTTTGCTTTCTAGCAACCGAGAACAGCCCCCTATTGAAATCCTGGACATTCGTATTTATTTATCATTTACAATGTTCATTCAGCAGTGAAATACTTTACAGTCCTGCTATACATAGGAAATAGACCGCAAGGACAAAACACCTTTTTACCGTTTAGTAACTAAATGGTAAAATATAAGAAAAGGAGTGAGAATTATGGAGATGAACCCATCTGAGCTACACTATGGTTTTGGGATGAACGAATCCGGCATCTTCTATTTTGGGGACGAGCCTCATATCGTTGTACCTGCCATGTTCAATGGACGACCAGTGACGACGGTTGCCCATGAGGGGTTCGCAAATAAAGAAATCCTATCCGTTCAGTTACCTGCTACATTAACCGAAATTGGCAGCGGAGCTTTTAAAAACTGTACGCTGCTTGAGCATGTGTCCATTCAAGAAGGTGTCACACGAATTGGCGGCGCTGCGTTTCAAGGCTGTCATTCCCTAACATCGCTTTCATTACCTGAGTCATTGGCTGAAATCGGAAGCTATGCATTTGATGAATGTTTCAACTTATCCTCTATTCAGCTGCCGGAACATATGGAGTATATTAGTGCATATGCCTTTGCTGATACGGCGCTAATGGATGTAAAAGTGCCAAAAGGAATTGAAATTTTAGGGAACTTCCTGTTTTTTAATTGCAAGAATTTACGCACCGTCACATTACAGGAAGGATTAAAAAATATCGGTAATTCCTCCTTTGCCGGCTGTTCATCTTTAGAAGAAATCGAGGTACCGAGTACTGTAGAGCTTATTCGGAAAAACGCCTTTCACCAATGCAGGAGTTTAAAGAACTTAACATTTAATGGCCAGCTGGAAGTTATTGAGCAGACTGCTTTTTCTGAATGTACAGGGATTACTTATGTGGAAGCGCCGTTTTCGGCTGATTTATTTATTGAACTTTATGATGAAAAAAGAGAGATTTTCAAGAACAATCCTTTGAAACTATCCGAATTGCCGGTTGATTATATTCGGATTGGGGACATTTTCCCCAAGATTGATCATATTGTCTGGGAGACAACGACATGGGAGGAATGCGGGCAGCCACTCCCCTCCAAACAAGTTGATTTCCTTCAGCAGGCCCGGATATTTATAGAGGATAAAGACTTTGAGCTGGCGCTTGCACAATTGACTTTATATATTTCCCTCAATCCATACGATTTCGAAGCACATCTTCTGCTTGGTCAACTTCATTACTTAAAGGGAGATTATATTCCAAGCATTGAAGCCTATAACGAAGCCGCTACAGTAAAAATCTCGGACGGGCTTCTGCTGCATCTCGGCCATTCCTTATTGGACGAGAGTTTTAAGGATCCTTCCGTCCCCCGCTATAAGGAGCAGATACTGAATTATGTACCATCGTGCGCATATGACATGATGTGTATGCAGGTTGCGGAGAAATGTCTTTATATGAAGCCGTAAAGAATAGATGGCGCTCTTTTCAACTGGCCATCCTTTCTAATCGGCTTCTTTTTAAGTGATAATATCATCCATCTAAAAAGCGCGTAAACTTTCTAAAGCCTTCATATTTAACAAAATATATCTAATTTTTTCTAGAAAAAAGTTTCCTATAGCTTGTCTGCAGAATACCCTTAGAAGCGAGGTAATAATGGCCTAACTATCTTCTCATTACCTTTGTACGAAAAAGCAATCGTTTTCCATTATTTTCACCCGCCTCCATCCATGTTACAATTCAATTACAAATGAAGAACGGAAGGATAGGTCGGGATGCACATTTTTCTAGATGCGAATATTTTATACAAAGATCCTTTCTTAAAAACTGGCTATTTATCCCTATTAAAGCGTTTAGCCAAAGACGGACGGATAAACCTGTATATAAGTGAAACGTCATACAAAGAGGTACTTCACCGTTTTCAGTCTCACTATGCAAAGCTAATCACAGATGCGAAATTCGCTGCCCATCATATGAACTACTTACTGAAAAAAGATACGGTAACCATTCACGTGACTGAAGAAGAACTAGTCCAGTATTTTGAGGAGAATTTTTACAAAAACGTAGAAGATGGAGTCATAGAGATGATCGAAGCTGATGAACGTCTCATTAATAAAGTAGTGGAACTTGAGCTCTCCCCGCTTGAACCATTCTATCATGCGGAAATTGATGAAGGTGGACGCCCCTATTTTCGAAAGTCCGTTCAAGAGGCCATTACTTGGTATACATATGCAAACTTCATAACAGATAACGAGTTGGAAGATTGCTATTTTATTTCGACTAATATTGAAAAATTTGCCGATAGCCGCCCATTCTCCGAAATGGATGCCTTTTTACCGCATCCCAATTTGGCGCACCATGGCATAGAGCTTTGCTTTAAATCAGTAAGAGGCTTCTTAAATTATAAGCCGGAACTGCTCCGTTTCAGTTTAACAAGTGAAGTGGATGAAATTTACGGCGACTACCTTGTGCAGTTTGCGAATACAAATCTTAATATTTCTATGCTCGATGAGATGTTCGAGTGCTATTTGAAAAAGGATATTGAGTATGCCCTTATGGAAAATCTGATTAAGCTGACCCCTGCTTCCATCCATCCGGATTATCAATCGCCGGGGCGCTTTGTACCAAAGAAAATAAAGGGCTATCAGGATGTGGAATTACAAAATATTATTCTATTTAATGAATGTTTTCTCGTAAGCTGCCACATGAATTTTGAAGTGGATGTAGATCTATATGTCCATCCTGTTGTTCACATGGATCCACAGCATCCACAGCTGCTCTACAGTTCAGAAAGCGTACTAGCTGACACTTACGTTTCTTTCTTTATTCCAATCGAACTGCAGCTCGATGAATGGCATGAAAAAATGAAGGGTATTAAAGACTTTGCAGCAATCTCCATAGAGAAGCAGGAGGAAATTTGGCAGTACTTACTAGAGCAATTCAAAGCCTTCTATCATAAAATCGACCTGCAAAACATTGAAATTCACGAAGTAGATATTCGTCAGATCCAGCTGAAGAATCAATATGTGAGTGGTTAAGTTAGAGGGTGTGTCCTTGACACATCCTCTATCGTTATTTATAGGAAAGTGTTTTTTCTACACATCCTATTCTATCCGTTTAATAAATCGAGACTTGCGGTATAAATAGAAGGAGTGCATTCTTCCCTGCATATTTTCTAATCGTTATTTACTACAGACGTTTTCTTTGCTTTCCGTTACTATTATAAATAAGATAGATTTTCTAACCTAACTACAAAGAATAACTTGTCTTTGTAGGAAATCTCCTTGTCGTGTGAATCGAGCAGAAAGGTCGTGAAAAGATGTGCATAATTTCATTCAGCTATAAAACCAACCCCGATTATCCGCTTATTATCGCTGCTAATCGGGATGAATTCTACATACGTCCCACTGAGCCCGCTCATATATGGGAAGATGCACCCCAGATATTAGCAGGACGTGATACTGAACGTGGCGGTACTTGGCTTGGAGTCAGTAACAAAGGACGAATGGTCGCTATAACCAACTACCGAGACCCCGAATTGGCGGATTCAGGTATTTTCTCACGCGGCCAGATTGCTACAGACTTCTTACAAACGGAAGTGATGGCTGCCTTTTTTGCCAAGGATCTGCAGGAAAAGCGTGATTTATATGGTCCTTTTAATGTGCTGCTATATGACGGCGACAAATTAATTCACTACAATAATATTACGGATGAGATTATGGAAGTTCCGCCTGGTATTCATTGTCTGTCCAATGCAACCCTTAATACACCTTGGCCGAAAGTTGAATCATTAAAAGATTCATTACAAAAAGTATTGGAGAAACCTGATTTTTCTGATGAAGAACTCTTTAGCATACTCTCAGACAAAACAAGAGCTGCTGATGAACTGCTCCCTTCAACAGGCGTGCCTCTGGAGCTTGAGCAGAAATTGTCTTCTGTATTTATCGGATTTGAAGGGTACGGTACCCGTTCCTCAACCGTTATTCGAATGAATGGCAGCTCGTGGGATTTTACGGAGCGGACATTCGAAAATGGACAACCTGTGGGGACACAAACATTCCACTTTCCAATTGAAAAAAAGCTTCCGCGATAATTTTGCTATCGGGGCTGTCAAGAAAGTAAAGACTTTCCGGGCAGCCCTTTTTTATTAGCGATTCTTTTCTATAAAGAAGACTCTTTCAGGGAGGATATTGCATTCTTCCCTTCCCGCTTGCAAAGATTCGCCTTATAATACATTTTAAGCCGTTCTTTTTAGAAATAGATACTAAAAAGTGTAACATTGGCTGGCATATTCCAATACATTTTTGCCCACGCTGTTATAGACACTGCTCAATCTGTAGGAATTCTGTATACAGAAGGTCCGATACCTAAAACAGAAGCTATTTGGATTGAGTAAGGTACACTTACGTTACTTTGCGTATTAAAAATGTAGAGGAGGCTTATCTATGAACAAATTCTTATCTTTACTTGCTGTGGTGTTTCTCTTAACAGGATGTGGCTTGTTCCAAAAAGAAGAGAAGATACCTGTTGATGCACAGAAGACCGCTGAGAAAAGTGGAACCGCTGCTTCATCCGAAACAGTAACAGCGACCGCAACAGCTAAAATGATTAATGCGGAAGGCAAAGATGTTGGAGAAGTAAAATTTACACAGACAAAAACAGGGGTAGAAATCTATACAGACTTATCTAACCTTCCAGCTGGGAAGCACGGTATTCATATCCACGAAGTCGGCAAGTGTGAGCCCCCTAAATTTGTATCGGCGGGCAGCCACTTTAACCCCGAACATAAGGAACATGGGACAGAGAATCCAAAGGGAGCCCATGCCGGGGACTTGCCAAACGTAGATATCGCTAAAGATGGACTGCTAGAAGTTCGCTTTATCTCGGGAACAGTAACATTAGACGAGGGGCATGCCAATTCCTTATTAGATGCTGATGGCAGCTCGATTGTGATCCACGCAGGACCTGATGATTATAAAACTGATCCGGCAGGAAATTCAGGTGACCGCATTGCTTGTGGAGTTATTGAAAAGGATGCTTTATAATTTCTAACTATCATAAGCGGTGATTATGATTTACCTTAAAGGATGACATACTGCATTTGCTTATATCCTGCTGCATCTGCACAAGAAGGGCGCAGAGATGAAAGCCATCATATCTTTGCGGCCAAGCATCGTGTTGTCCTGAGGTCCGGAAGAGCAGTCAGCTGGTGTAAATTCATTCGGAAAGATTCAATACATTATAAATGATGAAAAAGTAAAACAACAGGTGAAGTCATAATCGATTTCACCTGTTGCTTTACACAAAATATTTGCTGAATCTCTTTAGTTTTTTTGCTGTTTGATAAAGTACCAAATAATACTAGTTACTTCTTTTGCTTCGTTCATATACAGGGAAGCTTTAAATTCGTTCGAAAACGCTTTCAATAAAGCATTCATGACAATGACCCGGGGCTCCTTATTTTTTGCCTCAGCAAGTAAAGCTTCTGTTATATCTTGCTGAGATTTTGTAAAGTCAGTATCCTGCTTAAATTGTTCAATATGTTCGATTACTTCATCCGCAGTCAATTCCACCTTATTGAAGGAATTAACAAATATTTGAATATTATGGCTGTCTAAAACATTCGTCTCCTCTTCAGCCATTAGACGAAGAATCTCTTTCACATAAAACATGACAGACCTAGCAATGGTTTTTGGCTCCAATGTATGCTGATGGATCAATTTCTTTGTGAACAGTAAATGCTGCATCATACCATAAAAAAGGACTGACGCTTCAAATGCATGTTCTTCCTTTTCGATAGCGAATACTTCGGTTAATCTTTCGGCTAGCCACTCCAGCTCATAAATACGATATTTAAGGACGAGCTTTTTCAATTCCTGGTCGCCTGAATGAAGAATTTCTTCAAATACTGCATCCAACCCGCGCTTTCGGTTAATACTTGATAAGACTGATATTTGTTCCAGCAATATCTCTATGCCCTCGGAATCCCTTTCCATCATGAGCTCGCCGCGCATCAATCTCGCATCATAGCGGGCCTGCTCTAAAATAGCCTCCACACATTCATGCTTGGAGGAGAAATAGTTATAAAAGGTTCCTTTAGAAATGCCTGCACGACTAATAATATCCTGAATAGATGTTTGCCCGATCCCTTTTTCTACAAACAGGGAAAGTGCGTGGTCAACGACTAATCTTTTACGGTTATTCATATGTGCTCCTTCATGCTTTCTTACGCTCAAGTATACAGGATATTATGTTGAAATCAAATATAATTGGACTCTCTATACTTTTTTATTGATTATTTTGGACTATTAGTATAAAATCGGTCAAGTGAATAAATTAATTAAAAGAAAGACAGGGGAAAACAAATGAATAATGGCCTAAAAGAAAAAAAACCGCCATATTTGATGCTAGCTATTTTGTTCTTTGGGGCTTTCGTATCGTTCTTGAACAACTCGTTATTAAACGTTGCATTACCGTCCATCATGGCGGACCTGAAAATTGAGAACTATTCGACAGTCCAATGGTTGGCTACAGGGTACATGCTTGTCAGTGGAGTATTGATACCTGTATCAGCCTTCTTAATTACACGGTTTAAAAACCGTACATTATTTTTAACAGGAATGGGCCTATTTACGATCGGTACAGCCGTTGCGGCTTTCGCACCGAATTTTGGCTTCCTTCTTGCTGGACGTATGATCCAGGCTGCCGGCTCTTGCGTGATGGGGCCATTGTTAATGAATATTATGCTTGTCAGCTTCCCACGTGAAAAACGCGGAGCTGCAATGGGGATTTTTGGTCTTGTAATGATTACAGCACCAGCGATCGGTCCAACTCTATCAGGTTATATCGTAGAGTATTATGATTGGCGTGTGCTGTTCGAAATGATCTTGCCATTTGCTATTATCAGCCTTCTGCTTGCCATCTGGAAACTAGAAAATGTCATGGAGACGCGAAAAGCATCACTTGACTACTTATCTGTTATCTTATCGATTGTTGGTTTCGGTGGTATTTTATACGGCTGTTCTATGGCAAGCTCTGACGGCTGGACAGATAAAATCGTAATCACAACTATTGTTGTGGGTGTGATTGGTCTTATTTCGTTTATTGTCCGCCAATTCCTTATGGAGCAACCGCTTCTTGATTTACGTGTTTATAAATATCCGATGTTTGCCCTTGGTTCCGTGATTTCAATGGTTACAACTGCTGCATTATTCTCAGGTATGATTTTGACACCTGCCTATGTGCAAAGTGTCCGTCATATTTCACCGTTAGATTCTGGTTTAATGATGCTGCCAGGTGCTATCATTATGGGTATTATGTCTCCAATTACAGGTAAATTATTCGATAAATTTGGACCTCGTATATTAGCATTATTAGGCTTATCTATTACAGCCTATGCAACATATTTATTGTCCAAGTTACAAATGGATTCTTCCCACACATATATCATTTTAATTTACACATTACGTATGTTTGGTATGTCAATGGTAATGATGCCAATTATGACAAACGGTTTGAATCAGTTGCCAACTCGCTTGAATCCACATGGTACTGCAGTAAACAATACTGCTCAGCAGGTAGTTGGTTCTATTGGTACTGCCCTATTTGTAACGTTCATGAACTCTGTTGCGTCCGACAAAGGAGAAGAACTGGCAGCTGGTCTAGATATGACAAAAGCTACAGAGGCGGATTTCACAAGAATCCAGCAATTGTCTTTACTTGAAGGTGTGCAACATTCATTCTTTATCGCTATGATTGTTACACTTATTGCTATCGTTTTATCGTTATTCCTAAAACGTGTAAGCGTGAGTCCGGAAGAAATCGAGAAGCTCGAAAAGCAATAAATAAATTTAAAAGAGATTTCTGTAGGAGATTCCTTCTACAGAAATTTCTTTTTTTATTTCCCTTGGTTTATGTATCAAAGGGAAGTTTTTTTGTATACAAACCCGTTATCCCCCACTCTATCATAAATACTTCCACAGCCCTTGCGCTCATAAAAGAAATTATCGAAACCTTTCCTATTTTTACACGTATGTAACATATATAGAAAGCGAGGAGAATGCATGTTGGATAATAGAGAACAGCTTCTTGATCATCTAGAGAAAATCGGGGATTGGGAAAAAGACCAGACAGGATTATGGTTTTGGGAAAAGCTTGGACGGCTTCCTTTTAAGCTGATAGATAAATTAACGCCTGCTTTTATACAGGAGAAAATTGCTCTATTAGTAACAGAGGTCGGCAATTATATACAAACAGGCGGCCAATACTTAGTTAATGAAAAAGCGATGGTAGACAAAATAGCAATGGCTACCGGCAGACCAGTCGAGACCGTCCTAGAAATTGGTGAAATTCCACTTGATGATATGATTTCGCTCAGCGAATCTCTTCAAAACAGCAGGGTAAAGCTTGCTACTATGCAAGGAGCTTCAACGGGTGTTGGTGGTATCTTTACATTAGCAATCGATATCCCCCTTATTTTGGGTATGGCGCTAAAAACCCTGCAGGAAATTGCCATTATTCATGGCTATGAACCGAATAATAAGCAGGAGCGTATTTTTATTATCAAATGCCTTCAGTTTGCCTCTGCCGATGTCGTTGGAAAAGAAGCCATATTGAAAGAGCTTTCTACTATTCATGAAAATAAGCAGACAGAGAAAAATATGATTTCACAGCTGCAGGGATGGCAGGAGGTATTCTTTACGTACCGGGATAATTTTGGGATGAAGAAGCTTTTTCAAATGATACCGATCGCAGGTATTCTCTTCGGTGCATATGCGAATAAATCGATGATGACTGATATTGCCGAAGCAGGGATTATGCTGTATAGGAAGCGTCGTATTTATGAAAAGCTTACTGTGCTTGATCCACATGAAAATGAACTTAAATAAGCTTTCTACACGAAAAAGCTGGTTCTCTCAGTAAGAGAACCAGCCTTTTCTTCGTATTCTAAATGGTTATAGGGGGTAGTACTCTCTACCACACTATTCTTTCCTATAAACCATTGAATGAACATTCCTTCAGGAACATACCGTTGTACTATATAGGAAATAACGACAGGAACAGTTAGCTTGCCAACAATAAAAAAGTGAAGATGAACTTTCTTTTTATTTTATAGTTATCTGGCAATAGAAACAGCAAAAAAGACGGTTTTACAGGGAGGACAAGAAGATGCAAATTATCAGCTGGGTACTGACGGGCGTGCTTGCAATTACTTTTATGGTCGTTGGTTATGGAAAATTATCCGGAGCCAAAGCTTATCATATTGCCTTTATCAGATGGCGCCTACCACATTGGTTTCGGATTTTTACAGGAGCAATAGAAGTAACGGGCGCCTTATTTTTACTCATCGGGATTTGGTTTCACTCGATTGCTGTAGCCGGTGCTGTCCTGCTATTCATGGTCTGTATAGGCGGCTTACTCGTCCACCTTCAAAACCAGGACAGCTCAAATGATATGTTACCTATTATGCTGCTTGGTCTGCTTTTGCTTTTTTATATTATCATATTACTCTTTTAATTTTCTGAAGCATTTTCTTTTAGATGCATAATAATATGTAAAACCAGTCGATCCGTGCTTCAACTGACTTTACATTTTTATTGACTTCCTGGTCAAAACCAGGGAGCAACTGCCCTATTGCATTTATTAATACATAGGGACCTTTAGCGTAACAGCCTTCCCTATAGGATCATAATTTTCATCAAATGGGGATGCTACCATTATCTCAATGACAGCTATATCCATGATTTCTGATTCAAAATCCACGGCCACTGTCCCTTGCTTTCTTTCATTTGGTGCAAATATTGGATCAAACTGGGTAGACAGTGCCGGATGAAACATGGAGATTTCTTTTGTATCTGACTGAACTTTTGCATCGTCAATTCGAAAATATACAGGAGCTTCCCCGTTGTTTTCGACTTCTATATTCATGTATACGAGTGTTGAACGCTCTTGGCCGCTAACTGCATTTTTAATATGTTCACTAGCTGGGATGAACTCTTCCAATGTTGCTTGTGTAACAGTCAGTTTCACCGGACCGGATATAGCGGTGTACTCCACTTTCCCAGATTCAAATAAAATATGATGAATGCCCGTTTCGTCAGTTACCTCTTTACTACCGATCAAGCTTTCCTTTTTTTTAGTATCCATCTGCTCTTCTGCTGCATTTTCTGCCGGTATCATATGTCCGGATTTCTTTTCTTCCTTTTTATGTATTATATAATCTAAAGGACTTTCCTCACTTACAACGGCTAGAGCTATTGCTCCTATTATCACAAAGAGAGCTGTAATGATCCCGCTTATTAACAACATTCGTCCTTTTCCCATGAAACCACCTCTTATCATGGTTCTATTATAACGAATTCATTTATATTACCACACGATTTTTTAATGATGAATTTCTTTCATTTTAACTAACTGTAACAAAATAAAGATATATTTTTAATATTTACGGTTTTTCTTTCTCCATTCAGCCATCAATTGTTCTTATTTTTTTCACAAAATAGCGTTTACAGCGGGTTATGCCATTTTTCCTAAATCACTGATTGAGAAGATTCATCATATGCTGATTACATTAACCATCCCCTTTCGTTCTTCTCTATTGCTCTTACAAGCCAGTTTGTCTTATGCTGCAGACCAGCCTTTCTAAGAAAAATAAAAGACAAAAAGCTCTTCAGGAAAAATACCTAAGAGCTTTTTGCGGCTAATTTTCTATTTCTTTGCTAGATGGCTTTCAAGTAAATGACAAGCTCCTGGCGATAGGCGCCATCTTCTAAATAATGATCCAGGTTGTGGAAATCATATTGGTATGTACCAAAAGGAAATGTAACACTTTCCCCTTTTACTGCTGCAAGAAGCCCTGCAACATCCATAGAAGTCATCTCCAACAGCTCCTGGCCCGTTTCAGTCACTACAAATATAACGTTCATTATTTCCTCCTTAAGCACCAATAAATAATGTTGCCTGTGCGATTGCCAGAAAAAAAGCTGCATTTTGGACAGGACTCTCAGACATTATTTCCAATGATATTGAGAAGCGGTCATTTTCTTCTTCATATACAGCAAGCCACCGTGCGACGATTGTGTCTCCGATTAAGAAATTCGACCATTCTTCCATTTCTTTATCGATTTTCATGTTTAGCTGCTCGCCTTTAATAAACAGCTCCGGTACACCGATCCGCCAATTTTCATATGTAATGATAAAATGTTGAGCTGTTTGGGAGTCTGCAGCTTCAAACCAAAGACGCCCTTTTCTCTGTACTTTTCTGCAAACAAAGCTGTCTTCTCCAGAAACACTTTTTACCACATACTTTACAAAATAGCGATAGTCAAAATAGGCATCCACCAGTTTTTTTAACTTATTATCATACATCCGGTTAACCGTATATTCATGCTGGTCATTTAAATATACTGGTATATCCTCTGTAGAATTGAGCTTCGCAGGTACTTTATATACGTAAGTGTTCATATAGTCAATCCTTTAAAAATGTAGTTGAGCTTCTTCCAGACCCGTTCTAAAAAGTACTGGTTTCTGTCATATTTCTCCCGTTTCTCGTACGCTTCATCCGGATGGTTTGTAATGATTCCTTCAACCTCCTGTTCTAAAAACCGCTGGATTTCGGGATCATCATTCACTGTCCATACAAAGAGCGGTTTTCCCCATTCCTTAGCCTTTTCGATCAAGCTGTCTGTGATGAAGTATTGATCAATCGAGACAAAATCGAATTCTGTTTCAGGAATCGATCCAACATTTAATGCATAAACAGCCCCTACCTTTAATCTTGGCTCCAGCTCTTTTATTTGTTTACAAACAGGGTAATAAAGCGACTGAATATAATGTACATCTAGTGCCTTATATTTATCAAGTAAAGCAATTAACCTCTCAGCCATATCCGCCGTTTCATGCCCATGTGTTTTAACTTCAATGAGCAGCTGGATATTGTACTCTCTGCTTTTTTCAAGCATTTGTTCTAACGACGGAATGTACTCGCCTTTCCCATCAGCCCATATTCTCGTTTCCATCAGTTCCTTTTGAGTCTTTTCATAAACTTTGTCACTTTCGCCGGCAAGCCTCATTAAATCTGGATCATGATACACTACAAACTTCCCGTCTTTTGTTTGCTGTATATCAATTTCTACGAAGTCCGCTCCGTTTTTAGCAGCAGATTTGAGGGCACTGATTGTATTTTCTACCTCTTTATCCTTAAATCCTCTATGTGCTATGACTTTTGTAGAAGGCTCATAAATGGTCTCTTCTAGATGACTAATATTGAACCAGCTGCCAAACAAATATATAACAGCTGCAAGAGCCACTATCCAATACATGACTGTTCTCCGTATAGTTTTCGTCTGTATAATTTGTGGTTTTTCATCAGTCAGCTTAAAGGATACGAGAACTAATAGGTGGGAAATCACCGCCTGTAAAAGAGAGAATGCGAGTAATGCTATACCCTCGGCAAAAGTAAGCGTAAAAGCGGCTGTTATAATCGCATGGTCTGGATCATGCCGTTCCACGAATAATAATGGAGTAAAAACAATAGCTAAAACAACTAATGAAATAATCGTATGGACTGCCACTACTACCACTAGCATGGCAAGTGTTTTAACTAACTTTCCCTTGGAAAACCGCCAGCTCATTTTCATTGCATCCCATATTGTTGCCTGTTGGTATACAGTATAAAACGGAAGCATAAAGATGAGACGCGCTCCTATAAAGAGTATAGCAATAATCACTGCAAAATAAATGATTTTCCCCTCTGCCGAAGATATCAATCCATCTGCAATAAAATACGGAATCTGAAGGTGCTGCGTTATAGAAAGAGGCAATACCGAAGAAATCAGAGGAACAATAAGCAATGAAAATACTGCAAATAATAATATCTCAAAGCAAACAAAATAGGATGCTTTCTGATTTAATCTTTTCCATAATCCAAATAATGAATACGGGATTGCCTTTTGCTGGTGATACGACAGCAGCATTAAAAATCCCATCTCATAATATGTGAACAGGAGAATAATAAGACCCATAACAGACAGTAAGGCTAAGCTTAGCGGATTAGTTAACAGCTGGCCTATATTTTCCTTTGTTATGCTTTGAAATCCTAAAAAGTCTAATAAAAATACAAACAATAAATAAATGAGCGGCAATACGACAACTAACTGAAATAATCTTACCGCTGCAAACGACCGGATATAATCTACCCGGTAATAATAAATAGTACTGAATACAAGTTTAAGTAAACGCTGTATACGTTCCAAAATCCCACCACCTTAAAACAACTTCATCTTTTATATTATTTCCTAGAATAATAAATACAAAACCTTTACGCCGTTTCCTAGGTGATGAAATTGGTTTTCTACAAAAAAAACAGATAAAGCCTCAGAAGGACTTTATCTGTTCCAAACTTCTCATACATTTACTGGGGAGAAGAATTCGTTATATAAAGCTTTTAAAATTTGTTCTTCAAACTGACTATATACGCCAAAAACGACACTTACTTCTGAGGACCCCTGATTAATCATCTCAATATTAGCACCCGTAGAAGAAATAGCCGTTGTTGCCCGTGCAGCAAGTCCTGTATTATTACGCATGCCCTCTCCAACAATAACTATCATGGAAAAACCATGGCGGAAATAAGCCGCATCTGCATGCAATTCTTCTTTTACACGACGGACAATACGCTCTTCCTTTTCAGGAGTCAGCTGTATAGAGCGCATAATTACCGATATATCGTCTAGCCCGGATGGCGTATGCTCATAAGAAATATTTTCTTCCTCGATAATTTGGAGGAGCTTACGACCAAAGCCTATTTCACGGTTCATTAAATATTTTGATACATAAAGAGTTGAGAACCCGCTATCTGCTGAAATCCCTGTCACAGGCCGTGCCTGCTCTGTGCGGACTGGTACAATGCGCGTACCCGGTGCAGAAGGGTTATTTGTATTTTTTATATTCACTGGAATCCCTTGTTTATATACCGGCATCAATGCTTCATCATGAAATACAGCAAATCCTGCATATGATAATTCACGCATTTCGCGGTATGTGATCTCCTTAATTTCTGCTGGGTTGTTAATAACTTTCGGATTGGCGGAAAACACACAGTCCACATCCGTAAAGTTTTCATATAAATCGGCACCTACCGCAGAGGCTAAAATGGAACCTGTAATATCCGAACCGCCACGGTCAAAAGTACGTAAAACACCATTTTTTGTATAACCAAAGAATCCAGGGAAAATAATAACTTCCTCTGTTTTCTTTAACTGACTTAAATTATCATAAGCTTCCGGCAAGGCAAACGTACGTTCAGGAGGATCATTTAAAATAAGAGTACCTTTAGGACTTACATACCGTGCAGGAATACCTTGTGAATTGAAATATGCGGCAATAAGCTTTGCATTATTGTCTTCACCGCTTGCTTTGACATTGTCAATAAAACGATCCCTGTTAGACTTATCTCCCGCTACGCGTTCCTCTAAATCTGTCGCAATGATTTCAGCCATCATATGATCCAGTCCTAAACCAGCTGCTATATCATCGTAGCGTTTCACAACCGTCGCAATTTTTGCTTCTACATCACCGTTCAGTAAGGCCGTTTCTGCTAAATCTATTAATAAGTCCGTCACTTTAATGTCTTCGCTTGAACGTTTTCCAGGAGCTGAAACAGCAACTACTTTTCGTTCAGGATTCGATTTAACAATGTTAAATACTTTTTTAATTTGTTCTGCATTTGCGACGGAAGTACCGCCAAATTTACATACTATCATTTCACCAGATCCTTACTTATAATGTTGTTGTACTTCTAGAAAAAACATTTGACTTTTCACAGTGTACAAACTATACACTCATTAGTCAAGAGAATTCTCAAAATTCAAGCTAATAATCTACACAAAGCATGACCTATTTACGGACCCGTTTTCTTATTATATGTAATCCTGTTTTAAATAGTAAGCTATTTGCACTTACAAAAGCAAAAATTACATAATGGATAAAAAATAGCACCAACATTAGGAAAACGCCCAAGGTTGGTACTTTTAATGCTACTTTTTCGGTTGTTTGATGGGCGTAAATACAAACTCTAGTTTTTCTCCTACAAGCTTCAGCTTCGCCTTCCCTTTCTTACCACTTTTCCAAGTAAATCGAATGTCCCTTGTTTCTTTTCCAGCCAATAATTTTTTCATATCGGTAGGTGTAATTTTTCCCTTCATCAACGTTTTACTGATAAAGAATTTGCATCCTTTGTTTGAGCAGTTATATCCTTTGAATCCTTCTACCACCTGTTCACCACAGCTGACACAGCTGCCTACAACAACCACCTGTTTGTCCGGCACGGCCATTTCAAGGTTTTTCATTCTATCGGTTGTTCCCTGAATGAACTGCTTCATTTCACCATAAAACTGCCCAGAATCAAGGGTACCGTCAACAATGTCCTTCAGCTTTTTGCTCCATATGGCCGTCAGAACAGGTGAAACAACATCATGATCTCCAAGACTCGTAATGACATCAATTCCGAAATCCGTAGCCGCTAAACTTTTCCCTTCACGAGACATCATGCCAATGGAAAGCAGCTTTTCAATAATCTCTGCTCTAGTAGCACTTGTACCAATACCTTCCGCATCCTTTAGGATAGCCTGCAGCTTTTTATCCTCCACAAAGCGGCCCGCATGAAACATAGCATCCAGCAGCGTACTGTCTGTATAGCGCGGAGGCGGCTCCGTCATTTTTGATAATATCTGGTGGGCGAGAACCGTTAGTGTGTCTCCCTCTTTCATCATAGGTAACGGCTTTTCTTCCTTTTTTCTATGTGAATCATATAATACCGTATAACCCTTATCAATGACAATATGTCCATTTGCTTTAAATTGTTCTTTTCCACATAGAAGAGTGACGTTTGTTTTATCCACTATATAAGGTGGAAGGAAAATAGCAAGCAGGCGCTTAACAATCAAGTCATAAATTTTTGCTTCCCCTGGTGTCAGGCTTTTTCGCCCGAGGGGAACATCAGTAATAGTGATAGCATGATGGTCTGTTAGTTTTTTATCATCAACATAACGTTTAGAATGCATTACTTTTTGTATATGTGATTGGTTATTTAAAACGGCATTAGCGATTTGCGTAAAGTGCGGAACACTTGCTGCAGCCTTTAAATTGCCCGAAATCTCCTTGGCAAATGCAGTAGGCAGATGTTTCGATTCTGTACGCGGATACGTAATAAGTTTCTTTTCATACAAACTTTGAGCTATTTTTAATGTTTCAGAGGAAGTAAAGCCGAAAAACTTATTGGCCTCTTTCTGCAGCTCAAGAAGTGAATGTAAACTCGGCGCGAACAGCGTTTTCCTCTCGGTCTCAATAACAGCAACGTAAGCTGTTTCCGTCAGCTTTCGCTGGACAGCCTGTGCTGCTTCAATTGTTTCAAATTTATTCGTTTTGGCAGCCGGATCATACCATAACGCCTTGAAATCCCCAAAATCAAGCTCCAGCTGAAAATAAGGTACTGGAACAAAATGGCGTATTTCAAGCTCCCTTTTTACGACAATAGCAAGTGTCGGGGTCATGACACGGCCAATCTTAATCGTTCTTCCACCCTTTACCGTAGCAGCCCGTGTTAAATTCAATCCAACAAGCCAATCAAAAATCATGCGGTACATAGCTGCATTACGCAAGTTTTTTATAAGAATATCATTCTCATCAATTAAATGCTCAAGTGCATGTCGGATGGCCGGATCGGTTGTCTGGGAAGTCCAAAATCGTTTTACAGGGAGCTTACAGCCAGTTTTTTTATAGAAGGAGTAAAAGATATTTTCCCCTTCCATCCCGGCATCACAAGCGTTTATTAAAAAGTCATATTCATTCGTTTTAAGGAGTGTTTCGATGTCCTTGAATACTTTATAAGCGCTTTTTTTTACTCGGAATTCGTATTTTACAGGCATCATCGGCAACATGTCAAGACTCCATTTTTTCCATTCAGCATGGTATTCATGAGGTTCCTTTAATTCTACTACATGCCCGACAAAAGCGGCAAAATCGATTTCATATGGTAAGCTCATCTTCTTATATACTTTTTGTATATCGCGCATTAAAGATGGCTTCTCGGCGATAAGTAATGCCCTCATTTGGACGACCCCCTTCGAGGTAAGTATAATAAAGAACATACGTTTTTGTAAATGGGCATGAATAGACTTCTGTATCTTATAGTTGAATAAGTTTAAGATGGGTTATATAGAATAAGGCAGCTCCCTCTCTTATTCACTCATAATTGTGATGCTTTACTTACTTATATTTCCCGGGGCATATTTTCTATTATAAGAAAACGACTTGTGCGATAATTTTATATACACTTTAGAGAAAATATTATCTCAATCTAGATATCAATTCTCTTAAGATGATATAATAAACACGCAAAGAGAAGGGGGAGAATAATGAAGCCTACAAAAAGAACGATTTTGTGGATTGTTCCTATCTTGATTATCGCTATTTTCTATTATTTTTATGGCCCGAAGGATGAAGTAACAGAAAACAAGGATATTGAAATGATAAAAGGTCAATTATTAGCGGAAAATAGTAATATGACTATTGGTGAGGCTTTTAATCGCTATTGCAGTAAAAACGAATGGGTCTATTTCGAAACGCAAAAAAGACAAAAAGTGGTGGAATACAAAGGAGAATGTCCGGTAAAGGAGGCTACTCAGCCTGTTAACCTCCAATTTTTGGTAGAGGATAACAACAGCTATGTCATAGGTGTTTTGCTGCTCAATCATGTACAGCAAACACCAGAAGAGAGGGAAAGCTTTATTCAATCAGTATATGAACAGGTCGAAGCACACTAAGGCATCTGTTTAGCTGAAGAATTTTCCGAAGCAACGAGCTGTTATTTTAAAAAGCTATCTGGTAACCTCTTTTTCGTTGAAGAATGGATACTATTGATAGGTGACAGAAATAAAAATAGACATCACTATACATATGGACAATTAGAGGTAGCTTTGTCGCTATTCCGTAAAAAGACACTGTATTTTATCTTCTCAGCGTTTAATGAATATGAAAAAGGCTGATTCGCCCCTTCCCGCGGACGAATCAGCCTTATTTTAATTGGCTTCCATTATTATTAATTCTAATTTACGGATTTCAGTTAGTACTAACCGAATATGCTCCTCCAAAATAGAAACTTTTTTTGTATCATTCTCTTTAACGGATTCTAATTGATTACGCTGCTGTACCAATTCTTCAAGCTGATCAAGTTTGTTTAAATATTCAATACTCTTTTGCATATAATCCCCTCTCCCCCTACGAAAAAACAAACCGAAAATATTCATTAAATTATAATAAACATATACCCCTAAAGTCTAATCAATAATCTACAAAACCATTACTTTTTTCTAATATTTTTACATTCCTTAATCTCTATTACCTAGTTTTCTCAGCTTACTACGTAACCGGTATTTTCTTTTCCGGATGGCTTCTATTGAAATACCGATTTCTTTTGCTATCTCATTGTTTGTTTTCTGATCTACAAAAATAGCATGCAATAATTGTTTTTCCTCCTGAGTCAGCTCTTTAAACATGTTTTCTAATATTGTGTTGGAAGCAGGAAATTCCTTCGTGCTTTCGAGATGGAAAAGGAGTGTTTCATCAGCTGTCGGAATAAACATCTCCTCTCTTTTGGCATAATAGCGAAGGGCATCAATCACATCGTACCGCATTTGATTATAAAGATATGCTTTAAAATTATATTTACTCTTATCATAGTTGGAATATGCCTTCCATAAGGCAATTAAAGCAATTTGTCTATATTCATCCTGATTTTTATAAATACCGCATTTTTGAAGTATTTTTTCAATCATCGGCTTCATTTCCACAACAAGCTCTTCAAATTCCATCGAATTGTCCTTTGGGAAACATGCATGGTTCGGTTTATTCCTAGGTAAACCAACCATACAAGAGTTTTTTCTCTCATACAAAATACGTTTTTTAAAGAAAAACAATAAAAAAAATCCTTACGTTTACGTTTTCTTATTGTTAGTGTGAATTTTTTTATAATTGCCTTTATTTCGTTAATTTTCATTTCGACTTTCTTAAACTGAGTTGACAAAAGAAGTATTGTCGTGCATTCTTATACTCAAATATAAAAAAGCATAGTGAAGACTAGTAAGCGACACTTGGCTGCAACAGAGAGCGACACCCGCAGGCTGGAAGGTGCGTGTATGCAAAAGACGCTGAACCTGCTTCGACCACGCTCCTGGCAAAACCAGGCGCCGGCTCAGCGTTAAGAGATAAGTGGAATGCAGTTGCATTCAATTTAGGTGGTACCACGGAAGCCCTTTTTCGTCCTATTCAATAGGCGAAGAAGGGCTTTTTTAATATTTGTGAACCGTTGATAAAACGTGGCCCCTTTTAGGGAAATCACATAAATGGAGGCAAAGTGTTATGGAAAGAAAACGAATTGTCGTAAAAATCGGAAGCAGTTCACTGACAAATGCAAAGGGAGAAATTGACAAACAGAAATTTATGGATCATATCCAGGCAATCGCTAAATTAAAGCAGCTTGGACATGATATCCTACTCGTATCATCTGGAGCTGTCGCTGCTGGCTTTCGTATGCTTGGCTACTCATCACGCCCGGTTACGATTAAAGGAAAGCAGGCTGCCGCAGCTGTAGGGCAGAGCCTGTTGATTGGAAGGTATACAGAGGCTTTTAGTAAGTATGGCATTATACCTGCCCAAATCTTATTAACGCGCCATGATTTCAGTGAAAAAAAACGCTATAAAAATGCTTATGCTACATTTGCAGAACTGCTGGATCGTTCGATTCTTCCAATTATTAATGAAAATGATACCGTATCGGTTACAGAATTGACTTTCGGAGACAACGACATGCTGTCAGCGCTTGTAAGCGGCCTTGTCCATGCGGATCATCTCATTATTCTGACAGATGTTAATGGTCTGTATGATGCAAATCCACTAAAAAATCGAGAAGCGAAACGAATTGACCGTATTGCAGAAATAACAGATGAAATGCTTGGCTTTGCAAGTGGAACAGCTTCAAAAGTAGGAACAGGCGGCATGCAGTCTAAGCTTATCGCTGCACGCTACGCAATGAATGCAGGTGTAAAGGTATTCATCGGTAATGGGACGGGGGAAAATAAGCTAACGGCAATTTTGGAAGGCCACGGAGATGGTACCTATGTTGAAAGTGAGTCTTGCTCTATTCTGCCCATGAACAAACAATGGCTAACCCTTACTGAGGTAAGCGGAAAGCTCTTTATCGATGATGGAGCCGTAAAAGCTATCACAACCGGTGGTAAGTCTTTGCTCCCTGCTGGTATTTACGCTTTTGAAGGGCATTTTGAAAAGGGAGATGTAGTCGAAGTGTACGACCGGCATATTTTAATTGGCCGCGGAGAAACTCTCTATTCCAGTGACTTGCTTGAAAAAGCGATGGGAAAACGTACCGGTGAAACCGATTGCCCAATAGAGGTCGTCATTCATCGAAATAACTGGGTAGAAGTATAAGGAGGACATTATGAGTACAATTATTGACAATGAAGTAATGGAAAAAGGAAAACGAGCTAAAGCTGCGAGTTTTGTCATGAATACCAAGACGACCGTGGAAAAAAATGCGGCGTTGCTGGCTATTGCCGACCAGTTAGAGCAAGACAAAAAGAAAATCATGATGGAAAATGAAAAAGATTTACAAGATGGAAAGGAATCTGGGCTTGCAACCGCTACGCTAGACCGTATTATGCTAAATGAAGAGCGGATCAGCGCTATGAGCGAGGCTATCCGCCTGCTTGTAGAATTGCCTGACCCTGTTGGTGAAGTGCTTGAAGACATTACGAAGGAAAATAGCCTTCATATTTTGAAAAAGCGGGTGCCTCTTGGAGTGATCGGGATGATCTATGAAGCGCGCCCTAATGTGACGGTCGATGCTGCAACCCTTTCCTTAAAGACGGGAAATGCTGTACTGCTGCGCGGCTCTTCTTCTGCCAGATTTTCAAATATCGCGCTAGTCGCATCCATTCACCGTGCGTTAGAAAAGGCTTCTTTCCCGCAGGATGCCGTCTTGCTTATTGAAGACACATCCCGTGAAACAGCTAAATCATTATTTAACCTAAACGAATATTTAGATGTCCTTATTCCGCGCGGAGGAAAAAAGCTGATTGACCTTGTCGTACGTGAAGCGAGTGTTCCAGTGCTGGAAACAGGTGCCGGTAACTGTCATATATTCATCGATGCATCAGCCAATTACGATATGGCAGTAAAAATTACTTTAAACGCAAAGACACAGCGCCCTTCTGTTTGTAATGCGGCTGAAAGTCTGCTGATCCACAAAGAGTTTTTCAGGATACATGGAGAGCAGCTATTAGCTATGCTTTCTGATGCAGGCATTAAAATATACGGTGATGACAAAGTATGCAGCGTATTGCCTGCTGCCCTCCAAGCGTCCGAAGACCATTATGCCGAAGAATTTCTTGATTTAACGATCAGTGTAAAGATTGTGGATTCTATAGAAGAAGCGATTCTTCATATAAACAGATTCGGTACAAACCATTCAGAAGCAATTATAACGGAAAGCAGTAAGAATGCTAAATGCTTCCTGAACTCGGTAGACGCAGCAGCCGTTTATCATAATGCTTCTACACGCTTTACAGACGGCTTTGAATTCGGATACGGTGCGGAAATCGGGATTTCCACACAAAAGCTCCATGCACGTGGTCCGATGGGTCTCCCTGCTTTAACTTCAACTAAATACTATGTGTTCGGCGATGGCCAGACGCGTGGGTAATCTTTAGACGTCTATTTTCTAATGGACGTCTCTTTACTTAGCAAATACGTTATTTATAGACAAGTAATTATCATAAAAGAAGTTTTACTAGGTAAAAAGGTTTGTTTCGCGAAATTGAAAATTGAATACGCATAATTCATGGCAAGATTTGCGGAAATAGCAGTGGAAAATGCGCATTTATTTTTTCACCTACAGTTAATTGTTATGTTTAAACACATATCTTCGTGGAAAAACACCAGTATAGTACAAGGTTTTTTAACCATTCTAAAAGAAGGTCCTTTTTCAGTAGCAATTAGAGTAAAAATCTAACAAAAAGAAGGTAATCACATGAAAATCGTGGCAATCAACGGTAGCCTGCGAAAAGGCTCATACAACGGCAAGTTAATCGATGTTGTGAAAGCAAAATGTCCGGATAATATTACATTTGAAACAGCATCCATTGATGAACTGCCATTATTTAATGAAGATTTAGAAGCATCGCCTCCCGATCGCGTTCTCTCCTTTAAAGAGCAATTGGCAAACGCCGATATCCTCCTATTTGCCACGCCAAATTATAACGGGTCCATTCCGGGAGTATTAAAAAATGCGATTGATTGGGCATCCCGTTCCTATGACGGCCACCCAAATTCCTTAAGCGGAAAAATCGGAATGATAGTTGGAGCAACACCGGGCATGTCAGGTACACTTCCCGCTCAGATGCATTTGGCGGAAATTCTGTCGCTGCTCAATGTGATGCTTGCCCCTCAGCCTCGTGTCATGGTATCGAATGCTCATGAAAAAACCAATGAAGAAGGTAAACTTGTGCTCGACGAGTTGAACGCCAAAGCGTTGGACAGTCTGCTGACTCGTACAATTAATTTAGCAAATAATCAATAAAGCTGGCAGAAGTCGCCAGCTTTTTTGTTGTTTTGTCACCTTATTATCTTATTATTCGAAATATATATTCAAAATACTGTTACATTTGCTATATTGATAGTGACAGGAGGATGTTACAGTGAATATAACAGCAATGATAAAATTAACCATTTCAATGGCTATTTTCGGATCAATCGGTTTTTTTACAATACATACAGGTATACCAGCAGTAGAGCTCGTATTCATCCGATGTATTTGTGCGACGCTCTTTCTCGGGAGTTTGTGGATTGCTACCGGTGGTCATAAATCAGAAAAGTGGGAAAAGCTTGAGGTCGGAAAGACATTAATTTGCGGCGTTTTTATTGTACTGAATTGGGTTTTTCTCTTTAAGGCATTTGAAGAAATGTCCATTTCGATCGCCATCTCTATTTACAATCTGGCGCCGATTTTCGTGCTCATTTTAGGAGCAGTTCTATTGGCAGAGAAAATGACGTTCGGCGCGATACTCGCAACAATTGTTTGCTTTATTGGCAGTATTTTTATCGTAGGTATCGATAATTTTACCTCTATAAATGATTTCATTAGTTCCGGCTTTATATGGGCAATTCTTTCGGCCATATGTTATGCACTCACGATGTTTATGAGCAAAACAATTACCGGATTGTCGTCCTATGCCCTGACTTTCATCCAGACCACGGTCGGTATTTTTATGTTGGCACCCTTCTGTGATTTTAGTGTGTTCAACGGACTGACAACATCTAATTGGCTCTATATCGCAGGTACAGGTCTTATTCATACCGGTTTTGTTTATTATTTATTTTTTGACAGTATCCGTAATCTATCAACGGTTGTCGTTTCGGTACTAGTTTTCGTCGATCCGGTTGTTGCAATTTTATTGGATGTCATACTGCTATCTTTCCGCCCTACTCTATTCCAAGTATTCGGTATCCTGCTGATTTTTGGAGCCATAATTTATACAATCTATCAGCCACCTCAAAAAACTGTTATATCGGATGAAAAAGGATAATATTATTCAAAAAAGCTGTCCAATAAGCAAAACTTATCGGACAGCCCCTCTTTTTTTATATTCATAGCATTTTTTTGCATCCATCACGCCAATAAA
This sequence comes from Lysinibacillus odysseyi 34hs-1 = NBRC 100172, assembly GCF_001591965.1. Taxonomy (GTDB): domain Bacteria; phylum Bacillota; class Bacilli; order Bacillales_A; family Planococcaceae; genus Lysinibacillus_B; species Lysinibacillus_B odysseyi. Next base: position 127,377 of record NZ_BCVX01000003.1, read on the forward strand.
GCAGTATATTTGCTGCAAATAATCCCATATAACATATCGGCCGCTTTTCCCGCTTCCCGCTCACAGTAAAAGTGCTTGGAAAATAGCGATACAAACCGCGCCGGCTACCGGCATAAATGTAAATTTTATAAGACCTCCTGCAGAAGAAATTCCGTCTGTCAGAGGGTCTTTTGCCGGGGAAGCAAGATAGGCAAGGAAGTGTTCCCATCTATTGCGTTTACGGTGGTGGGCTAATTTTACCGGAATGTCCACCTTGTACTCATCCAACTGCCTCCTTAGCTGCTCTTCTTTTTTGAACTCATCCTTCAGCATGATAGTCTCCTTTCAATTGTTCTTTTAAGGATTTCATTGCAGCATGCATCCTTGATTTTACGGTACCTACCGGGATGGACAACACTTGAGCGATCTCCTCCTGCGGTAAATCGTGGTAGTAGGCAAGCAGGATGACAGCCCGTTGCTTTTCCGGTAAGATGGCAATTGCCTGCTGGATTGTCAACTTTTCCTCCGCTGAAAAGGATGCTGTATTTACAGGAATGAGGAAAGGGAGAAGTGTACGCCACTTTTTGCGTCTATTCAGCTTATTTAGAAGAAGCCTATAGCTGATTTGGAATATGTATGATTTGACTGTTCCTTTGCTGCTATCAAAATTGCTATGTGTTTTTTGCAATACTTCAAAGGTATCATGAACAATATCCATACTTAGCTGCTCTTCCCGCGTATACCGGAACAGGAAGCTATATAGAGCTTCATACATTCTTTCATATAAGATGCCGAATGCTTCCCTGTTACCTTGCTGATAGGCTGTCATCCACTCCTCATTGCTTTTCATCCTGCTCTCCTCCCAAGTGAGCCCCTATAGACTTGAGCGTCACTGACAAGCGAGAGATTAGATAACACACGGTTACAATGACCCAGGCTTGAGACTGATTCGTGAAAAACTGGACAAATGGACTGTCAATCGTCTGTCCGAACGACAGGACTATATTTAGTGCCTGTACACAAACAATTGTGTAGATCGCTACGACAAGAGTCATTGTATCAAATACATTCCAGCGTAGAAAAATGGTTGTTTTCTTATAATTAATTTTGCCGTTTTCGCGTACTATGTACTTCCGATCAAACGGGATGGCAATAGCCATTAATACCGAAATCCATACCCCCATCATTGTCAATGAAATAATCCATCCAATTTCCATCCTAATCACCCTATCCTTCGAATGTATGTGATCTTTTCTCTATTTACGTACATTCCATATTTACTTTCAATAACTATACAAATGGCGGGATGAAAAGGTTCATTTTATTTCAGTTATTTTTCGTCCGGCTTTGAACAACAGCGGAATCAATGACAAAACAGCTCCGCCTACTATGATTGTCGAAAGCAATAGTTCCCATGGTGTGACGGTGTTCTCCGCATACATATGAGATAAAATAAAGCAATTGACCGGAATGTTCAGCAAGATTCCAGTCACCAATCCTGGCGCATATTTTTTCATTAAGATTGCAGCTGCTAGATGTGGAAAAACAGCATTTATAATCATTGAGCCTAAAAAACCGATGAATATCCATTTTGTTAAATTTGCATATGGCCAAATCAGATAGCTGATTGCAGATAAATAAGCTATCACTGTTATAATCGTTACAGCAAAGCGAAATTCTCCCTCTGCCACAGATTTTTGAACTCGTGAAGATTGCCGGGACCATGCTGGAAGCCAAATTGCTTCTTCGAGGTTATGTAATGTAATTGCTATACAAAAAAGTACAATAAGAAATTCCATCTTACTTCCGCCTCCTATAAGACTGAATAGGAAAATAACCTGTAGTTTCCTTTTTTTCAATATAGCATAAGATATCTTATTACCAAAATTAGGTTTTTAATAAACTTTTATTCTTCAGTCTATCTGGAAATCATCGTAGGTTATTACTTTTTTCTCTCTTTGAATAAAGGAGTGGATCAATGATAGGGTAGTTTTATAAGATTGTTCATGATAGGCGGGCCCGTAAGGATCAGCAAATCCATGACAGCCTTCGACTATATGCACAAAAATATTTTCCGCTGTCAGACTCGCAGCGAGTTTTTTGACATCAAAAGACTTTTCCTCTTCTCCATAGACAAGCAGTACAGGACATGCAGGCTCTATATTCAGGGCATCTCTGATACGTGAGCCATAAACCCCCGAAACGGTTGTTACTTCCTTCATCCTGCTGCATAACCAGGCAACTGTAGCTCCTATACTAAATCCAACAACGTGGATTTCTTCATAATGGACACTCTCCTGTTTAATGAGAGACGAAATTTCTTCGGATGCCTGATCAAAGCCAATTTGATTTATGAAATGCGTATAAGCCGCCTGCTCATCGTCGTAGGTGAATGCCTTCTCCTTGTGAATAAAATTTGGACAAAGAATATCATAGCCGGTACGAAAAAAATGCTCTGCATATTGCCGGATATGATCGTTGAGTCCATAAATTTCATGTAATAAGATAATTGATTTTTTAGATCCGCCTTCCAACCGAAGCATTATTATTCCTCCTATAAAGAGGCTGCCGTTACTTAGTTCATTAGTAACGGCAGCCTTTTTTGCTGTATTATTTTTATCGGATAGGAAAATGCATACTCAAGCGCTCATTCCAAGCCCAATAATTGACCTTTTGCCCGTAATAAAGCTAACCTGTTATTTTTCGAGTTATTTAAAAAGTTCCGGATAAACTGTTTCTGCGACTAGTTTAACGGCATCGCCGATTCTTGTTGCAGGGCGGCTTAATATATTGCTATCCAGCTGGTATACTTCCCCATTTTTGATGGCTTGGATTGTATTCCAGCTTGCACGCGACTTGATTTCTCCGATTGGGTCTTCCGTATAGTTAACTGTCGTAATAATTAGCTCCGGATTTTTTGTAATGACATCTTCCTCTGCAACGCTGAACCAGCCTGCTTGATCAGCAAAGATATTCTCCACACCTGCAGCTTCTAAAATTTCATTTTGGAATGTTTCAGAAGCAGACGTCCAAATTTCCGGAGCAGGTGAGATTTCAAGATACACTTTTTTCTTTGTTTCTACCGCTGCTGTTTTTTCCTCTATATCTTTAATTTGTGTTTGAATTTCTTCAATGATATCGTCTGCTTTTTCCGTCTTTCCTACAACGTCACCAAGTTGTTCGATATCTCCGTATACATCTTCAAATGTAGCAGCAGATTTGATAACAAACACCTGTAGTCCCGCATCCTCCAATTGAGCAACTTGCGATTCGTCGCCGCTTGTATAGGCAATTACAACATCAGGATTCAGTTCAACGATTCGCTCAGCATTAATTACAGTAGAAGTCGATACACGTTCAATGTCATTAGCCGCTTCCGGGTATGTATCATAGTCTGTAGCTCCGATAATTTTATCGCCGACACCCAGGGAAAATAGGATTTCTGTATTGCTCGGCTGAAGGGAAACAATCGTTTCCGGCGTTTTATCAAATGTAATTTCCTTGCCCCGGTCATCGACGACTGTATATGTGGTAGTTTCCTTCTCCGCCGTATCGCCTGTCTTTTTCTCATCAGTTGCTTGGTCGCTGTTGCAGGCTGCCAATAATAGCATCGCTGCTAAAGGCACTGTGTATTTCATGTTGAACTTCATATTATGATCCTCCGATTTTCCCGTATGCTTTCGATACAAATACTATTTCTTCAATATTTTGCAGTTTATTCGCTTCAATGCTTAACACAAAGAATACATTTGCAAGTAATCCTAAAAATTGGAATAAAATTTCCGGTACTTCCCGCTCTTCACTAACTTTATGCAGGGCCCTGTAAGATTTTTTCGCTTCACTTCTGCAAATATGAAGAGAGGATGCTCCGTGGCTTCCCTGAGGCAGCACAAACTGTTTGACCGCCTCTCCGGCACGTGCGACAAACTCATCATATATGCCGTCTAGCCACGCCAGATCCTCTGGTGTGATAGATAGCCGCCCGCGAACAGAGCCATTTACATGATAGGCAAGAGGTTGGATATGCCGTAGAATGCTAACGATTTCCCCTGTTCCTTTTTCTTTTTCCAAAACAGCGATTGCATGGCCAATTTGAGTGGTCATGGAATCGGTACGAATTTCATAATCTACTAGACAGCTTTTCTCACGCATAAACGGATAGCTTTTATACCGCCACTCATTTTTCTTCACTCTTTTCGCTTCCTTTCAAATGACTGAAGTTGAATGTGTCGTCTGTAATCGGGGCGACTTTAGCCACTGCGTAAGTTGCTCCCTTTTGCGAGAAGAAGTCATAGGTCGAGCCTTCATTCCGGATCCCGTTCATAACAATCGGGTTGACTTCCTCTTCAGGGAACATCGCTTCAAAGCCTACATTCATAAGCGCTTTATTTGCATTATAGCGAACATACGCTTTTACCTCCGGACTAAGTCCTGTTTCCGCATATACATCTTCTGTATAGCGCAGTTCATTCTGATAAAGGTCCAATAAAAGTTCATAGCCCCATATCTTCAATTCATCTTGTTTTTCCTGGCTGAATCGTTTAAAAATATTTTGGGCAAAGAATCCTACCGCCACTCCATGAATGGATTCATCCCGCAGAATAAGGGAAATCACCTCTGCACTGTTTCGTAGTACACCCTGGCCCCCTAAATAAAGAGGATAGAAGAAGCCTGAATAGAAAAGAAATGATTCTAGCATGACCGAGGCATACATTGCTTTCCATAAGCTTTCAGGATCCCCTTCTTCGATCGATTGGTAGATGTCGCTGATACGTGCTGCTTTATACTGTAAAAATTCGTTCTTTTTTACCCATTCGAAAATCTCATCGATTTCTGCATTTTTACAAAGTGTTGTAAATATATACGAATAGGATTTGGCATGAATCGCTTCAAAAGCTGCAAACACAGTAAGCACTGCCTTTTCCTGCAGGTCAGGAGCAAACTTGGCAATTTCATTCATCCCCACATTCGTTTGCAGGGTATCCAGCAGCGTCAGACCACCAAATACCTTTTTATACGTATCTTGATGTTCGAATGTCTGCCATTGGCTGATATCCTTACTAACAGCAATTTCCTCTGGAAACCAGATCTGCTTCCACTGCTGGTCCCAAAATACCTTTGCAAGCTCTGATGTTGGGGCATTCCAATTGACTGCTTCATAAGTTAAATTTGACATGCTACACACTCCTCTAACGTTTGCAGACGCTGCCGCACATAATAAACGGATTTAATTCCCTTCATCCAGGCATAAATATATACTTTCGCCAATTGTTCGGTTGTCCACTGATCCGTTACATACAGCGTCATCGATATTCCCTGGTCTACATGCTTTTGCGCAGCGGCATACACATCAATCAGTTCATACGGGTTCACGTCATAAGCCTCTGTATATAAATGCTTATTATCATTATTCATAAATGGCATTGGATAAATCGTTCGGCTGTCGGCATAATCCCTAATTTCCACCCGCTCTGTACATGGAGCAATAGAAGCGGTGCTATTACGGATATAAGAAATACTCCCCGTCGGAGCAATCGCCAGACGGTACGCATGATAAAGGCCATGCTCCATCACTTGTGCTTTTAATTCTTTCCACATGTGGGCAGTTATCAATGGTACAGAACCGAGAGCCTTTGTTACTTTGGAAGAATGAAGTACTGCTTTTTTATCAGTATACTGATTGAAGTACTCACCATTTGCATAGTCACTATCTTCAAAACGGTAGAATGTTTCCTTCTTCTCCTTTGCAATCTCCATCGAGGACTGGATTGAATAGTAATTTACAGCCTCCATAAAGGCGTCTATAAAGTCAATAGAATCCTGTGATCCATAAGGAATTTCTTCATGTACAAGGTGGCCATGAAGATTCATAACACCAAGGCCGATGGAATGCATAAGCTTGTTCGCATTTGCTACAGAAGGAACATTTCGGATATAGGTCATTGTAGAAACATTTGTCAGCAAGCGGATGGACGTGTCAACTAATTGTCCAAAGTCATTCACCTTGGTCGCCTTATGAATATCAAGCGAACCAAGATTACATGACACATCCAGCCCGTATTCATTTGGCTGATCCTGGTCCGTAATGATGCTTGTCTCTTGCACCTGCAGGATTTCCGTACAAAGATTTGACATCTTCACCCGGCCAATACCCTTCAAAGGATGCACCTTATTCACATTGTCATCAAAAATTTCGAACGGATATCCTGATTCAAACTGTGCCTTTTTTATTTCCGTATAAAGCTTCCGTGCATTCAGTCTCTTCAATTTGCGGATGTTTGGATTGTCAAGCAGCTCATAATACATAGCACTCATTGAGAGCTCAGACATACGTTGTCCGTACTCCTTGTAGATGTCATATGGACTGAACAGCACAACATCCTTATCACGCTTCATTAGCTCAAAGAAAATACCTGGAATAATGATGCCCGTTGATAATGTAGCAAGGCGGATTTTATCGTCGGCATTCGGCTTTTTGGATGATATAAAATTTTCAATATCCCCGTGGAAAATATTCAAATAGGCGACACCTGATCCGTTGCGCTGTCCTAATTGGTTAGAATATAAGAATGAATTTTCAAGCAGCTTTGCTACCGGAATGACACCGCTTGCCTTATTAAGAATACCTTTGATTGGGTCACCAAGTGGACGAAGATCCGTTAGATTTACTCCGACACCTCCGCCAAGACGGGACAGCTCCAGACAATAGCCGATGTTCTCCGCGATACTGTTCATCGTATCGTCCATCGTCAGCTTAAAGCAGCTGACAAGCTCCCCTCTTGCCTTCTTCCCGCTGTTTAATGCAGTAGGGGTTGCGGGCTGGTATGCTTCCATCATTGCTTCAACAGCCTGTTCTGCCAGTGTCTCATCACCCTGTGCCAAGTAAAGAGCGATGATAACAATGCGGTCTTCATATTTTTCAAGTATTTCCTTGCCGTCCCTGCTCTTCATCGCATAACCTTCATAAAATTTGCTGGCGCTCATAAAGGAAGAAAAACGAAATTTGTAGCTGTATGCCTTTTCATACAGTCCTTTAATAAATTCAAAACTGTAAGCTTCCAAAAATTCCTTTTCATAATAGCCCTCTTCTATTAAATACTCCAGCTTGTCCTCCAAATTGATAAAGTGGCGCATCCGTACATTTACTTCTTCCAGGAAATATCTGCGTGTCGCTTCCTTATCTTTTCCATTGTCGATACTGCCTGTCGTAGCGTATTGGTTTAAAACTTCATTATTTAACTTTAAATACGTTTTCATGTCACAACCTCTTTTACATATTGATGATAAAACTGGACAATTTTCTCGTAATCCTGTGGAAATCCCCGTAAATCCAGCTTGCAGATAAGCGGTATTCCATATTCCATGGCCAATTTGTCGCCTGCCATACCGAACACATCGTGACCGAAATTACTGTTGCCGCTCACAATTACGCCTCTGCAATAAGGATGATTATGTTTCATAAAAAAAGAAACACGTGCTGGAACATCCCCTAATCCGTCCGTATATGTGAACAGTAAAAAGGGGACCTTTAAATGCAGCCCATCACTTATCTCAATATTCGGTAAATTGAGTTTAGAAATCACAAAGGATACATTTCCCGTCCTGCTGGTATATGCAATCAATTGCTTAGTTGTCCTATTCTTTCCAAGATAGCCGGGACGCTTCCGATCAGCTCATCATTCACCTGCAAAATCGGCACAGAGGAAAACCCTGCTTCGGTTACTCTTTGCATTGCCTCCTGATTATGATCCAGATTCACTACTTCTGCCTCTAAACCTGCCTGTAGAAGTTCAGATTTGACCCAAAGGCATTTTGGGCAAACTGTTTTTGTGTATAACTTCATCTCACTCATCCTTTCTTATCCATTCTTCGGTTTTTATTTCTCTTAACAGGCAACGTAAACCCATTGCTCCTATCAACCTTGGAACCTTTTATTAAAAGTAAGTAAACATAAAAAAAGCTACCTCCTAAAGAGATAGCTGGAAATGGAAACGTAAAAAACCCGTCTCCATTTCTCAATCCCCGAAGAAATGTACAGTCGCTTTATTCAGGCAGGTCTCCTGGCTTTGCTTCATCCTTTGATTCCCTTCCCATGCATTAAGCACAGTGGCTATGAATCATCGTCGGCATTTACAGTTGCGGGGACAGCGCCGGTCTCTTTCCGGACTTCCCTTTTAAACTACATATAGTAGTACCTGAACAAAACTAACACAATATATTGTTTTAAGTAACTGAAGTCAGTATAGCATAGTCCCTTCTGAATTGTAAAATGGTATTTTCATTTTTTCCCCTAACCATAGAAATTTCATGCAAAAAAGACAGATTCCATTTTTAAAATCGTGCATTATGTTACGATATTTAAAAACAACAGGTGATTGTATGGAACTTTCAATTTGTGTGACAAGTGATCTGCATGGAAGACTGGATCGGTTTGAAGAAATAGCGCAGCATATTAACCAAATAAAGCCTGACATTTTAATAGATAACGGCGATTTTCTACAGGGCAGCTTGACGACTTATTACTATGACTATGTGAAGCCAGGTCCACACCCGATGATTGCAGCAGCCAATAGTCTTGGCTACGATGCCGCTGTCTTTGGCAATCATGAATTCAATTACCCACTTGCTGAAGTGGAAAGTATGAGAAAACAATGCAAATTTCCCTGGATCGCCTGTAATATCGGCCCTTTTGCAAAGCCCTATATTCTTAAAGAAGTCAAAGGAAAAAAAATAGCGGTCATTGGCGTCGTGACGCAGGCAACCCCCCGGTGGGATGAGCATCAGTATACGAATAACCTGACATTTTCAGATGCTTATACAACAGCAGCTTTCTGGGTGCAGCACGTCAAAAAGGCAGAAAATGCCGACCTCATCATTCTCAGCTATCACGGCGGCTTTACGAAACACCCGGAAACCGGCGTTCCTTTTGCAGAGGAAGACGGAGAAAATGAAGGAAACCGATTGCTCGATATTCCCGGCGTTGATATACTCATCACCGGTCATCAGCATCTGGAAATTTGTTCTATCATTAATGGTATTCCCATTATCCAGCCAGGCGCTAACGGCTCCTGCTTTAGCCATATTACATATAATCTGGTGAAAAAAAACGCTCATACAGTCAAACTGAACTATGTGACAAGCTCTTCCGAACGTTACCCGGATGAAGTAAAGGAGTGGCTTACGGGGAAAATCGGCTATACGGATAAAGATTTCCGTTACACCGGGCTGCTTTCCTCCAGACTCAAAAATCATCCATTCGTCGATTTCATGCATGATTTCCAACTTGAAGCTACAGGTGCCCAGCTCTCTGTCGTCGAATTACTTTACCACGAGCAGGGAGGCTTTACCCAGGATATAACGGTAATGGATATATTGAAAAACTTTTCCCGCCCCAATACATTGAAAGTACTAAAGCTGACAGGTGCAGCGATTAAAGAGGCGCTTGAGCAATGTGCAGCCGTATTTGCTGTAGACGCTGCTGGTACGATCGATTTTGCTTTAAATGTGCATCCCGATATATTAGCTCCCTATGTGTACGATTTTTGGGGAGGGCTTGACTACAAGCTTGTTATTAGCGAGCCTGTCGGCAACCGGGTAAAAAATATAATGTATAAAGGCAGACCCATTACAAGCGAGATGACTTTCCGTGTTGCAATGAACAGCTACCGGGCTACAGGGGCAGACTTCCCGATGTTTCAAAATAACCCCGTATTGAGTGAAACAAAGGATATTATACCCGAGCTTCTGATGAGGTATATTAAAGAGCATTCCCCGCTGCCTCATCGGCAGCACGGACATTTTCAAGTGATGGCGATGACAAATGCAGGCTTGTCTATAAAGTGAAGAATAGCATTTAATAACAGCGGGCTTGTCTATTACGTGCAGGAAATGGTCTATTAAGCGAGGAAAACTGTCTATCAATTACTTAGAGTTCTCTATTAATAGCAGGACAGCATAGGTTGATCTAGTAACTAAGGTGGAACGTCTCTGAACAGAGCAGGAGTGTCTTTTTTGACACTCCTATTTCTTATCTAATATACCGCCGTTGTAAATTTCACTTTCCAGCCTTCGTCCCGTACCATATCCCATTCAAATATTTCTTCTTTATAGGGATTTTTTACAATCAGCTTCTCCCTAGTCTTATTAAATTCCGCTTTCTCCAACATAAAAGCATAATAGCGGATGAAATGATCCAGGTTGCGGTTTTTCGTTTCTTTAAAATATTTTTCCATTTGCTCATAAGAAATTCCGCTTGTCAATGTGTGTGCTGTTTTGTAATCCTTTATCAGCAGTGCATACAGCTGGATTCTAGCAATCTCTTTTGGATCAGCGTTTGCCGCAGCAACAAATCCCTTTTGTTTTACCTTATCGTACAGTGACAGCTCTTCTGGAGACCAAGTTGTTTCTATATCGGTCATTGAATAGCCCAGTACCTTTCCAATGACCTGATTTTTGGGGATATATCCTTGAGTACCATCACTTAGCCAATTATCTGGATGAACAAAAATTTCTCCTTCTTTCATTTCGCCATAATCGATTATGCTGTTATTTTTATAATCAGGCTGGTCTTTTGCCTTTGCCCAGCCATCTGGCTCCAGTATCCCTATATCATTAATTATAATGGAACTCTCTTCTTTTTTAACCGATACCCCGTGACTGCCCATATCATAGGTTGCCAGTATCCGGACAACTTCCCGTCCTTCTTTTCCTTCTATTAATACAACGTCAGTAGTATTGAGCGGAGTCGTTGCATAATAATCCGGATCTATTACAATATCAAATTGTGTATATTCTTCTCCATATACATGCATCGTATCCTTTTTGTATGAAATTGCATAATTATCACCTACAAGGTCAGATATAATTGGTGGTTCCGATGTAAAGCCGGTTCTTCTATATTGTTCGGTCCTCTTCTTCACACCATCCTTCACAGTATAAACAGGCGTCCCGCTGGAAGGTGCCAACGCAATCCATATTTTTTCCCAATCAATCGTAAACGTTTTAACTTCCTTCTCTCCTACGACCATTTTATCTGCATCATCTTTTAAGACACCTGCAAAAATGACATCACCGTTTTTCTCATGATAATCATAATAGGTCCAACTAGAATACCCTAGTTCTGTTTTGCTCGGTTTTTGGCCAATCACCCCTGACAATCCAAACGACCATTTTTTATCCTTAAAGGTCATGTACTGAAAATAGTAAACCTCACTGTCTCCCTGATCATAGACACTAACGATGATTGCATCATTTTTTCGTTCAAACGGCAATTCAACATGCCGGATATCAACCTGCATATTACTCTGCTCTTCCTGCAGGAATTGCTTATACGCAGCGATAGCACCTGCCTGGGAATATCCTTCATCCGACCTGAATCCGTTCATTATAAAGAACAAACACAGTACTGAAAGAACAGCCACAACTCCAGCCGGCACCCAGCTATTCCTTTTTTTTTCTACCGCTTGGAGGACTTCTTTTTTCCTTTCCTCCGTAAGTTTTAATTCGCCAAAAACTTCTCGTTGTTCCTGCTTAAACTTATTCATGTGATAGCACCTCCCATTGCTTTTCATCAAGCCGTTCTTTCAGCATTGTCCGTCCTCTTCTAAGCCTTGTTTTCAAACAGATCTAAAAGCTCGGCAACATCCGAACTCGTATACTCTTCATAATAAAAGAGCAATATTACTTCTCGATAGATGACGGGAAGCTGCATGACATGCTTTGTCAGCTCTGTCTGTTCAACCGATGCTATCAGTTTTGCTTCTATCCCTTTTGCGGGATCAGGCACTTTCTTAAGGAGAAAGTTTGATAAAATTTTTTTTTATTTTTCCAGCTGCGAAGATAATCATGGCAGGTGTTAATAACAATCCTGGTTAGATATGTCTTAATCGTCGATTCCTCACGAAACTGGTCAGATGATCTAAAAAACTTGATGAAACTCTCCTGGACAAGGTCCTCTGCAGTCGTCCAATTTTTAACGTATGTATAGCTGATTTGCAGCAAGTAGCCGCTGTATGTATCCATTAATTCATTCATTTCCTTATTTGACAGCATATGCCCACCTCATTTCTCGCCCCTTTGACGGGATATTTCTTCCAATAGTTTCACAAACCCGAAAATTGTATTGGTCTAATTCAAATGGTAAACTCATATAGATAGAAAGGTGCATTTTTTTACACATATGACAAATGTAAATTGACTAACTTGCAAACTTTTTTACAATAGTATAAGTATACATACGGGAGGCGTTGGAATTGAAGATTTTTACTGATAGCGCATGTGATTTACCAAAGGGCTATTATGAGGAGCACCAAGTATCCTTGTTTCCACTGCGTGTCCATTTAAACGGACAAGAATATGAGGATGTATTCGGTATTGAGCCGGAGGAAATTTATAAGGCAATTGCCGCTGGTGCCCAGCCGAAAACATCACAAGTGTCTCCGGAAACCTTTTATCAAGCATTTGAAGAAGCAGCGAAAAATAATGAGGAAGCGATCTATATCGCCTTTTCTTCACCATTGTCAGGGACATGCCAGACAGCGATGATGATGCGGAATGAACTCCTTGAAACATATCCAAATATGAAGCTTGCCATTATCGATACAAAATGCGCTTCACTCGGACAAGGCTTCGTTGTAAAAGAGGCTGTTAAACTGCGTGATGAAGGGAAGACATTCGAGGAAATGGTCGAGCAATTGCCACAATATGCCGCAAAAGTTGAGCATCTTTTCACCGTGGCTGATTTAGATTATTTGGCAAAAGGCGGCCGTGTATCAAAAACAAGCGCCTTTGTAGGTGGTCTTTTGAACATTAAGCCGATTTTAAATGTGGAAGACGGAAAGCTGATCCCAATCGAAAAGATACGCGGGCACAAAAAAGCGATCAATCGTATGATCGATATAATGGCGGAACGCGGCGGTGACTTTTCGGAAAAGGTAGTAGGTCTCTCCCACAGTAACGATGAGCAACTTCTTGCTGACGTTAAAAAGGCAATTGAGGAGCGTTTGCAGCCTAAGGCAATAGATGTGACAAATATCGGTGCCGTCATAGGCTCGCATGTAGGCTCAGGAACAATTGCTATTTTCTTTACGAATGATTAAAATGAAAGCTTGCGGAGGTTATTCTTCCGGCATGCTTTTTCATTTGCTCTTATTTTACGTATAAATTCTGTTAGCTGCTTATGATAAAAAAGGCTGGGTGAAAAGTCAAAATGACCTTTCACTCAGCCCTCTTTTTTATACTTTAAACTTATCTACTATAGTTTCCAAAAATTCCGATTCTGCTGTTAGCTGTTGGGAAACTGAACTAATTTCCTGCATAATACCTACCTGTTCCTCAATTGTCTCAGCGACTTTTGCAGCATGGGACGCTGACTCGTCAGATTGCTCGGAGATACCTACGACTGAAGCAGCTACTTCTTCCACGGAAGTAGAAATTTCATCTACCACTATAGCTGTTCCGCCAATCTCCTCAGTAATTTGGTCAACCGCCTTTTCAATAAGCGCAAATGTCTCTCCTGCTTGTTTAACGATAGCAACACCGCTTTCAGAAGCATATACACTTTGTTCGACAGATGCAGCCACCTGGGTTGTTTCATGGCGGATTTCATTCGTCAGGCGGTGTATTTGCTGGGCTGATTCCTTTGACTGCTCTGCCAGTTTACGCACTTCGTCTGCTACAACAGCAAATCCTTTCCCATGCTCTCCTGCCCGTGCTGCTTCAATGGCAGCATTAAGTGCCAAAAGATTCGTCTGTTCCGTAATATCTGTAATTAACTTTGTCATCTGCTCAATTTCATGCGACTGCTCGAGTAAACGGGTAATCATTGCTTCTGTTATATTTGTAGAAGTGGATATTTCCTCCATCTGCTGTTCTATTGCATGAATTGAGTGAATGCCCTTATCAGCTAGATGCTTCATCTGCTGTGTATTCATATGGATATTTGAAGTAGACTGGGCCATTTTCTGCACAGATTCTGTAGTCTCCTTCATCGCATTCGCACTAATATTGGCACTTACTGCAGATGTCTTAGCATTATCCGCTAACCGTTCTGCCAGCTCCGCTGTCTGCTCAATATAAGCAAGCGCTTTATTTGTATGATTAGCCAGCTCCCCGCTGGAATCAGAAAGCCGGTTAGTGTTTTTACTCATTGTTTGGATAAGAGTTGTAAGTGATTTTTTCATCACGTTGAATGCCTCGGCAAGTTCCTTCACTTCCCCTGTTGTACTTGACTCCACATCTTCCTCTGTTAAATCACCGGCAGCAATCGTGCTAACTGCCTGCTGGAGCTTTTGAATGGGTGTACCAATTACTTTCCCCATTATAAAAGCAGCCGCAACAGCTACTGCTATACATACTGCAACAAGCCCCATTGTCAGCCATATTGCTGTTTTTGACTCATTTTTTATGTTACTGCTTACGGCCGTAAACTGATGATCATAATAAGTAATGAGCTCATCTATATAATTAGCCATATTCTGATTCGGTGGGCGTACCTCATTATTAATCGTGATCTTTACCCCTTCATAATCGAATCTTTTTGTTTGTTCAACAGCTTTATCGACTGCAAGATTAAATTGCTCATTCTCCTGTACAAGCACTGCTATCGCCTCAGCCATAGCATTTGACGGCCCGCTATTCAATTTTTCTATCTCATCCGCCAATTCACCTCGCATTATATCCAGTTCCTTTAGGACACTTAAATCACCGGAAAGGGCGAATTCCCTAACAAGCATTCCTTGTGTACTCAAGTTATTTTTCATTTCACTCACCATTAAAAGTGCCGATTGCTGTTCATCAATAATCTTCTGCATATTAGAATTCACACGCTGAATTTGCAGCAAATTCACAATTGATACAATGATGACAATAATAAGGATTCCTGAGTATGATGCAAACAGTTTCTTCCTGATATTCATAGTAAATACCTCATTTGTATGTTAATAGTAAAATTATATACTAAAGGCCCTCTCTAATAAACAGAAAAGGATAATTTTTATGTATATTTAACTATAAGAAAAGCACACGTAGAAAACGTGTGCTCACTATCTAATTTCGCGCATCGGTCATTTGCTTCCAAACGGAGCCTTTTGCTTCTTCACCTTGTTCTATGCGGGCGATTGCCATCTTTACTTGTAGTTTCACTTCGAACTCACGATCGTTCTCTGCTTCATGCAGAGCAGGCAGACAAGCTTCTGTACCTGTTTCATAGAGGTACATAGCAGCACGCCAGCGCACTAATTTATTTTTATCTTTTAATGCCTCTATCATTGCGGGCTCGAATTCTTCAAACCCGAGATCGCTCATACAGTCTCCTGCAGTACGACGAACGGCTGCACTCTTGTCTTTTAATGCTTTTGCTAGCGCAGGTACAACCGCTCTGTCCTCAATCATGCCAAGGTAAACAGTAGCCAAACGCCGAATTGCCATTTGTTCATCATCCAGCGCCAGTGTCAAAAGCCGCAGATCTTCCACTTCCGGATCCGGCATTTGGTCAAGCAGTTGGAAGCGCTGCTGCCAATCCTCAGGCTCCTTATACATTTCAACTGTTACTTTCTGCTTCTCCTGAGGGACGAATTTCTTACTGGAATTGGCCGCCTCTACTATTAGGTTCAGACGTTCAGATGGATACGTGGCGAGCACTTCCTGTAGAACTGCCTGAGCGATTTCTTCCTTATCACCGTAACGGACACCGTAATCTACCCATTTACGTTGGAAGATATAGTTTTCATCCGTTTCTTTTGCCTCGATTGACTTAAAGGCAGCTGTGAACTGCTCACCAGTTGCAATTCGAGTTTCCGCTTCGTTATCAAACACTTTAATCTGCAGTGGTATACCTTTAAACATTTGGACATGTACATATACTTCTCCAAAATGTTCATTTACAGTTGTTCCTTCCTCTGTTTGAGTGTCCGTTTCCCCTAGGGCAGCACGGATTCCTGATAAAATAGTTTCCCACGCAAATTTAGCGTTTCGTTCCACAGCCAGGAAGTTTGACACTTGGTATACTCCTTTTATTCCTTCCACACGAAAGATGGCTTGGATTTCTGGAGAAGCTTCTTCCATATTATCCTTTGTAAAGTTATAGCTCTTCCCGAAAGGCAGATCTTGGTCGATGACAATTTTCATCGAATTAGGACTTGGCGTTGGTTCAATAGTTATAATTTTCATCGGGCATTTCCTCCTTAGCTGTTTACGATTTCTTCTAAGTAGCTCCAGCGCTCTATTAATTGTTCATAGCGGGCATTCAGTTCGTCCAGCTTGGCTGTTAGCTCTTGCAGTTTTGTAAAGTCAGAGCCAGCCGTCGATATGCCTTCCTCTGTCTTCATAATATCTTCTTCCACATTTGCAATTGTCTCTGCAATAGTTTCCCATTCTTTTTGCTCTTTAAAACTCAGTTTTTTCTTTTCGGATTTTGGCTTTTCCTGCTTTGGTCTTTCTTGCTTGATTTCTTTTACGTCCTGTTTTTCCTGTTCCTGCTTCTTCGCCAGATAATCTGTATAAATATCAAGACTCTCTTCTACATTTCCCTTTCCGTCCAGAATCCACAGCTTTTTGGCAATCCGATCCAAGAAGAAACGGTCGTGGGAAATGGTAACGACGACACCGGGGAAATGCTCAATAAAATCTTCGAGCACTCCAAGTGTTTCGATATCTAAATCATTAGTCGGTTCATCAAGCAGCAGTACATTCGGCTGCTCCATCAGCAAACGAAGCAAATGCAGGCGTTTGCGCTCACCACCGGAAAGTTTTCCGATTGGTGTCCCGTGCGTATGTAAAGGGAATAAAAAGCGCTCCAGCATCTGTGCTGCCGAATAACGTACACCCGCTGCATCTGTTATATCATTTGATGCTTCACGGATATATTCAATCATCCGCTCATTCTCATTCATTTTAGGCAGTGCCTGCTTAAAATGCAGTCTTTTTACTGTAGAGCCTACAAGCACTTCTCCTTTATCAGGCTCAAGCTCTCCTGCCAAAATATTGAGCAATGTGGACTTGCCGTAGCCGTTTGCTCCGATAATGCCAATTCTGTCCCCCTGCTGCAGCAGGAAGCCAAAATCTTTTAGAATCACACGGTCACCGTATGCCTTTGAAATGCTTTCGGCTTCGAGTACTTTTCTGCCAAGCCGTGTTGTGGCTAGTGCCAGCTCTAAATCAGCATCATCGTTTGATCGATCAATGGACTTATCTAGCTCTTCAAAGCGCTGAATACGCGCCTTTTGTTTCGTCGTACGCGCTTTTGCTCCGCGCCGAATCCATTTCAACTCTGAGCGGTAACGGTTTTGAAGCTTTGCCTGGGTAGCTGCGCTCATTTCTTCCCGGATAGCACGTGCTTCTAAAAAGTCGGCATAATTGCCTGTATGGCGATACAGTGTCTGATCCGCCAGCTCATAAATATGCGTTGCCATCTCATCCAGGAAATACCGATCATGGGTAATAAAGATGACAGCACCTTTGAGGCGTGATACCATCTCCTGCAGCCACTCTGTTGACTCAACATCCAAGTGGTTTGTCGGTTCATCAAGCAAGTATAAATCAGCAGGTTCAATAAGCACCTTTGCAAGCGCCACTCGTTTTTGCTGACCTCCAGATAATTCAGTTACAACATGATCAAACATATCAATACCAAGCTTTGTCAATGCCTGCTTTGCCAGCGCATTGACATCCCAGGCATTTTCACTGTCCATCTTTTGCTGCAGGGCAAATAGATTATTTTGAAGCTGTATTGATTCAGGGTTTCCTGCAAGTGCTGCAACGGCTTCCTCATATGCACGATTCAGTTGGAGCGCCGGTGAATCACCACTGAACACGGCCTGCAGTACTGTGATCCCTGCCATAAATGCAGGGTCCTGTTCCAAATAGGCGATACGGTATTTATTCGGGTGGTCAAGTGTGATGGAATCTGCCTCTTGAACACCTGCTAGAATAGAAAGAAGCGTGGACTTACCAGTACCATTGATACCGATTAATCCTGCCCGCTCTCCTTCATTGATCGTGAACTCGATATTTTCAAACAGTGTTTTATCCCCCACTGTTTTGGTTAAATTATTTACAATTAAATGACTCATACAATCCCGTCTCTTTCCTTTTTAAGCTGTCTTAAAAAGGATACCATAAATTCATGACGTTCTTCAGCCATTTGTCTTCCCTTTTCTGTAACCATCAAGTCTTTCAATAATAAAAGCTTTTCGTAAAAATGGGTAACCGAGGCCGTTGACTTTGTGCGGTACTCCTCAACAGACATATCAATACGTGTTTCTTCTGCGTCATCATACAGTTTGCGCCCCTTCGCTCCGCCGTAAGCAAAAGTTCTTGCAATACCTACCGCTCCTATAGCATCCAGTCGGTCTGCGTCACGCACGATTTTTGCTTCTACCGTCTTTGCTTCCAATTCATTACCGCCATTAAATGAGACAGAAGCGATCACCTCGCGAATATGGCTGCGGTTTTCTTCTGACAAATCAAGTAATGCTAAAATCCGTTCCTCGGATTCTTTCGTATCTGTATATTTTGCATCGCTCACATCGTGAAGCAGCACTGCCAGCCTTACTATTTCCCTGTCTGCAGCCGGCTCTGACTGTAAAATAGTTTCTGCGTTCTTATATACACGTTCAATATGCTGGAAATCATGACTGGCATCCATCGTATCGTATATTTCTTTTACAAGTGCTTCACATTTTTTTACATTATCCATTACATAAGACCTTCTTTCGAGATTTCGCTATTATGAATGTTTCTAAAACTGCTAGAAGAATAAATTTATTATACTATGTAGAATGGCTTTCCCCAACCAAATGAAGGAAGTCTATTTATTTAACGAGCAAAAGGAAACGGTATTGTATAAGAATTTTAGCAAGAGGTCGGCTTCATGAAGCAATTTTCAAAAGGCTTTCTCAGAAAAAAAGTGCGCCGGATTTCTTGGCGCACTTTACTATATATTCTTTTGTAGCAGGAAAGAAAAGTTTAAAAATCAATATGGATCTGCGTCATGGCCCTTTTCAACAGCATCCTCTACCGCTTGATCGTTTTTCGCATTTCCAAGCGGGCCTGATTCCGATGATTTGGCATTTTTTAGACCTTCACGTAAACGGCGGCCATATTCCTCGTCTGCCTCTTCAGCGTAGGAAATCATTTTCTCCTGAATTCGCACATCACACTTCGATAAATCTGTTACTAAATTTAAAATGAGATCATCTTTTTCCCATTGTTCGAATGCGCGATATGTTTCTCCCGCCTGTTTAAAGTTATTTTCCCGGTCAATGGACTCACGGACAAGCTTACCTTTAACTTCAGGTGTATATTCTTTGCCTGTTTGTTTTGCTTCTTTAAGTCCGCCTAATATAGATGGTTCATAATTAATATGTGGATTTTGGTTAGGCCCTTTATCCACGTAGTACTCCATCTGTCCGCCCCGCTGGTTTGTCGCCACACGTTTTTTCGGCGCATTAATAGGAAGTTGTAAATAGTTTGGACCTACACGGTAGCGCTGTGTATCCGAATAACTGAATGTACGGCCCTGCAGCATTTTGTCATCGGAGAAGTCAAGGCCGTCAACTAAAACCCCTGTACCGAATGCAACCTGCTCTACCTCTGCAAAATAATCTTCAGGGTTTTTATTCAATACCATTTTTCCGACTTTCTTCCACGGGAATTGTTCAGGCGGCCAAAGCTTTGTATCATCTAACGGATCAAAATCAAGCTCCGGATGATCATCATCGCTCATAATTTGCACATACAGTTCCCACTCAGGGTAATCGCCTTTTTCGATTGCTTCAAACAAATCCTGAGTAGCATGGTTAAAGTTTTTCGCCTGGATTTCCTCTGCTTCTTTTTGTGTCAGGTTTTTGATACCCTGCAGCGGTTCCCAGTGATACTTGACAAGAACTGCTTCACCGTCTTTATTGACCCATTTATACGTATTAACACCTGAGCCTTGCATCATGCGGTAGTTCGCAGGTATGCCCCATGGTGAGTAAATAAGAGTTACCATATGGAAGCTCTCCGGAGACGAGGCGCAGAAATCAAAGAATCGCTCTGAATCCTGGCGGTTTGTTACAGGATCCGGTTTAAACGCATGGATCATATCCGGGAATTTTACCGCATCACGGATGAAGAAAATCTTAAGGTTGTTCCCTACTAAATCCCAGTTACCATCCTCTGTATAAAATTTTACGGCGAAGCCTCGTGGATCTCGCAATGTTTCCGGTGAATGGCCGCCATGAATAACCGAGGAGAAGCGGACGAATAATGGTGTGCGTTTTCCTTTTTCCTGGAAAAGCTTCGCACGTGTGTATTTGCTAACCGGCTCGTCTCCTACCATACCGTAACTCTCAAAATAGCCGTGTGCTCCAGCACCACGGGCATGCACAACACGTTCTGGAATACGTTCCCGGTCAAAATGACTGATCTTTTCGATAAAATCATAGTTCTCTAATGTAGCTGGCCCACGATTTCCTACAGTGCGGATATTTTGATTGTTTGTAATCGGATGGCCCTGTCTGTTTGTTAGCGTATCTTCATTTTCAATATTATTAGGTTCATGCTTTTGGTTTTTATCCATTTCATTCACTCCTTTACTCGTATAGAAGTAGTTTATCCACTAATTCCAAGTAATAAACGGAAAAACCGCCAATCTCCTGTCCATTTGGTGACATTTCTCTTTTTTCTCCTCAGGTTCTTTTCTAATTACTTATTTTTCTACTTTATATTTTCACAGTCTTTTATGGGGGTGGCCCGCCGTCATTTTAAGCACTTTAATACCTGGTCCCTCGTCGAAGTTTCTTCTTAAGGATGATAGTTTTTAGTACGGAGTGCTATCACCTGATGATGCTCATAAAAAAAGCGGGGGTTTACCCCCGCCTGTAGAATGAAGAGAAAATCTTTTTACGACTTTGTCTTCAAGTATTTTTAGATAAGATAGCAATAAAGCTCACTCAGCCTGTCTTGAAAACGCTCGCCAGACAAGGCATGCCGATGAGCGAATGGCCTTTTATTTGCGACGATAGCAAAGCATCGGAAGCAAACGAGCGAGGCAAGCAACACAGGATGAAAGTCTTTGTCAACTGGAGGAAGCGGGAGTTTATCCCCGCCTGTGTCCATTTAAAATAAACCTACCGCGTTCCCTTCTTCATCTACATCCATTCGAAGTGCTGCCGGCTGTTTTGGCAGGCCAGGCATTGTCATGATGTCCCCTGTCAGACAAACAAGGAATCCAGCACCGAGCTTTGGAATAACTTCACGTACGGTAATGGTAAACCCTTCTGGTCGCCCAAGGAGCGTTGGCTGATCCGATAATGAGTATTGTGTTTTTGCCATGCAGATTGGCAGGACGGCCCAACCGAGTTTTTTAATTTGGGCAATTTGTTTCTGCGCTGAATCTGTAAAATGCACTCCATCGGCTCCGTACACATGTTTGACAATGGCAGTAACTTTTTCCTCGACAGACTGGCCCAGCTCATATAGAGGATGGAAATAATTGGGCTTCTCCAGCACTTCAAGCACCTGCTTGGCTAGCTCAATGCCGCCTTTTCCTCCTTCTTCCCAGACATTTGTGCGGGCAATGCGAATGTCTTCGTTTTTTGCCCAGTCTAGAAGTGCCGTTAACTCCTCTTCTGTATCTGTAATGAAGCGGTTAAGAGCAACAATCGGCTCAATACCAAATGTGCGAATAGTATCTACATGTTTTGCCAGATTTTGTATACCATCTTTTAATGCGTTCACATTTTCTGAGGCCAGTTTATCTTTCGGTACGCCGCCATGCATCTTTAATGCCCGAATAGTTGCAACAATAACAACAGCTTCCGGTTTTAATTGTCCTTGCCGTGCTTTTATATGCATAAATTTCTCAGCGCCTAAATCGGCACCGAAGCCCGCCTCTGTCACGACTATATCCGCCAGCTTTCTGGCAGTTTGAGTAGCAATAATCGAGTTACAGCCATGCGCTATATTCGCAAAGGGCCCTCCATGGATAATGGCAGGCGTCCCTTCAATCGTTTGTACTAAATTCGGTTTGAATGCTTCTTTCAAAAGGAGTGTCAACGCACCTTCTGCTTCCAGCTGCCTTACAAATACCGGCTCACGGTCATATGTATAACCGATGACGATATTTGCCAGCCGGGCCTTCAAATCCGCTAAACTTGTTGCCAGGCAGAATATTGCCATAATTTCCGATGCCACCGTAATATCAAAACCGTCTTCACGCGGCACCCCTTGCACAGGGCCACCCAGTCCGACTACTACCTTTCGGAGCGCCCTGTCATTCAGATCCATAACCCGCTTCCATAAAATGCGGCGTGGGTCAATGCTCAAGGCATTTCCTTGATGAATGTGATTATCGATTATAGCAGCAAGCGCATTGTTTGCTGTTGTAATAGCGTGAAGGTCTCCTGTGAAATGAAGATTAATATCTTCCATTGGCAATACTTGCGCATAGCCGCCGCCTGTCGCTCCTCCTTTTACACCCATAACCGGGCCAAGTGATGGCTCACGGAGCGCCACCATTACCGATTGATTCAACTGTCTTAACGCATCGGCTAATCCGACAGTTACAGTTGATTTTCCTTCTCCGGCAGGGGTAGGGCTGATTGCCGTTACAAGAACGACTTTTCCTGTTGAGGCACCCGGGATTTTGGATGGATCTAATTTAGCTTTAAATCTACCATAGGGTTCTAATGCCTCTTCCGGGATATTTGCTTTTGCTGCAATAGCTGTAATAGGCTTCATATCAGCTTTTTTGGCAATGTCTAGGTCTGTTGATGGTTTTGTTACTGTCATGGTATCCCCTACTTTCGCTTTTCTCGTATTCATTATATACAAAATTAAAAGGTGACAACCGGCTTCTTAGGAAGAAATATAGCCAATTTGTTGACAGTATTTATCTGTTCCTGTATATTCTTAAGCATAATTGTCTTAATTTTTTGATTAAGGAAATTATAACTGCAAGTATGGGAGGAGAACGCTCATGCACCAAGGGAAAGTAAAATGGTTTAATAATGAAAAAGGTTATGGGTTTATTGAATGTAATAATGGTGAGGACGTTTTCGTGCACTTCACGGGCATTCAAGGTGAAGGTTTCCGTACACTGGAGGAAGGACAGGCAGTGACATTTGAAATCATAGAGGGTAATCGAGGTCCCCAGGCTTCAAATGTATTTAAAGAATAAGGTTACGCCGGCTCCTGTCGGTGTTTTTTTATTTTCACATTAGAAAAGGCTGCCGGACAGGAATTTTAGGCAGCCTTGTATTCTATTCTTCTATAATAAGAGAGCCCTTTCCAGGTGCAGCTGTATGATTTCGGTAAGTTTGTTTACCGTTAATCAGCTCTTGCTTGTACGGCTTCTTTGCTAAATTCCCGACCTTTTTCTTATATGAAAAGGCGGCGTTTTATGCCGTTGCTTTTTACTTATAGTTCATCCGTTCTTGAAAACATATAGTTTGCATTTTCAAAATGCAAGGTATGTTCCTCTAATGCTCCCGATAGAACAACTGTATAAAGACCCGGTCCGTCCTCCATAAGAATTTCCCATACTGCCCCCTCATCATAAGGGCGGTAAAAAGACAAGTTGCCTGATGGGGTATATATTGTCATGATCTCTGCCTTCGTTTCCTCATTAACCTTAAGGGTACTTTCAAGATGACAAAGCTGCAGTAAGCTACGTGCCATTTCGAAATTTGAAACTATGTAAGAGATCTCCGCAATCCTTAAAGGGCCTGCAGCATGTTCATTAATAATTTCCCGATCTTTCATATCTTCAACTCGTTCTTCCTCGGACTGGTCCCACTGGATAAAGAACGGCAGGTCAATCTGATCATTTTTATTCCCAATATGTAGCAACTGCCAGCTGACAATCGATCCGTCCGGACGAGTACGGGAGAAACGGTCCGGCCCTACTATATCATATCCTGCTAACCTGAAACGCTCAGCATCCTCCTCGATTGTCGTTGTGCTGATAGCCACACGTGTCAAACCTTTTCCGCAGCCGTTTCGGGTATATGTTTCGTGTAATGTATACGGAATAGCCGCAGCCACTTTAAACTTTTCTTGATCATAAATACCGATTAATTCAATATAGGCTGCGTTAAAATAACAGAGTGCATTATAGGTGCCCCACTGCTCATGCTTCCCTCCTGGTACAACATGCAGCCCATTAGAACGTAATTCCGTCATTGCTACTTCCGGGCTGTCCACAAAATGGACAATATGATCTAACTTATACATGTAACCCCTCCTTTTTACTATTGAATATTTCGATATGCATGTGCAGTACAGAAGCGAAAATCGGTAATTTACCAGCCATATTCCCATTCAGGATAAACGGCTGATCTGCCTCTACATACACCTAGTCAATACTATAAGAGTATACCTCCCTCTCATTCTTTAATAGTAGGAAGCAAGACTTGCAATTGATAGCAAAGTAATGAGCATGATCAACCTTATCTGCAATAATAGAAATCCCCTTGCCGAATCTGTAAGCTAAATAAGCAATCGAATTGATTTCTGCTATTCAGATGTCGGTTTAAAGTAATTAGTTCTTTTTACATCCGCTCTATCGATAGCAGGCCATAGACCATTCTTACCTGAGGAGAAAATAGATTATTTCTTTTTCATTATAGCTCGAATAATCAGAAATATATAGAACAATACGAATTGTCTACATAACATAAAAGTTTTCCTCGTTTTGACGAAGCCAATCCTGAAGGATCTCGATAAATTTCCCTGCTGCCGGAGAGACATTATAAGATGTAGATAATCCTATTATACGGAATGTCTCCTGCTCAAAAGAAACAGCCTTTACGTTGTCCGGCAAGATGCCTAATACTAGCTTTGGCATAATCGTTATTCCTAATGAATGCTCTACCATTGTAATGATTCCTTTATCATCAAATAGTTCAAAGCGGATATTCGGTTTGATGCCGTACTTCTCAAAGATTGTTAAAACATCATTCGTCCCCTTATAAGACGGCATGATAAAGTCTTCCCCTTCAATATCCTTGAGATTTATTTGTGACATATTATATAGCGGACTGTCAGATGAGATTATACAGAGCATAGGGTCCTTTATGAGCGGAATATACTGGAACTGCTTAGAGCTGGGCCGGTTTAAAAACCCACAATCGATTTCTCCGGCGATCAGCCATTGTTCGATTTGATAATAATCCCCCTCCCTCAGCTCAATCCGGATTCCCGGATATTCCTGTTCCATGAGACGAATAATAGTCGGCATCCACTTCGTAGAAATACTGGAAATCAATCCAACCCGTACTGTTCCTTTCGTTAAACC
This sequence comes from Lysinibacillus odysseyi 34hs-1 = NBRC 100172, assembly GCF_001591965.1. GTDB lineage: Bacteria > Bacillota > Bacilli > Bacillales_A > Planococcaceae > Lysinibacillus_B > Lysinibacillus_B odysseyi. The sequence continues at coordinate 152,635 of NZ_BCVX01000003.1, forward strand.
GTTAATACGTGAGGCTTCCTGCTGAAGCTGTTCCTCTGCCTGCAGCACTTTACGCATCGCAACAAGCATCGTATGCCCATCCGCTGTTAGAGTGACACTAGTGCGGCTGCGGTGAATTAATGGAAAGCCGAATTCTTTTTCCATATTGGACACGGCATGGCTAACAGCTGACTGTGTTAAGCCAAGCAGTCTGGCTGCCTTTGTAAAGCTCTGGGCCTCTGCAACCCTTTGTAATATTTGATATTTTACTAAGCTCATCCTTTTCACACCTTTTTCTATTGATAAACATGAATTTTTTTAATGTTAATTATTATAAACATTCGTTTTACTAATCACAAATATCACCGTATAGTTGTAGTATAACAGTTTGATAGTTGGTGGTGGAATGATGAGTTTACAGGGGAAAGCAAATACACTTATGGTCATCGTCACGATGTTTTGGGGCGTAAGCTATACATTTATGAGAATGGGGCTGGAGTCCCTCGAAACTTTTAATATTGTTGCTTGGCGATGCTCGATTGCTTTTATTGTTGCAGGATTTATTTTTTACAAAAGAATGAAAAATATCAACGCGAAAACATTAACCTATGCAGGCATTCAAGGCTTTTTGCTATTCGCAGTATTTTCCTTGAGCCTATTTGGTCTCGAGACTACTAGTGTGTCTAATGCCGGCTTCATTTTAAGTTTAACAGTCGTGATTGTTCCCATCTTCTCCAGTATAATGGAACGAAAACTTCCATCAGGTGCTGTAAGTATTGCCGTTATATGTACTATGGCCGGGATTACAATCTTGACGTTAAAGGAATCATTATCTTTTCAGCTCGGAGATATTCTCGTAGCGATTGCGGCTTTTTTATATTCTATTTATTTAATTCTTAATAGTAAATTCACAAAATCCGTTGATTCAATCGCTTACGGTATATATCAGCTAGGATTTGCAGCCTTATTCGGTCTTGTATGCATGTTGATTTTTGAAACACCGACGATGCCTTCTTCACCGAAAAGCTGGCTAGCTATTCTTGGACTAGGTTTGATTTGTACAGCCTTCTGCTTTATAGCACAGTCTGTTGTACAACAGTATACTTCTCCTATTCATACGGGCCTCATTTTTTCACTGGAGCCGATTTTTGCGGCCTTCTTCGCTATTCTGTTTATTGCTGAGCCGTTTACTCTTAGATTAGTTGTCGGAGGAACCTTCATCTTAACAGGCAATCTGGTGGCACAGTGGGAACAGCTTCATCAAACGAAATTTTTACGTAAATCCAATACCAACGAAAAGACGGCTTAAGGATACCCTTAAGCCCCTTTTCATTCTATCAAACAGAACAAACGCTCTCTATCATTGATTTTCAACTTTTCTATAATCCTATCTTTATTGTCATACAATTGCTAGAAAAATCATAGACTAGCTACTAGACCGCAAATGTCAGAACGTTTTCAATATACAATCATTTTTCATTACAACAAACTGACGTTATTATTAGGTATGTACTATTTTTATCGTATATTTTATTAAACAAACGAAGGAAGTGTTTACATGGTAGGACGTAACGACCAGTGCCCATGCGGTAGCGGGAAAAAATATAAAAAGTGCTGTGAAGGCAAACAACAGGTAAAAGTAGAAAATTTATTTAATGAAGAAATCGAAAGCACATTGCAAACATTTTACTCTGTATACCCGGAACGAAAAGACATTCGTGAATATATAGAATTGCTTCAGAAATGGTCGCCGGCTATGAACGGCAAGTTGCAACGAGAGCTGATTGAAGCTGTTGTACTGGATGAATTCTTCTTCCACGTACGTCCGGATATTTGGGAAGGCTATTTAAAACGCCAAACGAAGCGTACAGTTCGTCCACAGACTATTGCTTTGTATGAACAATGGACGTCTCCAGAAATTTTTATTGGTAAAGTTGAAGCGATCGAGGAGCGTTATTTTAAAGCCATCCATACGTTGACAGAAGAACCGGTGATGATCCGCCGCGAAAATAACAAACCGATTCCAGAAGGTATGCATGTATTCGCCTTCCTGCTTCCTGATGGCTCAGAAAAAGAGAATCATAAGTTAGCAGTTTCTACATTGATCTTCTTCCCTGCCGACCATGTGAAAGTATTTGAGCAATTTAAAAAGGAATACGACGCACAAGGAAAGGATGCCCTAGCTTTCCTGAAAGAGAATCATCTTGCGCTTTGGACAAAGCTAGTTGCGGGTGGATATGAAGGAGAAGAATTTACTACATTCGAACAGGATGTTTTGCAGCAGACGAAAGGCTTTTTAAATGAGCAAGAGCTGGCTGGCGATAAACTACTTGCTGTCTTGGAAGATTATTTAGTTGAGCAGCAGCCGAAAGCACGTAAATCTTCAGCGATTGCTGCTGGGGCTATCCGCTTCGGACAGGAACGCAGCTTATTTGAAGGAAAAACATTTACGGTAAAAGAAATTTCAGAAAGCTTCGGCGTTTCTTCCTCTTCTCTAAACAAATACTATCAGGAATTACTTGAGTACCAGGCTGTTCCTGTATAATTAAAATAAATCAGCATCGTACTATCTAAAAATAAAAAGGACTGGCTAACACGGATTCTACCGTTTTCGCCAGTCCTTCTTTCTATATGAAGTATCATTCATTTGTCGTCTGTTACTTTCATCAGCTCTTCACCTAAAAATCGGAGCTGTTCTCCAACCGTACACTGCTCGATACAGAATCGGTGGGCCCCTGTTTTGCCGCGTGTTTTTCGAAGATCACGTAAAACGAGGCAATCTGTGCAATAAATGTCAGTTAATTCATCAATTTCTTTCATAACAGAAACTTTGTTCATATGCGGCCCCCTTTGTAACGTCTTACTATTCTACTACGCTGAAAAAACTTTTGTCCATCAAAATTGTCTGCTATACTAATGTTAATCTTGGAAATGAGGTAAGAATATGCTGGAGATCTACATTGACGCCGCGAGCGCCGGCAATCCTGGTCCAAGCGGCATCGGCGTTTATATAAAAGGCGAGGGCCATCAATTAAAAATTAGCGAATACATCGGGGAGACAAACAATCATATTGCAGAATTTTCAGCGCTTATACGTGGACTAGAAGAGGCTGTTAAGCTAGGCTCCCAGCTTGTTTCCATGAGATCCGACTCTAAAATTGTTGTGAGCTCAGTGGAAAAAGAATATGTTAAGAACGAGGAATATAAGCCTTACCTAGAACATGCTTTACAATTAATAGATCAAATTGAACTTTTTTTCATCAAATGGATTCCAGATAATCAAAATAAAGCAGCCGATGTTCTTGCACGGGATGCAATTCACAAAAATAAATAATTTAACAGGGCTTCCAAGAAAACTAGAATTTTCTTGGAAGCCTCTTTTGTTAGTAGATATTCACAAAAAACTACATTAGCCAGCTGCCTTTTTACAGCAAAAGGAAAAGGTAACTTTAACCGACCCTTTTCGTTTTTTATCTCCTTGCTTTTCACTCCCATTGGTTTGAAAAGGCATATACTCCCCATTCTATTCATATCTATTAGTATTCATTAATAATACCTTGACACAATGAATATGTAATACTTAAGGACATTATACATCCTCGCACGAATTTGGAAGTATTATCATCATGGGGTAAGAAATGGGCAGGTATTAGTTGAAAGGGGTATTTTTATGGTTCAAACAACTTCAAATCGAATGCAGGAAATTTTTAGAAAACAGCAGACCTATCAGTGGACAGTCCGGCAAACGACCGCTGCTGCACGGAAAGATAAATTGTTGCGTCTAGCAAAAGTTATTTCCGAAAATATGCAGAATATTATTGCTGCAACAATTCAGGATATACAAAAACCTTCCTATGAAGTTTTTAATGAAGTAGGACAAGTGTTGGGCGCCATTCAGCATACTATCCATCATATAGAGCAATGGATGCAGCCTGAGGAAGTGCCGGCTGCAAATCCGCTTGCGAAAGCTTTTATCGTATATGAACCGAAAGGCGTTGTTTGCATAATCGGGGCATGGAACTTCCCGTTTTCTCTATTATTCCATCCATTAATAGATGCCATTGCAGCAGGAAATTGCGCCATAATAAAACCATCCGAGTATACCCCTGCAATTGCTGCTTTGGCTAATCAGATCCTGAGCTCTATTTTTAGTGAAGAGGAAGTCGCTGTCGTACAGGGAGATGCAGCTACAGTGAAGGAGCTGCTCGAACTGCCATTTAATCATATTTTCTTTACGGGTAGTTCAAGTACCGGGAAAATTATTATGAAGGCAGCGGCAAAACATCTCTCCTCCGTTACGCTGGAACTTGGCGGCAAAACACCGGTCATTATAGACCGCAATGTTGATCTGAACCGAACAGCCCTGAGGCTGGCATGGGGAAAAATGATGAACAGCGGGCAGACATGCATTGCACCCGATTACCTATATTTACACCATGAGGATATTGAAACATTTACAGAAGCTTTTGCTTCCTGGGTATCAGCCAGCTATCGAGACGAAAACGGCTATCTTCTGAGCGATGACCGCACCCAGATTGTCAATCGTATACATTATGACCGTATTCAATCACTATTTGCTGATGCAATTGCACAGGGAGCAACGGTATTATGCGGCGGCGAGTTTGATGATATTAATCTGCTTATCGAACCGACGCTGCTTATAAATGTAACCCCAGAAATGAGAATTATGCAGGAGGAGATATTTGCCCCTCTCCTTCCTATTATTACGTATACGGATATCCAGGAACCAATTACCCGTCTGCGTAATTTAGAAAAGCCGCTTGCCCTTTATATTTTTAGCGAAAACGAAAATTTTGTTGAGCAAGCCATAGCAAACATCCCTTCCGGCGGTGTTTGTGTAAATGATATTATGATGCATAATACAGAACCTAATCTGCCATTTGGCGGCGCTAATCATTCCGGGATTGGAAGTTATCACGGTATACATGGCTTCAAGGAATTTTCCCATACACGTGCGGTTTTAAAGGCAGCTGCAAATCCATATGAGGAATTTATGATGCCTCCTTATAAAGGAAAGCTCGAAATGATTTTCCAGAACAACGAACATCAATGAGATAATGTATATAAAATGATATTTAAAGCGGATTGCATAACTTTATTGGCAGCCCGCTTTTTGATGCGCCCATCCCATATAGATGCTGCAGCATAATAGCATGGCCGGAAACGTGGAACCTATCCGATTTACCAAATAAAAAAACGAGCGCTAAGAAGCGCTCGTTTTTCTGAATAAGAAAATATAAAGAATCATATTTACGACTAATAGTGTACCACAAAGCACGTAGACCATCTGATAACTGAAAGACATGGCTATAATGCCGAGAATGTAGGAACCAATCGCGATGCCGGTATCAAACAGCGTAAAATAAGTAGCTGTCGCATAACCGCTTCGGGCTACAGATGTTGATTGTACAGCCTGCGATTGCATACTTGTTGTGAGCGTCCCATAACCGCTACCTACGAACACTGCTGCTACAAGAAACTGCCAAGAGTTATCCATATAAGCAAGCATAAATAGTCCGATTGTAAATAAAATAAATGAGGGGATAACAACATATTTCGGCTCTTTTTGGTCATAAATTTTACCAGTAAACGGACGGATAATGAGCATGGCCGCTGCAAAGACGACATAGAAATAACTTGCAACATTCAGCATACCCTGCTGCTCTGCATAAATCGAAATAAAGGACAAGACACTGGAATATGACAACGCCAGCAAGCTAGCAAGCAATGCGACAGGCAGTGCCTTTCTCTCGAATAAATCATCAAAAGAAAACGAAAGCTTCGGTTTTACTTCCGGCCGGGCAATATCACTCGTATTGATCGTTAAGCCAATAATACTTCCTAGTAAGCCAATCACCGATAAAACGATAAATAAAGCCTCAAATGACGCTTTCTGTACAATGAATAAACCGACAAATGGTCCAATAACAACCGCTAAATTGGTAGACATCGTAAAATAACCGAGCCCTGCCCCTTTTCGGTTATTCGGAATAATATCCGCTGCAAGAGAGCCAGTTGCTGTTGTAGCGATACTAAACCAGATTCCTTGTAAAAATCGCAATACTAATAGAATAGCAAACGGTTTGATGAATATGTAAAGAATCGTACATAGCAAGTAAATAACTATACTTAAAACCAGCATCTTCTTTTTACCATATATATCAAGCATTTTTGCGCTGAACGGGCGTACAAGGATAGCCGAAATCAGGAAGGCTGTTACAAGCAGTCCTGCATCATCATCAGTCCGCCCAAGATTACCTGTTACATAGAGCGGCAAAGTCGTAATAAGCCCATAAAAAATTAAAAAGACCGCTAAATTGGTCAAAAAAAGTGCGACAAAACGCTTTGTAAATATTTGATTCTGTACTTCCAAAAAGTTCATCCTTTCATTTTGTTCAGTAAGTGAATTAACTGAGCTGTTTCTTCTTCTGTAAGGCTTTTAGTCATTTCAGCTTCAAATTTTAATACCGAGGCTTCTACTTCAGGCATCATTAGAAGGGCTGATTCGGTCAGATGGACAATCTTTTCCCTACGGTCTACCCCTTCTTCTCTCCTGACAAGCCCTAACTTTTCCAAGCGTGTTACTGTCCGTGTAATTGTAGGGGCTTCCACATTTAAATACTTCCAAATAGCGGTTAATGTCATCGGACCTTCCTTATTTAATAAAAATAAAATTGTCCATTGAGAGCTAAACAAGCCATGCTCTTTTAATGCCTCATTTAAATGGTTAATTAAAAAGCGGTATTGCTGAAAGAAAGTATGAAACAACGGATTCATCTATGTCCCTCCATTTTTATTTACCTAAGTAAATAATCACTTACATAGTTTACGGCCAGAAAAACCTTTTGTAAACAAAAAAGCCCGTATCCAGAATTTCTGCATACAGGCCTAGCAAATATATGTTGTTTCTAGTGTCCAGTAATATTTAAAAGTGCTCCTACAGCTCCCGAAAAACCACTATCCTCTAAAAAAACCGGAGTATGTTTTTTTAAAATTGTATAATGGGAGATCACTTTTTTTAAATTTTCATTATCCGTAAGGGTCGATCCAATATAGACGATGTACTTTGCATTACGCTCCTCAGCAAGCTGGATACTCAGTGTCGTAATTACTTCACCGACAAGCCCTTGGACTGTTGCAAGGACATTTTCAATCGGATGTTCCACTGCTTCCGTGATACCTACCTTACCAAAATTGCTCGCAGTAAGGCTGCCATCAATCGGCGATTCCATACCTTGGAAAATGTCCTTTACTAATAAGTCAATAGCAGAGCGGTCCCCTTTTGCAGCTAGGGAAGTAATTTTCTCAAAATCCGTAATACCCGTGAGCAGCCCCGCTAACCCGACAAGCGTTCCTCCACCAATGCCCGTTCCACTTATACGTGAATGTGTTTTTCCGTCCATATAGTGGATAGAGGTCCCTGTTCCAATATTCGTGATAATACACTTATCAATTTGATGTCCCTCTTTTTCGAGCAGATAGCGCACCCCTTTTAATGTCGCTTCAAACTCAACGATATATTCGATTGATTTCATTGTTTGCAGGACACTGCGCAGCTGTTCTGTACGACCGCCTGTTACCCCTATCTCGTCAACCTGTGGATGCCTCTCCAGCCATTCTTTTACCCGTTCCATTTCATTCGATGGAAATACTTCTAATGTTAATTCTCCCTGTTGATTGATATAGGCAAGCTTTGTTAAAGTGCCTCCTGTATCAATACCTAATGCCTTTGCCATTTGTCTTACTCCTTTTTATGCAGCGCCTTTTCCCACCTTATGTATACTACAAATACCGCTACACTTCGATTGTTTCTTTTGGGAATAAATCTCTTTTATTAAACTCTTCTATAATAAGGTGCTCATATTGCTTTAGTAATCGGCAGACCTTTGCCTCAAATGCATGGATAGAATTCTCGTGCATGGAAAAACGAGCTACTGCCTCCTCATCATGAAGAAGGTGCTGAAGTGTCATCACTTCTGTCTTCGGCAGACTGCAGCCATGCAATCGGAAAATCTTTGAAAGCGGTCTCAGTCCAGCCCGTGTCAGGATCACTTTTTGGTCAACCGAGGCTGCAATACCAGCCAGCATTTCCTCCGCCTTTTTACTTGGGTGGATTGTTGTTAATTGTATCACTTCCGCTTCGCCTTCTGCATTAATTCGTTTCTCCTCACTAGTCGTGAATGATAGCTTTTCATAGAGAGTCGCTATTCCTTTTCTCTCTAAACCGTCCGGAGAAATGCGAAGGTCAATGGCGGAAATAAGCAGATCATAATGGGTTTCAGCCGGTTTCAGGCTTGATAAAAGCACCCGTACTTCATTTGTTTTCTGCTCCTCAATAAGCTGTTCCCCTTTTGCAGCTTCAAAGATTTGACGCAAACTATCTGCATCAGCTAATGCTCTATGCTGTGTTTTAGCTTCCAGCCCCAGTTGTCCCATCAGTCCCAATAGGCTTGGCTGTTCCTTTATATGATTCGCTATCATATATTTCTGTTGAAAGTCGATCATCGGAAAAATAAAATCATTTTTCATATAATTTCTTTTTAGCTCCGATTCAAGCACTTTCCGGTCAAACTCCCCAAATGTAAGAAAAATACAATCTTTCTTGCACCAGCGTTTAAACTTATACATCGCTTCTTTAAAGGATGGCGCATCTAGCAACTGCTCAGTTTTAATACCTGTAAGTTTTTGGATATGAGTATTCAGCTTTTTAAATTTATAAGGCTGAATAAGCTGGGTAAAAGTTTCGGTTGTCCCATCGGTATTCCATTTAACAGCTCCCAGTTCAATCATGTATTGCTGACCGCGTATAAGGGCAGCCTCTATATCGATACAAATATATGTATGCTTCCTTGTCAATTTTCCCACCTGCAACTTTCCGAGATGGACCCTTCCATCCCAATTACCTTTTCATATTGTAACGCAAATTTTAATTATTGGACACGTCCGTGTTTTAATTTCAGGACATTTTTCCTTATCGCACGTTATTTTTCAAGGAAGGTCTCCTGCTGTTTTTATACTTAATATTTTATCTTTCACATGTTTTGCGATACGATAGAAGCATGTAAGAAAGACTGGAGGAACATTCGATGAATGAAAAGGCACTGCAAAAGGATGCCATGCGTGTATTAAAAGAAACAAGTCGTACATTTTATATTCCTATCACATTTTTAGGTACGAACTTGAAATATGCCGTGGGCTGCGCTTACTTATGCATGCGGGCATTAGATGAAATTGAAGATAATGAAGAGGTTGATAACCAAATTAAACATGATATTTTGATGAAGGTAAAGGATCTCTTTCACTATCCATTCAATGAAAAAGCTTACCTCGAAGCACTTGGTGAAGAAAAAGAAAAAATGCCGGAAGTTACCCTTCGTATGAAGGATTGGATTGAAGTATGTCCTGCAGATGCACGGAATATTATGTTTGAAGCGTGTGAGGAAATGGCATACGGTATGGGGAAATGGGCTCAAAAAGACTTCAATGTACAGACAAGAGAGGATTTAGATGAATATACATACTATGTAGCAGGTCTTGTCGGCCGTATGCTTTCACAAATGTTTGAATGGGATACAGGTTTAAAAACCGATCACGATCTGGCAATTGGGTATGGCCGCGGGCTGCAGGCTGTCAATATTCTGCGCAATGAGAAAGAGGATATGGAAGAACGCGGTGTCAGCTTTGTACCTGATGGATGGACACGCGACGATTTATTCACCTATGCAGATGAACAGCTTGCACATGGCAATGCTTATATTGAAAGTACACGCAGTAAAAAGAAAGTATTCATGTTTGCCAAACTACCTTATATGCTTGCCAACAAAACATTGGCTGTAATGAAGGAAGGCCGCGAAAAAATATCACGTTTTGAGGTCGAACAGTTAGTCGAAGAAGTAAAAGCCGAAGAAGGCGTGGAATAGTTAGATCGAAGGGAGGTAGGCTTGTTCACCTCCCTTTTTCCACTCCTATGACATACCGGCAGATGCTGCTCTGCTACTTGCTTCCGCTCAGCAGCCTTCCCCTGTTTCACCGCCAAAACACCCGTTTCCCCTTCCGTCTTCTATAACCTATTATAAAAATAGAAGAATCCCAAACGAACAAACTAAACAGATCATTACATATACAAGCGAAACAATATACTTCTTCTTTTCCTTGTAAAGCAATCGTTCAAGCAGTGTACGGATTGCATATAACATAGCAAAAAATAAAAATACTAAAAAATATAGCTGTTTACCAGTCGCTCCGCTTGCTGAAAGAAAGGCAAGGAAGAAGACACATGCAATGATTTCAAAAATCATATGTTTTTTATTAACGAATTGGTCAGTAAATTTTTCGTTTTTCTCGATTTTATACTTTTTACGTAAATACAAATCAAAAATACCTGCCGCAATAACGGCCCCTATTAAAATAGTTATGAACATGATGCTTCTCCTATTTCTCTGTTTGTAAATATGCCTGGCGAACCGCTTCAGGAACCATGTTTCCTCCGGTAGACCATACAAGATGTGCGGCATTATCCATTTTCTCTGTCAACTGGTGCTTCTTCACATATTCAGCTCCTTCTGATACAAGTTGAATAGGGCCGAATACACCTGCATGTGCAGATGGTTCCATAAAAATATTTTCCAGCTCAAACATCGCCTTCAGGCTTCTGCACAAAAAGCTATCATCAACAGTGTAGCAGCCGCTAACGATTGTTTCCATGATGGAACCGACAAATTTTGATGGTCTTGCTACCGCCAGACCGTCAGCCTCTGTTTCATTTGTCAGCCCAATGTCCGTTACCGAAATTTTATCATGAAGCCCTGTCATCATACCGAGCATCATACAAGGTGACTGGACAGGTTCACCGAAAAAGATATGCACATGCTCCCCAAATACTTGCTGCAGACCATAGGCCACCCCGCCGGGAGCTCCACCTACTCCACAAGGAATATAAACGAATAACGGATGGTCTCCGTCAACTTTCACATTCAATGCTATCAGCTGTTCCTTTACACGCAGAGCAGCTACAGCATAGCCGAGAAATAGGTCTTTTGAGTTTTCATCATCTACAAAATGGCACATCGGGTCAGCTTCCGCTTCTTTTCTCCCCTGTTCCACCGCCATACTGTAGTCAGCCTTATATTCCTTTACTTCAACGCCAAGAGAACGAAGATGCTCCTTTTTCCACTCTTTTGCATCAGCAGACATATGCACAGTTACTTCGAAGCCAAGCTTTGCACTTATAATTCCTATACTTAAGCCGAGATTTCCCGTAGAACCTACCGCCACTTTGTAATGAGAGAAGAATTCTCGCATTTTATCTGAGAATAACAGAGCATAATCATCCTTTTCCGTTAAATAGCCGTGCTCCATTGCTAAAGATTCTGCATGTTTTAATACCTCATAAATACCGCCGCGTGCCTTTATAGACCCCGCTACCGGTAATGCGTGGTCACATTTCAACAGCAGCCTGCCCGGAATTTCAATGGCACGTCTTCCTTCAATCAATGCCTTCATTTCAGCAATCTCTCGAATATCCGATTCAATCAAGCCATTTAGTACAGTCGTCTCCGGAAACGCAACTATGAAATAGGAGGAAAATCGGCGCAGTCTTGCTTCAGCTTCCAATACATCCTTCATCATAATTTCCGTTCTGACATATGAAGGGTCTCGCTTTTCATTTAACCACAACACCGTTTCTCCTCTTTGCAACGGTTGGATCAATGGAAAATCCGAACTTAATTGAGTTAGATTAATTAAATGGTTCATGTTTTCTACCCCTCTTTTTCTGTTGGAATGACTCGTTCACAAAGTTGTCGAAATTTCTTTTCAAACGAAATATTATTTTCTTCCGTACGCTTTTTCGGTCCCTTCAACCTGCCGCCAGCACGTCTGATTTTCGCACTTTCATATCGGAAGGTGAGTAATTGATCAATATTGTCTGAAGTCAATTCTCTTCCGTTTGCATCAATCACATAAGCCCCTTTGGCAATACACATAGCTGCAAGGCCATAATCGCCCGTAATGACAATATCTCCTCTTGAAAGCGTATTCACAAGCTTAAAATCAACTGAATCTGGTCCTTTCGGTACAATAATTGTTATTGCATTTTCACGCTCAATACGATGAGAAGTATCGCAAAACAAGATAGGTTTTATCTCATATCGAGATGATACAAACAGCGCCAAATCAATAACAGGGCAGGCATCTGCATCAATTAATAATTGAATCACCAAAATACACTCCATTCAATAATGCCGAAATTATATTATTTTAATATATTATTTTTCCCTTTTTCTTTTCGTTTCCTTGAACCTCAAAACGGGTTAGAAACCGAAAATTATATTGAATTGTTTGAAAAATCATAATACGATACTGCTAACAAATTTTTTGGGGGGTAACATAATGACGACCATTACTACGACAAACGATACACGTACCAAAGAATATATCGATAATGTGTTTACACGTTTAAAAGAAAAAAATTCTCACCAGCCGGAATTTCTTCAAGCAGCAGAAGAAATTTTGTTTTCTCTCGCTCCTGTTCTTGCACAGCATCCGGAATATATTGAGCATAACATTTTAGAGCGAATTGTAGAGCCGGACAGAATTATATCGTTTCGTGTAGCCTGGCAGGATGATAACAATCACGTACAAGTAAACCGCGGCTACCGTGTACAATTCAATAATGTAATTGGACCATATAAGGGTGGTCTTCGTTTCCACCCTACTGTAAATGAATCAATTATGAAGTTTTTAGCTTTTGAACAGATTTTTAAAAATGCTCTTACTGGCCAGACAATCGGCGGCGGCAAAGGTGGTTCCGATTTCAATCCGAAAGGAAAGTCAGACGCAGAAATTATGCGCTTCTGCCAATCGTTCATGTCTGAATTATACCGTCATATCGGTCCGGATGTCGATGTTCCTGCCGGCGATATTGGAGTAGGTGCCCGGGAAATAGGTTATATGTGGGGTCAATACAAGCGTTTACGCGGTGCATATGAAGCTGGCGTATTGACTGGGAAGAAACCAGGCTACGGCGGATCATTGGCTCGAAAAGAAGCAACAGGTTATGGATTAGTATACTTCGTGGCAGAAATGCTGCACGAAAAAGGCGAATCATTCGTTGATAAGACAGTCGTTGTATCTGGTTCAGGCAATGTTGCCATTTATGCGATCGAAAAAGCTCAGCACTACGGCGCTAAAGTTGTGGCTTGCTCCGATTCATCAGGCTATATTTATGATGCAGACGGGATTGACTTAGCTGCTATCAAGGAAATCAAAGAAATTAAAGGCGATCGTATACAATCCTATTTACAGTACCGACCAAATGCGGAATACCACGAAGGCTGTACAAATATTTGGTCTGTACCTTGTGATATAGCACTTCCTTGCGCCACGCAAAACGAAATTAACGGAGACTCAGCCCGTCTATTGCTGGCAAACGGTACAAAGTTTGTTGCAGAAGGGGCCAATATGCCTTCTGATTTAGAAGCAATCAATATTTACCTTGAAAACGATATTTACTTTGGTCCCGGAAAAGCAGCGAATGCTGGAGGTGTGGCTGTCTCTGCGCTGGAAATGGCACAAAACTCCGGTCGAACTGCTTGGTCATTCCAAAAAGTAGACGAAAAATTACAGGAGATTATGAAGGCCATTTATGCAGAATCAAAAGAAGCTGCCGAAACATATGGCTTTGCTGGAAATCTTGTTGTAGGATCAAATATTGCCGGCTTTAGAAAAGTAGCAGATGGCATGGTTGCTGAAGGCGTCTATTAATCCAAAGCTATAAAGTTTACCTCAGATCCTCCTATATTAAAAAAGGAAGTATCTCCATCAAATTTTTTATAAAGCCCTGTTCTACTTATTAACTTTAACATGAAGAGCTGACTGGAAAGTACCTGCTTTCTGGATAGCTCTTTTTTTCTTACTGTTTCGTCAGACGTCCTTCTTTTAAAAACGAACATTTTATTATATAAACACTTAAAATATTCGTGTTATAATAAACTAGATCTTACATAACGGAGGTTTTCTTGTGGAATTAATTTATAAAGGCAAAACAAAAAATGTTTTCAAACTTGAAGACGGTCATTATTTATTACAATTCAAAGATGATGTGACTGGAGAAAACGGTGTTTTTGACCCAGGTGCAAACTCTGTCGGGCTTACAATCGATGGCGCTGGTTTAGCTGGTCTTAAACTGACTTCTTTCTTTTATTCCAAGCTAAATGAGCAAGGCATCCCTACTCACTACGTAGATGCAAATTTTAGCGATGCAACTATGACTGTTAAACCTGCTACAGTGTTCGGAAAAGGCTTAGAAGTAATTTGCCGGTTCAAGGCTGTCGGCTCATTTCTACGCCGCTACGGGGCATACGTGCAGGAAGGTCAGGAACTGGATTCATTTGTTGAAGTTACTATCAAGGATGATGAACGACTTGACCCTCCTATTTCGGCTGATGCCCTGCATATGCTCAGTATTTTATCTTTGGAGGAATACGCGATCTTAAAGGAACGCACAATTGAAATTTCCAAGTTCGTTGCTGGTGAGCTGGAGAAAAAGGGACTAACTCTTTACGATATTAAATTGGAATTTGGCCGCGACGCAAAAACAAATGAAATCCTTTTAATCGATGAAATTTCAGGCGGAAATATGCGCGCATATAAAGGTAATACTTATATCGAGCCGCTTGAACTCGAGAAAATCATACTTGCCGATTAATCCGTATAAGCCCCCTTTACTTCGAATAGGGGGCTTTTTTATCCTTTCCTCTTCCCCCTAGCTTTTCTTTTAGTGTTGATTTCACTAAAGCTGCATATATTTGATTGAACACCTTTTTTTCTGACCTTTTCTTTCATGACAGCCCGCCTTGTATTCTATTATTATATGCTGCTAAAACGTTAAGTGTATAAGCATTCATGCAAGCGGCAGTATTTTAAAGGAAAGACTTTCTTTTACTGGTTAACGCTGAGTTCAATAGGTGGATTGTTAGTTCAATAATCCTAGGATTTTAGCATCGTTTACAGGATGAGAAAAAAATGTTTCACTTAAAGAAATCTATTTAGAGGTGATAATTTTGAATCCGTTTTTAACCGTTTGGATGCATCCAAAGCAAACTGCACGTGACATGATTGATAACAAGCCGTTAGGATTTATCTTTCTATTAATCGCAATCGGTTCATTTGCAGCTTTTGGCAGCGGCTATGTAAACAGCGAGCTTGACGACACACTATCCGTACCTATCCTAGTCATTCTATCCCTGTTCTTAGGGCCACTTGTAGGAATTATAATAATGTTCATTTATAGCGGGATATTATTCCTTGTTGGAAAACTGCTTCGTGGCACAGGCTCGTTTTGGGATATATTCAAGGCAGGTGCTTTAACATATATTCCATCAATGGTGACAGGTTTTTTCTATTATATATGGATGGTCTTCTCTCCAGCCAGCTATTTTAGTATGTATGAAACAAGTGCTTTTTCCATCATTGTGCCCCTTCTCAGCTTTGTGTTTGGAGTGTGGAGTATTGTAATCAATATTGCAGCACTTGCAGAGGCGCACCGCTTTTCAAATTGGCGGGCATTCTTTACCCTTCTCATACCATTTATAATTGTGATGATTTTCATTTTTGTGATTATAGCGATCATCGGTATTGCTTTCTTTAGTATGTTTTCATAATGATCTTCATTGCCCAGCTTACTGCTGGGCTTTTATTTTTGCAGCGGGAAAATAGATGAACAGTTGGTTTAAATACTGAAAGAGGAAAATTTTTGTTTTTCTATGAACTTTCTAAAAAATCAAACATATGGTACAATTTATTTCGTAAACCGTTATATTTAAGGGGGATTTATATGTCGATAGTAAAGCGCGACGAAGTGAAATTAGAAGAAACGTGGAATTTAGAAGATTTATTTAAAACAGAAGATGAGTTTGAAAACGCGATAGAAGAAGCAAAAAAAGACGCTGACTCCATCGAAGCAGAATTCAAAGGAAAAATTCAAACTAGCGAATCCGCTGCTGGTGTGATTGCAGCCTATGAAAAGCTATACGAAAAACTTATTCCTATCAGTACATACGCTAACCTGGCTCTCAACGTCGATCAGACAAACAGCGATGCCCAAATGCGCTCGGCAAAAGTCGGGCAGGTTTATGGTGCTATCGGAGCTAAGCTTTCCTTTATTCAAAGCGAATTATTAATGTTGGATGAGTCAGTTCTGCTGCAAATAAGCTCAGCACAACCAGGCTATCAGCGTTATATTAAAAACTTATTGAAGCAAAAAGCCCATCAGCTTCACCCTGAGGCTGAAAAAGCACTTGCCGCATTCAGCACAACTTTCAATGCTCCGTACGGGCTTTATAATACAACTAAATTAGTAGATATGAAGTTTCCGGATTTTGAAGTAAACGGGCGGAACTACCCATTGAGCTATAACCTGTTTGAGGGTGATTGGGAACTTGAAAATGACCGCGACATTCGCCGGACTGCCTTTGATGCCTTCTCTTCTAAATTACGTGAATACCAGCATACAACCGCTAAAACATATGATACACATTTAAAAATTGAAAAAACGGAAAGCGATTTACGAGGCTACTCTTCCATTTTCGACTTTTTACTGGAACCTCAGGAAGTAGACCGATCGCTTTACAATCGGCAAATTGATTTAATTATGTCAGAGCTTGCGCCACATATGCGCCGTTATGCGAAACTTTTGCAAAAAGTACATGGCCTGGAGGAAATGACATTTGCAGACTTGAAAATCTCCCTGGATCCAGACTTTGAGCCTACTATTACAATAGAAGAATCTCGTAAATATATGAAAGATGGGCTTGCTGTGATGGGAGAAGACTATAGCAAAATGCTGGATCGTTCATTCGATGAACGCTGGATTGATTTTGCCCAAAACGAGGGTAAATCGACAGGTGCTTTCTGCTCCAGCCCATACGGCTATCATCCATATGTATTGATCTCCTGGACTAGCCGAATGAACGAAGTGTTTGTACTTGCCCATGAGCTAGGACACGCTGGCCATTTCTATCTGGCCAATGCCGAACAAAATGTATATAACGCACGTCCTTCTTTATATTTTATCGAGGCACCTTCTACAATGAATGAAATGCTGATGGCAAATCATTTACTAAAAAATTCAGAGGATGCACGTTTTAAGCGCTGGGTAATCTCTACAATCATTTCCCGTACGTATTACCATAATTTTGTCACGCATTTACTTGAAGCAGCGTACCAGAGAAAAGTATATGAAATTATTGATGCAGGCGATTCTGTCAACGCACAACGACTGAATGAATTAAAACGCGGTGTACTGGAAGAATTCTGGGGTGATACAGTTATCCTTAATGAAGGTGCAGAGCTGACATGGATGCGCCAACCTCACTATTATATGGGTCTATATCCGTACACATATTCAGCCGGCTTAACTATTTCGACACAAGTAGCTAACCGTATCCTAAACGAAGGAGAAACTGCTGTAGCTGATTGGATTGACGTGCTAAAAATGGGTGGAACAAAAACACCTGTAGAACTTGCGAAACACGCAGGTGTTGATATTACAACCGAGCAGCCGTTACGTGATACAATCGCTTATATTGGCAGCTTAATTGATCAACTAGAACAATTGACAGCTCAATTACAACAATAAGAAGAATGGGTGTTCGCATAATTCGAACACCCTTTTTATTTATAGTTTTCATCTAACGGTATAACACTATATAGTAAATTAGAAAATGAAAGTGTTGACTGAATGAAAGAAGTTAAATTGCAACTGAATTATTAATCGGTTGATTGAATAGCTCCGACACACCTGAATCAATAGCAGCTGAACCAACCGCTTTTGCTACGACACCTGCTACCCGTTCATCCATAGAGCTTGGGACGATAAAGTCTTCATTCAGGTCCTGATCTGTCACTAAAGATGCGATTGCTTCGATAGCAGCTAATTTCATTGCCTCATTAATATCTGTTGCCCTTACATCCAGAGCTCCTCTAAAAATTCCAGGAAAAGCCAGCATATTATTGATCTGGTTTGCATGGTCAGATCTGCCTGTTCCGATAATGCGGACCCCCCACGCCTTTGCATTCTCAGGGGTAATTTCTGGATTTGGATTTGCGAGAGCAAAGACGATAGGATCTTTAGCCATTGATTTAATATGGGCTTCTGTCAGTAAATTCGCTACAGAGACACCGATGAATACATCAGCACCAACAAGTGCATCATCCATCGAGCCACGCAAGCCTTCGGGATTTGTTAAATGGGCAATTCCCTCCTTTATCGGGTTCATCCCCTCTTTTCGTCCTTCATAAATAATTCCCTTTGTATCACACATAACGACATTTTTATATCCCATTTGAAGAAGAATACGTAAAATCGCAATCCCCGCAGCACCAGCACCATTGATGACAATCTTCATCTTTTCAGTTTCTTTGCCGATGATTTTATTTGCATTGATTAGTCCTGCACCTACTACGATGGCTGTCCCGTGCTGATCATCATGGAAGACAGGAATATTACACTCTGCACGTAGACGGTCTTCAATCTCAAAACAGCGCGGTGCTGAAATATCTTCTAAATTGATGCCGCCATATGTTGGCGAAATTGCCTTAACAATCTGAACAATTTCATCTACGTTTTTTGTATCCAGACAAACCGGCACAGCATCTACATTGGCAAACCTTTTTAATAGCAGTGCCTTTCCTTCCATTACAGGAAGCGCCGCTTCCGGTCCGATATCTCCTAATCCGAGTACAGCTGTACCGTCCGTTACAACTGCCACTAAATTCCCTTTCATCGTATAGTCATATACGAGAGAGCGGTTTTTTTCAATTTCTATACATGGCGCAGCCACTCCCGGAGAGTACGCTAAACTAAGATCATACGTATCTTGTACAGGCACCTTTGCCCGAATTTCCATCTTCCCACCGAAATGTTCATGCATTTCCAACGACTTTTTCATTAAATCCATTTTCATCCACCCTTTCGAAATGTCGGAATTTTCTTTATATTTCAGTATCATATTGCTTTAACGAGATAGAGTCAACTGAAATATTAGTATTTTTAGAAAAAAGTTCGTTAAAGCATGATATAAATCAATTTACTACTTGTTTGTTCATTTTTTCACATACTTTTCATAAGGTAGAATAGGGTATATTAATTATTTCTATATAATAAATATTTTTCACATTCATTTTTAAACATTACTGTGCCCCAGTTTTTATTGTGAAGTTTTACACGTTTCACTTTTTCATGCAATATATGAACAATTTCACAAACTTTATCTCTCCCCTACTTGTGAAAGCTTACACAAAGACACATTTTATACACAATTCAGCTGGGATATTTCCTACTCTGTTTAAGTTTTCCTTTCTATCTTTCTTTTCTATTTCTCTTCCTGTAAAGTGAGAACGTCAATAATAATTGAAAGAAGGCTTTGGCATGTTAGGTATATTATTTGTAATCGGATTTGTCGGGAATTTAATTGGTACTCTTGCAGGCGGAGGCGGGCTTATTACGCTGCCTACTATGCTATTACTTGGTATGCCGGTACATTCCGCCATTGGGGCAAACAAAGTGGCTAATACCGTTTCTACTCTTTCCAATTTCTTCAGTGTATTTAAACGAAAGGAAGCAAGCTGGAATGAAGTCGTCCCTATCCTGGCACTTTGCTTTATAGGCGGGCTTCTCGGCGGGGGTATTGCCTCTCTCTTTACGGAACAGACACTGACAGTTATAGCTATTTGTCTGCTTTTGTTTGCGCTCTGTCTTTCCTTTCTAGGAAAGACAGATTTTGGCCAGGAATTAGAGCTTCGTTTAAAGAAGCGTACGGCGGGTCTGTTAGTCGGGGTCGGCATATACGATGGTCTTTTCGGACCGGGCAGCGGAACATTGCTTCTTTATATTTATGCACATGAAAAGCTGGCCTATATGAAAGCAGTCGTATTAGGCCGTGTCGGTATTTTCGCTACATGTTTCGGTGCAGCAATTATGTATGTACTGAATGGGCAAATTTTATGGGCGGAAACGTTTTCCTTGATGATTGGTTCGATTATCGGTTCGCAGATAGGAATAGCGTTAGCTAGAAAAGTAAGCGCTTTGCTTGCCAAGTATTTATTGCGTGTTATTACCGTTGTTCTAATCATTCAATTGGTTGTGGAGTTGTTTTAATTTACTATTCCTTGCTTATCCATTGATGTGATTCATTTCTTTTATTACACTTAAATGGGGATAGGGGGAATGAAGATGACACAAACCAATATAGATCACCAAGGGGAGCTGACAGAAGAGGAATTTCTGGAGCTTGTGTTAGAAGAGCAGCAAAAAGCTTTGGAGGAAGAACGACAGCGCAAGCTAGACGGATATAATAAGCCAAATAAACAGAAACCCTTTGCCCGCCTTCTCGTATGGATGATTGCACTTGCCCTCTTCTTTAATAGTTTTGCTATCTTGCTAAATATATTTTCGATTCCTGCGGTGGAATTTATCAAAGTTTCCACCAGATTATCTGCACAGGAAGACATTAAACAATACAAGAAAGCTGTTGTCGAAGTATCCACTGGGAGCAGTAAGGGTACAGGATTTGCTATTTCTGAAGATGGTTTGATTCTAACAAACCATCACGTCATTGACCGTGCGCTGCAATTGACAGTCGTCTTTCCGGATGACGGCATTTATGAGGCGGAAGTTATTGCCGCCTATCCAGAGATCGATACGGCGCTAATAAAGGTCGAGGGAACAGATTTGCCATACCTCGACATTGCCAATAACTATCATTATAATGCTAATGAACATGTCTACTTTATCGGAAATCCCCTTTATTTCACAGGAATTGCAAATGAGGGAACGGTTCTTGACTGGGTACAGTTAGATGATTGGGAGGAGCCGGTCATGATGATGCAGGCACCTATTTACAAAGGAAACAGCGGCAGTCCTGTCATTAGAGAAAAAGGCGAAGTCGTAGGCATAGTCTTTGCCACATTAAATACTGATGAGCATGGCAAGGTCGGTTTGTTTATACCAATTGATGCCTTTCATCAGGCTTATCAATAGAAGAAAAGAGGAACGGACATGCAACTGCAATTTTTAGGGACTGGTGCCGGTATGCCATCTAAGGAGCGTAATGTTACTTCCATTGCCCTTAAATTATTGGACGAAATCGGCAGCATTTGGCTTTTTGACTGCGGAGAAGCGACCCAGCACCAGATTTTACAAACAGCGATTAAACCTCGCAGAGTTGATAAAATTTTCATCACCCATATGCATGGGGATCATATTTATGGTCTTCCCGGCTTTTTGGGTTCCCGCTCTTTCCTTGGCGGAGAATCTCCGCTGACAATTGTTGGACCAGCAGAGGTAAAGGATTTTGTTGAGGCAACCATTCGTTATTCCAAAACTCATCTTACGTATCCTATTCACTTTGTAGAAGTTCAAGAAGGTGTCGTCTATGAAGATGAACACTTTATTGTGCACGCAAAAAAACTGCAGCATGTAATCGACTGTTTTGGTTATCGAGTGGAGCAAAAAGACCTCCCCGGCCAATTGCTTGTAGACAAAGTCCAAAAATTTGGTGTTCCGCGGGGACCACTTTATCGCGAGCTGAAATCCGGGCGCGATATAACACTTGAAGACGGGGCAATCGTGAGAGCAGCAGATGTTCTAAGTGAAGCAAAAAAAGGCTTTACGGTCACTATTCTTGGTGATACAAAGTATTGTAATACCTCTATTGAGCTTTCAAAAGAAGCGGATATTGTCGTACACGAGGCAACATTTGATTCCTCCACCACTGATTTAGCAGCTAGCTACGGGCATTCTACTAATACCGAGGCGGCATCAATAGCCAAGCTGGCTAATGCAAAGAATCTTATCCTCACTCATCTCAGCGCCCGTTTCTTAAAGGCAGATATTGAACGGCTAGTTAATGAAAGCCAGACTATCTTCCCTTCTACCTTTGCAGCAGATGATTTTGCGTTATTTGAGTTAAAAAACAGCACACTTATGAAACAATGAAAAGTGGTGTAAAAGTTGGTAAACAAACTTTTGCGCCGCCTCACTATGGTGCATTTAAGATTCACCGTCCTGACAGGGAAAGCTAAAGGAGCAGTTGTCCTTTGACGACTGCTCCTTTAGCTAATATTGTCCTGATTATTTTAGGTAATCTACAAAATCAACGGGTACATATGTTTTGATCGGTTCAAGCAAGGAAGGTGCAGCTTTAAATTCGCTGTCTTTTCCATTATGAACAAATGTTTTTGTTCCGCGAGTAATCGTGATGGATGTATCGTCTTTTGAAAGTACCGCTCCTTTACCTGTTGACTCAACTTTCCAGCCAAGCTGCTCTGCTACAAGGCGAAGCGGGATCATTTTTACACCATCTACTTCATAAAAGTCCTTTTCAATTATCTCATCTACAGACTTGTTATTGCCCTGTTCTACATCATAGCTTAAAACGATTACCTTAGAAGGCGCTGTTTGGGCAGGAATACTTCTTGTTGAGGCTGTGTAGAACACGGCTGCATTTGCTTCTGCTACATCCTCAGCATTCAGCTTTGTACCTGACAAGTTTTCAATTACTGTTTCTTCCGACAGGTTTAATTTCAGCTTTTTACCCGTATATTCCTTATCAAACTCATCAACTTCTACGAATCCCGGTTCAGTTGTTTGAACAACAATCAACTCTGGCGAATATTGAGGCGGATAAATCATGATCATTGGTTTTTCAGCATCCACAAAAGCTGTAAATTCCATCCCTTCTTTTAACTCCACCGGGTTACCGAGATTATCCACTACAACAGTTCTTTCATCTGCTACAATAGCAAAAATTTCCTCTCCCTTTTCAATAAGAGAATAGACTGATCCGTTTGTACGTTCTTCAAATGACTGGAACTTCCCAGTTAGTTTTAGGAATTTTTCCTGTACTTGCTCTGCTTCTTCATTAGCTGCCGATACATCCTGGGATTGTGCGAATGCTGTCGGAGCGATTGCCCCTGTCAGTAGTGCGAATGATAATGCGATTGGAATGTTTCTTTTCATCATGTACGTCTCCTTTTTATTTGTATTCAAAGGATTGGTCGCCCAGCTTTCAAAAAGGTTACAATTTTTCAGCTTCTTCCTCCGTACACTCCCATAGAACCCCATTCACCCAGAAGCAGTTTTAGCAGGAAAGTATTCGTTTCATACATGATTGACCCGGCATTAGAGAGAGAATCCTCTGCTCCTATGATGGAGAAAGACTAGAAACTCTATTCACTAAACACCGAGGGATACTTCCTTAAAACGACTTAGTTTAAACAAGTCTATATCGTATTGGCATTCATCCCCACAGATCATTTGACTAATTATTTCTCCAATTACACTGGCAAATTTAAATCCATGCCCGGAAAAGCCCGAAGCTACTATAATATTCGCAGACGATGATAATCGATCAATAATGAAATGTTCATCTGGAGTCATCGTATACTTGCATACTCTTCCTTCCTTTAAAGGCCCTACGTGAGGCATATAGTCATCGATAAAATTATCTAAATCTCCTGCATCCTTTTCATTAAAAGAATCAAGCACCTCATCCGGATTAATCGGTTCTCCACCATCATGCCGCCCTATTTTATAACCGGCCCCATCAATACTCGGGAATCCATAATAGCATGCATCCCTCAACTCAAACGCAAAGGCCGGAAAAGCCAGATCACCATATAATTGTTCGTCCGCTTCATACCAGGCAAATGTTTTACGGATGGGCGACAGCGGAAGTGGAACATCTATTGATTCCAAAAGCTGTTTTGTCCATGCCCCACTGCTGATAACACATTGTTCAGCGGTGAATGTGTGGGTATCCGTTATTACGGTCACACTATCTCCCGTTATAATTTGTCGAACCGGTTCGTTAAAATAAAAAGAAGCCCCCAGTTCAATTGCCCGAGTTTTATAGGCCTCCACACATTTTTCAACCTTGAGGATGCCCGAAGTCGGCTCAAAAGCTGCTATCATATTATCTGGTAGACTAATACCTGGCCACCGCTCCATTACTTCTTCGGATGACAGCACTTCAAGCGGCAACTCATACTTTCTCGCACTTTCAATGACCGTTTGGATAAATGGATTATTATGATCCCCTACATTAATAACTCCTGTCTGCAAAAACAGTTCTTCATCTACTTGGGCGGCAAGTTCCTCCCAAAGATGGGCTGCCCGAAGAGCTAAAGGAACATAAGCCTCCCCTTCCCCATAGGCATAACGGATAATACGCGTTTCACCATGATGGCTGCCATTTATATGTGGCGGTTCATACGCATCTATACAGCAGACCGTTTTGCCCGCTTTCGCTAAAAAATAGGCTGCTGCCATTCCGATCGAGCCAGCGCCAACAATAATGCAATCGAACTTCATCTTCTCACTTCTTTCTACAGGAAAAGGAGCTGTCCAGAAAATCGGAACTTTCGGGACAGCTCTGCCTTTTTGATAAATATTTACTTAAAATAATGTTCCTGTTTCGTTCCCATATTACCAGCCTTGTTGGGAGCGTCACAAAATAGCTATTTTAGAAACCCTTGCTTAACATTATTCTTCGCCGGTTGCTGCCTCATGCTCGGTAATCCAGTCACTGAAGCTGCCAACATACAGTTTGACATTTTCGTAGCCTGCTTCCTTCAAAACAGTATAAAGCGGAGAGGCTGTTACACCAGAACCACAATAGACAACTACTTCCTGATCTTTAGAGATTACGGCCTCTAAATTATCCGCTACTACAAGATGGCTGCCATCCTTTACCTGTTCCCAATCGTAATTTTTGGCAGTCGGGATGTGTCCGGCCACCGGATCAATCGGTTCATGTTCTCCTCTGTAGCGAATGGCTGCGCGGGCATCAAGCAATACAGAAGATTTCTCTCCATCTACTACTGCTTTGACAAAATCGCGGTTCGCGTATATGTTTTCCTGCCAGTTCGGAATCAGCTGTGTCCGATCAAATGATTCCTTATTCGAAGTTGTTGCATAACCAGCCTGCTTTAGTGCTTCAAATCCGCCGTTCACTATCTTTACATTGGTAAAGCCCGCATAAGTTAGCATCCACCACGCACGCGGAGCAAAAGGTGTCCCGCCTTGATCATAAATATAAATCCGGTCACCGAGCGAAAGCCCTGCCGCTTCAAACAAATCATGAAGCTGTTGTTTTTCAGGCATCGGATGCCGCCCTTCCTTTTTTGCCATGTCTGACAAATCCTTTTCCAGGTCAAAATAGACTGCCCCTGCAATATGTTCCTTGTCGTACAGCTTACGCCCTTCTAAAGCATCGGTCAGATTAAACCGCGTATCGATAAATCTTGCCGGTGTTTCCACTTTCTCCACTGTTACAAAAACATTCCCCATCATGAACACTCCCTATTGTTGAAGTTGTGCGTAGATTTCTTTCCATGCAGCCAGGCGGCTTTCTTCCTGCAGCAGCATGCGCTCTGTTTCAATTTGCTCGGTCGCCTGGTCAAGCACATGCAAGCGTAAGTTCTCTGCTTCTTTTGCAATAAACTCCATTGCCCATTGCTGCAGATGGTTTTTCTCGCCTTCCACATATACTTGGGCATCCGGCTTCGTCAGGCTTTCAAGGGCATCTTTTAGCTGTTCTTTTTCATTTTTCTCAAAGAAAGCCTTTTGATTTTTATAGTAGGATTTTACACTTGCATATTTGGTACGGTCTGCAAAAGGTCCTGTAAAATCAAGAATGCTCGGCTCCTCCGGTTCATAAGCAAGGAAGGAGAAGCTATTATTGAACTCTTTCAGATTTTGGGTATCTTCTTTGAAGCGCTCCTTCATTTTCTTTTGAATAAACTGTGCCAGACGGAAGTTCGTTACTCGCATTTCCTGTGCAAAGTCAAAGCTAAGCGCCTGAAGCACTTCTTTTAAGGCTGTATCGAGCGCCTGTTGCGCCGGCAGCTGTGCAAACGTTGACGGATTGTATGATTCACGGAAGAAATCAGGATAACGGTAGTACACACGCTGCATCACGTAGTACAGCAGCTCATCCAACTCCTGCTTTGCATCTGATTCAAGCATTGCTGTATTCGTTGACTGATACGTTTTGCGTATATGCTGCTCCAGCTGTGCAAGCTCCTCAAGACGCTCATCTTTCCGTTTCAAGTTTTCTTCCGTTTGCAGGATAAGATCCCGCAGACGAACATGTGTCTTTTCTACTTCCTCATGAAGTGCCTGCACAGCAATTCCCATCAATTCATCATTCAGGAAGTGATGGAACGCTTCTTCAAAAGGTGCCATACCAGACTTATGATCTGCCTGCTCCTGCTTCTCCTTCAGTGCCATTAAACTGGACACCCCGTACAAACGAGGGAATCGAATACCAAAGCGCTGAAGCTCTGACCTTACATAGCCTTTTACTTCCTCGGCCTCTTCCTCTGTTGAAGCAAGGTCAATCGCATTCACGATAAAGAACATTTTATCCAGCTCAAAAGCATCCTTTACACGCCCAAGCTGGATAAGGAATTCCCTGTCTGCTTTGGCAAACGCATGATTATAATACGTAATGAACAAAATTGCATCTGCATTTCGAATATAATCAAATGCAACACCTGTATGGCGGGCGTTGATTGAGTCAGCCCCCGGCGTATCAACTAGTGTGACACCCATTCGTGTAAGCGGTGAATCATAGTAAAAATCAATATTATCTACGAAACAGGATTTATTTTCCTGTGCAACAAACTTTTCAAAAGCCTCACGTCCTACCCGAATAACCGTACCAAGCTTGTCCTTAAACTCCTCGTATCCTTCAGCATATGCACGAATGAAGGATTTATGGACATTCAGGCGTTCATCCGATAACTGTACAGCCAAGCCTTCTGAAGAACGGCTGAATGCTTCTTCCAATGAACCTACCTGTAGACCGATTGCTTCATAAGAGCCTTGAATATCTTCAAGAAGCTGTGCTGCTGTCTTTAGTTGCACGTCAGCCGTTTCGTGAGGATGCTCTGGTGTCACTGGACGGATTTTATTAATCGCAGCCGTTGTTGGGTTTGGAGATACAGGAAGTACTTTGGAGCCCATCAAAGCATTCGAGAAGCTGGATTTTCCGGCACTAAACGCACCGAACAAGGCAATAGTAAAGTCCTTCTGCTGCAGGCGCTCTACTTTTTTTGTCAAATAATTCGCGACTTCCTTGAAGCCTTGGACATTTCCTACTGCCTGGGCCGTCTTCAACGCATTGGCAACAACTGCCTCCGTATTATGTGATGTACTCGCCTGTACTTGAGCGTCTTCCTCGATGATTTCCTGCTTTTGTTCTTTCGGTGCAAGCATCGAATCCTCAAATGGCCGGATATCCGCCAGCGCCTGCTCATAATCTGTGTGCCATGCTGCAACCTGTGTTTTAGCAGCTGATCGTACTTCCTTAGAGCTTTGCTTCATTTGCTGATCACTGAACTGCTTTTGTTCATCTATTGCCTGAATTTCCTTGATTGCTTGGATCTTATCTTTCATGGCATTGATCTTCAACTGTACAGGTGCTGCTGCTTCTGCGGCAACCTGCTTCAGTACATTCTGCTGTTCATCTTTCCAGGCATCTGTTTCACGAACGAAAAAGCGTTTTGTCGCTTCTGCTACCCGGTTAGCGAAGTTTAACACGGCATCTCCTGTCACCATGACATTACTTTGAACCTGGTCTTCAATTACCGAGAACGGGACATCAAACGACCGTGCATCAATTTCTGCCGCACGTTCATCTGTTAATGCACCTACATCTTTTAATGCTTGCTTCATTAATGATTTCAAATGTCCAGTAAGCTGAGATTGTAAAATCGTTTGGTAGCTGGCATTTGCATCCTCAATACGCCGCTGTTTTTCTTCTTCTGTTTTCTTTTTAGCAGAGAAAAAGCCTCCCACTTTAAAGCCCTCTTGGCGGGATTCTAGATAAGATCGCAGTTTTTCCCGGAAATCTGCCGGGATGATGGCCGCATTGTCCAAAATATCCTTCCGCTGTGCCTCAAACCGGTCATTCCATTGCTCAAAAGAAAATAACTCCGTTTGCCTTGTGAGCTTTCCATATTGCTCCAGCAGATCTTCCCGGTGCACCCAATCATCCTCAGATAACAGCTCCTGATTGTCTTCAAACAGGCTTTCCTTTTCTTCAGCTAAAAATGCCTCGTGCTCATGATGAAGCTTCACCAGTGTATTTTTCGCTGTCGAGATAAGCTGTTCCTGCCAATCTCCCATAGAATCCATAACAATTTTCTTTACTTTCGCAAAATCGTTATGCGGGTGATCCAGTGCTTTTAAGGATGTAAAGAAGATATCCTTTGGGTAGACCCCCCAAGCGGCAAATGAATTATGTACCGATTGTTTGAAATCCTCAAATGAGAGCTCAGCATCACGGTGCTTATCAATTTGGTTGACTATTAAATAAACATTTGAATTGTATTTCATCAATTGCTTTGTAAATTGGAAGTTCAGCTCAGACTGTACATGATTGTAATCCATTGTATAAAATACGACGTCTGCAATATGCAGTGCCGATTCAGTGCTCATTGCATGGGCATCATCTGTCGAATCAACCCCGGGCGTATCCATTACTGTTACACCTGGTGGCAGGCTTGATGTACTATGTCCAATTTCTATTTGGGAGACAAGATCCCCATTTTTACTCAACTCTTTTACCTGTTTAATGTCATAACCAGCCTCAAACTTTACCGGCTTTTCATTATGTAAATATAAGATTGCAAAATCCTCTTCCGATTTATGAACCTTTACAATATTGGCGCTCGTCGGAATGGGGCTTGTCGCCAAAATGTTCTCTCCGGATAAAGCATTAATCATACTTGACTTCCCTGCTGAAAAATGCCCGGCAAACCCGATCACATACTCTTTTTGCAGCAGCTTCCGCGCAAATAGATGAAGCTTTTCCATTCTTTCTGTATCTTTGTTTTCTTTGTAAATTGTATATTGAAGAGAAGATTGCTGAAGCAATTCTTCAATTTGTCGATCTAAAGCATCCATTATTTCTAATGCCCCTTTGTTTAAAATTTTGTCATAATGATATAGTAACATGGATACGCTTGAAAATCGGCTAAAAATTATTCATTCGCCTACTTTTCTATAACTTTAGCCTTTTATATAAAGATCATGAGGAATCTAAAAAGAAAATCCTTATTTATGTCGAAAATTGTTGGTATTGTATGGTAATATCAGTATGTTACGTCCATTCATCCTGTTGTTTGTTCTATACATTACGAACTTTCGCATGATAAAATGGGAAAAATAGTTAGGAAAAGGGTGCATTAGTTTATGAGTACAACAATCCACATCCAAACCATTTTAAATGGAACCGTTCATGCTTTGAAAACGCTTCTGCCTATGAATATGAATATTGCATCCCCCTCCCTTGCAGGTGAACCATATATTCAACAGGAGATGGGTGTATTAATCGGGCTGATTGGAGGTTTAAAAGGACGGGTCATCATTGATGGCTCCCCAACTGTATTTAGCAATATTGGCTCAAGCATGTTCGGCATGCCCTTAGAAGGAGAAATGCTGGAATCCTTCACAGGTGAATTTGGTAATATGATTGCCGGCAATCTTTGCACACATGCTGGACAAAATAATTTAGAACTTGATATTACACCCCCGACTGTGATGGTCGGTAACACAAAATTATACGGTTTCCAGCACGCATTCCGTATCCCTGCTACAATTGAGGGCATTGGAGACATTAACATCTTATTGACGATTGATGAAGAGTAGCAAAAGCAAGATAAACCAGGAATTCCTATACATAGAACAGGTGGAGTCAATAGCTGATTCCACCTGTTTTTTTACTTATAACTCCCCTCTTTTTTCACATTTTCTTCATAAAATATCCCTTTCTGTGTGATTTTTCTCACATCCTCCCTTCATTAATTTCTATATTATGAAGGCAAGTATTACTCCAATAAAATTTGTTAGGAGGTCGCACCATGGCACATAAGAAAAAAGCTGCAGATAACTTAAAAGGTACGCTTTATATGACATTTGCTGTTGGCTTTGTCATCATCATCATCTGGGCTTTTTGTTTTGGGTTATTTACCGATCGATTCTAGTCAAATTGATAAATCCGCTTAAGAAAGAGGGGAATTTTTCATGCACATACATAAGTATGAAAAATGGTGGCTTGTGTTCGGCTGTGCCACTTTAGTAGCATTTTTAGTCATTTTAGCCATTGGGGCATTCCATAATGGTACACACCCAAATGAAGGGAAAATAACAGTCGATTATGAAAATGTCGACAGCATTAAACCGTTCGATAATCCGGGTGTTCATAAAGTTGAAGGTAAGGAGTGGGATTACGAGGTGGTGCTTGTCGCCTCCGCATTCAGCTATAACCCGAATGAAATTGAAGTGCCACTTGGTTCTGTCGTGAAGTTTTACGCGACGACAAGAGATGTTATCCATGGGTTTGAAATTGCCCAGACGAATATTAATATGATGCTGGAGCCGGGATACGTTTCTGAATATGTGGCAGAAATGAATAAAGCCGGCGAATATTTGATCGTATGTAACGAATACTGCGGTACAGGACATACATATATGTACGGTACGCTAAAGGTGGTGGATGAAAATGCACAAAACAATTGATGAATATGGAAAAGTAGAAGAAAAGGAAACAGCTTTGGTAGAAAAAGAGGAGAAATCCCCTTCCATGAAACAAAAATTAACAGCGAGCTTTATCCGTGTAGATGGAAAAGATGCAAAATTAGCTATGGCTCATATGTACGTTGCATTTATAGCCCTATTATTAGGAGGTCTTGCCGGATTGCTCCAGGTGCTGGTCCGTTCTGGTGAATTTACCTTACCGCTTGGCATTAAAATTGGTTACTATCAGGTCCTAACTGTTCATGGTATTTTACTTGCACTTATATTAACAACATTCTTTATTATGGGCTTTCAAATCGCCTCTATTAGCCGAACAGCCGGCGCATTCACGAATGTACAGCGGAAAATCGGATGGACAGGTTTCTGGTTAATGTTGGTTGGTACAGCTGCTGCTGCTGCCATGGTTCTATTGAATAAAGCAACGGTCCTGTATACATTTTACGCGCCGCTAAAGGCACACTGGATCTTCTATCTCGGCCTGGCATTAGTCGTTGTAGGCTCTTGGCTGCTATGCATTATGCAAATTTTGAAATATTACCGATGGAAAAAGGAAAACAAAGGACAGACTTCCCCACTCCTTACTTATATGGCTGTCGTAAATTCAATTCTGTGGATCACATGTTCTTTAGGTGTGGCAGTTGAAGTTCTGTTCCAGCTTCTTCCTTGGTCATTAGGGCTTGTTGAACGCGTTGATATACTGTTATCCCGTACACTATTTTGGTATTTTGGCCATGCTTTAGTATATTTCTGGCTGCTTCCTGCTTATATGGCCTGGTATGTTGTCGTACCAAAGGTAATCGGCGGACATATTTTCTCTGATGCACTTGCCCGCTTATCTTTCATCCTGTTCCTGCTATTCTCGTTCCCTGTTGGTATTCATCACCAGCTGACTGAGCCAGGAATTGAAGGGTTCTGGAAATTTGTTCAGGTAGTATTAACATTCTTTGTTGTTATTCCATCGCTCATGACTGCCTTCTCGCTCTTTGCTACATTTGAAATGCGTGGACGCGAGCTTGGCGGTAAAGGCGTACTCGGCTGGTTTAAGAACCTTCCTTGGGGAGATGCCCGCTTTTTAGTGCCATTTATCGGTATGGTTGCATTTATTCCAGGCGGCGCCGGCGGAATTGTCAATGCTTCCTACCAAATGAACCAACTGGTACACAATACAATTTGGGTAACAGGACATTTCCACTTAACGGTGGCAACTGCAGTTGCGCTGACATTCTTTGGTGTCGCTTTCTGGCTGATCCCGCATTTAACAGGCCGTACTCTAACACCGAAACTGAACTATTTAGGAAATGTATCGGGGATTTTATGGGGAATCGGTATGCTTATCATGTCGCTTTCAATGCATCTTGCCGGCTTACTTGGGGCGCCTCGCCGCTCTGAATACTCTACTTACGGCGGAGCTGAAATGGCTTATGACTGGATTCCTTATCAAATTGCACAGGCCGTTGGAGGAACAATATTATTTATTGCCATCCTGGTTATTATGTATATCGTTGTCCAGTTAATATGGTTTGCGCCTAAGGGGGAAGAGGAATTTCCTGTTGCTACAGTAGCTCCTGGTGCAGAAAAAACACCTGCTATTCTTGAAAACTTTAAAATATGGGGTGTCATTTTAGTAGCATTAATTGTCTTTGCTTATACGATGCCGATTATAGATATTATTTCAAATTCTCCTGCCGGCTCAAAAGGCTTTATGCCTTGGTAATAAAAATGCTCCTTCCCGGAAATTTGGGAAGGAGCATTTGTTTATAGTTGGTACAGTTTTGTATATTTTTCTTTTAAATAGTTTGCAAGATAAGCTGCATTCAGCCCTTCTCCAGTACCTTCCTGCAATAATTCAAACGGTTTTTTCAACGCCCCATATTGGTGGACCCTTTCCGTCAACCATTCACGGATCGGCTGTAGGTTGCCTTCTGCACACAGCTCATCGAAATTCGGGATATCCTTATCCATTGCTGCCTTCCACTGTGCAGCATACATATAGCCCAGCGCATAGGAAGGGAAGTATCCGAAGCTCCCGCCGCTCCAGTGCATGTCCTGCAGAACACCTTCTGCATCATTTTTCGGACGGATACCCAAATAGGCTTCATATTTATCATTCCATACTTTCGGGAGGTCTTCTGCTTGAAGGTCCCCGTCAAATAATTCACGTTCAATTTCATAACGGATCATAATATGAAGCGGGTACGTCAACTCGTCTGCCTCGATTCTTATAAATGAAGGTTCAACATAGTTAATTGCCTGTAGGAAATCTTCTACTGCCACATCTCCAAACTGCTGTGGTGAATATTTTTGCAGAAGCTTGAAGTTATGCTTCCAGAACTCCTCATTACGCCCGATGAAATTCTCGTAAAATAGAGATTGTGATTCATGAATTCCCATAGACGTTCCAGTGGATAATGGCAGTCCGTTTAATTTTGGGTCGATATTCTGCTCATACAGCGCATGTCCACATTCATGGATTGTACCAAAAATAGCAGAACGGAAATCATTTTCATCATATTTTGTTGTTACACGGATATCCCCGCTGTTTAAGCCAATCATAAACGGATGGACTGTTTCATCCAGACGTCCGGCTTCAAAATCGTAGCCGAGCTGCTCCAGAATTTCGAGAGACGCTGCACGCTGCCCTTCTTTCGGGAAATGTTTAAATAAGATGGACGTATCCGGCTTGTTTGGTGATTCATTGATTGCTTTCACTAACGGTACGATTGTTTCACGAAGCTGGCCAAACACCCGGTCTAAAATATCTGTCGTCATTTCCGGCTCATATTTGTCTAAAAGCGTATTGTATGCAGAGCCATTTTTAATACCCCAGTACTGAACGAATTTCTTTTGGTATTCTATGATTTGTTTTAAATAAGGCAGGAATAACTGGAAGTCCGCTTTTTCCTTTGCCTCTTCCCAAACCGCCTCTGCCTTTGATTGAAGGATCACATATTCCTTATATTCATCTGCAGGAATTTTTTTCGATTCATCATAGGATTTCTTTACTTCCTCATAAAGGCGTTTCGTAACGAAGTCCATCTCTTCTTTCGAAATTTCCTCCAGTAAACGTCCTAGTTCTTCAGAAGTTTCCAAAGCAAAGACTTCGGCTGATAAAGTACCTACCACTTCTGCCCGCTGAGCAAGTCCTTTCTTCGGGGCACCCGTGCGCATATCCCAATAAATCACAGATAAAGCTTCTTGATAATTTTGAATTTTCTTTACATAATTTATAAATTGTTGTTTTACTGACATTTAAAAACAACCCCCTTTCCCCTATTATAATTCGTACTTCGAAATAAGACTACCTGTTAAATAGATGGTCTGCTTTTTATTCTGCTCTTCACCTAATTATTCTGGAATTATAGCTTATTAATTTCCTCTATCCACTGCAGAATTCTTCTTGTGCGAGTCAGGTTCACAGGCGGTCTGCCTGTTTGAAAGAAATCTATAATATGCTCAAGAAGCGAGGCATAATACGGCTTTTCCATTTTCCAGAACTGAAGGATAATCGGCTCATCTTTGTAATGGACGACACCGCCAAATTTATCATTCCACTTATATTCCCCACGGAAAATGACTTGCCTTCCATCTTCAAATTGCATTAATAAAATCTCATAATCCCCATACTTTTGTCTTGTGAAGCTCTCTACCTCCGCATTGAATACTTCATCAATCCACTCCAGTGTATGAATGCCATACCAGTAGTACCCTGGCATTTTATCTTGAAAAGGAAGAGGCCCAAATGCATAGAGCGATTTCACCTCATTTTTCTCAAAACTTTTCAGTATGTCACTGAATCGAAGGCTGGATGAGGAAAACACAGGTGTGCCGAATGTATCAGCCAGTTCCATCATCCGTTCAAAGGATGATATGCTGATAGTCATCGGTTTATCAATATAAACAGGTTTTTGAAATGCAGCAATCTTTTCGAACCAATCTAAGTGATTGCTTCCATCGATTGTTACGATCATCCATGCATCTACTTTTTCATTTAGCTTTTCTATTTCTTCATAACAAGGAATATGGAAAGCTTCTAGTAAGTTTTCAAAATAGTGAGCGCGATCTTTGCTGATTTGCATATCCTCTGAACAAGCTTTAATATAACCTACGAAGCTCGCTTCCGGATGATAATAACAATTTGTCACATCGTGCAGCATATGAGCAAAAATAGCTACATGTGTTGTATCGTTCCCAATTAACCCTATTTTCATTTTAATCAATCACCTCTAAATTTATAGCATTGACGTGGCCTGCCTCTATCATTTACTTTTTCAAGACCACTCCACTCGACTATTCCATTATCAATCCAGCCGGAAATAATTCGATTTGCAGTCCTTTTTGTCACTTTTAATACATTTGCCACTTCATCTGAGGTGAAATGGTTCAGCTCATTTTTTGCTACATACATTTTCAACAGCTCTATTTGCTTTATCTTAAACTTCCCCTTCTCGCTTGGCCCGTTTAACTGATATACAGTTGGTGCTTGAAGCTCGAGAGGACCTATTACATGCCTTTTTTCATTTACTATGAAGGCTGTATTCGCTGCATATTGCTGACACTGGCGATGGGCCAGGTCGGCATGAAAGACGGCGGACGGAATTGAAATACCAAAACCAATACCAATATGCAGCATATGATTTTTAATGTTCTTTATTTCTTTTAAAATATTCAATACTTTATAGCCTTCTGTTACTCTTTCAAATTCGCCGCGCTGGACAATAAAATGATATTCTTGATCGGACATTCGAAAAATATGTCCATTCATTTCCTCAATGTAGCTATACAAATCCCTTTCCAGCTTTTCCTTTCGCAGTAAACGCTGCTTCTGTGTCAAACTTTCATTTATTGGAGATATCGTCGTAAGTTTTCCAAATACGATTTGGTTTTCACGCTGCCGCCGCTGCGAGGAAGAGAGCATCATTCGTTCAATACAAACGATAATATCTTCCTTCGTTGGCTTCAGCCATACGACAGGGATACCCACCCTAGCCAGTGCTTCCTCTACTTTTTTCAGCGACGTAATAACACCGAAATTATTTTTTTCTCCTTTCACTTCTAGATGACGCTGAATAATTCTATCAAGCTCCATAAAACTATTGAAATATTCAAATGATTCAAACGATATTCCATCAATACTTGACATGGCTGTCTCTATATATTGTTCGGAGATGCCGTCAATGCTTATAAACCGAATATCCCGATTCCTCGTTAAATGAAATAAAGCCTCATACAGCCCCGCTCCCTTTAACGGAATGTAATAGCTTTCAATGTGTAGTTTCATTGACTGCTGTACTAATTGATACGTGGCACGGCTGGAATATAAGAGGCAGTCTACCTCTTCTGCCAACTCGCGCGTAAAAGCAAGTGCATCATAGATCTCGTCTGATAAAAGGTATTGTACCTCTAAATGAGGAAACATGGCAAAACATCTTTTAATTGTTTTTTCAATCCAAAGAGGGCCTATGAACCCAACCTTTAGCATATATCTCACATCCTCCAAAACAAATAATCGAATGGTTTAATGATAAACCATTCGATCAGTATTTGTTAAATTGGGAGAGTTTCTTTTACTAAAAATTGATGGACAAACTTATCATCATGTAAATGTGGATATAAAGCATATACTTCATCAATCAGTTCCGCCTGCCCGTCACTCATTACTTCCTTTTCACTTATACATATATTTGTTGTAAGCATGCCTTGTCTTTTCAATACTTCGTTAATCCCTGCGATACTTCCTTTAAATTCATTCCCGGCATCGAAAAAGGCGGCATTAGCATGTGTGATCTGCTGGGCAAGCTTCATCCATTTGACATCGATGGCATTATACTCCCGCTCTCTTTTAATCTCATGGAATAGTTCAACTGCTTTTGACGTCCAAACAGCCCAATGTCCCAAAAGACCACCCACAACTCGTTTTTGCTTTATTACACCGTCTATCTCCTCTTCAAATACGGTAAATAAATCATGGATGATCGAGTCGTCATTTCCTGTATACAACGCTATCTCATCAGCTCTGCTAGATCGCATGATGGCACGTGCAACATCAATCGTTAAATAACGGTTAAATGGTGCTGCCTTTATCGCATGGATATGTGGGATTTCACAAAACTGCTCCCAGTATGCTTTACTGAAAATTCTCCCTCCTACAGCTGGCTGCAAGTAAAAACCGATTACAGGGATAATGGAAGCAACTTCCCTGGCACGCTCAAGCAA
The DNA here is from genome assembly GCF_001591965.1 of Lysinibacillus odysseyi 34hs-1 = NBRC 100172. Classification (GTDB taxonomy): domain Bacteria; phylum Bacillota; class Bacilli; order Bacillales_A; family Planococcaceae; genus Lysinibacillus_B; species Lysinibacillus_B odysseyi. Next base: position 189,455 of record NZ_BCVX01000003.1, read on the forward strand.
TTGCGACTCGTCGACATGTGATAACCCATTATTGCTCAAAAGGACAAGATGATAACCTAATTCCTTCGCAAGCTGTGCTTCTTTTTTTGCCTGCGCTACATCTCCGCTCACACCTGCCACTTTTATAAAATCTTCTTTAGCATGTTTTTCTATTTCTTCATGAGCCAGCCTTAGCACTTTTTCATACAATGAAAAATCATCATGTATTTCAAATTGTGTTGTATGCACCCCTACTGCTATCCCGTCTGCTCCTGAGGCAATATAATACCTCGTTAGCCTTCGCTGGGAAGCTTCGTCCAAACTTTTATCTTGCAATAATGCAAGCGGATGTGCCGGAATGAAGGAGCCGGTTAAAAGTTTCTCTTTAATGGCTGTATCTAACATTAGAACTGCCCCTTTCGCTCTTGGAAATGTGTTGGTTTATTTAGCAGCTCTCCCTCGTTTTCAATCCAGTGGGCAATCAGCTCTATCATTTCCCGCACGGAAACAGAAGGGTAACCAAATGCCTGGTGTGCTTTGGATGAATTGCTGAGCAGGGCTGTATCTGCTTCTTCTCCGATAATTTTTACTTCCTTTCCAAAGCGCTTCCCGAATTCCTTGGCGAGCCAACGAACAGACAGCGTTTCCGGGCCTGTTGCGTTAAAGATTACAGGAGGCGACGCGGCATGCAGCAATGCACGAATTGCATACTCATTAGCACTGCCCTGCCATATAACATTCGCGTGCCCCATCGTCACATCCACAGGTTCTTCTGTATAAACGGAACGAGCGATTTCAACTAGCACCCCATACCGTAAATCAATTGCATAATTCAAACGGAAAAGTACCATTTTCGTCTGGTGTAAATGCGAAAAATAAGTAAATATACGCTCCCTCCCGAGGGAAGACTGCCCATACTCCCCTACAGGATTAGGTAAAACCGATTCGTCACAGCCCCCCATCTTTACTTCCGTCAACGGGTAAACATTCCCAGTAGAAAAAACAACAATCCGGGAATCCTTATAATGTTCGGCTACTCGTCCGGGCAGATAGCTGTTCATTGCCCATGTAAAATGCTCATTACCCTGTGTCCCGAATTTGTTTCCTGCCATATAAATGACATTTGGTACAACCGGCAGCTTCTTCATTTCTTCCTCATTCAATAAATCACACGCAATCGTTTCAATTCCCTTTTTATTTAGCTGCTGCTCTAATGTGCCGTCTGAAAATCTTGATACGCCTATTACCTTTTGCTTTGTACCTGCAGCATCAATTGCATTTTTTAATAAATAGGCAAGCGTGGGCCCCATCTTTCCCCCAATTCCTAGAATCATGAAATCCCCTTCCAATTTCTTCATGTCAGCTATTAATGCCTCGGAAGGAACCGACATATATTGTTCGATCTGTTCTACTGTATCAATCATTTTAGTGTCTCCTTTTTTATTAAGATAAGAAAATTGTTTTAAAGTTATTGATTGCCAGGTAAAGCAGCACAATGAGCCCTATAATGCCTAGTGCATTGCTGAATATCCCATTTTTTAAATCGCCCATAACTTCCCTGGTATTTGCAATAACTAGAATAGCTACCGCAATGAACGGCACGACAAAAATTGTAATACCTTGTGCAAATGTAATAAGATTCACCGGGTTTCCATTGAAAATCAATGCAACAGCCGAACCGAAAACCATAACAGCAATTATCGCTATTTTCACTTTCATAGACGATAATTTATGTCCTAATCCCATACCATCGGCAAGAAGTCCTCCTCCGATTGTTGCATTGCCGACTAAGGAAGAATAGGAAGCGCCGAATAGACCAAGTACAAATACAAATACCGCAAAGCCGCCAAATGAAGGCCGCAGTATTTCAGCCATTTCAACGGCATTGTTGACGACAATTCCTTCCGCCTTTAATACAGTCGCAGCTGTTATCATGATCAAAAAGGAAATGAAGCCTAACAAAAAAATGCCGAACAGCGATTCCATCATGCTCGTTTTCGCTTCCTCCCTCACTACGCCCTTTTCCCGTACTAAATAGGATTGATAAAGTGCTCCTACAATCGAAAACGAAGTAGCGAACAACGCAACAACAAGCCCCATGCTGCCGTCAGGAAATTGAGGAATAAAACCGGAAAAAATATTGGTTACGGAAGGTTTGATCACGATTACCGTAATAAGGAATGCCAGCAGCATGATCATAACGAGTACAAGCATTAATTTTTCTAGCACATGATAAAATTGGGAAGAGAACAATAAAGCGATTGCTAATAAAGTTCCTACTACAATCCATACTTTCGCATCCAACCCTGTTACTGCTTCAATCGCAATCCCTGTACCTATCGCATTTCCTGCCTGAAAAGATGCGCAGACGAGAAACGCCCCTATCCCGATGAAGACACCTGCAGGTTTTCCCCACTTTTGATTGACCAGGCTGATGAAGGATTCTTTTCCTGCTATCCCGATACGGGCACTCATCTCTGTATAGCATGCCATTAAAATAACTGCTGCCACTAATGTCCATACAAGCTGTGCCCCATAAATCGCTCCAATTTTGGAGGACAGCGTAATCGAACCGGGTCCAAGTACTAAAGCGGATGTAATTAGACCGGGACCTAGTATTTTTAGAAATTTTGATAACCCGCTCTTTTTACCGGCTGTCATCTCTGTCGGAACTTCACCTTTTGTAACCATCTCTTTTACCCCCTTCTATTGTTCTGAATTTTCTTTCTTTAATATTATTAAAAAGCCCATGTTTTTAACATGACCTAAAATGGTCTTTAATTGCCTTAGATAACAAGCCGATTGTTTGTATGCTCCACGACGGTCCTTATTCATATTGAAAAAAGATAAAGTAAAGGGACATTCTCCTCCGGGGGTTCTTTTGGTTCATTAAGTTTCTTTCACCTTCTCCTCAACTGCTGTAGAGTTTTTTTATATAACGAATTATTGGTGAAAGCCCGTATCTATAGCGCGAAATAATTGCTTTTATATTTACTATTGGCGGGAAATATAGTTATTTACGAGTGATTCAGGAAGTCTCATGATTTTATAAGAAGCAAGTATGGCAGGAGAATGATCATGATTATAAATTGAAGATAAAGAGGGCTTTATGCAGGTTAACAATTACATAGAGGTTGCTTTTTCGGAGGTAATTAACGGAGTTGTTCTTTTATAAATTAATAAATCATAATGTATATAAAAATTATGTAAAGGAGACATCGCGTGTTAAAGAAAACATCCTTTAAATTGATTCTCCCTTTTCTTGCTGCAACAATCATTTTATCGCCCCTGCTCATTCATTCTTCAGCAGAAACTATTGAAACTTCGCTGTCCTCAACAATAAAATCCAATACAGAACTACAATATTACATCGACAAATATAAACCGTTAGTTATGAATATTACTGATGAATTACGAAATAATGGTTATTCTGTGGTGGTCGATTATTCGCTTTCATCCGATGAGAAAATCGAATTATTAATCAAAACCAGTGAAAAAAATACTAAAAAAACACTCGAAGCAATCTCGCAGATAATTGAGAATACGATAAATGAAAACAAATTTACTCCCTCATCATTTAGTATGACTATAACAAATTACTATGAGCCAGCCGAGAACACAAATACTTCATCTATAAGATTAAGTTACAACGACTTAATTGGATATATCGGGGAAGAGTTATTTGCTAAATATGATGTAGCCTTAAGTTTACATTATGAAGTTTCAAGTAAAAAAACAAAACTCGCTTTAAGTTTACCAGTCAATTTTTATATTAATAATGAAGAAATACAAGATGTAATGCTTGATCTAATCAAACAACATAAATTCAGCCCCCATATCTTCCAAATTGAGATTACGCATAATATAAATATAATGCACTAAAATCAACCTTTCGGATAAATCTCTATTCATTCCAGCGTAATCATCTATCTGAAAAAAGGAATGCAAACATTCGCTATGACAATAACCTCCCTACCATCAAAATAAACTGCATAACAGAAAGGGGCAAGATGATAAGTGATATCACGATAGTCATCATAGGCCGCTCTCCATTTGCAGCGCCAAAGAAGTCAACTATCCCTTGAAAGAAGGCGAAAATGGGCAGCTACAAATTAATCATTCACGGATGAAGGGAAAAAGCCGGCTCTGTCTTTTCCTGCACGAAAGCAAAGACTAGACAGACTCCCACACAGCAAATAGCTAGAAAAAATGCCCTGGTATTCACTCTTTGTTGCCAAATAGCCACCTACATATCGTTCATCTTCTAATAATCGAATTATCTTTAAGCTGCTGGTTTGGAATAAGCCTATATCATTTTCTTTCTTTAATCTTCTATAAATACGTCCTTTTGTTGAAAAACTTGGAAGTAAAGAAGACCTCTTCCTTTCAGCTCGTTAACATCCAAATTTTTTAATAATCAACAAACTTAATACTAATTAATCAAAAGAGCTTGCATTTTCCGGATGGTCATCATATAATGAAATCAGTCATCATTAATAAACAAAATGATTATTATTGATTGTAAAAAAAATAAAAAAAGAAAAAGATGAACTGATAGAGAGAACTGCACAAGTAAGGAGTTTTACAATATGTCTAACGAAAAAGCATTACAACAATATGATGTAAAAAAATACCGTACACCAGATGGCTACACAAGTGATATCGCTGTGTTCACCATTACGTCTGAACAAAAAGAAGTGTTCAAACCTGCAGAGATGGAGCTAAAGCTGATGCTTATCCAACGGAGCGCTTTAGATTCAGAAGGAAGGCCTAATATAGAAGCTTCTAAATGGGCATTGCCGGGAGGTTTTGTGGAAGAAACGGAATCCGCCTTTGAATCTGCACAACGAGAATTAATGGAGGAAACCGGTGTTACAGGTATCCACTTGAAGCATTTCGGTGTATATGATAAGCCAGGGCGTGATCCTAGAGGATGGATTATCACCAATGCTCATTATGCCATTGTCCCTGAAACCAAGTTGGTTCATCGTCAAGCAAATGATGATGCCGATAAAGTAGAGCTATTCACTGTAGAAGAAGTATTAAATTTAGATTTAGCGTTCGATCACCGGGAAATTATCAAAGATGCAATTAAAGCTATCACAAATGACTTATTGCAAACAACGGTGGCTCGCAACTTCCTCCCTGATCACTTTACTTATTCGGAATTACAGGCTGTCTTAATGACCGTTACAGATGACCCTGCTATCCATTTGAAACAGTCTTTCCAGAGAAAAATAAAGATGCTGCCGTTTATTGAAGAAGTACCTGGCGAAACGACAAACCGAACTTCTAAAAAACCGGCTAAGCTTTATCGGTTTAACGATGTGGAAGTTGGAAGTTCTATCTATACACGGGCTTACTAATTTTTTTAGAGTTATTAATCAACAATAAGTTTATTGTTTACTATTATAAAGGAGTGGTTAAAATGAAACGTGCTTTATTAAATATCGATTATACAAATGATTTTGTCGCTGAGGACGGTGCTTTAACTTGTGGCGTTCCCGCTCAAAACATTGAATCAAACATTATTAAGTTAACAAAAGCATTTATCAAAGAAAAGAGTGAAGTGATCTTCGCTATCGATTTACACAATGAGAATGATCCTTATCACCCAGAAACAGCTCTTTACCCGCCGCATAATATTGTCGGGACGAAAGGAAGAGAGCTGTATGGAGGGCTTAAAGCTATTTTTGAAAATGTATCAGAGGAAGACGAAAAGTATATACGTTGGATAGATAAAACAAGATACAGCGCATTCGCTGGTACGGATTTAGCAATCTATTTACGGTCTCGCGGAGTGGAAGAAATTCATATTTGCGGTGTGGCCACCGATATCTGCTGTCTACACACAGCAATCGATGCCTACAATCTTGGATTTAAAATCGTTATGCATTCTAATGCGATGGCAAGTTTCAATCCTATTGGCCATGAATGGGCACTGCAGCATTTCGAAAAAGCATTAGGGGCAAAGGTTATTTAACAATCAAAGGGGTTTTCCCCTCCCCTTCCTACTTGAATAATCCGAATAACAATCAACAAAAATACTTTTAATACTTGGAGGTTTTACTTATGAAAAAAAATTATGCAGATGATAGCTATACGTTACACACAGACTTATATCAAATAAATATGGCAAAAACATATTGGGATGATAAGATCCACGAAAAAATGGCTGTATTTGAAGTTTTTTTTCGTAAGATGCCATTCAACAACGGTTATGCCGTATTTGCAGGGCTAGAAAGAATCATTTCCTACCTTAAAGGATTCGCATTTACTAATTCTGATATCGAGTACTTACGCGATTTGGAATGGTATGAAGAAGATTTTTTAACTTATCTTAAAGAGCTGCGCTTTACAGGGACCGTGCACGCTATGAAAGAAGGAGAATTAGCTTTTGCCAACGAACCGCTTATCCGTATAGAAGCGCCTCTTATTCAAGGACAATTAGTTGAAACCGCTATTCTTAATATCTTTAATTATCAAACATTGATTGCTACAAAGGCATCTAGAATCAAACGTGTAATCCCCGATGAGCAAGCTCTGGAATTCGGTACACGAAGAGCTCAAGAGATGGATGCAGCTATATGGGGTACAAGAGCGGCTTATATCGGAGGGTTTGAATCTACATCGAACGTAAGAGCCGGTAAAATGTTTGGTATTCCTGTGTCTGGTACTCACGCTCACGCAATGATTCAGGCTTATAAAGATGAATATGTTGCTTTCCATAAATACGCTCAAAGCCATAAGGATTGCATATTCTTAGTAGACACGTATGACACACTTAAGTCGGGGGTTCCAAATGCCATCCGAGTTGCTAAAGAACTTGGAGAGAAAATGAACTTCGTTGGTATTCGATTAGATAGTGGAGATTTAGCGTATCTATCAAAACAAGCTCGCAAAATGTTAGATGAAGCTGGCTTTACTAAAACTAAGATTGTAGCATCAAACGACCTAGATGAAGATACAATAATGAACTTAAAAGCTCAAGGGGCGAGAATCGATAGTTGGGGTATCGGAACAAAATTGATTACAGCCTATGATCAGCCCGCTCTTGGTGCTGTATATAAACTAGTTGCTATTGAGAAAGAAGATGGGCAGTTCGTTGATTCCATTAAGATTAGTGGGAACCCGGAAAAAGTAACGACGCCTGGATTAAAAAAAGTCTATCGTATCGTTAACAAGGAAAATGGAAAAGCGGAAGGCGACTACATTACTATGGAAGATGAGAAGCCGCAAGAGGAAGAACGGTTAAATATGTTTCATCCTACTTATACGCATATTGGTAAAATTGTGACAAACTTTGAAGCAGTTGACTTGCACCAAACTATTTTCAAAGATGGTGAGTTGGTGTATACACTGCCCTCTCTTCCTGAGATTCAAGGGTTCGTAAAAGAAAATCTAGGACTGCTGTGGGAAGAATATAAACGTACAGCAAATCCCCAAGAGTATCCAGTAGATTTAAGTCAGAAATGCTGGGACAACAAAATGGAACAAATTAAAGAGGTGCAGGATAAGATTAGACAAAAATTGCAACCAATCAACAAATAAAACCTTTGGGGAGCTCTCTCCTTCGGTTTACACAGACGAAATAGACATATTTACTTTTAAATATTACAGGAGGTTTTTTACTATGGCTAGAATCGGAATTTACGGGTCTTCTTTTGACCCCATTACAAATGTACACTTATGGACTGCAAGCACAATTGCTCATCGTTGCAAATTAGATAAGGTTATCTTTTTGCCTTGCTCGAATAAGAGGAAAGATAAAAGACTGTATTCAAGCGATATCCATCGGTGGGAAATGGTCCAAATAGCGATTAAGGAGAACCCTAAGTTTATTGCGGATGATTACGAAATGAAACAAGATGCTTGGAAGATTACTACTTATGAAACGATGAAGCACTTTAAAGAGGTATATCCAGATGATGAACTATTCTTTATTATGGGAGCTGACTTGCTTATAGACATCGGTGAAGGAAAATGGGGAAATGCAGATTCTTTAATACGAGAAAACAAGTTTATTGTGATGGCTCGCAATGGGATCGATATGCTTGCTGCTATTAGCAGATCACCTATCCTTCGAAACAATGATGACGGGCAGACATTCCATCTAATTGATAAGGGACTGTCTATGGAAATTTCCTCTACTTATATACGTGAAGAATTTTCTCTAGGTGGAGAGCCTCGGTATTTATTGCCGGATGCTTGTTATGCTTATATTAAAGAAAATAATTTATATACAGGCATGTTGATTTAATTGCTTCTTTAGCAAAAATCTTTACCTTTGCTGCATGCGTTTAGTATTGCATTAAACATGAGGGAATCCCTGTACTCATTTAATAAAAGCTCTCCATCTATCAAAAGCATAACGGAGAGCAATTGGTTATTTGAGTGCAGAGGTCCTATTTACCATGCATTACGACAGCAGCTTTCCTACTACCAAAATGTACAGGAACAAAACAGAAAGAAGAAAAGAGATGAGCAATGATGCGATGCTCATCAAAAACCGCTTCCCATTTGTAACGCCTGAAAAGCCGATGACCCCTAAAAAGAAGGCGAGAATTGTTGCCCATAAATTTATCATTAACGGATGAAGAGAAAAATTCGGCTCGATTTCCCACGGTAAAAAAGGAAAAGCCAGAAAGGCCAGTAAACAGCAAATAGATAGAAGAAATGCCCCGGTATTTACTCTTTTTTGCCAAGCAGCTGTATTCATATCATTTATCTCCTATTAACTGAACTATATCATCATTACTATATTTTACAATTAAGAACGATATAGATTGATAAATGGTTCTTTCGCTTTCGAAAATTGTATATAGTGATTTGGTATCTGGTCACCTCTTGCTACTCTCCCTACAAGAAAAAAGACATTTGGAAGCCTTGTTCCAAATGCCTGTTACGCTTACTGGCACATTTTCTGCATGAAGCTCTATTTGTTCGTGACAAGCTGTTTCAGTTTTAATTTATCGATTTTGCCTACGGTTGTTTTTGGCAGTTCGCTCAGGAAGTAGATTTTCTTCGGAATTTTAAATTTCCCTAAATGTTCGAGGCAGCTTGCACGGATCTCTGCTTCAAAATCCTCAATCATTTTTTCACATACGATAAAGGCTGTAACGACCTCACCCCAATACCCATCCTCTGTTCCGACAACAGCCGTTTCCTTTACATTAGGATGCTTACTGATGCATTGCTCGATTTCCTGTGGATAGATGTTTTCCCCGCCGGAAATGATAATGTCTTTCTTCCGCCCGACGATGAATACATCTTCCTCTCTATCCATTTTGGCAAGATCTCCCGTTTTGAACCACTCGCCGTCAAATGTATCCTGTGTAGCCTGTTCATTCTGCCAGTATTCTTTGAATAGATGACGTCCCCGAAGCTGCAGCTCGCCGATTTCCTCATACTTACACAAAGTGCCGTCTTCCTTCACGATGCGCACTTGGTTAAATTGCATACTCTTTCCAACGGCACCGCACTTTCTCAGCGCCTCCAATGGATCAATATAGAAGTTATTCGGACCTGCCTCTGTTAGGCCGTAGCCTTCCTTAAATGACAGTCCCCTTTTTTGAAAATGTCCATAAATTGTCTTTGGGCATGGTGCTCCGCCTGATAGGAAAACCTTCACTGTTGGAAATTTTGATTGGCTGAAATATGAAGTTTGAACGATTTCCTGATACATAGTCGGAACAAATAAGGAAATGGTAGACCTATATTCATCCAGTGCACGTACCGCTGTTTCAGCATCAAACTTTCTACCTATTATGACCTTCCCGCCCGCCATTAATAACGGAATCGCCAACGCATTGATTCCGCCTGTATGAAACAGGGGCATATAGTTAATCGTACAATCCTCGCTGCTTAAGCTCCAGCTGATGATTGTATTCATTGCATTCCAGTTCACCGAATCAAAGGACAGAACGGCCCCCTTCGGATGACCGGTCGTTCCCCCCGTGTAAATAATAAGCCACGGATCTGCAGCCTGCCAGGATATATTTATTCCCGGCAAGGTATGCTCATCAGCAAGTTTATCTCCAAGTTTCCATGTATAAGCGACCGACAGATTACAGGCTATGTCTTCAAAAGATTCTTCATAAATGCACAGCTTCGGCTTGCAGTCGGATGCAAGGACGGAAATTTCCTTCTTTCCAAGGCGCCAATTAAAAGGAACAAAAATAGCGCCTTGCAGTCCACACGCAAATAGGATGGCAAATGTATCGATGTTATTTTCACTGATTATGCAAACCCGGTCTCCCGCTAGAATATCATGTGCATATAATATTTGGCGCCACTTGCTGATTTCTTTCCCTAACTGGTTATACGTCCAGCTTCTGCCTGTTTCAATTTCAACAAGAGCCTCTTTTTGCGGGGTTAATCGGATACGGTTTAAAATCCATTGTTGCTCGTCATACATATTGCCTCCCTCCTACATCACAATGCCTCCGTCTACATGAAGCACATGACCTGTAATATAATCAGATTCGCTAGATGCCAAGAACAGATAAGCATTGGCAATATCCTCTGGCTTTCCAAGGCGCCGTAGAGAAACAGCCGCCTCCATCTTACCAAGTACCTCTTCAGGCATTTTCTGTACCATCGGAGTCAGGGTAAACCCAGGTGCTACGGCATTTACATGAATCCCTTTTCGCCCAAACTCCTTTGCCCACGTCTTTGTCATCCCAATCAAAGCCGCTTTAGATGCAGCATAGTTTGTCTGTCCGACATTGCCATAAACACCGCTGACCGAAGACGTATTGATAATTTTCCCGCTGCCTTGTGTGATCATATAAGGGATGACGCACTGGGTGCAGTTGAACACACCCTTTAAGTTAATATTGATGACGTCATCAAACTGCTGCTCCGTCATTTTGACGAGCATAGCGTCCTTTGTTGTGCCTGCATTATTCACAAGAATATCGATTCGTCCGTATTTCTCAATCGTTTTATTGACGAGAGATTCGACACTGGTGCGTTCTCCTGTATCTGTCTGAATGAACAAAACAGGCCGCTCCTCTCCTACAAACCTCTCTTGTACCTGTATTCCTGCCGTTTTGTTATAATCGGCAATGACAACATAGGCACCCTCCTCAACAAACTTCTGTACAGCCGCGAGTCCAATTCCTCCGGCACCGCCTGTAATAATAGCTACTTTATCCTTCAGTCGCATCGGACCCCTCCCTTAAAAATCGTTCCATTTCTACTGTTAGCGGCTGTAGTTGATCGATAAGCGGTGAATGACCGCAATCTGCCAGCCTCACAACCTTTGCTCTTCCTTCAAAGTCCTCAATAATTTCATTTGTCATATGTCCCGGCACGACATAATCCCGGTCCCCGTAAATGATAAGCACCGGCTGGGTAATGTGCTTGACCTCTCCCGTTCCTTTGCCAGCCATATTATCGATTGTGCTAATATTAAATGTATTGAGAGAATGATAAACATCTGCTAGATTCCGCTGTGTCAGCATATCCTCTACATACTCTTCATATTTTTCCTCGTCGGGCTTGTAATGTGTATAGATAGAAGCATTCCACACCGCCTTTAACCCTTCTTTATTTCGTGTATCGTACAGTCCCTGCATCACTTTTGTTTTCGACTCATCCTGCTCGATTTCTTCCACCGTTGTCAGCCGGTTCGTTATATCCACTTGCCCCTCGGGTGTCGTACCATAAAATGGATAGCCACGTGTGGAACCTGATGCAAGCAGTACAAGCTGCGAGCAATCATCAGGATATAATGCGCAGTATTGCATACAAACCATCCCCCCCGTCGACCAGCCAATGAGGGCAAAATCTTTTAAAGTTAGTGCATCGACAAATAGCTTCAAGTCTTCCGTGAAATCACGGATATGCGTGACCCGCCGGTGGTAGCTTGAACCGCCAAACCCTCGCAAATCCGGGGCAATTATATGATAAGACCCATCCAGACTATCCATCAGGTAATCCCAATGCTTAGACGATGTCATGTTCCCGTGAACGAGTATTACAAGCTGCCCTTCACCCGTTCGTTCGCGGTATGTCAGCGTCTCCCCGTTTGGCAGTTCTACTTTTCTTAATTCATTTACTGTTTTCATCTTCTTCCACCTTCCCCCATTTGATCGTGATGGCACCCCATGCATAGCCAATCCCTGCGCTGACAAACGAAAGTACATCCCCCTGCCTGACTTTGTGTTGAGCAAGCGCCAGCTCCAGCGACAAGATTTGATCCAGCTGTCCGATGTGACCATATCTTTCTAAATAGATGGATTGGTCTTCTGACAATCCGAGTGTTTCCAGCACATAATCATGGGCTGATCTTTTCATATGGAGCATGGCAATGTAACGTAAATCCTGTTCGCTATAGCCGCTCTTAGCAAGGGATGTACGAACCACTTTTATAAAGTTGCTGAGTGACTTTTCCTCCAGCCTCATTTTCATTCCTTCCGGATCAAGCACGTCCAGCCGATATGCCCCCTGTGCAAGCAGCTCAGGAGTCAGCGGCTGCTTAGTACCGCCAACCGGTACAACGACATCTTCGGAAAATGACCCATCCGTTATTATTTCTGCTTCAAGTACAACATTTTCCTGCAAGTTTTTTTGAAGAATCATCGCAGCTCCGCCTGCTCCCAAATTAAACATAAAGCGGGTTCTCTCATTCTCGTAATCTATAAAATCGCTGTTGCGGTAGCCGCCTGCAAGCAGGATTGTTTGTATGGATTCATCTGCCAGCATGAGGCTTTTGGCCACCTTCATCGCCATAATGGCAGTACCGCATCTTAGCTGCACATCAAATGCCCATGCATTGCAGGCCCCAAGCTCCTCCTGCATTTTAATGGCAGCGGTCCAGAGAGGATATTCCTTATGCTCTTCACCGATATAGATGATGACATCGATAGTTTTCGGGTCAATACCTGCTTTTTCAATCGCTTTTTGGGCGGCCCAGATTCCCATTTGAACAGTATGATCATGCACACCGGGTACCGGCTTTTCCTGTATGCCCATCTTTTCTTTCACAATAGCAAGCGGAATATTTGATCGATCACTGATTTCTTCTGCTGTCATCCGATTAGCCGGCAAATAAGTACCGGTTGATAAAATGCCGATATTCATTTCCATTCACCACTTTCGTCAGCTATGCCAGGTGGCGGTACCTTTTGAAAGGTTTCCTCAACCGCTGCAGTCTTTCTTTTCATTTTCCACTCCCCCAGCTTTTGGCTAAGTGTCCCGACAATGCCCCGAGGGAAGAAAATGACGGCTAAAATATAGATGATTCCAAAGATGATAATCCAGCGCTCGAAAATCGGATAGTCCCGCGCAAGTCCTGATAAATAATGCTGGGCAAATTCAATAACAGCAGCACCGAGCAATGGTCCGATCAATGTACCTACGCCTCCTATAATTGTCATAAGCAAAGCATCAAGCGTGATATCCATCGACATGACACTTGTATTAACAAAACGGAGCGATACGGCATATAAGGATCCGGCAAGACTGGCTACAACTCCAGCCAGTACGGAAGCAATTACCTTGTAATGCAGCGTCTTATATCCAAGGGATGCTGTTCGCTGTTCATTCTCCCGTACAGCAATCAACACACGTCCAAGCGGCGATCCGACAAATCGCTTAAAGATGATATAAATGACGATTAAACATGCCAATGCAAACAGATAGAACATCATCCGGTCTCTGAAAAATTCTGGAGCCCGGAATGTAAAGCCATCATTCCCCTTCGTCATTGTCCTCCACTTTTCCGCTACAACGAGCACTAAGCCTGAAATAGCAAGTGTCAGCATTGCATAATAATGGCTCTTCAAACGAAGTGTTAATAGACCGACAAAGAAGCTCAAAACAGCAGAGAGCAGCATTCCTACAGCGATGGAAATAGTGAAAATAGCCATCGTGCTTTCATACATGTTCAGCATAATGGCAGATGTGTAGGCTCCAATCCCGAAGAACATAGCATGACCGAACGATACGATTCCTGTATAGCCGAGGAGCATATCATAGCTCATTGCCAAAATACCGAAAATGAAAATCTGGGTTAGGAGGATGAGTGTCGTCCTGGAGTCAGATACAAAGGGTACGATAGCAAGAATAACTGCCATGACACAAAAGACTGTATTAGAAGTGGTAAATATTGATTGTCTTTTCATGATCTCTTCACCCCTTTGCCACCGTGAATAACCCTTGTGGGCGGAACACGAGCACTATCACCATAATGATCATATTGACCGCCAGGGATAAATACGGTACATAATAAGCCATAAAGCTTCCTGCCAGCCCTACCAAAATTGCGGCAAAAAGTGTGCCGGAGTAGCTGCCCATCCCTCCAATGACAACAACGATAAAGCCTAATATCGCATACTCCATCCCCATTTCCGCATAGATCACGCCGGAATATGGCGCCATCAATACTCCACCGAGCGAGGCAAGAGCCGCCCCTACCATAAAGACATATAAAAATACACGTTTAATATTGATACCGAGCGCCTGCACCATTTCTCTATTCATAACACCGGCCCGGACGATCAGCCCTATTTTTGTTTTTGTCAAAATATAATGGAATACACCATAGATAATAAAACCAGCCGCAATAATGAAAATACGGTACTTAATAATGATGATATTACCGACTTCCCAGCTGCCGGCTAACAGTGGCGGAACACTTACCGGGATACCATTTGGTCCAAATACGACCTTGATACATTCTGAGAGGACAATCATAAATCCAAGCGTAATCAATATTTGCTGCACATGGTTACCGTAAACCGGTGTGATAATCAGCTTTTCTGTAATAAAACCGAGTACTGCACCCGTCAGCAGTGCGATGAGTATACCGATTGTAAAGCTTTCTGTTGCTGCGTATGCGAATATGCCGCTGTATGCGCCCCAGACGAAAAGCCCGCCGTGAGCAAAATTCAGTACGTCCATCAAGCCAAAAATCAGCGTCACACCTGCAGCTAAAAGAAATATGAGCATCCCGGTTGCCAATCCATTGATGATGAGACTAATAATAAGCTCCACCTGTCACCCCTCCTTATCCGATGCCTAAATACTTTCTCTTTAATTGCTCATCTGAGATCAATGCCTTCATCGGCCCATGATGAACCGTTTTCCCGTCATCGATAATTGTGTAGTTGTCACCGATACGACTGGCCATCAGGAAATTCTGCTCAACCAGCACAATGGTTGTCGTCTTTTTCATTTCCTGTATCGCCTCCATTACCTTTTCAACGACAATTGGTGCTAGGCCTTTTGACGGCTCATCAATAAGCAGCATCTGGCTATCGTTGACAAAGGCACGTGCCATCGCAAGCATTTGTTTCTGGCCGCCTGACAGCTTTCCGCCTGCCTTCTTCCAGAATCTTTTTAAATCCGGAAAAAGCGTTAGGATATATTCCTGTTTTTGCAGCGTCTGTTCATTTTCCTTGCGCATCGCTACACGCAGATTTTCCTCTACTGTAAGATCCCCGAATATCCCTTGGTCCTCCGGCACATAGCCAATCCCTAAATTGGCGATATCGTAGGTCATTTTTTTCGTTATATCTGTATTTCTTAATTGAATGGCACCTTTTGATGCGGGCGTCAAACCCATGATCGTTTTTAAGGTTGTCGTCTTGCCTGCTCCATTTCGCCCCAGCAGGACATTCACTTCGTTTTCTACAATATCAAGATTGATACCCTGCAAAATATGGTATTGTCCAATATGGGTGTGTACCTCTTTAAGGCATAGTAAGCTGTTCATCATAAAGCCCCCCTAAATAAGCGTTTTGGACAGTTTCATTATTCATGATTTCCTGCGGTGTCCCGTCAGCGAGCAGCCTGCCATTGAAAAGCACCATGATGGAATCGGACAAGTCCAAAATCATATCCATTTTATGTTCAATTAGCAATATTGTTTTTTCTGAGCTTCTCTTAATACCTCGGATGACATCCAGAATGGCCGGTACCTCCTCCAAGGACATGCCAGCAGTTGGTTCATCCAGCAATAAAACCTCTGTGTCGAGTGCAAGCAGCATCGCGATTTCGAGCTTGCGCTTTTCACCATGGGACAATTGACTGGCCGGCATATATAGCTTGTTTGTCAGCATGACCTGCTCCAGAATACTAATAGCACCTTCAGTAATTCGTTTATAGGACGTAAAATGCCGCAGAACATGAAATCGGATTTTCTCGCGGGATTGTACAGCAAGCCTCACATTTTCCAGTACGGTCAGATTCGGAAAGACGTTCGTAATTTGAAATGAACGCCCAAGCCCCAGCCTTGTACGCTCCACTGGAGATCGCCTGGAAATATTTTCTCCTTTAAAAAATACCTCTCCGCTTGTCGCCTGCAGCTCACCACTGATCAGATTAAAAAAGGTTGTTTTGCCCGCCCCGTTAGGACCGATAATTGATTTGAAATGCTTTTTAGGAATGTCGATTGTGACATTATCCACGGCTTTATGCCCGCCAAACTGAATACCCAGCTGTGATGTTTTTAAAATTGTCTCCATTTCCTTCCTCCTTCGATCTGGCTTTCTTACTACTTCTTCGTGAGAAATATTAAGAGAGCCAGACCGCTTATGCGTACGGTCTGATTCATTTTTCTAATTCATAACAGGGGGTTCTGTCTCTTCAGGCGACAACTCTCGAATGAGAACAGGTACCGGATAATCTACGCCTTCCACTGTCTCCAGACGAATAGAATACATCGGCTGTAATGCCTGATGGTCCTCTTCGCGGAATGTCATCGTTCCTTTTGGTGTATCAAATGACATGCCTTCCATAAGCGGGATTAGTGTATTACCATCTGCATCACCGCCTGATTTTTTTAGTGCCTCTACCATCGCTACAGCAGCCGAGAAGCCTCCTGGCGTGAATAGATCCGGCACTTCATTGTTATAGCGTTTCTTGTGCTCTTCTACCATCCAATCGTTTATTTCATTATTAGGAAGCGTATGGTAATACACACTGAATCCTTCCATGCCGACAAGTGGTCCCATCAGCTGAAGTGCAATAATATCCGGGGCTCCAGTAGAAATCTTGATGCCTTTTTCCTGCAGTTTCATATCTGAAATTTGCTGCCACGGAGAATTCGCACCTGCCCATACTACAAATAGGTAATCCGGCTTTGCGTCCACGATTTTTTGAATATTGGAAGTGAAGTCTGTTGCAGCCGGGTCCGCAAACTCTTCAAGCACAATCTCAGCGCCCAGTTTCTCTGCCGCTGTTTTAAAAGCAGATACTCCGTCCCAGCCAAACGAGTAGTCAGGAGCGAAAGTAGCAATCTTTACTCCTTCTTTTGCGATTGCCGCTGCTGCTGCATAGGCATCCTGTGAGGAGTTGCGGGCTGTTCGGAATATAAATTCATTAAACTCTGAACCTGTAATACTATCAGCTACCGCCGGTTCGACAATCATAATTTTCTCGTATTCTTCCGCCAGTGGAAGGACCGCCAGTGTATCTCCAGAGCTGGAGGAGCCTACTAAAAAGTCAACACCATCATCTTCCAGAAGCTTCGTTGCCTTCTGGACTGCTACCTCCGGCTTTGTCTCCGTATCTTCCCAGATGACCTCTATTTTCTTTCCTTCCACTTCCATCGTACCTTCAGTTGCATACTCAAGACCAAGTTCAAATCCTCGCTGCGTCTGTTTGCCGTAGGATTCTAGCGCACCCGTCAAGGAAGCAAGCACCCCAACTTTAATTGTGCCGCCTTCCCCCGCTCCCTCATCGCTGCTGGCAGTAGTGTCTGAGTCACCTGTATCAGAGCAGGCAGCCAAAATAATGGCAAACATACATAAGAATAAAAACGACCGAAACCTTTTCATCCCTCATTCCTCCCTTTCTTTAGTAAAGCGCTTTCATGTTGCATTAACATTATCCTATCCCGCAGGAGTTACAAAAGAGTTACAGAATATTAGAAAGGCATCCTTCCTTCCATTTTGTTAGAGGAATATTATGCATAAAGGCCGTTTACTGGTCTGTAGAAGTACATAAAAAAGCCGCCCAAATTGGACAGCTTTTTCACATTTTAATTAGCTTTTCAAATATTTCCGTTGTCATGTGCATCGGTTCTATGTCATACTCCTGTGCCAGTATTTTCTCGCAACGGTCATATGTTTTTTGCACTTCTACTTTATTTTCAAGGTAAAAGTGACACCACATCATAAGACGGTAAGCTTCTTCCCATGTGGGGTCTTTTTGTAAAATTGCTTCGCATGCAAGAAGACATTCCTCATACTGCTGTTCGTCATAACTGAGCATGGCGATTTGCTGCATTGCCTTCAGGTAAAGTGTTTTCATGCGGTTTCTTTCATGCTCTATCCAGTCAGCCTGCATATTTTCTTCATACAAATCACCTGTATACTGTGCAACAGCTTTCCGCAACCATTGCTTCTGTTGAAATGGCTCAGCATCTCTCTTCGCCAGCTCTAGCAGCTGCTCAAAGTAGGCAATATCACTCAAAATAAGCGGTGATTGGTGAATACGATACATGTTCTGTTTCCGTTCAATGTAGAAAGGCTCCTCTCTTGCACTGCGGCCGGGCTCCAACACCTTTAACAATGCATTGTAGGCGACCTTAAAATCCCTGATTGCTACTTCCTCCGTACTGGTCGGGAATAATGCAGCCATGATCTCTTCCTTTGCACAAAACCTACTGCGATTAATATAGAGATACGTAAATAGTTCCTTCGCCTTACCCCTCTGCCATACTTTTTCATGCTCTACCTGCCAGTCGCGCATCAACAGCATCGGTCCGAAAAATCTGATATAAATAGCCGGTTTATTTTCTTCATGAGGGGCCAGTACTTGCTGCTTTTGCATCAAATCCCTTGGACCGAATAACGTTACTTTTGTTAAAAAGAAGTCGTAACCATGCTTTTCCAGCAACTGTTCAAATAACGAACGAAACTGCACATAGCTGCTCTGGTCATTCTTCTTCACAGATAAAACCATATGCCAAAAGTACGTAACCATTAGACAATAGGAATCTTTTACTTCCTCAAAATTCTTGACCGTTTCGGCAGCCATCTGTACTGCATCTTCATACATTTCATTTTCCACATATAGAATGAGCAATGCCAGCTTCAGCAGTCCTGTTACCCAGCGATCCTCTACTTTCTCGGTAGCTGCTAACCCTTGCATAGCATAGCGTTTTGCCAGTGTTACGTCTCCCTGTCTTCCATATGCAAGTGCCAGCCCTACGTAACATTCTGCCTTGATCCGCTTTACCTGCAGCTGTTCCATTTGCTTGGCTGCCAGTTCGTAATAGTGAATGGCTTCTGCAGGGTCGTATGGATTTAATAATAGCTCAGCATGTCCATTACGTATATTTGCAACAGCAATGTTGAATGCCTCACGGGATGTGATACTGTTTTGCAGTCCTCTAAAGGCAGTTTCCTTCGCGCGCACTCGGTTGCCCATCATCGCATAAATGAGGGATAATAAGGCGTCTGTTTCCCGGTGTGCAGACGTACCGGTTTGCTGTGTAAATAACCGGGATTCTGCAAGCGCTCTTGCTTTTTGTAAGGCCCCTTGTCTTAAATGCATGCGGATATCAATATTGCCTTCTTGGAGCAGTTCATTATTTAAATGTAATTGCTCCCAATACATAATGCCATTAAAGGCTTGCCCGATATTAACCAAGTTTTCAACATACTGAAGATTTAAATGAATAAATTCCTGCTTTGGGATTTGACATTGATTGGCCAACTGCAGTGCCTCCTGAAGATAGCCCTTCGCTATGGAAGGCTGCAGTGTATCGACATAAATTCTGGCTAATCCTGCCTTTGATCTAACGATTGTCAAAAGATCGTCACGCTGCTTCGCCTTTTCGACACACATTTCGAAACAGATTTGTGCTTTCCTGTAGAAAGCGCTCAGCCGCAGGCACTCCCCTTCTATATAATAAAGCGGGTAATATTCCTCACGTATCGACGGGGAGCATTTTTTTATCTTCTCAAGCAGCCATTTATAACGGCCGGTTTGCATGAAATAATCAGCGTAATGAATTAGCATTTCACAAATAAACCGCTCATCATCAGCATGACTAATATGATAAAAAGCCTGGATGATATCCTTTTTCTCGATGAAATAGATGGCAGCCTTTTTATGCTGCTCTGCAACGACCTGCGGACTTTGCTTCATATATTGCTGCATAAGAAACTGCTTCATTAAACTATGGAATCGGTAGTCTTTTTGATTACCCAATGTCTGTATGAAGGCATGATGGCGATAAATATACTCCAGCCGTTCTACCTCCTTCGTACCAAAAAGATCATGGATGATTTCTTCGGAAAATGTATCAAACAAGCTGAAATTCATTAGCGCCTGTTGAATTACAGGCTCTAAATGCTGAAATAGCTCATAGTATAAATAATCATTAAAATCCTGCAATGTAATTTTTGAAAAATCAAAGGGGTACCGCTCACTTTCCATCTGCATAGCGAGAAGAACAACTGCCATAGCCCATCCTTCTGTCACCTCATAAATCTGCTTAATTTCGTCTTCTTGAAGCAATCTCTCATAATAATCTTCAAAAAGAATACCGATTTCATCAGGGGTAAATACAAAATCCTCTTCTGTGATAACAGTAAGCAAACGTTTACTTTTCAACTGATGAAAACAGCCCCATGTTGGTTGGATTCGGGTAGCCACGATAAAATGCACATGCGAGGGGGCGAATTTCACAAGCTGCTCGAAAACATAATTGATTTGAAATACATGATTCACAAGATGAAAATCATCGATAACAATATAAATTTCCCGTGGAATGCGAGACAGTGCATTACAAAATAAAGTGAATAATGTATTCAAGTCCTCTATTTTTAAAAATGTCGTTATTTGATCCCATGCTGAATCCAGCAAATCAAATTCTTTGTGGACGACTTTTATACTTTCATACAAATATTTTAAAAATGGCAGGATACCATCATCGTTTTCTGTTACCTGATACCAGCTGAATGGAAGACCTTCATCAGCAAAAAATTGAGCCAATGAAGAAGTTTTTCCAAACCCCGGTCCGCCATGTAATAGCGTAAGCGCTGAAATTCTGCATTTTTTTAATTTTTTCATAATGGAGGACTTCCGCATATATTGCGAAGCTGGGTTGGGTGCCATTATTTTTGAATAGATAATGTCCATATTCTCTATCCCCCTTTATTTCTCGTTCTCTATCAATTTTATCTACATCATAAAGAAAATGACTATTAATAGCAATTACTCTATTTTCTAAAAAACGGCATTTTTCATCTGTTATATTATATGAACTATTATTTTTATTCATGATTTTCTACATTTCTAGGGTATAATTACAGGAAGTTTCATTCTTTCTTTTAAATAAAAAAGCCCCACCCTTTTACCAGGAGGAGCCATATCATTTCCTACAAACTATCCTAATAGATTACCATCAGGCTTTTACATCATTATAGTCGCTGCTTTTCTCAAAGGAATCTGCAACATACGGGCAGACGGCCTTCATCTTATAACCATTTTCCCTGGCATACGCAGCCGCCTCATCTAGAAGCTTTTTGCCGACTCCCTGACCACGCAGTTCTTCTGATACATGTGTACCATTCATCACCATCGTATTGCCTTCTTGTGACCAGATAATACGAGCCTTACTGTCACCATCTTCTATATATTCGAAGCCATCCTTTGATTTCATCAGTGTAATTTTCATCTCGTTTCACTCCTTTTGCAGATATATTGAAAGGCTTCCCTTTCGCCTGTGAATTAAACACTACAGCTGTTCTGGTTATGTTTTTTACTAAATTTTTGAAACTGTTTTTTGAAACCGGATGTGATCTTGAGGAAAAGTGCATATAGTGAGTTAACGCTTGTTTATAGACTGTTTATTACCTGTTTAGGGGAACTTTTTACTGGAGGTTGTTGAACAGAATTTTAGATATCATCTATATGCCGGGAGGAAACTAATGAAAAACAGTCTCATTGTCCTTATTGTTATATTGATTGTAGGATCTGCCAACGTCATTCATTTTTCCTATTTCTCAATCAGCACCATTCACTCCATGCTACCACTGATTTTTGTTGGACTGATTGCTGTGTGGCTCTATTCAAAAAAAGGCAAGGAGCATGCCATTTACATGACTTCCTTCCTTGCTCTGTTTATTCTTATGATTTTCGGACGGGTATACTGGGTGCTAAACGAAATAACTGTCGAGATGGCTGCTGGTTATGTATCGCGTATGTATATCGTCTTCACTATTGCAATGATTTGTTTATCGGGGGCAGTCTGGCTCGGATATAATCACTACTTTACAAAAGGCTCTCGCTAAACGAGAGCCTTCACTTGCTTTTACTATAGCAGAAGCAGTCCGTTGTGTGGTCGTTTACAAGACCGACCGCCTGCATATAGGAATAACAGATAGTGCTGCCCACAAAAGAAAAACCTCGTTTCTTCAGCTCTTTGCTCATCAGGTCGCTTATGACAGATGTTGTGGGCACTTCTTTTATTGTCTCCCACTCATTGTGAATCGTCTTATGATCTGTAAAACCCCAGATGAATTCGTCGAAGCTGCCGAATTCCTCGCAGATTTTAAGAAAGGCTTTCGCATTTTTTACAACACTCCGTACCTTTAAACGATTCCGGACAATTCCCGGGTTTTCAAGAAGCTCCTCTATCTTCTCCTCAGAGTAACAGATGATTTTTTCCGCCTCAAAAAAATCGAAAGCTTTTTGGTAGTTTTCCCTTTTCTGCAAAATCGTCCACCAGCTTAATCCCGCCTGTGCACCTTCAAGGCAAAGCATCTCAAACAGCAGACGGTCATCATGGACCGGCCTGCCCCACTCCTCATCATGATATTTTACATAGAGGGGCTCATCTTCTTTAACCCATGCACATCGCTTCATCATTATCCCAGCTTTCTATATATTGAATAATCTGCAAAGCCCTACCGAAACTAAAAAAGTGTAGGATAAGCTTCTATTCTTATCCTACACTTTCTATCAGGAAGGTTCTACCGGTAAAATGCCTTCAAATTCAGTCCTTACCTTCGCTTCCTCTTCATTTAATAAAATATGAATATCACCATGATCGCGAGAAGTACGGATAAGCCGACCCATTCCCTGCTGCAGTCGAAGCTGCATGAATGGAAGCTCTACTTCTTCAAACGGATTCTCCGCAAATGACCGTTTCGCATCAAATAGCGGATCTTGCGGCGGGAATGGCAAATCATATACCACTACTCTTGTTAGCGCTTCCTCCGGAAGATCCAATCCTTCCCATAGATGGTAGGAGCATAGTGTTTGTATTGTCCCTTCCTGGAAATCTCTAATAATGGCAGAAAGTTCACGATCCCCTTCAAATGCTACATGCATCCGATCCATCATAGAGAGGCCTGCTTTAAACTGCATCATCGCCTGTTTTGACTTGAACAGAATAAGCGTTTTTTCTCCTTCGCGGATTAGCTCCTGTACCTTTTTTACTTTCTCTGGCTGAGTCATTTCGTGTATATAAATCTTCATTGCTTCATCATAGTCAAATGGTGATGGAACACTAAACGACTGATAGTTTTTAATACCCAAACTATAAGCAATATAAGAAAAGTCTTTCTTAACAGATAGCGTGGCGGATGAGAAAATAATTGGCAGTTTTTTAGTAAACAGCTTTTCCTGCAGTACATCCGTTATTAAACGCGGCATAATTACTAGCGTCTCCTCACCATCCGTATTTTCCTGCCAGTCAACCGCATCTCCCTGCGCGATAAAGATGCGCATCGCTGCTACATATTGCTCTAAAAACTCTTCCGCCATATTTAAATCATACTCTGGAATCATATAAAGCTCTGATTCAAATACAAATTCCTCTAGCAGCTGGTCAACAGCCTCAACAACTTTTTTCCCGATCGCCAAAAGCCGCGGAGATTTATTGATCCGTTTACGGTCCTCTAGCGAATCCTCAAGACAGTCACGCAGCTCGTCGAAGAACAGCTCATGATGGTCCTGGAGAGTCTCCATCGCATACAGTGTACGCTCCCGCACTCCATCAACCATTAACCGCTCCAGCATTCCTACAATAGTAGATGCTTGGATTTTTACTGTCATTGCCTTTTGTGCGGCATATTCAAGCAGATGTCCTTCATCCAGCACAATCATCGATACTTCCGGAAGCAGTGGGAGCTGACCCTCCCGCTCGCGTGATTCTTTTGTGGCTAAATGCTCCATCAAAAAGTCCTGTGAACAAATGATTAAATCAGTTGACTGACGGTAATGCATACGATGCAATGTCTGCCCGCAGCGATTACGCATATCGCACACAGCACACTGCATAACGGCATTGTAGTTTACCTTCTGCCAATCTTCATCACTGACTGACGGAAAATCCGAACGTTCTCCGTAAGGAACCGCTTTCGTCATCGGTCCTGCTGCATACACTTCTTCAGGAATTGTAAAGGCAATATCATCAATCCATTCGTCTGTTTCCACCTTCTCGGCTTCTTCAAAACGTTTTAAACATAAATATTGGTCGCGTGACTTAGCTAGTCGGACATCAATGTTTAACTCCAGTACATCACGCAGCTTATGAATATCGCCGCCTTCTTTTACTAATTGATCAATCAGTGTTTCGTCTGCACAGGCGATAAGCGCCGGACGTCCCGTATACCTTGCATAGGAAATAGCAGGCAACAAGTAAGCAATTGTTTTTCCTGTACCAACACCAGCCTCTGCAAACAATACATTTTTTTCTTTTAATGCCTGCTCAATTTGGTAGGCCATAAAAATTTGTTCATCTCGGCATTCAAATCCCTTTTCCGGCAGCACATCATATAACGTATCACCAAGCCAATCTCCCAGTGAATCATAAAAAGAACTATCTTTTGAGAGCTCAAAAGGTAAAGGTTGTCTCATCGTTTGTTTCTCCCTCATTCTCCATTTATATAAACGAGAAAGCCAGAGCCGATCTACAGTCCGCGGCTCCTCTCGTCTGTTTCTATATAAATTTTATGCAATACGAAACGGAAGGAGAGCTCTCCTTCCGTTCGTTACTCTTCTCGCTTCGACTTTTGACCCCAGAATTGATAAAGGTCCGTGCGAATAAAGCCATTAAATAGTTTACGCTTTTTCGTTGCTTTTTTCCCGTATAACGCCTCGAAATCTTCCATTGAAGAAAGCATATAAACCGACCAAGTAGGATAATTGTTCATCACCTGGCCGAGCTGGCGTATAACGCCTTCGATGACTTCTTTTTCACCAATCCGCTCGCCGTATGGAGGGTTGGAAATCATAACGCCATCTGTCAGCCTTGTCGTAAAGTCCGTAGCCTGCATCTGTTTGAATGTAATAATATCCGCAAATCCAGCCTCCATTGCATTTTCCTGCGCGATACTAACCATCCGATGGTCAATATCTGAACCGATAATTTCTAATGGCTGGTCATAGTTAGCCAAATTATCCGCCTCATCGCGTACCTCATTCCATATTTTTGCCTTCATCCAGCTCCAGTCCTCTGAAATGAATTCACGATTATAGCCGGGCGCAATATTTTGCCCGATCATCGCCGCCTCTAAAGGAATTGTACCAGAGCCGCAAAATGGATCTGCAAAAGGACGATCTGGATTCCATTTAGACACTTTTACAAGTGCAGCAGCCAGCGTTTCCTTTAAAGGTGCCTCACCCTGCACTTGGCGATAACCACGTTTATGAAGACCAGCACCAGATGTATCTATTGTTAATGTTGCCAAATCTTTCAAAATTGATACCTCGATTTTGAAAGTTGCACCAGATTCGTCCAAAAAACCTAAGCGTTTATAGTGAAATTTCATACGCTCCACAATCGCTTTCTTTACGATTGCCTGACAGTCTGGCACACTAAATAATTTCGATTTTACAGATTTTCCTGAGACCGGAAAAGCTGCATCCACCGGCAAGTAACGCTCCCACTCAATAGACTTTGTGCTTTCAAACAGCTCATCAAATGTAGTAGCAGGAAATTGGGCAACAACAATTTTTACACGGTCTGCTACTCGTAACCACAAGTTACAGCGTGCAATTGCCGTTTCGTCCCCTTCAAAATATACTTTTCCATTATCTACACGCGTTTCATAGCCCAGGGCTTGTACTTCTTCTGCTACGATAGCCTCTAATCCCATCGCTGCCGTTGCTACTAATTGAAATTTTGTCATATATTAATACCTTCCTTGATGTTCGACTTCCCAGAACTGGATAAAATCTATCAGCTCATTTATTGGTAATGGCTTACTGTAATAGTACCCTTGGATATAATCACAGCCCATCTCCTTTAGTAATTCCACTTGTTGCGCACTTTCAACCCCTTCTGCGACGACTTTCATCTTCAGACGGTGAGACATTTGAATGATTGCATCTACCACGGCCTGTTTATCATCCAATGAGCAGATATGCTGGATAAAGCTGCGGTCTATTTTCAAAATATCAAGCGGAAATCGAACTAAATAGCTTAACGATGAGTAGCCCGTGCCGAAATCATCAATTGAAAGCTTGAATCCCATCTGCTTGAGCTTTACCAGCTTGCTAACTGTTTCAGAAGCACTGTTCATTACCGTTCTTTCTGTCATTTCGATTTCAAAATTAACCGCAGACGCATTATTTCTTTCTAAAATATGCTGAATTGATTCGAGAAAATTCTGCTGCTGGAAATGAATACTTGAAACATTAATAGCAATTGGTACTTTTGTATAGCCCGCGTCCACCAGCTGCTTGTGGCTTTCACAAGCTAATTCGAAAATCATTTCACTCAAGGGAATAATAAGTCCCGTTTCTTCCGCATAAGGTATGAATTCTGCCGGCGAGACAAATCCCAGTTTATCATTTTGCCAGCGTACAAGTGCTTCCACACCAATCAGCTGCAAGTTTTTCGCATCAATCTTCGGTTGGAAATGCAAGGTGAAATCCCGCTGGTCAATTGCCTTGCGAAGCTCCGTATCAAGCAGTAACACTCGCTTCGTATCTGTATGTAACTCGTCAAAGTAAAACGCATAGCCATTTCGGCCATTTTGTTTAGAGAAGGCCATTGCCTTATCTGCCCGATTTATAAGCTGCTCTGTAGTTTCTCCATCTGTAGGAAAAATACTGACGCCCATACTTGTAGAGACAAAAATTTCCTGTCCATTGAGAATGACAGGTTCTTCGATTACTCGTATTAATTTTTCAGCAAATTTAGCTGCTTCCCGCGGATGGACAATGTTCGTAAGTGTGATGACAAATTCATCGCCCCCGTAACGAGCCAGTATATCTTTGTTTTTCAACAGTCCTTGTATCCGCTTTGCCATTTCTACAAGTAAAGCATCTCCGACAGCGTGGCCGAGTGTATCATTTACTTGTTTAAAACGGTCTAAATCCAAAAAAAATACAGCATGCTGTATAGTATGAGATACATGTGTACTCGATGCCAATAAAGCATTCATGCGCTCCAGGTAGGCAAAACGATTGCATACATCAGTTAAAGAATCTGTCAGCGACCGCTTTTCTAATTCATCTTCTACAGTTTTACGTTCCGAAAGGTCTGTAAAAATACCGCAGTAATTCGTAATTTCCCCTTCAGCATCTTTTACGGCCATAATTGTCAGCCATTCCGGGTAAACATCTCCTGTTTTGCGGCGGTTCCAAATTTCTCCCTGCCACACTCCACTATTGTATATGGTGTCCCACATTGTAAGGTAAAATGGAAGTTCGTGCATACCGGACTGAAGAATTGAAGGGTTTTTACCTATCACTTCTTCACTGCTGTATCCTGTAACGAATTCAAATGCAGGATTTACACTAATAATTTTTTTATGTTTATCCGTAATCATGATTCCTTCAGTGACATTTTCAAAAATCTTCATGATCAGGTGCTCTGGATACCGGGAAAGCAATCTCTCATTATCCTTTTCGGTATTGGTACGTTTGTCCAATGAACTTCACCCTTATCTCATCTCTAAAAGAAAGGCCCTCCACTAGAAATGGAGAGCCTTTTTATTTAACAAAAAAGCATCGTAAAATTCAGTAAGCCATGTTTTGTTCCTGAGTACTCAAACGGGCAATGCCCTCGTACTGCCAGGCAGTAATCATCTATCTACGCAAAAGTAAACTTGTGCGTCCCTCCATCCGTTCATTTCCTTTTGGAGAGTGCCCCTACCATAATTTGGGTTTCTCACTCGTGGGGTTTACCTCGTTCCACCTTGCAGGTTTCCCCGCAAGCTTCGTCACTGTGGCACTTTCAGGAAGTGTATGCCATATCCAAAGACTTAGGCATTTCTTCCGCCGTCAAAGCTAAGCTTTGCCTTACCTTATTTTTTCAGTAAGCACGAACACTACGGTCATCTCAGATCCGTGTGAGCATGGACTTTCCTCTACATAGTCAAGCTATGCAGCGATTACTCGAATTTCATGATGTATTTTTATTATACTGCAAATATAATGGGATGACAACATTAGATTATTACATTCTTTCTCTAAGTTTGTCCCCAAATACGGCTTTTTCTAAATTTGCCAAGCGTTTAATAATATCATAGTTCATATTATTAGTGTTTGGCTGAGCTACAGGTTTTTTAGAGCTTCCTGCCAATTCTTCTTTTAAGCGCTCATTTTCTGCCTTAAGTGCATTTAGTACTTCTTCAAATTTATCATAATCTTCCATTATCTGATCCAGAAATTGGTCTACTTGGTCCACATTGTAACCTTTTACACTCTTTTTAAATTCCTTCTCCAAAATCACTTTTGAAGTTAATTTAATGTCCATTCACATCGCCCTTCCATACTCTCTACATATGTGGACTCATTATAACATAAAGCCTTCAAAAACGTGAATGAAAGATAGGGTTTTCATTTATTTAATTTATTTGTAATACGGTGCAGCCGCTTCTCCCATGCAGAATGATATTTTTCCTTTTGAAGGGCCGACCATTTCTCATGCCTGCCAATCAACTGCATGCCCGTTTGTGTATACACCTTTGCTTCCTCATAGTCTCGCAAATGATGCTCCGTAATTATCGCCAGCTGCTCGTATGCCTTAATTTGATGTGGTATATCAACAGCCGGCAACGCTTTGATAAGCGACTTTACTGCCTGTTCGTACTGGGATGCTCTTTTTTGTTCCATTGCCAAATAGTAGTGTGCAAGTCCTGTATCTGTCGGATCAAAACGCTCCGTTACGGCAGTAAGGACATCTATCCCTGTGTTTTTCTGCTTTAGATCGTTATACCATTTTCCGATATTCGTATATGTCACCGCAGAGTCGTTAACCTCTTTTTGGAAGAGCAATTGTGTGGAATGAATATAGAGAGTAATAAGCGATAATAAGTCCCATTCGTTATGGTGGAGCACTTTGATAAGCGCATCCGCCTGTCCACTTTTTACAGCATCCAAATAAATGATCGGCGCCAGGAATCCAGGAATATCCCCTTGCCGATGAAACCCTAATTTTTCTTGTTCTATAGCCGTCAGCTTCATCTTTTCTAAGTCATTTTTCCATAGCCTTTTCGTACTATGAAGCAAATCGATCTGCTTTTGCGGACGCAGTTTTGGGATATATGTCTGATTCAGCGTCCAGCGCGTTTCAAGCTGCGGCCAGTCAAAGCTCTTCCCGTTATAGGTGACAATAGTTGCCTTTTTCTGCCAAAGTCTCGATTCAAACAGCAGAGCTGCTTCATTTGAAGGGTCGGCTAGGACATACTGTGTTAATGTAAACTCTTCCCCGTCTGTCTCCAGAAAGCCGAGAAGGAAAATATGCGTGCCTACGCCCTTTAGACCTGTTGTTTCCGTATCAAAAAAGATAAGCGTTTCATCTGCAGTTACCGCGTATGGATGCTCGCGGCCGGACTGTTCCCACAGTCTGATGGCATCAAACAGCTGCTGCAGCTCATAATGGCCATGTCTATACGTAAGAGGATATGTCACAACCCGCTTAAATAACACACCAAAGTCATTTTCAACAAGTGTTAGGCCTGCCCGTTGCCACTGATCAACATATTGCGGTTGATCTGGCTTTATAAAAGCAGACTTTTCCTGTTTTGTTTCCGTCTTTTTCCCAAGCATTTTTTTCATTTGGAGTATTTTATTTTCGTAACTCAAGGAAGCCACTCCATCTCGTCTTTTAAAATATTCAGGACTTTCAATACCTGTTTTTTGCTATCCCCTATGCTGTCTTGTGCTCCGATACACGATGGGCAGCCTGATTTACACGGGCAGTTTTCCACATGTTCGATTGTCCGTTCAAGCAAGGAAAGCAAAATATCATATACTCTTTCACTTAAGCCGATACCACCCGGATAACTGTCATAAACGAAAATGGTTGGACGGTCATTGTGAACGGCTTTTACTTGTGGAACGACCGACAAATCACTGCGATCACAATGTAAAAACAGCGGAATAAAACTGCCCATAGCATAGGCTGCCCCGTTCAATGCATCTGTCAATTGCTCCTCAGACCAGTTTTCCGGCAAATCAAAGCTGACCCATGTAGCACTTGTATGCATTTCCATTGGCGGAATCGAAATCGGTCCCGACCCAATATTGTCGTGTGTATTAAACCGAATTTTCTTAAAAATGGTCGGGATGGCGAGCAGGCTGACATCTCCATAACTGACGGTTGCAGACTTATATTCTGCTGACTTGTCCTCACTTAGTACTTTCAGTTCGACAGCCAGGTTAGCATCTGTGAAATAATCTACTTCCACTTCCCGTACATATGCTTTCTTTTCCTCCCAATCAAGCTTTTCCACTTGAAACTGTGTGCCTTGATGCATATAAATCGCTTCTTCATGGAGTAATGTCATGGCGCTGTATGTATCCATCTCGCCTATTACTTTATTTTGCGGCAGTGTCATATCGATGATCACGACGTTTTCCTGTGCTGCTGAGCGCAGGCTGATTTCATGCGCAGGAAAACGGTCACTCATCCAGTGCCATTGTGTACTCGTTTTGACTAATACACCTTCCTCCTCCAAGTAAGCAAGCAGCTCCTGTACAGTAAATTCCCCGTACGTGTCTGTCATGGAAAAAGGCAGTTCAAAGGCAGCACATTTTAAATGATCCATTAAAATAATAATATTATCCGGATTGATACGCGCTTCTTCGGGATGTGTACCAAAGAAGTATGTCGGATGATTGACAATATACTGATCTAAAGCTGTTGATTGAGCAACATAAATAATAAGTGCTTCATCCTGACGACGGCCGGCACGCCCTGCCTGCTGCCAGGCGCTTGCAATATTGCCCGGATACCCTGTCATAATGCATGCCTGCAGCTGCCCAATATCAACACCAAGCTCCAATGCATTTGTTGACACGACCATTTGGATGGAGCCGTCCCGCAAACCCTTTTCAATAGCCCGGCGTTCACTCGGAAGATAGCCGCCGCGGTATCCTTGAATTGATTCATCGTGGATTTTCTTTACTGTTAATGACTTCAAGTATGTTACAAGCATTTCTACACGCACACGTGATTTAGCAAAAATAATCGTCTGGATACCTGCCTCGAATAATCTTTTCGATAGATCCCGCACCTCCAGCACCGCACTTCGCCGCACGCCAAACGTCGTATTGACGATTGGCGGATTATAAAAGATAAATGTCTTTTTCCCAATAGGCGCACCGGAGTTTGCAATTAGCTCGTGCTTTTCATTTGTTAAGGTTTCAGCCAGCTCTTTTGGATTTTTTATCGTTGCGGACGTGCAGATAAATACCGGATTCGAGCCATAAAACGCACAAATCCGTTTCAAGCGCCGAATGACATGGGCTACATGACTGCCAAACACGCCTTTATACGTATGGAGCTCATCAATTACAATGTATTTCAGATTTTCAAACAGCGACACCCATTTTGTATGGTGCGGAAGAATACCAGAATGGAGCATATCCGGATTAGTCATAATAATATGCCCGGCTTTTCTTATCTTCGTACGGATCCCAGGTGCTGTATCGCCATCATACGTATAGCTTAGG
This sequence comes from Lysinibacillus odysseyi 34hs-1 = NBRC 100172, assembly GCF_001591965.1. Taxonomy (GTDB): domain Bacteria; phylum Bacillota; class Bacilli; order Bacillales_A; family Planococcaceae; genus Lysinibacillus_B; species Lysinibacillus_B odysseyi. The sequence goes on from NZ_BCVX01000003.1 coordinate 221,318, forward strand.
ACTTCCTCTCCCGTTGCTTCAATCAATTCATTTAAATCCGTTTTTTGATCCTGTGCAAGTGCCTTTGTAGGGAACAAATAAATTGCGCGACTTGATTTATTGCTGATTATTTCTTGCAAAACAGGTAAATGATAACAAAGTGATTTACCAGATGCAGTAGGAGTAATGGCTGTAAACGAAACGCCCTGTACAGCCTTATCAAAAGCTTCGCGCTGATGGGTATATAATTGTTCAATACCACGTTTTTGCAGTGCATTTTGTAAAGACGGGTGCAGTTCTTCCGGGAAGGGCTCGTACTCTGCTGCTTTTCCATCCAGCGTATGCCAGTGGACAATGTTTTCTTTCAGCTCCTCGTCGTACCGCCATGCTTGAAGCAGCTCGCTGATGGACTTTTTCTTGCTAAACATGCGGACTTCCCTCCTCTACATAGCGCTTTAACGTGCCAAGTGTATATTTAGTTGATTCGATAGATTGAATTAGCCGCTTTTTGCTGGTAGCTTTGTAAAAGGACTGTACAACAAATTGTTCCATTGCATCACGTGCATGGTCGATCTGCTGCTTATGCATATATTTAGGCTGATTGGCCGCGATCCATTCATAGGCAAGTTGCTGCCAAGTTTCAAGGAGAGCCCGTATTTCATCTGCATACGGTTTCACTTCATTAAAAAAGTCAGGTTCGGCTTGCCGTTCACGCATATCGTAGAATCTTACAGTCGCCTCATCACATACCACAAGAAGTCTAGTTGTCATTGCAAGTAATTCCATATGTTACACCTCTAAGAATATTCATTACTTTTAAGTGTACCAAAAACTATCCTATTTCACTACTAACAGGGGAACGTGTATTCTTTACGTTATACTTTTTTTCTGCTAAGCTAATTTTTTGATGAGCCTTTACTATTTTTTGATTTGCCTGTACGATTTTCACCTGCAGTGCAGTACTGGCCTGGACTTGTTCATATTCCATACGTACCGTCAACAATTCATCTATACATTCAACAAGGTTCAATAACCGATCAATTTTTTGCATTCTTCGGCCTCCTTTGGAAGACGTATTAGACGTAAATCAAAAAGTTCCTACACGTTTGCCAAAACTAGTCACCGTTCGCTAAAACGTATGATTTTTTGCGTAAATGTTATGGTACACTAATCTCGTAATGTAAAAGAAGGGGTGATATCATGGCTTTCCGCTATCCAAACGGGAAAGTATATCAACCAAAGCAAAATGAGTCGCCTGCAAAAAAGAAGCCAAAAACAGACATATCATTCAGCAATCGAGGGAAAAGCTTAGAGGACGACTTAAATGAAACGAATGACTTTTATGTAGCAAATGGTCTAGCCAATATTTACAAGAAACCTGTACCGATTCAAATCGTCAAAGTAGAATATCCGAAGCGGAGTGCCGCGGTAATTCGTGAAGCATATTTCCGAACGCCCTCCACTACGGACTATAACGGAGTATGGAACGGTTACTATATTGATTTCGAGGCAAAGGAAACCGAGAGTAAAACCTCGTTTCCCCTAAAGAACATCCATCTGCACCAAATTAAGCATATGCAGGCTGTTGTCGTACAGAAAGGCATCGCGTTTTTCATCGTTCGCTTTTCAAAGCTGGACCGGACTTTTATAGCTCCCTTCCGGATGATTGAAAAAGCATGGCTTGATATGGAAGCCGGTGGACGCAAATCAATTCCATTGGCTGTTTTTGAAGAGTTTGCAGAGGAACTGACACTTGGTTATGCACCGCGTATCGACTACTTACAAGTCGTAAAAAAGTTCATCGCAAACAAGTAGTTTGTGAAAGTGAGGAGAAGAAAACGTGACAGAAAGAAGACGTACACGTGAAGATATAAAAAAAGCACGTGAAATGGAAAAGAAAAAAAATCGTTCCCCATTCAAAACTTGGTTGAAACGAATCGTGCTGGCGATTGTAGCTGTCGGAATCGCTCTTTTTGTCGGAGGTGCTGGCCTCTTCGCCTACTATGTAAGCAAGGCGCCTGACCTGGATGAAGAAGCACTGAAGGATCCTATTTCATCTGAGATATATGATGTGAACGGGGATTTATTTGCTACAATCGGTGCTGGGGAAAACCGGAAATATATAGATTATGAAGATATTCCGCCGCAGATGGTTGATGCCATTACCGCGACAGAAGACGCTCGCTTCTTCGACCATTTTGGGATTGATATTTGGCGTCTTGGCGGAGCTGTTGTCGCTAACCTGCGTGATGGTTTTGGGGCGCAGGGTGCAAGTACGATCACTCAGCAGGTCGTAAAGAACTCATTCTTTACAAATGAGAAAAAATTAGAGCGTAAAGCACAGGAAGCATGGCTTGCAATCCAGCTCGAACGTAAATACTCCAAAGAAGAAATTTTTGAGATGTATTTTAATAAAGTATTAATGTCCGGAACTGTATACGGCTTTGGTACTGCTGCAGAATATTTCTACGGGAAAGAGCTAAAGGAGCTTTCGCTAGAGGAAATGGCAGTATTAGCAGGGATGCCGCAAAGCCCAAATAACTATAATCCGTTTAAAAACCCTGATCGTGCCAAACAGCGCCGTGATATCGTATTAAGCTTGATGGTACAACACGGTAAAATTTCCGAAGCAGATGCTGCGGCTGCAAAGAAAACAGACGTGGCTGCGGGACTTCTTCCTGAAGAAGAACGTAAGTCGACAGCAGCATCAAAATATCCGGCATTTTTAGACGTAGTGCTAAATGAATTAGGGGAAAAAGAAAAGGAAAGTGTATTGGCAGAAGGGATTAAAGTGTATACTACGCTCGATCCAAAAGCTCAGGAAACTGTCGAATCTGTCATGAATGATGACAGCAATTTCCCGACTGAAACAATTGAATCGGGTATTTCCGTCATTGATACACAAACAGGAGCTATCGCTGCCGTTGGAGGCGGCCGTAACTATAAAGGCAGAATATATAACTATGCAGATGACTTAAAAGTGCGCGCTCCTGGTTCGACAATGAAACCAATTGTTGATTACGGTCCGGCCATTGAATATTTAAAATGGTCGACAGGGGAAACAATTGTCGATGAACCAATGACATACCCGAATTCAAAACAAAAGATTAATAACTTTGACAGACAATATATGGGTACTATGACAGTGCGTAAAGCGCTGTATGCATCTCGTAATGTTCCGGCAGTTAAAACGCTGATGGCTGTCTCAAAAGAACAGTCGCAGGAATTTGTTTCTAAACTAGGTATTGACGTGAAAAACCTGGAATATTCCGATGCGATTGGTGGAGGGAATATTAACATCTCCCCTATCCAAATGGCTGCATCCTATGCCGCATTCGGAAATGAAGGCATCTATACAGAGCCGTACTCCATTTCGAAAATCGAGTATCGTGATGGCTCTACTGAAAGTCTTAAACCGAAATCAGCGCCTGCAATGAGTGATTCTACCGCTTATATGGTGACGGATATGCTCCGCGATGTAGTGAGCAGCAAGCCGGATGCTTCCGGTACTGCAGCAAATGTACCAGGCGTAGATATTGCAGGGAAAACAGGTACAACAAACTATAGTTCCGATGACTTTACCAAATATAATTTACCTTCTTCAGCAGTACCAGATTCTTGGTTTGTAGGCTATTCGCCAAATTACTCTATTGCTATATGGAGTGGTTATGAAAAGCGTACTGACCCGATCACTAGCTGGGAAGAGCGTCGACTTCCACAAAAATTATTTAAGTCCATTATGACAGACTTATCCGATAATGTTCCGAACACGAAGTTCAAACAACCAGATTCGGTTACATCTGCAACAATTGTAGTAGGCAGTAATCCTTTAAAGCTTGCTGGTAGCAATACACCATCAAACTTAAAATCTACTGAGCTGTTCGTTAAAGGAACAGAGCCAAAAGAAGTTTCCACTGAGGTAGAGGAAGAGGAGAAAGTTGAAATCGAGGCACCTAGTGATGTATATGCCAAGTATAATGATGCTGGCCAACAAATCGAACTGACTTGGTCACACGATGATTCCTCCGATGAGGATGATGAAGAGCCGGTAAATTATACGTACGAAGTATCCATGAAGGTTGATGATGGGGAATCTGTCGTGATTCAAACAACCGGTTCTAAACAGGTGATCATTCCAAATGTTCAACAAGGAAGCACCTACACATTCTCTGTTGTAGCCACTGATGGTGAAAAACGAAGTGCACCTGGAACTGTTTCTCTCTATATTGAAGGAGCAGAGACCGATACGGAGGAGCCGGAAGAACCTGATGTGGATGAGCCAGATGTAGAAGATCCTACCCAAAAACCGGGCAATAACAACGGCAATCAGAACAACGGCAACAATAATAATGGCAACCAAAACGGTAATGGTAACCAAGGTAACAACGGTAATGGAAATGGTAACCAAAATAACACGGGGAACCCGAATAATAACAATGGCAACAATCCAAACAATGGGCAAGATGGCCAAACAGGCACAAATCCTAATACCCCGCCTACTAATCCAACCCCTCCTTCCACAGATGACGGGGATGATGGAACAGAGTAAAACAAGCCGTATTTTACTATTCAATAAAAACACATAGAAAAAGCCGCCCGGAATCGAAACTTTCCGGGCGGCTTTTTAATTTTTCCACATAACAATCCGTAAAAAAATATGGCCCTTGCAGCATCTTGATAAACTTCCTGCAAGGGTCAAACATTTGTCGGTCTATTTTTTTAAACGGAGCCTTGCAGAGCGCTTTTTTGTCTCCTTAAATAATTCATCAAGCTGACGGTAGCAGGCATATTGACCGGGCTTCATCTTAATAAATACCAGCCTTTCTTTTCCATTGACCGGATACAGCTCGAACTGGTCATCCATAGTCGCTGCTTGTGCTGCTGATTGAAGCAGCAGCTGTTCATAATGCACAATGCCCTGCTCCATCAAACGTGCTGCTTCTTTACTCCTTGCTTCATGCGCTTCATGAATTTGCTCTCGAAGCTCCTCCCATTTTTCAAACCATTGATCAACGATTTCCTTCGTGATTGCCTCCCGCTTAACTTCTATCATAATTTGACCAAGCCTTTCTTCAATCGCTTCTGGCCTTCCCTGCAATCTGATAGCAATGGACATATATGGCACTGAGGGTTTTGTGCCTTACAATGATAGCGCCCGAAGAAAATCATTTGATGATGAGCCCTGCTCCAGCGCTCAATCGGTGTTTTCTTCATAATCGTTTCTTCGACCTCTAAAACCGAATCTTTCCACCGGCATAATCCTAACCTCTTTGTAATGCGCTCAACATGCGTATCAACCGCCATCGCAGGAATATCAAATGCTACAGATAATACAACATTCGCTGTCTTACGTCCTACACCAGGCAATGTTACTAAAGCTTCCCGATTCGCGGGGATTTCTCCGTTATACTCATCAATCAGTCTTTGGCAAAGCAATTGGATATTTTTCGCCTTATTACGATAGAGCCCTATAGAGCGAATATCATTTTGCAACTCCTCAATCTCTACATTCAAATAATCCTGCGGCGTTTTGTATTTTTGGAATAAATCTTTTGTGACACGGTTAACGAGGGCATCCGTACATTGTGCTGATAACAATGTAGCAATTGTCAGCTCAAATGGATTTTCATGAACAAGCTCACAATGGGCATCCGGAAACATCTCGTCCATCACATCAAGAAATTCAAGCCATTTTCCCTTCGTCAGCACTTTGCTTCCTCCTATTCACGCTCGTCCAGCCAGTTATAGAATATTTCATTTGACACAGCTGCCGGCTGAGTCTGTACTGGTTGAATAGAGCGCGAGCGGAATTGTTCCGCATGTTTTTCAATTTGTTGGATTGATGTAATGTTTTTCTTCTTCCATTCAAACAAAATCCGATCAATATAACGGAGCGACACCTTACTAGCTACTACTGCCTCCTTCAATGCAGCTTTAATAACAGCCGGCGTATGTCCATCTTTGTCAAGCCACATGCTGATTGTTTCCAGCTCCATCGGTGACAGCAGACGACCGAATTCCTGTTCAAATAAAGAATAAATCTCTCCCTCTTCATTTTTGACTGTCAGGTCGGCATGCATCTGTTCCTTTTTCTCTAACAGCTGAAGCATGCATTCCCAGAGGGGAAAAAGAGAATATTTTTCAAAAATCTTATCATTCGCATCAATTCCCTGTGTAATTTCCAGAAAGCCCTTTTGCATAAGGCGCTGCATTTTCAATGAAATATCATTTGGCTGAAAATGTGTGCGTGTTGCTAAATCCTGTGGTGTGGGAAATTCTACGCCTTCCTCAAAATAGCTTAGTAGATGCATAATCATTACTGCTTCATCGTCTGCTATATTTAGTTCTTTATATAGCTGAAAAAATAAATGCGGCACAGTGACATGCCGTTGCTGGATCCACGAACGGAGTCGGTTGTAATCTTTCGTCATATAGGTGACTCCTTTCTTTAAGTGAATAGAGAGCGTCCGAAATAATTGCTCGGACGCTCTCCAATTTTTATCAATAGCTATAGGAAGCTTATTTAACATATGTTGGCGACTAACTAAATCACTGCCATATTCAAATACGCCCCCAAGACAGTTTTAACTGCTTCGATCGCTTATGGATATAGACGGTTCAGTAAACGAGGGAACGGGATCGTTTCACGGATATGCTCCGTACCAGAAATCCAAGCTACTGTACGTTCAAGACCTAACCCGAAACCTGAATGCGGTACTGAGCCTTGTTTACGCAGCTCCAAATACCAAGCGTAGGCATCCATCGAAAGTTGATGTTCTTCCAAACGGGATTTTAATAAATTATAGTCATAAATACGCTCTGAACCACCGATGATCTCTCCATAGCCTTCAGGAGCAATTAAGTCTGCACATAAAACAACATCGTCACGTTCCGGATGCGGCTGCATATAGAACGGTTTGATACCTGTTGGATAGCATGTAATGAATACAGGTTTATCGTATGCATTTGCAATCGCTGTTTCGTGCGGTGCACCGAAGTCATCGCCCCACTCGATATCATCAAAGCCTTGCTCGTGAAGGAACTTGATTGCATCATCATAAGAAATACGAGGGAACGGCGCTTTAATGTTTTCCAGCTTAGACGTATCACGGCCAAGACGTTCTAAATCCAGCTTACAGTTTTTTAGTACGGACTGTACGATATGCTCAACGTACTGCTCCTGCACTTCAAGGCTTTCCTCATGCTCTACAAATGCCATTTCCGGCTCAATCATCCAAAATTCTATCAAGTGGCGACGTGTTTTTGATTTTTCTGCACGGAATGTTGGACCGAATGAGAATACTTTTCCTAAAGCCATGGCAGCCGCTTCCATATAAAGCTGTCCAGATTGAGAAAGGTACGCATCCTCATCAAAATATTTTGTATGGAACAGCTCTGAAGTACCTTCAGGCGCAGAGCCAGTCAAGATTGGCGGATCCATTTTTGTGAACCCTCTATCATTAAAGAATTCATACGTTGCCCGGATGATTTCATTACGAATTTTCATGATGGCATGTTGCTTACGGGAACGCAGCCATAAATGACGGTTATCCATCAGGAACTCTGTACCATGCTCTTTCGGCGTGATTGGGAAATCTTCGGCTGCATGAATAATTTCAATACCTGTCACGTTTAATTCACAACCGAATGTTGAACGCTCGTCTGCTTTTACTTCCCCAGTAATATACATAGATGTTTCTTGTGTCATACTCTTTGCTACAGCAAACAGCTCTTCTCCAACTTCTTCTTTTACAACAACACCCTGAACAAATCCGGAGCCGTCACGCAACTGCAAGAAGGCAATTTTACCGCTTGAGCGTTTGTTTGCCAGCCAGGCACCTATTTTAACTGTTTCGCCGATAAATGACGGCATATCCTTGATCATAATCTTCTTCATAATATTCCTCCAAATTAGAGTGCAGCTATTAATCCTGCCATTTTGATTTTACAAATGTATCAATACGGCGAACTGCTTCCTCTAGTAATTCTAATGATGTTGCATAAGACAGGCGGATTGTTGCATCAGCACCAAATCCTGAACCTGGAATTACCGCCACATTTGCTTCTTCAAGCAATGCTTTGGCAAACGCATCTACTGATTCGTAACCGGTTTTCGCTGCCGCTTCTGATACGTCCGGTAGTAAATAGAATGCCCCCTGAGGCTTTAACACTTTAAAACCGGGAATCGCAGAAAGCTGCGGGTAAATTTTCTCAAGACGCGATTCAAATGCTTTACGCATTTCTTCCACTGCCGTCTGCGGGCCGTTATATGCTTCAACAGTCGCATATTGGGCCGTAGTCGTTGCATTGGAAGTTGAATGAGAAGCCAGATCTGTCATCGCCTTGATAATATCTGCTCTTCCGGCTGCATATCCAATACGCCAGCCTGTCATAGAGTGCGATTTTGCTACCCCATTCACAACAATTGTACGGGCTTTTATCTGCTCTGAAATTTGAGCCATAGAAAAATGTTCCACACCATTGTAAACAAGTTTCTCATAAATTTCATCTGAAATGATTAAAATATCTTTCTCGTCTGCTACCTTTGCCAATGCTTCCAGCTCTTCTCGGGAATAGATCATACCGGAAGGGTTTGAAGGAGAGTTGATGATAACAGCTTTTGTTTTTTCCGTCACAGCATCTGCCAATTGCTGTGGAGTAATTTTATAGCTCTGTTCTGCTGTTCCTTCTACATATACCGGTACACCGCCGGCCAGCTTAACTTGCTCAGGATACGATACCCAGTAAGGAATAGGAATAATGACTTCATCGCCTTCGTTGAGGATGACTTGGAATAACGTATATAACACATGCTTTGCCCCAACACCAACGATAATTTCATTCGGTTTGTATGTAAGGTGGTTGTCACGTGCAAGTTTGTCGATGATTGCCTGCTTTAATACCGGTAACCCCCCGGCTGGTGTATATTTCGTCAAGCCTTTCGTCATCGATTCCACTGCCGCATCTAAAATATTTTGAGGTGTGTTGAAGTCAGGCTCGCCCGCTCCTAAACCAATCACGTCGATACCTTGCTCTTTTAGCTCCTTCGCTTTTGCCGTAATGGCCAACGTAGAAGATGGTGTTAAAGTTTTTACTCGATTAGCTAATAGTTCTCTCACTGAAAATCGTCTCCTCTATAAATTCGATATGCGTTTCCACCATTGTCCGTCTTCAAACGAAATATACACATAATTCAGCTTATCAGCGTCGTTTAGATAAGTGATTTCCCATACAGCGCCGGCTTCCTCGTAGCCTAATTTTGCCTGAAGTATTTCTTTTACTTTCGTTTCTTTCCTTACTACGGATAATGCTTGTTCTTTTGTAATACCGTCCTTCAAAAACACTTCTTGAATCAATTTCTCTTCTAGATTGATCGGAACGAAGATAGCTTTTTCCTTACCGTATTCGTCTTCCCCGAATACCGTAACATACGGCTTATTACCATTGTAGACATAACTGTCCGAAACAACCGCCAAAGACCTGGAACTGATAGCCAAGTCCTCCGCCTGCTGTTCCTTCTCATTAAATGGCGCATCGGCTTTCCAGAGTACGAAAGAGGTAATGACAAGTACCAGCGAGAGGGTGAAAATAACGCCGAAAATGATCCAGTTTTTCACTCTGCCACCTTCTTCTGTACTGCTGATGCATATTGTTTATAAATTCGTATCATCTTGCTTACCTGCTTTCCTTCCTCATCGTTCATTATTATACCAATCTTCAAGTTCCAATACCATAGTGGCTAGTGATAGTTTTTGCACAGAAATCGGCGGCAACGCCCGAATAAACTCGGCTCCATATGATTTTGTTTCGATTCTGCGATCAAGTACAATAAATACCCCTTTATCTTGCGACGAACGGATAAGGCGGCCAAACCCTTGCTTGAAACGTAAAATGGCTTCAGGAAGAGACAATTCTGCAAATGAATTCTGCCCATTCGCCTGCAAGTAACCCGCTCTTGCACGGAATGTAGGTTCATCAGGCGAAGAGAATGGCAGACGTACAACAATAACAGAAGCCAATCCGTCACCCGGCACGTCAACACCTTCCCAAAAGCTGTTTGTCCCAAAAAGCACTGACTGATTGAATTTTTGAAAGGCCTTTAATAAACGCATTCTACTGCCCGCAGTTACCCCTTGGGCAAATAACATATAATCTTCGAGAAGACCGCTCTCTTGAATAAGCTCTACTGTTTCCCGCAGCATCTGCTGAGAAGTAAAGAGCACAAAGCATCTTCCTTCTGTTGTCCTAACTGTTTGAGTGACAGCATGGGCAACCGCTTCAATATAATCCGATTGGCTGACAGATTGAATATCAGGCATATCCGTTACAACAAAGGCCTTTGCTCCACTGAAATAGGCTGGAGGAGCCTGCAGCACCTCTAATTTCACATTTCTTGAAATACCCAACTGGTCTGTAATGAAATTCGTATTGTGGGGAACGGTCATCGTCCCCGAAGTCCAGACAATCCCTACACGGTTTCGATAATGATGAAATAGACGTTCAATGATGGATGTTACCTGAATTGGTTTTTTCATCAGCTGAATGGAGCTTGGCATGCTGCGTTTATCGACTTCCACCCACGTAGAGTAGTGGTCATTTGAACGCAGGAACACATCATCCCACTGGACAATTGCCAGTTTATATTCACGAATCCAAAAACGCCATTCATCCAAGAGATAAATATGCTCCGGCGCCAAATCATCCACACTGCTTTCAAATTGTGTTGCCACTTCCTCTGCCAGATCAATCCAGCGTTGCACAGCTGATGAAAATTGCTCGAATTGTGTTCGGTCAATTGCAAGCTCGTCTAAAAAAAACGACATTTTCATTTCACGCTTACTGGTTGATTTGAGCTTTTGTGTAAGCAACTGCATAAAGTGTTGCATTACTTGATCAAATTTAGTCATCATTTGCATAAAGTTCTTTTCTAGACGCTGCATGACTTGTAAAGGGACACGGTGTGATTTTACTGCAGCACGCTGGAGTCTTGTAAACTGTGCTTCATCTGTAGCCAAACCTATTTGTCCAAAAATATATTTCCAGCTTTTAAAAGAGAATAATTTTTCATCATGGGCAATTGCTGCTTGGATAAATTGATGTGCTTCGTCGATTACCCATCCGCCAATCTCTTTAAATAATGGTGTTTGACGCACTAGATCTGCCAGCATCATCGCATGGTTCGTTAAAATAATATCCGACTGCTCTGCTTTCGCCACAGCCCGTTCATAAAAATCAAATTCTCGTTGGATTACACGGGAGTTTTCTGTTTTCCGGATTTTCTCCAAAAATAGCTGTCCGCCTCCAGAGACATTTAATTCATCTAGGTCTCCTGTTTCTGTTTTTGAAAGCCAGACAAGCACCTGCAGAATAACTAATGTTTCGTCATAGGAGTCTTCACGGGCCATATAAAGCTGTGAAAAACGGGCAACATCCACATAATGCCTCATGCCTTTTAAAAGCGCCACTCGTACTCTGTCTCCTGTAATACGCTCTAAACGGGGAAGTTCTTCTTGAATAAGCTGATCCATTAAATGAGACGTATATGTACTAATGCCTACCTTATGGCGAGATTTACGGGCATAGTGATAAACTGGAAGAAGATAGGCAAGTGTCTTTCCAATCCCTGTAGACGCTTCAATCACCAATTCTTTCTTATCATTCAAACTTTCCCACACATAGTCCATCATTTGAAATTGTTCGGGGCGCTCTTCAAAATTCGGGACTTTCGTCTGCAATCTCTCTATTTTTTCTGCACGTGTAGCTGGATAAGGAAAGCTCTCCCCGATAGGTTCCATATTCCGGACAGGTTTTTTTATCGCCAATTTCTGATAAAAAATATGGTGTTCATAATGATCGACCTTACTGCGTTTCAGCTGCAAAGCATCGAAAAATAATTGCGCAAGGTTCGACTTGAGCCTGAATGAGCGCTTGTGCATTTGTTGTAACGTTAGGAGTGGTAAGTTTAACAACTCCTGCCAGCATGCTTTTAAAAGCATGGCGGTTGCTTTTGCGTCATCATCAGCTCTATGTGCTTTTTCCAAAGTGATACCAAGCTCGCTTGCCAAATCTCCTAGCTTATAGCCTAAAGCCGTCGGAAAAACGATTTTCGCAAGTTCCACTGTATCAATTGTTTTCCCATGCCACTGTGACAAACCTGCACGTTTAAATTCAGCCTGCAGGAACGGCAGATCAAAGTCGGCATTATGAGCCACAAAAACAGCGCCGTCAAGCAGTTCATAGATTTTATCGGCATGTGCCTCAAACGGCAGGGCCTCCCGTACATCTTCGTCTGTAATATTTGTTAAATCCTGAATAAAAAGCGGGATTGGCCGACCGGGGTGAATGAATGATGTAAAAGTCTTCTCAATACACCAATCCTTCATTATCACGATCGCGATTTGAATCATTCGGTCTCCATTAGCTGGATTGTGGCCAGTTGTTTCTAAATCGACAATTGCGTATTTTTGACTTTCCATCATTTTTCTCAACTCACAGTTCTCATAATTATATGCGCATTTTATCATAGAAAGCTTTCTCCGGTCATGCCATACATCCATCCAAAAGTGAAAAGAGCGGACACGGACAACAAAAAACGCATTACCTAAAGGTAACACGTGCTAGTATGTATATAAATCGAGCAGGGGCTCATCCTCCCTGCTCTATAGCAAAAGCTTCCCAGCAAATCCGTGCTGTAAATGGATGCTTTTGTTGTAAAGCATAAGCTTTACATAGGTTGTTTGGCACCTATTTATTATTGTACCATAGAAATACTCTATCAGCAATCTCCTATTAAGGTGGCTGCCTCTGGTCTAGCCGAGTACGGCATTATTATAAAATTTGCTTTTCCTTTTTAAAAACCCACTTCCGCTGCACTACAAATGCCAATATAAATAAGGCTGTATCAACGAGAACTTTCAAAACAATTTCACCATTTTGAAGCCATTCGCTATAAAGCAATTGAACTGAACCAGCCGAAGTAACCATAATAAAGGCAGCTAATAAATAGTACCTGTATAGTGACTTCCGTGAACCGCTTTTAAATACTGTGTGACGGTTTATATAGTAATTGAAAAATGATGATAGGAGCCTTGCCAAAATAGTGGCAATGATAAGAAACGACATTGGCGCAACAATCTTGAATACTTTTGCAAACAGCATAAATAATGCCAAATCAATTAAAAAGGAGGCACTGCTTGTTAAAGCATAAAGTAAAAAGACTTTGTAGACTTGAAAAGAATCATGAAATGGACGAAAATGCGATGATTTATTCCCCTCTAAATACATCGTATCAATAGGGACTTCGGCAATCGGGATGTTTAATTCCTTCAGCTTTGCCAGCACATTCATTTCATATTCAAACCGTTCTCCTTCAATTGACAGCAGCTGCGGCAAATACTTTGTCGGAATACCACGAAGGCCTGTTTGTGTGTCATTTAATCGCGTACCTGTCACGAACCGATAAATAATTTTGGTGCATTGGTTGCCAAACTTGGAGCGTAGCGGGATGTCTTTCCCGGAAAAGTTCCGAGACCCTAAAACCAGTGCATCATCCGATTCGTCCAGCGATTGTACAATGTTTAGAATGTCTTTTGTCAAATGCTGTCCATCAGCATCAATTGTAACGACCGCACGCAATTCGGGATGCTCGTTACAAATATGATGAAAGCCTGTTTTAAGTGCCCGCCCTTTTCCTTGGTTGACAGCGTGACGCAATATAGTTACTTGTCGAAATGTATTAAGCTTATTAAATATATAGCTCGTATCACTGCCATCATCCACCACAAAAATCGGTCCTGTATGAACTTGTATAAGTTCCTCTATTACTCGGATAGCTTTTTCATCTGGTTGATATGCCGGCATTAGAATTCCGATTTCCTTCATTTTGTCACCATCTTTCCATACTGTACCCTCCTATTACCCCTCCTCTTTAAAACATATTCCTTAGGTGACAACTTATTGGTTTATATATCTAATTTCTTATTTTCTGATCTATAGTATGGTGATACACTAGTAAAAAGTTCATTAAATTTAGAGGAATATTATGCGCATTCACTTAACTTATCTCCTGCTTTTACTAGTTAGCCTGCCGTTGCTACTAGCCAGCTGGTTACCAAGTAACGGGCATGAAGACCCGATTGTCATAGTTTTAGGGACGAAATTAAATGAAGACGGAACGCCATCCTCATTATTAAAAAGCCGTTTGGATGCCGCTCTTGCTTATGCAAATATCGATGAGGGTATTACCTATATTGTAAGTGGGGCTGGAGAGGCAGCGGTGATGAAAGAATATCTAATGGAAAATGGAATTGACGAGAAACAAATTAAAGTGGAGGATAAAGCGGTCAATACATATGAAAATATCTTGTTTTCAGCAAAACTATTACCCGATGACAGCTCTTCCTTTACTATTATTTCCAGTGATTTTCATGTTTACCGGGCCCAGGCTATGGCTTCTTCTTTAGGGTATAATGTCCATGTCATAAGTGCCGAAACACCTTTTTTAGACCGGCTCTATTGGCAAATAAGAGAAGTGGCTGCACTGGCAAAATTTTGGATGACGGGATCTTAAAGAGCTGTTTGAACGTTACGTCAAACAGCCTTTAAAACATCCCAGGCAGGAATTCAGATTTGAATCGGATATTTTTGCGAAGCCAAATTTTTAGAATATCACGGTGGGTCAATAATTTACGCCGACGCTGGAATCTTCTCTTTACATCCAGTAAACTTTCTAAAAGCATCCGTGTTTCCGGCAGACATTCGTTCGGCTCTACCAGCACATCCAGTGTAAAGTTGATGAGCCCGGCACTTTGGACAGAGGCAAGCAGTTTGGCAAATAATTGCCCCATTTCTATGATTCTCTCTTCCACTTCCAGTTCCATCAGCCGAAATAACGTGTCTTCTATTTCTTTTTCTAATGCTATTAGCTTCTCTTCCATTCTACCCCTCCCACAAGCCTTTCTTATTAATTCACAGTAATTTATTATAGCAAATAATTGTCTGCTAAACGAAAAACAATGATTAAAAGGGGATGGCATTCTTTATATTAGCATCCCCTTTCCTATTCATTCACCTGTTCAATTGTTACTCTTCCATCGCCTTTTACTTTTGATGAATCGCCTTGCCGAACACAGCACTCGCTGCATCACCAATATGTTCGCTCACTGTGGGATGCGGAAAAATCATACGCGCTAGGTCTTTAACAGAACCACCGGCAACTTTAGCGGCTAGCATAGCATTAATCATCTCCGTAGCTCCATCTCCTACAACACAGGCCCCGTAAATATCTCCTTCAGGACTTGCTACAAATTTCATGAACCCTTGAATATTACCTTCTAATAGGGCTTTTGGGTTTGTCGGTAAATACATTTTTGTTACAATGGCGTCTGCCGGTGCTTCGTGCTCCAACATGCCGAAAGTTGCGATTTCCGGATGTGTATACACACATCTTGGAATTTCCTGCTGATTGATGACACGTGGGTATTTGCCTAAAATATAATCGACAGCATGCACCCCTTCCGCACTTGCTGAGTGTGCCAGTTGGAAGCCTCCAACTAGATCGCCAATAGCAAAAATACCCGGTACACTCGTCTCATAATGATTATTAACAGCAACCAGGCGACCATCCATTGCAAGATTTAGTTCCTTCGCTATCTCGATATTTGGCCGGCGTCCCGTAGCAAATAAAAGGTTCTCATAAGTATGAATGCCTCGTGATGTATGAATCTCATGATCTCGTATCTCCTCGAATGTAAAATCTGTCACTAATTCGATTCCGAGTTTTTTCATGTTTTCTTTAATAATCGGCCGAGCATCAGGTTCTTCCGTCTGTAAAATATCAGTACTATGATTCAGCACAGTTACCTTTGTCCCCATTGGTGCCAGTGCAAATGCCATTTCAATAGCAATAACCCCTCCGCCGATAATTGTTAGCTGCTTTGGCAGTTCTGTTATATTGAAAAACGTATCTGTTGTATAGTAATAAGCTGCCTCAACCCCTTTGAATGGAGGTACGAAAGGATGGCTGCCTGTGGCAAGAATAATATTTTTCGCTTCGAACGATCGGCTGCCCACTGATATGACGCGCTCTTCTGACACGGATGCTTCACCATATATTAAATCAATTTGGGCATTTTCAACAAAGCCTTCAATATTGCACAGTAATTGCTCTATTACTGTATCTTTGCGATTCATTAATTTTGGAAAATCAATATTGATGGTCGGCACCGTGATACCCCAATCTGTTCCACGTCTGATTTCCTGCACCAATTTACTATGCTCCAGCATAATTTTTGATGGAATGCACCCTACATTGTAGCATGCTCCCCCTACTTTATTTTTTTCTACTAGTGCTACTCGCATACCGCTTTTAGCTGCATGAATAGCCGCAACATATCCACCAGGTCCAGCCCCAATGACCGCTAAATCATAATCATTCATGTTAACATCACCTCCCATTTAACGATACATCAGCAAAACCCAACAGACAACATTTTTACCAATAATTTGAATAAAATTATTCATTACTTCTTTTAAACAATCTTTGTTGAATCTCTTGTATTCCCTTCCTTTACCAACATATTCCCCTCTATTTCGGCCTATAATCGAACACTTGCGGCAATTTACTGCATTCACAAATATTTTATGGTATGGCAGCATTTTAAAAAAAACGGCATACAAATTGGAACAATAGCTGGATATACCTCGAAAAAAACAAACTGACTAAAGGATTTCGACTCCCTAGTCAGTTCATTTATTTTAAATTACGGCGATAATCACACAGATCCATGCAGCAAGCTGAAGAAGCCCTCCAATTGGCGTTATAGCCCCGAGCTTGCGGATTCCTGTTAAGGACAATATATATAGGCTTCCAGAAAATATCACCGACCCGAGGAACATGCACCATGTAGCTGCAGTCAAGAGACCTGATTCACCGACAGTATGTATTAGAAGACCAGTTAAGATAAGACCTAGTGCATGATACATCAAATAGCGGCAAGCAGTTTCCCAATTATCAGCATATTTCTGTTCCTTAAACTTATCCTTTAACGCATGCGCTCCGAATGCACCGAATGCAACTGCTACAAAGGCCATGGCGGCACCTAATAGTATCGCTAACTTCATGTCAAAACACTCCTTTTAACTCTGCTTTATATATGATAGCACATCCTTCATAGAAGGGAGTGCAGTCATAGCTCCAACTTCTGTACAAACAAGTGCTCCTACAATGTTACTGAACGCTGTTAGCTGCTTAAATTCTTTAAAACTGATGTCACTTAGTGTCGGATAATCAGAAATTTGTTTCAGCATGGCACCTACAAAAGCATCGCCAGCACCTGTCGTATCTACTGCCTGAATGGAGATACTCTCAATAAGAGCTTCCTCTAGGCCATTTGAAATCCACGTTCCCTGCTCCCCTTTCGTCACGGCAAACCATTTGCAATTTGGTACCTGCTGGCCATAACGGGTGAATTCCTCTTCGCTCATTTTAATAAAATCGGCTAAGTCGACACACTCCTTTACCCGCAGATCATACGTTTCTTCTCTGCCTTTCCATAGATCAGCTCTGAAATTAGGGTCAAAGGAAATAAACACGCCCCGTTGTTTCATCATCCGCATACTTTCCATATATGTTTCATAGAAAGGACTGGAAAGGAGAGCAGTGGCAGAGCCGAAATGGGCAATCCGCATATCCAATTGTTCGATGTTCACTTCCTCCATCGTGAGCATTTCGTCTGCTCCCCGATTAAACATAAAATCCCGTTCACCCCCTGCTGTCCGGGATACAAATGCCAGCGTAGTAGGTTCTTTTCCCCTTACAAGAAGCGACATATCAACACCTGCTTCTGTCATCACCTGCTCCAAATAGTCCCCGAATGCATCGTTTCCTACTTTTCCGCAAAATGCCGCATGCCCTCCCAACTTAGCAATAGCAGCGCATACATTGGCAGGCGCCCCACCCGCTTGCTTTATGTAATAACTGCCATCTGTCAGACTTTTATTTGTCTCCGTACAAAAGAAATCAACCAGTAGTTCACCTATACATACTATTTTCTTCATTTACTCGCCTCCTCTTCCATCTTACCTCCTGATTCAAAATTTAGATAGAATAGCAGGTTTAAAATATTTTAATTAGGGAAATGACTAGGAAAAAGAGGGTGTGTCCATGTCTAAGAAAACAATTATGCTTACCGCTTCTCTTCTTCTTGGGAGTGCTGGATTGTCTGCTGCTGCTGAAGGAACGGAAGAGACGATAACGAATGATAGCAGGCTCAGCAGCATGTATGGACAAGCAGACGGAAAAGAAATTTATAGTGAAGATAATATAGAAATACCTCCACAACAACAGGAAACCCGAAAGATTGAAACATCTAAGCAAATCCTTTTTTCTGAAAAAGATCTACATAAAAAGCTCGTCTGTTACCAGCAGACGAGCTTTCAAACAAACAGTCCTGCTCATTCAGCTTGCCAGCAAAAGCTGACCGTCATAACAAAAATAATAAAAGAGCGGTTCCTGTCAAGTCTAGGCCAGGTTACTGTATCAAAAAGACCATTGCCTTAAAGAAGTAACGCGCATTTTTCCTTCCTTACTGACACAGGAATTGTTTTCGTAATCTGTATTATCTTATAAAGATAAAAATCGCTATATGGCTTCTTCCTACAGCTATTATTTCTGCTTGCTTATTTACCAAATGCGCTTCTATGACTGAATTTCTATGACGCCGGAAATTTCTGTCCCTTGAAGCGCCTGGGTAGCTAGCCGATCTGCTTCAGTATTTTCCTTCCTCGGTACAAGCTCATATTCAGCTTTCAAACCAAGTGCCTGTAATTTATTCTCGATTTTATCAGCCCAATCGGACAGGGTTTTCTCATATGCCGGCCACTCCCCATTCAGCTGATTGATGACTACTTGCGAATCTCCAATTATACGTACAGTCTGATGATGGACATCCATCAGATCCAGCTCGACAAGTGCGAGATGGAGAGCCGCATATTCAGCTTCATTATTGGAATCCAGCCCTGCTGTATAGGCATTATGACGTAGTCGGAAAGACTTCCCATCCTTTTCGTAATAAATGGCTACACCAAGACCAGATGCTTTAGTCTGGATATCGAAACCTCCGTCAAAATAAATCGTAATATGATGGGGCTCCGTCTCCATTTCTTTTAAATACTTTTTCAGCTCTTTTATCATCCAGGTGCTGTCATACTCATCGATGATTTCTAATGATTGCACACGGCCGGTTTTCTCGATATCTTCGGCAATCATCAGTGCCTGTGCCGGTGTCATTGCTTCTGAGCGTAATACTGCAACTGCTCCCTTTGGTGTTTTGTATGTCCATTCCAGGATTAGTTTCATAAGATGCACACCTTTCGTATATTTTCTTTATTATAGCAAAAAAGTCAATTTTCATACGTAAAGGAGAGCTGTCTATACTGCCTAGAGGTAGCTTTTCTTACGCAGTTAGTTCGGAAAGAACTGTATATAATAACGGAATGCCTTGAAGCAAAATAATATTCATTTGGTATATGATACGCTAAACTGAGAGAAGTAAAAATGGAAAGGAACAGAGATATGGAATCTTTTAACAGTGAAAGAACCCCTAAAAAAAGAACACTCGTTGCGAAGGAAACTGATATTCCCGGTGTTTTTCATATAGCGACTCCTCAAAATGTAAAGCCGTCCGCAGAGAATGAAGCGATTATTAAAGCAGTAATCGAGCGTATTAACTGGAAGGCAATTGAGGCAAAAAACTAACTCACTTTACATAGTACGTTCACATCATGATAAAACCGGGTCAGTCTCCCGATTGGAGGAGTTGACCCGGTCTTTTTATATTTTTTAGTTTTCGTGATATTTAAATATTATGCTTTCACAAATATGTTTCGTAAACTATTACACTTTACGGAATTTATGCATTTACGCCCTTTTCTTCTGCCAGCATTTCATGTAAATAGGCGATAATCTCTCTTATCCCTTCCAAGGAATTGACAAGTACCTTTGGCTCGACACATGTAATCATCCGGTTCTCCAAGTTCGCTACTGCCGTAAAATAGGCAGTTTTTGCATAGTTGACAAGGCCAACCTGCTTTAATATCTGCGGCTCAAAATCCAATATCTCACGCGCTTCTGATACGACAAGTCCATAATTGACTACATCTGTATTTAAAATAATCATGCGCACGTGTTCACCAGTGCTTGAACGATTATATAAAATACGCTGGAAGTCAATAACAGGAATTAATTCCCCGCGCGCTCTTGTAAATCCAAGCAGGTAGTTCGGTAAATGTGGAATCGGTGTAATATGCTCCAGCTTTTCAATTGAGACAACTTGCTCTACAGGGACAGCATATTCCTCCTGCCCGCACGCAAACACAACAGATTTTTCAAACCCCACTGCAATCCCCCTCTCTTATTTCGCAGCAAATTTTACGATCTCTACTAAATAATCGGCAAGCTTTTCAAGTTCTTTAATCGGCATCCGCTCATTTGTCGTATGAATTTCTTCATAGCCCACTGCCAGATTGACTGTTGGAATACCAAATCCTGCGATGACGTTCGCATCGCTTCCTCCGCCTGAAATGCCTAGGACCGGTTTACGATCAATTGCACGGGCTGCATTCATTGCAACCTGCACGACTTTATCCGATTCAGTTGCACGGAAGCCAGGGTACATCAATTTTACATCTACTTCCGCTCGACCACCGAACTGCTCTGCAACGGATTCAAATGTTTCTTTCATATGTTTTGTCTGTGCGTTTAACTTACTTTCGTCAATGGAACGGGCCTCTGCTAAAATCAATACTTCATCACAAACAATATTTGTTGCCTGGCCGCCTTCAAAGCGTCCAATATTAGCAGTTGTTTCTTCATCAAGGCGTCCTAGCTGCATCTTGCTGATTGCCTTTGCAGCAAGAGTAATAGCGGAAATTCCTTTTTCAGGCGCTACCCCAGCATGCGCTGTCTTGCCAATGATTTTCGCTTCAATGCGGGCTTGGAACGGCGCCGCTGTCACAATACCCCCGACTTCCCCGTTACTATCTACAGCGAAACCGTATTTTGCCATAATCATAGATGGGTCCAGCTCTTTTGCACCTGCAAGACCACTTTCCTCACCTGCTGTAATGATGAATTGGATTGTACCATGTTCGATATTTTGCTCTTTCAATCGGCGTGCCATCTCAAATAATGCAGCCATACCAGCCTTATCATCCGCCCCTAAGATTGTTGTGCCATCCGAATAAATATAGCCGTCTTCCCGAATCTCAGGCTTGATGCCCTTACCAGGAACAACAGTATCCATATGCACTGTAAAATAAATCGGCTCCACATCAAATGAGCCTTTTAATGTGGCAATGATATTTCCAGCACCGTGGCCGTTTCGCAGGTGAGCGTCATCCTGTACAACCTCAAAGCCCATCTCCTCTAACTTTTTCACGATAATTGGTGCAATGATTTCCTCATGCTTTGTTTCTGAGTCAATTTGCACAAGCTCTAAAAATTCTTCCACTAATCGAGTAGTCATATCATACTCTCCTTTTCTTTTATTACATACGGAACTATTTTACTCCTGTCGCCTTGTTAACACAATCTTTCCCTCTGTTTGAAATTAATTGCGATTTTTCGTCGGCTAATTGTTTTAGTTTCTCTTCTGCCTGCTGCAATTTCTTTTTCAACTCATTGAGCGTGTTTGCCACATCATCTGAAACTCGTCTAATCTGGTTCGTTGACGTGGCAATTTTCGAATGAATGGACCAAGCAGAGAAAATGTCATCAAAAAAGTAATCAGCAAATTTTACAAATCCATCTGTTTCTATTCGAAGTGTACGATGCCTCATTTCCTGGATATCAAGCAGTTCGTTCTGAAAACGCTGCAATGCTCGCTGCGCCTCATGTATATAGCTGTTTGTTTTGTCCAGCTCCTGATGCTTTAACGCTGTAGCAATAACTCCACCGCCGAAAAACGTGTCCCAAGTAGAGTAGCCACTTGCTGTACGTAACGTACTAGCCGCTTCTGCCAGCTTTTGCTGTGCGTTTCTTCCCGCCTCTAATGCTTCATTTATTTCAATGATTAAGTGATTCGCCAGCAATTCCTGCTCTGTAAGATGATTTAATTTATCCGCCATTTGCGGATCATTTACCATATAATAAATCTGAATTTTCATTTCCAGACTTTTCACCTGTTCTGCTACATCGGCTTCCTGAATCGTACTTATTTTATGTTGAAGAGCAATGGCTTCCTTCTGTAAATCTTCGAAAGTAAGCTGGGATTCAATTAATTTGAGCTCTGTTTCTGCAACACGGTCATATCCTTCTTCCACTAGCTCATCTTGCTTCCCCGTCCATGTCCTGAATAAATTGACAAAGGAGAAATGATCTAATTTATTCAACCTTTTACGCGCTTCTTCCAAGCTCTGTTTATACTTTGTTATATCCTCCTCCGCGTGACGAAGCTGTCCATCTATTATTTCCTTTTGCTTTTTCAGTTTACCAAGTGCCCGAAGCTGGCCTTTTTTTTTTCTTGAAGCTCCTGCTGCATTTCTATTAATTGCATGTCTATCCCACCTTTTTTACTCGTACTTTTTCTCCATACAAGAGTTTAATCACTGTAACTAAGCGCTGATTTTCGGGTTGGCTGGATGCTTTCCTGAAGGCACGCCTCCAACTAAATGGTTTCAAAACACTGGATTTTCTTCACTTGCTCATCCTCTAGGAATCTCCCGCCATCACTTCAATCAATTCCAAATAATAATACTTTGTCATTCCTTCAATATGGATAATTGTAGTTTAAAAGTAAAATTTACTGTAATGAAACCGCCCTAAAAATTGCTTACACCATTTTTGCGGAAACGATGATTTACAATTGAACCAGACACTTTTCTTCATTTCTTATAAATGAAAACCGCCATCAGTCTTTTTTATTTATAATACATACTATGAACTCGTCGATTTCCACTACAGGTACTATGCTTTCTACAGGCACAGCCTCAGCCTTCTCCCTCACTACGCTCTTTCCAGGTGCTTCGGCTCGTACTGTTCCCGTAGGAGTCTCTGCCCCTTCCACTCCTATCGACTAGTGTTAACTAAAAAATACATAATTTCCTAACACCACAAAATATTATTATAACGAAAAACTAAATCAATGAACGCGAACACCTTAAATAGCTAACGATTAAACGTGTTTTTACTAATACAAAGGAAAAGCACGATGTCCAAGTGGTAAGTTTTCAAATATGAGACGAGCCTCAACTAAAATTAACAGAAAAGGTGGATACAACAACTTTCAAAAATGACAAAAAACCTTGAGAGTTTTACCTCTCAAGGTCTTAGAGTGAAGACAAAGCCGTTTTATGACTTTGTCGTCACGTATTTTTATATAATGACGCAAAAAGAAGTTTTACCTAGCCTGTCTTGAAAATGCTTGCCAGACAGACGCATTTTTGCAACGATAGCGTAGTGTCAGGAGAAAAGGCACGCCGGCTGAAAAGAACCTAAGCTCCTTTTATTTGTGACAGGAGCAGACGAGCGAGGCAAGCAACGCTGGATGCAAGCGTTTGTTAACAGGATGAACCGCCCCTAGTCCAAGGGCGGTTCATTGTCTATTTTTATAGAGGAATATTACCGTGTTTTTTGTACGGACGGTCTTCATGTTTTGTAGAAAGCATATCTAATGACTGGATCAGCTTGATACGTGTTTCACGAGGGTCGATTACATCATCTACCATGCCGCGTGATGCTGCAACATACGGGTTGGCGAACTTTTCTTTGTACTCCTCGATTTTTTGGGCGCGTGTTGATTCTGGATCAGCCGATTTTGCAATTTCTCCTGCATGGATAATATTAGCTGCACCTGCTGCTCCCATTACAGCAATTTCTGCGTTTGGCCAAGCAAATACTAAGTCTGCACCGATCGCCTTTGAGTTCAGCGCTACGTATGCTCCACCATATGCTTTACGTAAAATGACAGTAATTTTCGGTACTGTTGCTTCTGAGTAAGCATAAAGGATCTTCGCACCGTGGCGGATAATCCCGCCATGCTCTTGTTTAACCCCTGGGAAGAATCCAGATACATCCTCAAACGTAATGACTGGTACATTAAATGCATCGCACGTACGGACAAAGCGTGCCAGCTTGTCAGAGGAGTCGATATCTAGACCGCCTGCAAGGAATTTTGGCTGGTTACATACAAGACCTACCGATTCTCCAGCGATACGGGCAAATCCAACAACAATATTTTTTGCAAATTCTTTTTGAACTTCCATAAATGAGCCTTCGTCTACTACAAGCTCAACTACTTTACGAACATCGTACGATTTTGTTTGGTCGATCGGCACTACATCAACAAGCTCTGAACGATACTCGTCTCCCATCGTATATTCAACTTTTGGCGCTTTTTCTTTATTGTTCTGCGGTAAGTAAGAAAGCAGATCCTGAATTTGTTTAATCGCTTCTTCTTCAGTTGCTGCGCGGAAATGAGCATTCCCTGATACAGCGTTGTGCACTTTCGAGCCGCCAAGACCTTCTGAAGAAATTTTTTCTCCTGTTACTGTTTCGATTACTTTTGGTCCAGTAATAAACATTTGAGATGTTTTATCCACCATAAGGATAAAGTCAGTGATGGCAGGTGAATATACCGCTCCGCCGGCACAAGGCCCCATAATGACAGAAATTTGCGGGATTACGCCTGAATAAATAGAGTTGCGATAGAAAATGTGGCCGTATCCGTCTAATGAAAGTACACCTTCTTGGATACGGGCACCGCCAGAATCGTTAATGCCGATGAATGGTGTACCATTTTTCGCTGCTAAATCCATCACTGCAGCGATTTTCTTCGCGTGCATTTCACCAAGCGCCCCGCCAAATACTGTGAAGTCCTGTGCAAATAAATAGACGTTACGACCGTTGATTTTACCAAAACCTGTAACAACGCCATCTCCCGGTCCTTCTAATTTTTCCATACCAAAATCGACAGTACGGTGTGTAATAAATGGGTTGATTTCAACAAAAGAACCTTCATCAAGTAACAGGTCGATACGCTCACGGGCAGTCATTTTTCCTTTTTCATGCTGCTTTTCAATACGTGCGTCACCGCCGCCTAATTCAATAATTCCTTTACGGTCATACAGTTCGTTAATTTTATCAAACATGTCTAAAGTAATCGTCATTATTTTTGTTCCCCTTTTCCACTTTTATCACATAATTCGTATAGCACTCCGAAGGAATCTTTCGGATGTAAAAACGCCACTTCAGCGCCTCCTGCTCCTGGACCAGGCTCTTCAGAAAGGAGACGTACTCCTTTTTCTTTCAGCTCAGCCATACGTTCACGAATGCCTGTTACGCCAAATGCAACATGATGGATGCCTTCCCCCCGTTTTTCTAGAAAGCCATAAATGGCACTTTTTTCACTCATCGGCTCCAAAAGCTCCAACTTCACGTTACCTGCATCAATGAATGCCACTTTTACCTGCTGAGACTCCACTTCCTCTACCTTTAATAGCTTGAGTCCAAGCGTCTCCGTGTAATATGTAATACGTTCATCAAGATTTTTGACTGCGATACCAATGTGGTCTACTTTTTCCATGTTAAATACTCCCCTTAAAAGCGGCTGCTGCCACCTAGACTTAACGATACTACTTGAGAATTTTTAGAAATTTGATACACTATTTAAAGATAAAAGAAGGAGCGAGTTGAATGAGCAATAAGAAATTTCAAAAGATCGTTGTTTATGCGATGATAATCATTATGTTAATTTCAACGATTGCGATGGGTGTAGCGATGATCAGCTAAGATGGATGCGAAAAGCATCCGTCTTTTTTATTACATCCCCTTAAAAGATTGCTTAATTGCTAGATAAGCATCCATCTCCTCCATAAACTGATACAAGGCAGCCATTGCTATAAATGTAGGATGATCTTCAGGCAATGGCATTTTAGCAAACTCCACTTTTACTTCTTCCAGCTTTTCTCTGTAAAAACTTGCTGTATTGCCGGAATGTATATTCCTGCTTAACTCCTCCATAAAGACAGATACTAATTCCGCTTGTTGTACTATAACAGGCAGGGCAGTAATTTTCGGTAATACCCTTTCGATAATCTCCAGCTGTTTCTCTCTCATATCAAAATAAAGATAATACAGGTTCTCTTTTCTTGTAAGATGATTTTCAACATCCTGAAAAGCGAGCGCCTTTGCTTTATTTAATACTTGCAAGGCTTCTACAAGTTCCTTACCATCCCAAAGAGTATCGCCCTCTTTTAAATATTTCGCAATTTCAAAAAATATTTTTTTGTAAAGATCCTCAATTTTCAGACGGTAATAGTTCAGCTCCGGCTGGATATCCGGCATATACATATTCACTAGCAGCCCCACTGAATAGCCGATTGCCATCAGCGCTAGCTCATTATAAAGAATGGCCAGCGTAAAATCTGCGATAGAATAAAGATGCATGATAATCACGGCGCTGGAAACAAACCCTGCTGAGACTTTCAGCGAAACAATTGTCGGAATGAACAACAGAAGCATCAAGCCGAGTACAACCGGGCGATATCCAAATATTTCGAAAAATAAATATGCAAGAATGATCGCTACAGAACTTGCCACAACACGGGTATATACCGCATGGATAGATTTTTTCTTAGTAGGCTGTATACATAAGATGGTGAGAATTCCGGCAGCGCTGAAAAACTGTAGATCAAAATACTGAGCGATTGCTATCGCTATGGAAGCACCAACTGCTGTTTTCAGCGTACGATAGCCGATTGAAAACTTTTTCATTGATCGCTCTCCCTCATGCTATTGGTGCAAGCCCTGCTTATGCAGGGCCCACAGCAATAAACGATTATACTTCGTCGCAGTATTCTTCAAAATAGCCTTGTAAGTTTGTTACAACGCTGACAGGATCATGCCCTTCAATTTCATGACGGCCAACTTCTGCTACTACCTGTCCATCCTTTAACAGTATGAAAGACGGAGATGATGGCAGATGCTCTTCACCAAAATGGTAACGTGCCGCTGCTGTCGCTTCTTTATCTTGTCCTGCAAAAACAGTCACTAAATGGTCTGGACGTTTGTCGTAGTGAACACATGATGTTGCTGCCGGACGGGCAATCCCTCCTGCACATCCGCATACTGAATTCACCATTACAAGCGTTGTTCCTGGACGGGCAAACGCTTCTTCTACCTCTTCAGGTGTACGTAATTGCTCATAACCTGCAGCGTCCATTTCTGCACGAGCTGTTGTTGTAATTTGCTGCATGAATAAATCGTAGTCCATATTCATCGATTATCGCTCCTTTCACAATACCATTTTATCATAGCAAGTTCGGCATTCCTTGCAAAGTGCTTATCGGAAAGAATGAAATGTTTTCATACAATTTATTCCCCATCGCCGACAAAAGGAGACCCTATTCTTGAAATAGCTGATTCACACCCTGTGTGACAGTCAACTGGCCATTTAAAATAGCCTTTTCTAAATCCCTCACCTGCACTTTACGTGATGGATTATTGTAAAACGAATCAACCAAATGATCCGTAATCATCGTATGGAACCAATCACGGGTTTGCTCATGGCGGCGCACTGTCCAATAATTTGATTTTTTTGTTGTTTCCTCGAAGGTCTCCAACATCTTCCACACTTCGTCCAACCCTGTTTTTTCCAATGAAGAAGCAGCAAGCGATGCGCTGACCCATCCAGGTGTAGATGGCTGCAGAAAGTGTAAAATCTGTTTATATTCCTGGACAGTCCTGCGGGCAGGGCGCATATTATCGCCATCTGCCTTATGGACTAAAATGGCGTCTGCCAATTCCATAATCCCTTTTTTCATCCCTTGCAGTTCGTCTCCTGCCCCCGTAAGGACAAGCAGCAGGAAAAAATCAACCATTCCACGGACATATGTCTCGCTTTGGCCGACGCCAACCGTTTCAATTAGTATGACATCATAGCCGGCTGCTTCACAGAGAAGCATCGTTTCACGTGTCTTTTTATGGACACCGCCCAATGTACCGGCTGAGGGTGATGGACGGACAAAAGCATTTTCCTGACGAACAAGTTCTTCCATCCGGGTTTTATCTCCTAAAATACTCCCGCCCGATAGAGAGGAGCTTGGGTCAATCGCAAGTACGGCTACTTTTTTTCCCATCTTGCAAAGCATCGTACCAAAAGCCTCAATAAAAGAGGATTTTCCGGCTCCTGGAACACCCGTAATACCGATTCGAATACTGTTTCCTGTAAAAGGCAGCAGCTCTTGCAATAAAGTTTGTGCCTGCTCCTTATGCGCGGTATTGGAACTCTCAACAAGCGTAATTGCCTTGGAAAGCGAAGTACGTTTCCCTGTGCGCACGTCATTTGCCAGGGCAGGGATATCAAGCTGCTCTTGCTTTTTCTTCCGGAATCGCTTCGGTGATGACTGATTCATACCATCATGACCACCTTTCACACCTTCCATTACAATTAAGCCTTTATCTTCCATCCCCTTGAAGTATTCCATTAGTTGGCCACTTCCTCGTAGCCCAGCTGTTTATAGATTTCCTCAATTAGTTTTTGAGCCGCTACCGGAATAACTGTGCCAGGTCCGAAGATTGCTTTTGCCCCGGCTTCATATAAGAAGTCATAATCCTGTGCAGGAATGACACCGCCGCAAATTACGATGATGTCTTCACGCCCTAATTTTTTCAGTTCAGCAATCAGTTCCGGTACTAATGTTTTGTGTCCTGCAGCAAGCGAGGATACCCCTACACAGTGTACGTCATTTTCCACAGCCATTTGAGCTGTTTCAGCCGGTGTCATGAATAATGGCGAAATATCTACATCAAAGCCAAGGTCGGCATAAGCTGTCGCTACCACTTTTGCACCCCGGTCATGGCCATCCTGCCCCATTTTTGCAACTAGAATACGAGGACGGCGCCCTTCATTTTCTAAAAATTCTTCCGTCATTTGTTTTACTTCCGCAATTTGCTCGTCATCTGCAAAATTCGATGAGTAAACACCAGAGATAGACCGAATGACCGCTTTATGACGGCCTGAAACTTTTTCGATTGCGTCGGAAATTTCCCCCAATGAAGCACGGGCGCGTGCCGCATCGACAGCTACAGTAAGCAAGTTTTCAGAACCATCCTGTGCAGCTTTTGTTAAGCGGGCCAAATGTTTTTGAACTTCTTCCTCATTGCGTTCTTCTTTCATTTTTTCCAAGCGTTCGATTTGTTTTTGGCGTACGACTGTATTATCAATATCGAGAATATCAATCGGCTCTTCTTCCGCTAGCCGGTATCGGTTAACACCAACAATCGTTTCTGCCTTCGAGTCGATTTTCGCCTGACGTTTAGCCGCAGCTTCTTCGACTTTCATTTTCGGCAAACCTGTGTCGATTGCTTTTGCCATGCCGCCAAGCTCTTCGATTTCTTCGATTAACGCCCATGCTTTTTCCTGTAGTTCTTCTGTTAACTTCTCCACATAATAAGAACCACCCCATGGATCGATCACTTTCGTCATACCCGTTTCTTCCTGTAAGAACAGCTGGGTATTACGGGCGATACGGGCCGAGAAGTCTGTAGGCAACGCAATTGCTTCATCTAGCGCATTTGTATGAAGAGACTGCGTATGTCCCATTGCCGCAGCGTTTGCTTCGATTAACGTTCGGGTCACATTGTTAAATGGATCTTGTTCTGTTAATGACCATCCGGACGTCTGAGAGTGTGTACGTAATGCCAGCGATTTGCTGTTTTGCGGATTGAACGTCGACATCATTTGTGCCCAAATACGGCGTCCTGCACGCATTTTTGCTACTTCCATGTAGTAGTTCATGCCAATTGCCCAGAAGAACGACAAGCGCGGTGCGAATTTGTCAATTTCAATGCCTGCCTGTAAACCTGTGCGCACATATTCGAGACCGTCAGCAAGCGTGTAACCAAGCTCGATATCGTTTGTCGCACCTGCTTCTTGTATATGGTAGCCTGAAATAGAAATGGAGTTGAATTTCGGCATGAATTTGGATGTGTATTCAAAAATATCAGCAATAATTTTCATCGACATTGCCGGCGGATAAATGTACGTATTACGCACCATATATTCTTTTAAAATATCATTTTGTATCGTTCCTGCAAGCTTGTCCGGTGTTACACCCTGCTCTTCTGCCGCTACAATATAGAATGCAAGAACCGGTAATACAGCACCATTCATTGTCATCGAAACGGACATCTGGTCAAGAGGGATGCCATCAAATAAAATCTTTGCATCTTCCACTGAGTCAATTGCCACCCCGGCTTTTCCCACGTCGCCTGTTACACGCGGATGATCCGAATCATAGCCGCGGTGTGTTGCTAAGTCGAAAGCTACTGACAGACCCTTTTGTCCCATCGCTAAGTTGCGGCGGTAAAATGCATTGGACTCTTCCGCTGTCGAGAATCCTGCATATTGCCGTACCGTCCAAGGACGAGCCACATACATTGTCGGATATGGTCCGCGCGTATTTGGTGCAATACCTGCTACGTCTTTTGTATGTTTAACATCTTTAATATCCTCTGCCGTGTATACAGATTTTACTTCGATTCCTTCATTCGTCAAAAACGTGCCGTTTGCTTCTACTTGCTCTGCCTTTAGCACATCTTCGATAACAACTGATTTAAAGTCTGCGCTCATCGTTGTACCTCCTTCATGCTGGCAGTGACAGCTCTTAATTTTTCAATGATGTTTTGACCCGCGAAAATAAAGCCGTTCAAGCCCTTTGATAGCCATGCATCTGCTTCTTCTTTAAATTTGCCCGCTGCGTCCAGCACGATGTGGGAAGGTTTGTCAGCAAGTAAAGCAGGAACCAGCTCTTTCGTATCATCATCTGTTGCTACTATACAAACATAATCAGCATCTGCTTGCGCCAGCCATGCTTTTGCTGCGTCAATTGTATCCAAAGCACCTGATTGCTCAGGAGAGATACCTGCTGTATTAAAGAAACCAGCTACAAAGTCTGCGCGTGGTTTAAAGTTTTTAAGCTCCCCAAAAGTTAACATCGCAATTTTAGCATTCGCTGCTGCAAATTCCTTGCGTAAATTTTCAAACGGAATAGCTAAACGCTTTACGTCACTAAATTGCGGATTTTCTTCGATAGGCAATTCATCGACAGGATTTGCATAAATATTTGTCCCAATTAATGAATGTTTACGTGTTTCCACTTCTGTAATCCGCTGTTTGTAAACCTCTTCAATTTGTGTGGAGATTGTCTCTTTATAGGCTTCAATGCCGCCTGCTTCCTCAATCTCCAGGAATAAGGCCCAAGCAGCTTTTACGTAATCAGCTGTTAATGATTCGATGAAATAAGAACCGCCAGCTGGATCCAGTACATTTAGTACATGTGATTCTTCATTAATGACTAACAATGCATTTTGGGCAATCCGTGTTGAAGTAGCTGTAGGTTTCGTTAATACATCATGAGGGTGTACGGTCAATACATCCGCTCCGCCGATTGCACCTGCAAAGGCTTCGTTTCCGGCGCGTAATAGGTTGACATAAACATCTACCTTTGAGAAGCTCCGTACAGAAGTTTCTGCAACAATCGGTACTGCAATTGCCTGTACTCCAACTCCAGCAGCAAAGGCCTTCCATAGTACTTTAAACGCGCGCAGTTTCGCAATCTCAGCAAAAAACTGTGTATCGATGGCAAAGTTCACAAAGAACTTTGAAGCGAATGCTTCATAAGAGTCAGCTGTTTTTAACTGTTTTGCTGCAAGAGCTAGAGCTAGGGCCAACTCCTGTACGGCATTTGCTCCATCATTATGATAGGGAATCGTATTTGCTCCTAAAGTACGCACTTTTGAATAGCCCTTTAAATTAACGGCCCCTTTACTGATAATAAATCCTTCCACACTATCTCGTTTATTCTCTTCTATTCCATTAAACACTTTTAAAAGAGGGTCGTTTTCATTTTCCACCATAAGCTTAAAAGAATATTCAGTTAAATAATCTGATAGTTTTGCTGTAAATTGCCCGTCTACTGTAAAAGGTAGACGACTGTCTATAGTGATAATATTATTTCCTCGACTTAAGCTCTCGTCCAAGTTACTGAAAAATTGATCAGGTGAGTCTCCCGTAATTTGCTGTGCGATTTGTACTCCATTCGTCGCCGATAACGCACGGATAGTCGCTACTTGTTTTTCAAGCTGATCACCAAGCTTTTCTACCAGCATTTCTTGTGTGTAGAGTGGCTCTAATGTTACCCCTTCGATCGTTTTTGTGAACAATGATTCAAACGGTTTACCTTTTAATGCTTTAATCGCTTGTTCTTCCCATTGCTCATAACTAGCTGTCTGAAATTCAATTTCTTTCATGTTAGTTGACATGTGGACGCTAATCAGCTTCCCCCCTTACTATTTTATACTCATTATTTTACATGAGAATGCGCTTACACGAAAGCATAAAAAACCAAAGGAAGCCTATATTAACGGGCTTCCTTGAAGTTGTCAGTAGACTGACATCGTATTTTTATTCGTGTTTTCGAGTATTTCTTTCACTCTTTTTAGAAATTTCCCACAGATCAGTCCATCTAGTATTCTGTGGTCTAATGATAAACAAAGATTTACCATATTCCTTGCGGCGAACATATTATCGCCAATAATTACCGGTTTTTTAACAATACTTTCCACTTGTAATATAGCAGCTTGTGGGTAATTAATGATTCCCATTGATTGAACCGATCCGAATGAACCTGTGTTATTAATAGTGAAAGTACCACCAGCAATATGCTCTGGACGTAGCTTTCCGGCTCTTGCTAAAGAAGAAAGCTCCTGAATTTCTCTAGCAATTCCTTTCACTGATTTTTCATCAGCATGTTTTATAACAGGCACGAATAAACGATCCTCTGCAGCGACAGCAATGGACATATTGATATCCTTCTTCTGGATGATTTTATCGCCTGCCCACGTAGAGTTGATCATAGGGAATTCTTTAAGCGCCTGTGCGACTGCTTTTAGGAAGAAAGGGAAATACGTAATATTAAATCCTTCCTTCTTCTTAAATTCGTCTTTAATGGAATCACGGTATGCTACTAAATCCGTCACATCCACTTCCATCATCATCCATGCATGCGGAATTTCCTGAACACTTCTTACCATGTTGTTTGCGATTACTTTCCGGATATTTGTGACTGGAATTTCGATATCCCCCGATGAAGAACCTACTGCTGCATCCTTCTCCACCTGTAAATCAGGTTTTACTGCTTCCGCTGCTGGAGCAGGAGCCGCCATTTCCTGCTGAACTGGCTGTACGCTTACAGTCTGTTTACCTGAAGCGATAAAGGCTAACACGTCCTTACGGGTAATACGTCCCTCTTGACCTGTACCTTGGATGCTGTTTAAATCTATGTCATGCTCAGCCGCAAGTGCCAGAACCGCCGGAGAATATCTCGCTTTTCCTTTCGGTTTACGCAGTTCACGGGCTGGCTGTGCCTCTTCCTTTTGCGGAAGTGGCTTATGAACACCTGCATTCATAATAGCATCACTTACATTGGACTTCTTTGGTTCAGGAGCGGCAGGCAGCTCCTCCTTACCTTCAATTTCAATAGAGCATACGACAGCTCCTACCGGCAGCGTTTCTCCTTCTTCAGCAAGCAGTTCCTTCACTACCCCTGTAAATGAGGACGGAATTTCTGCCTGTACTTTATCTGTATTCACTTCCGCCAGTGGATCGTATTTGTTGACTTTATCGCCCACTTTAACGAGCCAGCGTTCAATTGTACCTTCAGTTACACTTTCTCCAAGTTGAGGCATCGTAATATTTTGTATCATAACGGTTCCCTCCTAAAACGCTGCGAGTTCACGCATTGCTCGTTCTATTTTTTCTGGATTGATCATGAAGAATTTCTCCATAGTTGGTGCATATGGCATGGAAGGGACATCCGGACCCGCAAGACGCTGAATTGGTGCATCAAGCTCGAACAGACAATGCTCAGCAATAATAGCCGCCACTTCGCTCATGATGCTTCCCTCTTTATTATCCTCTGTTACGAGTAGAACCTTTCCTGTTTTTGAAGCCGCTTCAATAATTGCCTCCCGATCGAGCGGATATACCGTACGTAAATCAAGAATGTGCGCTTCAATTCCATCAGCAGCAAGGCGCTCTGCCGCCTGCAGTGCAAAATGAACGGCAAGACCATAGGTGATGACTGTTACATCGTCTCCTTCTCGTTTTACATCTGCTTTTCCAATCGGCAGTGTGTAATCATCAAGCGGCACCTCCCCTTTAATAAGGCGGTATGCACGCTTATGCTCAAAGAATAATACAGGATCTTCATCGCGAATTGCTGCTTTCAGCAACCCTTTTGCATCGTAAGGAGTTGATGGAATAACGATTTTCAATCCTGGTGTACCGGCAAATAAAGCTTCAACGGATTGCGAATGGTATAAAGCCCCATGTATCCCACCTCCGAACGGAGCACGTACGACTAAAGGACATGACCAGTCATTATTGGAACGGTAACGGATTTTTGCGGCTTCAGATACAATCTGGTTCACTGCAGGCATGATAAAGTCGGCGAACTGCATTTCGGCAATTGGCCGCATACCATACATAGCAGCACCGATGGCGACACCCGCGATAGCACTTTCAGCTAACGGTGTATCAAGTACACGCTGTTCTCCAAACTGCTCATACAGGCCCATTGTCGCTTTAAAGACGCCACCTTTACGCCCAACGTCCTCACCTAATATAAAAACGCGTTCGTCGCGTTCCATCTCTTCTTTCATTGCTAGATTAATAGAATCAATATAGGACATTACCGGCATTACTCGCCACTCCCTTCAGCATATACATATTTAAGCGCATGCTCTGGAACGGCATAAGGCGCTGCTTCTGCATAATCAGTCGCCTCATTGACGATTTCAGCAATTTTCTCATTAAGCTGTTGCAGCATTTCTTCTGTCGCTGTACCCGTTTCTTTTAAATAATTTTCGAAAAGAAGAATAGGATCTTTAGCACGGCCTTCTTCAATATCCTCCGCTGTACGATATTGGCGGTGGTCATCATCTGAGGAATGGGCAGTTAATCGGTACGTGACCGTTTCAATTAAACTCGGCCCTTCTCCCCTGCGTGCCCGGTCTGCAGCTTCTTTAACGACCTTATATACTTCAAGTGGATTTTTCCCATCAACTGTTACGCCGGGCATACCATAACCGATTGCACGATCAGATACTTTCGCACAGCCCAATTGACGTTCGACAGGCACCGAAATGGCATACTGATTATTTTCAACCATGATAATTACAGGAAGCTTGTGCACTCCTGCAAAGTTTGCCCCTTCATGGAAATCACCTTGGTTGGAGGAACCTTCTCCGAGTGTTGTAAAGGTAATGAAATCCTTTTGCTGCATTTTCCCTGCAAGCGCTACTCCAACTGCATGCGGCACCTGCGTCGTTACTGGAGAAGAACCTGTTAAAATACGGTTCTTTTTCTGACCGAAGTGACCCGGCATTTGACGGCCGCCGGAATTCGGGTCTTCTGCTTTGGCGAATGCCGACAGCATCAGATCCTTTGCTGTCATGCCAAAATGCAGCACTACTCCCATATCACGATAGTACGGGGCAATATAATCTTTTGTATGATCTAATGCGAAGGCTGCTCCGACTTGTGCTGCCTCCTGTCCTTGACAAGAAATTACAAATGGGATTTTCCCTGCTCTGTTCAGCAGCCACATACGCTCATCTAATCTTCTGGCAAGAAGCATTGTTTCGTACATTTTTAGAACATCTTCGTTTGTTAAACCTAAACTTTCATGATGCAGCATCTCTTCCATGCGAACATCCCCTTTCCCTTATCGACTATGCTTTCTCACTTCAATGGCTTTGATTTAAGTCATACTAAATCAAACCCGTATGAGGGCGAAAAGCTTTCACTACGTACAGCAGGTGTACAATTAAAAAAACGCTTTATCTTGCCTGCCAATAAAAGACACAGCCCTCAGCTAAAAAGTTAAAAATGGAGCGCTTTTCCTTCAACAGCCAAAGCTGCTTCCCCGATGACTTCGCTTAAGGATGGATGCGGATGAATAGCCGCTCCTATCTCCCATGGTGTAGCATTCAGGAAAATACCAAGAGCTGCTTCGGAAATCAAGTCCGTAGCATGCGGACCTATTATATGGACACCTAGCACATCATTCGTTTCCTCGTCGGCAACAATTTTCACAAAGCCTTCTGTATCTCCGTGGACAAGCGCTTTTCCGACAGCCTTAAAAGGAAATTTACCGACCTTCGTTTTAAAGTCTCTTTCACGCGCCTGCTGTTCCGTTAACCCAACACTCGCTACCTCCGGGTTTGAATAAACACAGCGTGCAATATTTTCATATTGCAGACTATCTTGCTTAATTCCTGCAATATGTTCTATCGCTCTGATTCCTTCGTGAGAAGCTACATGGGCCAGCTGCATTCCTCCGATAACATCTCCGATGGCATATATATGACTCTCACGTGTTTGATAGTTTCTATTCACTTTTATGCAAGCGTTTTCAATTTCGATTTCAGTGTTTTCTATCCCGATATTTTCAATGTTGGCGGAACGGCCGACAGAAACGAGCATTTTATCCGCTTTAAAGACTTCTCCACTTTCCAGCGCTATAGATACACCTTCTTCTGAAGAAACGAGCGTAGAAACATCCATTTTGGCTCCTGTTACAATATGCACATTGCGCTTTTTCAGCAATTTGTTTATTTCCGAGGAAATATCCTCATCTTCTGTTGGAAGGATACGGTTTCCGTATTCAAGTACCGTTACTTCCACATCAAAATCCGCCAGCATAGATGCCCACTCTATACCGATCACTCCTCCACCAACAATAATGATAGACTTTGGTAAATCTTCAAGAAGTAAAGCATCATCAGATGTAAGAATGGAGCGGCCATCTACCGGTATGCCATCAAGTATACGCGGTCTGGATCCCGTGGCAATAATGACGTTCGTCGGTACAAGCATTTCATTTTCCGAGCCATCATCCATTTCTACGGAAATCGTCCCTGGCATTGGTGAAAAAATAGATGGTCCCAGTATTCTTCCTGTGCCATGAAAAACATCAATTTTCCCTTTTTTCATTAAATGCTGAACACCTTTATAAAGTTGATCAACAATCGCGTTTTTTCTCGACTGTACTTGTGTAAAGTTTAACTTAATGCCACCGACATCTATCCCATAATCAGCCGCATTTTTTGATTGAGCATATACCTCTGCACTTCTCAACAGGGCCTTACTCGGGATACAGCCCTTATGTAAACAAGTGCCCCCTAGCTTATCACGTTCAACAACTGCTGTCTTTAATCCTAATTGAGAGGCACGGATAGCTGCTACATAGCCTCCTGTCCCTCCACCTAATATTACCACATCATAGTCTTTTGCCATAAACGAACCTCCTTACAGATAGGAGAAGGGGAAGCCTCGTTCCCCTTCTCATTACTTTCGCATAGATACCAGGAGTTTACCTGCCATTTAAAACGTTTTTTTCGTCTTTTAAAAACTGGCTGCGTGATTTTGCTACCCGGGCTATACGCTGCTCTGCTAAGCGATTAGCTGCTGCATATGTCGGAATATCCTCTTCTTTTGAAATAGCAAAGATCTTTGTCAGACTGTCATAAATTGTTTCCACACGTTTCATAGCACGATCACGGTTATAGCCGTACAGCTCATCCGCTACATTAATAACACCGCCGGCATTAATTACATAATCAGGGGCATATAAAATTCCTTGTTCATGTAAAATTTGGCCGTGGCGTGATTCCTGAAGCTGGTTATTTGCAGATCCTGCAATCACTTTAGCTTTTAATTGGGGAATTGTTTCATCATTGATGATTGCTCCTAAAGCACATGGTGCAAAAATATCTACATCTTGCTTATAAATTTCGTCAGGAGCAACAGCTGTAGCACCAAAATTTTCTACAACCCGATCAATTGCTTTTTGATTGATATCTGTCACGATTAACTTCGCTCCGTCATTATGTAAGTATTCACATAATGTATACGCTACGTTCCCCAATCCTTGAACCGCTATTTTTTTTCCTTCTAGGCTTTCTTCACCGAATGCCTCTTTGGCAGCTGCTTTCATTCCTAAATAAACACCATATGCTGTAACAGGGGAAGGGTTTCCAGAAGAGCCGAATGCTGGTGAAATACCTGTTACATAATTTGTTTCTTCATGAATCATATCCATATCTGTTACCGTTGTACCGACATCTTCTGCCGTTATGTATCGGCCGTTTAATCCTTGAATGAATCTTCCTAAAGCACGGAACATTTCTTCGTTTTTATCTTTGAACGGATCTCCAATAATAACAGTTTTACCACCACCGAGGTTTAGTCCGGCAGCTGCATTTTTATAAGTCATCCCTCTAGCAAGGCGCAATGCATCTTCAATTGCCTCCTCCTCTGAAGCATAAGTCCACATGCGGCATCCCCCAAGCGCCGGGCCTAATGTAGTGTCATGAATGGCAATTATTGCCTTCAAACCAGATTCTTTATCCTGGCACATAATAAGTTGTTCGTAATCATATTTTTCCATGTATTTAAAAATCTCCATAACCTATATCCCCTTTCGCCTTTAAGAACGTTTTTTCTCTTAAATATATCATTTTTCTACTTAAAGCGATTATTATGTTTGTTGAGCAATAATAATTCACCTTATAAATTTACAATACTTTCAATTGTGGAAGAACGCAACTAAAAAAACGCACATACCCCTTATTGAGAATATTCCAATTTTTCTAAACAAAACAACTATTGGCCATTGTTATTGTTAAATAGCGGATTCTTGACTTTCCAATGTGTCATTGTAAAATAAGTATATGATTAGGAGGTTTCTGTATGGCTCGTATGGCAGCGTTTATCGTACTACTTATTCCCGGCTTAATGGCAGCTGCGGGCATTAAGTTTATGCGCGATACATTATTTAGCAATCTACTGTTTCCTTTCCCATGGCTATGGCTCCAATTTATTGTAGGCATTATCTTTTTCCTTGCCGGCTTTGGCTTTTTTGCAGGATTCCTGCTTCACCGTGACAGAAAAAAGGGAAAGGTGGCTGCACGATGGCAAAAAAAAACTGTCCCTTCCGTGGAGGAACGCAAAGAGGTGTAACCGTCAATATGGTTACACCTTTTTCTTTCGGTTAGGCTGCTTTTTAGCAAGACGGTCCGGAAAATCCGTAATCCAGCCGGCAACCACTGGGTGCGGCCGCTGCAGGAATGCTTCTTTTCCATCAATGGCATAAAAACGCATAGGTTTTTTTGCTTTCTCGCAAATTTGCAGAAAGCGGGGTTTATAATATCTTTTGTGTGCATGGACAGCATCAATATGTTTCATAGCATCCAATGCTGCCCAATCAAATTTCCTAGTGACAATGATGGCCGTCTCTACGTGTGGGCATTCCTTTTTTATCTTTTCCAGTAAGACATCATGGAACGATGATACATGACTCCCTTTAGGTAAGCTCTGGGATTTTAATAGGCGAATCATGGGGTCTAGATTGTCGATCAATGACTCTTTCAGCTCGATATTCAGCTTCACATTATGCTTATTTGCCCACTCAAGAACTTTTTCAAAGGTGGGTATGCGTTTGTTGCCAATGAAGCGGAAAAAGGTCCTTCTGCCAATCCGAAAGTTACAAAGCTCTTCATCCGTACAGTCATGAATGAATTTATCGACTCCTGTTAGCCTTTTTAAGTTCAAGTCATGGTACACAAACACTGTGCCTTCCTTCGAGCATTGGACATCCAGTTCAATGCCATCTGCATGTAAAGCAATGGCTTTTTCAAAAGCCTCCATACTATTTTCCAGTACATAAGCGGAGGCACCTCTATGCGCGTATACCGGGATATTATTTACCATTAGACATTCAACTCTCCAAACTCCAGTAGAAATTTGCCGTTCGTCTCTTTTGACAAAATTGATGCCTTTCTGCCAACTTGAATAAACGTGCCAGGGTAAGCTGTTTTCGTTACGACAATTTCCTCTTTCCCTACATTTCGCAAATCATTCATCATCTGCTTAATTTCCTGGTCAATATATGCCGCTTCATCCTTTTGGCGCTGCAAATTCTGCTTCGCCTGTTCTAATGCAGCCAGCTGCTGGGAGTTCAACTGAACATTATCTAGCCGATTCACCTGTTCTTCAAGTTTCATTGTTTCTTCATGCAAACCTTTTAAGTATGTTGCTTTATCTTGAATATGTGCATATGCCTCTTCTTTATTCACACTATTGATAATAAGTTCGGTACGTCTTTCTAGGCGATTTCCGGAAATTGAAGTAACAATTTGTTTTTTTGCTACCGCCTTCCCCCCTATAATCTTACCCTTGCGTTCATCCACAAGGATGGAAGTGGCTTTTAAATTGGAACCGATTGCATAAAATCCTATACTAATGCTCTGTCCCGCTAATAAATTTGCTTCATTCACATGCTTCACAAAAATATTACCTCCAGCTTCTACACGTGTTTCTCCTAAACCAAAAATCCCACCCCGAATATAAATATCCCCTTCAATCGATTTGATCAGCTTTGCTCCTGAAACACCCTCCGGCCCTTCAATCGAAATATCTCCCTTGGCAATAACAGAATAGCCAGGCTGAACTGATCCCCGGATACTAATGGATCCTTCAAAATCTATATTACCTGTCTCTATTCCTACATCACCGTTAACAGGAAGATGGTGATTGACAGAAATCTGTCCCTGGCTGTGTTCAAGTACCCCTCCTATACGTGAACGGAGAATGATTTTGCCTTCCTCTTCTACCTCATAAGCTGATTTTCTATCATATTTTAAACTAGCATCCCTTCCCGGCGGGGCAGGAATGACTTCTCCATGAATCGTCATGCCATCAATACCCGGCTGGGGTGGAATTTTTTCTCCTAACCAAGATCCTTCTTTAATTTCATGTATAAAATTCATATCATAATAATCCGCTTTTCCGTCTTCACGGATAACAGGTTTTCGTTCTGGAATTTCTAAATAAGTAATTTGTGCATCTGCCCCCTTTACTGGTGGCGTACCTTGAGCAATTAATATCGCCTTTGCCGGAATAATCTTGTCCGTATGTAGAGGTAAAGTCCCGTGAATAATCCGATTGTCCTGTAATAACTTAGTCACTTCACTAGCTAATTTTTCCTTATGAGAGCGAATATATTCTGCTGTCTCGTTAATAAAGAGAGAAGCCGTCATTTTATCGCGGGAAACTTCAATTTCGATCTGCGGAAGCCACTGTCCGACCTCTATAGGACTTGAGCCAACCTTTGTTAGTACATTTTTTAAAAGCGCAAAATTTGTTAATTTAATCCGGGGAAAACTACGTAGAATGCCGTCAAATTCCTTAAGGGGGTATCCCGATTGAGCAGTTAATAAATATACTTTTCCGTTCTTTTCAGTAATTTCAATATAGTCATTTTTATATACGAGCACGCGAATCCTCCTTTCCCTTATAGATTAGTATATACAATCAAAAATGGTTTGTTTAGAAATAAACGGCAATTTTCAGAACATATTGCTTTTTTCTCATTTTCGCTTTTCTCTTTTTCCCTCTTTCGCCTCTCAAAAAGTATCTTAATTTTCTAAAAGATGCTTTTTGGGAGTACAAAAGTATTAGAAAGATTTTTATGCACTGTTAATATCAACCCGCTGATAAAGAAAAAAAGAGCGCTCCACTTAAAGTGAGCGCTAAAATGTTTATATCAGCAACATGACATAAACAACATAAAGAAAGGAGGTAAAACGTATCAAGATAGCTTACTAGTCTACATTTACCCCCTGTTACCTATTTTAAACCCGTTATTTGGATCTTTCATATTATTGGTGTTCTATAATCGTAATCTCTCGTTTTAAGTCTTGCACCGTGGTAATATCCAACATCGCTGCTTTACAATATCGTAAATACATGATAATTTGTTCCGTAATTTCATCAGCTACAAGACCTTTACAATTCACTTCATCTTGTACGATGCGCTGAATGTTCGTAAATGTCCGAATATCCATTTTGTGATGTTTTGCCAAATCAAATGCACGTAATAAGCCGCCTGTGTTCAATCCAATCCCTCCTAGAGAAGTGTCCAAGATGAAACAAGAATTATGCACGATCCACTTTAATATGTTTTTATCCAGATACCTACACTTTTAAACTAGCGAAATTAGCTCGCCGCCATCTCAATCCGGACCTTGTCCGCAATCATGGCGATGAATTCACTATTTGTCGTAGAGAAAGAAATTTCGAAATCCCGTATTATTATAGTTAACGATCATACTACGTAAGTTTAGCGGTCATTCTAGGCCAACCTTCGCAGTTTTTAACGTTCTTTATTTACCGATCATTTTACACTCGCAATACCTAAATAAACCTCCGATATCTAAGACATTTGATAGTATCGTTTGATATACTTATATACTTTTGTACCGGTACTACTTGCTTCGCGATGGTTTAAATATACATGACCGATAAATAAAACGCAAGAACGAAAATTGTCGAATCCGTTGGGGCTCTAAGTCTGATTGCGTCACGTTTACGTCGAATATTGACGTCGTTCCAGATAGTAAGCGAAAATAAGTCTGTTAATCAATCCGTATTTGGTAAATCATTTCTTATGCGTATTTAATAGCACCTTGGTCACGTATTTCGTCTACTCGACCTTTATACAATAAAATTGCTGCCAGCGGATCATTACTCGGTACATAACTGACTTCCTATGCAAAAAGTTTCCGTTAGTTTCGCGTCCATTTCCCCACTTATATCTCCCCCAAGTGAAAAAATATTCCGTGGATTGTTAGGATCCCTTTTACAGCATACTCCGTATGGGGGCTTTTGGGGCAGCAAATATGGATACCCTCTAAAGTTATTACTTAAGATGATTTTATGGTTTTTTCATAAATGTAAACTTCATTTCCTAGTTGAAGGCTAATAACTAATAGAAGTTATAATCAGCGTAGAAATCGTTTATGATGACGTACACTCCTTCACTTAACTCGATTACCATGCATTTCAACCTCCTGTTTTCAACTGCTTATATCATCATATCGTACATGCAATATAGCATTAACACTTATTTACGAAAAATTGTACAGCGATATAATTTGCGTATAATAGAGTGAAGGAAAGGCGGCACACCCATAAAAAAGCAAAAATAAACTTAGTTAAAATTTTTAAATCTTGAGATATGACCCAGGCTCAACTTGCCGAATTAGCTGAAGTACGACCAAATGCAATCAGCAACCTTTTGCCGAGGCTATGTAGATCGCTTATCTATTGAGCATATCGAGAAAATTTGCAACGCTCTTGGAATGGTTGAGATTAGCGAGCTCATACAACTAGTTGAAAAATAAAAAAACGCCTCCAACAAAAGGAAACGCTAATCTTCAATATTTAGAAAAAATTGCGGGTACTACTTGATGCAGCACATAATACAGTCCAACACCTGCTCCAATCGCGACAACCATATGCATCGCGATCCACCTCGTTGTTTTTGTTTTTTTGTGAGCCGCATGGCCGTTAATTATACTGGTGGTGTAAGTGTGGAAAATGTGTTGGACTTACGGGAAAGCAACTGCTCGACGTCAATTAGTCTGAGTGTACAAAAGTCAGAAAAGATTGATGGTAAAAGCTATCAATTTTCTAAATAGGAAATTGGATACGGAGAATACACTGCTGTATCTCCATCTTCCTCTCTCTTTAAAATGATAATAAAATCTGCCCCATTACTTGCATCCCCTCTAGGAATTGGAATAATCATGGCAGGGCATCTCAATTCAT
Organism: Lysinibacillus odysseyi 34hs-1 = NBRC 100172; assembly: GCF_001591965.1. Taxonomy (GTDB): domain Bacteria; phylum Bacillota; class Bacilli; order Bacillales_A; family Planococcaceae; genus Lysinibacillus_B; species Lysinibacillus_B odysseyi. The sequence goes on from NZ_BCVX01000003.1 coordinate 265,030, forward strand.
TACTATATTTTTTTAATTCCTCATTAAAGTTATTTAGAGCAAACGTCACACGTTTGTCTATAAGAGCAAACAATTTATCCACTCCACCTGTTTTCAAATCAAAATAATCAGGGTTGCTCTCTCTCTTCTCAATTAATTTCTCTTTGTATTCAGAAACTGTTAAAAAACAAAACTCCCAATCAAGAGGAAAAAGCCCTCCACCTAACCAATATGTATGCATCATTTATACCTCCTCTTTTTATATTCACTAATCTTGTACGTAGGCATATAATCTTCAGCTGAATTATAACCTTCCCAAAACGTCATTTGGCGATTTTTTGCTCTTAACATTGTAAATCCGCATTTTTCTGATATAATCTTCCAATAGTTTGAAGACCCCTTTTGCACGGCTAGTTCAACGATAAAATATTTACCCCACTCATTTCTGTTACACTGTAGCACAAAAGAACATACCGGCATCTTATAATCCTCATCATAGGTTCCTCGATTGTCTATTAAATACGGAGATACACTTCTTCAACAATTTGGACACCCTTCAATAAATGATTGGTATTGAATTTTATGATCCTTTACATATCCTGTAATCAACTTCACTAACTCCATTACCCCTCTATAAATTTAGATACAACTATATTTCGAATAATATACTAATTTACCATAATGAAATAGTATTTTATATTATTTACGATTGGTTTATATCTTCAAATTTTAGCAGAATGGCTGCTCGCTCCAGGAAATCGGCGCACAGTCGTTACCTACTGTCGCAAGACACGAAGGAAAACGTATCAAGCGACAATAAGTAGCGACCATATAATTTCAGCGTCATGAGGACGTCCGAGGTTTCTTCGTATGCTTCCCGTTGGTCGGCAGCTTTCAATGCATATACACTCGTTTAATTATCGTCCTAAACGTGCGGTAATCGTACTTCTATCCGCTTGTGTATATTTACCGGCTCCTTATGCCTGGATAAACCTACTGCTCCTTTAATGGCAGAGCTCGCCCTTCATTTCTACCATAACGGGAAATGGCTGGATCAGCGATATATTCCGTATTTTGGCGGTGTGACGGACGGCACTGACCAGGTTAGATTAACTTCGAATTAGTGGGCGACCTCGACGCTACTGCCGAAAAATGGCATTGCTAGATAAGCGTATGTGACCTCATTTTTAAAAATGTTAAAGTACATAGTAACAACGCTATTACCACCAGGCAATTTTCAGCGTAGATATTCAGTTGTAAGAAGTCGTCAGTACCGAAAATACTGGCGGCTTTTTTTGTTTAAATATCTAAATTCTCCAATGGGCTATGCTGCCTATATTTGTGCATAATTTCTTTATCAGCAAAATCCAAATAAATTGCGCTTGTTACTTCGACGTTGGCGTGATCAAGTAAGCGAGAAAGTGTAGCAAAATCTCCCCCGTTGATTAAATAACGTTTGGCGAAGTTGTTCCTCAGCAAATGAGGTGACACTTGCAAATCTATATCTCTACTCCGAAGTCTGAATGAACGCTCCACACCTTCAATCCGCAATTTAGTTCCTCTATTCGTCTAAAATAGATATGGACTGTCGGCATATCGGTCCTTATATGTCAGCCACGACTTCAAATGATTACGAGTCTTTTGCGAATAATACACAAAGCGCTGCTTACCCGACTTCGTTTTACGCAAAAGAAGCGCGTTACTGCGTAAATCGATATCAGCCGGCACCACTTCTAATAACTCGCCTATCCTAGCGCCTGTATCGAATATTAGCCGTTCAATTATCCAGTCGCGATATTGATCGAACTTCGTGACGTCGAATGTCCTAAAAAACTGTTTTAACTCGTTATCTTCGAGTATTACTTTTACTTTTCGCTCCGACTTGACATTTTTCAAGTCTTTTAGCTGATTCTTCCGGATGACTCGCTCGTTATACAAATGTGAATAGAACGCCTTGTATTGCGGATATAATTCGCAACAGTCGTCCTACTGACCGGCTTGCCACAGTCTGCTCGTCGCCCGGATAACTCACTGGCGTCTTCGCAAAACTTGCTTGAAACTTGCCTCGATCCTCGATTGAACGGATATAAGCTTGTAAATGGTCCGCCGTAACGTCTTTCACATCGTCAATAGCAAATGTGTCCAACATATAACGGACAAACAGCTTTAACGTCTGCTCATACGAACTTAACGTCTTTTTAGATAATCCTTTTGCGCTGCAATCGAGCATGTAACGGTCAATTCCGATTAAAAACAGGCTTAATGTCATAAAAAATACGCCTCCCAAAACAGTCGTTAAAAACTGTCCTAGAAGGCGCTCTAATTTTCGTAATATAATCGTTATCTATAATAAGTTTACTAGTCATTTTCCGCTACAAACCTACGCCGCAAATGCCGTCAAATTAACGGTTAGCTAGCCACCATCTCAATCCTGATCTTGTCCGCAATCATGGCGATGAATTCACTATTTGTCGGTTTTGATTTCATATGATGCACTGTATAGCCGAACATTTCGGAGATCGTTTCATAACTTCCCCGATTCCATGCTACTTCAATTGCATGGCGGATTGCACGTTCCACGCGAGAAGGAGTTGTACTAAACTTTTTGGCTATCTCAGGATATAAAATTTTCGTCACTGAACCTAGTAATTCGATATCATAATACACCATTTGAATGGCCTCTCGCAGATAAGAATAACCTTTAATATGAGCCGGTACTCCAATTTCCTTTATAATGCCTGTAATTGTCGTATCGAGCTGACGCTGGTCCATCTTTTGATTTTGTACAGGCTGTAGAATGCTTTTTCTTTTTGGTCCTTCCATTTTCGCCCCGGCAACATGGAGAATTTTCTGTACGAGCTGTTCAAATTCGAATGGCTTCAGCATAAAGTAAGAGGCGCCATAATTTGCGGCCATTTTCATTACATCGTCTTGTCCAAAAGCAGTGAGCATAATAACAGGGATATCTGCTAATTGATCATCGTTATACATAGCTTCCAATACGCCCATTCCGTCAAGATGCGGCATAATGATATCCAGCAGTAGAACATCCGGTTGATACTGTTCTAACATTTTAATACAAACTTTACCATTTGAGGCAGTAAAAATTACTTCAATCGCCTCATGGTTGTCAAAAAAAGTTTCCATCATTTTTACAAGGTCACGATTATCATCAGCAATTGCAACTTTAATTTTTGCCATTCTTTTTCCCCCTATTTACAATTTCCCCTGAAATTTATGCCTACTGACACAATTCTGCTATTTCGACAGTTCAGAAAAAAAACCTTTAAAATTTTTTAAAATGATTAAGTAGTCATACAAAAAACGTCTATTTCGACAGCCACTCCTGAATTTCTCATTTTGTCGATTTTTCGTTACTCTTATTTTAATAAAAAAATGGAAAAATAACTACACTTTTCTAAAAAGTGTAGTCAATTAATCATTATTCGGGAGATTTCTTTATCATTTCTACAATGGTGATGGCCGCTCCTTTTGTCGGTTCCTCCACGAACATATGCGTTACGGCTCCGACAAATTGCTCGTTTTGTATAATAGGGCTACCGCTCATTCCCTGTATAATCCCGCCTGTTTTTTCTAATAGTCGTTTATCTGTAACGATAAACTGGAATGTTTCTTCTGTCACTTTGTGGATTGTAATATCAAATTTTTCAATGGTGTTTCCTTCAATTGAAGTAATCATTTGTGCCGGACCTGTCTTAATTTCTTTCCCATGTATAATTTCTAGCGGAGGATACAAACTTGGTTGTAGAGGTTGTTGCCATTTGCCAAAAATGCCGTACACTTCATTTTCTAAAATACTGCCTACCTGAGCTTCATGCCGCTCACTACTCGAGATCTTATAACCGGGCTCTCCAGGGCGGCTTTTTTTAATTTGTGAGATGCTGGCGAGATACAGGGACCCTTTCATCACTTTCGGCTTTATATCGAGTGAATGGTCGATGATTTGGTGGCCAAGCGCCCCATATTCCATATCATCGGGGTCTATATATGTTAACGTACCGATACCATCTGTTTCATTTTTAATGAAGCTCGTCAAATGCTGCAGTTCTGAACTGCTGATCTGAATAGTATGCTCTTTTCCACCCCGTTTCACAAGAAGCTTTGCATCTTTAAACGGAGGATCCTCTTCAGACAGCTCCCGTACTTCCTGGCCATCTATTTCCAATATTTGATCTTTTTTACGGAGCCATTCACCGCTGTCCAAAAGAATATCATTCAGTACATAATAATGAGGCATCTCTAATTGAACACTGATGGTGTTTCCCATTGGGATGAGTTTTTTCGCTTCGATCGGAATAGCAAATGTGAAAAACGTTAGCCAAATAAGCACTACAGAATAGATGAGCTTCTTCTTCATACTCCACCTCCTTTTTTCTTTATGATGTTGCACTTTTTATCGATTATGAACGGAAAAAAAAGGACGTGTCCAAAGACACATCCTGAATTGCTTATTGGATTTCCATTTTGCGCTGTCTTGCCATTTCAATTAGCTCAGAAGCGTGCTGCAGCGTTAAATCGGTAATTTCCGCTCCACTCATCATCCGGCTCAGCTCTTCAATACGTTCATTTCCTTCGATTTCCGTAATTGTTGTAAATGTACGGTCATCTTCCACTTGCTTTTTTATATAATAATGATGATCAGCCATCGCGGCAACCTGTGGTAGATGTGAAATACATAAAACCTGGGAATTTACCGAGATATCCGAGATTTTTTCAGCAATTGCTTGTGCAACTCTGCCGCTGACACCTGTATCCACTTCATCAAAAATAATGGAAGTAATACCTGTCGAAGAAGAAAAAATCGTTTTTAACGCCAGCATAATTCGGGATAGTTCTCCACCCGACGCAATTTTTGGAAGTGATTTTGGCGGTTCTCCGACATTTGTCGAAATATAAAATGCCACATCATCCTTTCCATTAGCATCAAATTGCTCAAGTGTCTCAAACTTAACGATAAATTGCGCTTTTTCCATATGGAGCACCCGCAGCTCATTCATAATAGCATCGCTCAGTTTTTGAGCATTTTCTTTACGAATAGATGAAAGCTCCTCAGCAAGAATCGTTAACTGCTCTTCCATTTCACGCAATTGCTTTTCGCTTTGCTGAATCGTTTCATCCCGATTAATAAGCTGCATCAGTTCTTCTTCAATTTTTGCCTGATACGCCAAAATTTCTTCCACCGTTGTTCCGTATTTGCGTTTCATTGCTTGGTATTGTGCCAAACGCTGTTCCACTTCATTCATTCGTTCAGGATCAAATTCCAGATCGTCCAGCACATGCTTGATTTGATAGGCAGCATCCTGCAGAGCATAAAAGCTTGAAGCTACCGCCTCTGAAGTCTCTTTAAAATTCATGTCCAGATCAACAATATCTTCTAATGCATTCATTGCATTTCCAATATAATCCAGACCTTTTGACTCTCCAGAAATTGCTTCATATGCGACATTTGCCCGCTCGAAAATTTTGTGGAAATTCATAAGGCGCCGGCGTTCTTCCAATAACCGCTCTTCCTCGTCTAGTTGAAGGCCAGCTTCTTCTAATTCATTAATTTGAAATTGGTAAAGGTCAATACGCTGGGCTGTACGCTGCTCATCGAGATTTAAAGCTTGTACTTCTCTTTTCAGCTCTCGGTATGAATGGTAAAGCTCGCTGTACCTCTCCTGAATACTTTTAAGTTCATCATAAGCAAAATAATCAAGTAAATGAACATGCTGCTTTTCATCCATCAATTCCTGATTTTCATGCTGCCCATGAATATCTATAAGACTACCGCCGATATCACGTAACACAGATAATGGGACAAGCTTGCCATTAATGCGGCACACACTTTTTCCATTATCATTTAAATCCCGCCGCAGGATAATAGTTCCTTCTTCCGCTTCCAGTCCAGCTTCTTCAAGCTTTGCATAAATAGGATGACTCTCACTCGTAATTTGGAACAAACCACCCAGCTCGGCCTTTCTTGCACCATGACGGATAAATTCCTGCGAACCGCGGCCGCCAGCCAGTAAATGCACTGCATCGATAATAATCGATTTCCCTGCACCTGTTTCTCCCGTTAATACTGTTAAACCATCTGAGAAGCTGACCGTTAAGTCATCTATAATGGCAAAGTTTCGAATACTCAGCTCTCGTAACAATAATCTCCACCTCGAATTAAAGCATATCTAATAATCGATTTTTAATATCTTCCCTATCATTTTCGGTACGGCAAATAATCAGAATTGTATCATCACCTGAAATTGTTCCAAGGATTTCATTCCACTCCAGATGATCCAGCAGCGCAGCAATAGCATTGGCATTCCCCGGCAGCGCTTTCATCACCAAAAAATGTGAGGCCCCATCGATTGAAACAAATGCATCCGCTAATGCACGATGCAGTTTTTGAATAGGATTAAACCGCTGATCGGCGGGTAAACTGTATTTATAACGTCCATCCTGAAGAGGTACTTTCACTAAATGCAATTCTTTAATATCTCTCGAAACTGTCGCCTGTGTTACGTTATAACCTGCTTTTTTTAACTGCTCGACTAAATCATCCTGTGTCTCTATCTCATTATTTGTAATAATATCACGAATTCGAATATGACGTTGACCTTTATTCATATATTCACCTCATAAATTTATTGATTGTATTTTTACACTAACATTTGCATAAAAGAAATACAAGAAAAATTGGAAATGTACCGCTCGGATCCCTTCATTATCGACAATTCAGCCTTTTAAATAAATTAAAAAGGCAAAACCTTACGTATAAGGTTTTGCCTTTTCCTATTTTTATTCCTCTGTATTTCCTCTATCAAGCTAGAACTTTTCCCGCTTTTAAAATACCGAAGTAGTGTTTCTTACAAGAAACAGCTATGTCAATTGGGCGTGCGCTTCAGCTACAACTTTGGAAAAATCCATAAACGGTACAAGTGTCTCGCCCTCTTGCGGATTTTTTAAATGGAAGAGAAATTCAATATTTCCTTCTCCTCCGGTAATTGGCGAATAAGAGGCATTCACTACGACAAAGCCAACTTTTGTCGCCATATCAGCTGTTTGTTCCAGTACTGCTAAATGCACTTTTGGATCACGTACGATCCCTTTCTTCCCGACATTTTCTTTTCCCGCCTCAAACTGGGGTTTGACAAGTGCCATGACGTCTCCACCTGGCATTAATACCGTTTTTAAAACGGGCAAAATGAGCGATAACGATATAAAGGAAACATCTATTGTTGCAAATTCCGGAAGACCCTCAGTTAAATCTTCCGGTTTTGTATAGCGAAAATTTGTTTTTTCCATTACTGTTACCCGATTATCAGAGCGGATTTTCCATGCGAGCTGATTGGAACCAACATCCAGCGCGTAACAATGACGTGCCCCGTTTTGCAGGGCGCAGTCTGTAAAGCCGCCTGTTGAGGAGCCGATATCGAGCATGAGCTTCCCTTCCACATCCATATCAAAGATCTGCAAGGCTTTTTCAAGCTTCAGCCCCCCGCGGCTAACATATTTTAAATCAGAGCCTTTTACTTGGAGGGGTGCATCAACAGGAATTTTTTCGCCTGCCTTATCGATACGTGTTTCATTCGAATAAACAAGGCCTGCCATTATAGAGCGCTTTGCTTTCTCCCGTGTTTCACACAGTCCGCGCTCTACTAATAGAACGTCTACACGCTCTTTTGGTTGTTTTGTCATACTGTTCCTACCTGTTTTTGTAATAAAGCTTTTATCCGTTTAACTGTTTCTTCCGTCGTTACATTTATTTCTGCTAGGAGCTGGTCTACATTTCCATGTTCAATAAATTCATCCGGAATACCAATTCGGTCAATAGCTGTTTGATAGTGATGATCTGCTGCAAATTCAAGGACAGCGCTTCCAAAGCCGCCTTGCAGGACAGCTTCCTCAATTGTCAAAATTGGTGCTCCCTTTTTCATTAATGCATGCAGCATATTCTCATCCATCGGTTTAATAAAGCGTGCATTTACTACCTGTATATCGATCCCTTGGGCTGCCAGCAATTCAGCGGCTTCCAGTGCCATTGGAATAGTTGTCCCGAATGTGAGAATTGTAGCATCTTTCCCATTTCGCAATACCTCCCAGGAACCGATTGGCAATGTCTTCATTTCTGCATCCATTTCTACTCCTGATCCATTACCACGCGGGTAGCGCATCGCAATTGGACCGTCATTATACTCAAGGGCTGTTTTTACCATATGCTGCCCTTCATTTTCATCCTTTGGCATCATCAGTACCATATTAGGAATATGACGTAAAAATGCAATATCAAACACACCTTGATGTGTCTCACCATCTGCACCGACAAGGCCTGCGCGGTCAATCCCGATAAAGACATTCAGGCTCGGCCGGGCAATATCATGCAGCACCTGATCATATGCCCGCTGCAGGAATGTTGAATAGATAGCCAAAAACGGCTTCATTTTTTGTGTAGCAAGACCTGCTGCCATTGTAGCAGCATGCTGCTCGGCAATCCCAACATCGAAGAAACGGTGTGGAAAGTCCTTTTGAATGCCTTCAAGCTTTGAACCAACAGGCATAGCAGGCGTAATGGCCACAATGCGTTCGTCTTCCTTCATGCATTTCCGTACAGATTCAGCAACGAGACTGCTCCATGCAGGCCCTTTTACAGTGGATTTAACAAATTCACCATTTTCCATTTTATACGGACCTGTACCATGCCAAGTACCGATTGTATCCTCTTCTGCCGGCTTGTAGCCTTTCCCTTTTTTCGTAATAACATGAACAAGAACAGGACCATTTACTTTTTTTGCATATTCTAATGTATCTTCAAGTGCTTCAAAATCATGCCCATCAATCGGTCCAAGATATTTAAAGCCCATTTCCTCGAAAAATACTCCAGATACAACGAGATATTTTAAGCTGTCCTTCACACGTTCAGCCGTTGAAGCCAATTTGTCTCCAAGCACTGGAATTTTAAGCATGAGACGCTCAAGTTCCTCTTTTGCTTTTGAATATTCCTTGGCTGTACGTAACCGGCCCAATACGCCATGAAGGGCACCAACGTTTGGCGCGATCGACATTTCATTGTCATTTAAAATAACGATCATATTTGTTTTTTCATGACCAATATGATTTAACGCTTCTAGCGCCATACCGCCCGTTAATGCTCCATCTCCTATAATAGGTACGACAAAGTTTTTTCCTTTACGAATATCCCGTGCCGCAGCCATCCCCATTGCAGCTGACAATGAAGTTGAACTATGTCCTGTTTCCCACTCATCATGTTCACTTTCGACAAGTTTAGGGAATCCACACAATCCTTTAAATTGGCGCAATGTATCAAACTGACTCGCCCGGCCTGTTAAAATCTTATGAACATAGGCTTGGTGCCCTACATCCCATAAAAGTTTATCAGTTGGACTATTAAACGCTTTATGCAAAGCGATTGTTAGCTCTACTACACCTAAATTCGGACCGATGTGACCTCCAGTGACAGAACATTTTTCAATTAGGAATGCACGGATTTCCTTTGCTAGTGCCTCTAACTGTTTGTTGTTCAAGCCCTTTAAAAAGGATGGACTAGAAATTTTGTTTAAATCCATCTCTACACACACCTTTTCATCTATTTATTCACCGTGTTTGCGATACTCACTATTATAACAGTGTTAAACGTGAGAATAAAACGTTATACTTCTTACTTATTTCGGCGGACAATATACGTAGCAAACTCTTGCAGCAGTGCACTATCCACAGAGAGACGCTTTAAAGCATCTACAGCCGCCTGATAATGATCCTCCAGCTTGCTTTTTGCTCCCTCTATCGTCAGCAGCGCCGGGTACGTACTCTTATCACTGGCCACATCTTTGCCGGCAGTTTTGCCTAACTGCTCGCTCGTTCCCTCAATGTCTAAAATATCATCCTGTATTTGGAAGGCAAGGCCCATGTGGTGAGCATACTCCGCCAATGCCTCCCGATCGTCTTTTGTTGCATTGGATAGTACCGCTCCCGATTCGATACTGAATCGGAGTAAGGCACCCGTCTTATTAATATGGACGTTTTCAAGCTCTTCCAGGTTCAACTGGCGTGTTTCACCTTCCATATCGAGCACCTGCCCGCCAACCATTCCTTCTGAACCTGCCCCTTCACTTAACATACGAATTAGCTCCAAACGTTGTTCAGAAGAGACATCTTCCATCCTTGCAAGAATACCAAAACTAAGTGAATTGAGTGCGTCTCCAGCCAATACAGCTAAAGCTTCCCCAAATACTTTATGGTTCGTCGGTTTTCCCCGACGCAAATCGTCATTATCCATACATGGTAAATCATCGTGTATCAATGAGTAAGTATGGATGATCTCAACCGTTGCTCCTACTGTATACATTGCCTGCCGCGGCTGATTGAATGTATGACACACAGCGGCAACAAATAACGGGCGTATACGCTTTCCGCCAGCTTCAAGTGAATAAATCATGGAATCCTTTAAGGCTTGAGGTCCAGCTACTTCCTTCACCAATCCATACATATGTGATTCAATATTCGGTATATGCTCCTCTATAAAATCCTGTAAGCGTGCACTCATATTTATCCCTCACCCATATTTGATGAAAATGGCTGCTTTGATCCATCCTCACCTACTATTGAAATAAGTTGCTGTTCCGCATTCGTAAGCTTTTCATGGCAAAATTGAGAAAGCTCCATTCCTTTTTTATATAAATCGATTGCCTCTTCAAGAGGTACGTCTCCCTGCTCTAATTTACGGACAATTTCTTCTAAATCTGTCATCGCTGCCGCAAATGATTGCTGTGACATCATCATTCCCCCTTTTTCTCTACTTCAAGTATTTTAGCCTTTGCTGCTCCATCATGAAACGTAACATCAATTACATCGTCCGGAGACAGTTGTTCAACTGACTTTACTACCTGTCCATTTTTATAGGAAACATTAAATCCTTTATGCATAATCGCTAATGGATTTAACGCACTAAGTGTTCGGATTACACTATCAAACTGCTGCTTATTTTGCTGAATATTGGCAAAAACTGCCTTTGTAAGCTGTTGGGTCATAGTATCCAACTGCCTTTTTTCATAAGATACCTGTTGCTGTGGCGACTGCATGCGAAGATGGGACTGCAATCGTTCTAGAACATTCCGCTGCTTCATAAAATAAAGCGACGTACTATTCTGCAGCTGTGTATCCATTTGAGCCAGCTTTTCCGTAAATGGCCGATATAGCCGTTCCGGCATTGCGAGTGGATAAGCATTTTGCAGCTTTGTCAGACGGGTCCGCTCAAAATGAAGTCTTGCAGTCATCATCTGGTGCATATGTGACTGCCCTTTGAGTACACGTTGATAGAGCTCCTGGCGATTCGGAACAGCCATTTCTGCCGCTGCTGTAGGCGTTGGTGCCCGTAAATCAGCAACAAAATCGGCAATGGTCGTATCTGTTTCATGGCCAACCGCACTGATGATTGGAATACGGCTTTCAAAAATAGCCCGTGCCACAATCTCCTCATTAAATGCCCATAAATCCTCTATGGAACCGCCGCCCCTACCGACAATCAGCACATCGCACATCGCTTGTTTATTAGCCAATTGAATGTTTTTCGCTATATCCGCAGCTGCGCCTGCACCTTGAACAAGTGTGGGATATACGCAAATCTCAGCCTGTCGATAACGCCGCCCAATCGTCGTACAAATATCACGAATGGCTGCCCCTGTCGTCGCTGTCAAAACACCGATTGTTTGAGGATACAACGGAATCGGCTGTTTAAAATTAGGATTAAAAAGGCCTTCTTTCTGTAAACGTTCCTTCAATTGATTGAACGCAATGAATAGGCCGCCTACTCCGTCCGGTTCCATCGTCTGCGCGTATAATTGATACGTGCCCCCTACTTCATATACATTAACGTCCCCACGTATGAAGACCTGCATGCCTTCTTCAGGACGGAATGAGAGCCTCGCTGCCTGATTGCGGAACATCGTCGCATTAATACGCGCTCCGTCATCCTTCAATGTAAAATATATATGTCCAGATGTATGGATCTTGACGTTCGACAACTCCCCTTTTACATATACTTCCCGGAGGTGCGGGTCAGCCTCAAATTTTCGTTTAATATATTTTGTCAGCGCTTTTACGGTCAAGTATGAAGACGACATGTCTGCGCCCCCTTTACTTTTATGTATTTGCTAGTTTTGGTTGAATAGATGCTATCAAAGCTACATGCACTTTTCCCAAGATGGGCTTGTGCGCCATCCTTTTCTATTCTGTACCAAAAGAAAAGGGTGTCTTTTTGGCATTTAGACACCCTTATCAATACTCCATCTATTTTACATGTTTTTTTCTGCTTTGTCCTGTTCCAACTTTTTTTCTGCAGCTTGGACAGTGTTTTCGAGCAGCATTGTAATCGTCATAGGACCCACACCGCCCGGAACAGGTGTAATATGTGATGCTGCATCCGCCACATCCGCAAAATCTACATCACCGCATAGCTTATTGTTTTCATCACGGTTGATGCCTACATCGATGACTACAGCACCCGGCTTAATATGCTCTTTTGTTATAAAGTTGGCACGGCCTACTGCTGCAATTAAAATATCGGCCTGTTTTGTGAAAGAAGGCAGATCAGGTGTTTTTGAATGTGTATATGTGACTGTCGCATCCTTTTGAAGAAGGAGCTGTCCCATCGGCTTGCCGACAATATGGCTGCGCCCAACAATCACGGCATGTTTTCCTGCTACTTCAATTCCTGAATGCTCTAAAAGTTTCATGACACCAAATGGAGTACATGGCAAGTACGTATCTTGTCCTAGCATCATTTTCCCTACGCTTACCGGTGAAAAGCCATCTACGTCTTTTTCTGGAGAAATCGTTGCGATAACGGCTTCTTCATCAATATGTTTTGGGAGAGGCAGCTGTACAAGAATACCGTGAATATCTTCACGTTCATTTAAACCTCGAATTTGATCTAGTAAGGCTTCCTGTGTCACATCTTCCGGCAGTTTGATTAATTCCGAAAACATACCGATTGCTTCACAGGATTTTTGTTTGTTCGCAACGTATGTTTTACTCGCCGGGTTTTCTCCGACAAGAACCACCGCAAGGCCAGGGATGATGCCTTGCTCCTTCAGTTTTTCCACACGTTTTTCTACTGACTTACGAATTTCTTGACCAATTTCTTTACCGTTAATGATTGCACTTGACATGTTGTTACTCCTTCCAATGTTCACCGAATCTTTTTAGTGTGTAAATTTAGAAAGTACACCGTTTACAAACTTGCTTGATTTTTCGTCCCCGTAGACTTTACTAAGCTCTATTGCTTCGTTCAATACTACTCGTTCGGGTGCATCCTGCATATATAACAGTTCGTAAACGGATAAGCGTAAAACAGTTCTTTCAATTTTTGGTAGACGGCTCAGTGTCCAGTTTTCTAGCTTTTCTTCCAGCGCTGCGTCGATTTTCTCTTTATGTTCAATTGTCCCGCGTACAAGCTGTTCAAAAAAAGCATTTGTCTCCTGCTCTTCTAGAACATGTTCGATTGCTTCCTCGATTGAAAGCTCGGTGCTGTCTAATTGAAACAGTACTTGCAACGCCTTAGCGCGCGCTTCATGTCGTTTCATACATTAAATCTCCTTCTTGTTTACATTACTTTTTATGATAGCATATTTTCTGTTGTGGTACACCGCTACCATAAACTTTTCCTACGAATAACGTCTCATTTTAGCAAAAACCCTTCCTTTTAGACAAGTATGACAGATTTATCAATGCTTAGCTAAAATTTGAACAGCAGAGAAAAGAAGTACCTATCCTCTGAAATAGCTCATGTATTTGACCTTCTACTGCTTACACTAATGCTGCTAAAAATTAAACGTATAAAAAAAGTGAACGCATCATATAATCGCCCACTTCTCTTTGCCATTTTTTTTGGCCCATTTCTAGCACTCCTCTATTACTTCCAATACCGTTTTCGTTAAGAGGGTAAAGCGTTCAATGATATGCTCTTTTTCAATGTGCTCACTCTCCGCATGGATGCCCTCTCCGACAAGCCCTAATCCATCCAGCGTCCGGACAAGAGGTGCTGTAAAGTTCCCATCACTTGCCCCGCCTACCTTTGCCTCATGCAGGTCTACTCCAATTTCATGCGCCTCCTCTTTAGCTATGCCAAATAATTGAGCCGTTTGTTTTGTTCTTTCCATCGGAGGTCTATTAATACCGCCTTCTACTTTAATGTGTACTCTTTCATCATGGGGCTTTATTTCTTCAAAATAATCATCAATTTTGCGTTGCTCCTTCGTTGTTGCAGCCCGTACATCTATACCTAAATGTGCTTCGTTCGGTACTACATTTAACTTGCCTCCACCTTGGATCATTCCAACATTCAAAGTGGTTCCTTTGTCATAGTCCGTCAACCCTTCAATATCCAAAATCTGCTTTGCCGCTTCTTTAATAGCACTGACACCTTCTTGTGGGTTGTTTCCAGCATGCGCTGAACGCCCTTCTAGCGTAAGCAAATATTTTGCTGTTCCTTTCCGAGCTGTCTTTACATCACCCGAGCCGACAACAGGCGGCTCTAAAATAAATGCCGCTATGCTTTTTGCAGCTTCTGCCTCCAGAAAGGGACGGGATGTTGTGCTGCCGATTTCCTCATCACTATTAATAAAAAGCACAATTTTTTTGCTCAATGATAAATTAAATTCATCCACATATTTCAGCAGCCAAATAGCACTGATCAAGCTTGCCTTCATATCTAAAATACCAGGGCCATAGATTTTATCTGAAGTCTCTCTATATGCAATAACACCTTGGTCCCATACCGTGTCATAATGACCTACAAGCAGCACCTGCTCTGTTGCATTCCCGTATGTGAACTTTAAGTGATTCCCCACTTCTGCCATTTCTATTTCCTCTGCCTTTTTACCGAAGTATGATTTAAACATTCCTTGGAGTACATCTTTGCACTGATCTGCTAATTCTTTTTGAAGAGAAGGAGATTCGGCTATTACAAGGCGTTTCATATCTTCGATTATCTCTCTTTCATTAGAACGAAAGTACTGTTGCATCTCCATACTGCCAGCCCCTTTTTTCTTTTTTTACCCAATGTAAAAGGTCTCCATCCTCAAAGAATAGAGACCACTAGATTATTTAAAAGCTTGCGCTGCTTTTACCGCTTTATGCCATCCTTCAAACAAAGTTTCCCGCTCATCTTCACCCATTTTCGGCTCGAACTTCTGATTTAGCTGCCAGTTTTTTTGTACAGCGTCTTTACTTTCCCAAAATCCTACAGCAAGCCCGGCAAGATATGCTGCGCCAAGAGCTGTCGTTTCATTAACAGTAGAACGTTCTACAGGAACATTGAGGATATCTGCCTGAAACTGCATAAGGAAATCATTTTCAACAGCCCCTCCGTCTACACGTAAAGTTTTCATATCAATACCCGAGTCAGATGTCATAGCTCCAAATACATCGCGTGTTTGGTAAGCCAGTGACTCTAATGTTGCACGGATAAAGTGCTCCTTGCTCGTACCACGTGTTAAACCGAATACGGCTCCCCGTACATCACTATCCCAATAAGGTGTGCCGAGCCCTACAAATGCCGGTACAACATAAACACCGTCTGTATTCTTTACCCGTTTCGCATAGCCTTCGCTATCGCTTGACTTACGGAACATCCTTAACCCATCCCGCAGCCATTGGACAGCTGATCCGGCCACAAAAATACTTCCTTCCAATGCATAATTAACCTTACCATCAATTCCCCATGCAATGGTCGTCAGGAGACCGTGTTCAGACTTTACCGCTTCCTCTCCAGTATTGAGCAGCATAAAGCAGCCTGTGCCATACGTGTTTTTAGCCATTCCTTTTTCAAAGCATGCCTGGCCAAACAGAGCTGCCTGCTGGTCACCTGCAATACCGGCAATCGGGACTGAATGACCGAAGAAGTGCTTGCCCACTACCGCACCATATACCTCCGAGGACGGACGTACTTCAGGAAGCATAGAAGAAGGGACATCTAAAATTTGCAGCAGTTCTTCATCCCATTTTAAGTCATGGATATTATACATCAGCGTTCTCGAAGCATTTGAATAATCAGTTACATGTACCGCGCCATCCGTCAGCTTCCAAATAATCCATGTATCGATTGTGCCGAAAAGAAGCTCCCCTTTTTCAGCTCTTTCACGGGCGCCTTCAACATTGTCGAGTATCCACTTTACCTTTGTTCCGGAAAAGTATGCATCAATCAATAGCCCCGTCTTATTGCGGAACAGCTCTTCATATCCTTCCTGCTTAAGCTGATCACAAATACCCGCTGTTTGTCGTGACTGCCAAACAATTGCATTATAGATAGGCTCGCCAGTCTTTCTATCCCATACAACCGTTGTCTCACGCTGGTTAGTAATGCCAATTCCTTCAATTTGCTCAGCAGCAATGTTATTTTTGGATAATATTTGAGCGATGACGGATAAAATAGAACTCCAAATTTCTACCGGATTATGTTCAACCCACCCCGACTTTGGAAAATACTGTTTAAACTCCTGCTGTGCCATATGAGCAGGATTCCCCATTTCATCAAATAAAATTGCACGGCTGCTCGTTGTTCCTTGGTCAAGCGCCATAATATATTTCTTCATATATGATCCCCTACCTTCCTCTTTGACATGGACACTTGTGCAGCAAAAAAGATTGCGAGCACAATAATGAGGCATATCCAAAATGCGATTGAATTTTCACCCCGAAAAAACTGCTTATAAAATAGAGCGCCGAAAACTGCTCCTAGAATCGGTCCTACAACCGGTACCCAGGCATAAGACCAATCAGAATCCCTCTTTCCAGGAATGGGGAGTAAAAAGTGAGCAATACGAGGGCCAAGGTCCCGGGCCGGATTGATTGCATAGCCCGTTGGACCTCCGAGGCTCATTCCGATGGCGATAATAAGTGCTCCAACGATGATAGGGTTCAGCCCTTCTGTAAATTCATTTGCACCAATTGCTAAAATTCCAAGTACAAGGGCAAACGTACCGATCAGCTCAGCAATCAAATTGGATAGTGGATGACGGATTGCTGGAATTGTACTAAATACAGCAAGTTTTGAATCTGCATCCTCCGTCACACCCCAATGCGGCAAATACATAATATATACTAGTGCTGCCCCAATAATGGCTCCAATCATCTGCGCTAAAATATACATAGGAACATCCGCCCACGGAAAATCGCCAATTGAAGCAAGACCAATCGTAAGGGCCGGATTCAGATGTGCACCACTATAATCGCCCACTGCATAGGCGGCCATAGCAACTGCTAATCCCCATGCAATTGTTATGACAACCCATCCGCTATTTTCCCCTTTGGAAAATCTTAGCACACTTCCCGCCACAACACCGCCGCCGAACAAAATAAGGATCATTGTTCCGATAATTTCTCCCAAAAATTCTGACATACATGGTCCTCCCCTGCTGTCGTATCATTTATACTTTTACTTTTGCTAGTTCTGCTTCAAGCTCATTTGTATATTTAGTTTTTTCTTCTTCCTTCCAGCCGAATATACGCTGCATCTCCTCTATAACCGCTTCTTTATAAGTTTCCACTGTTGCGATATTGAAGAACATCGTACCTGTCCGTCTCACAAAGAAATCTTCCGGCTTTGCTACACTCTCATGATGGATGCCATAAAGAAGCTCTGCATAAATCATAGGCGGCAAGCCTTTTGCTTTCTTTGTATAACTTAATACAGTATCAATATTCGTCCCGTATAATCTCGCAAGGCGCTCACTTTCCTTCTCCGTCAGGCCATGAGCCATTCCTTTTTTGATGCTCTGCTGAATATAGGCTTCAAAATGTTTGGAGCCGCTCAAATCTCCTCCGGAAATTGGTATCTTTTTCGTAGTGCATGGTCGGTATGTTTTACCGTATTCACCTTCAAGCTGTTTTACAATCAAATTGACGATTTTTTCAGCCATTTTACGGTATCCTGTCAGTTTTCCACCTGCTATTGTAATAACACCGCCGGCAGATTGCCATATTTCATCCTTGCGGGATATTTCAGAAGGTCCTTTTCCTTCTTCATGAATAAGCGGACGCACCCCAGCCCATGTAGATTCAATATGCTCCTGAGTCAAATTAGTTGTCGGGAACATATAGGCAATAGCTTTTAACAAATAATCAATGTCGGACTGCTCAGCCTTGATGTCTTTCGGATCTCCTTCATAAAATGTATCCGTTGTACCGACATACGCCTTTCCTTCCCGTGGTATCGCGAATACCATTCGCCCATCTTCCGTATCAAAATAAATAGCTTGCTTCAATGGGAAATCGGACTGGTCAAATACAACATGGACACCTTTTGATAAAATCAAATGCTTACCGCTTACTTCTTCGTCCATTTTGCGAACTTCATCCACCCATGGGCCTGCTGCGTTAACTACTTTTCTTGCTTTAAATGTATGGCTTTTACCTGTTAGTTGGTCTTCACCGACAACCTCTTTAAATGCAAGGTTAGTTGTATTGATGCCCACTGCTTTCATGTAATTAAAAAGCACCGCTCCCCGTTCATTAGCAGCCTTCATGACTTCAATTGTGAGGCGGGCATCATCTGTCCGATACTCTACATAGACACCGCCGCCTAAAAGGCCGTCTTTCTTTACAAGCGGCTCTCTCTCCATCGTCTCTTCCTGTGAAAGCATAAAGCGGCGCTCACCTTTTTTCACACCTGCGAGCACATCATATACCTTTAGTCCAAGAGCAGTCGTAAACTTCCCGAATGTTCCTCCCTTATGAAACGGAAGAAGCATCCATACAGGTGTCGTCACATGCGGCCCGTTCTCATAAACGATCGCACGTTCACGACCTAGCTCTGCTACTTCTTTTATTTCGAATTGCTTTAAATATCGAAGTCCGCCATGCACAAGCTTCGTTGAGCGGCTGGATGTCCCCTCAGCAAAATCCTGCATCTCTAGTAACACTACAGATAAGCCCCGTGCAGCTGCATCAAGAGCAATACCTGCTCCTGTAATACCTCCTCCAATAACAAGTAAATCAAATGTTTCATCAGTTGCCCGATCTATTTGTTCGTGACGATTCAGTACTGAAAAATTCATGTGTCATCAATCCTTTCGTCAATTTCCATACATATTGAGCATTCCCTAAATATCCTAAACAAAAACTCATTACTTTTCAGTTTGATGCGCCTATTCAGCCGAATAAAAATAAAAAAGCAGGGAATGTCTTACTTCAACATTTCCTGCTTTTTTATTGTATGATTAAGCTTCGTCTTTTTCGAACTGAATGCCTGTAATATGTACATTCACTTCATTCGTTTCGATCGCTGTCATATTCTGAATCGCTTGTCTGATGGATGTTTGGACGCCTTTAGCTACTTTTGGAATCGAGTAGCCGTATTTTACTGAACAAAATACATCAACCGCAATGAGTCCCTCTTCTGTCATTGAAGCTTTAATGCCTTTTGAATGCACTTTTTTACCAAAGCGCTCTACAACACCAGACGCAAAATTACCGCGCGTCGCAGCTACACCTTCGACCTCCGTAGTCGCAATACCGGCGATGACTTCCAGCACTTCCGAAGCTACTTCGATACGGCCAAGTTCCTCTTTGCCTGTTGGTGTAGGTTGTACAAATGATGTTGGTTGTTTTTCAGCCATAATTAACATCCTCTCTTTACAATTACCGGACAAGTCCGGTCATATACGTCAAATTTCTACTTTCTCGCCCCTTATTATACACCATTTTCCTGTTAATGTGAGATGAAAACCCCGCCTATTTTGAAACTCTCCATTTCTTTTAAAAAGGGATACATACATATGTATCTTCCTAATCACTAAGGGGGAAAGAGTGCTAAATGGAGTGTCTGGAAGCTTACAACCACTAGCAATCAAGCCTCGGTACCTTACGTAAAAGAAAGCTATTTGTAAATAGTTTGGCTGGCAGGAAAAAAGAGCAGGTGAAACCCCCTTTTTAAGGAGGTTCCTCTATGATAAACACGCAGTATTGCGGGAAGCTTCCAACAGGGCAATTTTAGCTGCCCGTTATAAAAAACGGGGGCTGCCATGAAAGTATCTGCTTTCATGACAACCCCCTTCCAGCCGTTATTTAGCTTTTTCAGCTATACCCAATACATCGTTTTCTTCAAGGAACTTCGTATTGAACTTCGCTGATTTGAATACTTCATTGTTCATCAATGCCAGGTGGAATGGAATCGTCGTGTTGATCCCTGGGCCTGATACCTCGAACTCTGAAAGTGCACGGTTCATTTTTGCTATTGCTTCTTCACGCGTGTCCGCATGTACAATAAGCTTTGCCACCATTGAATCATAATACGGCGGGATTGTGTAGCCGGCATATACAGCGGAATCGATCCGTACGCCGTATCCTCCTGGCGTAATGTACGTATCTACTGTACCTGCAGAAGGCATAAAGTTTTTATATGCATTTTCAGCATTAATACGGCACTCGATTGCCCAGCCATTGATTTTGATGTCTTCCTGTTTAAATGGAAGCTCTGCACCTGCAGCGATTTTCAGCTGTTGCTGAACAAGATCTACACCTGTAATCATTTCTGTAACAGGGTGCTCTACCTGGATACGAGTATTCATTTCCATGAAGTAGAATTTGTCATCCTGATAATCATAGATAAACTCGATCGTACCAGCACCTTCATAATTACAAGCCAGCGCAGCTTTAACCGCTGCTTCTCCCATTTCTGCACGGCGTTCTGGTGATAATGCCGGAGATGGCGCTTCCTCTACAAGTTTTTGCATACGGCGTTGCACTGTACAATCGCGTTCGCCAAGATGGACTACATTGCCATGGCTATCTGCCAACACTTGAATTTCACAGTGACGGAAGTATTCAATGAATTTCTCCAAATAGACGCCTGGGTTGCCGAATGCCGCCGCTGCTTCTTTTTGTGTAATTTCAATACCCTTTACAAGGTCTTCTTCCGTCCGGGCAACACGAATCCCTTTACCGCCGCCGCCGGCAGTAGCTTTAATGATGACAGGGTATCCGATTTCGTTTGCCCATTCTTTTGCTGTTGCAATATCGGGAACAATGCCTGTACCAGGAACAAGTGGTACATTTGCTTTTTCCATCTCTGTACGTGCAACATCCTTAATTCCCATGATTTTGATGGAATGTGATGATGGACCGATGAACTTAATTCCGGCGTTTTCACATGCCTCCGCAAAATCAGCATTTTCTGCCAGGAAGCCATAGCCAGGGTGAATGCCGTCAGCACCTGTCTTTTGAGCCACACCTAATACAGCTGGGAAACTTAAATAGGAATCTTTCGATAATTTTGGACCGATACAATATGCTTCATCAGCTAATTTTACATGAAGGGCCTCTGCATCTGCTTCTGAATATACTGCAACTGTTTGAATATCTAGTTCTTTACATGCACGAATGATGCGTACTGCGATTTCACCACGGTTTGCAATCAATACTTTTTTCATGTCAGCAGCGCTCCTTACTCAGGTTTTACTAGGAATAATGGTTGACCGTATTCTACTAATTGTCCGTCTTTAACTAGTATTTCTACAATTTCACCTTTAATTTCAGCTTCAATTTCATTGAATAGTTTCATTGCTTCAACGATACATACGATGGATTCGTCCCCCACTTTGTCCCCTACTTTTACATATGCAGGTGCATCCGGTGATGGAGCTTGATAGAATGTACCTACCATAGGTGAAGTAATTTTGTGAAGATCTGCATCTGCTACTACTGGAGCTGCTGGAGCCGCTTCTTCTTTTGCTTGAGCTGGTGCTGCCGGAGCTGGTGCCGCTGTTTGTTCTACAACAGGAGCTGGTGCCGGAGCTGCAGCCTTAGGTGCCACTATCTCTACAGCACCGCCGTTTTTCTTAAGCTTTACTTTAGAGCCGTCAGCTTCATACACGAACTCATCGATTGAAGAAGCATCCACTAGTTTAATAATTTCACGGATCTCTTGGATTTTGAACATTCGTAACTCTCCCTTGTATGTAATTTTTAAACTACGTTATTTATTTTATAATTAAATCTGCTATTTTGAAATAGATATTTAAAAAATTAAATTAATTGCACATAAGTGAGGTCAAACGCTTACATTTTGTATGCAAAATTGCATCCTCTGCTATATAACACGTTGGCAAGAGATGCAATTTACTTTTTCTATATTTAGTAGTACTTAGGAGAATTATCTACAGATACCTGAATGCTAGAATCAAGTTCCGTCATCACAAGATGAACAATTTCATTCGCCTGCTGTTTTGACATCTCTTCTGACATAACAGTGACATTTACTTTTTTGTCATCAATGCGGACAAGTGCATCTGAATAACCAAGTGATTTAACCAGCATTTCAAGCATCGCCTCATTTGACTCCTGCTCGATCAGTGCATTCATTTCGTCGAATGCAGCGCTTTTTTCTTCAGCCGTATATTCATCCGATGCCATCTTCTGTGTCAGCTGTTCTCTTAATTGACTGCGCTCATTGCTCATTTCCAGACGGAATTCTTCAAATGCATAACTGTCAGTTTGAGTTGTTTCTGCTTCATCCACCCCTGTCAGAATTGCTCCATCCAAGGAATCATCTGTAAAAATAGTAGTAAAGCTAAAATCACCCGGTTTTTCAAATAAATAATAAACTGATATTACTGCTGTTAGACACACTAGTGTCAAAAACCAAACCGTTCTCTTTTTAACTTTCATGAAGCTCCCCCTTTTCCATAGGTAAAATAACGATTCTGTGCGGAGATAATTGGAGGACCGAGCTAACAGTCTGCACCAATTTTCTCTTCACTGAAGGTGATCCTGCCCCTTCGGCAACTATTAAAACCCCTGTGTACGTCGAAGTGTCCTTTTCTGGACTGAATGAAAATAACGATGACTCCTTTGACGCGTCCGTATGCAGATATACGGATACTTGTCCGACACCTTCAATTTTTGCCAGCGTTGCAGCCAGTTGCTCCTCAATCGATTGCTGTTGCGATGGGCTTGAGTCCTGTTTCAGAAGCATAAAACCGACGAGGGCCATGACAAGCAACGCGATTATGTTCGCCTTTTTTGTTGCCACATATTGCTTGCCCCCTTTCTGTCAACTTATCCTATGAGAAATATTGCACCAATATACTTGATATTGCTTGCAATAAATTCAAACATCCATAAAAATATCGCTAGTTTCACAAAGGTAGAAAAATCCTCTTTCCCAAGTATTGCCTGGAGGACGACCGAGAAAAGAATGATATATAACAGTTCCTTCATAGTGATTTCCCCGTTCCGATTTGAACAATGAAAAATAAAATAAGCCAGATCACAATAAACCCGATTGCCAGTACTAGTCCTATCGCACAGAGGATAAAGAGCGTTTTGCCGATGTCATCAAGCAGCTGGCTAATACGGGAATCTACAAACGGTTCGGCAATAGCACCGGCCAGTTTAAATGTAAAAGCTTTGATCAGCAGCGTAGCCGCTGGATAAAAAGACATAAGGACGAGTGCTGTAATGGTTGTAAAGCCAGTAATCGTCGTGGCAGTCGACTGAAAATTTTTCAGCAGAGACATTCCCTCAACTAATAGCGAGCCGATAATTGGGACATTTTGTTCGATGACTTTTTTCAGTGGTGTAGAAAGTGTTTCCTGAATGGAAAAAAAGGCAACACTGGAAAACGTTAATATAGAAGAAAGCAGTAAAATAGAAGCTGCAATAATACTAAATACAGTCTTTCGAATAAGCTCGGCAATTTTTAAGAAGGATACTTGTGGATATAATCTCGTACAAACATCAAAGACAAGCGCCGTAAAGAGTGATGGAATCAGCAGCTTGTCACAAACGTAAACGAGCAGCTGCAAAACAAATACAATCGCCGGGCTCCAGGCAACAAAGGAAATGACCGACTGAACAATAACCAGCACCGTGCTTACTAAAGGAATGAATCCTAAAAAAAAGTGGGAAAACATCGAAGCGAGATCTTTCATTAATGTAAATGCTTCTACCAGGTGCTTTGTGACAATGACAAGAATGAGAAACAGAAAAATAGTTGACAAAAACTGCTTTGATTGCTTGGCCACTCCTTCAATTATCACTATGAGAAGGAATAAAAAAAGCAACATAATCAACATCGATATAGATTCAGTTAGTGGCTTTAATAATGCGGACATAGCATCCCTCTAGCTCAACTTTTGTAATAGCACAGTCAATTGCGACATGGCAGGTTTCAGTTGTTGAATCCACAGTAAAATCAACGATCCCCGAACAGCAATGTCGACTCCTTTTGAAAGCGCCTCATATTCTTGCTCCTCCAATATCGCCTTTATCAACTGATTGAACAGGAGAAGCAGTGCCGTATACAGGATCAGCTTGCTATAAGGAAGAACATTTGTAACGGAAGCAAGCTCTGAAAATAACGGGTAAAGAACAAACTGGTAAACTTGTGTAAGGAACAAGAAAAAGAAAATGATACTAATGATAGAATGAAGCTTTCCCATTGCTCCTTTAATAAAGTTTAAGAGCACCATGCAGACGACAGTGAAAATCAGGTATTTCATATTGAAAAGGAGAGCCATTTCAAGAACTGCGCCAGCTCATCGAAAAACAATTGCAAAAAGCGAATCAGTTCGATTGTCATATATAGATAGGCGATAAAAAACAAAAAAAATGAAAACTCCTTTTTCCCGGTTTGCTCAAAAAATATATGCAGCAGCGCCACAATCAAGCCGACCGCAGCGACCCGTAGTACATCTTGTAACTCCACAGCAACTCTCCCCTCCTCCCGTACCGCAATATATGAAAGGGTAGTTAAAAACAGAACCTTAAACGAAAAACAGCTAGCTGCTTTCTATTAGTTGCTATAATTAATAGGTATTTTTTTATCTCTCTCTTCACTAGGCATAGCAGTATCATTCGTTTTATTGTTTTTTCGTTGCCTATTTTTCTATAAACTTCAAAATATATGGGGGAATATTTGATTTAGCTCTTATTTATTCCTACAATAATGAAAGAATGATCGTTTTTTCCAGAGCAGACTCCATCCGGGGTCCGCTTATATAAGGATTAAACAGTGGGAAAATAGGCGAACACAATGAATAGTCATTGCCTTCGCTTTAAGGAGGAGGAATTTATGTCCATCGATCTACGTAAAAAAACAGTAAAGGTTATTCTAGAAAAAAAGAAGTTACTCGGAGTAAAGGCCCGGGTTGCGTTAGTTCTTGATATTTCGGGGTCTATGCGCAGGCTATACAGTGAGGGGGTTGTTCAGGAGGCTGTTGAGCGTGTACTGGCGGTTGCCAGTCAGTTTGATGATGATGGCATGCTTGATGTCTGGGTGTACGATAATACATTCTCCCGGTTGCCAGCTGTTTCTGAAAAGGATCTGTCTGGATATGTAGAACGTGCCATATTGCAAAATGAGGCTGTTCATAAGTTTGGACGCAATGATGAACCGCTCGTCATGAAGGATGTCGTTAATAAATATGTAAATGAAGAACCTAGCAAAGAGCCGGCTTTCATTATCTTTGTCAACGACGGTGGATGTAGAAGCGGTATAAAAAAATGGATTGTAAGCTCCTCCAACAAGCCTATCTTTTGGCAGTTTGTCGGGATCGGCAACTCAAATTTCGATGTACTTCGCAAATTGGATACGATGGAAGGCCGGGTAGTGGATAACGCAAACTTCTTCCATTTAGAATCACTTGAACATACATCGGATGAAGATCTATACAACTCCTTGCTTGATGAATTTCCTAGCTGGCTTGAAGAAGCAAAGGGACAAGGCATTCTGTCATAATCAATTTAAGTATCTTTCTGTTAATCATTTGGAATCTGGATTCCTCCTGGCTAGCCTGTAACAAGAGGCTTCGGAGAAATGGCCGGATTCCTTTTTTCGGGCGGCTAGCCTTTAGTAAGGGTATTCCTATCACCCGATAATCTCCTAAATTCCCCATCCTGTATACGTCCAGAAAGTCCAGGACTGTAAAATAGTTGTTTCTTATCGACTGTGAGTTTGTGAAACATCCGGTTAATGATTTCCTTATAGGGAACAGGATCATCGTATCATGTATTAAAAGCAGGTACATGTCACTTAAAATACGGCGTTGATCTATATAATAATTCTTCTCTTTCGTTTCTCATTAGATTGTCCACCGTGTTTCAGGACAGTCAAAAATTATACGCAGCACAGCTCACTTCTCTGTTTATTTTTCTCAATTACCAACTAAAAAACACCCGCTGCTAAAGCGGGTGCCGTTCGTTGCATTAAGCATCTTATGCACGGGATACGTAAGAGCCGTCTGTTGTATTGATGATCAATTTGTCGCCTTCATTTACGAAGAATGGTACGTTTACCATTAAGCCTGTTTCCATTTTCGCCGGTTTAGAACCGCCTGAAGCTGTATCGCCTTTAATACCAGGCTCTGTTTCAGCAACAACTAATGTTACTGTGTTCGGTAATTCAATTCCAATCATTTCACCTTGGTATGATTGGATATGCAGTTCCATGTTTTCTAACAAGTATTTTAACTCATCTTCAATTTGTGCAGCTGAAAGAGTTGTTTGATCATAAGACTCCATGTCCATGAATACATGCTCATCGCCTTGTGCGTAAAGGTATTGCATTTTACGGTTTTCCACCATTGCTTTTTCTACTTTTTCTCCGGCACGGAATGTTTTTTCCACTACGTTGCCGTTGCGTAGGTTACGCAATTTAGAACGTACAAAAGCTGCACCTTTTCCTGGTTTTACGTGTTGGAAATCAATTACGCGATATAGGTTTCCTTCCACAAGGATCGTTAAGCCAGTACGGAAATCGTTTACTGAGATCATTTTTATTCCTCCAACTATTATAAGATAATTAATTCCTTCGTCGAATGCGTTAATATTTCATTACCAGTTTCCGTGATTAAAATATCGTCCTCAATACGAACGCCGCCGATGCCAGGCAGGTAAACACCCGGTTCAATTGTAACTGCCATTCCCGGCTCCAGAATCGCTTCTGAACGGAATGATAAACCAGGCCCTTCATGAACTTCCAGACCAATTCCGTGACCAGTCGAGTGACCGAAAGCTTCGCCATAGCCTTTTGATTTTAAATAATCGCGCGCTACTGCGTCTGCTTCGATTCCTGTCATCCCCGGACCTACCTTCTCAAGTGCCAGCAGCTGGGATTCAAGTACAACATTGTACATTTCCACAAGCTTCTCTGAAGGCTGCCCGACAGCTACGGTACGTGTGATGTCTGAAATATAACCGTTATATAATGCACCGAAATCAAGCGTTACAAAATCACCTTTTTCAATGACTTTATCTGTCGCAACACCATGTGGAAGTGCCGAGCGGACTCCACTTGCTACGATGATATCAAAAGATGAGCTTGTAGCACCCTGTTTACGCATGAAAAATTCAAGTTCATTCGACACTTCAAGCTCTGTTCTGCCAGGCTTGATGAAATCCAGAATATGTGTAAATGCATGATCTGCTATTTCACATGCAACCTTAATAATATTAATCTCTTGCTCTGTCTTAATCAAGCGAATTTTTTCAATCAGCCCGGAAACCGGCACGAACTCCGCCTTTACCTCTTTGTTATACAATTCGTACATACCATATGTCATTGCCTCTTTTTCAAAGCCGAGGGTATTAATTTTCATCGTTTCAGCCTGAGCTGCCACCTCTGCGATAATCGTACCTGTATGCTGTACAATGCGGAAATCCTTTACTTGCTCAGCAGCCTGTTCTGTATAACGGAAATCAGTAATAAACACTGCGTCATTTTGAGAGACGAGCGCCACTCCGGCAGTACCGGTAAAGCCTGTCATATAACGACGGTTGTATTCATTAGTGATGAGAATGGCATCCAGCCCCTTCTCGATTAAACTTTCTCTTAATTTTACTAGTTTCATTGTCCCATTCCCCTTATCCTCTTTGTAAAAACTTTCTCATTGCTAATTCATATCCCGCTGTTCCAAGCCCGCAAATCTGGCCTATGCATTCTGCTGCAAGTTTTGATTCATGTCGGAATGTTTCACGTTTATGAATGTTAGAAATATGTACTTCAATGACCGGCACATTCACTGATGCGATAGCATCACGTAAAGCGATGCTTGTGTGCGTATAAGCTCCCGGATTAAAAACAATTCCTTCCACACCACTATCTTCTGCCTCATGAATCCAATCAATTAAGATCCCTTCATGGTTTGACTGTCGGAAATCAATAGCTGCCCCGTATTCTTCTGCCAATAGCCGGCATCTCTCTTTTACATCATCCAGTGTTTCGGAGCCGTAGATTTCCGGCTCACGTTTTCCCAGACGGTTTAAATTCGGACCATTTAAAATAAAAAGCTTCATCCCTCCACCTTCTTTCCCAGCCTATTTCCTTTATTTTATCACAGTCGGCTTGTACGGCAACTCATTTCGTTTGTGCATCTGTGCCCGGTGATAAATAGCGGTATCTGAAAGGAACAGGGATGTTGTCAGCATGACAACAATAAAAGGAATAGATAATTTTTTAAAGGACTTTGCTTCGGCAGGGAGATCATAGATTACCCACTCTGCGACAAATGCTATCGCAAGCCCCAAAAGAATGGCTATCAGAAGTGGTGGAACCATTTGAATATATTGAACGATCATCATGAATGCAAATGAAGCTATATATAATATAACAAAAAGAACAATCCATCGTGTAAGACCATCATCTATACGATGCAAAAATTTTGTAGGATGCCAATTAATCCAGCTGAACATCTGTAGAATCTTTAGCATGACAGTAGTATATAGGCTTCCCGCAATGCTTGTACTATGCACAACTTTAATCATATCATCACCTCTATTACTTCAGCCTATCCAAATCTGCATAATCTATGCAGACAAGTAGTGATTTCTCGAAAAATTTAGTACAATATAAAAGAAAAGATTTTGAGATTAATAGAGAGTGGTGTCAATATTGAGCAAGCAAACACCTGTATATGGGGGGCAAGCACTTCTTGAAGGAGTCATGTTTGCCGGGCAGGATCATATGGTAACTGCCATCCGTCGTAATGACGACTCAATTGATTATTATCATTTGAAAAAAGAGAAGAAGCCTGTTTTTCAAAAACTGAAAAAAATTCCGTTTGTACGCGGAGTAGTGGCACTGATCGAGTCTGCTGGATTCGGTTCGCGTCATTTAGATTTTGCCAGCTCCCGCTACGAGGTCACACCCGGCGAAGAGGAATCGGGAGAAGGCGAGGAAATGAGTAAGCTTCAGATGATTCTCGGTGTAGCAGTAGTTGGGGTTCTATCATTTTTATTCGGTAAATTCATTTTCACCTTGGTACCGATGTTTTTAGCTGAATTTTTAAAGCCTTGGTTTCCCGGTAAAACGGTACAGATCTTACTTGAATCAGGCTTTAAGTTAATTTTACTGCTCGTTTATTTGTATTTTATCTCAATGGCACCGATCATTAAGCGAGTGTTCCAATACCATGGAGCCGAGCATAAAGTCATTAACTGCTACGAAGCAGGTATGCCATTAACAGTTGAAAATGTGCAAAAGCAGTCCCGTCTGCACTACCGATGCGGTTCAAGCTTTATTTTATTTACTGTTATTGTCGGCCTGTTCGTGTACTTCTTCGTGCCTACTGATCCACTTTGGGTCCGTCTTGTATCACGTATTTTACTAATCCCGGTAGTCATCGGCATTTCCTTTGAGGTGCTGCAGGCTACAAATAAACTGCGAAACGTACCGGTTCTTCGCTATCTTGGCTATCCTGGTCTATGGCTGCAGCTGTTGACAACAAAGGAACCGAAAGACGATCAGGTCGAAGTTGCCATCGCCTCATTCAATAAATTGCATGAAGTCGAAAAAAATCCGGAAATCGCCTGCACATTAAACCATAGCTAATCTTAGCTTTTCGGTGAGCAGTGAAATATTTATAACGAACAAATCTTTATCATTATTTTCCTGCTTAAAAAGGGCAGCCCTGCATGAGGGCTGCCCTTTTAGCTTTTTTCAGAAGCCATTCTGACCGACCGATTATTTTAGAATTAACGCATAAATAAAGATACCTGCAAAGGCAATCGTCAAAGCAATAGCATGGGAAAACGAGACTATATAATGACGAAAATCAGATTCATAACGCTTTTCCAATATTCCACGTGTCACTAAAATAATGACAAAGGCAATAAGAACAAAGGCACTCGTTACCAGACCTAATGCTGGTGTTAATAAAAGAACCCCTCCGATACACAGTGCGATAACTGCTAATTCAAATGGCAGCTGCCACTTCGTCTTATAATCATAAAATATTTTTGGCTCACTTGGTCTAATATAGCCTGTCTTCTTTTTTAATACCGGTATAAACATAAATTGATAAAGTGCAACAAGTACAATTAAAAAAATAAATTCCATATAAACACCCTAACTTTCTCTCTTCCCTAAATGTACCACAAAAAGGATTAAGTATGCAAAACCCCCTCTTGATATTCGGTATTCTTTCCTTTTGTTATTTATAGTGGATGTTCTTTATGATGAAGTTCTCTTTAAACAGTAGAATATGTGTTGTTTTTCTCTATTTACATTACTTTTTCACTGCTATATGATTTGAATATTAGATTGCGAGGTTTTAATAATGGATATAGAGCTTCTTTCAGTCATAGCACTTTTCCTGTTTGGTTTTATCGGTGCTTTTATCAATTCAATCGTTGGTGGTGGAGGTCTTATTACTTTACCTGCTCTGCTATTTGTCGGCCTTCCACCTGCCACAGCTATTGCAACAAACAAGCTGGCTGCTTCACTAGGTAATTTCACAAGCATGATGACATTCCTGCGTGCGGGTAAAATTGATGTAAAAATGTTAGGACCGATTGTACCTTTTGTCTTTATCGGTTCAATGCTAGGGGCTTTTACTGTCCATCATGTAGACTCGGAAATCTTACGTCCGCTCGTGCTTATCTTACTGATTGCTGTCCTCATCTATACATCTATAAAAAAGGACTTTGGTAAAGTCAAGGATGTCGGAAAGGTAATTGGCAAGAAGAAGCTCGCGGGACTCCTTCTTTTAATCGGATTAGGGTTTTATGATGGATTTTTCGGACCGGGCACCGGTTCTTTTATGATCTTCGTTTTATTATTTATGGGCTTCAATTTTATCGAGGCTTCAGGCAGCTCAAAACTGCTCAATTTCACAAGTAACCTGGCTGCGCTCATCATGTTCTTATTTTTAGGAGCGGTTAACTTTACATACGGTTTTATTATGGGATTTGCGATGATTTTAGGTGCTTATGTAGGCTCCAAAATTGCTTTGAGCAAAGGGACCGAATTTATACGTGTCCTATTCATCATTGTTACGACCATTTTAATTTTGAAAAACGGTTATGATTATTTCTTTTCCTAGAGGCATTGCCTGTGGTCTCTGATTTCCCTGGAAAACCTTATCATAGTTTTACATGCTGCTCCTGTAGTTGAGATTGATAATTTTTAAACAGATGTTTTAGCTACTCGGACACCTGCCAATCTCTATGATAAAAATTCCATGTTTTTGCAAACAAAAAGGCTACAGGGATTCCCTGTAGCCTCTCTTTTATATTAAAGACCGCATTTTAGCTGTGCGCCGCAGTTCGTACATGTATTGCAGCCGCCCATTTCTTCTACTGTACCTTTTCGGCAGACAGGGCAAGTATTTCCTACCTCTGAGCCGATCGTTACATTCGTTTGGGATAATGGTGCAATTGTATCGACTAATACAACACCGCGTTTTGTTTGTTCTTCCTGCTGTTTCAGTTCTTCAAATTCAAGCTGCTCATCAGAATGAGCTTCTTCTGCTTTTAACGTTAATACTTGCGTATCACGGCTTCCATCTACATAGACCGTACCACCTTTGGCACCACCACGGTACAGACGCTCGTACACCTTCTCTACTTGGTTTACTGTATAGCCTTTTGGTGCATTTACCGTTTTGGAGATAGATGAGTCGATCCAGTTTTGGATAATACATTGGACGTCAGCATGCGCTTCCGGTGAAAGCTCCATTGAAGACACGAACCAATGAGGGAGGTTGTTTTCATCAGCTTCAGGATGTGCAGCTAAATACTCCTGCACAATTTCTGCCTTTACTTCGATGAATTTTCCTAAACGGCCTGAACGGTAGTATGTGAAGCTGAAATATGGCTCCAGCCCAGTTGCAACGCCAACCATTGTGCCAGTTGAACCAGTTGGTGCCACTGTCAGCAGGTGGGAGTTACGAATACCGTTTGCCAAAACACCTTCCCGAATATGTTCCGGCATTTTTTTCATGAATCCTGTTTGGATAAATGCTTCACGCAAACGCTTTGTCTCTTCCTCTGTTTCTCCTTCAAGGAACGGGAAGCTGCCGCGCTCTTTTCCAAGTTCAAGCGATGCTTCATACGCTGCCACAGCAATCGTTTTAAAGATTTCATCTACTAGTTTGTTGCCTTCTTCTGAACCATATTCCTTTTCACAGTAAATAAGCAAGTCGGCAAGACCCATAACGCCAAGACCTACACGACGCTCCCCTAGCGCTTGCTTACGGTTTTCCTCTAAGAAGTATGGTGTTGCATCAATGACATTGTCCTGCATTCTTACGCCGATTTTCACTGTTTGGCGCAGTGCTTCATAATCGACAGATTTTGATTCTTTTATAGCAAACTGCGCTAAGTTAACAGCAGCTAGGTTACATACACTGTACGGAGCTAACGGCTGTTCACCACACGGATTTGTCGCAACTACTTGCTGGCCGTATGCTTTGGCATTCGTCATGTCATTTGCATTATCGATGAAGAAAATTCCTGGCTCTGCCGCGTATGTAGCACATACATTAATCAAGTTCCAAAGTTCACGCGCTTTGATTTTACGGTAAACACGAACATTGTAGCCAAGTTTTTCCCATTCGCGCACATCGCCTACTTTATGCCATTCCTCGTTATAGACATCCATTTCAGCCGGTGAATAATTCGCTACATCAGGGAAGCGCAGCTCATAATCCAAGTCATTTTCAACAGCATGCATGAAGTCATTCGTCAATGTGACTGAGATGTTAGCCCCTGTCAGGAAGTCAGGATTATGGACTGAATACGTACCGCCATCCCGAAGTTTCGCTTCTGCCTCACGGATAATTGTTTCATCAAATCCGCCCATACCCGGAATGTTTTTATAGTTTACGATACCTTGATACATCGCTTCATCCTGCAATGTTAAAGGCTTGAATTTCAATTTTTCTTTCGCCAGACGAATAATGGACTCGTCCGTTGTATTTTCAATCAAATAACGAAGAATTCGCGGGTTCTGCATTTTCGAAATGATAAATTCTACGATATCTGGGTGCCAATCTGCCAGCATAATCATTTGCGCTCCACGACGCGAACCGCCCTGCTCAACCAGGTGTGTCAGTTTCGCAATGTCGTCAAGCCAGCTGACTGATCCGGAAGATTTACCGTTTACTCCACGGGCAAGTGTATTTCTTGGTCGAAGTGTGGAACCGTTCGTTCCGACACCGCCTCCGCGGCTCATGATTTCCATTACCTGCTTGCGGTGATCACTGATTCCTTCACGGGAATCAGGTACAAATGGCATTACATAGCAATTGAAGAATGTGACATCTGTTTCAGAGCCCGCACCGTAAATAACACGGCCGGCTGGAATAAATTTCAGGTCAACAAGCTGCTCATAAAATTTTTCAAACCATTCTTTTCTTGCCTTTTCTGTTTTTTCTACGGCGGCTAAGCCTGTCGCATTACGTTTTGCAATTTGCTCGTAATAAATTTCAAGCGGTTTTTCAATAATATCTAATGAACGAGTAATAATACCTGTTGCTTGTTCTTGGTCGTCTTCCAACACATGGCGGAAATCTTCTTCAATCAAGATTGCGGCTTTTTTACCTTCCTTATCAATCGATTGAATG
Source organism: Lysinibacillus odysseyi 34hs-1 = NBRC 100172 (assembly GCF_001591965.1). Lineage (GTDB taxonomy): Bacteria > Bacillota > Bacilli > Bacillales_A > Planococcaceae > Lysinibacillus_B > Lysinibacillus_B odysseyi. The sequence continues at coordinate 298,866 of NZ_BCVX01000003.1, forward strand.
ATGCCGAGACCGCGTGCAGGAAATTTGGGATCTTCCTTTACCGTCAGTACAACAAAGTCCCCCGGCTTTAACGTTTTCTTCTCCGTATCCTTAAATGAATAACGGTCAATCATCACAAGACGTGATACACCTTTATGCGTAATATGCATATCTGGCGTAATCGGATGCACTTGCGGGAATTGCTCAATATCTTTATTGAGCTGATCTACTTGGATGGTCTGCTCCAACACATTTGCCATCACCTTAGCCCCCTTTATCATTATAAAGCTTTCTCAATCTGTACCCGCAAAAACGGAAATCAAACACAAGATATTGTGTTTGATTTATACGCTCTGAACTATATATGGGTACATTTTATACACTTTTAAAAGATTACAACAGATTTTTTTTTCAAACAAGGGCTTGATTTTTTTTTATTTTTAGGAACCGTCCATATATCAACGTTTCTTAAACTAAAATTTTTTTCAAACAAACGTTCCTACTTTTTGAAATTCCAGGCATCATTCGCATATTTTTCTTTTTCCAATTGTTCTATATATGCTAATTGCTCTTTTGATAATTCGTAAGGAACTAATTCAATGCCTAAAGCATGCTGAAAACCGTTTTTAAACGCCTCTATACACTGTTCAACTGTAAAAGGCTTATCTACCAGCCTGTTCATTGCCACAGCCTTCTCAGGCAGCTTTTTACGCATTTTTTCACGGGCTTCCTCATTTGCAAATTGAAATAAGGATAATAATTTTTCTTCATCTAAATCCAATAAAATAGCCCCGTGCTGTAGTATGACACCTTTTTGGCGCGTTTGGGCACTTCCTGCTACTTTCTTTCCTTCTACAACAAGCTCATACCAGCTCGGTGCATCAAAACAAACTGCACTTTTCGGTTTCTTTAGATCTTCCTGCTTTTCTTCTGTATCCGGTACGCTGAAATAAGCATCTAACCCGAGATTGCGGAATCCAAGAAGCAACCCTTCGCTTAACACGCGATATGCCTCTGTCACGGTTTTTGGCATATTGGGGTAGCCCTCTTCGACAATAATGGAATAGGTAAGCTCATATTCATGTAATACTGCACGTCCACCTGTAGGTCTTCTAACGAACCCTAATCCTTGACGCTGAACTTCTTCAAAATTTATATCTTTATGTACTTGTTGGAAATAACCAATCGATAATGTCGCGGGATTCCATTCATAAAAACGGATTACCGGAGGAATAAGTTTCTCGCTATGCCAATTTAACAGCGCCTCATCCATCGCCATATTAAAAGAAGGGCTGCAAGGCCCGGAGTTGATAAAATACCATTGTTTCATTTTGTGCCTCCATAAAGTATTTAGTTTACTTACTCGACTAACGTCCTGTTCTCTTTTATAATATACCTGATAGATAGAAAGGGGAAATAATAACGTGCAAGTATTAATTACCATCGCCATCATCCTAGGAGTCATTATCGCCTATGTGTTGATCAATTCATTCCGTTTAAAAAAGGCCGTGACAGGTTTGACACAGGAAGAATTCATCAAAGGCTACCGTAAAGCGCAATTAATTGATCTTAGAGAACCAAAAGAATTCGAAGCTGGTCATATTCTAGGCGCACGCAATGTCCCAATGACGCAGATGAAACAGCGACATAAAGAAATCCGGCCGGACTTGCCAGTATACCTGTACTGTCAAAACACAGGTCGCAGTGCACGTGCTGCTTTAATGCTGAAGAAAAAAGGCTATAATCAAATTTACCAATTACAAGGCGGCTTTAAAACTTGGACAGGTAAAGTAAAATCGAAAGCATAGCATATGGAGAGCTCCCATTGGGGGCTTTTTTCTATGGCCGCCAGTTCTATTGCATGAATGAACTGTCGATCACTGCGTCTCTTCTCGCTTTATCACATTTTATTGTCGAAGCCCTGTTAGAAAAGAGAAGATTCATTGACAAATTTTTTAAGTTTCTTCTTATATAATATAAAACGCTATGAAGTCAAACATTTTGCTCCTCCGTTTTTCAAACAAAATACGTTATTTTTCATAAAAAAACGCACAGAGCAAGCCCTGTGCGTTTTATTTACTTAGCATTTCCCAGTGATATGACACTTATTTTTAAGCTTGCTTTGTATAGCGAAGTACTGGTGTACGGGCAGCTCGTGTTTCATCCAATCGGGATATAACTGTTGTATGAGGAGCCTCCTGGACGATTTCAGGTGTTGCTTCCGCTTCTTTGGCAATTTGAATCATGGCATCACAGAATGCATCCAATGTTTCTTTTGACTCTGTCTCTGTCGGCTCGATCATGATGCCCTCCTCCACATTCAGCGGGAAGTAAACAGTCGGTGGATGATAGCCAAAGTCTAGCAGACGCTTCGCAATATCAAGTGTGCGTACACCAAGCTTCTTCTGGCGGCGCCCTGATAGAACAAACTCATGCTTACAATGACGGTTATACGGCAGGTCAAAATACTCTTCAAGGCGACGCATCATATAGTTTGCATTTAACACAGCATATTCCGTCACGGCTTTAAGCCCGTCTGGACCCATTGTACGGATATACGTATAGGCACGTACATTGATACCAAAGTTGCCGTAGTATGGTTTAACTCGACCGATTGATTGTGGACGTTCGTAATCAAAATGATATTTTCCTTCCTCTGTTTTAACAAGAACTGGCTTTGGAAGGAATGGAATTAACTCGGCCTTCACACCAACAGGACCAGAACCGGGGCCGCCTCCGCCATGCGGACCTGTGAATGTTTTATGAAGGTTTAAATGGACGCAGTCAAAGCCCATGTCCCCAGGGCGTGCCTTGGACATAACAGCATTTAAATTGGCCCCGTCATAGTATACTTTACCACCGACACCATGAATAATTTCGGCCATTTCTAAAATATTCTCTTCGAATAATCCTAATGTATTGGGATTTGTCAGCATTAATGCTGCTGTATCCTCTCCGACAACCCGGCGAAGATCATCTAAATCTACAAGGCCGTCTTCATTTGATTTTACGGTAATTGTCTCAAAGCCCGCTACTGTAGCAGAAGCAGGATTTGTACCATGGGCAGAGTCAGGCACAATCACTTTATTGCGGTGCCCTTCCCCATTTGCTTCGTGGAACGCACGGATCATCATAAGAGCCGTCCATTCACCATGGGCGCCGGCTGCCGGTTGGAGTGTTACTTCATCCATCCCAGTAATTTCTACAAGGGATTGCTGTAGATCATATAAAAGTTCCATTGCTCCTTGCACAGAATCTTCGTCCTGAAGAGGATGGATATTAGCAAAACCATTATAGCGTGCTACATTTTCATTGATTTTCGGATTATATTTCATCGTACAAGAGCCAAGAGGATAGAAGCCTGAATCCACCCCGTGATTTCTGCGAGATAATGCTGTATAGTGACGCATAATATCAAGCTCTGATACTTCCGGCAGTTCTGCAGCCTCCTCACGGATATAGCCGGCAGGTAAAAGCTCCCCTAAATCAATATCCGGTACATCCAGCGGCTCAAGATTATAACCGATGCGCCCTTCTTTTGTTATTTCAAAAATTAATGGTTGGTTTTCGTGACTCATTGTAATGCCCCCATTTCTGCTACTAACGCATCGATTTCCTCTTTTGTACGCAGTTCAGTGACAGCGATCAATGCATGATTGGCCATTTCTGGATCTACACGCCCTAAATCGAACCCGCCGATGATGCCCTTTTCCAGCAGTCCTTTATTTATTTCTGTTACTGATCTATTAGTTTTCACGACAATTTCATTGAAATGAGCGCCCTGGAACGGAACAGTAAACCCAGCGCTTTCAAATGCATTTTTTGCATAGCGCGTTTTTACGATATTTTGTTTAGCCATGTCCCGTACGCCCTGCTTACCTAGCGCCGTCATTCCCACTGAAGCCGCAAGCGCAAGTAAAGCTTGGTTCGAACAAATATTAGAAGTTGCCTTATCACGGCGAATATGCTGTTCGCGTGCCTGTAATGTTAATACATAACCACGGCGTCCCTCTTGGTCTACTGTCTCACCTACAAGGCGCCCAGGCACTTTACGCATTAACTTTGTTGTTACAGCAAAGAAGCCGCAGTGCGGACCCCCAAAGTTCTCAGAAATACCAAACGGTTGTGCATCTCCAGCTACAATATCAGCTCCTAATTTACCAGGAGGCGTCAATACACCAAGTGCCAATGGATTAGCAGATACGATAAATAATCCTTTGTGATCATGCGCAATTTCACCCATCAATTTCAAATCTTCAATTTGTCCATAAAAATTCGGATACTGAACGATTACCGCAGCTGTTTGATCATCCATCAGGTCTTTTAAAGCCTCTATATCAGTTACCCCATTTTTTGTTGGGATCGTTACTACTTCAATTGACTGGCCATATGCATATGTTGTCACAACATCCTTATATTCCGGATGTACTGACCCGGAGACAAGCAGTTTTTTCCGTTTCGTATGCCCAGCAGCAAGCATACCTGCCTCTGCAAGTGCTGTCCCGCCGTCATACATAGATGAATTCGCTAAATCCATTCCTGTCAGCTCTGCAATCATTGTTTGGAATTCGAATATTGCTTGTAGTTCACCTTGCGAGATTTCCGGCTGATACGGTGTATAAGCTGTGTAAAATTCTGAACGAGAAATGACATGGTCAACAATTACCGGCTTATAATGGTTGTATACACCAGCTCCTAAGAAGGATACATTATTTGTCGTATCAGCATTTTTGGCTGCCAGTGCTGCAAGCTCTTTCATTAAAGCAGCTTCAGATTTTGCCTCTTTTATATTGTATAACCCTTGGAATCGGACCTTTTCTGGAATATCAGAAAATAGTTCATCAATCGAAGAAACGCCAATCGTTTCCAGCATTTCTTTTTGATCTTGTTCCGTCATTGGTAAATAACGATGTTTCATGTTTGACCCTCTTTTCTAGTTTTTTACACGCTTATAAAATGGTGTTTCTACCACAACCGCCGGAATAAGCTTTCCGCGGATTTCAATCTCTACTTCCGTGCCAATTACGGCTTTGGAAGTCTCAAGTAATGCTAAACCGATATTCCGTTTTGTCATCGGTGACTGGGTACCAGTTGTTACTTCACCAATTTCCCGGCCATCTTTGAAAACTTTATAGCCATGACGCGGAATACCTTTACCTATCATTTCCACTCCTGCGAGCTTGCGTTTTAACCCTTCTTCCTTTTGGACAGCCAGAGCCTCTCGTCCGATAAAGTCAGTAGTCAGCTTTACCGCAAAACCAATCCCCGCTTCTAGAGGTGTGATGTCTTTTGATAATTCCTGGCCATACAGCGGCAGGCAGGCTTCAAAGCGCAGCGTATCCCGGGCCCCAAGTCCAGCAGGGACCGCGCCTTTTTCTTTACCTGCTTCCAAAATTTTATCCCATAGGTCAATAATCGCTTCCGGCTGGCCGTAGATTTCAAATCCGTCTTCTCCTGTATAGCCGCTGCGGGATACTAATACGTTATGTCCTGCGATATCCACATTGTCTTTGAATTTAAAGTATTTAATATCGTTTAATTTTTCTGACGTTAATGTTTGCAGGATTTCTTCTGCTAACGGGCCTTGCAGCGCAATTTGGGCATACTCGTCTGATTTATTTATAATGTCTACATCTCCACTTTTTTGAGAGAGCATCCACTCATAATCCTTTTCAATATTAGCGGCATTCACACACAGCAGGTATCGATTATCATCTAGACAATAGACTAGTAAATCATCCACAACTCCGCCTGTTTCATAGCACATCGCATTATACTGGGCACTGCCAATTTGGATTTTAGAAATATCATTTGATAAAAGTTTTTGTAAATATGCCGAGGCATCCGGTCCTTCTACAAAAATTTCACCCATATGGGAAACATCGAAAAGCCCTGCACGGTTCCGTACTGCTTCATGCTCCTCTTTTATAGAAGAAAACTGTACAGGTAACTCCCAGCCGCCAAAATCAATTGTTTTTCCACCATATTTGCTATATGAATCAAATAGTGGTGTGCGTTTTAAATCGCTCATAAAAATCCTCCTTCGATGTAGGTCGTTCAAAAACTTGTTACGTTGTTCAGGCCACTCTTAATTATCTTACATTGTGGAATGGAAAATAGTTTTCTCCATCAAAAAAGGACAGACGAATCCCTTGATTGGAATTCTCTGTCCTTGCACCTGAAAGTTACACCTACTATTGGCTTCAAGCCACATATATAGGCTTTCCCCTTTGGTGGCCGACTAGACGGCACTCTCCAGAGTTGCGTCCTGTACGAGTCTTTTTGCCTGAGAGATTCATAGCTTCTCTACTTGCTCCTTCGGCGACGCAACATTACGTTCTCTCCCCGTACACTCATCCGCTTCTTATTCAACATTCCAGACTATCTAGATGTTCTTAGCCATATCCTAACATTGAATAGGATATAAAGGCAAACATTTTTTAAAAACAGGCATAAAACGAACATTAAACACTAATTTTTATTAATTATTCGCCTTTTAATCTATTCACTTGGAATGCTATATATTCCACGATTTGTCTGATAGGTCTGTCCTCTGTTAAAACCTGGATGTGTCCGGCCTCTCTGTAAAATTTTCTTCTTTTTTGGTATAACTCATGCAATTCTTCTTTTGTTAATCGTTGTACAATCGGGCGGTTTTTATCATTTCGTATTCTGACATAAATATCTTCAAATACGGCGTCTAAAAAAAAGACAAGACCTGTCCGGCGCATAATCCGGCGGTTTTCCTCTCTCATCGCTACACCGCCGCCCGTTGCAATAATGCATGCCTCATTACGGAAGTTTTCTAGAAACTCGGTTTCTATTTCCCGGAAGCGCTCTTCTCCGTACCTTTCAAAAATCTCCGGAATGGTCATCCCCATTTGTCGTACAATTTCATGATCCATATCATAGTAGGGCATTTTTAAAAAGTAGCTTAGTCTCCGTCCAATAGCACTTTTTCCGCAACCCATAAAACCGACTAAATAAATTTTCCGCATGGCCTATCACCTTCTTTGTCGCTTAAAAAAATTAGTTCTCACTGATTAATATTTGTAGTATATCAATCGTAGCACGAACATTCGACAATTCCAATGAATTATAAATTTTTATTTCCATCTGAAAAGTAAGGGCGTAAGTTAAACAGGCACCCGTTACTAAAAATAGTAAAACGATGGCCAGCGGAAAAAGGGCCCCCTGCTCACTCCGAATATGGCTCCACAACAAAGCTCCTCTCCCTTTCAACACCGTCCTCCAATTTCACTTGTAACAGCAGTCTATTTCCATACAGCGTAAACAGTGCACTTGTCACACCTGTCAGTATCGTTTCATTTCCATTGTTCTCTCTTTTCCATATAACATTATTGAGAAACTGAATAGTATATACTTTATCCGGGGTTGTCACAGTAGCTATCAATCCGTCTTCCGATACGGCAACCTGGCTGATCCCATATGGTAAATATTGATTAATGTCATTTACACACAGCTCCCAATCTGCCTCTAGCCGTACATTCTTTATATCTGTCATTTTGTGGTATTGCATTAAAATCAAATAAAGAAGATGACTGAAAACTATTAACAATATCAGTTGCAGCAATGCCTCTATCAACGTAAACCCCCGCTCTTGCCCTGTAAATCGACACACATTTTCTGCTGGCCTTTTAAATCGCTGTACGTAACACATATTTCTCCGCTATTGTATTGCCAATTATATTCGGTATCATCAATTTTGATCATCCCTTTCGTGGTCCCAAGATAAGCCGCCTCCTTCACTCCGTTATATGCGGCTTCACTCGCGCGGTAGGCTATTTTCTCATTTTGGAGTCTTTCTTGCAGGCTGTTTACAGCTGGCAGCAGCGTAACTGTTACCAGCGATAAAATCACTATACTCAACACTGTTTCCAACAATGTAATCCCCTGTTCACTCAATTAGCCGCAACCTTCCTTTCGACATATTAATCGAATAGGCAATTTTCCTGTCAGGGAGCAGGAATTCGACCTTTCCCAGCTCCCTTACATGTCCTGATGACGTAAACGTAATAAACGTCTTCTTCGTGTAAATGTTTATAGTCATACCGTCTGGAATCTCCCACGTCGTATCATAATTAAAGGAGGACCTGCTCACTTTTACGTACTTTTTTTCCGTGATATGAACGTTTACTACTGCTTGTTCCTGTATGGCTGTCATTTGTGCTTGGTGCAATGTTAATTTAAATTTTTCGATTGCCTGCTCATACTGGGCTTCTTTCCATTGGCTATAAGAAAAGGACATAACAACTGCAATCACTACCATAAGAATAAGTAACACAAGCATTGTCTCGATCAGGGTGAAGCCTCTTGCATTATGTTTTACGATGATTTATCCGTTCCTTCCACCGCCGCCTTTCCGGCCTGGTCAATCGTTATTTTCTCCCCGCTTGGACATTTTGCTTCATCCGTTGAAATGTATCCTTCTTCAATCAGTTGGGCAACTGTCGGGTATTCCATCTTATCCACACGATATGCCTCCACCTGACCTTGTACCATACTGACATATGCGCTGCATCCCTTCTCATCGATCGTAGAAAAGTGTTTTGTAACATTGGGTATTGTCACTAATATAAGGACTGATATGATCAGTAGCACAATAAGCATCTCAATTAATGTAAAGCCTTTCTCATTCACTGTTCTTCCCCCTCCTAGATGACATCGAGCATATTATACATAGGCAGCAGTATACTTAAATATGCGGCCACAATACAAAGTGCAATGATGATAAATAATAATGGCTGAATCATTTTAGATATAACTTTAATACCGTTCTGCAGCTTACTCTCCAAAAGTTCGGCGTACAAAATCATTTCTCTTCCAAGTAACCCGCTTAATTCCCCATGGGTGATAAACTGCTCGAACCTTGGATAAAAAAAGCCGGTTATGACTGCTGCCTGCGCTAAAGAATCACCGTAGACAATGCGCTGACGAACAAACGCTGAAATATAAGCAATCTGCTTTTGATGGGGCTGCTGTGCCATATGCTCTAACGCTGCCTGGAGGGAAAAACCTGTTAACAGCAGCTCTCCAAGCGTTCTTGAAAACTGCCTTGTAATTAACAAGCGCCAGTAATACCGGATAAATGGCACTTTTAAAAAAATGGCCAACTGCAAATCAACTCTTTTACGGCTTATATAAATAGAGCCTGCTGTTAATAATCCTCCCATTCCTAATGCCAGCATAATAATATAATCAGGCATATGCAGAAAAAACTTCGACCATTGAATGCTCGATGATTCACTGTATCCTGTTCTTGTCAAAAGCATCGCTTGGATATTTGGCAAGAACTTTATTCTAAAGGCAATAAATAGCCCTACAATCAAAATAAACAGGAATATTGGGTAGACAAGCAGCTTTACCATCCGGTTTCTCGTCTCTTCAGAGAAGCGAATTTGCTCTCCGACGGTATACAAAGTTTTGGAAAGACTGCCTGTCATCTCAGCTAACTCCAGTGATAATAAATGCTGTTTTTTCATGCCCATTAAACTAAAAATAACACTCGGCCCTGCACCGTCTTTGAATGCCCTATCTAATACACTTTCCCATTGAGGGGCATTTTTTATATGATAGGGAACAAGCATTTCAATACATTCAGCAAAGGTGTATCCTTCGTCAAGGAGTGTGCTTGTCCGAAAAAGCAATTGCGGCAATTGGACAATACGCATTTTTCTTTTTGGAAATAAGGACAAAAAAGCCACATCATCACCTCCAGCTCCCCTTTATATGTTGGATTTGGCCGGCTAATGTCGTTCCCGTCTGCATTTTATAATAGTTCCCATTCATTGCTTGACATACTGCCTCAGACAAAGGTTCATCACTTAATATTTCAAAGATCGCTTTTCTTTCTTCCTGTTCCTCTAATTCTATAAGTGTCTGTGCCGCAATTCCTACCAACGCCTGTCTCATTTCATCAAATGAGATCCCTAAATCAAGTAAGCGGTAAAGACAATTTACAGTATCCTTGGCATGAATAGTGGTTAACACGAGGTGACCCGTAAGTGAGGCTTCCAATGCAATCTTGGCTGTTTCCCTGTCCCGGATTTCTCCGATCATAATGACATCGGGTGAATGTCTGAGAATAGCCTTCAGTCCTGCGGCATATGTAACACCTGCCCGTTCGTTGACTTGAATTTGCAGTAAATCCTCTTGGCTGCTCTCCACAGGATCCTCTAACGAGATTACATGACGAGAAAGCGCCGTCCGGCAATATTGAATGAGTGAATAAAGAGTAGTCGTCTTGCCCGAGCCGGTTGCTCCTGATAGCAATAAAAGACCCTGACGTTGATGGACAAGCTGGGATAAGCTTTCGGCATGCTGAGGATCATAGCAGAGGGAGGCGATTGGATAGGCATAATGTTGACGCAGCACACGCACTACCATGCTTTCCTTGGCAAATACAGAGGGCAACGTGGATATCCGGAATGCATAAAGGTGTTCCTCAATTTCTTTTTGAAAGGCACCGCTTTGTGGTTTACGCTTCTCACTAATATCAAGGGAGGATAAATACTTAAGGTAGGAAATGATGCGGACGGCCATTTCATCTGGCAAAGTCCCTGTTTCAACAAGCCTGCCGAATTTGCGAAGCAAAATCGAATAATGGCCTTTTTTAGGGATCAGATGAAGATCGGAAGCACCGAAGTGGCAAGCTTTTAGCAGCAGCTGTTCGCTTTGTGACGCAATAACTGTTTCATGCTCCATTTTATACACCTCTTTCGTATAAGTAATGGGCATATCGCTATCTATGGCCTCATTATAATGAGTGGACTCTTGAAATGGAACAATAAGTGCGAAAATTTAATTTTGGCTACCATCGGAACATTTTTGATGACATTTCGTATGTATTGAGGGGATGCTTTTATTCAAACGCCAAATTGATAGGCTTCACTATTGATTTAGCATATACTATATAAGAGAAAGAGGTGAAATACTGTGCTGCATCCATTAAAAATAACAGGAACATTAGCCGATGAAACAAGGTATCATATCTATGAATTCATGCTGCAACATAAACAATCATTCACAGTACAGGAAATAGCTGATCAATTTCATATCCACCCTAACGTTGCTAGACTCCATTTAACAAAGCTATCGGAAATTAACGTCATTTCTGCTGAGTTTATTAAAACAGGGAAAGGCGGCCGTCCAGGGCGTGTGTACCGTGCGACGAAGGAAGGGGTTGCATTAACATTCCCTAAGCGTGAGGAATCAATGCTATTACATATATTATTGGAGTTAACAGACAGCCTAGGGAAAGAAGCAGTAAATAAAGGAAAAGAAATTGCCTACAATCAGGGCTACAAAGAAATGAAAGAAAAAACCGTTAATGTAAAAAGAACGAATAGTTTTGAAGAAAAAGTGGCAATCCTAACAGAACATGCTGCATTAATCGGCTACGTTCCTTCTCTTGAAAAACGGCAGGAAAAAACAATTATTCACTATACTATTTACAACTGTCCTTTCCATGCTCAGCTCTCTACCCACTCGAAAATGGTTTGCGCTTTGCACGAAGCCTACCTTCGCGGTCAAACTGATGCCCTTTTTGTTGAAGAACATGAATTAATTCAAACAGGTAACATGCTGCATGAGTGTGAAAGCTGTCATTATGAAATCCATGTAAAATAGCGCTTGGAAATTTTACCTGATTGTCACAAAGTTCACTTAAGTTGCAGTTTACATTATATATAAACATCATTTATAATATACGGGAGACTATTGTATTCACTCGCAAAAGGAGGGGAATTTTCATGAGCAATATGTATAAAGTTATGGCTTTCTGGACAGGTGTCTTCGCCGTTATGTTCTATCTTGGTCACATGCCCGAGGTTTCGCTATTATTCGTAGGTAATACAGGTTTATTCTTATTATTAGGCTTCCTAAACCTTTCAGAACGTATGTACATGTACATTTTCGGTGCGTATTTAACTATCTTCTTCGCAGGATTTACTTATTATACAACTTTCATGCACGTACCCGGCGGCGGCCATTAATCCCGTCCATTATAATAAGCGTATCGCGTAAGCGATACGCTTCTTTTATACCCTTGTTTCCAAATCAGTCAGCCGCTAGGTTAAAACCCATTTAAAAATGGATTATTTTCCATTTCAGCTGCCGGCGTTGTGTAGCTCCCATGTCCCGGATAAATAATTGTATCCTCAGGCAATATAAGCAGCTTATTATGAATAGATTGAAGCAGTTCCTTCATATTTCCTCCGACCAAGTCTGTACGGCCGATGCTCCGCTCAAATAATGTATCCCCTACAATGGCAAAACCATCCTTTTCAAATACGTACGTTACACTGCCCGGTGAATGTCCGGGTGTAAAAATCGCTTTAAAAACGAACTCCCCTATCTCAAACGTTTGCTCCTTACGAATAATATGCTCATCAAGTGGTGCCTTTACAGTATAATCCGGAAGTTCCGCATACTTTCCTGAACCGTTCTTCAATGGGTCTGAAAGCCAATCAACTTCCTTTGCATGAATGTAAAGGGGGATATTAAATGTCTCTCGCAAAATGTCGACAGCACCGATATGATCAAAATGCGCGTGGGTTAAAAAAATAGCAAGCGGCTTCATACCCTGGGAACGGATTTCTTTTACAAGCCGTGCTCCTTCTTCTCCTGGATCAAAAATCAGGCACTCTTTCTTTTTATTGCTTATGATATAGCAATTTGTTTGAACGGGTCCAAGACTGTATATTCTGATATTTAACATCTTCTCATATCACCTCTCTCTTATTATACAGGAAGAGATGTTCAAACAAACGTCATTTTTTCCGCTCGACAAATTTCTGAATAAGCTATACAATATAGAAGGAATATTGTTTACGACATTCTTATGTCGAAAGGAGTGTCTATATCATGAGTTGGATTTTAATGATCATTTTCGGACTTATAGCTATTTTATCTGTGGTCGGCACATTCCAAGCAATCAAAGAAAAGAATCTTCTTTCTGTAGTATTTAATGTCGCTGCTGCAGCTATCTTCGGATGGTTTGTAGTAATGACAGTGCTAAACTCTGGTTACCCACCGGTACACCACTAATAGCTAACACAAAAAGACGACCTTGGCAGATGCCGGGCCGTCTTTTTGTTTTGCCTCCCTAAGCAGAAAATAGAATCGAACTGAAAAAGGGCTGACCCGTAGCCGGGCAGCCCTTTTCATTATTTTCCGGATTTTCCGGCTCCAGCAGTTAAGTTTCCTGTTTTTTGATCATAGAACCGCAGCAAGTCTCCATTAATAATTTTATCGGAATGCTCCAATTCAATCGTCGCACGGTCAATATAAGGCTGACAGGCATCAATAGATGTTTCCTCTCCTGTCTCCCGGTCATAACAAACCTCATCTGTATAAAGAAGCTCATCTGTTATAAAGCGGCCGTCGCGGAAAATGACAAACCCATCATGTTCCTCAGAGAACAGGTCTGCTCCAAGCTGCATATCTTTTGATGTATCAATACCTAGCAGGTGTAGAATTGTCGGACGCAAATCGATCTGTCCAGCAGTTTCCGTTATTTCCCGCCCGTCCTTTGATCCAGGGATATGGATAAATAGTGGTACCGATTGAAGCAATGCACTGTCGTATGGTGTAATGTGTTCTTTTTCTAAATACATAGCCATCGCTTTATTATGGTTTTCAGAAATACCATAATGATCACCATATAATACAATAATAGAATTATCATACAGACCTTGCTCTTTTAAATCTTCAAAGAACAATTTAAGCGCTTCATCCATATAGCGTACCGTCTGGAAGTAACGGTTCAAAGTTCCTGAATTTGACGTATACTCATTGATGTACTTATCTTCCTCATCTAGATAGAATGGATAGTGGTTTGTCAATGTTATCATACGTGTATAGAACGGCTGGGGAATATCTTTCATTAAATCGGCTGATTGGTTGAAGAATGGAATATCCTTCATTCCCCAGTTTACTTCTTCCCCTTCATTTACTGTATAGGAGTCAATGTCATAAAATTTTTCGATATTAAATGATTGGTAAATACGGTCACGATTCCAGAACGATTTATTATTCGGGTGCATAACGCTCGTATGGTAGCCGTTTTCCCCTAAAGTTTCTGACATCGAGTTGTACGTATTTTCCCCGTGTGTAAAGAATACAGCCCCGCGGCCTAAACCAAACAAGGAATTCTCCACGATAAATTCAGAATCTGATGTTTTCCCGAGACCCGTTTGGTGATAGAAATCACTGAAGTAATACGTATCAGGATCTTTCGTCAATGAATTCAAGAATGGTGTAACTACCTCCCCATTCATTTCATTATTGATAACAAAGCTTTGCAGCGACTCCATCGATACCAGAATGACGTTACGACCCGCGTATTTACCGAACATCTCCTTATTCGGGGACGCTTGATTTGCCCGCACATAGTTATTAACTTCCACAAGCTCGCTGCCGTCTGCAAGCGCCCGTTGTGCAGAAGATTTGGATTGGACGTAAATATCATATAAATGATAATTGTACGTTCCGATGTTTTTTACAAGCAGTTCACGGTCAAAGCTGCGTGTTAATAATTGGGGGCGCTCAGTTTCCGAAAGACCGAGATTCAGGAATAATACAGCCACCGACGTGACAAAGTAAGCACGGCGCACCTCTTTGCGCACAATAGTCTGCTCGTTTACGGCAGGCATAAATTTCATGAGTAAAACAAGCAAAATAACATCTACAAAATAGAAAATATCATACCAATTAATAATGGCTGCCGCTGAAGTCCCCAGATCTCCAAAGTTACTTGTCTGGAACAGTACGGGGAGTGTTATAAAATCGTTGTAGAATCTGTAAAAGGCCACATTGCCATACAGCACGATGGACAAAATAATACTCGTACCGACGATATATCGATTTCTTACTTTTGCAGTCTTAAAGAACAGTGAAATGCCATAAATGAATAGCAAGAAGCTCAACGGGTTTATGATTAAAATAAAATATTGCATTGCATTTTCAATACCCATCTCAAAGCTCGTCAAGTATACAACTACCGTTTTGATCCATGCTGCTACAATAGCAAAAGTCAATATCGAATGTTTAGGCCATTTAAATGAGTTCATCCAAAACATCCTCTCCAGTTTTTAAAAATTGTTTTTAATTGGATTAAAACAATGAATTTGTTAATCCCTATTCCCTTACTCCCCGCTCTTTTTACTAAAAATTACAAAAATACTTTAAAGAGAATGGGATCCCATTCTCTCCATAAATGCATACGTTTTTTCTTCCTGTAAAGTTTCATAATAATAGCGGGTAAGGTTTTTTATGCTTTAGAGATGCCTTTGTCCCTCGATTTATCGTCCGCACAAATACGCATAAACACAAAAGCTCTCCCAAAACGCTTCCATTATTATACTACAATTCAATATTATTTTCCTGTTTTTACTCGTCGTTCTTCTTGCCTAATTATTAACATAGCCGTCTGGTAATCATTACTCTCTAGCAGACGGGTTTTATATAGTTCCTTTACTTCATCTTCTATTAATTTTAAATCCCCAAGCCGGTCACCTGTATAAATATAAATACCAAACCGTTTAAGAAGATCGTAAATGTCAATCATCGTCTTCATATGCCCTAATCCTCCCGAATTCTACATGCGTGGATACGTTTTTTGTCTGTCAAGATAATATCTACAGGTATATCATGTGCCGCGGTAGGAATACCATCCTTCACCTGCTCGTCGAAGGCTAACGAAATCGTGGCGCCTGCAAACTGTTGTAAATAGCGGTCGTAATATCCCCCACCGAAGCCTATCCGATATCCTGCATTATTAAAAACGACTCCTGGTACGATAATTGTATCAATATGTTCCTTCGATATCTGTTCTGTCCGTTCGATGATCGGCTCTTCAATATCCATATATACCTTTTCAAGCTGACTAAAATCAGAAATATGATAAAAGGACATTTCCTTTGTAGCCGGGTCGCATTTAGGAATGCAGACCATTTTTCCCATTTTCCAAAAGGCTTCTATTATACGGCGTGTCTCCACTTCAGGAAATCTTGACATCGTCACAGCAATCGTTTCCCCTTCTTTAACAGAAGGTTCTTGCATTAATTTATTTTGTATATGGCCAGACCTTAAAAGATATGTTTCATGGTCCATTTCCATCAAGCGGCGTCTGACCATGTTCCGCATTTCCTTTTTATCCACCTGTTCCGCAACCTTTCCCCTAAGAAGTAAAAAGCCAAAACCACAGCGGGCTTTGGCTAATTGAGCGATTACTTTGTTTCACGGTGAAGAGTGTATTTCTTCTCGCGAGAGCAATATTTTTTAAGTTCAAGACGCTCTGGATTGTTACGCTTGTTCTTTTTAGAAATGTAGTTACGTTCGCCGCAGTCAGTGCAAGCTAAAGTAATATTTACGCGCATCATTAACCCTCCCACTCTAAATCAAGAATAAATAAATTGAGCATGATTTATACGACTAACCCATTATAACATAATCTAAAAAAAAATCTAGCATCAATTCATAATATCTTTTGATATAATGAAAACATTCATTGCAGAGAATAGGAGGTAAGTAAAAATGGATTTATCGCTCATCCTTATGGGTGTCGGGATAGTACTCATCATCATTTCTTTTTTCTTACAAGACCGCACAAAACACATCGAAAAAGAAGTTGAGGAACTATCAATTGGCATTTATCAGGAAACAAACGGTATTAAGCGCCGTTTAAAAATTGTGGAGGAAGAACTATTGCTTGAACCTAATTTCAAAGTTCAATCTCCAAAACCCGCTCCAAAGAAAACACCGATGGAAACATTTCAGCAAGTGGCATCACAAATGAAAAATACACATCCTTCTGCATCGCAAGGACAACAAGCAAGCGGCAATACAAAACCTATACATAGCATTTTAGTTAGTCAGGTCATTGAGTTAGATAAACAGGGGCTGTCAATTGAAGAAATCAGCAAGCTATCCACGCTAACCCCTGACCAAGTGCGATCGATCTTATCAAATGGGGGCATATAAATGAAGAAACTACTGCGTGGCATAGGCATAGGTCTGTTTTTAGCAGGTGCTGCCTTGACAGTGCTGGACTTGATGGACAGCCCTCTTTCCCAGGAATCAAATGCAATAAATGAAAAAGAAATCTCAGCGCTTCAACAGCAGCTTGCAGATGCTAACAAAGAAATTGCATCATTGAAAGCAGCCTCTACCCCGTCAGCAACTGCTCAAAATGAAAGCGAAAAGGCAGCCGAACAGGAACCTTCTGCAAATAAGCCGGAAACAGCAGAGCCTACAGCCATTTCTGGTACGATTTATATTTATGAAGGTGTTTCGCTATACGATATCGGTAAACAGGCTGAGGATGCGGGGATTATCGCGAACGGCCGGGAATTGGAGCTGTTTTTATCAAAGCCCGATTATTCCCGCTCCATCCAAAAAGGACAGTTTGAGCTTTCTTCTACGATGACGCTGGAAGAAATGGCCAAGACGTTAACCGGAAAGAAACCAGACTAAAGACAGCTGTTCACAGCAGTCCAGCCTTTCGCTGTATCATCAACTCTGATACAGCTGCATGCACACATATTCGTTTTAAAAATCGAACGTTCTTTTTTGTTCACTGAATCGTCAAATAATATTATAATATAACAATAGTGACGATACTTACTATAGAAAGAAGAAATCGATCATGCATATCAAGAAAGGAACAAAGGATTTCACTAAAGCAAACTTGGCGCTTTTTGCTGCCGGATTATGTACGTTTGCTAATCTCTACATCACACAGCCATTACTGCCTGTATTTTCCGAGGAATTCGGTATTTCACCTGCTACCGCAAGTTTATCGTTGTCAGTTGCTACTGTTGTATTAGCTTTTAGCCTTATTTTATTTGGTTCCCTATCAGAAGCTTGGGGACGTAAAAACATTATGATAGTATCCGTTATTGCTTCGGCAATCCTAACCCTTGTATTGGCGTGCAGTCCTTCTTTTGAATCCCTGCTTATTTTACGTGCTATCCAAGGTTTCGTATTAGCTGGTGTGCCCGCAATTGCGATGGCCTACCTTGGGGAAGAGATGGGGCCTTCTAGTTTGGGAGCAGCAATGGGGCTATATATTAGCGGAAACTCTGTTGGTGGTCTCGTTGGGCGAATTTTCATGGGAACAATGACAGATTTGTTCACTTGGCGGATCGGCATCATTTTACTTGGTATATTAAGTATCCTTATTAGTCTTTATTTTATATGGGCGCTGCCTCCTTCAAGAAATTTCAAAGCCCGCCCGCTGAATTTCCCGATGCTTACAAAAACATTACTCCATCACCTTAAAGATCCGGGTCTTGTCAGCTTGTTTGGTATAGCTTTTGTGTTAATGGGCAGCTTTGTGACACTTTTCAATTACATAAGCTATAAATTACTCAACGAGCCTTATTCCCTCAGCGCCAGTATCGTTGGCTGGATTTTTATCGTTTACCTCGTTGGTACTTTCAGTTCGGCATGGTTCGGCAGCCTTTCCGATCGTTTCGGAAGACAGCGTGTCCTTTTTATCGGGATTCTGATTATGTTCTCGGGTGCCTTGCTGACAATCCCTATAAATCTGGTTATTAAAATTATCGGTATAACTATTTTTACGTTTGGCTTTTTCGGAGCCCATTCGATTGCCAGCGGAGGGGTTAGCTTTCGCGCGAAAAGGGACAAGGCACAGGCATCTTCCCTTTATCTTTTTGCTTATTATTTCGGATCTAGCATAGGCGGCACAACCGGAGGCTTCTTCTGGCATTACTACGGATGGAACGGCATTATCGTCTTTATTTCTATTATGCTGCTCGTCGCACTAGCTTTAGCTCTCAGCTATACGCTTATATCAAAAAAGGATAATAATAAGTAAGTCATACCCTCTGTTAATGATCGTTCTTACAGCCGGATAAAGTTTTAAGGGAAGAAGTTATATTCAATTAGAAAAATAGAGCCGTCCAGTGTCATGGACAGCTCTATTTTTTATTATTTGTTTCAACTAGACCTACCAGCGCCGCTCCCGTATACCGTAAAGTATACTGTTTGCTGTACATTTACCAACGCTGAGTTCTTTATGTATTGCTACTGTGGCCGGGTATAGTTAATTATGCAAAATTTTTTTATAGGCTTCGAAGAAATATTGCTGGTTAACAGACTGAATTATTTTACAAACAAATTTATATCGTATACGATATAAATTGAGGTGAGAAAGCATGATGCAAAAATTGGAGCAGCAACTTTGCTTTGAAGTGTATAAAGCAGCAAACCAATTTACCAAACTTTATGCGAAAACATTGCAGCCATTCGGTTTGACCTATCCACAATACCTTGTAATTTTAGCATTGGGTGATGAAGACAATCAAACAACGTCCTCTCTATGTGATAGATTAGGGCTTGGGATAGGAACATTGAACCCAGTACTGCAAAAGTTGGTGGAAAAAGGCCTGCTAAAAAAGGAGCCGTCTAAAAAAGATAAACGTGCTTCCTATTTTTCTCTTACCGAGGCGGTGAAAAAATTGCAGCCCGCCATTGAACAGGCAATCGTCGAAAAGCTTTTCTGCTTCGACTACCTCCCTACCGAGGGACCGATATTAAAAGAACGTTTACAACAACTGAATGAATTTTTAGAAATGATGAATAAGGAGGAAACAGTATGAACATTTACGACATAAAGGTAACAGCGGATTCAGGAGAGACATACACACTCGACCGCTATAAAGGAAAGACCATGCTAATCGTTAATACAGCGACAAAATGCGGACTTGTAGGTCAATTCGAAGATTTGGAGAGGCTTTATCAAAAGTATGCGAAACGTGACTTTGTTGTCCTAGGGTTTCCATCCAATCAGTTTAAACAGGAAGTCGGGACTGCCGATCAAGCTTCGCAAGCATGCCGTCTTTCCTACGGTGTTACGTTTCCGATGCATGAAATCGTAAAAGTAAATGGTGAAGATGCCCATCCTTTATTCAAATTAGTGACAGAAGAGACAAAAGGCTTGCTTGGAAAAAGCGTCAAATGGAACTTTACAAAATTTCTGGTGGATAAAGAAGGAAATATTGTGAAACGCTTCGGTCCAACAGATAAACCAGCGAAATTCGAAAAGGAAATTGAAAAGTATTTATAAAACAGAGCAAACTGTCGGCAGACTCAAAAGTGATTTTTTGGTCTGTCGGCAGTCTTTTTTAATGAATTTATATATGTACATTCTGTATCGAACATGTCTATGTTTATTATTTTACCCTTTGTTAGTACCGTGATGATTATAGATCAGGCAATGTAAAAAGGAGTGCATATAATCTATCCAATATGCACTCTCTTTTTAATAAATTCCTGTTCCGTATTCTATTTTACCGATAGCTTCTGTTCTCGAAAAATTTCCTGCGCGATAGTCAAGGCATTTTGCACGCGTGGAAAACCGATATACGGTACAAGCTGCAGCAGCGCCTCCACAATTTCCTTCGGCGTGAGGCCGGCATGCAGACCGCGTGTAATATGCGTTTTCGTCTGAGGTGCAGCCCCCTGTGTTACCACCGCTGTAATCACAACCAAAGCACGCTTCTTCTTGCCCAGCCCTTCTCTTGAGTAAATATCCCCGTAGGCAAATTCAATAATCATTTTACGCAGATCCGGAGCAATGTCTGCCAAAGCATCCGATTCTACCATCTTTTTCAGGGTATCATCTGCCACATAATCTTTCATTGTTTCCAGGCCTTTTTTAAAACGATCCATCTTTATCCCTCCCCTTTAAATTTTACCATAGTGGTGGCTGCTGTTCCTCACTTTGGGTTGAAAACCGTACAGTGTAAGGGAGGAGATAGCCAAATGTAAAGGCGATATAGAGGATAAAATAAACACCCATTACGTAAAACGGTATATCTACACTTGGCATAAGCAGACAGAACGGCATACCGAGAGTTTGAATAAGATATGTGCTTTGATTTTTCTTTCTGTCAAAGTACATTTTCTTTTTGCAAATATTACATTTCGCATCATAAATCATGAAGCTTTTTTTCAACATTTCCTTATTTGTTAGTTCTGCCTCGCAGTGCGGACAATGCGCACGCTGCTCATTTTTCGTGAGCAAAATTTGGATAAATGATGTATTGGCGAATAAGAAAATAACAAAGAGAGATTGCAAAAATGCTGACGAGCTTTTCAAACTGGAGGCAATCATTACGATAGCAAAACCAATGCCAAGCAGACTTATGATCATCCAAATAATCCGATAAGATTTTAAAAATCCAATCAGCCGGTGAACGAACGCCGAATTCTGCCAGCGCTTTACTTTGAGCAGTGAAGCAACAGCTAGTGAATAGGCTGACATCATAAGAATCAATGTAAGGGTCAGCCAAATGATTTCTTCTACTGAACCTGCCTCTTTTGCCGTTTCTATTGGAGACGCCGTCTGCTGAACCATCTTGCTAGGCTGAACGGCCAGCAGGATTGAAAATAAAGCTAAAACAATAAAGGCAGGAAGAACAACTCCTACATAGGATTTCTTCTTTTTCTTTCCTGATTTTACATGAACGATCATCCGCTCTTTTTGGATTTCTGTTAGATGAAGCTGCTCTAATTCTCGTTTCCAATCATCGTGCATCGTCACTTGCCAACACCTCCCATTGCTGTTCCGGTAATAGTTGTTTTAGCTTTTCCCTTGCCCGTTGGAGCCGGGTTTTTACGGTAGAAACAGGCACTTGAAGGAACTCCGCTACTTCCTTCACCTGCAAGTCCTCATAATAATAAAGAAGCAGCACTTCACGATATTTAACAGGAAGCTTTAAAACTGCATTTGTAATCTCGCCCCGCTCTTCTTTTTGCAGCACACGGTGGTCTGCCCCCGTACTCGTTCCGGTCAATTGTTCTAATAAGGAAAATGTCCGCTGCTTCCAGCTGCGAAGATAGTCATAGCTCCGGTTTACAGTCATTTTGGTCAAATATGTTTTTATAGAAGAACGTCCGTCAAAACGGTGGCTCGTTTGATGAAATTTAAAAAATACATCCTGTACTACCTCTTCTGCAGCGCGTTCGTCCTTTGTATAAATGAAAGCGATATGGTACAAATAATCGCCATATGTATGAATCAGCTGTTCGATTTCCAAATTGGGTGCCTCCTTTCTTACCCTACAGACGGAAAAAGTGGCAGCATGGACTCATTTTTTAAAAAAATTTTTCCGCTTTCCTGCTGTAACTTAAGTTTTTCTTGCCCTATCAGTATAACAGCCTATCATGCAACATATAAAAAAGAGGTCTACGCAAAAATTACGTATACCTCCCCCTCTTATAATATAAAACTTTACATGTCTTTGATAAGCGGTCGAATGAGCCGCATATTCTGATGAAACTTGTTTACTAACGTTTCTTCCTCTCCATGTTTCTTATACATATTGCAGGAATGCCGCTACCATCTGCTTTCCTGTATCAGTACCGATCGATTCGGGATGGAATTGCAGACCAAAAACCGGATATGTTTTATGCTGGATCGCCATGACTTCCCCATCATCAGAGGATGTTGCTGTTATTTCAAAATCCGGGTGCAATGTAGCAGAGTCGATAATTAATGAATGGTACCGCATCACTTCCACTTCTTTTTCAAGATTTTTAAATAATCCCCGTTTTTCATATGTTAGCCTGCTTGTCTTGCCGTGCATAATCGTCTTTGCCCGGACGATATTACCGCCAAAAGCTTCCCCAATTGCTTGGTGTCCAAGACAGATGCCTAAAATTGGGTACTCCCGATACAGCTCTTTAATAATTTGGACGGTCATTCCAGCCTCACTCGGTGTACCCGGCCCTGGCGATAGTACAATCGCTTTTGGCTGTATATAACGGATTTCCTCAATTGTTATTTCATCATTTCGAACGATCTTTACTTCCGGTCCTTGTAATGCAATTTGATGATATAGGTTATAGGTAAAGGAATCGTAATTATCAATTATCAGTATCATTGTGACACCTCCAGCAAAGCCCGTGCTTTGTTGAGTGTTTCTACATATTCTGACTCCGGCACTGAATCATGGACAATGCCTGCACCTGCCTGCACATATGCTTTTTTGTCCTTCACAACCATCGTCCGGATGGCAAGTGCCATATCCATATCACCCGATACAGACAAATAACCGATGGCACCTGCATAAATGCCCCGTTTTTTCTGTTCAAGAGCGTTAATGATTTGCATCGCCCTTATTTTCGGTGCGCCTGAAACCGTCCCTGCCGGTAAGCTCGCCGCCAGCACATCAACGACATGCCGATCGTCACGAAGCTCGCCTGTTACCTCAGATACAATATGCATGACATACTTATAACGCTCAATTGCCATATATTTTGATACTTCAACAGAACCAATTTTCGCTACCCGTCCTACATCATTTCTACCAAGGTCAACAAGCATCTTATGTTCGGCTATTTCTTTTTCATCAGCTAAAAGAGCTGCTGCTATTGCCTCATCCTCTTCGGAGGTTTTCCCCCTCGGCTTCGTACCCGCAATGGGATTTGTCGTTACAATCCCTTTTTTAACTTTTACGAGGCTCTCCGGTGAGGTGCCAAGTATGGTATACTGTCCAAACTCCATATAGAACATATACGGCGATGGATTCGTTGTACGAAGTTTCCGGTACAAGGCAAACGGATCCCCATTATATTCCGTTTCAAAAGTCTGGGAAAGAACTACTTGGAAAATATCTCCGTTAAGGATATGTTCCTTTGCTGTTTCAATCATGTCGATAAATCGTTGCTTTTCTATTGTAGGAGTAAAAGAAACAGCAGGTGGATTTTCTAGAGCTTGCTTCTGCGGACGATAAAGCTGCTGTTCTAGCTGGGCAACTGCCTTCTCCAGCTCTTCGTAAGGCCTGCCTAACTGAAATAAATCAATAGCCGCTATTGTAACATGCTGTTCCACATGATCAATGACAATAAAAGTATCATAGAAGAATACATGAACATCCGGCATTTGATAACTGTCATTTATTACTTCCCCGATTTTCTCAAAATGGAAGGCTGTTTCATAACCAAAATAACCAACCGCCCCTCCGAAGAAAGAAAATGGATAAGCTGTTTCACGTATTGGTAAACAGCGTTTCAACTGTTCCATTACCGGTACGGCATGTTCTGTCTTTTTTTCTCCAAGTCGGAATGTACAGCTTGACTTTCCTCCCTGCAGTTCTGCAATAGGATTAACGGCAATAAAAGAATACCGTCCGCTCTCCTCATATTTCGCATTAGATTCAAATAAAACTTTGTGCGCTCCTTGCAGTGCCTTAAAAATCGACACAGGGGTTAATGTATCTCCCTGTATTGTCCTAACTGCATAATCTTTCGTCTCTACTCTCATCTCAACTATCCTCTCTCAGCTCATTTTGCACAAAAAAAGGCCCTCCGTGAAAAAGGACGGAGAGCCGTGGTGCCACCTTCATTGACTATTCAAAAAAACAAATAGTCCACTCTACTCCCATAACGCGGGACAGACGTCGAAGCATTTCCTCTTCGCAGCTAGAAAATCCATTCATGCTATCTTCCGCACCAGTTTCCCACCAACCACCGGCTCTCTTAGGCATTTTATAGCACTACTATTTTTTCATCTTCGCTTTTACCTAGCTCTATTTTAAAACACATTTTTTCATTATTCAAATAATTTTTGTCTTTATTTTTTCTGTCCCTATTCTGTACTAATAATAAAACTGTATTTTCTCTGAAGTAGAGAAAATACAGTTCAAATGTTCCCTTATGTTGACAGCCACTAGCCGTTTGGGAAAAAGACCTTATTTAAAAATTCAAGAGGTGCCTCCTCGAAACGCTTTGAATCAAGCGCAATAGCTGACAGCTCAATACCCCTCATCCCAAACTCTTCAATCAACTGTTCTGAAATATCAGAAGAAGCAAATGTATTTGCTGTTATAAGCATAAATTCTGCGTCCTCTTTTAACCGGTAGGCATCAAATAAATATAATGCCTGCTTAAAGAGAAGGGCTATATCTTGTTCGTCCTGCATCTTTATATGTTGCAGCCGCTGTATTCCTTCTGGAGTTAATTCTCCATGCGGGAATACACATCGATCATTAATTGTTGCTACAATACAATCTCTTTTTTGTTCAGCACAAAGCTCCAATAACGGCAAAATCAACCCTTTTGCCTGAATTTCGTACAATTCCATTTCACAGGAAGTATCTAACCCAACAATTAATGGAGCAGCAAAATCTATTTTTTGATGAAAGGGTATATATGTCACATTCCCTTTCGTGACTGCTTTATCCTTTAAAGTTAGCTTGCGCTGGATGGCACGTACATTTCGTATACCATCATCTTCATAAGGAGTAACCAGTGGAACGGAGCCTTCTAGCTTGCCCAGACGTTCTTGAAAATCAACTGCTACCGCAATGGACTTTATAAATTCTTCATCCCGGGCAAATTGATTCAAAAATAATTGCTGTGCTTCCTCAGTGAGCTGTTGAAACATTTCACTACTATATAAAAAACGTAAAACATCATCATAAAATAATGTCTTCACTTTCTATTCACACACCTTATTTTCAAATGTACTTGTTAGTATATAGAAAAAAGTAAAATAAAAATAGTAAAGTTGCCTGAAAATCACTTCAGCCTGTTTAAAATGTCACGAAAATGTGAATAGAAAAGAGAAGCTCTGTTATTCCATATGTGATCGGCGATTAATTGGCTGTCCTTCATGAAGTTTAACAAGCGAAAAACCGGATATAAGAAGGATTGATGCCATGGCAAATAGTACAAGACCCGGGATCACATAATGCATCAGCAGCAATACAATACTTACACTTACTATGATTCCTCCTATGAGCAGCAATGCAATACTATCTTTCATAAGCATCCTCCCCTATCTGAAATGATATCTTATTTATTCCTTTTTATTGGCTGTTTTAAACAATATGCTTCGGTTTTATCAACCGGTATATATATACATATTATTCAGCATATTATTTAATCCCCATTTTTTTGAAACATTTTTGCTGTTATAAACGTATGAATAAAAGAACATATGAAAAGGAGATGGCATTTTTGAAAAAAACATTATTTATTGGTATGACAGTAGGAACTGCTGTAATAGTTGCAGCATGTGGAGATTCAGCAACCGTAACAGACAATGCGTCTAAAAAATCCGATTTAACATTAGAGCAAGTATATGAAAAAACAATTGAACGCCAGCAAGAATTGGAAAGTATGAAGGCAAAGATGAAAGTTGACCAAGCAATA
Organism: Lysinibacillus odysseyi 34hs-1 = NBRC 100172; assembly: GCF_001591965.1. Lineage (GTDB taxonomy): Bacteria > Bacillota > Bacilli > Bacillales_A > Planococcaceae > Lysinibacillus_B > Lysinibacillus_B odysseyi. The sequence goes on from NZ_BCVX01000003.1 coordinate 325,053, forward strand.
AACGTCGATTCAGAAGAAGGCAGCTTTGAAATGACCTCTGCCTCAGATTTGAATATGGATATGATAATCGATCCAATGCAGCTGTATGTTGAAGGCACGACAGCGGTGAAAGAGAGCGAAACGGGTGAAGAGACAAAAGTCCCAACCAAAATGTATATGACTCAAAATGATGGCTATTATTTATATGAAGAATCAGCAGACAGCTGGTTTAAACTTCCGGAAGAACAATTTGACGCCATGATGAGTCAGGCTGGCATCCAGCAGGACCCATCCGAGCAGCTCCGCCAACTCGAGAAATTTGTAGAGGACTTTACATTTGAACAAAATGATGATGAATATATTTTAACATTGAATGCTGATGGCGAGAAGTTTATGGACTTTGTGCTTCAGCAGGCAAAAGAAGCGTTAGGCGGTGAAGAAGCAGCACAGGCTCTTGGCAGTATGGAAGGATTAAAAATCAAAGATGCACAATATGTCTTCCTGATTGATAAGAAGACGTTTGATATGAATAACATGAAGATGGATATGATTATTACCTTAGAGGAAGAAGACGGAAAAATGACAATTGATCAAAGTGCAACAGTTGATTATTCCGACTTTAATAATGTCGATGCTATTACCATTCCACAGGAAGTCATCGATAATGCGCAAGTATTACAATAGTTTCAGAAAAAGCAGCATGATTCTCCCCAAAAGCGGCGCTCGGTGTACCCGTATCATTCCTTATTGTATATAGAATGGTACCCTTTCTTTTCCAAAAAAGTGAACATGCCATGCAGCATGCCAGGCTATTGTGGCATGCTGTTTTTGCATGATTTCACTAAATGGGCTGTTAGCTTTTTCCCTTTTATATAAACATAGCTGTATGTTACAAGCTGCTTTATTCAACTTTCACTGCCCCATGTATTAAGAAAATTTTTCTGCTCCAGCAATCATCGCTTTTCCTTTAATTGCGTATTTGCTCACTAAAATTCTTTTGTCATTAATGTATTTTTACTGCAGTATACAGACATACCACTAAAAGATATATTTCCTTCTATTTTCAGTTTTCTTTCTATATTTTTTGCTAAAAAACAATGGAAACAGAGATAATACGTTTAGGGCTTTCCCTAGGAAGGGAACTACAAAAAGAGGGATAAGTAGAAGGAGGGTATTTTATGCTACATTATGAACGAATGGGCAATAAAGGCGGCGATACAATTGTTATGATCCATGGGTTTCTTGGCGGATCGGACATGTTCCATAAAGCAATAAAAGAGCTGGAAGGGGAATACGATATCATTTCCGTCGACCTGCCCGGACATGGAAAAAGTAAAATGGAATCGGATGCCTATACAGTATATGATTATGCCAAGGCCATTGCAGAAGTACTGAAGCATGAAAAGGTTGCAAATGCTACCTGGCTGGGGCACTCAATGGGCGGCTATATTACTCTTGCCGCGTTGGAAAAAGGAATAGCCGACATAGATAAAGCAATCCTGGCCTATTCATCCGCTGCGCCTGATTCAACGGAAACTCAAAAGAAAAGGGACCAGCAGAAATCAGATATCGAACTAAATGGCGTAAAGGCCTATATAGATAATGGGATCAATGCATTTTTTGGAGACAATCCTTACTCGGAAGATGTGGAGTTTGCCAGCCGCGTTGGTTATGAAGCAACTGCCGAAGGGCTGCAGGCTGCCTTAGATGCGATGAAGTCCCGCCCCGATCAAACAACCTTCATCCATGAAGTCTCCATCCCCATTCTTGTGATTGAAGGTAGTCAGGATTCTATCGTCGCACCAATTGAAACCGAAAATATTGCTGTACAAAAAATCACTACAGATACAGGGCATCTAGGGATGTTGGAAGATTCGAAAGCATTTGCAAAGGCAGTCAAACAATTTTTAGGATAACTGAAAGAACTGCGCGGTTTGCGCAGTTCTTCCGTTTTTATAAAAGCTTATCACCAAAAAGAGAACCAGCTAATGCAACCGCTACTTCTGCCGTTTGGTTACGATCATCTAGTATAGGATTTACTTCCACTAATTCTGCGGATGTAATAAGTCCGCTTTCAGCAAGCATCTCCATCGCCAAATGACTTTCGCGATATGTAATTCCTCCCCTTACCGGCGTCCCTACCCCAGGACATTCCATCGGATCTAGGGCATCAAGATCCAGCGATAAATGAACACCGTCTGTATCCTTTAAATGGCTGATTGTCTGCTCAATAACAGCCGTCATCCCCATCCGATCAATTTCATGCATCGTAAATACTTTAATTCCCAGCCTTTGAATAAGTTCCTTCTCCCCTTCATCAAGCGCACGAGCACCAATTAATACAATATTCTCAGGCTTGATTTTATGTGCACCGATCGAAGTTAAAGAAGAATGGCCAAGATTTAAATTTACAGCTAACGGCATTCCGTGAATATTCCCGGATGGTGATGTTTCAGGGATATTTAAATCACCGTGGGCATCATACCAAATAACGCCGACATTTTGGCGCTTTTCATTGATTGCTGCAAGCGTGCCAATGGAAATACTGTGATCTCCCCCTAAAATAAGTGGGAACACATCATCCTTTAACATTTTCATAACGCTTTCCTTCACATTAAGGCTTGCCTCTACAACTGACTGAAGATTTTTTAGATTAGCGTCTCCAATTTGCACCGGAGACCGTCCCTTTACCGGAATATCCCCGTAATCGATTACTGAATAGCCAAGGCTCAGTAGCCGGTCTTGCAATCCTGCATAGCGGATTGCACTCGGCCCCATATCAACACCGCGTCTTTCCTGGCCTAAGTCCATTGGAACCCCTACTATTCCTACTGTGTTCATTTCTTTCATCCCCCTTACTAAAAATCCTGCTGAAATTATTCCTATAGACGATTACCTAACATATAGCCACCGAATTTCAAAAGAAATTGGACAACTCACATGCCCCTTTGACATCGTCTAACCATTATTGTAACTTATTTTTTCAAACCAAAACATATGTAACTGTCATTTTTCAGAAAACAAAAAAAGGCATATCTCAAACTTTATGAGATATCCTCTTGGCGTCAGGTTACTATACGGGCAGGAGCAAAACAGACAACCACGGAGCGAAAGTTCACTAATTGTCCTCTCTTACTCACTATCCGCTTAGTTATTTAATTCATACCTCTGTCCTTTTACTAGGTAAAACAGGTGCTCTGCAATATTGGTAGCATGATCAGCACTGCGTTCAATATAACGGGCGATAAAGGAAAGGTAAGTGATTTGGGCAAGATTGTCTGTCTGAACACTTGATAGGCGGATAAGATGTCGAATTGTATCACCGTATAATTCATCTACCTGATCGTCTAAATCCGCAATTTCTTTTGCTTTTGCGGTATTTTCCTCAATAAAGGCATTCACAATCTGATGAAGCATAGAGGCCGTACGGAAATGCATATCTTCTAACGTCTCTATCGGTGTAATAAATGGATCTTTTCCAATTCGCACTGTTTCCTTTGCAATATTGACGGCGTAATCCCCTACCCGCTCCATATCTGCTGATGCTTTGATCATCACAATCAGTCTTCGCAAGTCTGTTGCGACCGGCTGCTGCTTCGCGATCAAGAGTATAACACGGTCATTGATTGCTTCCTCCAACCGATTAATATCGGTGTCCATTTCAATTATCTCAAGAGCTAAATCGATATCTTTTTCTACAAAGGCTTTAAAGGCAAGCTCAAATGCATTAATAGCTTTCGTACTTAATTCAAGCAGCGCCTGCTGAACATCTTTTAGGTCATTCTCAAATCGTTCACGTACCATCATGTGCCTCCTTGCCTCCTTATCCAAATCGTCCGGAAATATAATCTTCCGTCCTTCTGTCTGTCGGATTAGAAAAGATTTTATCCGTTTGATCAAATTCTACAATTTCACCATTTAAAAAGAAGGCTGTCTTATCTGAAATACGTGCAGCTTGCTGCATATTATGTGTAACGATAATAATAGAGTACTGCTCCTTTAATTCCTGAACAAGTTCCTCTACTTTTAGTGTAGAGATTGGATCAAGTGCAGATGTTGGCTCATCCATCAAAATAACATCCGGTTCAATGGCAAGACATCTGGCGATACATATCCGCTGCTGCTGCCCGCCTGAGAGGCTGTAAGCATTTTGATGAAGTCGATCCTTTACATCATCCCATATAGCAGCGCCCCGTAATGATTTCTCCACAATTTCATCAAGGATCTTCTTATTTTTAATCCCATGAATACGAGGCCCATAGGCGATATTATCATAGATGGACTTCGGGAATGGATTTGGTTTTTGGAAAACCATCCCTACCTTCGTACGCAGCTCCTCCACCTCATAGTCGGCACTGAAAATATTGCGTCCCCGGTAATTGATTTCCCCTGTTGTCCGCACCCCAGGAACGAGTTCAACCATCCGGTTTAAAGCTTTCACATAGGTAGATTTCCCACACCCTGAAGGACCAATAACAGCTGTTACCTCATTTTCAGCAATATCAATTGTAAGGTTTTTCAGCGCATGATGCTCGCTATACCATAGGTCGAAATTTTTCGTTTGGAAGACGAACTCTTTCTGCTGACGGCTCACCGGTGCCTGCTTCGTATTACTCACCACAATTTTAGGTGTTTTTTTCTCGGCTACTTGAATCATTCTATTCACTCCTTAATAGCGTTTTTGGAACTTATTTCTAATTATTACAGCAATAGAGTTCATTAATACAAGCACAGTCATCAAAACAACGATGCCGGCCGCCGCTACATATTGGAACTCCTCTTGAGGCCGTTTCGCCCAATCGAAAATTTGCATCGGTAACGCTGTAAAGGAATCCAGCAGGCCTGTCGGAAGAAATTGCAGTATGACCGGGATACCGATAACGACAAGCGGTGCCGTTTCACCAATCGCACGGGAAAGTGCCAGGATACTTCCTGTTAAAATTCCTGGAATGGCTGCAGGCAGCACGACACGGACAATTGTTTGCCATTTGGTCGCCCCCATGCCGTACGATGCTTCGCGCTGTTCATTGGGCACCGCCCGAATTGCCTCCTGTGCTGCTACGATAATAACAGGTAAAATAAGAAGACTCATTGTAAAGCCGGCAGCTAAAATGCTTTTTCCGAGATCCATCATACGTACGAATATCGTTAGTCCAAGCAGACCGAAAACAATTGATGGTACACCCGCCAGGTTAGCAATATTCATACGGATGAAATCATTGATTTTATTTTTTTTCGCATATTCCTCTAGATAAATAGCAGTAGAAACTCCTAGAATGATCGATACAGGTGCCACGACTGCCATTAACCAAAGAGAGCCGATCAATGCCGCTTTAATACCTGCTTTTGCAGGAATACGGGATGCGAAATTTGTTAAAAAGTCGATATTTAAATACCCTATTCCTTGGGAGAAGATACGGAACAGCAATACAATAAGGGACAATAGTGCAAAGCTTGTTGCCAAAAGGAAGACAGCTTTCCACACCTTATTGAAAGTAAGACGTGAGCCCATCCGTTTCATGACAAGGACATCATTCAAATACTTCATATTAATACTCCTCCCGGAAGCGTTTCGAAATATACTGTGCAAGCAAATTCATTGCCAATGTGAAGATAAATAATGTGAAACCTACTGCATAGATTGAATAATAAATCGTTGTGCCATAACCTGCATCCCCTGTGGATACTTGGACGATGTAAGCTGTCATCGTCTGAATGGAATTAGTAAATCCAAAGTCGAATGTCGGTGTGGAACCGCCCGCTAAGGAAACAATCATCGTCTCGCCTATTGCACGGGATACAGCAAGCACAATGGAGGCTATAATTCCTGAAAGTGCAGCAGGCAGTACGACTTTGACCGCGACTTCAAATTTTGTCGACCCCAGTCCCAGTGCTCCTTCACGAAGGGAATTAGGAACAGAGCTCATAGCATCCTCCGACATAGATACGATCATCGGCAAAATCATGATTCCTACTACAATCCCAGGGCTTAATGCATTGAATATCTTTAATGCCGGAATAATTTCCTGCAGTAATGGGGTAACAAACGTCAAGGCGAAAAATCCATAGACAATTGTCGGTACACCCGCCAAAACTTCTAAAATAGGTTTAATAATACGTCGCGCTTTATCTGATGCATACTCGCTTAAATAAATCGCTGCCCCTAGCCCGAAAGGTACGGCGACCAAGACGGCAATCATTGTCACTTTAAAAGTTCCTAAAATAAGTGGCAGTACACCATATAGCGGCTCCTTGCCGGAGAACGGAAGCCACTCTTTTCCAAAGATATAGTCTGTAATGGAAATGCGGGTAAAGAATTCAAACGTCTCAAATATGAGCGTGAAAATAATTCCAAATGTCGTAAGTACAGAGAGAGCTGCTGCCAAAAACAAGGCAACCGGTACAAGTTTTTCAATGATTTTCTTACTTTTCTTATTACGAGAAGCAGCAATCATAGACTGGACTGATTGGCTCATTAAATCTTCCTTTCTAATAAAAAACGTATGGTAAGCTTGCCTTACCACACGTCTCAGGATTAACGCAATGCTTCTAGTGCTGCTAAATCTTCATCATATTTTTCCTGTGGTGAGCGGACATAGCCAGTAAGTTCTGCCATATCTCCAGCATTTTCAAGCGTAAATTTCATAAAATCATAGGCTGCTTCGTTCTCTTTTATTGCTTCATTTTTCACATAGACGAATAGAGGACGTGAGAGCGGTGAATATTCACCAGATTCAATTGTTTCATTCGTTGGTGCTACGCCATCAATTGAAACAACCTGCAGCTTGTCTTTGTTTGCCATGTAATATGCATATCCGAAGAATGCAATGGCGTTTTTATCAGCCATAACTCCTTGTACCAATACATTATCATCTTCTGATAGAGTCGCTGATTTCACCAGGTCCTCCCCATCTAAGATGACCTCGTCAAAGTAGTCATATGTACCGGAATCCGTACCCGGTGAATAGAATACTACTTCTTCGTCCGGCCATGAAGGATCAATATCAGACCATTTCTTCTTCGTGCCATCTTCTACCCATAGCTGTTTTAATTGATCTACTGTCAATTCCTTAGCCCATGTATTATCTGGGTGGATGACAACCGATAAACCGTCATATGCAATTTCGAATTCTGTATAGTCAATGCCTGCATCTGCTAAGCTTTTTGCTTCCTCATCTTTTATTGGACGGGATGCATTTGAAAAGTCTGTTTCACCATTGATGAATTTTTCAAAGCCGCCACCAGTACCTGATACGCCGACAGAGACACGTACGTCGCTTTGTTCACCTGCATATTCTTCAACCATAGCTTCCATGATTGGTGCTACTGTGGAAGAGCCATCTCCCACTACATCGCCCGAAAGCTGTGCAGTGCCTTCTTCTGTTTCAGCTCCGTTTGCTTTTGATGAATCTGTGTCATCTCCGCAAGCTCCTAGTAGTAAAGTTGCACCTACTAATGCTGTTGCGCCTAAGTACTTCCATTTTTTCATTGTGAATGTCCTCCAAACCAAAGGTAGTATTCTTTCTTACATTTCCAACTATAGATTCTGAATATTGAGCACGTATGAATAGGTTGTTAATCCTATGTAAAGAGGTATGAAGGATTGTAAACTTTGTAAACAAGTCGCTACAAATGAAACGAAGGAGATTTATTATGTACAAGAAATTTCTATTAGGGGGGAAGCCGTACTATATTCGACTAAGCTTTTCTTCGATTGATATATAAGAAAAGAAACAGGAACGAATACCGCTCCTGTTTGTAGTTTTTACATGATGTTTATCTGGTGAATAACATTGCGCAGCTGTGCCATTGTTTCGATCGTATAGTGAGCTCCGGCTCTTTCAAATTTTTGGCGTGTCTTCTCAATGGCATGCTGTTTTTCCATATCGCTTAATCCTGCAAATTCGGCTTCCGACAAACCCATCTCCGAACTCCCGATAATAACGCCTACTGCCCAGACTCCTGCATTTAATGCTTCGTTTATATCTGATAATGTATCGCCTACTTTAACTACCTTTCTTACATCCTGTAATTCAAGTTTTCTCATATTCTCAAAAATCATATATGGATAAGGCCTTCCATAATTCCGCACCTCAGAAGGCGTAACAAGAAAATCGGGAAAGTATCCCTTTTCTTTAGCATGTGGTACCACAATATCCATCATCTCTCTTGTATAGCCCGTTGTAGAACCTATCTTCAGTCCTTCCGAACGAAGAGTCTGGACAGTATCCAGCACATAGGGAATAGGGTTTGTATACATTGCCAATGAAACCATCAATTGCTTTTCAAATTTTTCATATAAAGCTGCTACATCCTTTTCTGTAGAGCTTCGTCCATATACTTTCTGCCATTTCTGTTGAATACGCGGCATTTGAAGCATGGACCGAATATGATCAATCTTCAGCATCCCCATCGGTTGACGCGCTTCTTCTAACGTAACCTCTACTCCCGCCTCTTCAAAAATTCTTAAAAATACATTAACCGGTGCGAAACATCCGAAATCTACTGCCGTGCCTGCCCAATCAAAAATAACCGCTTGAATTTTTGTCATTAATTCATCACCGCCATATAGTTTTCAATCGCATGACATAAACGTTGTATATCTTCCTTATAAATTTCACCAATGTTGCCGATACGGAATGTATCAACATCTGTCAACTTGCCTGGATATAGAACAAAGCCCTGCTCCTTCATACTTTCATAAAATGCTGGAAAGTTAAAATGCTCAGTCGGATATAAGAATGAAGTGATAATCGGTGACTGCTTATCTTCGGAGATATAGCTTATAAAGCCAAGCTTCTCCATTTGTTTACGTAATAACCGATTGTTCGAAGCATATCGTTCAAAACGGGCTTTGATACCGCCTTCCTCTTTTAGTTCATGGATTGCCTGTAGGAAAGCTGCCACAACATGTGTTGGAGATGTAAAACGCCATTTTCCATCGACATCCATCACCTGCCATTGATCATATAAATCGAGTGATACACTGCGCGAAATCCCCTGGCAATTTACCAAAGCCGCTTTTTTGGCAATGACAAAACCAAAACCCGGTACTCCCTGTATACACTTGTTTGCACTGCTGACTAAATAGTCGATTTGCAGTGCTTCTACATCAATTGGAATACCTCCGAAGCTGCTCATCGCATCAACAATAAATGTTTTATTATATTGCTTGGCTAATTCACTCGCCTGATCAATCGGATTCAAAATACCCGTTGTTGTCTCACAATGAACCATAGCAAGATGTGTGATAGATTGGTCTTGCTGCAAAATGTTTTCGATATGACCAAAATCATGGTAGGAATTATATGGAGCAGCTTCTACAACTGTCTGTAATCCAATCGTTCGAGCCATAGATGCCAATCTCTCGCCATACGCACCGTTTGTTAAAACAAGGATTTTTCCGCATCCAGAGACAGTAGACATCAGTACAGCTTCTACGACAAAGCTTCCACTTCCCTGCATCAGGATTGCTGTATAATCTTTTTCGCCAACTTGAGCAAGCTCTAGCAGTTCCCGGCGGATTTGTTGTGTTGTCTGCTTATACTCATCATCCCATGTGCAGCGATCCAGCAGCATTTTCTGACGGACTGTATCTGAAGTTGTTAATGGGCCAGGTGTTAATAATTTATATTGTTGCATCTTATTGTCCTCCTAATGCTTCTTTAAAGAAGGCTTGATGTTGTTGTAATAGATCCACCGTTAAGGTAGATTTCCATCGTTTTAATCGGGCAGGGATATATTGCTCATCGATTGCTTCGTCTTCAAAAATAGGAACCGGATAGTATTCTATAATCCCGCTGCGCGCTTCCTCAGCGATATACTGAGCTATCTCAGCCGCCAGTGCTTCTTTTTCATCATCCTTCTTATCAACTACAGCAATCGATTCAACAAGGGTATAATTTCCTTCGAGCGGGTCAATATTATCAATTGGCAATCCATTCTTCTTTGCATCAACTGCCTGTGTACGCAGACCGAACCCAACGGCTACCTCACCAGTCTGCACTTTCTTAATGGGACCCGACCCCGAGCTTTCCAAATGGGGGCCGACATTTTCCAGTAGATCAGCTAGTATCTGCTTTCCTTCCGTTTCACCATATTCGGCAATAATAGCTTGAATGAGCAGCCAGCCTGTAGATGAATCCATCACATTTGGAATTGAAACGAGATTTCTATATTGCGGTTCGGTTAAGTCCTTTATAGTTTTCGGCATATCCAAACTTTTTTCTTTTAATAGCTCTGTGTTCACGAAAATCGAGCCCATATTACCCAACAATGGAATTTGGACTTCTGAATATGGATCGAGCGGTTTCTGCGAAGAAGGCAATTTGATAAACATGTTATTTTGCTGCTGTGCACTATCGATATAATAAGAAGACATTGTTACAATATCCGCTTCGATGGCTGTACCTTCAGCCAGCATTTTGCCGCCCAGCTCAGATGTACCGATTGGCTGAAGAATATAATCGTTCTTATATTTACTGTCTTCCAATATATCTTCGATTACTGCGATAGCCTCATCATCAGCATTTGAATAAATAATGACCTGCTCATCCGCTTTCGTTTTTCCATCTCCACATGCGGCTAACAATAGAGACAAGCTTCCCATTGCCAGTACTGTAATAAATTTTTTTCTCATTGATAACACTCCTTTTTTTCGGTTTATTTAAGACATACCCCCCCGTCATAACTACGAGGTTCATCATTAAAATAAGCAGTGATAAAATAAAAATTTCATTAAATTTCGAGTAATGCTGCAGTTCCTTAATTTTTGTGGAAAGCAAAGATGTGTTAGTGCTGACAAGGAAGACGACCCCGCTGACTGTTACCAATGCATTTGTAAAATAATAAGAAAAAACATGGATAATTGTTTTCCGTATATTCGGTATAATGACTCGCCAAACTGTCTTCAGCCAGGTATCCTCCAGCAGAGCCCCTGTTACCTCCCATGACATATCCATTTTTTCAAGTGCATTCTTCATCATTAAATAAGGAGTAGTGAAGAAATGGACGAGATTGCAAATAATAAGGATAAGAAATGTACCTTTTAATGAGCTGCCATTAAATAGCAGTAAATACGCCAGACCGAGCACCATTCCTGGTACCGTATTCGTTAAAATCGAAATCCACTGGATGAGGCCTCTGCTTGTAATACTTGTCCTCACACTGATAATAGCTGCCGTAAAGGAAATGGTAATGCCAATTGCGGCACTCAAAAATGCAACCAGCAATGAGTTCTGATAGACCCGCATCAGCTCGCCCATCCCAAGCACATTTTGAACATGCTTCCACGTAAAGCTCATATCGTATGGATAGGCAGATGTAAATGGAACAATAATCAATATCGAGAAGATACCGACGATAAAGAACGCGATTATACTGCATAAGACCATAAACGTCCTATTTTTGATGGCTGACGAAACCGTTTCGTAGTCTCCTGTACTACGGTAGGAGACAGTGTAGCGCTCAAATTTCCGCAAAAGCAGTCCGGCTATTATAGCCGGCAACAGCATCATAATTGCTATGACTGCTCCCTTGGAGAAGTCAGGAATGGACCCAAGCATTGTCTGATAGAGCGTAGTTGCGATGACTTGATACTGCCCTCCAATTGATGCCGGGATTCCGTAGTCCGTAAAGCTTAGAATGAATGATAAAATGAAGGCTCCCGCTATAGCTCCATACAGCGGACGCAGTACAGTATGATAGAACCTGCGCATCGGTCGGTCCTTCATTAAAACAGAAACAAGTACATAGCGCTGATCAACATATTCCATTCCGTTGGCAATAAGTAAAAAAGCAGCCGGGAGTGTATAAATGACATATCCGATAAGTAGTCCATTAAATCCATAGATAGAAAACAATGGCTCTCCTATAAACCGGGTGATGTAGCCTTGATTGCCGAATACATAAATTAAAATAAAGCCATATGTAATCGTCGGTAATAGCATTGGCAGTGTCACGACTAAACGAAATACCTTCTTTGTATTCACTGAAATGGTCGTGAAATATATTGTGTAAGCTATAATGAACGCTAATATTGTAGTAATTGCAGCACTTATGAATGAAACCCGAAAACTATTTAGGACAGATGCTAGCAGCTCCCTGGATTGCCAAACCTCCTGATAGTGCCTTCCCGACAAAGCACCTTTATCATCAAATGAAAGCCACATCATATAAATCAGCGGCACAATAAGAAAGATGATGAAAATAGCCAGCAGAGATACATACAAAATACGCATCGTTTTTGTCGTTTTAAGCATGCCGCTCACCAAATAATCGGTAAATGTTTTTTCGTTTAATATGCAGCTGCTTTAAAATGAACGTTTCGATAAAGGGATCTGCAGGCTGTGCCATTATTTGCTGCGGGGTTCCAAATTGAGCCACTTTTCCCTCATTTATGATGAGCACCTTATTAGAGATTGTCAGCGCTTCTTCTGGATCATGGGTAACAATAATTATCGTAAGGCCAAAATCCTGGGCTATTTGCTGGATACGGCTTTTAATAGATTCTTTAATCACACCATCAAGCGCGCTTAATGGTTCATCAAGTAATAAAATTTTCGGCTGCATAACAAGCGTCCTTGCAATCGACACTCGCTGCTTTTGACCGCCCGATAGCTGATTGATCTGCTTATGCAGATGGGGTTCAAGCTCTAGAAAGTCTATATACTCCTGGACATCTTTCTTTTGGACTTTTGCGTTTCGGTTTTTTAAACCGTAAACAATATTTTCATAAGCTGTTAAGTGTGGAAATAATGCGAAATCCTGAAAGACGATATTAAAACCCCGCTTATTCATTGGAATATGGCTTATTTCTTCACCTTTGTAAATCACCTGGCCCTCTGATTGCTCTGTTAGTCCTAGAATGATATTTAATAGTGTCGTTTTCCCACACCCGCTCGGACCAAGTAATGAAAGGATTTCCCCCTCTCCAATTTGAAAGTTAATGTCTTTCAGTACCTCTTTACCACCAAAACTCTTACAGATGTTTTCAACAAGTAACATACTTTCACCTCACCTTTATAGACTTATTATAGAAATTGATTGTAAATATCGATTGCTTGTTTTGTAAATTATAAATAAATTATGACCACCTTTTGTATAACTGTTGTGGTTTTAGTATACTGAAAATCAATAGAGGGAAAATCTGTCTAATAAATAGCTATTAAAGAAAGAGGGACGGGAAATGTATCCGATTGAACGACAAAATAAAATTCTTGAAATATTAGCAGAGGAAAAAATAGCAAAGATTAATTTATTGAGTACCCGATTAGGCGTATCGATGGAAACAATTCGAAGAGATATTCATGTATTGGCACAGCAGGGTCTAATTACAAAGTTTTATGGTGGTATTAAATTGGCAGGAGAAGCATCAATAAGAGAGACATCATTATCAGTCCGCATGAGTGAAAACCGCTCGCATAAAGAGGAAATTGGTCTATTATGCGCAGACTTAATCGAAGAAAGAGATACAGTTTTCATCGACAGCGGCACCACTACTCTTCATATTGCCAAACACCTTAAAAAGTTTAAGCATATCACCGTAGTGACGAACTCTATTCCTGTTTTATTGGAGCTGCTGGATACGGACCTCAATGTCATTATCATTGGCGGCAAATTACGCCAATCTGAAAATTCCATTACTTCCTTGAACTTTTTATTTAACTTTGACCGTCTAAATATAACAAAGGCATTTATCTGTACAAGCGGGGTATCGATTGAGAGCGGTCTATCTGACTACAACATGGAGGAAGTTCAAACGCGTCAGCAGATTATTCAGCGAGCAAAAACTATTTTTGCCGTAACAGATCATACGAAATTTGAAAAAGATGTTGCGGTAAAAGTTTGTGGCCTAGAGGATATTGACGGCATAGTAACGGATGGGCAAATACTGCCGGCCCTAGCGGCTAAATATCGGACAAAAGGTGTGGAAATTTATATTGCAGAAAAAAGTGAAGTCTCCTTTTTCGATTGAAAAAAGAGCGGTTTCTACAGGTTTTTACCTGCTGAAACCGCTCTTTACTTAATTATTCATTTACTGTTTTTTCTTCTTCATCCTCGTTCAGTACTTCCTCCGACAAGGCCGGTAAAATTTTCTGATTAACCGTGTTTGAAGAAATTTCCGTACCTGTCCGATTTTTTTTCAGCTCAAAGTAAGCATCAAGGACATCACGTGCAATCATATTGTTATATGATTGATAGCTATTGAAATTTGTTGTCGCCCAAGGAAGAACTACCGCATATGCCACTTCTGGATTTTCATATGGAGCAAAGCCTACATGGACGAGATTCAATGCATCAATTCCTTTGATTCCTTTTTCAGGGTTATAATATCTTACTTCCGCTGTACCAGTCTTACCTGCAGCTGTATATGGCGTATTACGGAAATATCTCGCTGCAGAACCATGGGCACCAATATACACTCGGCGAAGCCCTTCTTTTACATGATCTATTTCCTGCTCTGAGTTTGAGATACGGTTCAAAATTTTCGGCTGGATTTCCTCAACTAGAGACCCTAATGTTTCGCCATCTGAAGAAGGATTGCGGATTTCTTTCAGCAAGTGCGGCTGAATACGGTAACCGCCGTTAGCAACAGTAGAAATATATTGAGCCAGTTGCAGTGGTGTATACGTATCAAATTGCCCGATTGCCAAGTCGAGAATTTTCGCCTGTGTATCCATAAAGCCTTGGAAACCGGCTGTCTCGCCTGGTAAATCAACCCCTGTTTGTACACCGAGGCCAAATTGGGCATACCCATTACGCATTGTTTGTAATGTTCCTTCCTTCAAGCGAAGCCCTATATTATATTTATAATTTAGGCCCCCAATTTTCATTGCCACTTGGAACATATAGGAGTTTGATGACTGCTCGAGTGCTCGTAAATCATTCATAGGAATCGCACCGGAACGGTTGAATACAGAGCTCTTCGCCTGTGTACCCGCTACGGTAATCGGCTGGTCGACCAGTACAGTTCCTGGCGTAATAGCGCCCTCACTGTATCCGGTTAATACTGTTGCAGCCTTTACAGTAGATCCTGCTTCATAGGCTGTCGTAAATGTCCCGTATGAATAATCAGCAAGATAGCGTTTCCCTGTTTCTTCGTCATATTCAATCTTCTTCCCGACCATTGCTAGAATTTCTCCCGTGTTTGGATCCATCATTACATAAAATGCCCGGTCAAGTAACGAGGAACTGCCAGCGCTTTTTGCCTGCAGCAAGTATTTCTCTACAATTTCCTCTGCTTTTTGCTGAAGCTCGATATCAAGTGTCGACACGAGGTCTTTACCAGGCTCCCCGTCATACGTCGTTAGCGTTTCAACTACCTCGCCCTTTTTATTCGTAATGTTTTTAACGACTGATTTCTGACCTTGCAGAAGCTCTTCATACTGAGCTTCAAAATAACTTTCCCCTACCCGGTCATTACGGGAATATTCACGTGCCAGATAGTGATCCAATTGACTTTTTGGAATCCCTTTATTAGGTGTTGTTGTACGTCCGAGTACTGCTACCGGTGCTAGACGGATACGCTTCCAATCTGTCGTCGTATTGACACCGGGTAATTCGGACAGCCGCTCTGAAACGAGGGCGAATTCGTGATCTGTTACATTCTCGCTTTTAATGATCTGCGGGGAAAGATTATAGCCGCTTGTCATTTCGCGGTAAATGGCCAGTACCTCCATGTCCTGCTCTGTTAATGAAGCTAGCTCTTCTTCTGTAATGCGCTCCCGGATACGTTTATCGTATTCCTTATTTACTTCCTTTTCTTCAATTCCTTCGTTCTCTTGACGGAATTTATTCATTTCTTCTGTTGTTACCTTGGCTTTTGCTTCCTTATCGTGCAGCAAAATCCAGAAGTCTTCTTTATCACGAGCTGTCACCCGATCTGTAGGCATATCAATTAGAGCAGCCAAGCTGTTAGCAATCTTGACCATATCTTCCGTCTTCGTTGTCGGCAATTTCGTATATGTAATGGCGTTTTCAGGCTCATTATCTACTAAAATGCGACCGTTTCGGTCGTAAATACGCCCGCGGGGAACACTCGTATTCACCCTTACTTCCTCTGTAAGCGCCAATTTCCGTACATAATCTTCCCCTTTTACGATCTGCAAATAACCGAGTCGAAAAACAAGCACGGAAAACAACATGAATATGGAAAAGAAAAGGACGTTCATGCGGAATGTCAGGCTTGCACGCTGCTTCGCCTTCGGTTTTTGATTGCGCTTGTTTTGGATTGGTTTTCGCATCTAATATCCTTCCTTCTTTAAGAATTTACTTTTTACTATTAAAAACCCATGCCTTTTAGTATAACACCATCACCCCATTAAAAAAAGTACAGCGCTATATCACTCTTCGTAGCTTTGACTCTATTTTCATGTAAAAGGTTTCATTTTTTTTCTTCTTCCTGTTTAATAGAAACATATCATCAAAAAGGGGTGGAGAAAATGGAATTTTTCGCTGTTGGAATAGGCGGAGCTGTAGGTGCCCTTCTTCGCTTTTATATGAGCAGCCTCATTTCCTATGATACGGGATTTCCCGCCGCGACCCTGCTTGTCAATATCGTGGGCTGCTTTTTGTTAAGCCTTCTTTTAAGCGGGCCTATCTTAAAAGGAAAGCCTCATGTAAAATTGGCACTGACAACCGGGGTAATTGGGTCCTTTACCACCTTCTCTACCTTCAGCTACGAAACGGTTACACTCATTCAGAATGGATTTTTGAAATGGGCATTTCTCTATATCTGCCTATCCATCATCGGTGGCTTATTAAGCAGCTATGCTGGTTATAGAATGGTAGACGGAGGTGGACAATGATTTTTGTTATGGTAGGGGGATGTTTCGGTGCAATGAGCCGGTTTTATATAGGAAAGATTCTCGCGCAGCGGAGTACCAGCTTTCCTGTTTCCACTCTTGCCGTCAACATTCTTGGCTCTTTTCTTCTTGGATTAGCCGTTCACAGCGAGCTTTCTACTGCCTTCTACAGGCTGATTGGCATTGGCTTTTTAGGTGCTTTCACGACCTTTTCAACCTTTAGTTATGAAGTACTTCAGCTACTGCTTGCACGCCGCTTTTCTACTGCCGGTCTATATATTACATGCAGCCTGGTATTAGGTTTCGCCGCCTTTATGGCAGCTTTTATATGGTAAAAAGGAGGTTCATAGCTGTACCCTGAGGGTGATTTCCACTTAAGGTGTACGCTTCCCTGAGGCGCAGCTCCAGCTAAATGGTTTTGGGAATAACCCCCGAAACCATTGGGTTTTCCGTACGTGCTCATCCCTGAAGAGTCCCAGCCGCCACTCCAACCCACTCGTAAAAAACGAGTTTGTCATCCCGAACTTATGATAAGACCTAAAAAGGAGTGAATTTTTATGAAAAAATGGCTGCTAGCACTGTTTCTCATCGTAAGCTCGCCACTTCCAGCTGTAGCAGCTGATACATTCAGCGATGTCCCTTCCGGCACAGAGGTAGGAAAAGCTGTTACTAATCTTGTCGACCGCGGTGTTATCAGCGGTTATACAGACGGGACTTATCGTCCAAACCAAGTTGTCACACGAGCACAGGCAGCAAAGATTTTAGCCGGTGTCTTAAAACTTGATACAAAGAATGCTTCTGCCCATTTTTCAGATGTACATGAATCATATGAGCATTACGGGGCGATTGCCGCACTAGCCGAACGAAAAATACTGAATGGCTATGCTGATGGGTCGTTTAAGCCAAATAACCCGATTACTCGTGCGCAAATGGCTAAAATCTTAACAAATGCCTTTCGTATTTCCGGTGTATTCCACACATTGCCGTTCTCTGACATCGCAGAAGACTCTGAAACATTTGGGCATGTAAATGCGCTATACAGCTATGCCATCACAACCGGGACAACAGCAGCTACCTTTTCGCCTGGAGGCTATGTGACTAGAGGACAACTGGCAGTGTTTATCACACGTGCAGAAAGCTCTCCAAAAAAAGGGACATTGGTAGCTTCGAAAAATATAGGGATGGCATCCATTACAGATTGGGGGATAGAGAATGATGTTCTCAAAGTTGTTTCCTCCGGAAGAGAAATTCATTTATTAGCTAAGAAAGCCGGTTCCACGCGTCTGCTCATAGCTGGCCCCTCTTCGCTTTCGGCAACGCAGCAAATGCAATATACACTATATAAAGTAATGGTCCAGAATACTAATGGGGTGCTGCAAATTAGTATGACAGAAACAAACCCGATTGAAGAACTTACTCATAATGTTAATTTTTATACATTTGGGGATTTACAGCTCGGCTTTGTTCCAACAACTGTCACAGTACAAGGAGTAGACGGGAAAACAACTCCTGCCGGCAGCTATTATATCGGCCGTGCAGCAAATGGTCTCGAACTAGCCATTTATACACCTGGTCATTACATCGTTACATTAGCAGGGAGCGGAGCAAGTGCCTCCTTCTCCGCAGTCGTGACAGTGGAGAATTTCGAAACAACACTTGATCTCTATCCAATCTAAAAAACATGGTTCTATGCCTACATGAAAAACCATGGGTTGTATCGGATCATCCGAATGGCCCTTGGTTTTTCTCTTTTTATAAAAGGGCATGGAGAAAATCCAGTACTTCTCTTTTTCACAAAAATAATAAAAGCCCGCGCAAGGCGGGCTTTTACTACTTTGCATTTCTGCTGTACGGCAGTTTTGTCCGTAAAAGATGAGATGCTAAAAAGATTTCGCTATTATTTAGCTTCTTGGAACTTTTTCTCTACTGCGTCCCAGTTTACTACATTCCAGAATGCTCCAATGTAGTCCGGACGACGGTTTTGGTAGTTTAAGTAGTAAGCGTGCTCCCAAACGTCTAACCCAAGGATAGGTGTTTTCCCTTCCATTACTGGAGAGTCTTGGTTTGGAGTTGATGTGATGGCAACTGAATCACCATCTACGATTAACCAAGCCCAACCTGAACCGAAGCGAGTTGTAGCAGCTTTTGCAAATTCTTCTTTGAAAGCATCGAATGAACCGAATTTAGCTTCGATTGCAGCTTTCACTTCCCCTACAGGCTCTTTAGAACCGCCTGGAGCGATTACTTCCCAGAATAATGTGTGGTTAGCGTGACCGCCACCGTTGTTGCGTACTGCAGTTTGTTTGTCTGCTGGAAGTGCATCCAGGTTAGCAATTAGTTCGTTGATATCTTTATCAGCGAATTCTGTACCTTCTACTGCTGCGTTCAAGTTTGTTACATACGTGTTGTGGTGTTTTGAATGGTGGATTTCCATTGTACGTGCATCGATATGTGGTTCTAATGCATCGTATGCATAAGTTAATTCTGGTAATTTGTAAGCCATGACAATTCCTCCTTGAGATAAATAAATATGATGCCATATCTAAAGTATCAAAAATTTTTGGGGCATTCAACTAAAAAAGCCCCGAATATGGCAAATCAGCCTTTTGGCGGAAAATAACCGGTTAAATCGCGAAAAAGAAAAGTATAATCATGAGCGCCTGCAGAATTCCTTTCGTCACAATAGACGTTAAAAAACCGACAAGCGAGCCGACCCCGGCCTTTAGCGCCTGCTGCCATGTTGTTTTTGTCACAAGCAGCTCGGCGGCTACCGCCCCTAGAAACGGGCCGACGAGAATACCAGCAAACGGAATGACGAACGGGCCGATCAAGAGGCCGATAGTGCTCCCCCATATTCCTGCCTTCGATCCGCCGAATCTTTTCACGCCGACAAGATTGGAAATAGTATCCGCGCCGAACAGCAGCGCAACAAATAATACTTCAATTAACCAAAACCACCATGGTAAATCGCTGAAGCTGTAAAATAGTCCATAGACAACAAATCCACCTAAAATAAATAAAGCAGATGGAATAATAGGATAGACTAATCCTATAAATGCAACTATAAAAAGGACAACAATCAATGTCCATGCAATAATCTCCATAATAACCTCCTTCTAACTCTCCATTTACGTTTTGATCTCCTAAAAGGTTTCAAGCAATGTCCATTTTCCTCCCCTCCTTTTCATGGTAAACTTTCGGTTGGAGGAGAAACGATATGAAACATTCACAGTTATTTATTGATAGCTTATTCAACCCTAAAAAGCTGGCGGCCTACCGGATAATGCCGATTGGAAAGGTCATTCAGTACGTCTTCCTGCTTATTACAGTTGTAACTGTATTTTCATTCGGACAATTTACGACTGGCTTTTCTGAAGACATTTTTAATATCGATGGTATAGCCGACTATTTGGACGATATTCAGTGGCTGTTGTACCCATTTGCTTTTGTGTTTTTATTTATCATGACTTCCCTGCTTATATTCGCGCGTATTAGTTTATACGCACTGGCGGGCTATGTGCTGGCAGGTGCTATGAAACGCCGCGGAGAATACCGCCATATTTGGCGGACAGCAGCTTTTGCCGTTACATGGGCTACTCTATTATCTATCCTATTTTCCTTTTTCCGATTCTCGGATCTATGGGCAACCATGATAGGAATCTTTATCACAATAGGCTTTATTGTTATTGCATTAATAAAATACCCAAAACAGCCAAAGAAATAAGCATGAATCTCTCACTCGCACATATAGTGTTGTGCAAGGGGGGATTTTTTTGCGCTTATTAGGCTGGACAATACTAATCTTTTTGATTGCTGCTGTTATTAAAATAGATTTACAGGAAGGAACGATTCCTCTGACGAATTTTTATGAGGAGCCTTGTACGGAAATTATGGAGTATGAGACCGTCCGTGTCAAAATCAGGGAACATGATACAATATACAGCCTATTTGCAGCTACGCCTTCTGCAGCAGCCATCCCTCAATCAGAAAGACTTGCATTATTTTTTACGTATAATCCGCATCTTCAAAATCAGCGTCTTATTCCCGGTGAGGAAGTATTAATCCCGGTAAAACAAATAAATCGTTGTGAAAAATAATAATCTGGTCTTCTTTCTTGTCATTTGCTTTCGGACACTGATAAAATAGGGTACAGTGACGGTCTACATATTGAGGGCCTGAAAAGGAGAGAAATGAAATGAGTGAAATCGTTCACCGTACAAAAACACGTCCTGTACGTGTCGGTAACTTAACGATCGGTGGCAATAACGAAGTCGTTATTCAAAGTATGTGTACTACAAAAACACATGATGTAGAAGCCACTGTAGCAGAAATTAAACGTTTAGAAGAAGCTGGATGCCAAATCGTTCGCGTCGCTGTACCTGATGAGCGTGCTGCTGATGCGATTGCTGAAATAAAAAAACAAATTAACATTCCGCTCGTAGCGGATATTCACTTTGATTACCGTTTAGCTCTAAAAGCTATTGAAAACGGTATCGATAAAGTTCGTATTAACCCGGGTAATATCGGACGCCGTGAAAAGGTGGAAGCGGTTGTAAATGCTGCGAAAGCGAAAGGCATTCCAATTCGTATCGGCGTAAATGCCGGCTCTTTAGAACGCCACATTCTAGAAAAATACGGTTACCCGACTGCTGACGGTATGGTAGAATCAGCGCTTCACCATATCAAAATTTTAGAAGATCTTGACTTCCATGACATTATTGTGTCGATGAAGGCTTCGGATGTTAACTTGGCAATTGAGGCATATGAAAAAGCGGCAAAAGCTTTTGACTACCCTCTTCACTTAGGTATTACAGAATCCGGTACATTATTTGCCGGCACTGTGAAATCTGCTGCAGGTCTAGGCGCTATCCTTTCAAAAGGAATCGGGAACACGCTGCGTATTTCCCTTTCTGCTGATCCTGTAGAAGAAATAAAAGTGGCGCGTGAACTATTAAAATCTTTTGGTCTTGCATCTAATATGGCTACATTGATTTCCTGCCCTACTTGCGGACGTATCGAAATCGATTTAATTTCCATCGCAAATGAAGTGGAAGAGTACATCTCAAAATTGAATGTACCATTGAAAGTAGCTGTTCTGGGCTGTGCGGTAAACGGTCCTGGTGAAGCACGCGAAGCGGACATCGGCATTGCCGGCGCACGCGGTGAAGGCCTTCTGTTTATGAAAGGAAAAACAGTCCGTAAAGTACCAGAGGAAACGATGGTAGAAGAACTGAAAAAAGAAATCGATAAGCTGGCGGCTGAAATGGCGGAAAAACGCGAAGCAGAAGCGCAAGCGAATGTAAATGCATAACAAGGAGGGGGTTACGTCAGTGGCTACAAAATTAAAACCACGCTTTGGCATCGACATCGACGGAACAGTCACATGTCCTGCGACCCTTATCCCTCATATTAATAAGCAGTATAATGTCAACATTACGCTGGACGATGTAGTGGAGTATGATTTTTTAAGCGCATTTCCCCATCCTGTTGACAGGGCGCAATTTAATGCATGGTTCAAGGAAAATGAACCTTCCATGTATGCTGTGAGCGAATTGGCAGCAGACGCCAAGAATATTTTAAGTGCCTGGAAAAGCCGATACGAGCTCTATTACATTTCGGCGCGCGGGGAAAATGTTTTTGATATTACAGCCAAGTGGTTTCAGGAACAGTGTATACCATATGATCATATTGAACTGATTGGCAGCCATGATAAAATTGCTGCTGCCCGTCTGCATGAGGTGGATGCTTTTTTTGAAGATAAGCATGATAATGCCGTTATGATTGCTGAGGAATTGAACATCCCAGTTATTTTGTTCAATACTCCATATAATCAATTGGCCGTTCCTTCAAATGTCATCCGTGTTAACAGCTGGCTGGAAGCAAATGATTGGATCCAAAAAAAATTCTGACAAAAAGAGTGTAGAAAGCCTGCTTTCTACACTCTTTTTTATGTTCTCTTATAAAGAAGCTTGTCCTTATATAAAATAAGGGCATTCTTCAAATGACTAAAATCCCTTTCCTCCACCGCTCAACAAAGCTTTCAAAGGTAATGCCATACTTTTCGTACACATTATGATAAACAAAATATGTTCCTAATTTGTCCAGCATCTCATCATCGATGCGCAATAGTCTCCCCTCCCCTATATTGTCTGCAAAGTTCAGCTGTATTTGCTCATGATCCGATAAGTGTTACGGCCGGAAGTTAATCATCACTTTTTAGAAAGATGTAAAAAAATAGTCACACAAACATTGGAAGTTACCCTTTTTATCAGAAGAAGATTTAGTAAGATGGAGGTGGAATATTTATGTAGAGTTGGAGGAGCTGCAATGCGGAAATTTTTTATTTTATGCTCAGCTAGTATACTTTCACTTTTTTTAGTAGGATGCTCCGATACGTTAAGCGAGATCAAGCAGGCGGCATCCGGCATTAATGACGCGGCAGACAAAGCAGCCACTGCCATTTCACAGGATGTCCATTCCGTCCGGGCAATAGAGATTTCATACAATGGCCAAATTTTTACGGTAAACGACTTATTTAAAACCATTTTACGTGACGTCCAGTGGCATTATGAACAGGAAGAGGACAAAACTTCATTAAAAATAACAGGCACTTGGCAGCCCGACCTATTTGCCTCTTACGGTATTGGAAAAAGTAATAAGAGCAGTCTGGCCAATGACGGAGAGGTAACAATAGTATTAGGAGTCGACAACCATATTATCCTAGAAGATGCTACGCATGTGACGCTGCTCTATGATGGAGATACATTGCTGGATGAAAACGGCCCGGAAATTCTACACTATTTATATGACTATTACACAGCAAAGTAGGTGACGTTGCTTCTAGCTGATAAAAAGTACTTTACATATATAACGCAGCATCATGATAAATGTTCAAGTGTAATAGCCACATGTTTAATTCCTCCTGTAACGGGAAGAGTTTTAAGACCGAAACTTTAAGGAGGTTTTTTACATGGCAAATTTATCAGATAAGATGAAAAGTGCAGGTAATAAACTAAAAGGTGAGGCAAAAGAGAGTCTCGGAAAAGTGGCGAACGATCCAGAACTGCGTGCAGAAGGCCGTTTAGATCGTTTAAAAGGTGAAGCCCAGGAAGAAGTCGCCGATATGAAGGACCATCTGTTCCATGGGGACAATGACCTTCATCATAGAGACAAATAATCTATAAAATGACAAGGAATGCAGGAAAGATACATTAATCTTTCCTGTTTTTCTTATATTTTATTCTATTTTTTTTGAATATCCCTCTTTTCACCTGCATATAAAGAGGTATAATATGTAAATAGTTGCTTACATTTACCACGTTATTCGACAATGTTTTTACTATTATTGTAGGGGGACACTGAATGTCTATCCATAATACTATGCCCCTATCGAGAGAAGAGCTGTTTAGTTCTCTTTGTAGTATGGCGAAACAATACAGTACAGGTATTGCCATTTTAGATGCCCGTCACATAGAATGTCCTTTCGTCTACTACAATGAGCCGTTTTCCGCCTTGACAGGATTTGATAGAACCGAGCTGATCGGTAAAAATCTATCCTGTTTTGCCGGCATCAAAACTGCAGCAGATCTTTTAGCGGAGCTGGATTATCATACAAAACATGCATTACCATACGAAACATCCTTAATTCACTACCAAAAAGACGACAGTCCCTTTTGGCATGAGCTGGTTGCCCACCCCATTTGCGATCAGGAGGGGGTTGCTCAATATATTATGGTCCATAGCAAAAATGTAACATATGAAAAGCTATTCAAAATGCTTTCTAAGCTTGAGCATGAGGTGTACTTGGAAATTGAAAAAGGCGACTCTCTTTCACATATTTTGCAACTAATTACAACACAGATTGAAACGTATTATACCCGCAATATTTATTGTTCGATCCACTTAATGAAAGACGGCAGCTCTATGGCCGCAGAAGCAAGCGGTTCACTTCCATTAGAGATGGCCAATATCCTCTATGGCATTGAATTGCATTCTATGAAAACCGAGGATAGAAACTCTATTTTTGTTAAGCAGTTCACGAAAAAGGAGCTGGCTGCTGCGAATGAAATGGCACACACTCCATTGAAGATCGATATTAAGCATTGCTTGAGCAAGCCGATTTGCGGTACAGCAAATGAAATTATAGGTTCGATTACGATGTATTTTAATAAAGAGCCAAATATTAATTCCATTGAAATAGAGTTTTTAAACCGGCTTGTTCCGCTTATTTCATTGTCGATTAAATATATCGCTCAAACACAGCAGCTGCGTCAGCTCGCCTATTTTGACTCAGAGACACAGCTGCCGAACCTTCACTATTTTCATACTGAAATGGAAACGTGGCTGCAACAAGGAGAAAAGGGCCTCATTATTATTATTCAGCCTGGGGAATATTCGAGTATTGTCGATGTATATGGCCGCAGTGCTGGGGATGAAATTCTTCGTCAGATGGTAGATCGGCTCCAGGAACAGCCCTCTCGGGAAGGCAAAGAATTCATAGCTAAGTTTTCAAATTCCTGTATCATTTTTGCCAGTAATAGAGCCTTTGGGCAACCCGAACAATACGAGGCTAGAATCCGGCAAATGACAAAGGAGCCTTTTGGTATTCATGGGAAGGAGTTCTATATTACATTTAAAATCGGCATGACCCATTTTTGCCCGGACAGTCAATTGGACGAGGCTATCCGTCAGGCAGATATGGCTCTTTCGAAAGCCCGCCAAGTTTCCGGAACAAATGTAGCATTTTTTGAAGAACAGAACGATATGAAGCTGCAGTTGGAAATGGATGTGCTAAATCAGCTAACATACGGCCTGCAAAATAAAGAATTCTACATAGTACTACAGCCGAAAATCAATATTAAGACACTTGAAATAGAAGGTTTCGAGGCACTTTGCCGCTGGAACAGCCATATACTCGGACCTGTCTCCCCTGCTACGTTTATTCCGCTTGCAGAGCAAACCGGAAAAATCAAAAAGGTGGATGAGCTTGTCATGAGGCAAGTATTAAGATGGCAGCGGACAAGACTGGACAGCAATGAAAAAACAGTACCAATCGCTATTAATATATCTCCTGTCCACTTTTACGATGAGCGCTTCGTTCAGCAGATTGTCAGCCTGATCAAACGTTATAAGGTGCCTCCCTATCTGGTTAAATTAGAAGTGACCGAAAGTATGGAGCTCGTTGACTTTTCTAAAGCAAAGGATATCCTTTCAGAGCTGCGCCAGCATGGCATTGAGTGTTCAATTGACGATTTTGGCGTCGGCTTCTCATCACTCAGCTATTTGCAGCAGCTTCCTTTCCGGGAAATCAAAATCGACCGCAGTTTTATCAATGCAATGGATAATCCCGGTATGCATGCGGTCGTCCATACAATTGTGCAACTGGCATCGAACCTGCAGATGAATGCTGTCGCTGAAGGAATCGAAACGCCTGAGCAATTCGAAAGTCTAAAACAGATGGGCTGTCATACCGGTCAGGGCTATTACTTCCATAAGCCGCTCGTTTTAGAAGATGCCGCCAAATTAATTCACTAAAAGCACGATAAAAAAGCCCCTTTCGCTTATTATAGGAAAGGAGCTTTCTTCTATTTTTAGGTCACTTGATACTTACTCATTCCACTAAAAGGTTAATAAACAAGTATCAAACTACTGCTCTAAGCTTCTCAGACCACTCTTGTGTGCTGTAAGTTAATTTACATTGACCGGGATATCCGAAGCAATAAAGGCGATAAGATCTTTCAGGTTTTCCTCATTTACCCCATGTCCATCCGGATAGGCTTTGAAGGTTACATCAGCTCCAGAATCCTTAAAGAACGCTGCACTTCCCTCTCCCCATTTAAACGGGAAATCAAAATCATATTCACCATGTGAAATAAAAATTCTTGATTTATCCATTGGAAGCTTATTGTATTCGACAGCTACGAATTCCGGAATATAGCCGGACAACGCAACCGTACCACGGATGGCACTGCCCATAACAAGCGCTAATGTTTGCGCAACAACCGCTCCCTGGTTGAAGCCTACCACATAAATTTTTTCCATATCAAGGTCAAATTCTGAAATAGCTTCAAAGATAAGCGCTTGCGTGAACTGAATCACTTTATCAAACACTTCACGTGTCGGAAAGCCTTCCTCCTCAAATGTATAAAACGCATAGCCCGGTCTGTGCTCTATAGGGCCTTGAAGACTAAATATGTGACAGTGCCCCTCGAATGCCTTTACAAG
This sequence comes from Lysinibacillus odysseyi 34hs-1 = NBRC 100172, assembly GCF_001591965.1. Classification (GTDB taxonomy): domain Bacteria; phylum Bacillota; class Bacilli; order Bacillales_A; family Planococcaceae; genus Lysinibacillus_B; species Lysinibacillus_B odysseyi. Next base: position 352,061 of record NZ_BCVX01000003.1, read on the forward strand.
CTGCAGCAGATCCTGTTCATTGCTGCCTAAGCCATGCAGCAGGAAGATAGCGGGTTGCTTTTCCGCGCTGACTGCCGGCGCCTTATGAATAAATGTGTATGGTGATTGCATATATTTTTCCTCCTATAACAATGCCATCTGGTTGACAGCTTGATCAGCATGATAGGCTACATAGCCATCAATAACTCGTAATGTTTCTTCAAATTCCCCCGCAAGCAGTTCCTGTACATCTTTTTGAATCGTTACATATGTTAGGAAATCATAGCGCAGAGAATGCTCGACAGAAGCGTAAGCATAGTCATATACGACATCCTCTTCGGTTACCTGAAGAGCCTTATACTGACTATGGAAAAGCTTTGTATAGTCATTCATCTTTTCTCCTATTGCTTGGCGGATACGCATTTGCTGCGCCATAGTCTCGCTTTCTATATAAGAAATCTTGGGTACTTGTCCTCGTCCGTAAGTCTCCTGCATCATTTTGTTCCACACTGCCTTATTTTCCACAAAATAAGTAATATTCAACATTAATCGGTCAAAATAATCCACTTCATCTTTTGCGGACGATTTTTTTGCCTGGACATTGTTTTTAATAATCTGTTCAAACTGTTTCACATCTGCCTTAGCAGTTAATCGGGCAAATAAGATTTCAATATAACGATTTACTTGCTGCTGTGCTGTATTTTCCACTACGTTCACTTCCTTTATTACGGTTGCATTTGCATCTCTTATCGTACCATTCATTTTCAATTTAGGCACTTGTTAATGATTTTTTCTAGCCCTCTTTTGCTTTAGGAAAGCTCTTTTCCTGTTGTGAATTTTAAGAATATATTGTAAAATCGTTCACATACATTATTGTCGGAAAGGATTTGTGACATGGAGACGCAATACATAGCCACTCCAAATACGTTTCGCCAAGGGATAAAAGATTGCCTTCCTACTTTGCTTGGCTATGTCAGCATCGGGCTGGCATTTGGTGTCGTGGCAACTACCTCAAATTTATCTATACTAGAAATTTTTTTATTATCTCTGCTTGTATATGCAGGCTCTGCCCAGTTCATCTTCTGCGGTCTGTATATGGCCGGTGCCCCTGTAACCGTCATTATTTTAACAACATTCATCGTTAACCTGCGCCACCTTCTCATGGCTCTGACTGTGGCCCCTTATTTCACTAAATACTCCTCGCTTCGTAACATCGGCTTTGGTACACTATTGACTGATGAAACATTCGGTGTGGCCGTCACGAAAATTGCACAGGAAAACCGCCTTGGCGGCAACTGGATGGACGGCTTGAACATTACCGCTTATTCAACATGGGTGATAGCCTGTACAGTCGGCGGACTTATTGGGAAATGGATGCCTGATGCAGAAAGCTGGGGACTTGATTATGCTCTTGCCGCGATGTTTATTGCACTTCTTATTTTGAGTCTGGCGAGTAGTCCCCGTCATCAAATCATGCGCTATCTGAAGCTGATCGGTATAATGGGGCTAACACTTTACTGTCTGCTTTACTTCATGCCGGGACATTTAGCAGTCTTAATTGCGACATTAATTGTTGCTACGATCGGGGTGATGACAGAATGACGACAACCGTCAATATGCTATTGCTCCTCGCAGGGTGTGCGCTCGTAACCTGGCTGCCGCGGATACTTCCGTTTTTGTTTGTAAAAAGTGTTGAGCTGCCTGATGTTGTATTGCGCTGGTTGAAATACATACCAATTTGTATATTGAGTGCCCTAGTTTTTGAAGGCATGTTCGAGGAAAAAGGAAAGCTTGTTGTTATTGATGGCTATCATTTTTTTGCTGCCATTCCAACGCTTTTAGTTGCCGTATGGACAAAAAGCCTTTCGAAAACAGTAATCGTGGGCGTTGCCTCTATGGCTCTTCTACGGCTATTCTTTGAATGAACGCTTTTCACCAAAGCATTGGGTTCCTTTTCGTCCTACGCTGCAAAAAAGAAAAGACATCCTTGAGAAAAAAATACAGTGAATGAATTGTTATTTTGCTCATTAATGAATGCAGGTTCTATTTCTATTTCTATTTCTATTTATACCCTTAATAGTTTCGGCCTTGTTGCCTTCTTGATGCTCCTAATAGGAAACCGTGCTGTCAGATCGGAATAGCCTAAACAGCTGCTGAAGGAACTTTTGGAAGGTCGCTCAAAGGAAACTTCACATTTACCAGTTTCCCGTAAAAAAGAAGTAGCCCCTCACATGGTGCTACTTCTTTTTTCACGCTTGTTAATTTTCCGGGCTAATTCTTCCTAACACCGGGTTATTGAAATACATAGTCCCGCATCGTCTCGAATGTATTATCAATTGCAGATTTTAAAGATGTCTGCTCTTCCCTTAAACAGTCCCGCGCTTCCTCCAAAGCAATCAATGCATTCTCCAAGAACATTTCCTGCTGCAAATCTTTAAACAATGTTGTTAACACGATGGATTTATTCCAATGCCATCTAGCATTTTCCGGGTCCAGTTCAATGGCACGCTCCAAATAACCGAGCACCTCAAACGGCGGATAGCTGAAGCGATTCATTGTCTGGGCTGCCATGCCGTAGTACAGTGCTTTATTTGGTTCATTGTTCACCGCCTGAATGAAGCAGTGTACACTTTCGTCATAATGATGGGCAAATAAAAATAGATGGCCCTGTGTAAAGAAGGACATTGCTTTTTCTTCTTCAGCGCCCTCTTTAGCTGTCTGTTCTAATTCCTTTATACGTGCCGAGAAATCTCCCTCACCCTTGATCGCCCGTATAGCAAATACCTCATCCATTTCCTGGTAGGTTTCATCCGCCCGCTCCATACTTTGTTTTTCCTTCTTTGTATAGCAAGGAATAGCAGGTACACCAAACCGCTCATATAATGTGATCAACTGCTTGGCCGTTTCGGCTTCCGGCGTATCCTCTTTTACCTGTCTGGCCGCTTCTAGGCTGCGATGGACTTGGCCGTTATAAAAATACTGTTCCATTTCATGCATATGAGAAACTCCTTTGTGTAGTACATAATGTGTAAGTATACCATGCTTCTTTCTCCCGATAGCGCCCGTACTTATATTACAGAAAGCTCTACATCTCTTTCTTTATTACTTCCGGTAGCCCGTACCATATACGTGTCACAGTGTCTGCCTCGTTAAACAAACGCTGATACACCCTTCCGCAGGCATCACGGATGAAGCGCTGCTCTTTTTCAATCGGTACAATACCTCGTCCGATATCCCGGCAAATACAGATGACATTCGTCTGTTGCTGCAGCTCCTTCAGCTGCTCCAGAATCTTTTCCGCTATCTCCAGCTCATCATAATTCTTATAGGATAATACAATTTTTTCAAAGTTTGAAATAATGACATATTCCTCCTTCGAAAATGATTTTGCTGGAAGCTCTCCTTCATAAATTGTGTATCGGCAATTTCCTAGCTGTTCAACAACGTATTGCCGCTTACCGTTATAGGCTCCTCCGATAATGACATGCATGTATTTCCCTCCTCCCAGCTCACTGTATATAGTTTTCGATGAGCGGCATGTACTTCATGAAAACCCTTTTTGAAACAGTCGGCCAAAATCAACTTAATAACGCCTCCGTGAACAACAAATACAGGCTCTGAATATATCGCCGCCATTTCGTGGAAGGCAGTCAATACACGGGATTGAAAATGGGCAAAGCTCTCTCCGCGAGGCGGTGTCGTATGGAAAGGGTCATTAATCCATGACCGGTACTCGGCGATATGCTGCAAATCTGTATATGTTTTCATCTCATAATCGCCGAAGTGCAGTTCACGGAATCGCTCATCTGCTACAAAGGGAACATGAGGAAAATAACAGGAAGCTGTCTGCTCACAGCGCACAAGATCGCTTCCAATTACAATAGCCGGCTCAATAGGAATGATAGCCTCTACCCGTTGAATAATCGGCTGATCCGTCCAGCCGATATAGCGCCTTTCTCTATTTGCCAATGTTTGCTCATGCCTTATAAGATGCACAGTAGTACGAACCATAAAATCAATTCCCCCCATTCAAAGATCGCTCCGAGTAAATCACCGGAAACCCCTCCGAAATTTCGCTTCACCCATGACCGGTATAGTCCTGTGAAAGCCAACAATGCTCCATAAAGAACGAGCAGAAGCCAGTTCTGCAGTATCATCACTATTGCTAAAATGCCGATAAAATAAGAAATCACAATCCATAAAAGCGTCCGCTCATTTACCGTCTTTTTGAAATAGCTGGCAATTCCCGTTTCTTTTGATGGCTTTGTCGTAATAAATACTAAAATGACAGCCTGTCTTGCGATAAATGGAACGAGAATCACATATAAAAGCGGAAGTCCGCGAAGCAACAGCTCATATAAAACGCCGACTTTTAATAGGACAAACAGTACGAGCGTCATAGCCCCAAATGCACCAATCCGTGGATCATCAAGGATTTCCAGCCGCTTCTTCTGGTCCCGGTAGGAAAAATAAGCATCTCCCGTATCGATTACACCGTCCATATGGAGTCCTCCTGTTGCTACAAAATGAAGGACTACTAGTAGAATAGCGGTAAATAATGGCGATAACGTAAAATATGTATCGTTTACTGTTAGAAAAATTGCCTGGAGAGCGCCTATCCCCAGTCCAATCAACGGTATAGCACCGTACATCACTGTTGCCGATCTGGCATTCATCTCAAATGCCTTTCTTATTGGCAGAGCGCTAAAAAATTGCAGGGCGAGTACTATTCCTGTCAAGATATGCTTCAACCTTTCCACCTCTTTACAATTCCGTAGTTCATTTCATAAGCTTCATCGCAAAAGCGGACAAGCCACTGATTCAGGTTTCCTAAAAGCTGCTGATAATTTTTTGTGAATTCATATTCCGAAATACCTGCATCAAGAACCTCATTGGATACGAGAATAACCGTTATCCCCTTTCTCCGCCACTCAGTTAGCTGTCCTTGCAATTGTTCAAGCATTTCTTCTGCCGGCATGCCTTCTACCAATATATTTGTTAACCATGTAGTAAGGCAGTCCCACAGCAGAATATGCCCGTTATGTAATTGATGAAAGACTGTCGGAAAGCGGTTCGGCACTTCCATCGTCAACCATGAATCCCGCTTGCGGTCAGATTGATGCCGCATAATTCTTTTTTCCATTTCTTCATCAAATGCTACACCTGAAGCAATATAAACAGCCTGGCAATGCTTTTTATACCGCTTAATATACCCCTCGGCGAAAGCGCTTTTTCCGCTGCGTACGCCTCCAGTGATAAAAATACACTTTCCCTCCACATATATCTCCCCCTTCCATCAGTCCATTCATTGAATGTAGCATATTACAGCTTTGCAATTATTATCTTCAAATAAAAATCATAAATAGTTGTCTTTTTTATCAATACAAAAAGGGACATATAATTAATTGTACAGAATTATCTATTACTACAAGCTGTATAACTATATTTTATCCTTTTCAGATCGATAAAAAAAGAGACTCCGGTTTCGAAGTCTCTTTCCTATGTAGCATCTTATAGCTTGTTGATTAATGCATATAAAGTATCTTTCAACTCATCGTCATAATTGCTTAAGTCTACAAGGTTTGCCATGCGTTCATGAAGAATTGGGCGCTCGATTACTAATTGCTCGTGTAATACTTGTGCAATTAATTCGATGAATAGCTCATTGCGGATTCGTAAACCCTCTTCTAAGCGTCCCTCTGTAATATGACCTTCTTTAGCTTGCTTTGCCATTTTACTACCCCTCCTAATATTTATGCATACTCATTTTAGCATAACAGTTAGGAGTTTTGGCAACTTTATTAGAAAATAATCCGAAGCATAGTAGATTTCACTGGCAATCCGGACATTTTCCATAGATTTCAAATTTATGTGCTTCTACAAAATATCCAGGCAGTTTTCCCCCGAGTAAATCCATCGGACATAAAGATAGCTCTTTCACATTACCGCATTCCCGGCAAATAAAATGATGATGATGATGGTCGGATTCGCAATGCATACGGAAGTTCCGCTCACCATTCAGCTCTGTTTCTTCCAATATACCGAGCTCTACAAATGTTGCCAAATTGCGATAAATGGTGTCAAAGCTCATCCCGGGAAACTGCGGTTTGAGGACGGTCAGCAGGTCGCGTGCCGTCAAATACTTTGTTGTTTCCGAAAATAAATTAAGAATGAGCTCCCGCTTATCTGTTTTTTTATAGCCATTATCCTTTAAAATTTCCCAAGCTCTTGTAATATTCACGATCTACACCTCTTTTGCAGAAAATTGAACGAATATCCTTTTCGCTAAAATGACAATTAGTAAAATTGCAATCGATGTAACGACGATTGTTCCACCTGGTGCTAAATTCAAATAAAAGGCGCTCACCAGCCCAATTACGACTGACAGCTCGCCGAAAACGATGGAATAAAAAATCGCCTCCTTAAAGCCTCTTGCCAGCCGCATCGCCGCCGCAACAGGTAGTGTCATCATGCTTGATACAAGAAGAATACCAACAATCCGCATACTTGCTGCAATAACAAGCGCTACAACAACCATAAACAGCAGATGAATCCATTTGGCAGGCAAACCACTCGCTTTGGCATATTCCTCATCAAATGACAGAACGAACAATTCTTTAAAAAAGATCAATAAAAAAATACATACAATGACAGCGATGATAGCAACAACAGTAAAATCCTGTCTTGAAACGGCAGAAACGGACCCAAATAAATAGCTCATCAAATCTGTATTAAAACCACTTGCCAGTGAAATGAAGATGGCGCTGATTCCCAGCCCGCCCGACATAATAATCGGAATGGCCAATTCTTCATAATGCTTATACAAGCGGCGCAGGCGTTCAATCAGCATGGAGCCGCCAACCGATGCAGCAATCCCCAGGTAGATAGGGTTCAATAATGCCAGAGCGGAAAAGCTTTGGCTTAAATAAAGACTCCCCGCAATCCCTGCCAATGTCACATGAGACAAAGCATCCGCAATCAGCGAGAGGCGCCGTACAACAATAAATACACCTAATAATGGGGCTATAATGCCAATAATCATCCCCGAGAAAACAGCGTTCTGTAAAAATTCATAATTCATTAATGCTTCAATCATATACGTGCTCCTTAGTGTATCTTTCGCACCGCATGTCCGTACCAAGCATCAAGCTCGTCCTGACTAATTGCGTCAAAATCATTTTTGTAGCCGTGGAAGTGGATCGTCTGATTAAGGCATGCCACATGACTGATACGGTTTGAAACAGTATCCACATCATGTGTAACGAGAATCATCGAAATATTTTGTTCCTCGTTCAACCTGGCCAGCATATCATAAAATGCCTGCACATTTTCATGATCAATCCCAACAGTCGGTTCATCCAGAATCAGCAGCTTCGGTTCAGCAACTAACGCGCGGGCGATAAATACGCGCTGCTGCTGACCGCCTGATAACTGGCCGATATTTCGTTTGGTAAACTGTTCCATTCCAACTGCCGTTAATGCACGTAAGATGCGCTCATTGGCATCTTTCGGCAGTCGATTAAAAAGACCTGCCTTTTTTGTAAGGCCGGATTTTACTACTTCCTGAACCGTTGCCGGAAACCCTGAGTTAAAGGCATTGGACTTTTGAGACACGTACCCGATCATCTCCCGGTTTTTAAAAGAGCCGGCCGGTTTGCCAAACAGTTCAATTTCACCGCTCATCGGTTTCAGCAGGCCAAGGATCAGCTTTAGCAGGGTGGATTTTCCTGATCCATTAGGACCAAGCAGAGCTAGGAAATCCCCTTCCTCTACACGAAACGAAATATTTTTCAGCACCTGTGTATAGTCATACTGGAAGGATACATTTTTTAGTTCAATAATTGTTTTTGTCATCGATTTCTCTTCTTTCCAATTCAAAATCATTACGATTTACAATTTGTTAGTATAAGTGAATTTCTGCTCTTTGTAAAGGTTTTACGCTTGAAAGGATGAGACAGTGAAAAAACTTGAATTGTTCCGTTTTTTGATGGAAGGACCAACACGTGAGGTCCAGCAGTTTTTAAAAGATAACGGTGTAGAATTAAGAAAAAGTGAAATTAAGAAATTACGTGAGGTTTTCCAAAATGCCCAGGCGAGCTGGCTGTTTACAGGTATTCCTGAATCCGTCATTAAAAAAGCCGAAAGCATAGTCGGTGCTGAAAGGGTCCAGCAATTCCTAAAGCAAATACAGTAAAAGAGGACTCTTTATAATGTAGGTTGTGCAACAGGCTGAATATGGTCATTTTAGGCTGAACTACTGTAAACATGTAGTTCAGCCTTTATTTACGAGAAACTATACACTTTATTATTTCTGCCTTTAACGGCAAGCATTATCCCTCTATTCGAGGATATTATGACTTTCTGGTTGAAAAGAAATCGGGATTTTTTCAGCAGATTTGTGTCATTTTCCATACAAAAAACGAGCCGGTTGATAGCATCAGCCAGCTCGCTTTCCTGTTAATAATGATTAATAATATAAGCTACTACAGCATCAATGCCTGTAATGACAGCTGTTTGTTTGTTTTCCGTCATAATCGAGAAAATATAGTTCTTTCCTGAATTTGCCTTCACATAACCCGATAATGTGTACACACCTGTAATATGTCCTGTTTTTGCGGCAACCCGGTACTGATAAGCTGCGGACGTAAAGCGTGTGCGTAAAGAGCCGCCTACCAGCCTGTTATTGGCTCCTCCAACTGGCAGAGAGCTGTAATATGTGTCATACGCCTGCATCCCTCTCGCGTTATAGAGAAGTGCCGTAAAGCCGTTTGGTGATATACGGTTTTTATGTGACATACCAGAACCGTCTTCAAAAGACCAGTTGCCCATATCCAGGCCGATCGATTCCCCATACTCCTGAAGAACCTTTACGCCCGTCTGTGTATCGCCTTTCCCATATGCTTCCGCACCTAGCGTCTTTACAAAAATATCGGCCATACTATTATTGCTTAATTTCATAAAAGCGGGAAACATTTCTTTTAACGTGCGGGACTTCGATGTATAGACACGCGTAGCCCCTTGAGGAACAGTACCCCGACCAATTGCCGGTGTATTCGTAAAGGCAATCCCCCTATCTTTCATTGCCTGCTGCATTGCATACATCGTATTGACAGTAGGATTGTTGACGGTCACCCATTCCTTTACCGTACTGCCGGCCGGAATACTCCCTGTAATGATGACTTGGCTTGTTCCATATTTCCTTTTAATCGTCAGTGTATTGCGCGTTCCTTTACTGCCTGTCGTTGCATAATTGGAAAGCGTCATCCCCATTGTATTCGGCAATGCCTGTACAGCAGGCTTTTTGCCTGCTGTTCCGCCGCTTACCTGTACAATAATTGTGCCCGCATCAAAATCATCATTCGGTGACAGGACAAGCCCTGTTGTCCGGGCAGCAAAATAGTCGCTTTCATCCTCTGCCGCTATCCCCGGTGTTAGTTGTTCACCAGTAAATATATGATCGTCCCCATATAGATTACCGTTTACCTTGTAAATGCCATAATTTTTCAATGCTGTGGCAAAAGTTTGGAGCTGGTTATATTGAAGCGTCGGATCTCCACTTCCTTTTAAATAGACATTGCCATTTAATACGCCGTTCGCTATATAGCCATCTATGTATAATGAGGTTTCATACCGGTAATTCTCTCCCAATAGAGATATTGCAGCTGCTCCAGTCAGCAGCTTCATATTTGACGCCGGTTTCTTTGCTGTATTGCCGTAATACTCATATAGAATCTGCCCTGTTTCCCCGTCACGTACAGAAACTCCCACTCCTGAACTGCCTAGGCTTTTACTCACAGTACCACTCAAATTCATAGAGGCTTCTGCCTGTGATGGCACCCATACTGAGGCAAAAATCATAATAAACGCTACTATTGCAGCAAAAATATTCTTTTTCATCTCGTCCCTCCCCTTCTTACTATACCATTTTGCTATGGTGTTTTTTCAAAAAAATCCATATTTCATCATCTTTCGCCAAAATTATTTCTCCCCTAACCTTATCCTAACCATTCGAATGAATTTTATAGTAACGAAAGATTTTTCATCCTCCAATCCTAAAGCAGAAAAAGACCGAAAATGCCTGCTGACGGCACTTTCGGTCTTATGAATAAGAAATCATGTATTAAGATTGATCAGCTCTTCCTTTTCTCCACGAAGCGATTCAATTTCTTCTGGACGGAATATGCTATCGCGCAGCATGGCAATTTCTGCTGTATATGGTGCCTTCTTGTTTTTAGCATCCGGACCGACAAAAGGTGTTTCCAATATTTTCGGGATATGAATTAACTGTGGATGGTGCACAACGTATGACAATGCTTCAAACCCGATTTCACCAAAGCCGATATTTTCATGACGGTCCTTGGCAGCACCGCGGACATTTTTCGAATCATTAATATGAAGCACCTTCAGACGGTCTAGGCCAATGATTTTGTCGAACTCATTCAGTACCCCGTCGAAGTCCTCCACAATATTGTAACCGCCGTCATGAACATGGCATGTGTCAAAGCATATAGACAAACGTTCATTGTGTGTGACTCCATCTATAATCCGGGCCAGTTCATCAAATGTACGGCCGATTTCCGATCCTTTCCCTGCCATTGTCTCCAGAGCAATCTGTACAGGCTGTTCATCTGTCAGTACTTCATTCAGCCCTTCTATAATTTTCGCAATCCCAGCATCTGCTCCCGCACCTACATGGGCGCCTGGATGCAGGACAATTTGGGATGCTTCAAGAGCTGCTGTACGCTTAATTTCTTCCTGCAGGAAGGTAACGCCAAGCTCAAATGTTTCCGGCTTCGTTGTATTCCCGAGATTGATGATATAAGGGGCATGGACAACGATATTTGACAAGCCATTTTCCTTCATATGAATCAAACCATTCATAATATTTAATTCAGCGATGGCTTTACGGCGCGTATTCTGCGGGGCGCCTGTATAAATCATAAAGGTATTCGCCCCGTAAGAAAGAGCCTCTTCACTTGCCCCAAGCAGCATTTTCTTACCACTCATCGATACGTGTGAACCTATCAGCATTCAGTACTCCTCCTAAAAATAGAAAAGCCGGGAGTCGGCTTTTCTATTGTCATTCTATTTATTTTTTCCCGCGGTTTTTTATACGGCGTTCACGTTTTTTGATTTTATCCATTTCCCATTTCATCGCACGTTTATAACCTGGCTTTACTTTCTTTGGTTTTCGAACTAAAGCCTTGGCCTTTAAATCAATTTCATTTTCATGTTTCACACGGTTTTTACGTTGATGACGGTCTTTTAAATCCGTCCATTCCCCATTTTTTACATCTTTCTGTACAAATGGGATACCCATTTTTTCAATTCGTGCCAGCGCGTCTTCGTCCTCCGGCTGATAAAGTGTAATGGCTGTGCCTTTATTACCTGCACGCGCTGTCCGGCCAACTCGGTGAATGAAGAATTCGAGATCTTCCGGAATTTCATAGTTAATGACATGGGAAATCCCTTGAATATCAATTCCACGGGCTGCAAGGTCTGTTGCTACGATATACTGGAACTCTAAGTCACGGATTTGCTTCATCATTTTTTTACGGTCACGTGGGCTTAAATCTCCGTGAATCTGGCCTGCACGCACACCTTGTTCTGCCAGATACCCAGCGACATGCTCCGCTGTTTTGCGTGTATTACAGAAAATGACTGCTAAAAACGGATTAATTCCTTTAATAACGTCCATCAAACGTGCATTACGAGACTTTGAACGCACAGGAACAAGCACAAACTCAATATTTTCTGCTACTGGGCGTTTATCATTCATTTGAATATGAACAGGAGAGTCCATATACTTCTTTAGGAAAGGCTGGAGCTTCTCAGGAATAGTTGCGGAGAAAACAAACATCTCCAACTTCTCCGGCATATGGGAAGCAAAGCCATCAATGTCTTCGATGAAGCCCATATCAAATGCTAGGTCGGCTTCGTCTACTACTAAAATAGGGGCAGTATGCACAAGAAGAGCCCCTTCTTTCACCAAGTCTTTAATCCGTCCAGGCGTCCCTACTACAATATGGGGCTGTGTTTTTAATTTATCAATGGAACGCTGCTTATCTGTTCCACCTATAAACAGCTTTGCCTGGATATTTGTTTTTTCAATCAGCTGCTGAAGTGCATCAAAAATCTGCTGCGCTAGCTCGCGCGTAGGAGATGTAATGACTGCCTGCACCTCCTGTCTTTCCTCTGCGATACGTTCAACAATCGGTAATAAAAAGCTATGTGTTTTTCCAGTACCTGTATGCGCTTGTCCAATGGCACTTTTCCCTTTTAATACAAGCGGGATCATTTCTTTTTGAATTGGTGTCGGTTCTTTAAAACCCAGTTCTGCAATGGCGTCCTGCAAAAATGGCTTAAATTGATAATCTGTGTATTTTGACATTTACTCACTCCTCTTACATCTTTCCTATTGTAACATGAAACGGACATTTAGTAGACCATTTGCATATGATAGCTTTAATCAAGCATTGCGTCAATTATTAATGCGAACGAAAGGAGAAAAGCATGTATCCGTTTTATCGAAACAATCCATACCGAATGCCGATGGGTCCTTCTGCTATGCCAAATAACATTCCGAATATGTCCCAAATGCCACAACAGATGCCTCAAATGCCTCAAATGCAGCAGATGCCAAATATGGGCAATGCCCCGAACATAGGGAGTATGCCGAATATGGGTAATGTTCCGAACATGGGGAATATGCCGAATATGGGCAATATCCCGAACGCAGCCGGGGCCGCCGGAGCCGCTGGAGCGCTCGGAGCAGTTGGAGCAGCAGCTTCACCATCCCGAATCGAACAGTTTTTACAATCTACAGGTCAGTTTATGCAAACTGCCCAAACGTATGCTCCATATGTTCAACAAGCAATGCCGATGCTAAAAAATCTACCTGCCCTCTTCAAGCTATACAAAGGTTTCCAAAGCATGCCTGATGCAACTCCAACGACCAAAGCAACGAGTTCAGGTGCAGCAGTTGCCTCAACCGGGAAATCTGCTTCCCGCTCCAATAGGCCATCTGTAGATACGACACCAAAGCCCTCTCTACCAAAAATCTACCAACCATAAAAGGAGGCCTCCTTTCGAGACCTCCTTTTTTATTAATTTAGCCGACTAATTAGCTTATAAATAGTTTCTTTGTATTAATGAATACGCTCCGTTATAATGGAAGAGACAAGCTTGAAAGGAGTTCGAAGCATGGAAGTCATTAAAATTAATCCACGCGGCTATTGCTACGGGGTAGTTGATGCTATGGTAATCGCACGCAACGCAGCACTAGATAAAACATTACCACGACCAATCTACATTTTAGGCATGATTGTTCATAATAAACACGTAACAGATGCATTTGAGCAAGACGGGATTATCACATTAGACGGAGAAAACCGGAAAGAGATCATTGAAAAAGTAGAAACAGGTACGGTTATCTTCACTGCGCATGGAGTTTCTCCGGAAATACGCGAAATCGCCAAGCGTAAAGGTCTTGTATCAATTGATGCCACTTGCCCGGACGTTACCGTAACGCATGATTTAATCCGTGAAAAGTCGGCTAATGGCTATGATATTATCTATATTGGTAAAAAAGGGCATCCTGAGCCGGAGGGTGCCATTGGTGTAGCTCCAGACCATGTCCACCTCGTCCAATCAATGAAGGATATTGATGCTTTAGAGCTTGATAACCAAAAAATTCTTGTAACAAACCAGACGACTATGAGTCAGTGGGATGTAGCCTTTTTAATGGAGAGCTTGAAAGAGAAATTCCCGCATATAGAAGTGCATCAAGAAATTTGCTTAGCGACACAGGTACGTCAAGAAGCTGTTGCAGAGCAGGCAGGAAACGCAGACTTACTTATCGTTGTAGGAGATCCAAAATCCAATAACTCCAACCGTCTTACACAGGTATCGGTTGAAATAGCTGGTACGCCTTCCCACCGCATTGGAGATCTTTCCGAATTACAGATTGACTGGCTGATGAATGTTGACAAAGTAGCGGTAACAGCAGGAGCTTCGACTCCTACACCGATTGTAAAGGAAGTTATCAGCTTCCTAGAAAAGTTTGATAAAAATGATCCATCTACACACGAGATTGTTCGTACTGTAACGCTTGATAAAATTTTGCCGAAAATTAAAGAACCAAAACCAGTGGATAAAATTATGCCATATTAATCGAAAGGAGCTTATTCGATAAGATATACTTATCGAATAAGCTCCTTTTATTATTTTTTACATGTAAACTCATAACTCGTCGTAAGGATAAATCCTTTTTCTACCACTTCCGCTGTCTTGCCGCTGTTTTCGCACTGCGTTTTTAAACGATCAATATTTTGGCTGCTGACAACACTCATCGCTATTGTAAATAGTAGTCCGATAACGGCGATGGCTATCCCGATGATAATCCACATTTTGCCGTTGTTAACTGTTTGTTGTTCCTTCATTTAAAATGCCCCTCATATGAATTTGAATGGTTCTGTATGAACTGTTGACTGGATAAACTGGATTGGCAGCTTTTTCTCTGTACACATTGTACTCATTTTTTCTACTACCCCTTTGATCATCACTTTCTCGACATGATGACCGGGATCTACAATATTCAAGCCATTCACCTCTGCGTCCTGTGCCACATGGAAGCCGATATCCCCTGTTACAAACACATCAGCTCCTGCATACTTTGCTGTACGGACATACTTATTACCGTCTCCGCCGATAACAGCAATCTTCTGCACGATTGAGTCAAGATCTCCTACAACGCGCAGTGCAGGGACATCAAGCTGCACTTTTACCTGCTCGGCAAATTGCTTTAGAGTCATCGGCTCCTCTAACTTGCCAATACGACCAAGACCTTGTTCACTTACTTCAATCTCAAGCGGCCATAAATCATAGGCAGGTTCCTCATATGGATGGGCATTTAACATGGCCTTTAGTATTTTATTTTTCATACTTTCAGGGAACACAACCTCAATTTTTTCTTCCTCTGTTACTTCTGCCTCCCCTACTTCACCTAAATAAGGGTCGGCTCCTTCGAGCACACGGAAACGCCCCCTACCGCTAAGGGTATAACTGCAGTGATCATACAGGCCGATTTTTCCTGCCCCGGCTTTTGCAAGTACACTCCGCATTTCCTGAGCATGGGCATCCGGAATGAAAACGGCAAGCTTCATCATTTTCTCGCTAAATGTCGGCTCCAATATTCGCCGTTCTACAAGCCCAAGTGCATCAGCAAGAAGGTCATTCACCCCTCCTGGTGCTACATCAAGATTTGTATGGGCAGCATAGACGGCTATATCGTTTTTCAACAGCTTTTCGTACAACTGACCTTGAGGGTTGTCCGTACGCAGATTACTTAGCTTTATAAAAATAGGTGGATGATGTGCGATGATTAATTCACAACCATTTTCAATCGCTTCGTCTACTACTGCATGTGTCACGTCCAATGTCACCAGCACCTTTGAAACTTGCTTGTTTAAAGTACCGATAGCCAGCCCTATTGGATCGTTCGGCATACAAGCATATTTTTTCGGTGACCAGCTTTCAAAAAGCTGAATGATTTCATGCCCATTTACTGCTTTCATACAAGCGCCTCCTTCACTAATTCGATCAGATGATGCAATTCTGCACGTTTCTCTTCAACCTCAGGGGTAGCCTCCGCTTTTTCGATTGATTGTAGCACGCGTTGCCAATTAGCAATTTCTTTTGACCATTTTTCTATAAACACATCAGATTTAGCAGCGAGTAACTGTTTGCCAAGCAGCACCTCAGCCTCTGTAAGCAGTTCTTCTCCGCGCTGCAGAACCAAGATCTCATAAACCTTGCCGTCCTCTTCTAAAATTTCCTCATTTAATAGAGCCCAACCATTTTGCAATGCCCATTCACGAATAACCTTTGCATGGATATTAGGCTGCAGCACGAGACGTGTTACATTCTCCAGCGCCTGTGGATGTTTCTCCAGAATCGAAACAATCAACGGCCCTCCCATACCGGCAATTGTCACTGTATCTACTTTATCTTCCGGTTGTACGGCCGCAAGCCCATCCGCCAGGCGAACGGTGATATTTCCCGTCAACCCTTCAGTACGAACCTGCCGTACAGCCGACTCATAAGGTCCCTTCACTACTTCTCCTGCTACTGCCCGGCTGATAACATTTTTATGTACCAAATAGCAAGGCAAATAAGCATGGTCACTCCCAATATCTGCTAGTACGGCTCCTGTTGGCACAAATGATGCCACTGCTTCTAGACGTTTAGAAAGCTTTTGTGCGTTCATATAAATCCCTCTCTTCTCTAATTCCCGTTCAAAACCATTATATAAAAAAATAAATCCCCAGTCGCCTAAACGACTAAGGATTTTAGTAGGATTATTTTAAACCAGAGATGTATTCAGCAATAGCATCTGCTTCTGCTTCATCTTTAATAACAGCAGGCATAGCGCCTTGGCCATTCATTACTACCTCTTTTACATGCGCAGCATCCAAGCCTGTAGTTAAGTTTGGACCCATGCCGCCAGTTAAGTCGCCACCGTGACAGCCAACACAAGATTTTTGTACGATTGCTTCTGCATCGATGTCTGCTGTAGCTTCACCGCCGCTCTCGCCAGCTTCTTTTGCTTCATCCTTGCTTCCAGCGCCCCCTAATGACATGAAGAAAATAAGTCCGATACCGAATGCCATAATAAGAACGTAAGGAATAAGTGGATTGTTTCTCATAGTGTGTACCCTCCCTCATTTTAAAGCTTCTTCTATAAATATAGAATCAATTCAACAATCATTATTGTACTGCATTACTGAAGAAACGGAAAGACCTAAACACCAACTTTTCTTCTCTTTGTAACAATTTTGACATTTATGCGTCAATATCCGATTGTTGGAAAAATACAACTACTAATGCAAATAAAAGTAAACACTTTCAGATAAATAAGCCATACCACTATTTTAATATAGTTTAGAAAAGCGAATATATCCGAAACTTCTTCTATTTTCAGCATTTTATTGAGCTATACTGCTTTTGTAACGCACTTTTTTTACCTATTTATCACCATGTAAATGATAATCGCTAAAACTCCCAATGTGCCTGAAACTGTAAAATATATGAGCTTCATGTAGATGCCTGATAATAACCAGAAGACACAATTTCCTATAAGCACGCTATATAAAGCAGTATTGTTTTCTGGAAAATAGGCTAAACTTAGTTTGACCGAAAGCCCAAATAATATGAGGGCTCCGCTTATATATAATATAGGCGCTAATAGCTGCTTTTTCTTTGTATAGTAAAATGCGCCAACGATGCTTGCAATTGCAAGCAGGAGGGCAGGGATACTAACAATCCATATTGCCTTGGTTGTAAATAGCAGCACAAAGAGGAAAAGGGCTAAACAAGGGATGACGATAAGAATCCGCCTCCCTTTCCGTTTTTCCTGAGCCTTTACTGACTGTTTTGCATCACCTGCTGTTTCTTTATTATGGGATTCGCCTTCTGTGTAAAGGGTCATTAAAAAGTCGCAGTAATGCTCTGGCAGCAGCTTATTCTGCTTCCAAAAGGCAATTTCATTAATAATAATTTGTTTTCGTTGATTGGCCATAGACGTTTCTCCAGAATTTATATGTTTTATAAAACTATTCTAATAGAAGCAAGGCACATTCGACATCCGTAAAAAGTAGCAATATCCTTTTTTACCTTTTTGCTGTAAGAGACTTCTGTATCTGATACGAAGGATTGGAAATAGGGAAAAATGTTTACCTAGCGCTGTTTTATCAACATGTTTTTTGTAAGATGCTAACAAAATGGATTTGTCTTAAGAATACATTGTTCCACGCAAAAAGCACCTTAAGAAATTTTTCTTAAGGTGCTGCGAACCCTTACTCTAAAAAGTCCTTTAAACGTTTCGAGCGGGATGGGTGGCGCAATTTACGTAGAGCTTTCGCTTCAATTTGGCGAATACGCTCACGTGTAACACCAAATACTTTCCCTACTTCTTCTAACGTACGTGTACGGCCGTCATCTAACCCAAAACGGAGGCGTAGAACGTTTTCTTCACGATCTGTCAATGTGTCCAGAACGTCCTCTAACTGCTCTTTCAATAATTCATAAGCTGCATGGTCTGACGGTGATTGGGCTTCCGAGTCTTCAATGAAGTCTCCTAAGTGAGAATCATCCTCTTCCCCAATCGGTGTTTCAAGAGAAACTGGTTCCTGTGCGATTTTTAAAATCTCACGCACCTTTTCAGGCGTTAGATCCATTTCTTCACCGATTTCTTCCGGAGTTGGTTCACGCCCTAAATCTTGCAGTAGCTGGCGTTGAACGCGAATTAATTTATTGATTGTTTCAACCATGTGTACCGGGATACGGATTGTACGCGCCTGATCGGCAATCGCACGTGTAATGGCCTGGCGAATCCACCAAGTAGCATATGTCGAGAATTTAAATCCTTTTCGGTGGTCAAACTTTTCAACCGCTTTAATTAAACCCATATTTCCTTCCTGAATTAAATCAAGGAAGAGCATGCCGCGCCCTACGTACCGTTTGGCGATCGATACGACGAGACGTAAATTTGCCTCTGCAAGACGTTTTCGTGCTTCTTCATCCCCTTGTTCAATACGTTCTGCCAGACGGATCTCTTCTTCTGCAGAAAGCAAATCAACACGGCCGATTTCTTTTAAATACATGCGAACTGGGTCATTAATTTTTACACCAGGAGGAACACTTAAATCATTTAAGTCGAATGCTTCTTCGCTCGCTTCTTGCTTTGATAGCGCCTCTTCCTCAAATTCTTCCTTACCTTCCACCTGCACATCATTTTTTTCAATTTCATCAGCAAAGTTAAATACTTCTTCCGTATCTAAATCAAATGATGCAAGCTTTTCTGAAATTTCTTTCATGGAAATTTCGCCATCTTGTTTTGCTTTGGCTTTAAGAAGAGTTTTCACCTCATCTAAAGTAAGTTCATTTCCTGTTTCTTTCGAACGTTCTGACTTGTCCGCCATAAACCTTCCTCCTTCTATGCAAACCGAATCGGATCACATGCTTGCTAGCTGCCGCTTCAGCTGAATCTGCTTTGCGACTAAATCACGAGCACGTAAATAATCAAACATTTTCTCCGCTTCTTTACTTTCATGAATTAAATTATCTATTTCAATCTGGATGCGGTATTTTTTCAGGTGCTTCAAACAATCAGCCACTTCTAGATCCCCATGGTCAGGGTCCCGCTCCACTAGGGCTGCCTCCATTACTATTTTACGGAGATCTGCTTCATCCAACAGTTCTACAAAACGGTGATAGTCAGAAGAGGAGTATTCCTCATAAAACCCAATCAACTTAATGAAAACCGTTTTGTAATCATCCCGAATAAATGGATCCGGCTCTTCACTGTTTAAAATTTTGTCAACCACGTATACATTATGAAGCATATGCGCGAGCAACAAACGTTCTGCACGCTCCGTAGCAGTCAATGGCTTAGTTTGTACCGGAACATGCTGATTTACCAGCCCTATTTTTTTTTCAGTCTGTTTATGATGCTTTACTTGCTCCCCTTCAAACTTGCGGTACTCGGCTTCGATAGCTTCCTTCGTAATGTTCGTCTCTTTTGCGAGCTGATTAATGTATAGATCCCGCTCAATTGGAGACGTTTTACCGACTAAATGTCCAAGCACCTCATGAATATATTGGAACGTATCATTTTCAAACTGGAAGTTTTTTCCCCGTCTTGCATGCATCATCATAAATGCAATATAGGCAAACGGTTTTTCTAATATTTGATTGGTAAAACTCTCTGCGCCGTAACGATGAATGTAATCATCCGGGTCGAGTTTATCAGGCAATACCGCAACCTCGATTTTAAGCCTTTCCGCCTGTAACATTTCCGCTGCACGCTTGGCAGCCTCAAAACCAGCATTGTCCCCATCATAGCAAATCGTAATTTGCTCCACTAAGCGCTTGAGCTTTTGGACATGCTGAGGTGTAAGTGACGTACCCATCGTTGCGACAGCGTTGTGTACACCGGCCCGGTTTGCAGCCAGCACATCGATGAATCCTTCCATTAAGACGGCCTTTCTTGTCTTGCGGATCGATGCACGTGCCTTATCGAGATTATAGAGAACCTGACTTTTATGAAAAATCGGTGATTCCGGACTATTTAAATATTTTGCTTCATCTGCATCACTATTTAAGATTCGCCCTGAAAACGCAATTACCTTTCCATTTTCATCACGAATTGGAAACATTATTCGCCCGCGGAAACGATCAAAATAACTATCATCAATTTCCTTATGAATAATTAGGCCGCATGTTGCCATATCCTCTAACATAAAACCTTTTCGTTCGAGGAGTGTTGCAAGAGCATCCCATTTCGGTAAAGCCCAGCCGATTTTATGAGTGTCAATGAGCTCGCGTGTAAAACCGCGTTCCATTAAATATTGTAATGCCTGCTCCCCGTCTTCTGTATTGACAAGCAAATGATGATAAAACTCGGTCGCAAACTCATGTGCATCCAGCATCTTCAGCTCTGTTGGAGAAAGGCCTTTCGCTCCTCCTGCATTTTGCGGCTGCACATCTACCTGTACACCAACTCGTTCTGCCAGCTTGGCCACAGCGTCGGGAAAAGGAATATTTTCTATATCCATCACAAAGGTAATGGCATTTCCACCTGCTCCACAGCCAAAGCAGTGAAAAATCTGCTTATCCTGTGACACCGAAAAAGAAGGAGTCTGCTCGCCGTGAAATGGACATAATCCAAACCAGTTGCGTCCTCTCTTTGTCAACTGCATATAGTCGCTGATGACATCAACTATATCGGACTGCGAACGAATCTCCTCAATTAACTGTTCAGGAATTTTCCCAGTCATGTAATCACCATTCTTTTTTTGTCCTTAAACACAATTCGAGATAAAATGAAAAAACCCTTTAAATTTCGACAAAAAATTTAATATTTTTCATACTATCGTCTCTATGTGAGTATTTTTACCACAATTTTATTATTATAAAACAATTCACAAAATAATTCCATATTTTTTTACTAAAAAAAACGTGAAAAAACCTCCTCCTTTATTAGAGGCGGTTTTATCGGTTATAGCATTTTCTCTTGTTCTATTCTATCAATAATACAGTTGGCTGTCTCTTCAACTGCCTTATTCGTCACATCTATTACCTCACAGCCGACTTTTTCTACCACTTGATAGAAATGAGCAATTTCTTCCTCTATACGGTCATGCTGTGCGTATGTAGCACCTTCTCCTAATCCGAGGGCTATCAGGCGTTCTTTGCGGATATTATTTAATTGGCCCGGCGAAATAACAAGTCCAAAACATTTTTTCGGATCTACCATAAATAATTCAGCAGGTGGATCAACTTCCGGTACAAGCGGAACATTGGCAACTTTATACCGTTTATGAGCCAGATACTGTGACAACGGTGTTTTAGATGTACGGGATACTCCTACCAATACAATATCTGCAAGCAGGATTCCCCGCGGGTCGCGGCCATCATCATACTTTACCGCAAACTCCACTGCTTCAATTTTTTCAAAGTAATACTCATCCAGCTGGTGTACAATACCAGGCAGCTCAAGTGGTTTTTGCTTAATCTTGCTTTCCAGCAGGTCCAGCATAGGCCCTAGCAAATCAATGACCGCAACATTGTGTTTAACACCCAGGTCATGCAATGCTGCGCGTAACTCTTTTTCGACAAGTGTATAAATGATAATGGCATCTTGCTTTTTAGCGATACTTATAATCTGCAGGAGATGATCCTGCTCATGAATGTGAGGAAATCTGCGGATCTCCACCTGTTCAAAATGTGGTCTAAATTGACTGACAACAGCCTTTACTGCCAGGTCCCCTGTCTCACCAACGGAATCAGAAACGACAAAAAAACGTAATTTCTCCATGGGCTGCACCTTACAGGTCATGCGTTTCCGCAAGTGAAATAAACGCCTTCGTAATATTTGTCTTAGTTAGACGACCAACAATCTCTAGACCCTCTTCGGTTTCCTCCACAACAGGCAAGGAATCGATTTCATGTTCTATTAGTTTATTCGCCGCCAATATAAGCGAATCCTTTTTTGAACAATACGAAATGTTTGGCATACGCGTCATAATTATGTTTACTGGGATTTTATTTAGATCCTGGCTTCCGATGCTTGTACGAAGTAAGTCCTTCCGTGACAATACACCCTGCAAGTGATTGTCCTTATCAGCGACAAAAAGCGTCCCTACATCCTCTAAGAAAATGTGCAGAATCGCATCATAAACCGTCATATTTTCAGATACTATGACCGGCATAGACTGAAAATCCTTTACTTTTAAATTCATCATTGACTCCGTTAAGGAAACGGTATTTTTTTTACCGGCATAAAAATATCCTACACGTGGTCTTGCGTCTAAAAAGCCCGCCATTGTCAAAATTGCCAAATCCGGTCTTAAGGTAGCCCTTGTCAGGTGAAGACGCTCCGCAATCTGTTCACCTGTAATCGGTCCATTCTCCTTGACAATTTGTAAAATGGCGTCTTGACGTTTATTGAGTTCTATTGGACTCACCGCCTCAAATAATGTTATACTTTTTCCATTATTATTATATACTATTTTGGCATGGATTGCGAAGAATAAAATCTTAAAGGTTCAGTGTTGACACGTGTACAATTTTATTGCATATTTACAATATAGATTAAATAGGCGATGAACGGGATATAAGTAATTTTTCAACTACTCAGCGAGCAGGAATGGTGAAAGCCTGCAACCGAAAAATGAAACGGCACCCGTGAGCTGACTTTTTGAAAGAGGCTTTTTATGATGGCATGCGGTTTTCCATTTGCGAAAACGCTTGACCTCCCCTAAAAAGCAAGCGGGGTGGAACCGCGGGTGCAAATGGTACGCACTCGTCCCCGGGCATATCATATGTCCGGTGGGCGGGTGCTTTTTTCGTTGCCGTTTACCGGACAATAAATAGGAGGAATATTTGATGGCGCAAAAATCTATGGAAACAATCGTCAGCTTGGCAAAGCAACGTGGATTCGTTTTCCCCGGTTCAGAAATCTACGGAGGTCTTGCAAACACATGGGATTACGGCCCACTAGGTGTTGAACTGAAAAATAATGTAAAAAAAACTTGGTGGCAAAAGTTTGTTCAGGAATCTGAACATAATGTAGGTTTAGATGCTGCGATTTTAATGAACCCGCGTGCTTGGGTTGCTTCAGGTCACGTCGGTAACTTCAATGATCCAATGATCGACTGTAAGGCTTGTAAAGCGCGCCACCGTGCTGATAAATTAATTGAAGATGCCTCTTTGGAGAAAACAGGTAAAGAAATTATCGTCGATGGTATGAGCTTTGACCAAATGAAAGCGAAGATGGACGAATTAGAAGTTACCTGCCCAGACTGTGGCAAAGATGACTGGACAGATATTCGGCAGTTCAACTTAATGTTCAAAACACACCAAGGTGTAACAGAATCTTCATCGAATGAAATCTATTTACGTCCGGAAACAGCACAAGGTATTTTTGTTAACTTCAAAAACGTTCAGCGTTCTATGCGTAAACGTACTCCGTTTGGGATTGCACAAATCGGTAAATCATTCCGTAACGAAATCACACCAGGTAACTTTACATTCCGTACACGTGAATTTGAGCAAATGGAGCTTGAATTCTTCTGTAAACCTGGGGAAGACCTTGAATGGCATTCTTACTGGAAAAACTTCTGTAAAGATTGGTTATTAAACCTTGGCATGAAGGAAGATTCTATGCGTCTGCGCGATCATGAGGAAGATGAATTATCCCACTATTCAAATGCAACAACAGATATCGAGTTCCGCTTCCCATTCGGCTGGGGTGAACTATGGGGTATTGCTGACCGTACAGACTATGACTTAAAGCAGCATATGGAACATTCAGGTGAAGACTTCACGTATATTGATCCAGTAACAAACGAACGCTATGTTCCTTACTGCATCGAGCCTTCTTTAGGTGCAGACCGCGTAACTTTAGCATTCTTATGTGATGCTTATGACGAAGAAGAATTAGAAGGCGGCGACGTACGTAATGTCTTACGCTTCCATCCTGCTCTTGCGCCATTTAAAGCAGCGGTATTGCCATTATCAAAAAAATTAGGTGAAGAAGCCTCTGCTGTATGGGCAGAACTACGCAAAGCATTCCCGGTTGATTATGATGAATCACAATCCATCGGTAAACGCTACCGCCGCCAGGACGAAATCGGTACACCATTCTGTATCACGTACGATTTCGACTCTAAAGAAGACGGCCAAGTAACAGTGCGTCACCGTGATTCAATGGATCAAGTACGTATGCCTATTTCAGAAGTAAAAGCATATATCGAAAAGCATTTACAATTTTAGTAATAGCGGGGGGACGATTCGCACAGCGGGTCGTCCTCTTTGCATATTAACATCCACAATTTTTCACGACCTCTTCTACTGCTCGTATCCCCAAAACTAGAAACTGAATCTTACGAAAATAAAGAATGAACAAAATGAACAAAACCCACTTTTCTTCGTTATAATGGATAAAAAGGTTATAAGGGAGTGTTTGTCATGTTCTTTCAAACAAAGGGAAAAACAGCATCAACACGGGATTTATATGACCAAATGAGAGAGATCGTTACAGAATGCCTTACGCGTGAACTGCCTGAACACAGTTTGCGAAATCATCTTTTATTTACAGCTAATATGAAACTGGAAGGGTTGCAGGAAGCGAAGGAAAAGCATCGTCATTTTATCAATGTCTCTACAAGCTCCGGCCGATTTCATCAAGAACGCTATACAAAGCTGTCGGAGAAGCATCATCAGTTATATCGATTAACTAGAGGTTATATGTATTTATGTGACCCACGTGAGAGGGAACATTTCAACCACCACTTTCGTCTATCCAGTACAACTATTAATAATTGCTACGAACAGTTTATAACTAGACATGCCTTTTGTTTTACACCCGAAGATGAAAGTGCATTTTTCCATGGATTGAAGGAAGAAATCATTCCAATGCTTTGTCAGATTGAATAACAAAATTTCAGATTTTTGGATGATTACTTATACAAATTCAAGGGTAAATATACTCTTGTAAAGAGGAGTGAAAAATATGCAAGCAAAAAATTATAAAAAGCTTAATACATTAATACAAAAAAACTTTCATGCGAGACATCGTTCATTGGCAATCCGCATGATCTTAACCTTGGAAGATATCAGCTTGCGTAATATCCATTTCGCTAATCTTATGCAAGATTTATCTCCCAAGCAAGGTGTTCCCATCCAGTTGAAACGCTTATCGACATCCGAGCTGCGCGTGTTACAGCTTTTCTTTAAAGAAATCCAGAAAGAATGCCCTGACTGCTATAAAGCAAACGTCATCCTTATATTAAATCGAATCCGTTTATTATTAAATCAAACGCTCGTATCTTATACAGAAGATAGATCTGCCTTTTCACGCATCCCAACAATCAATTCCTGACAGCACTAATTATTTTTTCAATCAAAGAGGCTAAGACAAAATAAAAAAGTCATCTTTCTTTCGAGAAAGATGGCTTTTTTCGATATAGGGAAGCAATAGTATAGCTTTCATGTCATTTCTTTGCCCCTTCCTATTTCTAAACATACTTTTTACAATTAGAAAAATGAATCCTCTAAAAGATTTCCTTATTTCCTATCTCTTTCTTTCCAGCTATGACGTATCGTCCATAGCTGATAACATATTAAAAGAATTACCTGCCCCACATCCTACTCATAAAATAATGCGTGCCCATCCCCTCTTTTACGCTCAAATTTGTACGGCCAGGTCGTCTCCATCATAAGTTGAATGTTTTTTTCGACTATTTAGTCCCATTCCATCCCTGTTCTTCTGATTTGTGTATGAATATTAACCTTAATATTCATTTCTTTGTAAATCTTCTTCCACTGCTCAGTCGTCTTTACTTCTCGTTTCCAATAATCACTATATTCTGCACGGATTCTTGCACCTATTCCAAGGATATCTGACTGATCATCTTGCAATCTTTTTATCAGGTTTAAGAGAACATCCTTTTCTAGAAAAGCATTGGCCTCTTTTTCAATTTCCTTAATTTTTTTCTCATCCAGCCTTCCATCATTAATTTCTTCATCAAGCTCCGAGTCAATATGAATATCAATTGCAGCTGTGGGAGTACCATTCTGTAGATCTACCTGTATAACAGAACTCCTTTTTTGGGAGTTTAAAATATATACCGCATCGTCTAAAGAAACCATAAAAGAGTATCCGCCTTTCGCTTCTCCAATCATGGCCAAATAAGCACCTATCTCTAAAGGCAGCATCGTTCCGGCCATTTTTTCTTCTTTGAAATAACTTAAACCACTAACAAAAATGCGGTCATTATTTATAGGTTTGACGATGGGTAAAATTGCATCGACCCCGATATCCGAAAGGTTTATCCAAAATTTCCCCAAATACTCCTCCGGCAATTTTCCGAATCGAACTGCATTATTTAAAGTTTCAGCCAAATATAAGGCAGGTACTGTTTCAATAGGAGGGGCCACTTTTAATATAGAGTGGGCGTCACCTTCGCTAATAATCATCCAAGCCGTTCTCCTTACTTCAATATCACGCCTTAAATAGTCACTAATATCTATAATCCCTTGTTTTGCAATATCCTCACTGACTACAATAATTTGCAAGTGGCCTAAATACAGCTTTTCCGCAAGCTGCTGCTGCATATTGGCCAATGCATCTTTCATCGTATGGCCGTATGTTTCAAGTACCCATGCTGTTTTCTCAGAGCCTTCTCCTGTTCCGCCCTCAGGCCCAAGTTTAATTTTTCCGGGTACCGCTATTTGAGCTGTAACTTTATATATTGTATCTTCAACGCTAGCAGGAGTCTCTCCTTCTATATGGGTGACTTTTGGTATTTCATCTATTTCATTCATATCTCCTAAATCGACGGCTAGCCCTAAAATGTTTGCTCGTTCTTCTAATTCATAGCTGTCCCAGCATGCAGATAAAAAAAGTGGACTTATTAAAAATATAGTGAGCATACCCAGCTTTTTCACTCAGTTATCCCCCTTTGCCTACGAATGATAGATAAGATAAACAAAAGAACGGGATAGATAATGGTTATTATAAGGCCGACCAGCGTTACTTCTAATACATAGTAATACACCTCATAAATATCTTGTGGTAACGATGCAACCATAAATACAAACGGGAAACCTAAAAAAGCAATTAATCGATAGCGAGAAGATCGCATTAATTCTGCTACACCCCGAACATAAAGGAAATAATAAGAAAATAATGTTGTAAAAACGGCAAATATCCAGGCAATCAGCAAAATTGCATCAACACGCGATAAAACATCACCAGGAATTCGCACCATTTTCCCCAGTCCTAATGTCGGCCATAATAAATGCTTCATTTCTTCAGCTCCAAAAACAGCGAGTGCTATTGTAATTGTTATAATGAAAAAGAGACTACCGATTGCATATCCCCATAAACCACTTTTTACACATTTTTGCGGGTTTTTCATAAAAGGGATGAGCATAGCAATCACCATAAAATTCGATACAGCTTGTGTGACATTCATTCCTCCGCTAAAAAGCATCCTGATAGAAACATCATGTCCCGTGATAGGCAGCAAATGATAATAGGTAACATTTTGGATAGAAGGCAATAGTATAATTAATAACGGAATAATAATAAAAGGGAGATAGAAAAAATGGATATACACGAATGTTGAAACGCTCAAAAAGCTAACAGAAGCACATAAAAAAATCATGAAAAAAATGGCGATTGAAATGGGCGTATTGGGCAGCAATGATCCTACTATTACCTCTGCAAAATGGCGCGTTTCAACACCCATCAGGGTTAAAAAAAAGAGGATAACTATAATACTGAAAAAATTGCCGATTTTTTTTCCTAAAATTTCTTGATTATAGCCGATTAGTGTTTGTTTGGGAAAACGCCTGCCTAGTAAAGTGATCGCCAGTATGCCGAATCCCCCCATCAACACCCCTAGTACACTTGAAAGCGGCGCAGCTGTTCCTACTTTTTCTGTCACAAAATTGGGGATGCCAAGTATGGATACACCTATTATTGTGCTTATAATGGTTACTGCAAGCTGAACAGGTGTCACGGCATTGTTAGGTTTCATTATTGCCCTCTCCCCCGCTTCGTTTATTGTACTTCCTATTATCTACCCGCTTCTTATCTTGAGGCTGAAGATGCTTAGGTCTTTCTTTTGTCCACTGAATCGGAAAACGCATAAACGAGTCTTTTAACTCCTGATAATTCCCCGGGGAAAAAGGCGCCATATACGGAACACCAAATGACCGCAGCGACAGCATATGGTTTAACACGAGCATAATGCCTACTGCCAATCCTAAAAGTCCAAATGTCCCCGCCAGAATGATGAGTATGAAACGTAAAACGCGAAATGCCGTAGCTACGTTATAAGACGGGGTGGCAAATGAGCCAATGGTGGACAATGCCATAATGACAACGGTAATCGGGCTAACAAACCCCGCTTGTACAGCTGCTTGTCCTACTACTAAGACGCCTACAATGGATAATGCCCCGCCCACCTGCTGAGGCATCCGAACAGTTGCTTCCCTTAAAATTTCCATCGCAATTTCCATGATTAATACTTCTATCACTACGGGAAATGGAACCCCTTGCCTTCCACTTGAGGCAGCGACGACAAAAGTAGCTGGAATGAGCTCTGGATGAAAGGATAGCACCGTTACATAGAAGGAGGAAAAGGTCAGCGAAAAAACTAAAGCTGCTAATCGAATTATCCTAATCGCTGATGTAATGATCCAACGCTCATTGTAATCCTCACTTGTTTGATAAAATTGGACAAAAATGGCTGGTACAATCAGCGCAAACGGACTGCCATCGACCAAAATGCTTACTCTTCCTTCTAATAAATTTCCCACTACCCTATCTGGTCTTTCCGAGTTTTGCACTTGTGGAAATGGCGATGTTACATCGTCTTGTATATAGTGTTCGATATAGCCTGCATCCAGAATACGATCAATAACAATCTTATCAATTCGGCTCCGTACTTCTTCTAACAATTCTGGGTTTACGATGTCATCCAAGTAGCAGATTGCTATTTTGGTTTTCGTCCGTGTACCGACCTCTCTTTGCTCGACACGAAATTCAGGTACAGGAAGACGATAACGCAATAAAGCAACATTTGTTTGTAACGACTCAATGAACCCATCCCTTGGTCCACGGACAACCCGCTCTGTTTCTGATTGTTCAATACTTCGTTTTTCTTGAGTATAAACATCTAATGCCATCGCTTGCTCGATTCCTTCAATAAATACAAGAGCCTTGCCAGCAAGCAATGATTCTATACCCGCTGCTAAATTCTTCACCGTTTCAACAGCTGTATAATACAACACATCTTCCATAATATACGTTGTAATAGGCGTATGGCTGTTATCAGGATGTTTTTTGTTTTGAAGTTGCTTGATAATATCCCGTTCAATCTTTTCCATATCAACCAGCGATTTTAAACATATAAGCACAGCTGGTGTTTCTCCAAAAACTTTAAACTTTTTGCTAAGAAAATCCGCATCTTTTTGGAGAATGGAGGTAAATAGTTCAAAATTATATTTTATATTAGGTGTGAAATACACTGTTTGCGCTTTTTGGATGATTGAACTGTTTGGTACAAAGCGCTCTCCTTCTTTGTTGGTCGGGCTCTTTTTAAAAATAGGGGACATATAAACACCCTTTCCTGTTTATCTATACCATACGTGTTAGTATGTATCGATACATTCTTGCTATTCAAAAACGACAGGAGTAATTAAAATGCCTAATAAAAAAAGCTGTCATCACATCTCACTTGGCTAGTGAGGCAGGATGACAGCCCTTTATTCTTCTTCCTCTTTTTTACGTATCGGTTGAAGCTGTGGTGTCCTTTCTAGCTGTTCAATAAATGAACGTGATTTCAAACGGATGCCGGTCTGTTCTTCATAAATAGTCGTAACAATTTTTTTTATAAAACGTTTCGTTTGGGGTTTTAGCTCTAATTTCCCTACCTGATCAATCGGTACAGTATAAAACATCCGGATCAGCTTCAGCTGTGTAGGTGAAAGCCTGATAATATACGGATCCAAATGGAAGCAGTTATGGCATAGAAAGCCCCCTTGCGTAAAGGAAAAGGCAAATTCCCCTTCCACCGCTCCGCACGAGGCACAGCAATGGAGAATTGGCTGTACACCTGTATACGGCAGCATCTTCCAGTCAACAAATAATGTAATAGCCTCAGGGTCATAGCCTTCATCAATCGCCGTTAAGGACTGGAGCAGCAATTCAAATGCAAATGGCTCCTCTCTGCCTTCTTCCACCAACCGGTCGATTAATTCCACAATATAGCTTGCATAGGCAGTCGCAACGATATCCGTCTGCAACGTACGCATTGTATTAAAATGCTCGCCCTGCTGCAAGGTGCCCATTCCGCTTGTCCGCTGCACCAAAAATGAGCCATGCATAAACGGCTGTGTCACACCGGCTAGTCGGCTGGTCGGCTTCTTCGCTCCCCGGGCCATGCACGCAACCTTGCCCGCTTCACGTGTGAGTAATGTGACAATTTTATTTGATTCCCCGTACGCTCTTGATTTAAGTACGATCCCTTCCCATTTATGCAGCATACACAACCCGTCCTTACTCTCTTATATATTTCTATTATACACGAAAAAACAGGCAGAACATCTCTTCGATGCTCCACCTGTTTACAAGATGCTAACAATATAGTGTCGTATAATATGTTTTTTTTTGAAAGCTCCCTATACTTTTTTATACAGAGAATCTTTTACTTTTAATACTCGTCCTCACGGAAACCAAAGTCACGAAGATGCGTCTGTTTATTTCGCCAATCCTTCTGGACCTTTACCCAGAGTTCTAAATACACTTTTGAACCAAGCAGCATTTCGATATCTTTGCGTGCTCTTATACCAACCTCTTTTAACAAAGCCCCGCGCTTTCCGATGACAATGCCTTTTTGAGAGTCCCGCTCCACCATAATTGTCGCCTGTACACGAATCTTATCCTCGTTTTCTTCATCCCGTTTTATTTTATCGATCACTACTGCGATAGAGTGTGGAATTTCTTCACGCGTTAGATGAAGAACCTTTTCACGGATTAATTCGGAAATAATAAAGCGCTCCGGATGGTCTGTCACCTGGTCGGCTGGATAATACTGCGGCCCTTCCGGTAAATATTTTTCAATTGCACTTAATAAATTTTCAACATTATTCCCTTGTAAGGCAGAGATCGGTACAATCTCAGCAAATGGGTATTTATCTTTATACGATGCAATAATATCTACCAACTCATCTGGATGTATCTGGTCGATTTTATTGATTACAAGAAACACAGGCGTTTTATTGCCCTCCAGCATTTCTAAAATAAACTCGTCGCCTTTTCCGATTTTTTGCTCTGCATTTACCATGAACATGATGACATCCACTTCACGCAGTGTATTCTTCGCTACTTTCAACATGAACTCACCAAGCTTATGCTTCGGTTTATGAATACCCGGCGTATCGATAAAAATCATTTGAGAGCTGCTTTGTGTTAATACACCCTGCACTTTATTGCGTGTTGTTTGCGGTTTGTCCGACATAATGGCAATTTTTTGTCCAATTACACGGTTTAAAAACGTCGATTTCCCAACGTTCGGTCGGCCGATAATCGAGATAAAGCCCGATTTAAAGCCATTATTGTTTACTTGCTGCATAATCTAAATCCTCCGGTGTGAATGCGCCTGGTAACAGCTCACCCACTGTTGTTTGTTGTACGTCGCCTTTTAAGTTTGTTAAATAGACCGGCATATCCGGTGCACAAAATTCTGCCATTACTTGACGGCATGCTCCACATGGAGAGCACGGGCGATCAGTATCTGCTACGACAGCCAATGCCTTGAAACTTTTAACACCCTCTGATACGGCCTTGAAGAATGCCGTGCGCTCCGCACAATTTGTCATACTATACCCGGCATTTTCAATATTACACCCATGATATACTGTTCCATCTTCCGCTAGGAGCGCTGCCCCTACCTGAAATTTCGAGTATGGTACATATGCCTTTTCACGTGCAATTTTCGACTCTGCCAGTAATTGTTCCATGTTCATAGGAGAACTCCCCCTCTTTCCTTTAAAACCATTTTGGTAAAAATATGAGCATTCCGATTATAACACTTGCTATGGCAAATACAAGAACAGCACCTGCTGCGATATCCTTCGCCTGTTTTGCCAGCGGATGAATTTCAGGCGATGCCAGATCTACAACACGCTCGATCGCTGTATTGAAAAGCTCTGCCCCTATCACCAGCGCCATCACTAGAATCAGAATCATCCATTCCATCACAGAAAGGCCTGTAAAAAAACCAACTAGCCATACAACTGCTGCACTTGTATAGTGGAAGCGGATATTTTGTTCACGCATAGCTGTTATCAGTCCTTCTGCCGCATACCCAAATGATCGAATGAACTTACGAATGTCCATTACTCACGGGATAGGCCAAAAGAGCCTAAAATTTCATCTTGCTTACCGAACATTTCCTTCTCGTCCTCTGCTGTCATATGATCATAGCCAAGTAAATGGAGGAAGCCGTGTACTGCTAAAAACCCGAGCTCGCGTTCAAAGGAATGTCCGTATTCTTCCGCCTGCTCAAGAGTCCTGTCTGTAGAGATAATGATATCGCCCAATATACGCGGAATGTCATCGCCAATTATTTGGACCTCTCCTTCCCCCATTTCTTCAAGAGCAAAGGAAATTACATCTGTCGGCTGGTCCTTATCACGATATTCCCGGTTAATTTCATGAATTGCTTCATTGGTCACAAAAGTAACGGAAACCTCCGAACCCTCTTCAATCTGCTCCACCTTTGCAGCATGCTGCAGAAGCTTTTCTACAAGCTCAATATGCTCTTCTCTCACCATATTTGTTTCATCTAAAAAGTCGATATTTAAAATCATAATGCCTCCTGCTTCTCTTTTGGATATTCAATACGTGAATGGAAAATGCCATTCAATGTCTCACATAATACGTCTTCAATGATTTTCAGTTCCTTCAGCGAAATATCGCATTCATCAAACTGATCATCTTGCACCCGGTCCTGGATAATAGCCTGGATTAGCTTTTGAATCTTATCTGCGCTTGGCTCCTTCATTGAACGTACTGCTGCCTCTACACTGTCTGCAATGCTTATGATAGCAGCTTCTTTCGTTTGCGGTTTAGGCCCCGGATAACGGAAATCCTTTTCAGCGACCTGTTTTCCTTCTTCTTTTGCTTTATGATAGAAAAACTTCAGCAGGCTTGTCCCATGATGCTGTAATGCAATATCTATAATCTCCTGCGGCATTTTATGCTTCTTCAGCAGGTCTGCACCATCTGTCGTATGAGCAATAATGATATCTGAGCTTGACTCAGGAGCCAAAGTATCATGAGGATTGATCCCCATCTGATTCTCAATGAAAAAGGCAGGTCGACGCGTCTTTCCTACATCGTGATAATAGCAGCCAACACGGGCAAGTAAGCCATCCGCCCCGATTGCCTCACATGCTGTCTCGGCCAAATTGGCAACCATTACGCTATGATGATAAGTGCCCGGCGTCTCCGTTAAAATCTTTTTTAATAACGGATGGTTCGGGTTTGAAAGCTCAATTAGTCGCATCGTTGATAGGATACCGAACACCGATTCAAAGAACGGTAACAACCCCATTGTCAAAGCTCCCGAAAGCAAGCCCGAGACAATCCCCGCCCCTATATAGAACAGAATTTCGGACACCCCGTAATCCGATTGTGTCATAAGCAGGTAAAACGCAATGAACACAAGATTAATAACAGTTACAATGGCACTGGCACGCAAAATATGCGACCTTTTTTCCACACTTCCCATAAAGAACAGCGAGGCAAAACCGCCAAACAAAATATACAGTGCAATATCCATTTGTAAAACAGCTGCATAGTTTTCCTGGAATATAATACCTGCTGATGCCGCAATTAATAACGTTACTAATGCGGCAATCCGGTCATTCGTTAAAAGTCTTAACAGCATTGTGGCCATAGCAGTAGGAAAAATAAACCCAAGCATGACATCAAAGTTATCAGATATAAGGTTCCCCAATTTCATAATAACAATTGCACTTAAATAAACGATTACCGTTACCAGCAAATGATTGCTTTTTTCTTTCAGCGGTCCCTTATATCCATCAAAGAGAACAAATAGAAAGATCATTTGAAGGATAATAAGAATCATAACGCCTCCAATTGGTTTCCAGGAAGCCTGGCTATCAATGAGGCCAAGCAATTCCAGCTGGCGGTACTTTTCCCTGTCGACAATTTCCCCTTCAAGTACAATAATCTGACCCTGTAAAATTTTCGTCGGCTCTATTGCATCACGTGCCTGCCGCTTGGCAATAGCCGTTTTTTCCTCGTTTAATGTTTCTGTCTCGACCAGCGAATTCCGACCTAGCGTAATCGCTGTCGAGAGCAGCGGATTCGCAATTGAGGAAGAGCGGATTAGCGACTCTATGTTTGTACGGGCAGATGATAGATTTTCTTTTCTTATACTTTCAGAAAGTACATCTTTCACAAGTTCCACTAATATATCCCTAGCTTGTACAAGCTGGCTTTCGGACGCATTAAACAATGCTCGCAGTTCATCATCAGTCAGTGACAAACCCTCTTGTTTTTCCGTCACTGCTTTCAGCTTCTCTTTCATTACTTCCAGTTTTTCAGCTTGTGACAATTTCTCCTGCGCATCCAATTCTTTTTTTGCTTCGATCGTTAAATCAAACAGCAATGTAAGCAAGCCCGCCTTCTGCTCAGCTATTTCCTGCCCGAAATCATATACGGGAGCTGTTGCATTTTCAGCATTGGTACGTTCAAGTTCTGTCTTTTCTGTATCTTCTACGGTCTTGGCTGCACGAATCGTCTCCGGTGCCAAGCTTCCCATCGATATATCATATGTAACGCCTCTTACACTATCCACCATTAACCCAAATTGCAGAAATGCTGTAACGACCAGTACGATAGCTAAGAATGAACGAAAGCCCATTAAATCCACAAAACGTTTCAATTGCTTCTCCATTCAGCACCTCCTATTTAACCTTCCTCTATTCTACCAATTTCTACAGGTGATTTCACAAAAAAAAGCAAAACCCTCAAAGGATTTTGCTTTTTCCTTCATTTAATGTCCTAAATCAGCATATGCCTGCATTCCTTTTGAAACTAATAAGTGCCTGACGTTTCACTTTCTGAATAGGAAAAGCATTACAGTTCTTGGCCGGCGTATGCCTGGATGACTTTCGCTACCAATGGATGTCTTACTACATCGCCTTGCACCTGCCGCTTTGCTCTCGGCGCATAGGAAAAGCATTATAGTTCTTGGTCGGCGTATGCTTGGATGACTTTCGCTACCAATGGATGTCTTACTACATCGCCTTGCTCCAGGATTTGGAAATGTATATCTTTTACATATTTTAATGTGCGTTCAGCGATAATCAGGCCGGATTCCTGATTTTTTGGTAAATCGATTTGAGTTTTGTCCCCCGTAATAACCATTTTCGAGCCGAAACCCAAACGAGTCAGGAACATTTTCATTTGCTGGTGTGTTGTGTTTTGCGCTTCATCCAAAATAACAAAAGCATCATCCAGCGTGCGTCCCCGCATATAAGCAAGTGGAGCAATCTCAATTGTTCCCCGCTCAATGAGGCGTTGCGTCTGCTCCATGCCGTAAATATCATGCAGAGCATCATAAAGCGGACGTAAATACGGGTCTACTTTTTCCTTTAGATCCCCTGGTAGAAAACCGAGCGATTCCCCTGCCTCTACAGCCGGACGTGTTAGAATAATCCGCTTTACATGTCCATTTTTTAATGCCTGTGTCGCCATGACTACGGCCAAGTATGTTTTCCCTGTACCTGCAGGCCCGATACCGAATACAAGGTCTTTATGGCGAATGGCTTTAATGTACTCCCGCTGGCCAATTGTTTTGGCGCGAATCGCCTTACCTTTGGCATTACGGGCTACCTCCTCGTCATAAAGCTCTGGGAAATACTCAATTGTCCCTTTCCCAGCCATCTCAATGGCTGTCGCTACATCCCGTTGATCAATATTGATGCCTTTACGAATGACTTCAAGCAAGCCGTGCAGCACAGCCGTTGCACACTCTTTTTTATCATGATCTTCACCAGCGATTTGGATAAGCCCTCCTCGAGTGATGATTTGTACACTAAAAGTTTCTTCGATTAATTTCACATTTGCATCCGACATCCCGAGCAGCATGACTGCTTCATTTGGATTATCGACTAAAAGTTCCGACATTTTCTCTGACATAAATCATTCTCCTTGATAAATAGGGTATGGTGTTGCGATGTTTTCATTTACCAAAAAAAGGACTTGCCCCCTTACTGTATCATTATCAAATGTAACCTGTAAAATCTTTTCCGATTTAATTGTCGTCTTCGGAGGAAGACCCTGCAATATTTTCTTATGAAGAAGCGGCCGGATAATCGTATCCAAATCCTCTTCTTTCAATACGCGTTCTTCCTTTTTAAAACTCTGTTCTTTTACGATACGAACATGATTCTTCAGCCATGCAGGAAGATTGATTTCATCCATATACACTTTCTCTTGATCGTTTGTTACTTTCCAGGCGGATTCGGTCGGCGTATAATAGGTGGCCTTCCGGTTCAATGTAAAGGCCGTTTCAAGCCAGTAATCCGCATAGACCTCTCCTTCTGCCCCAATGACAAGCTGCTCGTCCCCCGCATCCAGAATTCCCGATACTAGAGCATCTCCTTTATACACAGTTGTGTTGGCATCTACCAGCCTGACACCGCTCGTCAGAAAATAATGGGTAACAACTCCGCTATTACCTGCTATAAGATGCATCGGTTCATCCGATTTCTTTTTTACTTCTGTTTTTGGCGCCAGCTGTAGCGATATCGTAATATTTCCGCCACTTTTCATAAAATGAACCCATGACAGCTCTGGAAACTTTGCCATGAGCTGCTGGCGAATTTCATAATCTGTCGGCAGCGATTGTTTTACTAATGGGATGGTAATGCCTATTTCCTTGTCAATAAACTGCTCGGCCTTTAATGCGAGCTCCGGGGTTGCACCTGTAACATGAATCCGCCAAATAAACTGTGTACAGATGATTGGTATAGCAACTAATAATAGTATACCCATAATTGTTTTCCATGTAATTTGAAGAACAGAATCCAAGTCGTCATAGCGCAGTTTCAGATTAGCGCCAGCAAAACGCCGGGCACGACGCAATGCTGGTAGGTTATCTCTCGTTATTTCAAATGATACTTCATTATTGGAAAAACGGACTTGTTTCATGACAATACGCTCTTTATGTAAATGGTGAAATAATCGATCTGCACGTGGCCCTTGTTTAAGCGAC
Source organism: Lysinibacillus odysseyi 34hs-1 = NBRC 100172 (assembly GCF_001591965.1). Classification (GTDB taxonomy): domain Bacteria; phylum Bacillota; class Bacilli; order Bacillales_A; family Planococcaceae; genus Lysinibacillus_B; species Lysinibacillus_B odysseyi. Next base: position 389,431 of record NZ_BCVX01000003.1, read on the forward strand.
ACAATCACTTTGCGGCGGTCCATTACATCACATGCTCTTCTATCTTAATTTTGTTGATCACTTCAGCACTCAATAAAAAGCCGCCCTCGGTCAAATACTGGACGAGTATCCCTTCCCCTTCAATTGTCAGCTGAAACTTCCCTAAAGAGCAGCTAAATTGATCAGACGCCACCTGCCGTACATCATATAGACCGTTCCATCGAATCTGGCGGAATTGAATCCATTCCAGAACGTCATCCAATTGCATAAATGATTTCAAAAAAAGCCCCCTTTCTTACAGTGTATGCAAAAAAGGGGGCATGTATTATTTACGTTGCTTCGCTTTTGGAGGACCTAAAATTTCCGAGGTAATTACTGCCTGCACTAGCTGTTCTCTCGTACTTGGCACAATAACCGGAGATTCCTTCTTTTGCCGTTGTATGATAGGTCTGGACACACCCAGCTCCGGGCGCAGGGATTTCCGTTCCTCCTGGATTTCCCGTACCGCTTCCTTTACAGGTTCTTCGACCGTCTCTTCGTTCATCTTACGAACATCGCGGACCGCCTCCGCCTTTTCGCTTAATTGACCAAAAACTTCCTTTGCAAAATCATCTAGTGAACGTACTTTCGGTCTTTCCCTACGCGGTTCATCCCTTGTACTTTCCCGAGGGACATGCTGATTGCTAAATGGCGGCATTTGCTTCGTCTCTTTTTCTTTTGTTTTATCTTTTGTAAATAGCGTACTGAGAACAAACATGACAATCATGATGATGATCCCTTCCATTTAGCGCTCCCCCTCCTCGGTTATTTTTCACCTTTTTCAGACTTATTCTCTTGTGACACTTTTGCAATAGAATCACGCATTGATGTGTCAGCCTGTATATTTTTGTAATTCATATAATCCATAATACCAAAGTTTCCGCTGCGCAATGCTTCTGCCATCGCCATTGGAACTTCCGCCTCGGCTTCCACTACTTTTGCCTTCATTTCCTGAACTTTGGCCACCATTTCCTGCTCACTTGCTACGGCCATCGCACGGCGTTCCTCAGCTTTCGCCTGGGCGATATTTTTGTCAGCCTGCGCCTGCTCAATTTGAAGCTCTGCCCCAATGTTTTTACCGATGTCTACATCCGCAATATCAATGGATAAAATTTCAAAGGCTGTACCTGAATCCAAGCCTTTTGAAAGGACCGTTTGAGAAATCATATCCGGATTTTCCAACACTTTGGAATGGGATTCAGATGAACCGATTGTCGATACAATCCCTTCACCGACACGTGCAATAATTGTTTCTTCACCAGCACCCCCAACTAAACGATCAAGGTTTGCACGTACTGTAATACGGGCTTTCGCTTTAACTTCAATACCGTTCATTGCTACCCCTGCGATAAACGGTGTTTCAATTACCTTTGGATTAACGGACATTTGTACAGCCTCTAATACGTCCCGTCCTGCTAAGTCAATAGCCGCACAACGTTCAAATGTCAATTCAATATTCGCACGCTGCGCTGCTATTAAAGCATTAACTACTCGGTCCACATTACCACCCGCTAAATAGTGGGACTCCAATTGATTAATCGATACATCAAGCCCTGCCTTATGTGCTTTAATCAACGGATTGACAATACGTGACGGGATAACCCGGCGCAGCCGCATCCCAATCAATGTAAAGATACTTACACGAACCCCTGCAGCCAGGGCACTGATCCATAGTGCAACCGGTACAAGCGTAAAGAATATTGCCAGTACAATGAATGCTCCTACGATCATGGCAATTAAACCGATTGTTGCTCCATCAATAACCATTATCTTATTCCTCCATTTTCCTTAAAATTTCTCTCACGACGATACGTGAACCTTCTACTTTAATAACTTCAATTAGACTTCCTTTATTAACAAAGTTTCCTTCAGACACTGCATCAATTCGTTCATTCCCTATCAAGATGACCCCTGCTGGGCGAAGCGGTGTTAATGCCTCTCCTGTACGCCCGATCAATTCCACACGGTTCGTATTGGAAACATACCCTTCCTCTGTCGTTGTGGCATCCCTTAGGACAAGCTTATTGAATATATGCATTTTTTTACCGAAGAACTTCATAAGAATCACCATTCCTATCATTGCAATAAACATTGCCAAAATGATTGAATATGCCATATGTGTCACACTTGCGCCTGCAAATAAAAGACTGAGGATGATACATGCACCTCCGAGTATGCCAATAATACCTCCGGGGACAAATAACTCCAATATGACAAAAATAACGCCGACTACAAACAATAAAATCGACTCATATCCTGCAAAACCAGCAATTGTATGACCAAAGAAGAAGAGACCAAAGGCAGCTAATGACATCGTTCCCGGCACCCCGAATCCCGGTGAATACAGCTCTGCTACTAATCCAAGACTCGCAATGGACAGGAGAATAGGAACAACGATCGGGTTAGTCACAATGCGTGCAATATTTTCAGCAAGCGATGGTTCGACATCCACAATTTCTGCACCCTGCAATCCTGCTTTATCCAGCACTTCCTGCAGGGAGTTAGCTGTTCCTTGCGAATATTTAACCTTAAAGGCTTCATCAGCCGTAAGGGTTAAAAATTTACCGTCAGGAACCCGAAGTTCGGGTAAATTAAACGATTTATCTGCCATTGCCCTTGCAAAGCGAGGGTCTTTGCCGGAAGATTCAGCTGCTGCTTCCATTGCTGCTATCCAGGCACTTTCCGCTTTCTGATCAGCTGTATTTCCTTCACCATCGATAATTCCTGCTGCACCGAATGTAGCGTTTTTTGACATGTAAATCTCGTCTGCATGGAGTGCAATAAAGGCTCCTGCCGAATATGCAGTCGAGTTGATATAGGCGATGACTTTCAAATCATCTGTAGCATCAAGCAGCTTACCAATTTCCTGTGCTGCATCCACAAAGCCGCCCGGAGTATGTATTTCTAGGACGATCGCTTCGGCATCTTGCTCCTTCGCCTCTTTGATTGCCCTCTCTAAAAAAGAAAGCAGGCCCTTTTCTACATTATTCTTTACTGGGACGTGGAATACCTTTGGAGAATCAGCTGAAATAGCCGGAATAAGGAGTAAAAATGAAAGCGCCATCAATAACAGCCAGACGCAAACTCTTCTTTGCCTCATCCAATTCCTCCTTTCTTTTTAGTGATCCTACCTGTTATACGAATGAAAACGCAATTAGTTTCATTATATTTTATTTTCTTTCATTTTTATTATGTATTTACTCATTACTTGATCTAATAATTTATTGCCGGAAAATTTATATAGACAAAATGTAAAGCTAACTCCTTTCTTTCCAACAGTATAGCCTACATTTTTTAAAACGAGTAAAAAGAAAAAGCGAAAATTTTCTTGTCCTTTACAACATATCTTATGTGCCCCATCACTTTTCCCGAGAGCACACAACACCTGGTTGATCTATTTTCCGTCAAGAATATAGTATACAAAATAAGCCTATTGCATAAATTAATCGTATAAATACAAATACCCCGAAGCCAGCAAGTAGCTTCGGGGTATATCATTTGTCTGCTCAGTTAAATCTCGAATTGCGTGTTATGAACGTAGGGATTTTACAGGGAAAATTACCACTTACGTTTACGTGCAGCTTCTGATTTCTTTTTACGTTTTACGCTAGGTTTTTCGTAGAACTCGCGCTTTCTAACTTCTTGAATTGTACCACTTTTAGATACAGTACGTTTGAAGCGGCGAAGAGCATCTTCAAGCGATTCGTTTTTGCGAACGACAGTTTTTGACATCTCTCTTTCCCTCCCTCCGAACACACGTCAATACATCATCAACATTTTCTATTGATGTGTACTAAAGAATTATATCGTAATGTTACTCCACAGTCAATAGAAACTATTATAATTAATAATAAAATTCGAAAGATAGACGATCTGCATTTATTTGCAGTTCATAAAATCAAATAGTAATAAAAATAAAAACATTTGAACGCTGCTGTAAACTTATTAACGGGACTTCCACCGTTATAGCACCATCTATTTATTAGTCTGGTCTTTTTCCATAATTTTGTGCTATCATTTCACGGATTCTACTGTATAAGTAGCAATACCTTCCATTACTTGTCTTCAGGACCTTATTTACCCCATTTTACGTAATGCTCCATAAATTTCGCTGAAAATTCATCTCCCACTGAAATGCCCATTGTGTGCAATGCTCCTATTACAGCTCCTCCAATCGGATCCAGCTGTGGTGAAAGAAATTGCAGCGGTAGTTGGTCATTAATAGCTAATTGTGTTAGTTTTGATATAAAATACGAAGTATTCGATAGGACACCGCCCGTTAGTACAACCGGAACAACCATCTGTCCTTTCCAGGATAGCTGCTGGTAACATGTTTTTATTGCATGGTACAGCTTGGAACAACTATTTTCTCTAATAATATTGGCTGCCAAATCTCCAAGCTCTGCTGCTTCCATCACATACATGCTTAAAGGAGCAATTACCGTCCTAGGATGCTTCGTACCATAAATACAGTCAATAAGCTCTGGAACATTATTTACTGCAAAATGCTTTAATAAAGCATCTGTTAATAATGTTGACCTGGACCTATTATCATGACTCTGGAATACAGCCTTTAATGCCTGTACACCCAAATCATAGCCGCTGCCTTCATCATCAAATAAATAGCCCCATCCACCTACCCTGTAAAAGGAATGTGTATGATCATAGCCGACTGTAACAGCTCCTGTACCCGCTATTTGTACGATTCCTTCCCCGCCAAAGGTGCCGGCATACAAGGCAATTAAAGCGTCATTTTGTATAATAACGATCGCTTCACTATGAACATATTCACGAAATATTGTCTCCACAATCGTTTCAGCCTTTTTTTCCTGGACTCCCGCCATCCCCGCAAAGCAGATTCGAACAGCTGAAAATATATGTGGATTTTGGGCTCTTAATCCTTGAAGTAATTGATGAAGGGTCGCTTTAAAAAGCTCCATTTCCATCGCTGTAGGGTTACTCCGATTAGTAACCAATTTCGCGTGAATGTTTCCAAGCTCATCGCTAATGACAGCTGATGTTTTTGTTCCTCCGCCATCCACCGCCAGTACATACATTGCCCTCACTCCTATTCTAAAAATGAAGGAAAGGGACTGAGCCGGCTCCATTTGCTCAATCCCTCTGCCTTTTATGTTGTAAATTTAAATGATTGCCATGGTTGAATATGCTGCAATAAAAAACGCTCCTCCTCAACTACTTTAGCTACAATATTTGTAGATCCTGCGTTGGGCATTTCCTTTAACACAATTTGAAGCTCCCCTTTATATCGTACATCTAAATTATTATCAATTGTTACATCTCCAGGTTTTAAGCTATGCGTATCATGAACGGGAAAATCACCATTTTTATAATTCACACGTGATTGTGTACTGCGGATGACATAATCAGATATATCTCCGCGATTGAAATGGAGCTCTTTAAACAAAATATCTTCTTCCAGCTGAGTTGTTGCAGGCATTGATATAACCTTTAGCTCCAGCTTATTTCGGTTTAATCGTCCCAATGCATGCAGCTCTTCTTCAGAAGCAAACATATTCCCGATGATTAAATCATCAATTAAACCCGTATTCCATAAATCCTTTGCTTGCACAATGATCGGCAGCGCACGATGCTCCTCTAAAGTGGGTAAGCCATGCAGTGTTTGCTCCCAAGGTCCAAACACTGCATGTTCGGATGAAATCATAGCAGCTGTACGAAGATGATTGTCTTTAAATATCTTAGAGGTGTTTAAAAAATGCTGCCGTGAAAGCCCTGTATATTTTCTCGGATAAAAATTATGGCATCCAATGATATTATCTTGGTTTGGCTGGTAGGACATGATATTATCCACATATTTCGTACCATTACTAATATTTAATTCTACCTTCAAGCCACATTCGTTTAATGACATAAAGGCCTCTTCTTGACCTGAAAACCCTAAATCCAAACGCAGAGCTGCCAAATGATAGTTCTCTTTCAAATAAGCAATATCCTTATAGGTTAATCCAAGGTCTTGAAAAACAGAAGGGGCAATATCGGCAGAAATGTCAAAGCCCAGCTCTTTTGCAAATAAGTTAATGCGCTGTAATTTTTGCTGTTCTTTTTTATTTTCCAATGACATAAGACATGTAAAGATGCGATCAAAACCATTATCATGTGCCAGTTGAATATATCGCTGCATTTCCTCCATTGTACTATGCTGGGGATATATTGAAATACCTAATCTTCTCATTTGATAAACCTCCACTGACAATCAAAATTGACAAAATCTCCATAGTAACAAGGACTGACTTATTAACAATCATATACAGCCGATACCGCCTGACAGTGCGGGAGCATCATTCTGATATATTTTTTTCAAGTGTATCTCTTTTGGCAACACGGTTTGCCATTGCTATGAACGGCAGATAAATACAAACGGACAGGATAATCAGCACTAAGCTTAATACAGCGCCTTGCCAAGACTGCGTTACTAGGAATCCGTTAATAATCGGAGGCGTTGTCCACGGAGCTACTACTGTCGCTGCTGGTACCAAGCCAATTTTTGTTGCAAAATAAGCAACAGAAACGTTAACCATTGGTGTTAAAATAAACGGTATGAACAAAATGGGATTTAATACGATAGGCAGACCAAATAGTAATGGTTCATTAATATTGAATAGTCCCGGAGCTGCAGATAATTTCCCCACTGTATTATATTGCTTGTTTTTCCTTGCAAAGATGAAAATCGCGATGATCAAGGCAATTGTCGTGCCTGATCCGCCCATATTAACAAATGCATCAAAAAACGGCTTGTTAACAATATACGGCGCTACTTCACCAGCCTCAAGTGCTGCAATGTTCTTCGCTATAGCATCTGCGTTAATTGTCTGCATAAACGGATCAATTATATTGGCACCATGTACACCTAGCGTCCATAAGAATGAAGGGATAAAAGCCAAAATCAAAGCCGCCGTCCATGAATTCGTCAAGCCCATAAATGGCTCTTGAATCGTTGCATAAAATGATCCGACAATATCGGGAACATCAAATCCGACCGAAATAATTGTCCGAACTAATGCGAATAAGCCAATTGTAATAATTGCCGGAAGTAATGCTGCAAATGATTTCGCCACTGCCGGCGGTACCCCTTCTGGCATTTTTATTAGCAGCTTGCTATTACCAGATAGCCGGCAAAACAGCTCAGTAGAAAGTAACGAGATAATAATAGCAATAAATATTCCGCCTGTACCTGTTGTTAAACCAGTTAAGCCCCCGTCACCGAAAGTACCGAATGTTAAATAAGCGGATAGACCAATTACTCCTGCAGAAAGTCCATCTTTGTTATATCCTTTGGCAAGATTATATGAGATTGTAAATGCTAATAATAGTGAGAGGATTGCAAACGTTGCCCCCCAAATGTTTCCACCCCATTGTTTCCAGGTGCCATCTGCCCAAATCGAGTTTAAAGCATCTTGATAAAAATCTATTGGCAGGTTATTAACGAGTACTGCTAGAGAACCAACAATTGTCAATGGCATAATGGCAATAAACCCATCCCGGATTGCTACTAAGTGACGTTGATTTCCTATCTTGGATGCTACAGGTACAAATTTCTCTTCTAAAAATTTGAACATCACATACTCTCCCCTTTGTACTTTTATTTAACATCTAAATCAGATGCTATTCCCCTTCGAGGCGTTCATATAATTCAATCATTTCCTGCGCAAGATCCCGGAAAGTAATCGCATTCATTAAGTGATCCTGTGCATGGATAAGCAGCATTGTTACTTCGATCTCCCCTCCTTTAGCCTCTTCTGTCAATAAAGCCGTCTGCGCATGATGCGCTTCTGTCAGCGCTTCGTTCGCCAATGAGATCTTTTCTTTTGCCTGCTCAATATTGCCTCTTTTTGCTAATTGAATAGCTTCCATACATTCACTTTTTGTATTACCGCTATGAACAATCAATCCCATTATGGAATTCATCATTACGTGATCTTCCATTTCCCTGCCCCCTTACCCAATCAGCTGTAAAGCCTGCTTCAATACATTCTCACCCTTCATCATGCCATAGTCTGTCATATTAATAGTCTCGACCGGAATATTAAGATGCCTATATTTCGCTTCATATGTCCCTTTTAAATAGCGTACTTGTGGGCCAAGTAACAGTACGTCTACTTTTTTACTCGTTACAACTTTATCTACTTCACTTTCTGCAATCGCATAAATATCAGCCTCTATATTTTGTTCCTGGGCGGCCTTTTGCATCTTTGTTACAAGCAAACTCGTACTCATTCCCGCTACGCAGACTAACACAATATTTTTCAATGAAAACACTCCTTTGCATATTTCTTTCATTTATCTAAATATTCAGACTAATAGAAGCAAAATTGCTTTATGGAAACCGTTTTTCTATCAACAAATTGCCGTTAATTGGTCTATACCATAATATGTTTTTCTCTCTTTGTTCTCCCTCTCTATATTAGACAAATAACGTTCTATTGAATTGACGACTGTATATTGCTAACAGAAAATAACTGGTATAGTCCACAAAAAAACTTAAAATTTTTTTGTACTGGCTGTCGTTTACACTCTTTTCTTAGAAATACTCAAAAAATGCGGGAAAACTGACCGGCAGAGCTTTTTGCCAATTCAGTGCAGTTCTTTCAGCTATTTTCTTTCCGGACAACGGTAAAACATCTTTCACTGAGAGATACCCTACCATCATGGCTGAAAATAGATTAATAGATAAATGTAATACATACTGATCTTCCACCTTATCTTCATCCATTATCGATACATGACCACCGCTGCCTATTTGAAATAAATGCTCATTCCAAGGGCATATAGGATCCTGAAGGCGAATAAATAGTCGCTGCTGTATTTCGCCCCATGGATAACACTTCATAAATTCAAATGCATCTACCACTCTTACCATTACGTCTTGAGTTATTTCTCTTTTAAATTGCGGCTGGTCAAATTGAAAGCCAAAATGAGATGCAACCGATGTAGCTCCTATGATTTTCTCTACACTTGCTTTATGAGAGGTTATAAAGCGCCAAATTGCCTGCTCTGCATCTATACCTTCTGCATAAAAATCCTTGATATGAAATAGTAAGTCTTTTATTTCATAACGAAGATACCCGGCTATTTTATTTTCATTATTATAGTAAGCTATAAAATGACTTTCAGGCTCTCTTCTCTCTATCCTTTGCCACCATGCTTTGTTTCTTATCATCCCTCCATTGCAGCCTAATATATGATTATTATGAAATTGCCGAATCTCTCCGAATATCTCATCGTTCATCCATTCAAAGCTGAAGCGTTTTACATTATCTGATTGCCGGCCAAAATTCGGAAATGCTTCTATCGGTATTGTGTAATGTAGCTTATCAAAAAACAGCTCCCACCCAAAATAGCGGTAAAAGGATACTGAATACGGGGCAAGAACGGAAATCCATTGACCATTTTGGCGCATTTCCTTTAGGGCTCTTTTCATCAGCATCTTTATAACTCCTCTGCCGCGATATTCCGGATATGTTGCTACAAAGCCGAGCCCGCCCATTTTATATTGGACACCGTGCACCATCATATTAAGCGGCAGCACTAATATTTGCCCTACAATCTTTTCTTTATCATATGCTCCGAGCGTCGTACTATGCTCAATCCAATAATGGAAGTCTGCACGCCGAGCTCCCTCATATTTTTTAGGAAAGCTGTAGTCTCTCAGGCGATGTATTTGCTGATAATCTTCCATTGGCACCAGCTTTATATCCATAATGTCTCCCCCTTTGATATATTAGGGACATTCCTTCTGCACTCTATTTGCTACCCCAAAATACCCTTACTCTGCAGAGGTAAGGTGTTTCTGGACATAGCTCTCTACATCACCTGCCGTTGCCAACTTTAAAATGGTTTCAATATGTGCAGTTAGCTGTTCCTTGGATAGTTTAGAAATTTGTGCCCTCGTTTTTAAAATGGAGGAAGCATCCATTGAAAATTCATCAAGCCCCAAACCGAGCAGGATGGGAACGGCAACCTTATCTCCCGCCATTTCGCCACACATACCAACCCATTTTCCATGCTGTTTCGCTGCATCAATTACCATCTTGATGAGACGCAGAACAGCAGGGTGGCAAGGCTGATATAAAGCTGACACATTCTCATTCATACGGTCAACTGCTACTGTATATTGAATAAGATCATTCGTACCAATAGAGAGAAAATCTGCTTCTTGTGCAAATATATCAGCGATGATGGCGGCAGAAGGTATTTCAATCATCAATCCAATTTCTATCGTCTCCGACACGGCGGCTCCACTGCTGACTAAGCGCTTCTTTTCTTCATATAGCAGTTCTTTTGCTGCTCTGAACTCATCTACCGTTGCAATCATCGGAAACATGATTTTTAAGTTACCATATACACTAGCCCGTAATAATGCTCTTAACTGGCTGCGGAACATTTTCTGTTCTTGTAAACATAATCGGATTGCACGATATCCTAGAAATGGATTCATCTCAGATGGCAGCTCTAAATAAGGCAGTTGCTTATCACCCCCGATATCCAACGTACGTACAACTACCGGTTTTCCCTGCATCTTCTCTAATATTTGGCGATAAACGGTAAACTGTTCCTCTTCATCCGGAAGCCTCTGCCTTTCCATATACAAAAACTCTGTACGGAAAAGACCGATACCTTCTGCACCCGCTTCAAGTATTTTTTCCACGTCTTCCGGTTTGCCGATATTGCCAGCAATTTCAACCCGGTAACCATCTGCACTTATACTGGCTAATGAGCGATAGGGTGCTAGTTTTTGCTCTACCATTAAGTATCTATTTTGCTGCACTTCATATTGTTCAAATATTTCTCTTGATGCATCTACAATAATTTTACCTGCTGCCCCATCAACAATAATTTTTGTTCCATGTTTTATACATGCTGTTGCATTTTTCGTACCTACAACTGCGGGAATACCCATTGTTCTCGCTAAAATAGCTGAATGGGAAGTTTTCCCGCCAATATCTGTTACAAAGCCTTTTACATATGCAGTATCTAATTGAGCTGTTATAGACGGTGTTAAATCTTTCGCTACAATGATGATATCAGAAGATAGCCGGCTGTAATCAGGTATTTCCACCTTTAGCAAGCGGGCCAGTAACCGTTTTGAGACATCGCTTACATCCGCTGCTCGCTCCCTCATATAATCATTGTCCATTTGTTCAAACAGGACTATATACATTGTTGAAACTTCATGTAAAGCGCATTCGGCATTCATGCCATTACTAATTTTTGCTTCAATAGCTCCCACTATCTCCGGGTCCTCAAGCAGCAGCAGATGCGCTGCAAATATTGCTGCCTTCTCTTCCCCTAACTTACTTTCAGCCATTACCAGAGTTTCCTGCAGGTCTTTTTTCGTTTGGGTAATCGCTTCCTGTAAGCGCTTTATTTCTGATTTAGTATCCGATACAAAAAATTTTTCAAATGATAGGTCAGGTTCAACCAGGCAATAAGCATTTGCTATCGCTATTCCATCCGATACAGCAATCCCCTGAAGCTCTAACATTCTTCGCCAATTCCTTTAGTTGACATGATTTCAGATACTGCTTGCATCAATGGCTCTGCATCCGGACCATTGGCTGAAATTTTCACTATACTACCTGGTGCCACCCCTTGCGACAGGACGCCTACAATGGATTTCATATTTACCGATTTGTCTTTGTACGTGAGCTGTACCTCTGCTTCAAAAGGCATGACAGCATTTACTAATAACGCAATAGGTCTGGCATGCAAGCCTTCAGTGGCAGTAATTTTAAAGTCTTTTTCCATTTTATATCCCTCCCGATTTTACTCAAAATTAATACGGTGCTGATATTTAGTAATCATCTCGGTGTTATGTGTCTCACTATTTGAAATATTCGCACTCTCAAACACAGGAAATGTCCCTGTTTTTTTGAATACTTTCTCTATAACTAAGCTGAACAATCCATTCAAAAGTGTAGAGCCAATAACTGTTGAAGCCGGGGCATATGGCAGCCCTTGATGATTTAATATACCATCGCCTACTGGGATATGAGTATCCACCACAAGATTCACGACATCCTCTAATCTTTTACCACCAGAATGCTTAGATTCATAATTCCGGTAATTTAGTGATTGAAGGGACATTACAAATATATCCGAAGACCTGGCAAGTATAGCTGCGTCTATCGGAGCGCAATTTCTTCCGGATGTGGATATTACAAGTAAACTATCATTCTCCTGAAAATCAAAACAATGTCTATAGCGTTGAATAATCGTCGGATCTTTCTCGTTCTTAGAGGAAGTCAATGCACCTGCTTGCAGCGTCAAAGGCCCTATAGTAATAGGCCGCACCGGTACGAGACCGCCAGCACGATAAAAAGCTTCCTGCGCCAATAAATAGGAATGCCCGCAGCCGAATAATTGGAGAATTCCTCCTTTCTCTATACGTTCAGCAATAATTTGTGCGGCCAATTCTAATTTTGGCTGTTCCTTTTCCAAGACAGATTGCAGTAATTCCTGTATTTTTCTGAAATATGGATGCACTGTATCACCTTTTTATTTCACTAATAAATTTATAGCGATCCGCTCGATACGTACTACGTACCAATTCAAATGGAATTCCATCGCTCAAAAAACTAATACGCTTTATAATTAAGACAGGTGCTGCTGTTCCGATTTGGAGATATTTGCAATCTTCCTTGCCCACAATTGCTGCTTCCATTTGCTGAATGGCATTGCCGATTTTCTGATGGAATCTCGCTTCAATTAATGCATAAAGAGATCCCATTACCTTCTTTTCATCCAGATCAGGATATATCTTAACTGGTATATAAGTTCTTTCAATGGCCATCGGTTTTGTATTGGCATACCGTATACGTACAACGAAGAATACCTCCTCGCCCCGCTCCAATAATAAATCATGGGCAATATCAACCGGTGGAACGATTTTCTCAAAACGCAGTACTTTACTGCTCGGCTCCATGCCTCTTGCACGCATATCTTCTGTAAAACTTGTTAGTCCCATTAAAGGCTGTTCGAATTTTGGGTTTGCAACATATGTGCCTCTTCCTTTTTCGCGATACAGCAATCCGCTGTTCACTAAATTCGTAATCGCCTGTCTAACTGTCATTCGACTTACATCAAATTGCATTGATAATTCCCGTTCAGATGGTATGTTCTCCCCTATTCCGTATTCCTCTAAATAAATACGCTGCTTTATGAGTTCTTCTATTTGTATATAGATAGGTATGTGAGAGTTTTTTTCCAGCAATGATTGCACCTTCCTTATTACTACATTCTACTTTTCAAATACAACCTTTCCCAAGGCTTTCCCAATTGACCCAATCGAGTGAATCATCTTAGTAGCTAAAGAGGCTGTTACCCTTCCTTTACTAGAAATCGTGTCATTTGATGAAGTGCTCCACCTTCTTGCATAGCCCAGAACCAATTTTACAAATTCGTCCACCTCCGAAAAATACATTACCTATAAGTGGTACTTCAGTGGAGTTTGTTTTTTGAACACTTTTTATGAACAGCGTGTTGCTCTATTAAATCCCCCCTAAACATAATAATTTTATAATTATTAAAAAGCTGGATGTATTAATAGGTATAGTTGTCTATACCAATTTTAAGACCATATTTGGTGAAAATTATTTTACCTGTCATTCATTATTCACTTAAATTTCCAGCAAATTGTATCTGTTCACATGTAGCCTGAATTATCGTCAATTGGCTTTAAACAGGCTTAACGGGATATTTAGGAGTCACTCACCGCCGGACAAATCTCTACTTTATATTAATCAGCAGCACCTTAAACGGGGCTCTCTTTCCATTGTATTCAATACTGTATCTTTTTATTTCCATTAAAGCTTATGGGGAACTGTATTCTTATCAAAGAAAAAGTAAACGAGGTATGGGGGCATTTGAGTTTACGCATAAAAAAACAGCTTTCAATTCAACAGGTATGGTAAGTCAGGCTAGTCCACCCTGGTTTTTATGTCAGTTAAAAACCGAAGTGGCTTGCGACTCCCCTGTGGAAATCAAGCTGTTTTCTATTCAAATATATTTACTACTTGGTAACGGGCTGCAGTATAAATTTATGATTATGTTAGCTACCACACTTCAAATTACCACTGCTCTCCGAAAATTAATAATTAGATTCAGAAGTTAAACCTGTCATGATCGCAACACCTGAGCTTGCGCCAATACGAGTTGCTCCATTCTCGATCATCTTCTTCATATCTTCCAGATTACGGACACCGCCTGAAGCTTTCACACCAAGGTCAGGACCGACTGTTTTGCGCATTAATGCGATATCTTCAGCAGTCGCGCCACCTGTTGAGAAACCAGTGGATGTTTTCACGTAGTCAGCACCAGCTTCGACTGATAATTGACAAGCTTTCACCTTTTCTTCTTCTGTCAGCAGGCATGTCTCAATGATTACTTTTACTAATGTACCATTTGCTGCGTCGACTACAGCCTTAATGTCATCGCGAACTAGGTCGTATTCGCCATTTTTTAATGCACCGATATTGATCACCATATCAATTTCCCCTGCACCGTTGGCAATCGCGTCCTTTGTTTCAAATGCTTTAACAGCTGAAGTAGAAGCACCTAATGGGAAACCGATTACTGTACACACCTTAACCTCAGTTCCTGCCAATAGCTCTGCACTGTATTTTACCCATGTAGGATTTACACATACAGAAGCAAACACATACTTTTTCGCTTCCTCACATAATTTTTCAATTTGTGGTCGAGTCGCATCTGCCTTTAATAGGGTATGGTCAATCATTGCAGCATAATTTTGCGTCATGGTCAATTGCTCCTTTTATCTATTAGTTGTACGTACAACTATATCATATCACCAAATAAGAAATACATGAAATAGACAGACTAGTTTATCATTTTTATTTTTCTTTTTTGCTGTATTCTGCATAAAAGCCGCTCCCCCTTTTTTTGAGGAAGCGGCTTTCTATTTAAGCTTCTACAGCGTCCAATACACGGACGAATTGTCCTTCATTGTACGGATAGCCGGCTTTTGTAATTTTTACTTTTACCAGTTTACCGACCATTTCTTCACTTGTTTCGAATACCACTTTCAGATAGTTTGCAGTGTAGCCGACATAAAGGTTTTCATTGTCCGATTCTTTAAAGCGTTCTTCTGGAATGACTTCCAGTACTTCGCCTTCAAAACGAGAAGCATATTCTTTTGCCAATTGGTCATTCAATGCGATTAGACGATGAACCCGTTCGTTTTTGATTTCCTCATCCACTTGGTCTTCCATACGGGCAGCTGGTGTACCTGTCCGTTTAGAGAATGGGAATACATGCAGCTCAGAGAATTTGTGGTCACGGATAAAGTTATACGTTTCCATAAATTCTTCCTCTGTTTCTCCCGGGAACCCAACGATTACATCGGATGTTACCGCTAAATCGGGCAGTGCTTTTTCTAATTTACGAAGGCGCTCAGAGAAGAAGTCCATCGTATATTTACGGCGCATACGTTTCAGTACTGTATCAGATCCTGATTGAATCGGGATATGCAAATGGTTTACAACAATTTCTGAATTTTGCAGTACTTCAATTACCTCGTCTGTTAATTGGGATGCTTCAATTGAAGAGATACGTAAACGTTTTAATCCTTTTACTTGTGATTCTAAATCACGTAGAAGCTGTGCCAGGTTATAGTCTTTAAAGTCTTGTCCGTATCCTCCTGTATGGATACCTGTCAAAACGATTTCAAGATAGCCTGCATCCACTAACTGCTGCGCCTGACGGATTACTTCCTGCGGATCACGAGAACGCATTAAGCCACGGGCCCAAGGGATAATACAGAAAGTACAGAAATTATTGCACCCTTCCTGGATTTTCAGAGATGCACGTGTCCGGTCTGTAAATGCTGGAACATCCAATTCCTCGTATACACGGTTTTTCATAATGTTGCGGACTGCATTAATCGGCTGACGTTCTTCACGGTATTGATCAATGAGCCCAAGCATTTTATGGCGGTCCTGTGTTCCGACCACGATATCAACACCTGGAATTGCCATAATTTCAGCAGGGGAAGTTTGTGCATAACATCCTGTTACACAAATAACCGCATCCGGATTTTGACGGATCGCACGGCGGATTACTTGGCGGGATTTTTTATCCCCTGTATTTGTTACTGTACATGTATTAATTACATAAACATCAGCTTGTTGTTCAAACTCGTTACGCTCATAGCCCTGCTCTTTGAATAATTGCCAAATCGCTTCTGTTTCGTAATGGTTTACTTTACAACCTAATGTGTGAAAAGCCACTGTTGACAAGGCCCCTCCACCTCTTTCATTCAAATTCATAGGATATTGCAGATAATGCATATAACGGTGCTGTTTCCGTCCGTAAAATACGCGGTCCGAGTGACATTATTTGTGCGCCTGCCGCTGTAAGTGCCTCAGCTTCCTTGCGTGAAATACCGCCTTCTGGACCAAAAATACATAAAATTGATTTCGATTCATTATCATACACTTTTTTCAGCTGATCCGCAAACCTTGTGCGTTTTTCAGCCTTTGCATCTTCTTCATCTGCAAGAAACACAACGTCATAATCAGGCAGTGCCGCTAATAATTGTTTAAAGGAAAAGGGCATCTTTATGCTCGGTATATGTGTACGGTGTGATTGTTCAGCAGCTTCCTGAGCTATTTTTTGAAGACGCTCCTGATTTTTGCGGCCCTTTTTCTCATCCCATTTCACAATAGAGCGTTCCGCAGCATAAGGAATACAAGCATACATTCCTAATTCCGTTCCCTTTTGGGCGATCAGCTCTAATTTATCACCTTTCGGCAGTCCACAGGCAATTGTTATCTGCACCGGCATCTCAGGAGAAGGGACCGTTCGTCCAGTCGGCTTAGCCAAAATTTCTGTCCCCACTTCTTCTATTTCACATATATGGGCGATGCTTTCAAAAACAACGATAATTTCCTCTCCCGCTGTCATTCGCATCACCTTCTCAATATGCCGGGCGTTATCACCTGTAATAAGGAATATGCCCCCCTCACTCGGCGGCTCGTCCACAAAGTAACGTTGCATCCTGTTCTTCCTCCTCTACTCTAATAAAAAGTAGACAAAGCCAAATGACCCTGTCTACTAGCTTACCTGCCTGTTTTACTGCGGACGGCGGGCAATAATTGCTACCCAGTCTTCCATCATGAGTACTTCTTCAATCGTAAAGCCCGATTTTTCAAGTGCTTCCTTTACCTCGTCCTTTTTTGCTCCAATGATACCGCTTGTTACATAAACGCCGCCTGGTTTTACAATAGAGTAGGCATCGTCTGTAAATGTCACAATAATTTCAGCTAAAATATTGGCAACTACGACATCTGCAGGCTCTTTTACTGTATCAAGCAAATTGCCATGGAATACCTGCACAATTCCGTCTACTTTATTCAGCTCTACATTTTCACGTGCCGCTGTTACAGCGACTTCGTCCAAATCAAGGGCATGCACTTGTTTAGCTCCAAGCATTGCTGCCCCGATGGAAAGAACACCTGACCCTGTGCCTACATCGATGACAGCATCATTCTCGCTCACTACATTTTCAAGTGCCTGTAAACACATGACTGTCGTTGGGTGTGTCCCTGTACCAAAAGCCATGCCCGGATCAAGCTCAATAATTAGCTCATCTGTGCTGACAGGTGTATATTCTTCCCATGTTGGTACAATAGTAAACCGCTCTGAAATTTTCACAGGATGATAGTATTGCTTCCAGGCAGTTGCCCAGTCCTCCTCGTCCACTTCACATAAGGTAACAATATTTTCGCCGATGTTAATATCGAAATTTACAAGGTTTGCAATTGCAAGTTTAATTTCCTCTACCGTTTCCGCCAAAAAGCTCGTTGCGGATAAATACGCCTTTACTACGACCCCGTTTTTCGGGAAGTCGTCAGGATTCAATGCGTAAATTTCTCCGAACTGATCAATCCGTTCTTTTGTCAGTTCTTTTGAATCCTCTATAACAACACCGCTAGCGCCTGCCTCATGTAAGATGTTTGATACAGCTTCAACGGCTTCATTCGTTGTCAGAATCGATAATTCTGTCCATTTCACTTGCAACTCTCTCCTTTATGATTCACCTTTAAAGGTCTTTTTAATTTTATCGAATAATGAGCTTCCTTGCTCTTCCGGGATATCTCCGCTAAGCTCTGCAAAATCACGCAACAGCTGTTTTTGTTTTTCTGTCAGCTTCGTCGGTGTTACGACTTTTACGATAACGTATTGGTGACCCATTCCATACCCATGGACATTTTTTACACCTTTATCCTTAATACGGAATTGAGCTCCCGATTGTGTACCGGCAGGAATTTTCAATTTTACTTTGCCGTGTACAGTCGGCACTTCGATTTCATCACCTAAAGCAGCTTGCGGGAATGTCAGTTTGAGCTCATAGTAGATATCGTCTCCGTCACGCTCAAATAGCTCATGATTACGGACGCTAAATACTATATAAAGATCCCC
Source organism: Lysinibacillus odysseyi 34hs-1 = NBRC 100172 (assembly GCF_001591965.1). GTDB lineage: Bacteria > Bacillota > Bacilli > Bacillales_A > Planococcaceae > Lysinibacillus_B > Lysinibacillus_B odysseyi. Next base: position 407,926 of record NZ_BCVX01000003.1, read on the forward strand.
AGCTGGCCCCCCGTTAATGCCCGGCTCCCCTTGCCCGCTTACACGAAGCTGCTGGCCATCATCGACACCGGCCGGGATATTGATTTTAATTTTTTTCGTTTTTTGTACTTTTCCAGCACCACGGCAAGTTGGACATTTGTCAACAATGATTTTGCCTGCACCACGGCAAGATGGGCAAGTACGGCGGTTTACCATACGGCCGAATGGTGTGTCGACCGCTTGATTAATCTCACCTGATCCATTACAGTGCGAACATGTTTGAGGAGTCGTGCCTGGTTTTGCACCTGTCCCATTACAAGTTCCACATTCTTCCTCCTGCGGGATTTCTATTTCTGTTTCTTTACCGAAGATAGCTTCTTCAAAATCAACAGTCATACGGAATTGCAGGTCGTCACCTTTGCGGGGCGCGTTCGGATCTTGCCGGCGTCCTCCACCAAAGAAGGAAGAGAAAATGTCTTCGAATCCTCCGAAGCCCCCGCCTCCAAAGCCGCCTCCTCCGAAGCCTGCCTGTGGATCTTCATGGCCGAACTGATCATATCGAGCCCGTTTTTGATCATCGGATAATACTTCGTATGCCTCTGCGATTTCCTTGAATTTCTCATCAGCGCCGGGCTCTTTATTAATATCCGGGTGATACTGCTTTGATAGTTTACGGTATGCTTTTTTAATTTCATCTTTACTTGCCCCTTTTGCAAGGCCAAGCACTTCATAATAATCGCGCTTACTCATCGTTCACTCTCCGCTCTTTTTACATAACGTATATTTTAACATGTTAAAAAAATGATGTATATGCAAAGTACCTGTACTGGATGAAATTTCATCCTAACATTGAAAAAGTCAAAGCCGGCATTTCGGTCTTTGACTTTTTCATACTTACTTTATTGTAGGATTACTTATCATCCTTAACTTCTTCAAAGTCAGCATCAACAATGCCGTCGTCTTTCTTGCCAGCGTCAGCGCCTGCATCTCCTTGTGCTGCTTGTGCAGCTGCTGCTGCCTGCTCATATACTTTCATTACAAGCGGCTGCAGAACGCCTTCCAATTTTTCTTTCGCAGACTTGATGCCTTCAATCTCGCCAGCTTCTAGTGCTTTTTTCAGCTCGTCACGCGCATCTTCCACAGATTTCTTTTCGTCTTCTGTAATTTGCTCGCCTAGGTCTGTAATTGTTTTATCTACTTGGAATACCAATTGGTCAGCCTCGTTGCGCACTTCTGCTTCTTCTTTACGTTTCGCATCCGCTTCTGCATTTGCTTCAGCATCTTTTACCATGCGCTCAATTTCCTCTTCTGATAAACCAGAATCAGATTGGATGACAATTGTTTGTTCTTTGTTTGTACCAAGGTCTTTTGCCTTAACAGATACAATACCGTTTTTGTCGATATCGAATGTAACCTCGATTTGCGGTACACCACGTGGTGCTGGTGGAATATCTGACAATTGGAAGCGGCCTAATGTTTTGTTGTCTGCTGCCATTGGACGTTCACCTTGTAATACATGAATATCTACTGCCGGCTGGTTGTCAGCGGCTGTTGAGAATACTTGTGATTTTGATGTAGGGATTGTTGTGTTGCGGTCGATTAATTTCGTGAACACGCCGCCCATTGTTTCAATACCAAGTGAAAGTGGCGTCACGTCAAGAAGGACGATATCCTGTACATCACCTGTTAATACGCCGCCTTGAACAGCTGCACCCATTGCTACTACTTCGTCAGGGTTTACACCTTTATGTGGCTCATGACCTGTTTCTTTTTTAATTGCTTCTACTACAGCCGGAATACGAGTAGAACCACCAACTAAGATTACTTTGTCTAATTCAGAAGCTGCAAGACCCGCATCTGATAAAGCTTGGCGAGTTGGTACGATTGTACGCTCAACAAGGTCGCGTGTTAAATCGTCGAATTTTGCGCGTGTTAACGTTACTTCTAAGTGAAGTGGACCTTCTGCACCAGCAGTGATAAATGGTAAAGAAATTTGTGTTGATGTTACACCTGATAAATCTTTTTTTGCTTTTTCAGCTGCATCTTTTAAACGCTGCATCGCCATTTTATCTTTTGATAAGTCGATACCGTTTTCTTTTTTGAATTCTGCTACTAGGAAGTCGATAATTTTTTGGTCGAAGTCATCTCCACCAAGCTTGTTGTCACCAGCAGTCGCTAATACTTCGAATACACCGTCACCAAGTTCTAGGATGGAAACGTCGAATGTACCGCCACCAAGGTCGAATACAAGGATTTTTTGATCTTGATCTTGCTTGTCTAAACCATAAGCTAATGCTGCAGCAGTTGGTTCGTTAATAATACGTTCTACTTCTAAACCAGCAATTTTACCAGCATCTTTTGTTGCCTGGCGCTGTGCATCGTTAAAGTAAGCTGGGACTGTGATAACTGCTTTTGTTACCTTTTCACCAAGGTAATCTTCAGCATAGCCTTTTAAATATTGAAGAATCATTGCTGATACTTCCTGAGGAGTATACTCTTTGTCCTCTGCCTTTACTTTTTCAGCAGTACCCATTTTTGATTTGACAGAAATAATTGTATTCGGATTTGTAACAGATTGGCGTTTTGCTACTTCCCCCACTTGTTTTTCACCGTTTTTAAATGCTACAACTGATGGTGTTGTACGGTTACCTTCTGGGTTTGGAATTACCTTTGGTTCGCCGCCTTCTAAAACAGCTACACAAGAGTTTGTTGTCCCTAAGTCAATACCGATAATTTTACTCATACTAAATTTGCCTCCTAAAAGTTACACGTAATTTTTGATCATTTTGTAAAGTTGGCTGAATGTCTGGCTTTTGCACGGCACTTTTTTAATTTATTCCGTGCAGATTTGCTGCCATCATTCGTTCACTGATACCATAGCAGGTCGCAATACGCGATCTTTTAGCTTATACCCTTTTTGCAGCTCACGTAGAACAATTCCGCTTTCTTTATCCGTATCCTGCTCCTGCATCACTGCTTGATGCACATTTGGATCGAAAGTTTCGCCCTCTGCAGCTATCACTTCCAACCCTTCGCGTCCAGCAGCATCCAGGAACTGGCGATATACCATTTCCACGCCCTTATAAAGTGCATTAGCATCATCAGATGTCACTTCTACCTGCAGGGCACGTTCTAAATTGTCAAGCACTGGTAGAAGGTCTGTCAGTAAGCTTTGTGCACGGAATTTTTCCGCTGCCTCACGTTCCAGCTTATGGCGGCGAAGAATGTTATCGTAATCCGCACGAAGGCGCAGATAGCGGTTTTCCTCTTCCTCCAGCTTTGCCGTCAATTCAGCAATTTGCTGTTCTTTTTCATCTACCACTGTTTCTTCTGTTGCTTCCTGCTGTTCGTTAGCTTCCATTACTTCTTCGGCTACTTCTTGCTGTTTCAATTCTTCTTTAGTTTCATTCTGGTCTGTCGAATTAGACACGTCATATCCTCCTTATAGTGAGTCATTACGATGGGAAAGGGCATTAGATAATCCGCGGCGCATGAGATCCATAATCGTCACTACACGCTGATAATCCATACGAGTCGGGCCGATAATGGCAATGGAGCCTCGTTCCTCCCCTGCTCCAAATGAAGCGGTAATAACACTACAATTTTCTATAGCTAAGTGGTTATTTTCCGAACCAATCCGGATTTGAATACCTGAATCTAATGGCTTAAATAAGTTTTGCACTTGGCTATCTTTATCCATCAGTTCCATGAACATACGAACCTTGTTCAAATCATGGAACTCCGGCTGGTTGAGCATATTCGTCTTACCTGCATAATAGACTTTGCCTTCCTTTTGGCCGCTTGCTACCTGCATCAATGACTGAATCACTGCATCTGCTGTATGGATATGCTGCCTCAATACAGCGAGTGCTTCAAGTTCAAGCTTAAGATGAAGATCCTGCAGCGAAACACCTGATAAACGGTCATTTAAAATATTGACCATTTTTTCGATGTCTGAAGGATTGAAGCCCTCCGGTAAAGTAAATACTCGATTTTCTACATGCCCATTGTCCGTCACAATGATGGCTACAGCACTGTCCTCAGAAAGCGGGACAATTTGAAACCTTTTTACTTTATGACGCTGGACATCAGGCCCAAGTAATACCGTTGTATATGTCGTCAGCTCCGACAAAATATTCGCCGATTCCTTAATGAGCTGCTCTGCTTCGACAATTTGCCGTTTAAAGACAGATTGAATTTGGCTCACTTCATCAGCTGACATGATTTGAGGCTGCAATAAATGATCCACATAAAAACGATACCCTTTTTCAGAAGGTACTCGTCCAGAGGAAGTGTGGGTCTTTTCTAAAAAACCTAGCTCCTCCAGATCCGCCATCTCATTGCGGATTGTTGCGGGACTAAATGTTATCCAGTCTTTTTTGGAAATTTGGCGAGACCCAACAGGCTGGGCAGACGACACGAAATCATCAACGATTACTTGTAAAATTTGTAACTGCCGATTTGTTAACATGCTCATCACCTCTGTTAGCACTCGTCGAATACGAGTGCTAATACTATATAATAAATTAACAAATCCCCGTTTTTCTGTCAACGAAATCGTTTACTCTTCAAGTAAAAATTGTTGAAACACTTCATTACCGACGAATCTTCCGCTGCGGGTCAATCGAATTCCGTTTTCATCGCTCTCTAAAAGACCCTTGCATGTAAGCTCCTCTATTACAGTACGATACTTCTCCCAAATGGTTTCATGGAATTTCTGTTCAAAAGCGGGGGCCTCTACCCCATCTACTTTTCGCAGTCCTAAGAACATCTGCTCTTCCAACTGCTCTAATGGCGTTACTTCATGCTCATGGATAATTGGCAAATGCCCTGATTCCACTGCCTCTATATATTTTTTGATCGGGCCGTGATTAGAATACCTTACTCTATCAACATAACCGTGTGCCCCTGCTCCAAAACCTGCATATTCATCATTATCCCAGTAAATTTTATTATGAATAGAAGCAAAACCCGGTTTGGCAAAATTGCTGATTTCATATTGGGCAAGGTCGTGTGCCTCCATTTCCTTCATCAGCACATCATACATATCTGCCTCCAGGTCCTCGGTCGGTAATGCAAGACGACCTTTGGCATATTGAATATAGAAAATCGTTTTTGGCTCCACGATTAATGAATAAGCGGAGTAATGTGGCAATTCAAGAGCGAATGCCTGTTTCAACGTTTCTTTCCACTGTTCCATAGTCTGATGCGGCAGCCCGTACATAAGATCAATGCTAATGTTAGTGAAGCCTACCTTTTTTGCCAGCGCAATGGTTTCATATACGTGAGCATTTGAATGTGTTCTCCCTATTTTTTTCAGCAAATCCTGATCGAATGATTGCACACCCATGCTTAATCTATTAACCCCGCCATCAAGCAGAGCTTTCAGCTTTTCTTCAGATAGCTCATCTGGGTTTGCTTCCGAGCTGAACTCCACTACATTTTTCATGGGAATATAGGTGCGAATGAGCTCTAATAAACGCGTAATTTGCTTTGCGGATAAGGCGGTTGGCGTTCCGCCGCCTAGAAAAACGGTCTCAACATTGGTGAAGGCTTCCGGCTTCCTTTCTACAGCCATCTTCATTTCTTTTCCTAATGCTTCTATATATTCATCAACAGGCTGATTTTTAAAGAATACCTTATTAAAATCGCAATAATTACATATTTGATGACAAAAAGGGATATGAATATACACTCCTCGCGCCATACAATCACTTCCCTCATTTTTACTTTGTTCCTTTCCATTGTACCTATTCAGAGATAAAATACAATTTTCATGCAAAAAAAAACGTATTCGCCCCTTCGCGAATACGGAAAATGAGTAACTATTCAGGCTGTAAAAATCGGTTGTTCCTTATTCATTAACATCACTAGATCAAGTGCATTCAAGCTCCGCAGCTTTTCAGAAAAGTGCACAGCTTCATCACGCGTGCGGAATGGAAAAGCCTCTAGCTCCTTTGTCACTTCAAATTTCCCATCGATCATTTGTAACAAATACAAACGCACTGTTGGGCAGCAAGCTCTTGTATAGTTTAAGTTTTCACCCGCTACTAATATTCCTACATTTTCCGAAGTTGGGCTGATAATTGTATCCAATGTTGCCAACTCATCCATTTCGAACCATTCTGGCACATTAATTTCGATTTGCTTTGTCATTAACATCATCTCCCTCTAATAGAATAACAGCTAGCTCTCATCTTTATCACTGTTGTGATATTGTGATTTCGTTACAAAAACACAGCAACCCAAATTTTGACTTTACCTCTAATTAAACACAACATATGTACTAAGAGCCGTTGAAAACGGAACGCTTTTAGCACTATTTCTCTTTATATCTCAATATTACTATTAACTCTGTTCCCTCACAAGCATAAATTTAATAAAAGTTCTGTAAATATAATTATTTTTAATATGAAATTTTTAGTATTAGTATTTTTTACCTTATTAATATTTTATTGGAATTATTGTTTTGGATCGTGTATATAGCGGTAGAATGTTTTTTTTCTATCATTTTTGTTCAGAAATCTTTAAAAATAGAATCATTATAAAAATAATGTATTTTCGCATAGCATGAATATACCAACTTTTAAGTAAGTATATAAGAATGACCTCCCTGTGGCGGAGTGGCCGTTATCAATTCCTATTCACAAATTGTATAGAGGAAAGCTTTGATAGTTAAAAGGCAAAAAAATAAGGACATAGCTGATCAGCTGTTAGAGGAGACTCCTATGTCCCTTTAGAAATAAAAATAGTGGGGGAAGCCGGATATATCCGGCTTCCCCCACTAAAGGCTTGTAAGTGATGACAAGCTGTTTAAAACGGTGGCATGCGCCACCGTTTTATTTTTTCTGTATCAAGTTAACTGACTCATAGTTGTTGATAGTAACTATTTCTTTGTATCGTCCATCTTCAGAACAGCCATAAATGCTTCTTATAGAATGTCGTAATTTTATAGTATCTAATCATACTTTTGTGATACTTACAAAGCGTTGATACTATAAGGTTTACGAGTGTTTAAATATCATTTCTATAGGGTTTCGTATCGCATTATATTCACCTCTATTTTCTAATTACGGTGGCATCAAGGTGGGTTTCTTCTATTATAAATAAAAACTAGACCAGGTTTATATCGCCTGGTCTTTCGTTATTTATTGATTCGCCTACCGTTCTCAGGATCTCAAGGAATAAAGGAGACAATTGAAAATAATTCTACATTCTTTTCTGCTTGATTCCTTGTCGTATAAGTGACAAAAATAGCCCCCCCATTACGGAGTGGTCTTCTTTTATATTTTTTTATTTTCTATTATAGTTTTTAAAACTGTTGTGCCTACACCTAATGCTATAGCACCAACAACACCCAAAATTTGTTTATTATACGTTCTTTCGTTTTCTTCTCTATCAGCTTGATAAACGCGCTGGTTCGCTTTTTCTTCCCTCATTCTATTTAGTATATCTTCTCTTTGTTTGTATAACTCAGATTTTTCCTCAAAAGATTCACTCTCCTGAATTTCTTTATTTACAGAATTAAGTGCATCTTTCAGATTACTCATATATTCCGATGTTGAAGTAGTATCATTCTCAGTAACTTTTTCGCTATTCGAATTACGTAATATCTCTTTTGCTACTTCACTAATATTTCTCGTTGCATCTTCAAGATTGTTTTTATAATTGTTATTATTCATAGTAAAATCACCTCACAATAAAATTTGTTATAAGTATATTATACACTTATGCTTCTAAATTAAGGTATTTATGTTACAATTCTGGTGAGCAATCAATTAGGTACAACATCCGGCATGGAGATGGCCATTTTAATATGATCAACTCTGCAGCATTGATCCAATGTTTTTCGTCATACGAATTACAATTGCTGAAAATAGAAAAAATTAAGACCACCCATTATGGAGTGGTCTTTTCATTGTTTTATTTCTTATATTTTTTCTGTTGCATAAGAAAAGAGGTTTTAGGGATCATTAATTCAATATCTAATGGCCTTGTGTGGTAATCAACTTCTTTTATTTCAGGTGAGGTACCAATTAGAAGAGTGTAATCTGACAACATAGAATTATAGAGTTCATTATATAGGCGTTGATTATTTTCACATTCTCTATGAAGACTAATTAACCAGCTACCTTCATATTTATTAAAATTCGCTATATTAACTGTAGTAAATTCAGTTTTATATCGCTCAAATTCTTCTCTAGTCCACAATTTTTCAATATTTTCAAAATGAGCATTCAATAAAGATTCTGGTTCATGAAGCCCCCAATTTCTTGCTTCATTAGCTCTAGATAAATTCTTCCAAATGAGCTCAGATAGTTCCCCTAAGTCTTTTTTCACCTCAATATTTCTTTTCACTAATTGCTTTCTAAATTTGTAATAAGATAATGAATCTGATTGCAAATCACCAAATAAATTTAATAATTTGTTAGAAACTCTTTGAATCTTATCATTGAATTCTTCATATATTTCAGAATCAATTGGTGTTTTTGGTTTATTTTCTAAATCCAGCTCTTGAATTTTTTCACCTAGCTGTTCAACATATAAATTGTATTTTTTTAAACTCCTGTAAGTTCCTATAATTAAAAATCTTAAATAGATCGCAAAGTCACTTCTACTAGTAATAATAAATTTTTTAAAATTTTGTTGATCCATTGGTACCCCTCATTTTCTTTTGCTATTTATACATATCTTATCAAAAACAAGTTTATAGTTATATTTTATTTATTTTACCATAATATCTAAATCCATACTCCATTTTATCGTTCAATTGATTTTTCCTTTGTTTTATCCTTTTTGATATAAAATTGTACTAAAATTTTTATGCCTTTTCTACTCATTACTGTTCCACTACCTACCATTCTAACCAGTTTTTCAAAATATCAGGTCTTTTATTTTTTAATTGCGGAAGGCTATCACGTTCACCTAGCCAATCATAGAAAGGTACTGGACGCTCTTTATGCTGTTCGTCCTCCACAGTTATAGAATCAGCAGGACGTTTCAGACGCTCTATAGCTTTTCCATAAGCGCCTACGAATATCGCTCGTAATGTACCCGTAACCGTTAATGTACCGTTTGCAATATCCCGAGCAATATTGACAATGACATCCTTTGCTTGATGGAAAGCCGAAGCATTATCAATTTGAGATGCCAATACAATTTTGTGTAGCTCATCTTTGAGTTGATCTGCTAATGGTAATGAGTGTAGGAAATCGTAAAGCATCGTTTGCCATTCGTTCATGTATTCTTTAGCTGCTTTCTTTTCATCGTGAGCGTTATTATATATTTCCTGTAAAGAGCTTGTTTTTAAAAGACTAAAAGAGCTAAATGATTGATTCTCTGTGGAAGGCTTACAATCGTTGTCGTTATTGACTTCGCAAGCTGTCTCCCGTTGTATCAAAGTCGATGTGTCATCATAAGGTAAAAGCTTATAAATGCTCGCTCCTTTGATACCGTTCATCTTTGTTTGCTTCACTTTTTCGATGATGTTCAGCTCAGTTAGCTTCTTAATCGCGCGCATTACTGTGCTACGAGATGTGCCTGTTGCTTCTGCGATTGTTTCAGCTTTCAGATGACTGGCGCCTGGATAAGCGAGTGATCGAGAAGCAAGTGCAAAAACGATAGCTCGCTCAGATTCCGTTAAGCTGTAATAATGCTGCTGGATATGCTGCTCAACTGCAGCGTCCATGTCATCCACAGTTTCAAATGTTGCGTATGCTGCCAAGTATTCGAATGCCATTTGTTTCACCTCCATTCCATGCAACCAAATTTCCTAATTCGTCATTTTTATTTACCAATTAGAAATTTAATTACTCTATAGATAATTTAATTACTTTCATAATAAATTACTCTATTCGTAACGTCAATTACTAATTGCGTAATTTTATTTATTCATTTATAATTAAATTAACTAATTCGGATGGAAGTAGGTGTGGGAATGTATTTAAAATCAAGGGTTAAGGTACTTTTAGCAGAACGTGATATGAGCCAAAAAGATTTAGCTGAAAAAACTGGGCTTACCACACGATTAATAAGCGAAATTGTAAATAACAAAGTGAAAATGTATCCGAAGGAAGCTATGGAGAAAATCATGGTGGCTTTAGAGGTAAAAGACGTTGGAGAATTATTCACTACAGTAGAGGAAGCAGACGACAAATAAGGGTTGTCTGTTTTTTATTGTGTACTTTTGCTGTGTATTTTCCTAAAATGGAAAACATAAGGGAGGTTATACAATGAAGAAGTTATTTTACATCGGTGCATTATCGGCCCTGTTGTTAGCTGCATGTGGGGATGAAGAGGATGCTGCCCCTAAAGAGGACACGCCAGTTCAAGAAACGGAAGAAACAACTGCATTAACTGTTGATGAAAAAGAACTGCAGAATTATGCTAGTAACATTACAGGTGGCACTTTTTTAAAGAGCGTAGCTTTAACGGATAACTATAGCGTTATCGATTTTTATAGCACTTACGAGGAATATAAACAAGATAATCAAGAAAGCCTAATTACTGAAGAAGACTATAAGGGTTATTTTGATACTTCAGAGTCCATTGAAAAAATCCTTGTTATAGAGAATGTGCGCTTACTACGTCAATTCCCTGGGCTTGCAGGAGCTAAAATGACATTGCCTTTTGAAGGGAAAACATACTCCATTAACCTTGACCGAAAGTCCCTGAATGACTATCTAGGATTTAAAGTTGAGGATTTAAAAACCGAAGATGATTCATGGACTACTAAATTTGTTAACCCAATCGGTTATGATGAACAGAAGAGAAAAGAGCTTATGGAGAAGTTTGGAACAGTAAATTAATACACAAAAGACTAGCCCTCCACAATTAATCTGTGGAAGGCTTTTTTTATCGCATATCATCCGGCGTCCTATAAGGCATCCCCAGCAGCCGCTTCATTTCCTCCATGCACCAGTTCCGCAACGCAACATTTGAATATGTATAACGATGGATTTCCCCTCTTACCAGCACAGAGTATTCCGTAAACATCCCATCATTAGTACTGGAGTCGATCTTGCATCCATCTTTGGAGAGGTCCTTTTTAACTTTGACTATATCAGAAAATACCTCTTGGGCTTTTTCTTCATACCACTCTTCCATAACCGGTGCCATTTTTAAGCCGGTCAATCTCACCTTGTCATATTCCAAAGTTTTAAGCGTCAGTTCCAAAATGATTAGATTATGTACAATAGATTTCAACTCAAAGATATGCCTCACAGGACCGCCTCCAACAATTTCCTCATACCTTAAATATAGAACGGACGTTCCTGTATTACAATAGAATAAATAAAAAAAACCCTCCACATTTACTTTGTGGAAGGTTGTCTTTTTACGCTTTCTCTTTTTGTCTGTGTAAAATCTGTACAGCATCATACCCATATTGTTTCTTTATCTCCCCTAGTATTTCTTCGTCTGTCATCGGTATATAATCGCCTTTAGTGAAAAACAATGCTGCATTCCCTTCAACATCATATCCGTCTACCCTAAATATAAAATTCACTAATACAATACTTTTTTCATACACGTTATCTCCCTCCTTTAGGTACATATTTCTATACCGAGAACAAAAACGCCTGCTTAATGGTCTAAAATTTAAATTTGGACACAAAAAATAATTGTAAATTACATGGTAATATTGGTAAAAAATGTTGACATTATATATACATTGGTATATAATTAAAGTATAGAAAGGAGGTGAACAGGAAGTGGACTTTGATAAGATTTTAGCTTATCTTCTCTCAATCTCAGGTATTCTGAGTGGTTTCACTGCCGCATGGAAGAATATCCATGACATGAGGAAAGGGAAGAATAAGAAAAAGCGACGCACTCCCGGAAAGAAGAAACGTCGCAAGTAATGGAAATGGAGGAGGGTAATACCTCCTTCATCTTCAACTTAATCTTATCATATAAAATCTTTACAGTCCATTTTGTCAATATGAAAAACTTATTAAACTTAATCTATGTTGTCGCAAGTGTTTACGTATTAGCGGTTGTTGTCAATTGGAAAGAGCCTGAAGCCTTTGATTACTCAATCATCGGTATATATGTAATCATTATAGCTCTTGCCATCTTCAACATTACAATGTATTTCAGGAAGAAAAGGACTTGATAATATGACTGAACAAAAAACATCTGAAGCTCAAAAACGAGCTACACAGGCATACCGAGAAAAAAACCGTGAGAAAGTGCGCAAACAATCCAGCAAAAGCGCGACCAAATCGTATATCAATAATTATTGTGATTTAGATGATTTGAATGAAATAAAGCAATGGATTGCAGCACGCGAGAAAGAATTACACGGTGAATAAACGCAAAAAGCCCGCTACCTATTTTGTTAAGGTAACGGGCTTCATTTTATTTATTACGGCGTTGATTAATGGTAATGTACAGACCCAGCAAACGGTCAGATGTCATTGTACCATTCTGTAAATCCTTCAAATGTGAGGGTTGAATAATCCCCTCTTTAACAGCCGTAGCAATAAAGTTTTCTGTTTCTGTACGCATTGCCGGTGAACCCGGATTCCATGTTTGTGGCATCTTGATTTCCTCCTTTTTAGGTTTGTCTTCCACAATTAATTGCACTTTTAATTTACTGTTTGATGGGACAACGACCTGTCCTTCTAACTTATATCCCTTTGGCATTGTCCAATTCGATTTAACTTCAAAGTGTGGACGGTCCATATTGTTCTTCCAGTCGCCACCCCATGTAATACCTAATTTCCGTGCTATGGCTCCAACCTTTGTTAGTACCAGAACATCATAAAGCACTGACGGACTGCTACAAGCAATGTCCCAAGCTAAACGGCTGCTATGATTACTATTAAGTGTCCAGGTAACAATAAGACCGGGACGTGTCCGGCCCTGCGCATACAAATACTTTTGGCGGTCTGGACTGCGGTAAGTTTCGGTGATAAAAATGTTTCGAATGCCCGCTTTGTAGCACTCCTGGAAGAGCAACCGACAGGCTGTCTGCGCATTAGATTTAAGCTCGGCCAGGTCCCGGCATGTTTGTGTAATGTTTACCATTTGCTATCATCCTTTGAGATTTTAGTCAGGTCAAACAACCCACATGCTGACAGCCCCGCTACAGCTCCTGCAACAACCATCGTGTAATAGTCGTACTCGCTAAACGGTGTAACAATAATGGCCACAAAAATACCGACTACAATAGATGTAATCGGCAAATAGCGTGTAGGTAAATTCGTTGTGCGTTTGACTACCTCAATAGCTGCAGCAACAAAGATTGCGATTGATGCAGCGATGACTAATAAAAATGTTAAATCCATAATGGATCCCCTCCTATTTAGTAAAGAAATACTGAATCAGGTAATATACAGCGCCGCCAGATGATAATAACGCTAGCAAGCCCCCGCTGATCTTTAAAAAAACTGTAGACAGCGTATTCCATTTGAGCATCTTCAATTCATGGTCCTGGGAAGAACGACTCCCTTGAAAACCTAAAGCACTTTGGACTAATTCAAATAGCTTATCCGTTTGACTACGCATAACTTCGCGGGTTTCTCGGCTATCCTTTAAAATCGTATTTTCCAACGTAATGGACTGTTGCTTAATTTCCTGAACCTGTTCATTTAAATATTCAATTTCTTTTTCTGCTCCAGTTAATCGATCTTCATGATTCTTTACTGTTTCAAACATAGATGCCCCACTTCCTTCTTGGTTTTGCATCCTCATTCCCCCAATCTTTTGGCAATATAAAAGCCCTCCACAGATAATTGTGGAAGGCTAAAATTTAAACTTCTGATACAGCGTTTATTCTAAAGTTCGGATGACCTAAATATTGCTTTACCATTGGGATAAACACTCTATCTATTTCAGAATCAGGCATATCCTCGTCGAATGGGTAATCGACAATATAAGTTTCATCTCTATGTGTTTGAAGATTTCTGTACTCTACTTTCACCATAGATATCTCCCCCTTCATCTACTCATTTCGACAAAAGAAGAAATCTTCCTTTAAAAGTCTCTGTTAAATCCCTCAATACTTTGGAGGAAAAATAAAAACTCTTAAGAATGCAACAAAATAGGCACCTATTGAATTTAAAAAACAATGCATGCTTTCTAAACATGCAAGTAAAAAAGTAAAAAAGGTTAATACATCTATTTCCGTTGCGCCACTTATTTTGACATTATAATATATATAAACTCCTAAACTACCGTACGCAGTCATTTTTATAAAGTTGACTACTATGTCCCCAGCTTCGAGATCAAAAACTTTATAATTAATAAACTTAAACAATATACCTATCATTAATATTAACCCCATGGGTTTTATGAACCCTAGTAAATATACTGCATCAATCTGCATAACATCATTAAACATTTTTCTCTCTCCCAAAGTATATTATTAATTTATATACGAACGAAAACTTCGGAAGTTTCATACAAAAAATCTATCCTCTGCCAGTTTTAAATTCCTGCTTCGTTATTCATGTGCATCAATAAGCTCACTGTGTTTTTTACCGTCTTGAGCATAGGTGGCTCAACACTAGTTTTATTTTGTGTTGGCACCCTCGTTCCCCATCAGTTGCAATATAAAAGCCTCCCGCAGATGATAGTTGGAGGCTGAAAAACTTTATTAATATCTCGTTTTAGGAGCATGCATAATTGTATTACCTAAATATTTTACTGTAAAATATTCCGGATTAAATCTATCATCCTCATCTTTTGGTATATATTTTCTGTTTTCTCTTTGAATCCAAGCCGTAACAGCCGACAAACTGTCATTACTTGAAATGATATATTCCTTACCTTTATATCGGATTAAATAGTTTCCCATCATAAAGCTAACACCTCCTCTCTTAATACCATCTTACTAAGAGAAGAGGAAAATAACTTTAACAACTTTTTGCCATAAAAAATAACGCTAGCTTAAGCTGCGTTTTCATGTGCGTCCATAATTGCCTGGCGCTCTTCATCTGAAATTGGGTTGTTAAAGCCATCCACACCAAGTACGGCCAGTTTGTATGTCACATCTTTCTTATGCCTTTCTGGCACCCTTGTGATTGTCGCTAATCCATTCATAATTAAAAGTGTGTAGCCATCTACCATTTTACATTCCTCCATAAATAGAATTTGTATTTTTGCCATGAATGACTTAAACATTATCTGTTCCTTTTAATGCTGCTATTTCTTCACGTAAGGTAAGCACTTCCTCGTAAAGCGTTAAGTTGACATCCAAGATTGTTAAACTATGTTGTTGTTGGGCTTCCATTTGTCTTTCCATACGAGCTAGTTTATCCTCTACAGTCTCTTCTGTAGGTAAAGGTTCGCCCGAATCGTAGTAAAATTCACCATTAGAGTTTCGTTTAAGAATACCATAACCTTGAGGTAGCTCATCCAATTCTATAACATTTATAAGCATATCTTTTGGTAATGAATTCTTATCGGAATATATTATAAATGTATCACCTGTAGGATATAAATAAACCATCATTTAACCTCCTCATAACCAATGATAATATCTCCAATTGTCTGTTTTATAAAATGTATGTTACCTTTAAGTATATCAACATCAGTGCTATAAATAACACCATCTCTAACTAGAGTCTTAGAATTGAATGTTGGAGTAATAACCTCTGTATTAGATAAAGGTACAAGATTATGCGATATCGCCTTTCTATAAGCTTCTATATAACTTATCATAAGTCTATCTTTAACGTTCGAATTTGGAGAAGATGACGTTTCTATAATTTTATACTTTGTTACTTGATTGTATGGTGTCGCATTATATACTATTGGGTTTGGTATAGAATGTACATAAAATTCAAGATTTTCATAATCGAATACCAAACCCCTATTAGCCACTGGAGAAGAAACCACAGAAAACAATCCGGATTTATGGTCACAAATGAATATAGCCGATTTAAAAATCCCACCGCCTATAACCATAATGTTATTAAAAGTCCCATCAGGCAAAGTAACACGATAAGGTGTGCAGTTTTGATTCATGCTTCTTGATATACTAAAATTATTAGGACCATATTGTGTTACAAGATTGGCATAATACGGTCCTCCTGAGCCTACTGGAAAACTAAACGTTAATTTTGAGAAATAGAAGTTGGTAGACGCATTAGGGTCTAAATATATCGCATATAAGAAAGGTGAAGATGGGTCTGGTGAAATACCTAAAGGTACAAAAGCATTTGGAGTATATAGCTGTCTGCCAATATCGGATATAACAGATACAACTCCATCAGTATACGTTAGCTCATAACATATATATACAATCGAGGTTCCATTTATACTATGATAGAATAAATATTTTTTACCATCAGTTGATTTAGCAACACCACTTGCTAAATATTGTGTCATATCGGTATTCCCAGTATTTAATTTATTACTTATTCTTTTAACAAATGATAAGTCAGATATTTTATACACATACATAGTTATAATCTTATTGTTAAAACGCGCAACCGTTGGTATATAAAAGTGATTTTCATCTATGAATAAGTTTATTTTACTTTCGCTTGAGTAAACTAAATTGTCGTCCGCATTAATTGCCGTATATGCTTTAACTTCAAATGTGTTTATATCAAATATAATAAAACCTAAAGTAGCACTAAAAGCAAGCCATATCGATTTATGATTCTCCAATGGTATCGGTTGAAAAGAGAAGTTTACGGGTGATGGGACCGTAGACCCATCTTCTCTAATAATACTTTTAAACATTTGTGTTAATTTATTGAACATGTCATCATTTTCATCCGATAACATAAACCCACCTTTTAGAATAGGTTTGAATTTATTATTATGAGAGTCGACTATCATACCACTAGAACTCTCGATATTTTCGACCATTGTTTTTATTTCTTGTGAAGTGGATTCGTACGCTACTTCAATACGTTCGACCATTATTTAACCTCCTCATACTCAAAGAATAACCTACCGCCCTCGACAACCCATCCAGTAGCGTATCTCTTACCTGTAGTTGGGTCTGTCTGATAATGAGGTAGTCTTGCATTCTTGTGTTCGTCTATTTGCAGTTGTAAGTTTCCAGCAGCGTTCGTATCTAAAATATCTTTTATCGTTGTGAACCATATATCAAACTCATTTTTACGACCACTCAACCATGTGTAATAAAGCGTTTCTTCTGCTTGCCTCCACGCTTCAAAATCTTGTTCCTGCGCATCAATCCATTGTTCTAACGCTGTTGTTACATTCGTTTGCCAAGTTTGGAATTCCCCGGCCTTTGTAATTGAATAATTGTTAAACCATGATTGATACTGATTAAAAATGGTTGTGGTATCAACTTGATCAACCACACCATGCATAAGGCCACATAGTGCTCTATTTAGACGTTGGTCAGTAATGGCTCCTTGTGTAAGAGTAAGAGCTCCTTTTGCTACATAAATATCAGCAAGTGCCAACTCATAAGCATCAGCATCCCTCTTTAAAGCGGGGGCCACTGGTGAGGCAGATAATGCCCCTTTCTTGACCTCCACACTCATCTTCCGTTGTATATGGTCCAATCGAATAACGACACGATCAATGCGATTGAGTGTTACATCACCAGCTGTTATCGGTAAGGTATAATCCTCATCGTTAATTAGGTAATAACCGTTAATCCATGCTTTGCCTGGACGAACAATGATATTCATCGAAGACCCGGCTGCTAATATTTGAAGGCAGTCCGAAGGATTTACAAATATCCCATTCCCAATAAACGTCGCAAAATACTGTGCGAAATCCTCTGCCTTATACCGTCTGTCTCCGTTAATTGAGTTGAACATCCCAAATTTCATCATTTATTTCACCATCCTTTTCAATGCCTGTGGAAGGGTAGGAACGGATTTCCCTACCGTCACATAAATTGATTTCCCGTCCTCTTTAAAGACTTCATCAGCCTGCATCACTCGACTGTTCATGAGAACGTTTAGCTCATCATCTTTAATCGTAATGATATCTCCAAGGAAGAAGTCCTCGTTATATTTCGTGTTTTCCTTCGTTACATCCAGTTCACAGTCAAAGCCGATATACTCTGTGTATTCGCTTTTCTTTTCTTCGCCCTTGGCTACCAATAAAGAATTGTATTCCAAAGCCGGTATACCAACTTGCGTACCGTCTACATCCCGGGTGTCCGATATTTCTCTAGCATCCACAAACAACTCTCTGCGTTGTAGACCGCTGTTTGATCCTCCAATAATAGCCGTTTTACGTGCAGGCCCCTCTCCGGCTCCAGCGATAAGGACCGTATTTTTAAAGTCGTTATCCGCTTCTTCATAGGTACGTTTCAACAGATTACTTCGGCTTTTCGAAAGGATGATACGTGGATTGACAAGCTGGTTAATCGTTCGATTTGTTCCTTCATAGAAGTCGTATTGCAAGGTCCGTCCATTGAAAAGGCAGCGTACACCAATATCATGTGTTCCACAGAGATTTTCACAGACTGTATATACATCCTTATCGGTAATTTGTTGCTGGATGACGGAGCCGATATTTTTGACCGCCGCTATTTGCACCTGAGATATCTTTCTTAATGCATCTGCCGGGTTAATCATTGTCGAGATAATCGCCTGACGCATAATCATTTCGGGCGTAGCATTGAAATCATATTGCCCCCATAAAATACGTCGGTCTGTCCAACGAAAGAGCGAGAAGCATTTGACTACTAGCTGATCTACGCCGTCACCATCATTGAATCCTCGATAATACACATACATAGCTTCGTTATCATCCTGCCGGAAAATAATATTTCCCTTCTTAAGGAGTTCAATGTTCTTCGGCGTGACATCTACATGCAATTCTGCCTCGCTACCCGGCCCATACTTTTTCCTCCACAGGAGATAGGAAAAGTTCCCGATAAAGCCTAAACGTTCAAATTTATCGTTACATACATATAACATGCTTACACCCCCACAAACTGAGGCGTAAAGTAAATGGCTACCTCTAGGTTTGATACAAATTGTGCTGCATCATAGCGAATTAAATTATCACCGACATCCACACTGAGTTGAATATCCGAATCGTAAGACAGGTAATTGAAATAATTTATCTCTACACCATTTCGCTCTAGGATGGCATACTCATTTCCACGCTTCGTATTAACCGTGACAATATCTCCGCCCTGTAAAGTAGCTTCGATTTTAACAATTCTACCCGTGTCTACCACTTCGATATAAGGATCAACCACACTTCCGATTGCTTTGAACTGAATGCGTAATGGGGATGCTGTATCACTGTCATTAAATACATTTACTACATTGTTAGGTTCTCGATAGCCCATTTCAATGCCGTCCCCTTCCGCATCGATCTCTAACTCAAATTCAAACGTTGGTACCCACATAGCGATTTCAAACTTTTGTTCTTCTGTATACCACCAAGGATTCGGACAAAGGAACGATATCATGAATTCCGGGATGATATGACGACTGATCACAGGTGTTTTCTCCACTTTACAATCGATATAGCGGACAACATCACCGTTGGTATATTTCAACGTGAATGAATGTTTAGGGTTAAAGAAGCGAATCATCTGCTGCCGGTTAATATCCTTGTCCAAACGAATCCGGCCATTGATGACAATATTTCTCTCCCGTACACTAGAGCCTTTAATGTTAGTTCCATCCTCGTTATAATTTTTGACGTTGTAGAATTCATTTTCCAACGCTTCCAAACCATCCGCCTTGTCCAGATAAAAAGGGCTAGACACGGATATTTCGAATGTCTGCCCTCGATGATTATCGAATATTAATTTTTCTCTTCGCTGGAAAGACTCAATCATGCACTAGCCCCCTTTATAGTTGTAGTCCCATTTCTTTTAATGCATTTTTTGAAAGTCTTGCTGTTTCATACGGATCTAACGGTCTTGGACTTGTAATAGAGAAATGGTAGTGATTTTCAGTACTTGTTGTCGATGTGGAAGACGATGTATTATACTGCGCCGTTCCAAATGCTACTGACTTTTCAGCGCTGCTTGCAAGCGAACCATATACATTGTTCATTGCTGCCTGTAATCGACCACTGGACTGTTCC
>NZ_BCVX01000004.1 GCF_001591965.1 Lysinibacillus odysseyi 34hs-1 = NBRC 100172
ACTTTTTAAATAACTTGCATATAATATTATTGGGGTATAGCCAAGCGGTAAGGCAACGGATTTTGATTCCGTCATGCCTAGGTTCGAATCCTAGTACCCCAGCCATTTGCGGAAGTAGTTCAGTGGTAGAACACCACCTTGCCAAGGTGGGGGTCGCGAGTTCGAACCTCGTCTTCCGCTCCAAATTTCTTTTAACGGCGGCTTAGCCAAGTGGTAAGGCACAGGTCTGCAACACCTTTATCACCGGTTCAAATCCGGTAGCCGCCTCCAGTATTTTTTTGATCGGACATCCGGTTTTTTTTTATCTTAACTAACAATCTGCGGAAGTAGTTCAGTGGTAGAACACCACCTTGCCAAGGTGGGGGTCGCGAGTTCGAACCTCGTCTTCCGCTCCAATCCTTGCCGGTGTGGCGGAATTGGCAGACGCGCACGACTCAAAATCGTGTTCCTTCTGGAGTGCCGGTTCGACCCCGGCCACCGGTATCATAATACTGCTACCATTGCAGTAAAATCAACGTTTCTTACTATATTGTAGGAAACGTTTTTTTATTTGCCTTAATATAATTTTGTAAAAGAAATCGTTTGCATAAAATTTTGCTTTTACCTGTCATTAAAAAGCGAAGAATTAATAGTAGCAGGATATACGAA
Organism: Lysinibacillus odysseyi 34hs-1 = NBRC 100172; assembly: GCF_001591965.1. GTDB lineage: Bacteria > Bacillota > Bacilli > Bacillales_A > Planococcaceae > Lysinibacillus_B > Lysinibacillus_B odysseyi. The sequence continues at coordinate 649 of NZ_BCVX01000004.1, forward strand.
GGAGCTATCTATTGAGGAATTATCATTCATTAATACAATAAAGGTTTTAAAATGTGCTATAAAACTCTAAGAGGATAGGACATTATCACCCTCCCTTAACACTACTATGAAAGAACATATAAAACGGAATGTTGTTATCCTCATAGAAGAAAGAAGGTATTATAAGCCTTTAAAAGGCACTTAAGAGCCATTCGGGCATTCTTTTATTAGGAGAGGAGAGAAAGATCATACTTTTCCTAAATGAAACAAGCATCTGTTTGATGAATTATAAGGAAGAGGGTTTTATTGAATAAGTTAATACGCCATACAATGAATATGAAAAGGTATAAAGGTTGAGTCATACCTATCCAGTTAAAAATGAAAATCAGCTCCAAAAGTATACTATAATTCATGGCGACTATAACTCTGGTGGATTGTTTAGAAGCTATGGAAGCTTGGATTAATTATGAAAAGGGAGTGTTGGTATCAACCCAACAGTGTCTAAGCAATCATTATAGGCTGGCACATCTTCTTTTTATCATATTATCAAAAATATAATGAAGACAAAGCCATAGAACGGCTTTGTCTTCACTCCGGAGCATTATCCAATAAGGATAATGCTCTTTTTCTTTAAATTAATAACCTTCATTTCACGGCAGTTTTTCTCTTTCGACAGTCTTTTGACTTGGTCAAAAGAGAGGTAATATAAATTTTTAATATAAACTATAGCTATTTTATTTATTCATCTTACACTTACAATTAATGGTTAGAGTTATTGTTATTCAATATTTTCTTTAAGTAGAGATCTAAATTCTTTTAGTCTTTTCTAGGGAGCAAGATAGTAGAGTGCGGGATTGTAATAGTGAGATGTTTGAAGGAAAAAATGATTCACCGAATAACAGCAATTCGGTTATAGATTAAGATACACTAATATTTTTATCCCGATATTCAAAAATTTATATATGAAAATTTTATTATTTATTATAAAATATTTTTACCACATTTGTATGATAGGTAGACTAATAGACTAAATATGGGAAGTAGTAAATGGTGGTATATAGATTAATTGGTAATTATGACCTAAAATCTATTGTGGAATTGACGATGAAGAAAGGAAGATATTCCAATCTAGAAATATATAGAAAAGATGCATCACTAATTACTACTTATTTGCACGATGGTCACCATCAATAATTAGAGAAAGAATGAGAGACTATGAAGAAAAAGAATAACAACAACAACTTTAATAAGATAATGGCATCTACGATTACAGCATCTATTGTAGCAAGTGCTTTAGTGACAGCTGTACCAAATGCTAACGCAGCTGCCGCTAAATTTAAAGATGTGCAGTCAGATGCATACTTTTACGAAGCAGTAAATAATTTACATGCGCGAAATATTATTAGCGGCTATGCTGATGGTACATTTCGTCCGTACGAAATTTTAACTCGGGCCCAAGCAGCAAAAATCATTGCACTTGCATTAGATTTAGATACAACGAATATTAAAGACCCAGGATTTAAAGATGTATCCAAGGAGAATGGTGCATATAAATATATTGCTGCATTGGCGAATAAAGGCATTGTTACAGGATCTAAAGGTGAATACAAACCGAATAATCCTATGACTCGTGCACAGATGGCTAAAGTTATATCCTTATCCTATAACCTTCAAAATGAAAATTCTCAACAGCTACCATTCGCAGATGTGAATCAAGACGATTGGTTTAAAAATTATGTTGAAGCATTGTTTGAAAATCAAATTACATCCGGAACGACTTCAACAACATTTTCACCTAATAAAAATGTGACTCGCGGACAAATGGTAGCATTCGTTTACCGCAGTGAAAACAAAATAAAGCCTGTTCAAGTAAATGAAACGATATCTAATATTACGAAGGAAACAATCGTTACATCTGAAGGAACATATATACTTTCAGACGAACAGAAGAAATGGATTAATCCTAGTAATCTGGAGGCTTTAAAAGGGGCTAGCTTAAAACTATCTTCAAAAGAAAATAAGATTGAAAAAATACAATCCATTGAATTAACAGCAAAGGGTACACCAAGTACAGATATATTAAACCCATATGCAAATCATCTTGTATTTGACGGAAAAGGAGCAATAATTGATTCGGATGTCATTGTGAACGGCGACTATATCACAATGAAAAATATCACAATTATGGGTGATTTACATGTTGACAAAGGCGTTGAGAATTCTTTCTTTTCTGAATTCATAAAAGTAGAAGGGAAAACGACGGTTGATGACTCTCTACAAGTAGCAAGCCAGACTAAATCATATAAAACTTTTGCAAAGGTAGCATCTACGAATAACTTCCCGTTAGCAGCCTTAAATACACTTACAGCGAAGGGAAGAGTTGTGTTCAGTGAATTCCAATTGGGAGATATGAATATCGATAAAAATGCAGATGTTATTTTCCTATCGAAAACATTGGGCATGTCTACAGTAGGAGAAATCGTTGTTAATAGCAATGTAACATTAACTGCAGAAAGTTCAGTGGTGCTTCCTAAATTAGTCATTGCTCAAGGAGCTGGCGACGTTGCCATTAACTCTAATGTAACATCCTTAAAAGTGACAACTACTAACAACGTTAAATTAGCAGGTAAAAGTGACATTGAAAACCTATCCCTAATGACAAAGGCAAATGTAAATCTACAAACAATTGGGCGAGTAAGTAACCTTGAAATAGTTAATAAAGAAACAAACGTGACAGTAGGAACAGAAACGAAAATTGGTAATCTTGTTATTCCAACAGGATCGAAACCAGTTGATATAATAGGAAACTATAATGCTGTAAAAGAAAATGTTGAACAAGTTGGAGGAACAAAGAACCCGGATTTATCTGACAATCCGTCTAGTAACTCAGGTAGTGGATCAATTGTCACGACACCACCAGCACCATCAGCAGCACCAACAGGACTGCAAGGTGTATCTCCAAGTGTGAGAGGCAATGATGGTAAAATTACAGGTTTAGATGCAAGTAAGACATACCAATATAAATTAACTACTGACACAAGCTGGACGAATATACCTTTATTATCAACAGAGATTACTGGCTTAGGCGCTGGAAACTACGAAGTACGTTTTGCAGCAAAGGGGAACGTACCAGCAAGTCTATCATCGACTGTATCTGTAAGTCTTGAATCATTAGGCATTTTAACTGTTAATGCTGTAGATGATGCTTCAAGTAACGATAAAACAAGCATTAATGTAACTGAAGTCCCCGATTTAGGCTCTGAATTTGCTTATAAGGTTTTTGATAATGATATTGCAGCGAATGCTGGAATACCAACAATAAACGCTGATGTGTCCTCTTGGGAGCCACTTCCGCGGGATGGAAAGATTTTAGCGGCTGATGGTAAGCAAATTGTTGTAGTAGAGAGAAATCAAGTAGGCCAAGCGAAAAAGACTGGACAAGTAGCTGCTGTGACACTGATCAACAACCGATTGTTAGAAACGGTTATGATAGACGGTAAAGATGGTGTAAGTTCTCAAGATGGAAAAGTTGAAACAATTCGCCTGAAGTTTTCAGCGAATATTGATCCAATGTCAGTATATAATAACTCATTTACAGTGAATGGATTTAATGTTGAGTCTATAAAAGTAACAGATAAAAACGGAAGAACGCCTGTACTTAGTGATGGTATAACTCCTAATCCTTTATATACGCAAGGTGAAAATCAATATATCACGATTAGAGTTACACCAAAGGAAGGTACTTTGTTCACACCAACAGTTAATCAAAATCCGGACTTATCTATAGTAGATGTTAATAGAGTGAATATAACTGGAATTAATGTTACAGCAATTGATCAGGCTGCACCAGTTATTATTAGTTCAGCCTTCGTTGACAATGGTTCTAGCGGTGTAGATGCAGGGGACCAATTAACGATTACATTCTCAGAAGATGTAAACCTTATTTCTAATAATCTAGCTGATTTAGCGAATGATTTTGCATTAAGTAATCAAGCTAATGCTAATTTTGCTTTTGCTAGCGATGATAGCTTCGAACTTACGGGAAATACAGTTACAGTAACATTAGGTTCAACGACAGTATCAAAAATGGAACCAAATACGACAATTACGATGAGTGGAAATGGTAATGATATTTCCTTAAGAGATGCCGCCTTGAATAAAGCGAAGCCTCAAAAAGTGTTTGTGAGTGAAACAGAGTATTCTACTCCAAAGACAATAGAGATAAATAACATACCATTACCTATCGTAAATGTAGTTGCTGCACCTAATGCAGCTAAAGCACAAGGAACCAATCCAGGAACAATCAAACTGACAGGATTGACTGATGGTGTTAAGTATGAATATTTAATAGATAATGACGCTGCAACATCTGTTAGCGTTGATTGGACACGGGCAACATCAGTAGCACTATTAGGTAAAACAGAAATTGATAACATTCCGGTGAATGCGGGTCAATATGTGCACATTCGTGTAGCTTCAGCAGAGGCACAACCAGCAAGTGACGTACAAAATTTAGCGCAAGTTGAGTTGAGTGATATAAAACCTGCTGCTGCTCCTAATCCAGGTGCAATGTCAATGGCGGGATCTACTGGTGCAGGGTATACAAAATTAACAAATTTAATACCAGAGGAGACTTATGAATATTATATTGATAGCAATCCAACTGCAGCAGATGACGCAACTGGTTGGCAAGAGGAAACGGCTAATCCAAATGGTGCTATTGAAAATATCCCAGCTAATACTTCGCAATATATTCATATTCGTGTAAAAGCCACCCTAGAAAAACCTGCATCTTATATAAAGGATATTCAGGGGCAAGGCCAAGTTTCAAATCCGTAATTTAGCTTCATGTTAATCGAAATGGGTCACTAAAAAAGTGATCCATTTCACCTTGTCATCAAATTAAATTTATTAGTTAAACTATTTTTATATAGAAGGTAAAAATCATGCAAATTCAAAAATTAAATCAAACACAAGTTGCTGAAGTATTGTTACATTTTGAGAACGTTAAAGGCGATTTTTTATTGAAGGACATAAACAACGAATCATTTGTAATAGGTGTTTCGATTGATAAAAATAATGAGATACTTGGGATAATATTTGCGGAATATAAAGAGTTAGACAGGATGGGGGTCGTCTATTCGGTCAATGTCAGGGAAAAGTTTCAAAATAAAAACATTGAAGAAAAACTATTGAAGTTTGCCGAAAAAGAACTAAAGGCAAAAGGTGCAAAAGTTTTATATACAAATATTTTTCCGGAAACTAGTCCGAATGTAAAATTTACATTAAGAAAGCAATCGTGGACTCCGCCAGCTTTGGATAAGACTCATTTTATTATTAATGTTAATGATATGAAGCAGGAAAAATGGATTGAAACAAACACTTTTTCGGAAGATTTCTCAGTGAAAGAGCTGAATCAAATTCGTGATACAGAGCTGGAATCCTTACGCAATGCTGATTGGTATCCTGCACATTTATCACCTTTAGAGGACTTTCAATTTGGCGAAGCTAGTACGCAAACGAGCTTTTGGCTTTACTTTAAAGAGGAAATCGTCGGTTGGATATTAAGTACAAACGTTAATAATGAACATTTATTTATTACATCTCTCTTCATTAAAGAAGATAGAAGGAATCATTATCTTTTAAGACCGTTACTAGGTGAGGTTATAAAAAATCAAATTAAGCTTAATATTCCTTATGCTTGTTTTGATGTGAGAAATGAAGACAAAAAAGTATTGAAATTTTTCAAGAGTTTTTTTAGACACTATATTCATAATACCATTGAAATTCACAGTTCATATAAAATATTGAGAAGGTAGTACAGAATCGTTAACAAGCATAAGCACGCTGAAAACCGTAGAGGTTAAGAGCCATTTATATTTTGGATTACGCTATGAAACAGTGGCTTTTACGATTTCTTTAGAAATGGCTCCTCCTGCTTGATGTAAAATGTGTTGATTCTAACGATTCACCTTCCCATAAAGGTAATAGGAATTTTTCATCTTTATTATAAAAGTAAGTACAAATTACCTCATGCCTTCTAATAATAGTAGTGTTCTATGATAATGATATTAACATTACTTGTTAGAAGGTTTTTTATATCGGAGGCAGAGAACGACTTAGATAAATCATTTGGTGAAATTACAAGCGAAGAGAAGGAATGTATGAAGTGCGGGTGCGTCTGTCTAATTTGAAAAGAATCGAGCATATTAGCAAGTAAGCATAGAAGGTTTCCCAACGCTGCTCCTCAACAGAAAAAATTCCTGAAATCTTGGCTGTACCGCCCATCAGATAACGGATATAGCCATAACGTATAATCAAATCATTTCAATTCGCGGGATTTTAATTAGAAAGAAGGAGAGCTTACTTCTTACTTAATAATAATCTGCTTATATATAAGACGTGTTTTAAATCAGTAATAACAATAAAGAATAGCCTACCATGCCTAGAAAGAAGGATATGAAGCTGCTTTTTCTTTCTTCGGGTAATTCCTCTTTTAAAACATTCAGGATGATACCGCCTGCCAAGAAAGCAGTAAGTAAGGAAACATACACTTCCTCTAATTGTGTATAGACTCCTACTACCCACCCAAGTAAAATAGCGACTGTTAACAGCCACCTTCCGTAGCGGTCATAAATTTCCTTATGGTCTTTTCGCAGACTATGGTCATTCGTAACGAAATGTACGGCCAAGGCCAAAAAATAAAAGAACATCCCCCAATTACTTTTATATTCCTCCCTGATCAGCAGATAGCCAATCAAGGCATTATAGAGAAAAAAAGAGGCAATATGAATCCAAAAAACACCTAGATTTGTTTCTTCGTCTTGCTGCTTTTTAGAGTTCTTCACCATTCTCTCCAGCCCATAAAAAGCAGTAAGACCCAATAAAGCAATTATATAAGCATGATTCTCTAAAGTTTCAAATATGCCTGATTTTACTGCTTCTGAAAGGATTTCCTGGTGCTTGTTTAAATCCGGTAAGAGATGAATAAAAACATAGGAGACAGCGATTCCCCCAGCAATTGAAAGGAAACGGCTTCTCGGAGTATCCTTTATAAATTTCATTGATTTCGAAAAGAAATGAATCAGCATAAAACCGATTGCAAAAATGAGGCTAAGCCACGTTTCCAAAATTCTCCCTCCCATGTCCAGCTTATTTATATGTACATTTCACCCAAAAAAAGAAGATGAAACAAAGGGATAAAGAAATTTAATTATTCTCATGTAAGCCTATGTAACGCCCTTATTCATTCGGTCGGCATATTTATACCCGAGCAGTGAAGGGATTTTATTTTTAAAAAGCATGTATTCATTCGGAATCACCATACTACTACTAATGAATGGAAGACAGGTGACAACGATGAAAAGAAAAATACTCATTGCTTTTGCTTTAGTTGTGATTGTGTGTGGGGTGCTTGCTTTTGCCATTTCCATGTCCCCGACAAAAAAGCTGAATGGAGCAACGGTAACCGAGACTCAAAAGCCGGTTATTCTAGTCACGGTTGATTCCTTAATGACTGAACCATTAAAAAAGGCTATAAAGGAAGGAAAAGCACCTGCTTTCTCCTTTTTGATAAAGAATGGGCAGTTCTATCCTGAATTTATAAGCTCTTATCCGACAATGTCTGTGACAATCGATAGCACGTTATTAACAGGGGCATATACAAATCGTCATAAAGTTCCGGGCTTGATTTGGTTTAAGGAAGATGAGAATCGGATGGTCAGTTATGGAAGCGGAATAAGGGAAATGTGGGCTAACGGGATAAAGAATGTAGCAGCTGATAGTGTGATTCGCCTGAACGAACAGCATTTAAGTAAGGATGTGCAGACGATCCATGAAGAACTAGCAAAAGTCAAATTGCAATCTGCCTCTATTAATGGTCTCTTATACCGTGGAAGTGTCCGGCAAGAATTGCATGTACCGAAGCTGCTCTCCTTCACCAGGCTGCTTCCAAAGAAAATAGAAGTGAACGGACCGATGCTTTTATCGCTTGGTGCATTATCTCAATATAATCCACAAAACGACTGGAATAAGTTTAGCTGGAAGCGTATGGGTGTCAATAATGACTTCACAGTAAACGAGTTGAAATATGTAATGGAAAAGCAGAAGCTCCCGTCTTTTACTCTTGTTTATTTTCCTGATGCCGATGCTTCTATCCATAGAAATGGCCCTGAAGATACGAAAGGTATAGAAAAGGCCGATCAAGCACTCCAAGAGCTATTCAATCAATTTGCTTCCTGGGAGGAGGCTGTGCAGAAGGTAACCTGGATTGTCCTTGGTGACAGTGGGCAATCATTGGTCAAGGAAAAAAAGGAGACAGCTTTAATTGATCTAAATGAGTTGTTAAAAGACTACACCTTCTGGGAGAACGGAAAAGAGAATGCGCAGCTGGCTGTAGCTGTTAATGAAAGAATGGCCTACATCTACCTGCATGATGAACAAATACCGTTTTCTGAGGTAGTAGACATTTTAAAAAAGGATGAGCGGATTGGTTTTGTTGCATGGAATGATCAACAAATAAACTATGTTACGGGTCCAATAGGGAAAGAAGAATTTACATTTTCACCAAATGGGCCGTTTACCGATGAGTACGGTCAATCATGGCAGCTGGATGGTGATTTGTCTATTTTGGATGTAAAGAAGGACCAGCAGGGAATCATACGTTACCATACGTATCCTGATGCGCTTGCAAGGCTGCATGGAGCGCTTCATTCACAAGAAGGAAAGGTAATCATTGTAGATGCAAAGCCTTCTTACGAGTTTATCGAAAAGCATAGTCACGATCATGCTGGCGGCGGAGCACATGGATCTCTCCATCGTGTTGATTCTCTTGTACCGCTCATTATTACGGGGGAAACAGCTAAGCCGCCATCGAACCGGCTTGTAGATGTGAAGGGATGGGTTTTAGACTTGGTAGGTGGCTCGTAAATGTGGGGCTGCCTTTTTTGGCTAGATATGCATGTTTGGATAGAGAGTAATTACTTTTAGAACATCTTTTAACAGTTATGTAATCGGGTTGATTAGCGGGTTAGGAAATGTTTTTCACTCCTATTGAATGAAAGGGAATCCTTGTTTGAAGGGATTCCCTTTATTTGTGCATAAAGTGAGGGGATAACGGGGAAGGGCTTTTAACAGGGAAGGCAATGGGCCGGGAATGTAATAAGTAATATTTAACAATGAGAAAATTTTCCCTTGTCGAACGAAGGTGACTAGATGAAAAGCATTAATTTGCTTTTACTATATCGTTTGCTGCGCCATTCTCTGCTAAATTATTAATAGGTAAATTTTAGATGGTGAGAGGGAAGTATCCGGAAAGTGCGCGATTTACAATGGACCCTTATAATTATTTCTTTGTTGGGTGGTTGCATGACGAAGGATAGGGAAGCGAAGCAACGAAAAAAGAGGTACAAACAATGACTTTGTATAGAAAGGTCAAAGAAAATGCTACTCCTTCCACACGGAGGAGAACGGATAAGCAGGAACTTTTCGAGGTGTAAAAGACCTGTGCTTCAACAATATAAAATATCATCGAAAATTTTAGGACTGATCAACAAAGAAGGAGGCATCATCTTGGCTAAACGTTATTTACCATTTCTTTTTGCAGCGACTTTATTAATAGGAGGGTGTGGGACAATGAAAACAAATGACAATTCAGATACTAACTCAAATAATCATTCAGGAGAGGAGGAGATTCAAACGGCGGCATTGCAGGATGATTTTACAAAAGAATTCATTACTTCAAAGGAAGAGACAGAAAAGGGCTACTATACATTTAAATCGAACGTTGGCGGTTATACGATGCTTTACCCAGTGAATGCAGTGATGGATCAGACATATTATCAATATCGTGGTCAGGAATATGAAGCTATTTATTTTGGCGAAGGACGAGAAGAAGAGAACTACGGTTATTCTGTAGTAGGGAATTTCGAAGATCGAAAAGTTACACAGTCCATTGATAGCAATCTAGATTTGCTGATAGGTTCGACGGATTTATTAACTCCTCAAGATTTTGAAAAATACACAGTAGAAGATAATGATGTCTACTTTGCAGAATATAGACAGGATATAAATAATGACAAAAACGGATTTTACCTGCATTTTCTCGGCTATATAAAATCCCAGACTACCGATAAAGCAATAAGTCTAGAGTATAGTTCTACATGCATAAGCAAAACGGAAGAATGCAATCTCGATCTAACCGAAGAAAGAGAGCGGGCAAAAAAAATCTTCCATTCTGTTCGTTTTAATCCTTAATACAGGAGAGGTGATTTTATGGAAGAAGTATTATTTTCAGATGAATTGCGGGGACGAATTGTAGACCTGGAGTATGGCAAACTGACAGAAGAAGAAATAAAGCGCATATATTTTGAGGAAACCGGAAAGGAATTGACGGCTGATATTGAGCTGTATCATGCAAGTGATTACGGCCAAAAATTAGACATAGGAAAAAACGGGTTTGATGGAACGATTATTCACTTTTTCGATGAAGATAAAGGTGTCAATCAAGTCTATTCGATTGCGCGCGGGAGCGAAATGAAAGAGGAAGAAAACTGGCGCCCAGAGGACTGGATGTACAATACATTCGGTATTTTTGTAGGTCAGAATAATGGACAATACCGTGATGCCCAAAGGTTTGAGCAGGAGATTACCCAAATTATCAATAAACAAACTGAAAAAAGTGATATTGATTTAATGAAAATCGGGCTTGGCCACTCGCTGGGTGGTAATACGAAGCAAATGCAGCAGTTAATTAATCAAGAATTTGATAGAGTATATACCATTAATGCCGCACAGCCGACCGTTTACCAATTAGCTTATACTGATCGTGAGTTTCGTAAGGAATTAGAGAAGAACTTCGGTTTAAATCCATGGAATTTTAGCGATATCTATACAGTTGATCCAGAAGCCCTTGTACAATTTACTGAACAATACTATAAGGACGCGGGGAATGATATTTACCGTCTTGTAGCAGAGGAAGATATGATGTTGGCCGTAAGTCAAAATATCCGCGGATTCATAACGGTTGGGCATGGCGAGCCAATTGACACGATGGCGGACTTTGCGGGAATCGGGGATATTTTAGGTGAAATTCCTGATAAGGACATCCAGGCGATCCAGACGTATATGGCCAAATATGCTTCCAATTACAATAATGAAGGGTTTGACGGAGCCGTTGCGGCTATGACGGGTATTGATCTCAAGCTGATTGATAAAGTAATGGAGAATGATGGCTTTTGGGATCATGTTAAAGATGCACCGCAAATAATCAGTGAAGGGATTCCTATGCTTCAAAATATGAGTAAGAAAATCCCTGAGTTGCTGACGCATTTATCAGTTATTCATAAAAATTTAGATCCGATTTTAAGCGCTATGGTAAAGCACGGTTATGTCAATCAGGACCAAAAGGCGGCTATTCTAGATGCAGTAGATGGAATAGAGAAGGATTTACAGGACATTGTAGAGGCGATAAATAAAGCACTTGAACCTAATTTGACAACAATTGGTGATGTTATCGATATTATTAATGCCTATAAAACAATCAAAGAGAAATGGAACAGCATTACGAGTCACCTAGATACAATCCAAATGAGCTTGAGTGATCTAATGAAAGCTTTAGCTAACAGTGTTGAGGGGCATTCAATTTATAACCTTCTAGAAGCTCTAGCGGCAGACAAAGGGAAGGCGTACAAAGGGAAAGACCTGTTTATGACTGTGACAAGCAAGGGGCAAAAGGTTAAGATCAATCTCTCTTCCGCCGTGCGTATTTATACAGCAGGAATGGCTATCTATGATGAAAAAGAGGAAGTCCTAGGGCGCCTGAAAACTGACTATGAAACAAGCTATCTGCAGGACTTTGAAAACAGAAAGGCAAAGTTGCTAGAAAAGATTACCGATATGGAAGTTAACTACTCCAAGTATCAGTACTTGCTTGGAAGTTTTACGTATGATGCCTATCAGAAATATGTTTTGACAGGAATTAATGTACATGAAGATATCCCGCCGCTTGCCGAGAATTTCAAAGCTGCCTTTGAACATATGTTTCATTATTACGAGCAGGAAATACAGCAGGGACGAGAGGCGATGGCAAAGATTAAAAAGACAATTGAGGATTATTTCAAATTTGACGAAGAACTTGCTGGGAAGATAGAAGCGGGGTGATGAAGCGTGCCACAGCAAACAATGTTTCACCAGTTTTTTATAAATGAGGATTTAACATATAAAGCAAACTCCTTTATTACAAAAATCCAGGAGCTTCGCCAATTGGGCGGTGAACTCCAAAGCACTATTCAACAGGAAACATCAGAACAAATGGGAGATATCATTGAAGCGATCAATGAGACCATTCAAACAAAGGAGAAAGTGAACGGGGCATATCATGATGCATATGAAATTGTCATGAAAAATATGGCGAGTCATTATTCCAATCATATTATGGAAATGAATAGCCAAAAGTTGACGCTGTATTACGACATAATAGAAAATAAAAAATAAATGTGAGCCATCTCTTCGATTCTTATAAAAGAAGGAAAATGAACGAATGGATGCGTTGTGGAGCCGCTTTTTCTTATTTAAATAGGAAAGGCGGTATTTTTTTGTTATAAAGGATTTCCTTCTTTCAGACTCCCTAAGATTCTTTTGCTCTTAAATAGGCAGTGTTGGCAGTAACAGTGAAAGCAAAAGAGAAATGCCGGGTAGGCACAGTTGAAAGCTGTCTTTTGATTTTGGCATTATGGTACAATCGGTACTATATGAAAAATTTTTCACATTTATAAAATTAAGGGATAACTCTCGTTCCTAATTGTTTAGAGGATCATTATATTAAGGAGCCATTATTCTTTAGTGATGATATCTTTCATTGCGGGCATGTTTTTTTAGAAGAGAGAAACAGGCCTTGGCCACCATCAAACAGGAAGACTAACATTTAATAGAGTTAGTCTGACAAAAAGAATGAGGGGAGCAAGCGGGCCGGAATTCGTCAGCTGCCAAAAATAGTGATAAGTAAAGTCCCAATTTTACAATTGTCAGGTGTGAAATGATGGGAATTTACGGTAAGGATTATATGATGATAAATAGAGAAGGGGATGTTGATATGAAATGGATTGAAGCGGCAAGCTACGGGGAGATGAGTAAAATAGCTGCCGACCTTTTCATCGACCATATTCAAAAGGATAGCAAAAGTGTAATTGGATTGGCAACAGGGGGAACACCGGAAGGCTTTTATAAAGAGCTTGTAAAAAGCTATGAGGCGGGGGAGATTTCATTTTCGGAAACGACAACCTTTAATTTAGATGAGTATGTTGGAATAACGGAAGAAAGTGAAGCAAGTTATCATCACTATATGAAGAAGCATTTGTTTCACTATATTGATATAAAGCCAGAGAATATCCATTTGCCAAACGGGAGTGCCCCGGATCTGGAAAAGGCAGCAAAGGAATACGAATCGAAGATCAAGGAAGCAGGCGGTATTGATGTGCAGCTGCTCGGTATCGGAATAAACGGCCATATCGGCTTTAACGAACCTGGCTCCTCATTTGAACAGGAAACGCATATTGTAGAATTGACTGCCTCTACACGGGAGGCGAATAAGATATATTTTGAACGGTTGGAGGATGTGCCGACCCATGCCATTACGATCGGCATACAAACAATTATGCAGGCTAAAAAAATCGTTCTGCTAATTTCCGGTGCCTCTAAACAAGAAGCATATGACCGTCTTCGTACAGGGCAGGTGACAGAACAGTTTCCAGCAAGTGTGTTGCATCTGCATGGAGACGTTACGGTTATTTATACAGGGGTATCATAAACGGAGCGGGGGAACAGCCCCCTGCTTCGTTTATTTTTTGTTGGAGAGGACAACACCCGTGATAACTGCTAAACCGCCAACCAACTGGGCAGCAATCACTTCCTCCCCTAAGAAGAGAATGGCAAAGATAGCCGCAAAAAGAGGGATAAAGTTGAGATAGATGCCTGCTCTATTTGGACCTATTGCGACTACACCGCTGTTCCAGCTTAAAAAAGCCACAATCGAGGCGGCAATTCCTACATAAAAAACAGCGCCCAGTGTACCGATGGACCAGTTGATAGCAGTGGGAGTTGTCATCAGCTCATACACAGTAAATGGAAGGAGCATTATGATGCCTAGCCCAATCGTAACAAGGAATGTGGAATAGCCCGGCAGACGACCTGCATACTGTTTGACGAGTAATGAATAGATGCTCCAGCAAAAGACAGCAACAAGAACAATCAAATCTCCTTTATTAAAAGAAAAGGCAAAGAGGCTTTTGATTGAGCCGCCCGAAATGATGAATAGTACCCCTATCAATGACACGATGGTTCCTGCCAGCTGAAATTTGGAGAGGCGTTCCTTTAAAAAGAGAAACGATAGTATGTATATAATAATCGGCGTTGAAGAATTCATCAGCGATGCATTAATGGACGTCGTGTAGTGAAGCCCGATGTACACAAGTGTGTTAAAGCAGGTAACCCCTGTTATGGCCATGGCGATAACAGCCGGCCAGTTGGCCTTAATCATTGGCCATTCCTGCTTCGTTCTCCGGTAAACGATCGGGAAGAAAACAGCAAAAGCTACACACCATCGCAGAAAGGAAAGGGTAAGTGGCGGGATATCTCCGGAAACAGCGCGGCCGATGACAAAGTTGCCGCCCCATAATATAGTAGCTAGAACGAGTGGTAACTGCGGTGGGAAATTCATGGAAAAGCTCCTTTCTTTACGTTAGTATCCCTCGGCGTGACCTTTACTTTTTCTGCAAGAGAGCACCTGACGAAGGAAAATAAACGATTTTAAAAACTTACATATATTATAGGAATGGAATGGTTCAGATTGCAATGAGCTTCCTATGGTAAAATAACATGGATGACAAAAAGGGGGAATGAAGGATGAAAATACGCCCGCAAAGATTAAAACAAGGTGATACAGTAGGGCTGGTAGCGCTCAGCAGTCCGCTGAAAATGGAGCAGTTGGAGGCGAAGACAGCATTTATCGAGTCGCTCGGACTTCATTATAAGCTGGGACAAACAATCGGGTTGCCGGATGGAATGCTTGCTGGAACAGATGAGGAACGCTTGGAAGATCTTCATGCCATGATAAAGGACCCAGAGATAAAAGGCATTTTCTGTGTAAGAGGCGGCTATGGTCTGGCGAGAATTGTCGATCAAATCGATTATCAGCTGCTAGAAGAAAACCCGAAAGTTATTTGGGGCTTTTCAGACGTTACCTCCCTGCATTTAGCTGTTAATGAGTTTTCCAACCTTGTCACATTCCATGGGCCGATGCTGTCCAACGGAGAAGAAGCAATGGATGCATTGTCGGCTAAAATGTTCCAGCAGCTCTTTTCACCGTTGGAAATTCAGTATAGTGAGATGATCAGCCCGCTGGAGACAATCTCTGGAGGAGTTGTACGCGGTGAGCTGACAGGCGGAAATTTAAACCGGATTGTGAGAACACTCGGGACGAAATTCGAGTTTAATGCCCAGGGGAAAATCATTGTACTGGAAGATATTAAGGAAGAGCTGGAGCATATTGATGGGATGATGAACCAATTGCGGCAGGCTCGTAAGCTTGAGCAGGCGGCAGGTTTCGTGATTGGCAGCTTTACAGAGCTTGGTAAAGAAGAGACGTATGAAGAGGTGCTCGGTATTATGCGTGAATATTTAGCGCCATTAAATAAACCTGTACTGGCTGGCTTTCAGATTGGCCACTGCAAGCCGAATGTGGCCATTCCTTTAGGGGTAGAGGCCATTCTGGATGCAGATGAAAAAGTACTGCGCATACTGCCGGGAGTAGAATAAAAAGAGAGGGGTGTGGCTGTTTAAGGCCACACCCTTCTTGCTACGGATGTCAAAATAAACGAAATTACGAAAGGTCACTTTAGCAATAGTTGGTCATTTGTTAAAGGTAACCGGAGTAACAGGTTATTGGTCATCGGTTTGCATATGGCAACTAAGTTGAGGTATGCAAAAATGCATGAGGACATCCGCAGCAACCCGGGTTGGACTCTCACCGCGCCGGGTTAGAAATATTTCGAGTCGTCAAAGTCGACCTGGACTTGATAGTTTTTGGCATTAATAGCGTTCGATAGACGATGAGCAGACTTTTCGAGCTCATTTGCCTTTACCCGATATTCGTTCGGGTCATACAGGGCAACGCGGTAAAAAATTGTATCTCCTGAGCCGTGAAAGAAGGATTCTTTCTCGGACAACCCGAGCTCCTTATAGAGGGTAGATTGGGCACGCAGTTGGATTGCCAGCTCGATCGCCTCTACTAATGTATAAGTCTCGTTTTCGAATTCAATAGAATTCTGGATATTTGCCTCATAGATTAGTCGGTCAAGGATACGTGCATCACGGCGTATGTCCTCCAGCTCTGTATCGATTTGGTTTAATGTCCGGTCTGGAATTTTAGGCTCCTCACCTTTCTCTACAATTGCATGGGAGACGCTATGAATTTCAGAAATTAACTCCTGTTTCTTTTTGTTTAAGATCGATTTTAATTTTACTGCTTCTGCTAATGAAATCATTCAATCGCTCCTTATAGGGAAGTCGTTGGTTCGGCGGCAGAAAGAACAGCCAATTCGAAATCGCCGCCATTTACTTGTGTAAACATTTTACCGGAAGAAGTGAGCAGCTGTCTCGCTTCAGCTTCCTCAATAGATGGACGAAGGTAGAAAATATGCAGCGCATCTGTTGTATTTTCCGATACAGCCGTACGAATAGAATCTACATAGGGACTTCCGAATGGACCAATCGCATCTTTAGAATGAGGTATGTTTTTCAAGGAGATGGATCGTCCATTCAGCCCATCATAGCTTGTATTCTCAGTTCCTAACGCAATTGTAATATCTCCTTCTAGGTGAACCGTATCATAAATTCCAATTGGGACTTCATATTGAAGGGAGAAAAAATTATTAATATCTACGGCAGAATGGAACGGTACGAGGTATTGCTGTTTGGCAATACGACGCAGCAGGCTTTCTGCTGAGTGGCGGTAACGGTTCGGGTCAGCACCGAAGGCCTTCCAAAGAGACCGCCACTCCTGAATGCCCGGGCGTTCAGTAACAGGTGTATCCTGGAGTTCAAAGAATAAATTTTCCTGATAAAGCTGTATACGCCCTTTAATCATTTGAGGAGAGTCAGAGACGGTAATTTTGGTATAATGAATGAGGCCGATTTTCATAGCGGGCACTTTTTCAAGAAGAGATGTATCGAGCGAAATGTTCATAGTATCACCTCGGAATTTTTAATTTATTGTACCATAAGGAAGGTGAGGAAATGCGTATAGCAGATTTGCAGGCACAGTTAATTGAATATGCAAAGTCGATTGGCGTTGATAAGATTGGCTTTGCAACCGCCTCGCCGTTTCATGAGTTGAAAAATAGATTGCGCCGTCAGCAGGAGCTGGGCTTTCAGTCCGGCTTTGAAGAATCGGATATCGAGCTTCGGACGGAGCCGCTCCGTTTATTGGATGGCGCAGAGAGTATTATAGCAATTGCTATTGCATATCCTTCGAAAATGAAGGATGCCCCTGCCGGAAAAAAAGGAGAGCGCCGCGGCATTTTCTGCCGGGCGTCATGGGGCATTGATTACCATGTAGCTGTCAGGGAAAGACTGCAGCTGATAGAGGCATGGCTGGCCGAGCGTGTCCCGGATGTTCGTATAAAATCAATGGTTGATACAGGGGAACTTGTGGACCGTGCCGTGGCAGAGCGTGCCGGTATCGGCTGGAACGGGAAAAATTGTTCTATTATTACGCCGGAATTTGGTTCTTATGTATATTTGGGTGAGTTGATCACGAATATTCCATTTGAGCCTGATACGCCGATAGAAGACGAGTGCGGCGATTGTACACTCTGTCTCGATGTTTGTCCGACAGGGGCTATTGTAGCACCCGGGCAGTTGAACTCGCAGCGCTGTATTGCCTACCTGACACAGACGAAGGGTTTCTTACCCGATGAGTTCCGCGGGAAAATTGGGAATCGTTTATATGGGTGCGATACATGCCAGACAGTATGCCCTAAAAATAAGGGGAAGGCAAATTGGATTCATGAGGAATTTACTCCAGATCCGGAAGTTGCTAAACCGCTATTGTCTCCGCTTCTTTCCATTTCGAATAAGGAATTTAAAGCGAAATTCGGACATGTTTCCGGCTCCTGGCGGGGGAAGAAGCCGATCCAGCGTAATGCGATATTGGCATTGGCCCATTTTAAGGAGCAGTCAGCGATACCTGAGCTGATTGACGTGATGAAAAAGGACGAACGCCCTGTCATCCGGGGAACTGCCGCATGGGCACTTGGTAAAATAGGTGGGCACGAGGCCCAGCTTGCGCTTCAAGGGGCAAAGGAACGTGAAACGGACGCCGAGGTGCTCACGGAAATAGAAAAAGGATTAGCATTATTATAAGAAAGAGGTCTTTAGTTTGCCGTTACATGTAGTTTTATATCAACCAGAAATCCCCGCCAATACAGGGAATATTGCCCGCACATGTGCAGGGACAAATACAAGTCTGCATCTGATCCATCCACTTGGATTCTCAACGGATGACAAGATGCTAAAAAGAGCGGGATTGGATTATTGGGAGCATGTAAATGTGGTTTATCACGATTCATTGGAAGATTTCCTCGCCTATTCTCAAGGGGGCGATTTGTATCTGATTGAAACATATAGTGAAGAGCCATTTACAACGCATGACTTCAGCGACACAGAGCGCGACATTTATTTTATGTTTGGGAAAGAAACGACCGGGCTGCCAAAGGATTTTGCGTATGAACGTCAGGATATGTGTCTGCGTATTCCGCAAAGTGATCATATCCGTTCTTTAAATTTATCCAATACCGCGGCTATAGTTATTTATGAGGCACTTCGACAGCAGGGCTATCCAGGGCTCAAATAGAATCCGTAAAAACAGCAGGGGAAGAAAATTCCCCTGCTGTTTTTCTATGAAGAAAAGAAGGGGGTTTTGCAGAAAACTGACTTTCAAAAGATAGATCAAACTCTAAAAAAATGGTGTGAAAATGAGGGGGAAGAATAGGGCTATGAAGGGTTAATGACATCTGATGGCTGTTTGTCATGAGAAAACTGATTAGAGCCGGCTGTAGCATCATAAGCAATAAGAATGACTCCGAGTTTCTCTTCCAATGCATTAATTTCATCGAGCCTTTCACTAGTAAGCTGCGCGAATGGTGTGTCTTCCAACAGTATCACTTCCTTTCTTAAATAGTATGGATTATAGAACTGGTGCTATACTTGTGGACTTTTGATCGGTTGGTAAGAGACGAGAGGGACATATCTCCTCAGTTCGATAGGAAATGTTGTTTACTGAAGAGGCAGTTGAGGAATTTACTAACTATCGAATCATTTAGTAAACAATTAGCTAAAACCTATGTAGGAGGCTCATTATGCTGACGTATTATTTTTATAATCAAAACACCGATGCCAAAGGGAATCATCAAGTGCATGCGCCAGATTGCACTTACTCGCCTGAAGTAGAGGATACGATTGCTCTCGGCATGCATGCCAATTCTAAAGAGGCCATCCAATATGCTGAAGCTTTTACGGGAAAAACAAACTTTGACAGCTGTGCATGCTGCTGGACAAAATTAGAAAAGAGCCAGGCTTAAAGAAGCGGTCATTCTAAGACAGGGGAATGACCGCTTTTCCTATTGTGCATATCCTTTTACTATTCCTATGATTTGATCCGTCCGCAAGGGACCGTAATCCTTGCTGTCCGCGCCGCGCCACCATTGATCAACAAGTACAAATACTTCATTCTCTCCGACTGTTACCGGCGGCATCTCAGTGGAGAAATAAGCACGTGCTGCCTCCTCGTCTGCAATATTACCTGGATTTATCTTTTCAAAATAGACGGTTTCATTAAGCCCATGCATCGTCGCTTCCGCATAGAAGGCCAAAAGCTTTTTATCATCTATCCAAACGTGCCCATCAATAATTTCCACTGTTTCACCAGGAAGACCAACAATCCGCCCTATATTTTGAACAGTAGTATTTGGAACGGCTTCATTGACCGAAGAGGGCATTTGATAGTATATAACCTCGCCACGTTTAAAAGCTGCAATTTCAGAATCAACCACAAGCGGTGAGTGGTATGATGTAACATAATCATGATTACCTCTATCCATCGCATCGGACAGCCAGTCAATCGTAAACATTTCTCCAGACACTGCTAGTATTTGAGGGCTTTCCGGAGTATTTACGTCTGAAATCGTTTCAATTGTTTCTTCTTCCAGTGAGCTATCGGAAATAAACAGATATAAGCTGCTGACTGTAATTAAGGTGAAGAGGATAAAAGCTGCTTGAGGCATGAAGCGAAATCTTATCTTTTTACGCTTTACTCTCTCCAGTACAGCCTGTTTATCTTTTTGAGTAAAAGTAATATGTGACAGTGTCTGTTGGCTTTGCTCTTCCTTCAGTGCTTTAAGCTTTTCATCCACTGAAATCACCTTCCTTTACTAGCTGCTTTAATAATTCCCTTCCTCTTTTCAGCCTTGTTTTAATGGTATTTTCATTAAGTTTGAGCATATAGGCTATTTCTGCGATTGACACGTCCTCATAATAAAAGAGTAACAAAGCCTCACGGTACTTAACGGGCAATTCAAGGACATGCATTAGCAACTGGTGCTGCTGCTCCTGTTTAATGAGCATCTGCTCTGTAGAATGGGGAGCTTTTGTATAAGGGGGGATGAGATTGTTCAAAATAATACGTTTCAGCCAACCACTTCTTAGCCTATCCTTGGAGCGGTTAATTGTTACTTTATATAGCCATGCTTTTAATGAAGCGATCTGCTGGACCTCTTCGCAGCGTTCATAACATAGAAAAAATACATCCTGCACTATTTCCTGTGCCTTTCCGATATCTTTGACATACGTATAAGAGAGCTTTGTTAATGCATCCCCATACATTTCCATTACATACGTTAGCCATTCGATTTTTGCGGTGTTGTCTTCTGTAGAAGAAAGGTGAGAAGCATCCATTTCATCCCCCCTCAGAATCGTTTTATCTTAAACGAATGAAAACGGGGAAAAGTTTCAAAATTGTTTAATTTTAATAAATGGGGGCTCGAGAAATAAGAAAAAGGCTATCTCAGTGATAGCCTTCATCTTAGTTACCTTCTATTGTAAAGAAAATTCGAATACCATTTGGGTCGACAGTGGAGAAAAGAGGGTTGCTGCTGTATAGTAGTTCCTCGGTCTGTTGCTCTACCAAATAGCCTGCTGATTGCAGCTTATTTTTAACGGAATCAGCATATGTTTCGTCCTTTAGTACAACGGTATAACTTTTCAAGCCGGCCGCATCATCCGGTAAAGCAGGTCTGCCGTTGCTTTGCCAAGTGTTTAGCCCAATATGATGATGGTAATTGCCAGTAGACACAAACAGCGCCTGTCCACCGTACCGGCAGACAACTTCATAGTCCAGTACTTGTGTATAAAATTCCTCTGTTTTTTCTAGATCACTTACAGATAAATGGATATGCCCCATCACCGTGTCTGTCGGCAGCCCGTCCCATTTGCCGTCTGCCTCTGCTAAAATCGATTGGAAGTTCAGTTGCTCTGTTGTCATATGAACAAGGCCGTCACGATTCCATGTCCATTGCTGTTCAGGGCGGTCAATGTAAATTTCAATCCCGTTCCCGTCAGGATCATTGAGGTAGAGGGCCTCGCTTACATCATGATCTGCTGCGCCTAGACGGATATTGTGCTGGATAAAATGCTGTACGATGTTTCCAAGATCTGTCCGTGTCGGTAGTAATAGGGCAAAATGATATAGTCCTGTGAATCCTTGCGGGGAAATCGCGTCTTTTACCTCGATTAAAGAAATCAGGCTGGATACCCCGTCAACCGTTAAATAAGCAATCTCTTCCGTTTGTTTTAATACGCGGAAGCCTATAATAGTAGTGTAATACTCAACAGAGCGCTTCAAGTCGGATACTTTTAACTGCACATGAGTAGTATATAGATTCGGTTTTTTATGAAAATGTGTAGCCATAGGGAACAATTCCTCACTTTTGATTATTATTTTATAGTTACTTACTTTATGTAACTTATTGTAGAGGCTGAAATGAATGGCGTCAAGAAAAAAGACGACCGTTTGGAACGGTCGTCTCTCAGTAGCTTTAGTTACGTATTAGTTTTCTTTAGAAAATGGTTTACCTTCGTAACCAGCTGTGAAGATTGCAGTTAAGAATGCAGCACATACACCAAGAATTAAAATTAATTTCATGGAAGTACCCTCCTTACACGTAGTAAAAAATCTCTTTTATCAGTATATCCTATCTAACAAGGCTTTACCAATATATTTTGTGACATAAATGGTTCAAATGATGAAACAAGGGAATAGTGTAAAAAGGAGGGATAAGCATGGAAAAGGACAAGGATCAAATAGTAAATGGAAATATGGCAAACACAATGGAAGAGTTAAAAAACTTAGGGAAACAGATGGAACACTTGCGTGACGAACAACAATTGGAGCAAGACGGAAGAGAAGCGGACCCTGTACAATTTGATGAGAAAAATCAGTGAAATTTCTAAAGAACTCATAGCTTTTACGGGAATGACGGAGAGAAGGGGGAGCTATTTGCTAGAAGGGTTGAGAGATAAAACAAGCAATTAAAACAAGGAGATATCCGGTTAAGGGAAATCTCCTTGTTTTATTATTTATAATGGCAGTTTATAGTCATTCAACTCTTCGCGAAGCTTTGCTTTCAGGAATTTTCCGACAGATGTTTTGGGAATTTCATTCAGGAATACGACATCATCTGGAATCCACCAATTGGCGAATTGACCGCGAAGGGATTCTAATAACTCTTCTTTCGTAGCCGCTGCTCCTTCATGCAGCACTACACATGCCAGTGGGCGTTCCTGCCATTTTTCATGCGGGATGGCCACAACCGCAGCTTCAAATACAGCGGGATGGGACATTAATGCATTTTCTAAATCGAGAGAGGAAATCCATTCACCGCCCGATTTAATCAAATCTTTTGTCCGGTCAGTGATCTTGATATAGCCTTCCTTCGTCAGTACAGCAATATCGCCTGTATACAGCCAGCCATCATGGAATGCTTCTGCTGAGCGTTCATCCTTATAATATTCGGAAGCAATCCAAGGACCGCGGATACGAAGCTCGCCCATTGTCTTGCCGTCCCATGGAACAGGGCCGTCTTCATTGACGACTTCTGTTTCGATAAGAGAAGATGTCAGCCCCTGTGTCGTACGGAGATCCATTAATTCTTCAGCAGAATAATCCTCCATCGTAGAAAGTGGATATGACATGCTGACAAGCGGTGATGTTTCAGTCATCCCGTATGCATTTATATAAGGGATACCATGTTTTTCATTATAGGCTTTAATCAGTCCCTGCGGAGAGGCGGAGCCGCCAGAGATGACTAGCCGAAGGGATGATAGGTCACGCGGGTTTTTTTCCTGTTCGTTTAACACACCGAGCCAGATGGTAGGAACCCCGGCCGTTACTGTTACCTTCTCCTTTTCGAATAGATCGAGCAATAATGCCGGCGTAAACATCGGGCCAGGCAGTACCTGTGTTAAACCATAGTTAACTGCCGCAAATGGGAAGCCCCAGGCATTTACATGAAACATAGGAACAACAGGCAGTGCAACATCGCTTTCCTTAACACCGAATGACTCGGCGAGCCCAAGAGCAAGGCTATGAAGAACAATGCCTCGATGGTTATATACGACCCCTTTTGGCATGCCTGTTGTCGCGGATGTATAACACATCCCCGCTGGCATCTGTTCATCCAAATCCTCAGGGAACTCAAAGTTTTCATTTGCTTCTGCTAATAATGCTTCATAGGAGTGTACATTTTTAAAGCTGGATTCAGGTACTATCATGTCATCGCGCATAACAACTACATGTTTAACTGTTTTCAGATGGGCTAGTGCAGGCTCTACCAATGGGAAAAGATCACCATCAATTAACAAAATCTCATCTTCGGCATGGTTGATAATATAAATAATATGCTCAGGTGCCAAGCGGATATTGATTGTATGGAGAACGGCTCCTGAACATGGAATGGCAAAATAGGCTTCTAGATGACGATGGTGGTTCCAGGCGAATGTTCCCACCTTGGTTCCTCTTGTCATGCCGAGCTTCGTTAAAGCATCAGCCAGACGGCGGGTACGTTTAGCGTATTCGGCATAGGTAATACGGTGCGTCATCGTGTCGCTTGTACGTGAAACGATCACCTTGTCAGGAAAGAACCGTTCAGCACGCTTTAAAAACCCTGTCAATACTAACTGTGTGTCCATCATATTCCTTCATCCCCCTTGTAGGAAAAATGTGTAACTTAGTTAAATATTCTACTTTATGCTTATAAATCCTCTAAAAAACGAAATAATTCTACAATAACGAACGTTCCTAAAGTGAAAAAGAGTGCCCTGCCATAGGGCAGCAGCACTCTTTTTACTAGTGGGGCAGAAATACTAATTGAATAATGAATAAAACAGCAAAGATATAAAGAAGCGGATGAACCTCGCGTGCTTTTCCCTTCACCATTTTAATTAATGGATAGGTAATGAACCCAAGAGCAATACCTGTAGAAATACTTGAAGTTAAAGGCATAGTCAATATTACTAAAAAGGCAGGAAAGGCTTCATCAAAATTATCCCATTCAATCTGCTTCACCGCGCCGATCATCAAGCTTCCTACAATAATTAATGCTGGAGATGTAATGGCAGCGACACCTGAAATAGAAGCAACCAATGGACCGAAGAATGAAGATAAAAGGAATAAAGCTGCAACAGTCAATGTCGTTAATCCTGTACGGCCGCCCGCAGCAACACCTGCTGAAGATTCAACAAAAGCACTTGTCGGACTTGTACCTACCATTGCCCCGACCGTTGTAGCAAGCGAATCTGCAAGCAATGCCTGACGAGCTCTCGGTAAATTTTCTCCCTTCATAAGACCGGCTTGTCTAGCTACGCCGACCATCGTACCTGTTGTATCAAATAAAGTAACTAAAATAAATGAGAAAACAACGCCGTATAATCCGTAAGAAATGACATCACCGATCGCGGCAAGCGGATTCCAAACGAGTATACCTTTCGGAAGATGAGGCATTGCTACAACTTTTTCAATTTTTAATTGGTTTGTCAAAACAGCTGCAATCGCTGTAGCGACCATCCCGATAAATAATGCCCCTTTAACATTGCGGGCCATCAACACTACTGTCAATGCAAGACCGAATAATGTGAGTAAAACAGAAGGGCTTGATAAATCCCCTAAACCTACCAGGTTTGATTCATTTGCTACGACAATATGAGACATGCGAAGCCCAATAAAGGCTATGAAAAGCCCAATACCAGCTGTGATGGCCAGTTTCAGATTTTTAGGGATCGACATAATCAGCTTTTCACGGAACGGTGTCAAACTTAAAATAACAAAAATAATCCCTGCAACGAATACAGCGGCGAAGGCAGTTACATAATCAATTGCCCCATCAGAACCGATGACTACTGCGTAAGTGAAATAAGCATTCAATCCCATACCAGGTGCAATAGCAATTGGATAGTTAGCCATAAGTGCCATCCAAACTGTCCCGATGATAGACGCGATAATTGTAGCCATAAATACTTGATCTATTGGGACACCGGCATCAGCTAAAATAATCGGATTGACAATAACAATATACGCCATCGTCAAAAATGTCGTAAGCCCTGCCAGCATTTCTGTTTTTACTGTTGTATTATTTTCTTTTAATCGAAACATATAGAAGTAATCCTCCTTGAAACACGAACATTTTGAACAACATTTTATATAATATTCGTTTTTGGCGGAATTTGCAACTGTTTTCTTGTAAATATCATGATAGCGCTGAAATTGTTATAATGAAAGTTATTACAGTGAAGGAGTGGAATAATGGACTTACAAACAACAAAGCGATTAGCTAATGGTATTGAAATGCCAATATTTGGACTAGGCGTTTATAAAATGACAGATCCACAAGAAACAATTGAGGCCATTACAACGGCCTTGCAAGTAGGATACCGTGCCATCGATACGGCCTCCCTTTATCACAATGAAGAACAAGTAGGTGAGGCTATCCGTCATTCCGGGGTGCCTCGCAACGATATTTTTGTTACAACAAAAGTGTGGAATACCGACCAAGGGTTTGATAATACACTGCGCGCCTTTGAAGAATCACTTAAGAAACTGGACATGGATTATGTCGATCTTTATCTAACTCATTGGCCCGTGGAAGGAAAGTACACAGAAACTTATCGTGCAATCGAACGATTGTATGAAGAGAAATTAATCCGTGTTCCAGGTGTTTCAAATCATCATAAACAACATATTGAAGAGGTATTGAAGGTGGCACAGACACCTCCGATGGTGAACCAAATTGAAGCACATCCTTATTTATCACAGGAACCGCTCCGTGCATTTTGTAAAGAGCATAACATTGCTGTCACGGCATGGTCGCCGCTTGGCCGGGGTGGAGTACTGATAGATGAAACAATACTAAAAATGGGTGATAAATATGGAAAATCACCAGCCCAAATCGTGCTTCGCTGGCATATTCAGAATGATATCCTTGTCATTCCTAAGTCGGTGACACCTTCTCGTATTGAAGAGAATGCCCGTATTTTTGATTTTGAACTGACTGAAGAGGACATGCGTTCCTTAAATAATCTAAACCGGAACCAGCGTTTTGGGAAAGATCCGGAAAATTTCCACTTCGATTTTTAATTCGGATGTCGAAATTATCAGCTTATTCCTTTATAATAGTTTTGTAATAGGAAAAGGGGGATTTTTATGACAATTGCCAAAACAATTACATTAGCGAATGGAGTCGAGATGCCGCGTATCGGCTATGGTGTCTTCCGAATGAAAGAGCACGAAGTAGCATATAACGGTGTGCTGGAGGCATTAAAGGCAGGATACCGGGCAATCGATACAGCTGCTGTCTATCAAAATGAGGAAGCTGTGGGACAGGCAATCAAAGATTCCGGGATTGCACGAGAAGAGATTTTTGTTACGACGAAAGTGTGGAATTCGGATCAAGGATTCGATAATACGCTCCGTGCATTTGAAACATCACTGAATAAATTAGGCCTTGATTATGTAGATCTGTATTTAACACATTGGCCAAAGCCAACACTTGCTGAGACATATAAAGCGATTGAGCGTCTGTATGAAGAAAAGCTGATCCGCGTTCCGGGTGTATCCAACCATCACCAGCATCATTTAGAAGAAGTATTTGCAGCCGCAAATGTAAAGCCGATGGTCAACCAGGTAGAATGCCATCCATCATTATCCCAGGACAGCTTGCGTGCCTTCTGTGCAGAACATAATATTGCTGTTACAGCATGGGCTCCGCTTGGTACGGGCATTGTCTTTACACATCCTGTGGTGACACAGCTTGCAGAAAAATATAGTAAAACACCTGCACAAATTGTCCTTCGCTGGCACTTGGAGATTGGCAATATTGCAATTCCGAAATCAGTTACACCAGCACGTATCAAAGAAAATCTGGATGTGTTTGATTTCAATCTGGCACCGGATGAAGTGGCTGCTATTACGGCCCTTAACACATTCCACCGAACAAGTGCTGATCCGGACAATTTTGATTTTTAATTAACAATAAGAAAATCCCCCTCTTCTTTTTGAAGAGGGGGATTTTTTGCATATTATTGTACAACGTTCGATTATAAGACAAAGAGTTTATTCATAGAGCTTGCATATTATTGTACAACGTTCGATTATAAGACAAAGAGTTTATTCATAGAGCTTGCATAGTATTGGCAGGCACTTGCTTTTGCATAAAGTGCGTCAAAAGCCGGAATACGTAAATCTTTTGAATAGGCCAGTCCGAAATGAATCGGCAAGATATCAGGAGGTAACTCATTTGGCTCTGTCATTTTCCGCACGTTCTGATAGATTGAATACACTGTCTGTTCAGTATCGGTGTCGTTAAATAAAATAATGATACCCTCCTCATGCCCAGTATGAGTAAATAGGTGAGGAATATTTTTTAAGTGTTCTTGTATCATGCTAAAAACAGCATAAGTTAGTTGATAATGCAGCTGCATTTCCTTGTGATGTTTCCGGGCTTCCTTTTGGGGTAATGAAAATAGAACGCATACACAATTTTGCCCTTGTGCTAACGATTGATCAGTTAGTTCTTGTACTTGGGTAAGGTCCATTAAGGCTAAAGAATCGAATAGCATATGATTGTTTTCATCTGAAAGGCTGACAGGAGATTGAAATGCTTCATTCCCTTCTGAAAAGCTATTATTCCATTCAACAAGACGTTTCTCAATTATTTGAAGCTGGGTACGTATATAGCCTTTTGGGAAATAGGCATCCAAGCGATACTTTAAAATATCATGATAGATATAGCAAAGATACACAAGGTGCTCCTCTGTATCCAGCAGCTCGAGTGCCTGCTTAAAAGTTTGACTGCTTTTTTCCAGTTCGTGGAGATTGTAAAGCAGCTTTCCTTCAAATAAAAGCATTTTTGCAAATTGAAAGTGAAGCGGCCGAGTGCCAATAAGCTTTATTGTCATCTCACGTAACTCCATGAATTCCTCACGTTTCGTCAGCTGAGCATATGTATACATGAGGGAAATGTTTATACGGATGACCGGTTCTGTTTCATCGAAGATATGCTGACTGTAATGGTGGGCGAGTTTGACTCCGAACATTGCTTGCTGCTCTTCTTCCATATCGATCAAGACATTGCTGATCAGGGCATAACAAGAAGCAAGTACTTCATAATCCTTTAGTTCGTGCGCATAATGGAGGGCGCTTTTATAAGAAGCAAGCGCAAATTCCTTATTGCCTGTAACTCCATGGAAAATACCCGCGAATTGGGAATAATACATTTTATCCTTCAGGCTGCCATGTACTTTGCACAATTTCTCATATTCACGCAATGATTCGTGTAATAAAGAGATATTCCCTATGTTTCTGTATGCTTCCAGGATGTCTTTATAAAATGTTAAAGCTTCGGGATAACACTGGTTTTGTAAAGCTAGTGACAAGGCTTGTTTACTATATTGAAGCATCTGTTTAAAAAGGCCCTGAGTATATAATTGGTTAATATATTCCTGATGGCTGGACATTTTAAGCTGCATAATATATAGTCACCTCGATTTAATCAAGTATGCCTCTAAGTCATTGTACCCGAGGACTTTTATTCTATGGATGATAAGCACCTGCAAAAAGAGTTTAAATAAACGCATCATATAATAAATAATACATATCCTTTGCAGCCTTAACGGCATTTTCTACAGCTTCATTCAGTTCACTCTGTGATTTGGCTGTGATTTCAGTAATTTTCTTAAATACCTTTGCCTGGGTAACTGCCAGCAACTTCGGATAAGTCTCCAATGTTTGGAAAGACTCATCGAAGTAGCTTGATATATCCTTTGAAGCATAGACCATCAAATCATTATAGTAACTTGCATATTCATCATCTAGTCTCGTTTTCGAAGTAAAAAAATTATCCAGTTCAATAAGCGTGTAAAGAGAAAACAAATAAGCAAATCGATCATTTTTATATGTTAAAGGAAGCACTCGTTGAACGGCCTGCAGTTGAAATGCTTCATGAATGAGCGTTTTACGAACTATGTAAATGAGCGAATGGTGTGGATGCTCGATTAAATCATCTTCTGTGAAGGCAGATTTTACCCAGAAATCGACAAATAAGTTCCATACTTGGAAGCGGTTAAAAGTCGACGGTATGCTAAGTGTAATAAGCTCTAATTCTTTTCGAAGGCTGTTAAAGCGATCAAGCACTGTATCATTTATTAAGAATAAACTATCAACTTTCTTAATATTTACAAACAACTACAATCCTCCTTTATGAAGAAAAGAGTATTTTTTTTAATCATAATCTAAAAATAGGAAAAAATTAATAGAAAGAAGGATGCTTTTAAGAAAAAAAACAGCTGATACTCCATAACCTTTAAAATGTAAAAATATGGTATAAAATAGAGCTGTTATAAAGGAAAGAAAATCAAAAAGTCTATACTTTCCGGTAGAAAGATACAGACTTTTGAGGCACTATTAATTTATTTGTCTTTTATTGTAATATTGTGATCTGTAAATGGATGGATGAAGTCCAGCTGAATTGCATGGAGTTTATAATCGCCGGCTGAAGTTTGGCGCGCATTATACAACGTATCTCCTACAATCGGGTGACCGATATGGGCAAGATGGACCCGGATTTGATGTGTCCTTCCTGTTTCCAGCACGAGATGGACAAGGCAGGTTCCTTTAAAGCGCTTTACAACTTCGTAGCGAGTTACTGCATGCTGGCCCGACGATGAAACAACACGTCTTGTTTTATGGTGGCGGTCCTTGCCAATAGGCTCATTAATCGTGCCGCTATCCGTTCTAATATTGCCCTGTACCTCTGCTTCATACGTCCGGATAATCTTTTTCTCCTCGAGCATCCGGTCAAATACTGATTTGGCAATCGGGTGCTTGGCGATAAGCAGCAAGCCTTTTGTTCCTTGATCAAGGCGGTGTACATGCTCTGCGTACTGTCCGCCATTTGCCTTCACATACGCCATAACATGGTTCATGCATGTATCTGTATCAGAAGGGGTATTTGGATGTGTAGCCATTCCTTTCGGTTTAGAGACAACAAGGCAATGCTCGTCTTCATACAGTACATCTATCCCGCACTCGTTCATCGGTTTATAGGCAGAGGAGGGAATATCGAATAGAAAAGTTAATTTCGCCCCTTTCGGAAGCGGCTCCTTCCAATTCACCGGCTCACCGCCGACTGATACCGCCTTTGCCATTCGCAGCTCATGGACCTGCTTTTTCCCCAGGCGCCATTTGTTTCGCAGCAGCTCTTCTACTGTTTCGCCGTCTTGCATAATTTCATATTGAAACATCTTCTTCCTCCGTTTTAAAAAAGGCGTGCCCCCCTTAAAGGACACGACCTTTTGTTTTTTTATTTTTCTATGCTTGCAAAGAATTGACGTACTTCATCTTCACTGTGATCGCCGACTAGACGTGTCACTTCCTTGCCATCCTTAAAGTAGATAAGCGTCGGCGTTGCTTCAAGCTGATAAGTCGTCCAGGCATTTTCGTATTCATATACATTCAGCTGGTCAATCTGGATATCTTCTTTCTTAGCAACAGGCATCAATTTCGGTGTGAACTGTTTACAGTGGACACAAACTGGGCTGAACATATAGGCGAATACTTCTTCACCGGATGCAATTTTCTTTTCTAAATCCTCTGGCAGGATAATGTTTTGATAGTTTTCATCGTCCAGTAGATCAATTGTAGGCTGCTGAAGGTTCTCTGTTCCGTAAGGGTTGTCCTTTAGCTTATCTGAATTTGTCATATTAGTTAAAACGATAATGCCAATGAACAGGAGAATGACAACTCCACCGATAATTCCTAACTTTTTCACGTTACTTTTCCTCCTTTAATACTTTAAGCATATAAAAGCTTGTAATGGCGATAATAATAAATGCAGTCAGTGCCAATAACGGAATCGTAATAAAACCGAGCCAGTTAATATATGCCCCTATACAGGATACTTGTCCACAGGCCGGTGCAGTCTCTTGTAAAAAGGAGATTTTTTGAATGCCGTAATGGTAAAGGGATATACTACCGCCAATGACAGCAAACGCTGCCGTTGTAAGAGCGATGCGAGCATTTTTTTGTATGTATGCAATAGTGGAAATGATGACAATCGGATACATGAGAATACGTTGGTACCAACATAAATCACAAGGAATGTAGCCTCTTATTTCCGAAAAATAAAGGGAGCCGAGTGTGGCGATAAGGGATGTAATCCAAATGATAAGCAAGCTATTTTCCAGCTTCTTGTTCATAAAAAAACCTCTGCTTCTTATTTTATTTTGTTTTCTTGATTATAAGTTGTTCTAAATAAGAAGTAAATTGTTTCGATTGAAAGGAATTGGAATTGGGTATATGGGTAGAGGAGGTGTGAAATTTGAGTGAATCACTTGATACTTCGCAGTTTGAAAAGAAAATGATTATACGAAATATGCAGCATGAAGATATTGATGCCATCTTGGAAATCCAGCGTGTATCCTTTCCAGGGATGTCCCCTTGGAAAAGAGAGCATTTATATAGCCATTTGGCGATTTTTCCGGAAGGTCAGATTGTCGCTGAATTTGAAGGAGAGGTAATCGGCTCGTGCTCCAGCCTGCGGATTAACTTCGATGAATATGACGACCGCCACACATGGAGCGATATTACAGATGATGGTTTTATCACAAACCATGACCCAAATGGCTATAATCTGTATGGTATTGAGGTAATGGTGCACCCGCAATATCGCAGAATGAAGGTCGGCCAGCGCCTTTACGAGGCAAGGAAAGATTTGGCGAGAACATTAAATTTAAAATCGATTATCCTTGGAGGCCGCATACCGAACTACCATCTGCATGCCTCGGAAATGACACCACGCGAATATGTGGATGCAGTAAGCCGGCATAAAATTTATGATCCGGTTTTAACATTCCAGATTATGAATGGTTTTATGCTGATGCGGATCAATCCCAATTATTTGCCGGACGATGTTGCTTCAGGAAAGTATGCTACATTAATGGAATGGAATAATGCGGACTATTTGCCGCAGTCAAAGCGCCATTTCAAAACGAGCTACCCTGTCCGAATCTGCGTTGTACAATACATGATGAGGAAAATCGAAAGCTTTGACGATTTTGCGCAGCAATGTGAATATTTTGTGGATGTCGGCTCTGATGCGGCAGCGGATTTTATCGTTTTTCCGGAAATCTTTACAACACAGCTTATGTCCTTTTTAAATGAAAAATCTCCTTCGCAGGCCGTTCGTAAATTAACTGAATTTACCCCTCAGTATATAGAGCTGTTTACGAATTTAGCAGTACGCTACAATGTTAACATTATAGGCGGCTCGCATTTCGTAGAAGAAGAGAATGAAGAAATATATAACATTGCATACTTATTCCGCCGGGACGGGACGATTGAGAAGCAATATAAAATCCATATTACACCGAATGAGCGAAGATGGTGGGGAATTTCCAACGGTGATTTAGTAAAGGTGTTCGATACGGACTGCGGCAGGATTGCCATCC
Source organism: Lysinibacillus odysseyi 34hs-1 = NBRC 100172 (assembly GCF_001591965.1). GTDB lineage: Bacteria > Bacillota > Bacilli > Bacillales_A > Planococcaceae > Lysinibacillus_B > Lysinibacillus_B odysseyi. The sequence goes on from NZ_BCVX01000004.1 coordinate 33,733, forward strand.
AAATTTGTTATGATATTGAGTTCCCTGAACTTGCACGTATTGCAACCGATATGGGTGCCAATATTATTTTTGTTCCTTTCTGTACAGAAGACCGACACGGGTATTTACGGGTTCGTTATTGTGCTCAGGCCCGAGCGGTTGAAAATCAGGTATTTACAGTTATTTCAGGAACTGTCGGCAACCTTCCCCATACAGAAAACATGGATATTCAGTATGCACAGTCTGCTATTTTTGCACCGAGTGATTTTGAATTTGCCCGTGACGGAATTGTCGGGGAAACGAATTCGAATGTTGAGATGGTATTAATCAGTGATGTCGATCTGGAAGTGCTTCGCAGACAACGCCAAAATGGTACAGTCAAGCATCTGAAGGACCGCAGACATGATGTATACCGAATCGACTATTTAAAAGACGAGGGAACATTCTAATTATTAACTACACGATTGTATGAATGTTTGTTTTACCTCTGTGTCATTTACATTTTTATACAAGTGAAGAGCGTGCTGCAATTTGCGGCACGCTCTTTGTTATGGTATAGATGAAGTAATGGCAAAAGAGAAGGTGACGACATGAACGATCATTCAAATATAACAATTTTAAAAGAAATTGCAGAGCTATTGAATGAAGAGACGGAAATGATTCCAATGCTGCGGGGAGCTCTCCATAAATTTTTGGGGGGAACTAAATTCGATACAGGGTGGATTTTCTTTATTAATGAAAAAGGAAAGCCGGAACTTGTTGCCCAGGAGCATTTACCGGGAGCGCTCACCTATAATAAATGTGAATATTTAAGGCATGGCGGCTGCTGGTGCGTATCCCGCTTTCGCAATGATGAACTAAAGAGGGCTTCCAATATTATCGAATGCCAGCGGATCGAAAGTGCCATCGAGGGGGAAGTGGGCGACCCGGAAGGTATCACACATCACGCCACAGTCCCGCTCCAATCAGGACAGGAGAAGTTTGGTATTCTTAACGTTGCTTCTAAAAATACGATCCGTTTTTCAGAGGAAGAGCTGGAGCTGCTGGAATCTGTTGCATTCCAATTAGGCTCGGCCATCAAACGTATTCTTCTTGTGAATGAACAGCAGGAGATTGCGCTCGTTCAGGAACGAAACCGGCTGGCTAGAGACCTCCACGATTCGGTCAACCAATTATTATTTTCTGTTACGCTCACGTCACGTGCAGGCATTGAAATGACAGAGGATGCGGAAGTAAAAGATACCTTTAAAGAAATCCAAAATTTAACACAGGAAGCATTGAATGAAATGCGGGCACTAATCTGGCAGCTGCGTCCAAGAGGGCTTGAGAGCGGTCTGATTGATGCGATTAAAATTTATGCAGAAATGCTTGGCTTAAAGCTGAATGTAACGGTTTCCGGCGTGTTGCAGTTTCCTTCTAAAGTAGAGGAGACGCTTTTCAGGATTTCGCAGGAGGCACTGAATAATATAAGGCGCCATGCAGGTGTAAAGGAAGCGGAAATGTTTGTAACGGTAGCTCCTACAGATGTCCTGCTTGTTATTAAAGATGAGGGGCGGGGGTTTGCCCTTGACCCGCAAGCAGCCCTTCCTTCTATGGGCCTGCAATCTATACGGGACCGAGCAAAGGCAATCGGGGGTTCGGCAGATTGGGTGAGCGAGCTTGGGAAGGGAACAGAGCTATTGATCCGTTTGCCATATTAAGGGGGAAATGAAATGATACGAGTGTTAATTGCAGATGACCATCATGTAGTGCGTCGGGGTCTGTTGTTTTTTTTAAAAACACAAAAAGATATAGAAGTTGTAGGGGAGGCGAAAAATGGGCTAGAAGCGATTGATATGGTAGCCCAATTAAAGCCGGATATCGTATTGATGGATCTGGTTATGCCCAAGATGGACGGTATCCAGGCGACAAAAAATATTAAAACAAAATGGCCGAATGTCCAAGTGCTGATGCTGACAAGCTTCTCCGATAAAGATCATGTGCTGCCTGCCATCGAGGCAGGGGCATCAGGCTATCAATTGAAGGATATTGAGCCAGATGAATTAGTAGAGTCGATCCGGCTAACGATGCGCGGGGAAAATACAATCCATCCTGAAGCAACAACACAGCTGGAGGAGGGACTGCGCGAGGAGGAAAACCTGCCGCACGTTTTAAATCCGCTGACACCCCGTGAACAGGATGTACTGGCGGAGCTGACTAAAGGCAAGAGCAATCGGGAAATTGCTTCTTCCTTATTCGTAACAGAGAAAACAGTGAAGACCCATATATCCAATATTTTTGCAAAGCTTGAAGTACAGGACCGGACACAGGCTGCTCTGTATGCTGTCAAACACGGTTTGACAGAAGGAAGCGGTAAGGCATAGGAAGTCATTAAAGGCATGGTAAATGTTCCATGTCTTTTTTTATTTGGGAAAATATTATAAAACCGGTTGCGCTTTATAGGGTATTAGTGTACTATGTCAATAGTACACTAATACGAAATTTTGAAGGGCGTTGAGTTATATGCGCAAGTTTTGGAGCCTAGTAAAGAAAGAATGGCATATGTATAAGGCTTGGCCAATTATCTTTTTAATAGTAGGAGCAGTATCCATTGGTTTATTACCTATGTTTGAAGGACGCTTCATTAACGTCAATATAGCGAAAGAGGAATTTAGGTTAGGGCTGCTGTTTCTTGGACTATTTTTAACAGGAGCTGTGATGCCATGGCAGTTTCTTTTCAGTATTAGAAGAGGCATCAAGGAAAAGGAGTTATGGCTGCATAATAGCAGTCCGATGACTGTGCTTATCGGTGCTAAGCTATTTTATACCGTTGCATGGACGACGTTGAACAGCGCATTCTATACATTCTTTTTTCATTGGACACCAAGTATTATCGAGGGATCTACCAGTGAAATTATTTGGATGCAGGGACTAGTCGTTAGCATCATTTTCCTTCTCGGAATCCTTACAGCGGTAGGGGCTCTGCTGTTCTATACGGTCTATATCCAGTTGAAACGATATATTAAATATGGAAGTGTGATTATCACAGGAATGCTATTCGGATTGTTTTTATTTACGACCGATAAGATTGCGAACTCCTCTCTATACGACAAACTGCTAATACATGGGGAGATTCCGCTGGCTTTCCTAGAGAAGAATATGCCGGTATTCACATCGGAGGACGTGCTTGTAAACTTTTACAGTCTGTATATCGTCGAGGAATTGGTTATGTGGCTGGTGATGGCCAGCTGCTTCATCGCGGCAAGTAAATGGATTGAAAGGGTGATTACGCGATGACGCAGGATTTTTCAAAAGATAAGCCAATTTATGCACAGCTGGTCGATCGTATATGTGGAGATGTCCTGAAAGGATATTTGAAGCCGGGGGAGAAGCTTCCTTCTGTTCGCGAATATGCGATAGAAAGCGGTGTGAATGTAAATACAGTACAACGTGTATACAAGGAGCTTGAAGCAATGGAAATGACAGAAACAAAGCGTGGGCAAGGAACGTTTATTACCACAGATGAGGAGCGCATTGGGCAACTGAGGGAAGAAATGATGACGCAAGTAGCAACGCAGTTCCTGACCATGATCGATTCACTGGGGTTTACAAAAGAAGAGATGATTGAAGTATTGAAAAAAGGAGGTTGAGGATATGCTACAATTGGAAAATGTGCTGTTTAAATACAGAAAAAAACCAATCATTAATGATGTTTCCTTTACTATTCCGACTGGACAGATCATCGGCGTGATTGGGGAAAATGGCTGTGGGAAATCAACGCTGCTTCAATTGATGGCGGGGCTTCTTCGGCCGAACAAGGGGGCTATACAGTTGGAAGACCGAAAAGTGACAAGGCGATCTGCCGATAAAATAGCCTATTCACCTGATATTGATCTGTTTTACGAAAGCTATACAGGCGAGCAGGTTTTCCGCTTTTATAGTGAGCAGTTTTCCGATTTTTCTTTGGAGAAGGCTCACATTATCGCCAAGCATTTGGAGGCGCAGACAACAGTTAAGCTTGGAAAGTTATCAAAGGGAAACCGTGCCCGTATTAAAATGGCGGCGACACTAGGACGCGAGGCATCACTTTACTTACTTGATGAGCCTTTTGCAGGACTGGATCCGCTTGCGAGAGAGTCACTGATTAAGGCACTAATCCGTTTTATCGATATAGAAAACCAGTCTGTCGTCCTTTCGACTCATGAGGTAAACGAGGTGGAGCCGATTTTGGATCAGGTTATTCTGCTTCGTGATGGCAGGCTGACGGCAATGGAGGAAATGGAACTCATTCGTGATGAGCGGAATGAGGATGCAGTGGAATGGATGAAATCATTATATGAAAAGCAGGTGAGGTAAATGGCAAAACCAATAGTTCAATTAAAAAACATATCGAAAACGATTAAAGGAAAACAGATTATTAAAGATATTACACTGGATTTTTATCCAGGCCAGATTACAGGCTTCCTAGGGCCGAACGGAGCAGGGAAAACAACGACAATACGTATGATGACACGTCTTATGTATCCGACAAGCGGTGAAATAATAATTGACGGTAAATCACTTGCTGATAATTACGAAGAAGCTATATCACAAGTCGGGGTAATTGTCGAAAACCCGGAAATGTATAAATTTTTATCAGGCTATAAAAATCTTCTGCATTTTGCGCGGATGCATAAAGGCATAACAAAAGAGCGGATTGATGAGGTAGTAAAGCAGGTCGGTCTGGAAAATAGAATTCATGAAAAAGTAGGAACATATTCTCTAGGAATGCGGCAGCGTCTCGGTTTGGCTCAGGCACTTTTACACCGCCCGAAGTTTCTTATTTTGGATGAACCGACAAATGGACTTGATCCGGCGGGGATACGGGAATTCCGTACTCACTTGCGGCATATTGCTGAAACAGAAGGAATTGCGGTTGTTGTTTCCAGTCACTTATTATCGGAAATTGAACTGATGTGTGACCGGATAGCCGTTATTCAGAATGGGAAACTCATCGATATTCGTGATCTTCAGAATACAGCAGTCTCTCTTTACTATATTGAACCAACGTCTATTCAGGCGGGAGCAGCTGTTTTGGAGAAACAAGGCTATACGTTTACTGTACAAGGGGATGGCATGATCGTAGAAATCGAAAAGAAGGATGTCCCTGTGCTGACACAGCACTTATTCGAAGCAGGCGTACAATTATATGCAGTACAGCCGCATATGAAAACACTTGAAGATCAGTTCTTAGAAATGACAGGAGGCGGCGCAATTGCTGAAATACATTAGAAATGAATGGATGAAGCTATGGGCTAAAAAAAGTACATGGACGATGCTGGTATTAACGATTCTACTAGCTGTCGTTCCGGCAATCGTCATGAAATATACAGAAGATAATGAAAAAGATTGGCGTACAGTTGTACAAGAAGATACAAATATGTATAAAAGTATGCTGGCAGAAGAGGGGCTAGCAGCGAGTGACGCAGCCTACTTTAATGAACAAATTGCGCTTAATGAGTACCGTCTGGCAGAGGATGTTCCTCTTGCTGTCACTACTACTTTTGATAGCTATTTAAGCTATGGGGTAGGCCTTATAATAATCGTCACGATTTTTTCTGTTGTTGTAGCAGCGGGGATTGTCTCTTCGGAATTTTCGACAGGTACGATTAAAATGCTGCTGACACGGCCTGTATCCAGAACAAAAATTTTATTATCAAAACTGCTGACAGTTATTCTGTTTGGCCTGTTGTTATACGCGGTATGCCTTGCCGGCTCTTCTATAATAGCTCTAATTTTATGGGGAACAGATATCTCACACGACCTCCAAATGGTAGATGGGGTTATTAAAGAAGTAGATACATGGGGAGTTATCTTTGAGAAATTTATCTTGTCCTTCGGAGATTTCTTCATGTCCATTTTCTTTGCTTTCATGCTTGGCTCTATTTTCCGCTCGAGTTCGTTGGCAATTGGACTAACGCTTGTTATTTCTATGATGGGTGCATTGATCATCACATTGATGAGCAAGTACAGCTTCGCTAAATACGTATGGATTTCGCATTCAGATCTAACCCAGCATGCAAGCGGCGGTACACCATATTTAGAAGGAGTAACACTACCATTTTCTTTAACCGTATTGGCGGTTTATGCCATTCTATTTGTTTTAAGTAGTTTTATTATCTTTAATAAACGTGACGTGACGGCTTAATAGTGTGTATAATGGACCTACTTGAATAAATAGAGGTGCTGCTATGAGTATCGTTATGGCGGGAGTGCTTGTTTCCTTCTCGGGAATACTGGTCATAGCGTCTGTAATCTTGGGGATTCTCCCGGCTGACAATAAAACTATGCAGATTGCTTTTCTGGCAATCGGGTGGATATTTGTCGTGATCGGTGCCATTATCCGGTATAAAGGGCTAAAGATGGAACGGAATCGGGAACAAGCAAAAGAACAGTCGAAAAAGTAAAAAAATGCGAAGTGGACTTGTCCCGCTTCGCATTTTTTATTTATGGGGAGTCAGTAGCTGATGGAATAAAATGAGGCTCAATATGCACAAGGGCGATGCAATATGGATTGAAGTGTTGTACAGTCGCTTCAATCTGATCACTGATCTTGTGGCTTTCAATGACATTTAAATAAGGGTTGACCGTCACGGTTACATCAATAAAATTCATATTTCCATGGGAGCGACCCTTTAAATCGGTGATCTGGATAACACCTTCCACCCCTGCAATCAATTTCCGCAGCGTTTCTGTTTCTTCTGTATCGAATCCATCTGTTAACGTAACGACAGCTTCCCAAAAAATTTCAATGGCTGTTTTTATAATAATCAATCCAACCAATAGAGCTGTAATAATATCGATAATAGGAAACCCAAAAATAGCCGCGAGAATCCCGATTGCTGTACCAATACTTACGAGAGCATCTGAGCGGTTATCGTAAGCAGCTGCCCTGACAGCAGAACTATTTATTTTATCGGCAAGCGCCAGATTGTAGCGATAGACAACATACATAATAGCCGCACTGAAAAGCGCTACTACTGCCGTTAAACTCGACGGGGCTTCCTGAATGGGTGCAAACATACCGCGAATGGAGGTGGAGAGTACCTGCAGTCCTACGACCATCATGATGAAGGAGGCAATGAGCGATGCAATGGTCTCCGCACGTAAATGTCCATACCGATGGACACGGTCAGGAGGCTTTTGGGAAATCCGCAGCCCGATTAAAACAGCAATGGATGCAACAATATCAGTTGTATTATTTAAACCATCCGCTTTTAGGGCAGCGCTGGCACCTAAATAACCGACAATTAGCTTCATTGCACTTAAGAAGATATACGTACCAATGGAAAGCCAAGCACCTTTTTCTCCAGCACGCAAATTTGAATATATTTCCAAAACAATTCCCCCCATAAGATTAGAATACGAGAAAACGACCCTCTTAATTGAGAGAGCCGTTTTCCTATCCATCCTTATTCTTCGAAAATTTCTGCGTCTTTTTCTGGTAGTTTTGTTACTTCTAGGTATAGGATATGATGACCGTCAAGTTCCTTGATTTTAAATTCATAACCATGGGCTTCAATTGCATCGCCTTCAACGGCATCAAAATGCTGGGTCATGAACCAGCCGCCGATTGTATCGATGTCTTCATCTTCAATGTTTGTCCCAAGAATGTCATTAACTTCTTGCAGCAGCATTTTAGCATCAAAGATATAATGTTCGCCCTCCGTGATTTCTTGTACTTCGGGAATTTCATCTTCATCAAATTCATCTTGAATATCACCGACAATTTCCTCGATAATATCTTCGATCGTAACAAGGCCGGATGTACCGCCGTATTCATCCATTAAAATGGCCATATGGATACGCTCCTGCTGGATTTTCAGCAGCAGGTCACTGATTGGGATCGTTTCTATTACCCGTATGATTGGCTGCATATAATCAGTTACCAATTTATCCCCATTTGCCGGGTTTTTAATATATGCGGTAAGCAGGTGTTTCATGTTCACAAGTCCAATTACATGGTCCTTGTCGCCATCTGTAATAGGATAACGTGTATATTGCTCTACCCCCATCACTTCAAATACCTCACGTAAAGTTAAATCCTTTTCAATGCTGGTAATTTCAGTACGAGGAACCATAATCTCTTTTGCAAGACGATCGGAGAATTCGAAAATACTATTTACATATTCATACTCAGAAGAATTGATCTCACCGCCCTTATAACTGTCTGTCAGAATAATACGGAGCTCCTCTTCCGAGTGGGCTACTTCAGATTCTGATACAACGCGCAGGCCGAACAGGCGACCGAGTCCACGTGCCGAACCATTTAAAGCACGGATAAATGGATACATGACGTTATGGAATAAAATCAGTGGTCCTGCTATACCTAAAGTAAGCTCTTCAGATTTTTGAATAGCAAATGATTTTGGTGTTAATTCCCCTACAACAACGTGCAAGAATGTAACAATTGCAAATGCAAGAGCAAATGACAGCAAAGAAGTGACACGCGCTTCTAAACCAAGTAGTTCAAATAATGGGTGCAAAATTAAGTCGAATGTCGGTTCACCCAGCCACCCAAGACCAAGGGCTGTGATTGTAATACCGAGCTGACAGGCGGACAAGTATTCATCCAGATTTGAAATTACCTTTTTCGCCTTGATCGCTTTTTTGTCGCCTTCAGCAACAAGCTGATCAATTCGTGTTGTTCTTACTTTTACAATGGCAAACTCTGTTGCAACGAAAAATGCCGTAGCGGCAATTAATAGAGCGAATGCTCCGAGCTTAATGGTTAGCTCAACTATATCTACGTCCAAATACTATCTTTACTTACGGCGCAAATGAGCGGGGCAAGCAAAGAATACACCTCCTATGAGAAAAAATATTAGATAAGATAATCATAAAATATTTCAAAAGAAAAAACAAATTTTGCCTTCCCGAATGTCTTTCGGATTTTTTGAAGCTGAAGAAGAGATATTGCCATTTGACATAAAATATTATATTTTCAAAAAATATTGACAACGGAAATTTTTGTATGCTAATGTTAAGACACACTAAATAATCGTGAAGAATGGAGGACCGGAAATGATGACTATTAAAAAAAATTCGCCAGCAATCACACATCAACCTCCCATCCTGCAGCCATTCTTTTCATTATTTGCTTGAAACGCGCATAAAAGAAGGAGTACAGGTGAGGCTTACCTGTACTTTTTTTAGGCATCTATCCTAAAAAGGGTAGGTGCTTTTTTGATGGAAAAAAGATGTTTTCAGTCTTTTTCCCGATGGTGATTGCCTCTTGGAAGAGGCAAAATGTTGGTGAAAGACATTGCGCACCAGGTCAGTGTAGAAAAATTTAGAGGAGGAAAAAAGATGAGAATCATGAAGGCTGCAAGAACGTTTTTTACAAGGGAGCTGCTTGATAGCGGGTAGTGGAATCAAAGAAGAAGGAAGGAAAGAAATTTTATGTTTGATGTACTGTTTAAATTAAAGTGGTTTTTCAAGGAGTATAAAAAGCAATACACAATAGCGATTGTGCTATTGATTTTAGCAAGTGTCATTGAAGTGCTGCCGCCTTGGCTTGTTGGGGAAGCAATCGATGATATGACCGGCGGGGGTATGACAACCAGCCAGCTGTGGATATATGTCGGCGCTATTTTGCTGGCGGTAGTAGTAAGCTATACGATGGGCTATGTATGGCAGTACCAGCTGTTTGGCGGCGCCATCAAGCTTGACCGGATATTGCGCAAAAGACTTATGCATCAATTTTTAAAAATGACACCTACATTTTATGAAAAGAACCGGACAGGTGACTTGATGGCTAGGGCAACGAATGATTTGAACGCCGTGTCACTAACTGCCGGATTTGGTGTTATGACACTTATTGACTCTACGGTTTATATGGGTGCTATTATCTGTGCGATGGGCTTCTTCATTTCGTGGAAGCTAACATTTTTCGCCATGCTGCCAATACCGATTATGGCCGTTCTTATTCAATATTTAGGGAAGATTGTTCATGAGCGTTATATGACGGCTCAGGAATCATTCGGTGAATTAAATGACAGCGTCCTTGAATCAGTGGCAGGAGTTCGTGTAATCCGGGCTTATGTACAAGAAGCGAGGGATGAACAGCGTTTTGCCGATATGAGTGAGGATGTTTACGAAAAGAATATGAAAGTGGCATTTATTAACGGTTTGTTTATGCCGATAACAAAGGTCGGAACAGCTATATGTTATGTGGTAGCACTAGGATACGGAGCCGTTCTTGTTTCAGGCGGAGAACTGTCAGTAGGTCAGCTTGTATCATTTAACGTCTATCTGGGCCTTGCAGTTTGGCCAATGTTTGCTATTGGGGAACTGATTAATGTCATGCAGCAGGGAAGTGCCTCACTTGATCGTGTACAGGAAACGCTTGATTATAAAGCAGATGTACAAAATCCTTCATCCCCGCAAACAGTCGACACACCTCATACAATCGGCTTTGACAGTTTTACATTCCAGTATCCATTGTCACAGGTAAAGAATTTGCAGCGGATTTCCTTAAACCTGAAAAAGGGACAGACGCTTGGTATTGTTGGGAAAACAGGAGCCGGAAAGACAACATTCATCCGTCAGCTATTAATGGAGTATCCCCTTGGTGAAGGCCAAATAGTAATAGGTGATGTGGACCTGGCAAAGCTGACAAAGGAACAGGTACTCGACTGGATTGGCTACGTACCACAGGATCATGTGTTATTTTCACGTACAATCCGTGAGAATATCAAGTTTGGAAAAGAGGATGCCACGGAAGAAGATATTGCTGAAGCAATCCGCCTGGCATATTTCGAAAAAGATTTAGAACATTTACCGATGGGCTTGGAAACGCTCGTCGGCGAAAAGGGTGTATCCCTATCGGGTGGTCAAAAGCAGCGTGTGTCTATTGCGCGGGCCCTCATTAAAAATCCTGAAATTTTAATTTTAGATGATTCATTATCAGCAGTTGATGCAAAAACAGAATCGAAAATTATTGAAAATATACAGACAGAGCGTGCAGGGAAAACAACAATCATTTCAACGCACCGTCTATCGGGTATCCAGCATGCCGACGAAATCATTGTATTGGATGATGGAATCATTACAGAGCGTGGTACGCATGAGGAGCTGATTGCTCTAGGTGGCTGGTATAAAGAGCAATATGACCGCCAGCAGCTAGAGGAGGTGGGCGCATGAGTACATCAAAAAGATTGTATTTCTACGCAGCAAAATTTAAAAAACCGATTATAATCGGACTCTTTTTATTAACATTGGCTGTCCTGACAGACATCGCAGGACCGTTTATCGCAAAATATATTATTGATCATTATATGGAACCCGGAAAGCTTGCTGCGAAGCCGATTGCCTGGCTTTTGGCTTTGTTCTTCCTGCTGGCTGTCCTGACAGCGGTCTTCCGATACTTTATGTTTTTAAGCCTTCAACAGGGGGCAAACCGTATCGTCCAACAGATGAGAAAGGACGTCTTCGGACATATACAGAAACTGCCGATCCATTATTTTGATAATCTACCGGCGGGTAAAGTTGTGGCCCGCGTTACAAATGATACAGAAGCAGTAAGAAATCTTTATGTAACGGTTCTTGCTCAATTTGCTACAAGCATCATTTCCATTGCAGGGGTTTATGTTGCACTATTTATCTTGAACTGGAAGATGGCGTCATTTACATTGATCCTCATTCCTATCGTCTATATTTGGATGATTTTATATCGTAAATATGCATCAGCCTATAACCATGTCATCCGTACAAAAATTGCGGATATTAATGCAATGATTAATGAATCCATTAACGGGATGACAATTATCCAGGCATTCCGCCGTGAAAATCAAATGAAAAAAGAGTTTGCGGAGATGAATGAAGAGCATTACGAATACAATCGGAAACTGCTCGTTCTGGATTCCGCTACCGCCCATAATTTAGTAAATGTAATGCGCCTCATTATGTTTGCTGTATTCATCTTTTATTTTGGCACCCAGTCGATGACCTTGCCGGAAGCTGTATCTGCCGGTACGCTATATGCATTTGTCGACTATATTACACGCTTGTTTAACCCAATTGTGAACATTGTCAATCAGTTTTCACAGCTGGAACGTTCCTTAGTGGCCGGTTCACGTGTATTTGAGCTACTAGAGCAAAGCGGTGAGGAGGTTAGCAAGAAGCGTGTGCCTCGTTACGCAGGGAATGTCGTTTTTGAAAATGTATCGTTTGCCTACAAAGGTGACGACTATGTATTAAAAAACTTGAATTTCGAAGCGAAAAAGGGAGAAACGGTAGCTCTAGTCGGTCATACCGGCTCAGGAAAAAGCTCAATTATGAACTTGCTGTTCCGCTTCTATGATCCTCAAAAAGGCCGTATTTTAATTGATGGAACAGATTTAACACATCTTTCACGACAGGCTGTACGTGATCATATGGGTATTGTGCTGCAGGATCCATATTTATTCACGGGCACCATTGCCACGAATGTCAGCTTGAATGATGAGCGAATCTCCCGTGAGACAGTGGAACGTGCTTTAGCAGCCGTCGGAGGAGAGCGCGTACTGAAGAACTTGGAAAAAGGACTAGAGGAGCCGGTAATTGAAAAAGGCAGCACACTTTCTTCAGGACAGCGCCAATTAATTTCCTTTGCCCGTGCCTTAGCATTTGACCCTGCCATCCTTATCCTGGATGAAGCAACGTCAAATATTGATTCAGAAACAGAGGAAATCATCCAGCATGCAATGGATGTCTTAAAGGAAGGGCGAACAACCTTCATCATTGCACACCGTTTGTCGACGATTAAAAATGCTGACAAAATTTTAGTATTAGATCGCGGAGAGATTGTTGAACACGGTACACATGATGAATTGATTGCCTTAGGCGGACGTTATGAAACGATGTACCGACTGCAGGCAAAGTCACTGCATGCTTAATTTGTTAAACCGCACTTAAAATGAGGTGGATTAAAATGAAGTTGGTGGAAGTGTCAGAACAAAACTGGCTAAAGGTCATCTTTTTATCAACGAGTGATAAAATGCCGGCAATTTGTGAAGAATTTGTCGCTTCGAATGCCCTCTCCCTTGTGCAGGCACAATTTGAGCCCTTTTGGGTGACAAAGGTCATTGAAGCAGAAGACGCGTTAGTCGGGTTTACTATGTACGGCTTTGTACCCGAAGACCAGCAATATGTGATTTGCCGCTTAATGATCGATCATAAGTTCCAGGGAAAAGGCTATGGAAGAAAGGCAATGGAGCTAATCATTGCTGAATTGCAAAAAAATGAAGATTGCGATGCCATTTATTTATCGACGGAGCCGCATAACGAGGTAGCCAAAAAGCTATATAAAAGCCTGGGATTTAAAAGTACAAACCGGGTGGTCGATGGCGAAGAAGAATTTGTTTATATGCAGCAGCATGTCGGGGAAACAACAAGTATATAATTAGGTATATAAGGGGCTGTATTAAAAGTCAAACTGGCTTTTAATACAGCCTTTTCCCATTATAAAAATATTGCTTCTGCAGGGTTACATCAATATGCCGCGATTCTTGCCGCAAAAGGGGTGGTCCAGAACGTAATTTCGGCTATCCTCCTTTGCTATGTATTCTTTAAGAGAAATAGGGGGAAGGTTCAGAAAATTTTTATTTCGTATTGCGAAATTTATAGAAACAACGTATTATTTAGGGAAACGAAATATAAGAAATATGGAGTGCGTTTCCGTGAAAAAGTGGCTTCAATTAGTAAAATCGTATAATTACAATATCCGTACATTTATTATTGCTAATATTCTCATTCAGATCGGGATGGGCGTATTCAGTGTCATGTACAATTTATATATCCGTGAGCTTGGTCTGCCTGAAGCTGTAAATGGAAGCGTCATCTCCATCAATTCTCTGGCAACAGCGATCATGCTTGTGCCCGCGGGTATCTTAAGTGATAAGTTTGGCCGTAAGTGGATTTTAATCACAGGAACAGCACTAACAGCGATTATGCTGTTTGGGCGAAGTATTGTGACTGCTGAGCAGCCGATGCTCATTCTTGGGTTTGCGACAGGTATTGTCTGGGCTTTGACACAAGTATCAGGCGTTCCTTTTTTGGCTGAAAACAGCAGGCCCTCAGAACGTATGCAATTGTTTAGCATTCACTTTGCACTTGTAACAGTTGCAAACGTAATAGGAAGCTTGCTTGGTGGTGTCATAGCAGACTTTGCGCTTATGGTAGGCGCAGGGGATGTAGCCAGTATCCAAATTTCCTTGTTAACGGGTGTTCTGTGCTTTGTAGCAGGGCTGCTGCCGCTCTTTTCGTTGAAGACAACCAAAGCAGCGGAGATGGAGGACGAGGAGAGAGAACAGAATGAAGAGATTCAGACAGTTGCGGATTTCAGATCGAATTTAAAAGTAATTGTCCTCTTCAGTATTGCCAACCTGATTATCGGCACCGGATCCGGTCTTGTTATTCCGTATCTTAATTTGTATTTTGCCAATCGTTTTGATGCAACGAATTCGTATATAGGCTTTATTTTAGCACTTGGTTCAGCGATGACAGCGGTTGCCATGCTGATAGGACCCCGCCTTGTAAAAAGAGTAGGGAAGGTAAAAGCGCTGGTCATTTTCCAGATTGCCTCCATTCCATTTCTTTTTTTAACAGCCTATACAGGCTCCTTACTTTTGGCGAGTATTGGTTTTTTGCTAAGGCAGGCATTGATGAATGCGGGAAACCCTATTCAAAGCGCCATTGCAATGGATGTCGTGCACCATAAATATAAAGGTCTGGCTAACTCAGTTAACCAAATGGTGTTTAATATCGGATGGGCGACAATGGGGCTGCCGGCTGCATGGCTAGTAACAGAGTACGGGGCATACTGGGGCTATGCCATTGCCTTTTCTATTACAGGCGGTCTCTATTTAATAGCTTCGACATACTTCTATCTCATGTTTGGGCGTAGGTATAAGCCGGTAAAACAGGCAGGCGGGAAAGTTGCTTTATGACATGCTTTTGCGGGTGGGCAGGCGGTATGGCGAAGATATGGCAGGAAATAGGTTCTTTAGTAAATAGTAAAAAAGCAGAGCTGCAGAAAATGTTTTCATTTTCCTGGCAGCTCTTTCTTTTTAGTAAAAGATCAAGAGCAGGGTCCCTACGATAAAGCAATAATACGTAAAGTAAATAAGCTTGCCATGCTTCATAATTCCCATGAACCATTTCATGGCAAAATAGGTCATAAAGAGGGTCGCGATAAATGACACCGCATAAGGCAGGGCGAGTTCTGCTTTGTTCGGTTCATCAAGAAAATCAGAAATTCCTAAAACGACCCCTCCAAGACTGACCGGGATATAAAGCATAAAGGAAAAGCGAAGGGCCGTCTCCTGCTTCATCCCTACAGCAATGGCAGAAATGATCGTAGCGCCGGAGCGGCTGATGCCCGGAGTAAGGGCGACTGCTTGCCCAAGTCCTACAAGAAAAGCATCCTTGACGGTAAGGTCTGCATCCCCCTTCTTTCCGTGCATATTACGGATCAGCCAGAGTGCGGTCCCGGTTACAAATAACATAAGGGCAATGGTTGTCATACTAATGTTTTCGGCAATCACATCGTTCAGTAAAATACCGAGCACGCCTGCTGGAATCGAACCGATTATAATTAGAATTACAAAACGGAAGTCAGCAGCATATCTGCTGTTTCTCGTTTGTATATAACGAAGAGAATGGACCGCCAATCGGATAATATCCTCCCGGTAAATGAATAGAACAGCGAGTAAAGAGGCGGTATTTGTTAGAATAGCAAAGGTAAATCCCTGTTCCCCAAGACCGAGAATTTCAGAGGCAATCATTACGTGTCCACTTGAGGAGACAGGGATTGGCTCGGTGAAACCTTGTACAATTCCTATAATGAAATGTTTAAGTAGTAAAACGAAATCTTCCATAATCAGGCTCCTTTAAAAATATGTAAAGTTCATATGAACTGTTCACCCGGTGTTTGTAAAGCCGCACCAGGGGAGGTAGGTTAAAAAGGTACTTCTTTTCATTGTATTATAAGAGAAAGGGAAATTTGACTAGTGGATGGAATGGTTTAAGACAGTACCAGCGAAGTGTTTCTTCCACCTTTTTTCCATTCGTCATACAAGACGATTTTATATGGAAAGGGTTGCTGTGAAATTTGAGTTGAAGGGAAGAACTTACTTATAAGATGAAGGGAAGGCAAAAGAAAAAGCTATCCGGAAAGTCGAAATTTTCCGAACAGCCTTATGCTGCAAAATCTATAGCCGACAGAAGGTTCTGCTATTGCTAAGATTGCTTTTCATCGCTTCTGCCAAGACCCAACCTGATTTTTATAGTTTTCTTTTTCTTATTCTGCTATTGCTTGGGCTACAGGAGCAGCTTCTTTTTTCACTTCTAAATACTGAATTTGATGGCCATCTTTTTCTTTAATGGAAAAAGTAAAGCCTTCGTGATATAGAGACTTATCCATATCCAAATCTACATCATTTGTATAGTACCAGCCGCCGATTGTATCAACGTCTGCATGCTCCAATTCGATATACAATAGCTTTGCGACATCATCCAAAAGCACTTTCGAATGGAGAATGTAGTGATCTTCACCGATACGGCGTATTTCTGGAATTTCATCATCATCAAACTCGTCGCGGATCTCGCCGACAAGCTCTTCCAAAATATCCTCAACCGTCACCATACCACTAGTACCGCCGTATTCATCGAGTAGGATGGCGATGTGAATGCGCTCCTTCTGCATTTTTTGGAGCAAATCATGGATCGGGGTTGTTTCAATCGCCCGTACAACTGGATTAATAAAGTCCGCCAATTCAAATGACTCAGGGCGAATTCGATTTTTTAAGCCAAGTGTCAGGAAATCCTTAATATTAAGGAAACCTAAAATATTGTCTCGGTCTCCTTCATAAACCGGATAACGTGTATACCGTTCTTCCGATACCTGTGTCAGTACCTCTTCGAACGTAGCGTTTACATCAAAGCCGACAATATCTGTACGCGGTACCATAATTTCGCGCGCAATTTTATCATCAAACTCAAATACATTGTTTACATATTTTAATTCGTTCATATTGATTTCGCCTGATTTATAGCTTTCAGAAAGCAGGAGACGAAGCTCTTCCTCTGTATGGGATAGTTCATGCTCACTCGCAGGCTTCATGCCGAACAGGCCGACAAGAAGACGGGCTGAGCCATTCAAGAACCAAATGAACGGATAAAGAATTTTATAGAAAATCATAATCGGCTTGGCAAAAGCAAGTGTAATAGCCTCAGCTTTTTGAATAGCGACTGTTTTCGGTGCTAACTCCCCGACAACAACATGAAGGAAGGTTGCAATGACAAAGGCTCCGCCAATAGTAAACCAATGGATAGTATCAGTCGGTATTCCCACTGACTTAAATAAAGGGTGCAGGATAAACTCAAACGTTGACTCCCCGACCATACCAATACCAAGCGCTGTCACGGTAATACCTAGCTGACAGGCAGATAAGTATTCGTCCAGATGCGTGGTCACTTTCTTCGCTGAAAGCGCCCGTGATGTTCCTTCTGCTACTAGCTGGTCAATGCGGGATTGACGTACTTTGACGATAGCGAATTCCGTCGCTACGAAAAAGGCCGTTAATGCCAATAAAATGATGAAAATCGTTAAGTTAATTGCGGTGGACAATTAGTCGTTCTACTCTCGAAGTAGAACGTTCACCTCCTAGTTATTTAAAAGTAATAGTAAAGACTGCATGAGTGCCACACTTTCAGGAGACACTTTTTTTCGTATCTTTTGCTTTTCCTTTTCATCGAGCTGGCCCATCAGCTTTGCTACATCGTGTTCAAGCTTTTTCATCTGTAGACGAATTTCCTGAACATCAACTTCTTCAGCGATAGGTTCCTCGACATTTAGCATTCTACGAATCTCCTCCAGGGATTTACCATCCGCTTTTTGCTCTTCAATCCAATGAATCCGTTCCACCATTGCGCGGTCATAATAGCGATAATTTGAAGCAGAACGTTCCATTAGTAATAAGCCGAGATTCGTATAATAATCAATTGTTCTTTTCGTTACGCCCGTTTGCGCAGCCAATTCACCTATTTTTAATTTCTCGTTCCCATATTATCACCCCAAACCGTCACGTTATAGTTTTAAGTATAAGGCAAGATAATCAATTTGTCGACCTTTTCAGCTGAAGAGAGGAATTTTGTGGAAGATTAAACTACAGCGCAGGACTGCAGCTTTGTATTTTTAAAGGTGCCATCGCTTTCTTCTGAAGGGGGAATGATGGAGGGTAGGTTCTATTCAAAAGAGACGCCGATCCATGATCAACGTCCCTTTTTTTCAATCATATACGTGGAATAGCATTAATTCGTGAATCATTTTTTCGACATGTGCCAAATCTTCAGGTGACGGTGCTTCACCAATATACCGGATACCGCCGTCTTTTTTGTATTCCGCCTGGTAGCGCTTTTGCTTGTAGAAAAATGATAGTGCCCAACCTGGAAGTTGTGTATTTTCATATAAAGGTTTATAACTAAAATGTTGAATCATGGAACTTCCCTCCCGGTTCAATCGTACTTGATAAAAAGGGTCTATGCAATTGCCAAACAGCTTATAATTCCATTTTCGGTGGTATAATAAAAAAAGTTGAAAAGGAAATGAGAGGATTCAATGGATAATTTATTTGTTTTAATCTTATTTTTAGCAGGTGTCGGAGCAATCGTTGGGGCAGCGACAAACTATCTGGCAATTAAAATGCTTTTCCGTCCCCACAATCCGATTTATTTTATGAAGTGGCGTCTGCCATTAACACCCGGTCTGATTCCAAAACGGCGGGATATGCTGGCTATCCAGCTCGGTAAAACGGTAACGGAGTATTTATTGACCCCGGCTACCATTAAAAAGAAGTTCTTATCAGACGAGGTGCGCCAAAATGTGCTGCAGTTTGCACAGCAGAAAGTAGAGCAGGAAATCTTTTTAAATGATAAAACATTGAAAGACTGGCTGGATCTTACGGGCTTCGGGCATCTTCCCGCGACTGTAGAAGGAAAAGTAGATGTCATCATATACAGCCAGTTTGAAAATGTAAAACATGTGCTTTCTACAAAGAAAATCCAAGAAATTCTACCGGCGGATTTAGAGCCTGTCCTGGATCGCAAAATTTCCGAAGCCGTTGGACAGATTCTCCAAAAAGGCGAGGATTACTTTTTATCGCCAGAAGGATATATGACAATTCGTAACATGCTTGATGACTTTTTATCGTCAAAAGGTTCGATTGGTGGTATGATTCAAATGTTCATGGGCGATTCTTCCTCACTTGTGGAAAAAGTGCAGCGTGAACTCGTGAAATTCTTGCAGGCACCGGGGACAAGCGCATTGCTGAACCGGATTTTTCTAACAGAGTGGGAAAAAGTAAAGGAACGTCCCGCAATGGATTTTATGAAGGATATTAATTTCGACCGCATTGCAGGCAATATTCAGGAATATGCTAAAAGAGAATTAGCACTAGATGAACGTTTAGATAAAAGAATCCAGGATTATTGGCCGCAGGGAAATGACTGGGCGAAAAACGAACTGCTTCCAAAGCTGCTTAATAAAGTATTTATAGAAGCAGAGAATAAAATTGAAGATGTACTACAGCGTCTAAACTTAGCGGAAGTAGTCCGTGAGCAAGTGGATTCATTCCCGACTGCCAAGTTGGAGGAGCTCGTTTTGGGGATTATCAGCAAAGAGCTTCGCTTAATTACATGGCTCGGCGGGATTATCGGCGGGTTAGTCGGTATTGTGCAAGCCTTCATTGTGTTCTTCACCAACTAATTTAAAAGAGAGTAGGCATACAAATGATTAATATTTATGATGACATTAATAAGCTGGAAGCTACCTTCCGTAATACAGAGGAATTTAAGGCATTGAAAGAATCGGTAGAAGTAGTGCGAGCTGACGAAGAAGCACGCGTACTGTTTACGAATTTCCGCGATATTCAAATGAAGCTGCAGCAAAAGCAGGCAGCCGGGGAAGAGCTTCTGGAAGATGAATATGTCTACTTACAAAAAGCAGCACAACTTGCACAGCAAAACCCGAAAATTTTAGCGATGCTTGAGGCAGAAATGTCAATGAGTACTGTTTTGGAAGAAGTAAACCGTATTTTAGTAAAGCCAATCCAATCATTATATGATGGACTATAAGAGTGAACATGAGGGCCGTACAGATTGTACGGTCCTCACGTGTGTTGCCGAACGCTTTTAACTAGCGTTGCTTGTCGGGCGAGCGTTTTCAAGTCAAACTGGGTAAGTCTTCTATTTGCCATCTTATCAAAGGGTGAGTTGTCTCTGACAACTCACCTTTGAGTTTTTTATGCAAAAAGGGGGATTGCCCCCTCGCAATTGTATCTTCTTACGATCTGATTTTACGGCCGTAAATGAAATATAAAACTTGAATCATTCAAGACTGTGGTGTAGGCTGTTTTTTGTTACAATAGGTAAGATGTTTTAATAAGTAAATAATCATAAAGATGAATTTAACGAAAGTAGAGAAAATAGATGAAAACGATATACATTACTGAACAATTTAAAGATGACTGGAATCGTGTGCTGAATCATATTGCGAATCTTTTTTACGAGGATTCCGTAATCAAATTTACAAAAGACGGCTCGGACATGTCGATTTCTTTTACACATGCCATCGACGAGCAATTCACTATTACAACGGCGGCTAAACTCATTGTAGACGGACAGGAGTATACAAGCGATTATTCAATTGGCTATGCCACGGAGGGGACAGAAAAAGAGCAGAATATTCGTATGAAACGAGCTCTTTCCCACGTGATGCTGGATGTACTGGAGCAGTATACAGGCATGACGCAGCAATGGGGTATATTAACAGGTGTCCGCCCGACAAAGCTATATCACAAATACCGCAAGGCCGGACTTCCTGAAGAAGAAATCTTTGCCGTTCTTAAAAAGGACTTCCGCCTCTCTGACGCAAAGATCAGCCTGATGAAAGAGATTGTAGCCCGCCAGCTGCAGATTATCCCGGATTTAGATGAAATCGGGCAAGAGATTTCCATCTATATCGGCGTGCCGTTCTGTCCCACAATGTGCGCCTATTGCACATTCCCGGCATATGCTATCCAATCCAATCGGAAAGCAGGGCGGGTAGAGAAATTTATTGACGGCCTGCATATTGAGCTGCGGGAAATGGGGAAGTGGCTTACAGAGAAAAATATGCGCATTACTTCTATTTATTGGGGCGGGGGTACACCAACTTCAATAGAAGCTGAAGAAATGGATGCACTTTATCAAACAATGTTTGATTCATTCCCGAACAAAGAGTCTATCCGTGAAATTACAGTGGAGGCTGGACGACCGGATACGATTACACCTGAAAAGATTGAGGTATTGAAAAAATGGGGAATTGACCGTATTTCCGTAAATCCGCAGTCTTATACGCAAGAGACGCTGAAGGCAATCGGCCGTCACCATACTGTACAGGAGACAGTCGACAAATTCTGGTTATCGCGCAATATGGGAATGAATAATATCAATATGGATTTAATCATTGGTCTGCCGAATGAAGGCATCGAGGAGTTCAAGCATTCATTGGAAGAGTCAGCGAAAATGCAGCCGGAATCATTGACTGTTCATACATTGAGCTTCAAGCGTGCTTCTGAGATGACGCGCAACAAAGATAAATACAAAGTAGCTGACCGGGATACAGTGGCAGAAATGATGCAGATGGCAAGTAACTGGACTAAGGAAAACGGCTATGTACCATATTACTTATACCGCCAGAAAAACATTTTGGGGAATCTTGAAAACGTAGGCTATTGTAAGCCGGGAGAAGAATCAATCTATAATATCGTGATTATGGAAGAAGTGCAGACAATTCTTGGTATCGGCTGTGGCGCTTCATCGAAATTTGTGCATCCTGTAACAGGGAAAATTACACAGTTCCATAACCCGAAAGATCCCGCGGCATATATTATGACGTTTGAGGATGCAATTAAGAAAAAAATCGATATTTTAAATGAATTGTACTCATAGGAAACGGATCCTATTTTCAAAAGCAGGTGAGCATTTATATAGAATGCTAGGCTCTGGCAGCTAACGCCAGGCCGCCGCTTTCTTAACAGTAATTGGCTGGGTAGACTTCTCGCCAGTAAAAAAAGGATTTGTAATATGAAGAAAATAATTTTGCTAGTAATGCTACTGCTGCTCGCAGGATGTGCGGAAGTAACGGAATCTGTAAAGGATGAAAAAGCTGCAAAGTCCGGAAAAGAAATGCTGGTTCATTTTATTGATATCGGTCAAGGAGACGCTATCCTGATCCAGTCACCGAATGGCAAAACGATGCTGGTTGACGGCGGAGTGAAGGGGCAAGGAACGAATGTTGTATCCTATCTGCGGGAGCAGGGTGTCGAGCGTTTGGATTATGTAGTAGCGACCCATCCGGATGCTGACCACATTGGCGGCTTAATTGCCGTATTGAACTCCATTTCAATCAAACATTTCGTGGATTCGGGGAAAATGCATACATCGCAAACCTATGAGGATATGATCTCGTTAGTTTCTGAAAAAAATATTCCCTATATTGTTCCAAAGACCGGGGACAACGTAAAATTGGATGATGCACTTGAGATTGCCGTCCTCCATGCAGACGAAGATGCGGCTGATAATAATGAGGCATCAATTGTGCTGAAAGTGGTATATAATAATGTATCCTTTTTATTGACAGGAGATGCTGACATTAGCGTGGAGAAGGAAATGATCGCTTCTCAAGACGTAAAAGCAACGGTTCTAAAGGCAGGGCACCACGGTTCCAACACAAGCAGTTCATCTGCCTTCATAGAGGCAGTCAGACCGGAAGTGGCTATTTTAAGCTATGGACAGGGGAATAAGTATGGTCATCCCCATTTTGAAGTAGTAGAAAGTCTGCAGCAGGCAGGCAGTAAAATTTATGGAACGGCTGAGTCAGGCCATATTGTTGTTGCAACCGATGGACAAGCCTATTCGGTCAACGCAGGAGAATGGACAGGAGTAGGCGCCGTAAGCTCTATTCCTGTACCATCCAAAGGAAAAATAGAAATAGTCAGTAAAGACTTGGAAAAGGAATTAGTAAGCGTCAAAAACAGCAGTGACAAAGCAGTAAACCTGTCGGGATGGCAGTTAGTTTCGGTAGAAGGAAACCAAGTATATGAGTTCCCTGATTATACGTTGCAGCCAGGTGAAGCGGTAACGGTTGCGAGCGGCCCGAACGCAGTAGAAGCACAAGGAATGCTGAAATGGACAAACCGGCAGATCTGGCTGAATTCGGGAGATGCCGCAAGACTACAAAACGCTAAAGGAGAGGTTGTCAGTGAGCTCGAATAACTATACCCTCGATCGTTTTGAGGCAGATTATGCGATTTTTTTAAAGCGCCCTAATGAAACAGAGCAATTAATCATTCATCGAGATGATATCCATGTATCCGTAAAGCCCGGGGATATTGTCAGCATCAAAGATGACGGAGAAAATTATGAAATTCTTGTGCTGACGGATGAAACAAAGGCGGCTGAAGAACGGATCAAGCGTCTTAGAAATCAGCTCCAGCAAAAACAGCAATAGAAAAAGCATTGCACTAACCCGTAAATGTCACGTATCAATCGGACGTTTACGGGTCTTTTTATATAGAAAATTATTCATAAATCATCGGAATTTTAAGACTTTAATATGCTAAAATGGGAAGTAGATATTTTGATGATGTAGGAGCGAAACTGATGACAGTAAAAACGATAATTTTTGACCTTGATGATACACTATTATGGGATCAAAAGTCAGTAAAAACAGCTTTTGAAAAAACTTGTGAATATGCGGCGACAAAGTATGAAATAACATCTGATGAATTGGAAACAGCTGTTAGGGAAGCAGCACGGACACTTTATGAAGGTTATGAAACATATGACTATACAGTGCTGATTGGTATTAATCCATTTGAAGGGCTATGGGGCGTATTTGACGATCCGACACCGGAATTCCAGAAAATGAAGGGAATTGTCGGGCAGTACCGTGCCAATGCATGGACAAATGGTCTTCAAAAGCTTGGAATTAAGGACGAGGAGTTCGGTCGTGAACTAGGTGAGCGATTTGTGGAAGAGCGTAAAGCTGCTCCGTTTTTATATGAGGATACATTTGCTGTGCTGGACGAGCTGAAGGGTCGCTATCAATTAGTCCTTTTAACAAACGGAGCACCAAGTCTGCAAAATTTGAAGCTTGAAATCACACCGGAAATCGCCCCGTATTTTGATCACATTGTGATCTCAGGAGACTTCGGTAAAGGAAAGCCAGACGCTTCTATTTTTGAATTTGTCCTGAAAGAAAACAATCTGCAGCCGGAAGATGCCATCATGGTAGGCGACAATTTAATGACTGATATTTTAGGTTCATCGCGTGTCGGTATGCGGAATGTATGGATCAATCGTGAAAATAAGCCGCACAGCCCGCATGTTACACCTACATATGAAGTAACATCACTTACAGAGTTTTCTGAGCTTTTAAAAGAGCTTTAAGTAAAAAGCATATAAACACAAACAAAGCTCCTCTTTTGCAATATAGATGATAGTATTTCGCTGTAAGCACTGCTGGATGAATGGTTTACAGTAGAGATTTATTTTGAAGAAAGGCTGTGCTAAAAGTTAACGTAACTTTTAACACAGCTTTTTATATTTAGTATGAATATTTACTATGAATACTAGAATAGTATAAAGAGAACAGGGCGATTTAATAGAGGTAATATGTATTGGCGAATTATCTTTCTTTTCTTCTTTCTTTCAGCATGATTCACTGTTCTTCAAATCGGCACGGAGAATTAGGTCAATGGCAATTTGTTTTCACGACCAGATAGCCCAAATAAGTGTTTGAATAGTCTGACTACTATTGGTATACTTGAGTGAATGAAAGTTGAAAGGAGCTCGCTCATGCATACTACATGTGAAAATTGCAGCCGTCCGTATACAGAATTAGCCACTTTAACAATGGAGGGGCATGCCGCAGACCTTTGTGTAACATGCCAGCATATATTGGCGCAGAATAAAGAGCGATTTCTTCAACTTGTGCGATCTAAAAGTATGGCTGAGTCCAATGTTGAAATGAAAAGGAAACATAGAATGTTATCCACCTTACTAGTAGCAGGTGTAGCAGGTGTTACTTTCATCATGGGAGTGGGAGCAGCCGAAAGTATCGGTATTTTTACCGAAAGCCAATCGATTGGTCAAACTGAATATTTATCATTTGCATTGCTTAAACAGCTATAGTGATCTGACGCCCGCATACTCCTTGTGGGCGTTTTTATATGAAATGAGGGGAGCCATATGAGAAAAACAATTCAAGGAGAATGTTTTAGCTGCCATGACAAGCAGCCGATGAATTTTATGCCGCGTGCAGTAGTGAATGGAGCGGATGTCATTTTATGCAGGAGCTGTAACTATCATCTGGAAAACTACGGATCAACTCCGCAGCCTATTATTTTTCCTCCCGCACCCATTCATTGTGATCAATGTAAGAGACTTTATACAAAGGTGGATATTTATCAAATAAACGATCGGAAGCTGTGCCTGCTGTGTGAATCGGTAGTCAAACGCAAAACGAAGCCTCCAGTTAGAAAAGCGCGATTATCCTTTTCCTGGAGAACCGGCATTGTGATTGTTATTTTGCTGGGAAGTCTGATCGGTGTGACAAAAGGGGAAGAGTTTTTCGATCCCTTGTATACGACACAGCAGGAGATAAGTGATTATGTACAAACAGTAACGAATCCATTAAATGAATTGAATAATCAATTGATGACGGATTTGGGAGTAGCTGGAGTGAGCATGGACAAGCAGAAAGCAATTGATTATGAAGAACAGCTGGAACGCATTGCCTCCTATACGGCAAGCAAAGAAGAAGAGCTGATAGAGTTAGTAGAGAGGGAGAAACACAAAATTGAGATTTTGAAAAAAATGATTAAAACTTCCCAACTGCCAGATCCAAAACAGCGAACTGCGGATATAGAATCATTAGTAAGCGAACTGCAGAATGCCCATGAACAGGGGAATAAAATTTTGACAGATTTATTTAATGAAAAGGAAATAAAATATAATCAAAAAGAAGGAGAGTTAATGCACTTTTATTATATAGGAGGGAAATAGAGTAAGATTACTATACAGTGGAGACCGGAGATAAATGGAGCTTTCCGAAAATGAAAAACCTTCCGGAAAGCTCTATTTTCCATGATTGCTGCTCAAAAGCAGTCCCTTGAAGAAGGGAAACGTCCTTATCTTTTAATCGAGTTTATAGTGTGATTGATTTTACCTCATCAATATTTTCAAGCTGGCTTACGTATAGAAGATCCTCTTCTGTAACTTCATTATCCACTACAAGCATCATAACGGCAGAACCGCCGATTTCGTTACGACCTACTTGCATTGTGGCGATATTGATGTCTTTTTCGGCTAACTTTGTTGCTACACGGCCAATTGCGCCCGGTTTATCCGTGTTTTTAATGTAAAGAAGATGACCTTGTGGAATCACATCCACGACGAAGCCTTCTACTTTCACGATACGTGCGCCAAGACCGTTTAGCAGTGTACCGGCTACTACATGTGTTTCTGTTTCAGTTTTCACTTCAACAGTTACTAAATTTGTGAAGCCTTTTGCTGTTGTTGTTTTGTGTTCATTGATTTGGATGCCTACACGTTCAGCGAGGTAACGAGCATTTACATCATTGACATGTGTGCCGTGGTTTGTTGACAATAATCCTTTAATTGTATTGGCAGTCAGCGGACGAACATCATAATTCGCTACCTCACCTGCGTAAGAAATATTCAATTCTTTTACTGTGCCCTCTGATACTTGGATAAGGAATTTGCCAAGTTTTTCAGCCAATGCAAAGAAGGGTTCTACTTCAGCAAGCTTTTCTTTTGGAATAGATGGCATGTTGACAGGGTTTGTTACTGTACCTGTTTTAAAGAATTTGATAATGTCATTTGATACGTCTACTGCTACAGATTCCTGCGCTTCTACAGTAGAAGCACCAAGGTGAGGTGTAGCGATCACTTGCGGTAGTGTAAGCAGCTTATGATCTGTTGCAGGCTCTTCTATGAATACATCAAGTGCTGCACCTGCTACTTTTCCTTCCAGGATTGCGTCATACAGGTCATCTTCATTGATAATGCCGCCGCGTGCACAGTTAATAATTCTCACGCCGTCCTTCATCATCGCAAATTTTTCCTTATTGATTAAGTTTCGTGTTTCCGGAAGAAGCGGTGTGTGTACAGTAATAAAGTCCGCCTGAGTACAAATTTCCTCCACCGTCGCTTTTGTTACGCCAAGCTCTGTAGCCCGTTCTTCAGATAGGAAGGGGTCATATGCCATAACGTTCATACGAGAGCCTTTCGCACGGTAAGCCACTTCAGCACCGATACGGCCAAAGCCGACTACGCCTAATGTTTTGTTTTTCAGCTCTACCCCTACATAAGATTTACGGTCCCATTTGCCGTTTTTTAATGTATTGAATGCCTGTGGGATATGGCGAGCTAAAGACGTCATCATGGCAATCGTATGCTCAGCAGCTGAGTTTGTGTTTCCATCCGGCGCATTGACTACAATAATTCCATGCTCTGTTGCTGCTGCTAAATCGATATTATCGACACCTACACCGGCCCGTCCGATTAATTTCAATTTTTTCGCACACTCGATAATTTCACGTGTCACAGTTGTCTGAGAACGCACTAAGAGCACTTCTACATCCGCAATCTTTTCTTTTAATTGCTCTGGTGATAAACCCGTGTCAATGATGACATTTAAATCTAATTCAGTTTCCAGGCGAAGCGGCTGAATGCCATCCTCGCTTAGTGGATCTGCGATAAATACATTAATTGTTTTTGTTGCTCTCTCAATTGTTTCAGTTGCCATTTGATTGTTTCGCTCCTCTTTTAATATAAAATAAAAAGCCTTCCCGTCCCCTTACAACAATGTGTAAGGGGCGAAAGGCTGTTAATGAACATACTTACGCGGTGCCACCCTTTTTCGCTGCGGGAATTTTCAAAGTAAAACCCTGCAACCTTCGTTCAACTGCGTAACGTGCATGTGACGGATAGGCATACTCTATTTCTGCCTACCTATTCAGGAGTTGAACTCAATCCGATTCTTACACCGATTTGCACCATCCACCGGCTCTCTTGAGAAAGAAATTCGAAGAGCATGTCTCCATCTTTATAGTTATTCTTGATTAAATTTGTTAACATCATAATCCGATTGTTCACTTCTGTCAACAATATTTAGAAAATTAATTAAAAATAATGTTTATTTTACGGGTTTATAAACTTTAAAGGCGAACTATTTTATATTATATATTAAGTAATGTTCGTATATTGTATTTCTTAATGAAAGCGTTACCGTTCCCTATATCTCCTAATGTGACTGAATTTACAGAAAAATCGAGTCTGCTTTTTAAAAGAGAGATAGTAAACAGCAAAACGAACATTCCAAAAAGGACACAATTTTGACAAGAAGGGCAGGGAAAGGAATGCCGCTTCGAGAAAGTAAATATTATACAAGTATTGGGGGTATGGGGATGAAATACGATGTAATTGTAGTAGGGGCTGGCCTTGCTGGACTAACAGCGGTATGTGAATTAATTGACACAGGAAAAAAAGTATTGCTGGTCGATCAAGAACTGGCCTCCTCTATTGGTGGACAGGCATATTGGTCGTTTGGTGGATTATTTCTGGTCGATTCACCTGAACAGCGAAGGATGGGGGTTAAGGACAGCTATGAGCTGGCTTGGCAGGATTGGATAGGGACCGCCGGATTTGACCGCCTCGAAGATGAGGATTCATGGGGGTATAAATGGGCGAAAGCTTATGTGGAGTTCGCTGCCGGCGAGAAGTATACATGGCTGAAATCAAAAGGAATTAAGTTCTTTCCGGTAGTCGGATGGGCAGAGCGGGGAGGAAGCCTAGCGGGAGGACACGGAAATTCTGTCCCGCGGTTCCATATTGTGTGGGGAACAGGCCCGGGGGTAGTCGAACCGTTTGCACAAAAGGTGTTAGAGGCTGCTGGGAAAGGGGATATAAAGTATAAGCCCCGCCATAAAGTAACGGATTTATTAGTAGAGAATGGGGCCGTTGTAGGCATTATAGGAAAAGAGCTTGAAGCGGATGATGTGGAAAGAGGAAGAGAAAGCTCACGTGTTGAAATAGGAGAATTTGAGTACCGTGCTGATGCGGTCGTAATAGCAAGCGGCGGCATTGGAGCCAACTTAGAGCTTGTGAGGGAAAATTGGCCATCCCGTTTAGGCACCCCGCCGAACGAAATGGTAGCGGGCGTTCCTGCATATGTTGATGGGAGTATGCTTAAGATTGCAGAAAAAATCGGCAGCCGTCTCGTAAACAAGGATAGGATGTGGCATTATACAGAAGGTCTGAAAAATTGGAATCCAATTTGGCAAAATCACGGAATCCGTATATTGCCAGGACCTTCATCGATGTGGTTCGATGCCACAGGAAATCGTTTTACAGCACCGAATTTTCCGGGCTTTGACACGCTAAGCACACTGGAGGCGATTCAAAAAACGGGATATGATTATTCATGGTTCATTTTAACGGAAAAAATTATTGAAAAAGAATTTGCGCTCTCAGGATCAGAACAAAATTTGGATCTTACAAATAAAAGCATTCGGGATGTCATCAAACGGGCTCTTCCTGGACCGCCGGTTTCTGTGCAGGCGTTTAAAGAGTATGGAGAGGATTTTATCATTGCAAACAGCCTCAAGGAACTAGTGGAGGGGATGAATCAACTGGCAGGTAATGAAAATCTTGATTTCCTGCATATAAAAGAACAAATTCTGGCCCGTGACAGAGAAATTGAAAATACATTCACAAAGGATGCCCAAGTGACTGCTATACGCGGCGCACGAAACTATATAGGTGACAAACTTATTCGTGTAGCAAAGCCTCATAAACTTCTTGATCCGAAAGCAGGACCGCTTATTGCTGTCAGATTAAATATTTTGACACGAAAAACGCTTGGCGGTCTGCAAACCAATCTTGAGGGAGCTGTGTTAAATGAGGAAGGTAATAGAATTCCCGGGCTGTTTGCGGCAGGAGAGGTATGCGGATTTGGAGGGGGCGGTGTCCATGGATACCGTTCGCTGGAAGGAACTTTCCTTGGAGGATGTTTATTTACAGGGCGTCAAGTAGGGAAATATTTAAGTAATTAAAGGGTTTTAAAAGAAAGTGTCGAAATAGTGAATGAGGATTCATAAAAAGGGGTGTAGAAGATGAATTATGAAACAATTGTGTTGGAAATATTAGAACGGAAGGCGATTTTAACATTAGATCGGCCAAATGCCATGAATGCCATGGACTTTACGATGATGCGTGAGCTAGCGGACTGCTTTGAATCGCTACATAATGAAAAAGACATCCAAGTTCTGGTCATTAAAGGAGCAGGAAAGGTGTTTTCAGCAGGCGGAGATATAAAAATGATGCTTGCTTCCAATGATTTTTCAGACTTTGGGGATATCATGGGACATATATCCCGGTTAGTAAAAGCTTATTACACACTACCGATGATTACAGTAGCCCAAATCCATGGTGCTTCAGCGGGGCTCGGCTTCAGTCTCGCACTAGGAAGTGATATTATCGTAGCGGAGGAAACAAGCAAGCTGGCGATGAACTTCATTGGAATTGGTCTGATCCCGGATGGTGGAGGTCACTTCTTTATGAAGGAGCGGTTAGGTACGCCAAAAGCAAAACAGATGATTTGGGAAGGCAAGGTGCTTAATGGGGAAGAGGCTCTCTCCCTTGGATTAGTCGATTATAATGTCCCAAGCGGCACCTTGGCAGCGACAGTCGATCAAATTGTTGGGAAACTGCTTGCTTCACCAATCGCTGCTATGCTGGAAACTAAAAAAATATTGCATAATGCAAAGCTGGCAGAGCTTGAAGCTATTCTTGATGCAGAGGCGAAAGGACAGACAGCAATGCGTCATACAAAGGACCATTTAGAGGGAATTGAGGCGTTTGTTGAAAAACGATCTCCGGAGTTTATCGGAAAGTAATAAAAGAAGGGATACCTCGCTTTAGGCGGGTTATCCTTTTTAATTGCGATTAAAACCTGTACAGCGCCAGTGCAAATAATTATGATGATGCAGGGCTGAAAAATGGGGGATTATAAATGGAACAAATAATATACTGTCTTCAAGAAGGTCAGCTCATTCATCATATATACTGCCCGACAGCTGAAGAAACAATCGCTGTATGTGAGGCAGAGCTTGCAATGTTGCAGGGTGATAAAAAAATTTACGTTGAAGTCCCTTTTGAACAGTTTGAACGCATATTTTTATATTTTGACGAATTGGACTCGATCAAACAGGGGGCTTTTACGTATAGACAAGCATGGCATATTGCAAAGTCAGGTAATATCCGTCATTTAATGATAAACGAGTATGACCGGGTCTTCTTCGAAAAAGAAGCAATTGGCATGAGCACCGCTTTGGCATTTGCACAAAGTAAGTGGAATGGAGCTTCCCGGGAAGAAGCGCTTGAAAATGCAGTCATGACAGGGTTGGCTGTTATAGGTGAGGCATTTATAGCTGAGCTCATCACTGCTTTTGAGCTATGTGCCAATGAAAATAGGAAACTGCAGGCAGAAGATGGAGCGGCAGATGCAAGAAGAAACAGGATAAAGACTATCGTAAACAGAGTAGCTGAGAAAGCTGCAAAAAAAGTTATGTACAGTTCTTTCATAGAGAAAAAGACAACTGCGATCCTGCATGCCGATATAGTGACAGGAGCGCTTATTACAGGGGGAATGTCAGGTGCAGATATCACAAGAATTATCAAAGGACAGATGTCACCTGCCGAGTTATTTAAAAGTGTTCCTAAAAGTGCTGCCAGTATAGTTGGGAGTATCATCGGCTTACTAATCGGCGGCGGTATAGGGTTGCAGATTCCGGATGTCAGTACAGCAGTTATTAGCTTGATCGGCGGGATAACCGGTCTCATTCTTGGAAGTATGCTGGCGGCGAAAATTGTAAAGAGAGCAGTAAATTTTTTGATGAAGGATGATACAGCGAAAATGTTAGAAGTTTTTAATGAGCAGCTGGCGGTAGCTGCTGAAGACTTTCTGCTAAATGAACAGGAACTGCGGCAGGCATTAAGCATTTTCAAGGAAAGGTATGACATGCTAAAAGAGCTTCGAGCCATGCATGCTGCAAAGGATCGAAAAGCGTATGCTAATTCGCTCATTGGGGATGAATTAATCCGTATTGTCAGATCACGCCTGTATCTGCAAATGCCGACAAATGGAGAACTTTACCAGGCTATTGAAAGACTGCAGTAAAAAGAGATGCCCCTGGGTAAACCTATATCTTAAAAAGTATCGAAGAAAAACATAAAGACAAAGTCAGAAATGACTTTGTCTCACTATGTAAGCCTACACATGAAAAAGAATTAATTTCCCCGATTTATTGACTAGTCGGTGTGTTTTTTCAGCAACACCTTTTTCGTCAATTTGTTTTTGCCCCTCGACCTTGGCCTTATCATCATTTTCGAAAGTCCACACTTCATCAAACAATGTTTCCCCAGTTTTTTCAAATGCAGTGAATCGATAGTTTTCCATTTTACTCACCCTTTATTTTACAAGATAAAACTATTATACATGAAAATTCTCATTAATTCACAGAACTATCTGTATAATGTCGGAGATTTTCGAAAATATGACATGTTGATGAACGATAAAAAATAGTTCATCCAAGGTTTTTAACAGATAAAATAAGAAATAAATGATAGAACAGAACTTTTGTCTGTCTATTTAGGAAGTTTCGCTATAAGTTGGGGATAACAAGCTAGTTTTATAACAAGTTGGTTAGAGCGGCGCCCGGTGATTCCTTTCGGATCGGCACATGCAGAAAATCCAATCGTTTTGAGGTCTATCTTCTAAATCATTTAGTTGGAGCTGTACCTCCGGGGAAGCATCCAGCCAGAATGGAAACCGATCCTAGGTTCCGGGGATGAACTTATTCAGGGCTTCACTTTTAAATTTTGGAAATAAACCCTTTTCAATCGAAAAGGGCGACAAATGCATGATACAATAAGGGAGTAGCAAAAAAGGACAGTGAGTTAACAGTTAGTAAAGGAGCGATTGTTCGTGAAAGGGATTACGAGACTCCAGGTGGGGGAACAGGTTGATCAATATTTATTAATAAAAGAAGCAAAAAAAGGCGTCACAACGGTGGGGAAGCCTTTTATGTCACTTATTCTTCAGGATCGCAGCGGAGATATCGAGGCAAAGCTATGGGATACAAATGAGGAGCATGAACAAACATACCGTGCGCAAGTAATCGTTCGGGTAGGGGGAGAAATCCACGATTATCGTGGGAAAAATCAATTACGCATTAAACAAATTCGGGTGGCGCGTCCAGATGAAAATATTCAAATTAGTGATTTACTTCCTACTTCTTCAATTCCAAAAGAACAGCTATACGAGGAGCTAACACAATTTTTCTTTGAAATAAAAAATCCGCACATTTCACGTATTACTCGTCATCTCATTAAAAAGCATCAGGAGAGCTTGATGATTTACCCAGCGGCTTCTAAAAATCATCATGATTACGCGTCAGGGCTCCTTGATCATGTTGTATCAATGCTTCGCTTAAGCAAGGCAATCTGTGAGCTCTATCCAACGCTGAATAAGGATTTAATGTACGCAGGTATTATTCTGCACGATATAGGGAAAGTCATCGAATTAACAGGTCCTGTCGGTACGGCATATACAGTAGAGGGCAACTTACTCGGCCATATTACTATTATGGTGAATGAGATTGGCCAGGCTGCGAAGGAATTGAATATTGAAGGCGAGGAAGTAATGCTGCTTCAACATTTAGTATTGTCGCATCATGGGAAGGAAGAATGGGGCAGTCCAAAAAAACCGATGATCCAAGAGGCGGAGATCCTGCACTATATCGATAATATTGATGCGAAGATGAATATGCTGACACGTGCACTTGATAAGACAAATCCTGGGGAATTTACAGAACGGCTATTCCCGCTTGATAACCGCTCATTTTATAAGCCATTAATTTAAAGAAGATGGTTCAGTATCCCATCAACAAACAACCTCAAGGTAAATACCTTGAGGTTATTTGTTTTTAGAAGAAACATCTGATCAACGCTTACTGATGATCCTGCTGGAATTTTACCATGAAGTCAGCTAGTGCCTGGCAAGCTTCACGTGGTACGGCATTATAGGCAGATGCGCGGCAGCCGCCAACTGAGCGGTGGCCGTTCAACCCGACAAATCCTGCTGCTTTTGCTTCAGCCAGGAATTTTTTCTCCAATTCCTCATCTGTCACGCGGAACGTAATATTCATGAGTGAACGGGAATCTTTTTCGGCATGACCTTTATAGAATCCGTTAGATTGGTCAATGACGTTATAAATTAAAGCAGCTTTTTCCTCGTTATTTTTAGCTACCTGCTCTAGTCCGCCCTTGTTTTCTACCCATTTTAATACTTCCCCAAGCATATAGATACCGAATGTTGGTGGTGTATTGTAAAGAGAGTTGTTGTCGGCATGCGTAGAATACTTCAACATTGTCGGGATATTTTGGTTTTCTTTTTCCAGTAAATCCTTGCGCATAATGACAACCGTTACACCGGAAGGGCCCAAGTTTTTCTGTGCGCCTGCATAAATAATACCGAATTTTGAAACATCCACTGGTGTAGATAAGATGTCAGAAGACATGTCTGCCACTAAAGGAACATTCCCTGTATCGGGGAATACCTTCCATTGTGTTCCGAAAATCGTGTTATTGGAAGTTAAGTGTACATATGCATCATCTTCATTCCATGTGATCTCTTGAATGGAAGGGATATTGCGGTACTTATTTTCTTTCGTAGAGGCAGCAGTAGCAATATTCCCGAATAATTTCGCTTCTTTTACCGCCTTTTCAGACCATGAACCCGTTTGGATATAGCTGGCTGTTTTACCTTCCTGTAAAAAATTCATCGGAATCATTGCAAACTGAAGGCTTGCCCCGCCTTGAAGGAATAACACCTCATAATTTTCAGGGATGCTATAAATTTTACGAAGTCGCTCAATGGCACCATTATGTACTTCTTCGAATGTGGCACTGCGGTGGCTCATTTCCATAATGGACATGCCTGTGTTTTGGAAATCCAGTAATTCTTTTTGAGCCGTTTCTAATACTTCATATGGTAAAGCAGATGGACCGGCATTGAAGTTATATGCGCGTTTTGTCATAGTATTCAAATGGAACACTCCTTCAGTAGGTTTGTTTATTTATTATAATATAATGTTCTATAAAATAAATGGGAAAATTCTCAATAATTTTAACGGAAATGGCTGAAATGAAGGAAAAACCGTACTAACAGCAGTTGTTTGTGAAAAAATGTTCGTTTTCTAATGTATATTTTAATGGATGTCTTTCTCAATGGTCGTATTTGCTTATGCATGGCTAAAAATGAATGAAACGATAAAGAACAAAGGCAAATGAGGGAGCCATTCGGTCACAAGGTCGATGATGTTCTTTTCATCAGCTTACTCTTTTGGGATAGTCAGCTGCATAACCGATAACAAGTGCTAACCATAGAGAACAATGTTATAATCAAGGCATTTGAAGAACGCTTTACTGGGGTGAGCAAATTGGCAAGAGAAAGGAAATTTACTGCCGAAGAAATCTTTCATGAAACAGAGAGACTTCTTTTAGAGGTAGGCTATGAGGGATACAATATCAGTCTGCTGGCGGAAGCATTGAATGTCTCCCGCGCGGCGATTTATAAGTACTATACAAACAAAGAGGAATTGGTTGTTGATTTTATGCTTCAGCATATTTTGCGGATGATTGAAGCCTTTGGAAAGGTAGACAACACACAGCCATTTCAGGACCAGCTGGAGGAAGTATTGGATATTGTATTAGCATCCAAGGATCTTCACCGCATCCTTTCGATCGCCCATGTTGTGGATACGAGGGGAAATGAAGAAATCGCCGGGAAACTGGTGCGCCTGAGCGAGCTGCATAGGGAAATGTATATACCGCTATATGCAATGGTAAACAAGGGGAAATCAGAAGGAATCTTGAACGAAGATATTCCAAACGAACTTATGATTGCTTTTATCTTTCAAAGCATTGATTTACCGAATCATATGCAGATACCGGAAGAAACGTTTATTCAATCGGTCAAACAGCTTGTACGTACAGGCATTATGAGAACAAAATAATATAGGCAGGAGGGGGCAAAAGCTATTTTGCGCCCTCCTTTTTATACGAAAGGGCTTGGACTTTTAGTACGGATGTTAAACTATAACCTTTTTAGAAACAGGTTGTCCTGTTGCCAAAAATATGCCAGTATAGAAGGGAGTAATGACAAGGAGGATAAAAGTATGGCGAATTTGCCAAATTGCCCCCAGTGTAACGGGGAATATACATATGAGGATGGCGTCAATTATGTATGCCCTATGTGTGGTCATGAATGGTCACAAACAGCAGAGGAACACGCTGAGGAAGGGCTGGTAGTGCGCGATGCTAACGGAAACTTGCTCCAGGATGGCGATACGGTGACAGTAATCAAGGATTTGAAAGTCAAAGGGAGCTCACAAGCCTTAAAGCAGGGAACAAAGGTAAAGGGTATTCGTTTAGTGGAAGGCGATCATAATATTGACTGTAAAATTGATGGCTTCGGTGGTATGAAGTTAAAATCGGAGTTTGTAAAGAAAATCTGATTCTTTTTATTGAAAAGGCAAATAGACGCAGCTGGGGTTATACCCGGGCTGCGTCTATTGTTTGTAATAAAATAAAGAAACGGTATGCAGTGAAACATGAGAAAATCATAGTTGTCCAACTGTCATGTTTCATGCAAGCATTGCTTTACAAAGAAGCAGGGGAGTCAAGAAACCTTGTGTAAAGTGCGGATTGCATGATCTTTACCTAAGGATCGTTCTTTTAAAAGGAACTCCGATGCTTAAAAGAGCACGAAACTGCTGATTGCTTATTTGAATGCATCTTTTAAGTCTTTATCTTTTACTTCCACTTTTGCATCTTTAACTAATTTTGCCTGAATAGTAGGCCAGTCCGCTTTTTGGTTACGGATAGCTTCAGTAATTTCGTCTTTTTTCTCTTCCAACGTGCCGTAGTCTTTTACATCACGTTTTTCTAATACCTCGATAATATGGTAGCCATAATCGGATTTTACAGGCTCGGAAATTGTTTTTGGCTCAAGTGCGTACGCAGCATCATTGAATTCTTTTACCATTGCGCCGACAGAGAACCAGCCTAAATCGCCGCCTTCAGCTGCGGAAGCTGTATCTGTTGATTTTTCTTTTGCGATTTTAGCAAAGTCGCCGCCGTTTTTCAGCTCTTTAACGATTTCCTTGGCTTCTTCTTGAGTCGCTACTAAAATATGACGGGCATGCAGCTCTTGGCTTGCCTGGTCATAGTATTCTTTCACTTCTTTGTCGCTTACTTTTACTTCAGCTTTTGCTTTTTCCTGTAATAAGTTGAAGCGGATGTTTTGTTTGAAAGTCTCTTCAGTTAAACCGTTTGCCTCTAATACAGCTGCCATTTGGTCGCCATATTGCTTTGCATACGTATCATACTGCTTTTGTACTTCCTTGTCCGATACTTCATATTTGTCGTTTAGAATTTTATCCATCACAACCTGCTGAAGTAATTGGTCACCTGCAATTTTTTTTATTTCCTTATAAAACTGGTCCTGTGTGATATCGCCCATTTCTGTTTTAACGACTACTTCATCCCCAGGGTTGCTACAAGCGGCTAATCCAAGAGAAGCTGCAAATGTTAAAGCGAATAACGTTTTTTTCATAATTTTAACTCTCCTAACGTTTTTCCAATGCAATAGATACTATAACATAAACGAAAAAAAAACAAAATGGTTTCCCACGTCAATTGCCTAACTTTTACATATTGGCACGCATAGCATATAAGGTAGTAAAGGAGGTGTGAGATATGAGCGGTGGAGGCTACGCTGGTGGCGGTTACGGTTCTGGCTTTGCTTTACTTGTAGTCCTATTCATTTTATTAATCATTGTAGGGGCTGCGTTTATCTACTAGTATAAAGAGGTAATAAAAAAGGCGAGATCTGCTTTATAGCAAATCTCGTCTTTTTAAACTGCAAATAGCACTTCCACATAAAACGATACTAGCAAGATGGTGATGAGTACATTAATTGTACGGAAAATTTTTGGGTGCCGTTCTTCGGGAATTTCACGCCGCATACAAAGCGCATAGGTCATACGGTTAATTTGGAATAAATAAAATACTGAGAATAGCACTACGATTAAAAGTAGCAATTCTATTCCTCCCCTCTATCGCTTCTTCAAGAATATCAAATGACGTATTATGGAGACAAGTTTGAGCTATCTTCCGGAAACGTTGGAATCAAAATTTCGTACCCTCTCGGTGTTTCCTCGATTATAGCATTTTTAGGCGCTTTCCATAAATCCTTTACATACAGCAAATCGAGCAGACAAATACTGCAATGAAGAGCAAACAACAAACAAAAATAATGAGAAAAAACCGGCCACACCAATGCCCCAATAAGGAAAGTGGGATTCAAAAGGAAAAATGGCGCGAGCAAGGAGAACATGTATCTCCGTTTAGGGATAGGATCCTGCAGACGCATATGCAATATAGGCACGTAGGAAAACTTGATTTTAATCCGGTAAGAAAGTGATGTTCTATAATTTAGTAAAGACAAGTAGTGAACAAGCTTGTGTATCGGGTAAAGAAGGAAAAACACAAGCAGGAATTTCAAAAAATACGTGTCTGAATGTGCGTACGTATGGGTAAGACCGATCAGAATATACGAAAAGCAGAACGTAAAGATAAAGGTAATGCCTGTCAATAAGAAAATCCGTGGTGTTCCATATTCATATTCGATGTTAATGGTTTTTATACAATTCATACATATATTACCCCGTTAATGAAAATATGTGCCTTTACCGTGTAAAGAACGAATGGAAGAATGTGAAAGCTGCCTTTTTTATAAAGGCCGGTCTCCTTCAGCAACTTCCGGCATGCAAGATGTCCCTGACCGTAACTGACAACAATTTAATATAACAAAGCATAGGGGAAAAATCCACTAATCAAAATAAAAAAGAGTGTACAAGAAGTATACACTCTTTTCCCATTATTGTGGAATGGAAGCCTTCTCTTCCACTTTTTCTAAGCTTTCTTTAAAATTATCGAATGATCGTTCGAAAATTTCGATAAAATCATCACCATATATATTACGGATGACTGCCATGACATCTAAAAACTCTGGGAAGCGTCCATATAACTCTCTTAAAGCTAGAGAACCAGTGAGGATCGAATGATGGGTATCATGGTAATGTTCGTACATGAGAAGGATTAAATCATTGCCGGCATCCGTCAGCTCTACATACGTGTTTCGCTTGTCATCATCCCGTTTGGAGAATTTGAGCAGGCCCCGCTCCTCCAATTTTTTAGAGAAGTTAAACGCAGTTGATACATGCATTACCCCGAACTTGGCGACATCAGAAATAGAAGCACCTTTTAAATGGAATGCGATCCATAAAATGTGGTGCTCATTGATGTTTAAGTCATAAGGTTTAATCCAAGATTGCCAATCTTTTTCGACAGCCTTCCAAAGAGCTTTAGATAGCTGAGCAATACGTTGACTATATAACATAGCTTCTTTCATTGTGTATAATTCCTCAGACATTGCAATCACCTTCTTCTTTCATAGCGTTTTGAAAATATTATAGCAATAAAAGAAAAAAGTTTAAAGTTAGAAAAATTAATTAATTGAAATGTGATTTAAAATTGCAATATAAAAGGCGTATAATAATAAAAATAATGCTTAAAGCAGCTAAAATTTGGGCATATAAACCTACGCGTTCTACTGGCTGTTTCGTGTGCTTTTTCTGTTTTGAGGTAGATTTTTCTCGATTTCGCTAATGGAATTCTGTAAACTCTCGATTTCTTGTTTTAATTTTGCTGTTTCTGGTTCGATCTCTTTTTTGAAGTTTATAATAGTATCTTTCATTTCATTTATTATTTTTGGTATATTATTTTTCGCTTCACCAGTAAAAGCGGTAATAGAATGTTTTACATTATTTGTTTCATTCTTTATATCGGTAAGCTGATGTTTAAGCGTGCCTGTGCCACGGGCGATTGTAGACCGCAGCTGCTGGCCGGACTGGGGTGCCGTAGCGATTGCCGTAGCTATGCCGGCAAATAGTCCGATTGATAATCCTGTGAAAAATGTTTTTGCTTTCATATTGCCATCTCCTTTATTAAATATAAGTCAACTGTAGGAATAGTAAGGTTATTTCAGTATGTTTCCCACTCATATTCTTATTAAACCATGAAAAAGAAAATAACAAAATGAAAAAAGAAGCTAGCCAAAATGGCTGCTTCTTTCATTTTTTGCCTATCATACTCGGGAAAATTCCTCTCGCAAAACGCTATTCATGGATTGCGGAGTATGAGTGTCAGGCTTGTGATACAGAAGTTTTGAAATTTGAACGCTTGATGAGTCCGATAATAATCGGATAAATAATGATAAAAGCAATTGCATTCAACGCTACGGCTGGCAGGACGACCGTCATAAACAGGACGGCAAAATCGACCGGTACTTCCGTTAGTAGCAGGGCCATTAATAAAAATACACTTCCTGATAAAATAGTGCCCCCTCCTACTAAAACAGTAGCCACCGCCATTTTCTGTGCGAAGTGGCGGATTGCAGCCACAACGGCAAAGAAGACAAAAGCTGTCACAAATTTATCGACCACATTTGGTACAAAGCCCCCTGGAAAAGTAGAAAACAAGCCTGATATAATGCCAGTGGAAATTCCTAATAGCAACGTTTCTTTTATCCTAGGGAATAATAGAATGCCGATGAACATCATCGTCAGCATAAAGTCAGGCTTCATCCCTCCGTTGATTCCTGGGATCATTACATACAGAGCTGCTCCTACACCAACTAAAAGCGCCATCAAAACTAAATTTTTCGTATTCATTTTTCTCGTCTCCTCTAAACTTTTCTAGTCTCGGTTCTCCTTATGTGCTCTTGTTGCCATAAGCGAAAACTTATATTGAATTTTACGGCTGAATCTTCTAAAAATCAATTACTCTCATATTATTTGATATAGTGAGGATAAAAATAGATATAATCTTCTATCTATATACATCACTACAGCAAATTGGAAACTTGGCCACACGTGCCTTAATCAATTCAACCTTTCTATTACCTGTTTAATTTGTCTGTTGTAGCACCTCCAGCGAAAAAGGAGGGGAAAGTGGCTACAGATTAGACTTAATTGCCTCCGCAAAGCCGGCTAATTCGTCCATTTCGAATTTTTTAGAGTCCCAACCGACCTTCAAGCCGTCTGTTTCATCATAGCGGGGAATAAGATGCAAGTGATAGTGGAATACCGTCTGGCCTGCCGCTGCGCCATTGTTGTTTACCGTATTCATACCGACTGGATTGAATGCAAGCTTAATTGCCTTCGCTACTTTCGGGGCTGCTTTATAAAGGTTAGCTGCTATTTCCTCCGGCATTTCAAAAAGGTCCGGACAGTGTGTTTTCGGAATCAGCAGTGTATGTCCCTTTGTTAATGGCATGATATCCATAAAAGCATATACATGTTCGTCCTCATAAACTTTTGTACTTGGGATGTCGCCGTTAATGATTTTACAAAATAGGCAATCGCTCATCTTGAATCATCCTTTCCATCTATTTTTATCTATTTTAGCATATGCCGACTGAATGTTTTCTAACTTTTTGATAAACTAAGGACAAGAACAGGAGTGAAATGATGACAATTTTACAAGTATCGAATGTTTCCGGCGGCTATACACGGAAGCCCGTCATAAAAGATTTATCATTTTCCATTGAAAAAGGGGAACTTGTTGGGCTGATTGGCTTAAACGGAGCCGGTAAAAGTACCACTATCAAACATATTATTGGCACTCTTTTGCCGAGAGAAGGGGAAATACGTTTAAATGGTGTGACCTTACAGGAAGATATGGAAGCATATCGCGGTAGTTTTTCCTATATACCGGAAACCCCCGTTTTATATGAAGAGTTAACATTAAAAGAGCATTTGGCTTTAACTGCTATGGCTTATGGAATTGATGAAAAAACATTAGAAGAGCGCTCTGAAAAGCTGCTGAAAGAATTTCGAATGGAAAAACGGCTCACTTGGTTCCCCTCTCATTTTTCGAAAGGGATGCGCCAAAAGGTGATGATTATGTGCGCTTTCCTTGTGAATCCGAACCTTTATATTATAGACGAGCCTTTTGTCGGACTGGACCCATTAGGTATCCAGTCGCTGCTCGATCAGATGGATGCGAAAAAACGGGAAGGCGCCTCTATTTTAATGTCCACCCATATTTTATCGACAGCGGAAAGGTATTGCGACCGGATTATCCTTCTTCATGAGGGGCGGGTTCGTGCACAGGGAACGATGGATGACTTGCGTGCAAGCTTCAAGATGCCAGGTGCAACTCTTGATGACCTGTACATCGCGATGACAAAGGAGCAGGCAGGTGAATAGCATGCAAAGTATCTGGTCAAAGCGTTTCCTCCATTATATAGGGGAAGTGCAGAAGTATATGCGCTTCGTATTTACAGGACATTTGGCAATCGTCTTCGTCTTTGCTGTCGGGGCGGCAGGCTATCAATATAGCGAATGGCTGAAAGTGGCCCCGGATAGTTTTCCTGCTGAGTGGTTAGTTGCCGTTATTATTGGAGCCATTCTATCTTTCAGTGCGCCTACAACTTTAATCCGGGAGCCTGATCAAGTATATCTACTGCCGCTTGAAACGAAAATGCCTCTCTATTTTAAAAAAGCATTGAACTGGACATTTGTCTCTCAAATCGTACTTCCGGCAGTTGCCTATATCATTGCGATTCCACTGTTAAATGCGGTGACAGAACTTTCTGCTGCCCAAGTGTGGACCGGGCTGTTAGTAGTAGTCGTCTTAAAGTACCTTAATATCCAGATTGAATTCAATTATCGTTACGGAAATCGCGGACAGCTTATATGGGTTGACCGGGCAGCTCGCCTTGTGATCTCCATATTGACGCTCCAAACTATATTAGCAGGCAGTCTGTGGGTAGGGGCTCTTTTTGTCCTCATTCTACTTGTCTATAATATGGCATTAAAGAAAAGAACGGCAGGACAACCAGTGCCGTATGAGCATTTTGTAAAGCTGGAACAAAATCGCATGATGCGTTTCTATCGGTTCGCCAACTACTTTACTGAAGTTCCACATCTCCGCGGGTCGATCCGCCGAAGAGCATGGCTGGATTTTCTGTATAGCTGGATTCCCTTTAAAAAGGAAAAGGCACAGCTATACCTCGTATTCCGTACATTTATACGTACAGATGACCATTTTTATCTGTGGGTCCGTTTGACAGCAATTTCTGCTTTAGTGGTTGCATTTGTAGATATTCCAGTAGTCTCTTGGATTGTAGCAGGTGCATTAGCGTTCGCTACAACGATCCAACTGAAGTACGCGCTCTTATCGTCAGTAGAGTTTCGAATGGACATGCTATATCCATTACCGAAAGAGCAGCGTAAGGAAGCTGTAACGGCATTGCTG
Organism: Lysinibacillus odysseyi 34hs-1 = NBRC 100172; assembly: GCF_001591965.1. Classification (GTDB taxonomy): domain Bacteria; phylum Bacillota; class Bacilli; order Bacillales_A; family Planococcaceae; genus Lysinibacillus_B; species Lysinibacillus_B odysseyi. The sequence continues at coordinate 77,290 of NZ_BCVX01000004.1, forward strand.
CGATTCTTCCTTATCCTTCAAGCTTTGATTGCAGCGGCTTGCAGTATCGGTCAGCCGTTATTCCTTATTACACCGGTGGTTATTCTCGTTGTAACGGAGCTGACATTGCTATTCACAAAAAATCCCGGCGCTAAGTAGCGCCGGGATTTTTAATTTGCCGGTGGAGCGGTATAAGTTGTCGTATAGGTTTTGGCATTGAATAGATTTTGTGTGGGAGAACTTGATGAATCAAGAAGGGCTGCCAGCCCATCTTGGAATTGATGTGACTTTGTCCACGTATCGAAGGAGGCAGGACCTGCCCACTGTGTGATGACGACATAGATTTCTGCCTTTATAGGGCGCAATACCCGGTAGGCAATCAACGAAGGTTCATTTTTTAGCGGGGCGATGCTTTTTAAAAGCTGTTCTTCGAATACAGGCCGCGCTTCATCCATAACAGGTACATTTTGCATCGCCACGAAACCGCGCTGTTCAAATGTTCCCGTACCATCGAGCACTTCAAAGCTGCGAGGTGTGGCAAAGACGCTTTTCTTCGTTGTTTCATGCATCACTACCGAATTACCGCCGCCATGCAGTAAAATCATATTTTCCTTTCCGTGCTTATTCACCAGTCTTTCCATAAAATCAGGTGTCCCCGATGTTAAATAAAAATTCATAAAATTCTCCTCCCTTACAATATTTATTACCATTTAAAAGCTAATGAAACATGTTTGTCAAAAACGGGCTTTGATTAAAGAACAATTTTATGACATTTGATTAAGAAAACTATACAATAAGCTAGGAACAGTTTATATTGATAACGGATATCAATCGTTACAGATTAAGCCTTCGGCGGATGTCATCGATTCGGAAGGGTGATGCCTGGGAGGAAGCCAGTCATTACCGCATCGTGCAGGGCCAGCTGACTGACAAGTGTTTGCTGTTCATGCACAAAGCCGAATGCCATCAACATTATGCCGAGGCATTATTTATTACATTTTTCTGAGGGGAAGGTACTCTTTCATGAGAACAATTAACGATACATTGTTGCGCGCAGCACGTGGGGAACAGACAGATTATACACCAGTGTGGTATATGCGCCAGGCAGGACGTTCACAGCCTGAATACCGGGAAATTAAACAAAAATATTCACTGGAAGAAATTACGATGCAGCCGGAGCTTTGTGCATACGTGACACGTCTGCCAGTTGAGCAATATGATGTGGATGCAGCGATTCTTTATAAAGATATCGTCACGCCTCTACCAGGCATCGGTGTAGATGTGGCGATTAAGGCCGGAGTAGGTCCTGTCATTTCTAACCCAATCCGCTCAGCAGCAGATGTAGAGAAATTAGGCGAGTTCAATGCGAAAGAGCACACACCTTACGTATTAGAGACGATCAGCATGCTGACAAAAGAACAGTTGAACGTACCGCTTATCGGCTTTGGCGGTGCACCATTTACATTAGCCAGCTATATGATTGAAGGCGGTCCTTCTCGTAATTACGCAAAAACAAAGTCATTCATGGTCTCAGAGCCAAAAGCTTGGTTTGCCTTAATGGACAAGCTGGGCGATATGATTATTTCCGATATTTCCGCCCAGGTAGAAGCAGGAGCAAAAGCAATCCAAATTTTCGACTCCTGGGTTGGTGCGTTGAATGTAGAGGATTACCGCATTTTCATTAAACCGGTGATGACACGCATATTTGGCGAGCTTCGCAAATTAAATGTGCCGTTAATTCAATTTGGTGTAGGTGCATCTCATCTAGTAAACGAGTGGCACGATTTACCGATTGATGTCGTGGGACTGGATTGGCGCTTGCCGATTCGTGAAGCAGAGGCACGGGGAGTGACGAAAACTGTACAAGGAAACTTGGACCCGACACTTTTATTAGCTGACTGGAATGTAGTGGAAGCGCGTGCGAAAGATATTATCGATCAGGGGATTGCTCATGAAAAAGGCCATATTTTCAATTTAGGCCATGGTGTATTCCCGGAAGTAGACCCGGCAGTGTTAAAGCGCCTGACTGCATTTATCCACGAATACAGCCGTGAAGCGCGTGCGAAAAATAAATAATGACCATTCCTATTTACTGAATGCCGGCAGCCCGGATATTATAGCTGCTCATTTATATTTCGTATTTTTACGATTGGATAAAGCGGGTAAACAGGCTGTACCGGCATATCGGTCTATAATAGAAAACAAACAGGTGTTTTAAGCTTATACAAATGCCAGGGGAGCATAGATAGAAATTCCCTATATGCAGATAAAACTTTAGAGGTGAAAATTTCATGAAACCAGTACGCGGTTTATTAGTAATGGCTTACGGAACGCCATATAAAGAGGAAGATATTGAACGTTATTATACACATATCCGCCATGGACGCAGACCATCCCAGGAGCATATTGACGATTTGACAGAACGCTACCGTGCGATTGGCGGGATTTCTCCGTTGGCCAAAATGACGGAAGCGCAAGCGGAAGCTTTATGTGCACGCTTAAATGAAGTCCAAGACGAGGTCGAGTACAAGTTGTTTATCGGTCTGAAGCATATTGAACCATTTGTGGAAGATGCAGTAGAAGCGATGGTGAAAGAAGGTATTAGCGAAGCGGTATCGATTGTATTAGCACCACACTTCTCAACATTTTCAATCAAGTCTTATAACGGGCGTGCGCAGGCACATATCGAAAAGTTAGGCGCAGATTTAAAGCTTACTTCTGTTGAATCATGGTATGCGCAGCCGAAGTTCATTGAATTCTGGAAGCAGGCAGTAAATGGAGAGCTGGCAAAAATGTCACCAGAAGAACGTACCAATGCATGCTTGATCGTGTCGAATCATTCACTTCCGGAGAAGATTAAATTGGCTGGCGATCCATATGAGGAGCAACTGATTGAAACAGCTCGTCTCATTAAAGAAGCATCTGATATTGAAAATATAGAAGTAGGCTGGCAGTCGGCAGGTCAAACACCAGAGCCGTGGCTGGGACCGGATGTACAGGATTTAACACGCACGCTTTATGCTGAAAAAGGGTACAAAGCGTTCATTTATACACCAGTTGGCTTCGTAACAGAGCACTTGGAAGTTCTTTATGACAATGATATTGAGTGCAAGGTAGTATGTGACGAAATCGGTGCCAGCTACTATCGCCCAACAATGCCGAATACGCATCCATTATTTATTGATGCTATGGTAGATGCAATTAACGATAAATTAGCGAAATAATATAGAGAGTGATGATGAGGGTGACTTTAAAAAGACGAAAGGTAGTCGTAATAGGCGGTGGCGTTACAGGTTTAACGACGGCGTTTTATTTGCAGCAGGCTGCAAAAGAACAGCAATATCCATTGGATGTAGTAGTGGTGGAAGCTTCCCTGCGAGTAGGGGGGAAAATCCAGACAATGCGGAAAGATGGATTTATTATTGAGCGTGGTCCTGAATCTTTTATCGATGATTCAGGTAACGTCTGCCGTTTGGCGCATGATTTAGGTATTGCGCATAAGCTGGTATACAACAATGTTGGACAGACCTATGTAGCCGTCGGTAAGGAACTGTATCCCATCCCAGGCAGCCTGCTGCTGGGGGGACCGCCGAAAGTCTCCTCATTTATTACTTCTGGTCTAATTTCTTTAACTGGTAAAATTCGTGCAGCGGGGGATTTAGTGATTCCACGAGCGGCTGAAAACCAAGATGAACCGATTGGTGACTTTTTCAGACGACGCTTTGGGAAGGAAGTAGTGGAGAATTTAGTAGAGCCGCTTATGGCGGGAACGTTTGCCGGTGATATTGATCATTTAAGCATTCAATCCATGTTCCCGGAGTTTTCCCAGTTGGAGAAAGAACACAGAAGTCTGCTGCTTGGCATGAAAAGAAAGAAGGCTGGCCGCCTGGCTATCGACCATTTCGCTGAACAGCCGCTTCAGTACGGGACGTTTGAAGATGGTCTTGAGACATTGATCGAAACGTTGGAAGAGCAGCTTGCGCCAAGTACAGTATTGAAGGGTGTAAAGGTGGAGGCAATCGAAAAGCTTCAGGACGGTTCTATGAAGGTAGCATTAAATAATATTTCACCTATCCAGGCTGACGCGGTCATTATGACAACTCCTTTTAATGCGGCAAAAACAGTCTTTGGGAAATATGAAGTGATGCAGCACCAGCCGTTGATGAAGTCTGCAACTATTGCTACAGTGACAATGGCCTTTAAGCAGGAGCAGCTTCCGAAATATAAGGATGCATTAAACTTCTTTGTTTCGCGAAATAGTGATTTAGCGATCACTTCCTGTACGTGGAACAACCGAAAATGGGATGGAGTAGCTCCGGAAGGCTATGATTTGCTGCGTGTCTATATAGGACGTGTAGGTGATGAGGCTATCGTTGAATTATCAGATAGTGAAATCGAACGTACGGTTCTTGAGGATTTACAGAAGGCAGTCGATCTAAAAGAAGGTCCATTATTTACGGTAGTAACACGCTGGAAGCAGGGGATGCCCCAATATACAGTAGGGCATGAAGAACGGGTGCAGCAAATGAAACGGGAATTATACGAGGAATTTCCGAATGTTATGCTTGTCGGCAGCTCGTATGAGGGAATCAGTGTACCGGACTGTATTGAACAAGGGCGTGAGGCAGCTGCAAGGATGCTGAACAAAATGATGGAAACAGAAACTGTGCAGTAGTATACTGTACAGTTTTTTCATGTTGTGTTGGAAGTATGAAAGGGTGATTACTCGCTGCTCTCCTAAAGTGTATGGAAGCAAGTAAGGCTCGCTATTTATGAAAAAACCTTTTAGACCATTCCACCAGGCCGAAAAGCAAATGTCTTTCCCTGTCAGTCTTGTTCACAATTTTACCGTGTTTACTTCATTGTTATTTCACAATTATCGAGTACGATGAGGAGGGAGGGATTTATGTGAAGAAAATGATAGTTGTTCTGTTAATGTGCATTTTCTTAATAAGCGGATGCAATGAAGAGCGCTTTACAAAAATCGATTCCCATCAGCCATTTGTAGCCTCAGTAAATATTCTGGACCCTTCACTTTCCTTTTTTGATAATGAGGGAAAGGAAATAGCGGTGTGGGATTTCGATGTTGCTTATACAGGCGCGGCACTTATTCAGCATGACCATGTATTGATGTATGGGCATGATTTGACTGAAGCACATTTATACAGCCTCTCGACAGGGAAACGCGAGGCGGTCATAAAATGTGGGGCCGGAACGACAAATGCGTATTATGATGAACAGACAGAACGCTTTTTCCTGACTAACAGCAAGAAAAATACGGTCACAAGCTATAATTTGCAAGCTGCCAAAATAAGTGAACAAAAGCTATATAATTACCCGATGTCTATGGCATCAAATGCAGGACTGCTGTATGTATTAAACTATAAAGATACGATTTTATCCGTATTGGATATTGAGACATTGCAGGTGGTAGATGAATGGGAAATTCCAAAGTCTTCCCATGGCATTGCTATTCTTGCAGACCAGCATGCGGTTTGGATAGGGGGGCACGGGCAAGGAAACAGGCCGAACGACACGATAGATGTGTATAATCTGGAAACCGGCAAAAAGCAAAAGGAAATCAGTATGCCGCTTATGCCGGTTGGAATATCAACAAAGGAACAGGAAGTGGCTGTTATTAGCCATGGTAAAAGCACACTTTATGTTGCAGCCGCAGATGGCGAAGTTTTATGGTCTCAAAAAATTGGCGCAAACCCCTTTGCGACAACTTATTTTGAAAAATGGATTATCATAGCAGGCTATGATGACCAGACAATTTATTTTGTAGATGAGCAAGGTATTGCGAAGAAAGCAAAAACAAAGAAAGGACCGTTCCAATTGCTAGCAAGGGAGGATACGAGATGACAACGGTTTTAATTGTGGAAGATGAGCTGGATATGCGAAAATTGGTTGAAATGATGCTGACAAAATCGGGATTCCGTACACTTTCTGCCGAAAGTGGACTAGGGGCATACGCTCTTTTAGAGAAGGAGCAAATAGACATTATTTTACTTGATGTCATGATGCCGAACGAGGATGGTTTCCAAGTATGCAAAAATATTCGCCTGACCTCCAATATTCCTATTATCTTCTTAACAGCACGGGATGCGAATGATGATAAGGTCAAGGGCCTGACGATCGGAGGCGATGATTATATCCTGAAGCCGTTTACAGCAAGCGAGCTGGTCGCCCGTATTCATGCAGTATTGCGGCGGACTGGCCGTCTGCTGTACGAGACTGAGCAAAGGCAGCTCGTCCGGGGCTGTATCAAGCTGGATGAAATTTCTCGCAAAGTTACAGTAAACGATGTTCAAATCCCCTTAACACTAAAGGAATATGAATTGCTCTATTTGTTCATGCAAAATCCGGATAATGTCTATTCGCGCGAGCAGCTGCTGGAGAGAATTTGGGAGATGGAGTATAGCGGCGGGACACGTACGGTCGATACACATATTAAAACGCTTCGGCTTAAATTAGGTAAACAGTCGAAGGAGGCAAGCGATTACATACAGACAGTGTGGGGCATCGGCTATCGCTTCGAAAAGGCCAAATGAGAACATTTTCGGGTAAAATATGGGCGCTCATTGTTGGGTTTCTCCTTATTACGATTACTTTTATGTATGTTTTCACGGATTTTTTATATGAGCAGCTGTATGTTGAGGATACAGAGAAATCAATGATTGAGTTTGGGGAGAGACTGGCTACGAAATATAAAGGCGGAGCCGTGTCGGACGAGTTAATCGCGGAAATTGAAGAACATAACAATTACGGTGTTTTCAATGTGATCGCTGTCCGGAACCCAAGGGAACTCAGTGCATGTGTGCCGTTTGATATCGACTATCAAACATTAATTGGACCGGATGAGCGCAGCCAGCTTCTTGATGGGAACCCCGTGATGAAAATCGGATATGAAGAGCGCTTTGAACGGCAGATTATTTCAGTTATTTTGCCGTTTACTGATGAAAACCGGCTGGAAGGTATTTTATATTTATATTATCCGCTGGCTAAAATAAGTGAGCTGGCCAGCAAAGAGGTCGTGCTTTTAATAGCGGGAGTCGTACTGTTTTCTATTATGATAGGCTATTTAGTTTTCCGCGGGCTGCGGCGTATTATGTCTCCTCTTCGTGAGCTTCAGGGGGCTGTCCACCGCATGTCAACCGGAGATTACCGGGCAAGGGTGGCCGTTTCCTCTAAGGATGAGGTCGGGCAGCTGTCAGAGGCCTTCAACCAAATGGCTGAGGCTATCCAGCAGGAGGACGAAGAGCGGAAGGCATTTTTGGCAACGGTTTCCCATGAACTGCGAACCCCAATCAGCTATGTAAAAGGATATAGCGAATCGATCCAAAACGGCTTTATGGAAGGAGAACAAAGGGACGAGGCAATTGGTCTCATTGCAAGGGAAGCGAATCGGATGGAGAGATTGACGAATGAGCTGCTGCAGCTTGTCCATATTGATACAGACAAGGCAGACGAAATGTATCCTATCGCACTGGCTGAAACACTGCGTGATTCTGTAGCGCTTATAAAAGCAAAAGCGGTAGAAAAAGAGATTGGTATTCTCCTGAAAGTAGATGAAGACATAATCATAGAAGCCGATGAGGAGAAGATACGGCAGATTTTCATCAATTTACTTGAAAACGCCATACGCTATTCTAATAAAGGGACAAGCATCTCTCTTACATCCATGATAGAAGAGCAGTCAGCTATCATCCAAGTGAAAGACAAAGGAATAGGTATACCGAAAGAGGATTTGCCGAGAATTTTAGAACGCTTCTACCGGGTCAACAAGGCACGCAGTAGAGCAGATGGCGGCAGTGGACTTGGCCTTTCTATCGTAGACCAGCTTGTAAAGCAGCATCAAGGTACACTGCACATAGATAGTGAATTGGAAATAGGAACAACGGTGACGGTTAGGTTGCCATTAATGGAGGAATAGAAGATGAGAAAATTATGGTTAGCGGCGGCCGCAACAGCGGTCCTAGTAGCAGGCTGTGCAGAAAAGGAAACAGTTGATACAATCGATAACGGTGAGATGCCTGAGGAACTAGTGACTGAAGTAATCACTCCGGGAGAAGTAGCGCCAGCCGAAAAAATTGCACTGGAGGCAAAAGTGACCCAAGGTGACAAGGCAGTAAACGATGCAACGGTAGAGTTTGAAGTATGGGAATCCGGCCTTCGTGAAGAAGGGGAAATGCTTGAAGGGAAGCTATCAGAGGATGGTGTGTATACAGCAGACTATACTTTTGAAAAAGACGGTGTTTATTATATGTATGCCCATACAACAGCAGGGGCCTATCATGTTATGCCGAAGCATAAATTTATCGTTGGCGCGCCTGATATGAGCAAAGTGCTGGAGGATGATAGCACAAGCTCAATGGAGCATATGGAGCATGAGAAGGACTCAGAGGAAGAATCATCCGAAGGACATTAGTAAGCAGAACATGTCTTCCAGTGATAGACCCTGCCAAAATGTGTTTATTTATGTTTCCGTTATAATCAAGACAAAAGTAATTTAAAGAAAAAGGTGTAGTAGTACAGCGTTGTACTACTACACCTTTTTTAGGCTTTATAATGGAGATCCGGTTTTTCGGAAAGAAAAAACGTCCGGATATTGAGCAGATCCGGACGTCCAATGAATGTGTAAGCAATAACTCTATAGTGTTGTAAAATCATAAAGTGAAGCGTCAATCAGCAATATACTGTGAATTAAAGAGTGTTGCATTTCTCACAATTGTTGCTGTAGCATTCACTTTGTTCCTCAATCTTATCACCGCATTGAACACAAACTTTGTCAGGCAGGTTTTTGAAAAATTCAACTACATTTTCTAACATTGTGGATAGCCTCCTTTTCATCATCTGTTATATTACTGTTTTGATTGTTTTCATTGTATTATAACAGTTTATGTTCGTCAACACAAAAGTGTTAATTTAGGTTAAAATATTTATATATATTTTGTTAAGGAGTGAAATGGATGTATTTCATCGATAATAAAGGCATTACGGATCCGCGCATTAACTTAGCTATTGAGGAATATGTGCTGAAAAATATGGATATTGAAAAAGATGATTTTCTTCTTTTTTATATAAATCAACCATCCATTATCATCGGCAAAAATCAAAACACAATCGAGGAAATCAATACTGATTATGTAGAAGAGAACGATGTGATTGTTGTCCGTCGTCTCTCAGGAGGCGGAGCAGTCTATCATGACCTTGGGAACTTGAACTTCAGCTTCCTCACAAAAGACGACGGAAACAGCTTCCATAACTATAAAAAATTCACCCAGCCTGTTGTGGATGCGCTCGCCAATCTTGGTGTCAATGCCGAACTGTCGGGACGCAATGATATTTTAGCGGAAGGGCGTAAAGTATCCGGGAATGCACAGTTTGCTACTAAGGGGCGAATGTTCTCGCATGGTACCTTGATGTTTGATACAGAGATCGATGCGGTTGTATCAGCTCTAAAGGTAAAAAAGGACAAGATTGAATCAAAAGGCATTAAATCAGTTCGTTCGCGTGTAGCGAATATTTCTGAATTTCTGAAAGAGCCGATGACCGTGGAAGCATTCCGGATGGAAATTTTAAAATCCATTTTCGGCGGAGAAGACAAAATCCAGTATTATGAGCTGACAGAGCAGGACTGGGAAAACATTCATAAGCTGTCTGCGGAGCGTTATCAGAAGTGGGAATGGAATTACGGCAAGTCACCGCGCTTTAACATTCAAAAACAGCACCGTTTCCCATCAGGCAGCATTGATATCCGTTTGGAAGTACACAAAGGAATGATTGAAGAGGCAACCATTTTTGGTGATTTCTTTGGAGTGGGGGATGTGGCGGAAGTACAGGAGCTGCTTGTTGGCACAAAGTATGAGCGTATAGCCATCAGCGAAGCGCTTTCTTCTATTGACATTCCAAAATATTTCGGCGGTGTGACAAAAGAGGAATTTTTACAGTTAATTTATTAATTATCACGAATGACCTTCCTAAACTTTTTGAGGAGGGTCATTTTTTCATGTAAAATGAAAGAGTAGTGATTTTTAAGGAGTAAAGAGGTGACAAAATGGAAAAGCACCGTATTTATATAGTAGAGGACGATGTGAAAATCGCCTCATTGCTTGCTGAAACTTTACGCAAGTACCAATATGAGGTCGCCATAGTGGAAAATTTCGAGGCGATTATTGAAGAGTGTAAACAGATGGATCCACATATTGTCCTGCTAGATATTAATCTGCCTACATACGACGGCTATTATTGGTGCCGGCAATTACGACAGCATACAAAGTGTCCGATTTTATTTATTTCTGCCCGTTCTGGTGAAATGGATCAGATTTTTGCGCTGGAAAATGGCGGGGATGATTTTATTACAAAGCCCTTCAATTATGAAATTGTTTTAGCGAAGATTCGGAGCCACTTGCGCCGCACTTATGGTGAATATGCTCCAAAGCAGGGAGAGCGGACGATTAAGCAGGGACAGCTGACACTATATTTGGAACGAATGGAGCTTCATTTAAAGGAGCTGGTCATTCCTCTTCAGAAAAAGGAATGCATCATATTGGATTTACTGATGGGAAATGCGCCGAGAGTTGTATCACGGGATCAGCTGCTGGAACATCTATGGGATGATCAGGCATTCGTGGACGAAAATACATTGAACGTGAATATGACACGAGTACGAAAGAAATTAGCCGATTATGGAATTGCCTCTTGCATTGAAACTGTGCGGGGTGCGGGATACCGTTTTATTTTAAATACGGAGGAAATGTAATGGGGGCGGGACTAAAGCTATTTATTACTGAGCACTTGTCTTATATCATCTTTCAGGTATTTCTTGTATTGTTCATTTTAATGTTATATTGGCTGGAAGGCTTCCGCAATTTTGAAACGGCTCTTTATTCCATTGTGATGAGCATTATACTGATTGTTTCCTTTCTTACGATACGTTACATGCTGAGAAGACGCTATTTGAAAAAAATTGTCGAGCTGCCTAAGCAGATGGAGGATGCACTTCAAAAAAATGCAAAAACGATGGAGTATTATCATACGGAAGAATATATCCATGAGCTGTATAGATTGTATCAATATGAGGTGCAGGCACTTTATGCAAGACAGGAAAGGCAGTATAAGTTTACAAATCAATGGATTCATCAGATGAAGACGCCTGTAGCTGTATTAGACCTGCTTCTTCAGGAGGAGGACCTTGATAAGCGCAGTGTGCAGGAAGAAGTGGAGAGGTTGAAGAGAGGACTGGAAATGGTGCTTATGAACGCGCGACTTGAAAACTTCCAGGAGGACCTGCAGGTAGAGCAGGTGAACTTAAAACAGCTGCTCACGTCTACTATTAATGAAAATAAACGGTTATTTATTACGAACCGGGTGTTCCCGGAAGTGAAAATGGAAGAAGATACGATTGTCATGAGTGATTCGAAATGGCTGAAATTTGTTATCATGCAATTTATCACAAATGCCGTGAAATATACATTTGAAGAAAATAAGAAAATTATTGTTGAGGTTATCAAGGAGAAAGATGGTGCTGTGCTTTGTGTGGCAGACCAAGGGATCGGTATTCCGAAATCGGATCTTTCACGCGTAACAAAACCATTCTTTACAGGGGAGAATGGCCGTAAAACAGGAGAGTCGACAGGTATGGGGCTTTATATTGCACAGGAAATCTGCACAAAATTAGGCCATGAACTCATAATTGAATCAGAGGTGGGTGTCGGCACAACTGTTAAAATAATTTTCCAGCACTAGGGGGAGTAAAGTGGAACTTGTACAGATTGGGGATTGGGAGTTACTCGTTGATATCCCGAAAACAAAGGCATTTTATGAACAGATGGATGTTCAAAATGACATTTTACATTGGTTGAATTATATAGAAATAAGCAGCTTTATTGATTTGGAGATACAGGCTTTTTTCGATTCATTCGGTATCGATATAGTGAAGCCGAGCAATCTATCCTGCCATCCGGTAGAAGACGGTTCAAAAATGATGTATACAGGGAGTTATCATCTGTACGGAGAGCGTCTTAAAGGTGAGCTGGACGGGTGGGACCTGATTGTTGGCGACTACTGCTTTTCCATAACAACGGAGATGGAGGCAGTGCCGGAGGGAATGAACGGAAATATTACAGAAATCAGCTTTGAGGTTGTACTTCCATGGATGCTTCCACTACCGATTTCATCTATGTAAAGGAGATACTATGTCGATTTTAAACATCAATGAAGTAACAAAAGTATATGAGGGAAAAGTCACGACAAGGGCCTTGAACCAACTGAGTTTCGACGTGGAGAAGGGCGAGTTTTTAGCGGTTATGGGACCATCAGGAAGCGGCAAGACAACATTGCTTAATCTGATTTCCATGATTGATACACCTACTACCGGAGAAATTATTTTTAACGGAATGCGTCCGCAAAGTCTTAATAGTACGGAGCTCGCTTATTTTCGCAGACGTGAGCTAGGATTCATCTTTCAGGATTTTAACTTGCTGCCTATGCTCACAGTGGAAGAGAATATTATCCTTCCGTTGACATTGGATGAGAAGCCTGTAGCGATGATGGAGGAGCGGATGGAGGCATTGGTGGATAAACTTGGCCTGCAGAGTATATTGGAAAAACGTCCAAATGAAATTTCAGGGGGACAGGCTCAGCGTACAGCAATTGCTCGCGCCCTCATTCACGAACCATCTCTTATATTAGCGGATGAACCTACAGGAAACCTGGATTCCAACGCTTCCCGTGAAGTACTGGAGCTATTATCGAAAATGAATAAGGAAAAGAATGCGACAATTATTATGGTAACGCATGATCCAATCGCCGCAAGCTATTGTGATCGTGTGCTCTTCATTAAAGATGGGGAATTTTTTAATGAAGTGTATAGGGATGACCGCAGACAGGCATTTTTCCAGCGCATTTTAAATGTACTTAGCTTATTAGGGGGACAAGTTGGTGACTTTTCGTCAATTCGCTTACCGTAATGTCTTCCGGAATTTCCGCAATTATGCGGCCTTTTTCATGGCCAGCTTTTTCTGCGTCTTTGTGTTTTTCCTTTATTCCATGCTTATGTTTCATCCGGAAATGGAGCATGGATTTATAGGTGATGTCTCGATCGTCGGGATGGTAATTGCGGAAATCATTCTCGTATTGTTTTCTTGGTTCTTCATTTTTTATTCGGTGAAAGCCTTTTTGGAGGCCCGTTCAAAAGAATTTGCGATTTTATTGCATTTAGGAATGGAACGGCGGCAGCTGGGGAAGCTTGTCTTTTTGGAAACGATGATTATCGGGCTGCTCTCTAGTATGAGTGGTATCCTTTTTGGATTTGCCTTTTCGAAGTTTTTCTTTATGATTATCCGCGAAATATTAGGGTTGGAAAATTTACCGTTGTATGTTTCATGGGAGCCTTTCTTATTGACATTTTCCGTCTTTATGGGGGCCTTTATCATTATAGCGATTGGCAGTGTCGCCTATACACCTGCCACAAATCTTAATAGTCTGCTGCGGGGGCGTTCTGTCGATGTTTCACCGCGTTATTCCAGGCGCCGCGCTATTTTAGGGGTCATCTTAATTTTCGTCGGTTATATACTGGCCCTTATTACAACGAAAACAACGTTGTTTACTTTTACATTACTCATTCCTATTTTTGTGGCATTCGGCACTTTTTATTTCTTTACGGATTCTGTCTTTTTATTATTGGATTTACTAAAGCGCCAAAAGTCATTCTATTGGTATAAAGCACGTATGCTGTCGGTTGCCGAGCAAATTTATACAATGCGCCAAAATGCAAAAATGTTTTTTGTCGTCACGATGGTTTCGATGCTGGCACTGCTATGTGTCGTGCTGCTTGCTGCACTTTCCTCGTATACGGCCCAATATGATAAATTAAATCCTTTGGGCATTGTTTATAAAGGACATGTCGATAACCCTTATGAAGCGGAGCATGTGCTCAGTATTATAACGGAGCTTGAGGAGCAAGGTTTCTCCTATCATATTACACGGTTCGAAGTAATTAAACAGACTTCTTTAGCAACATCGAATGAAGTGGAAGTATTCAAAGAAACAGATATTAACCGTATGCTGTTTTCCTATGGCTTACCGCTTGTAAAGATGTATCCGGGGGAGGGGATGTTCATCCCTTATTCTGATGAGTCCATTAAAAAATTAAAGAATGTTACCGTGGATACTGTACTGATGGAAAATGATTTGCCGATTACAATTGATCGGGTCTATCCGGAGATTATTTTCCCGACATCCATTATTAGCCGGAACTCGATCATTATCAGTGATGAGGATTTTGATCGTCTGGTCAATCCGTTAGCTGTCGAAGGGGAAACACCTGCCTACCATTTGTTTGCCTTTGATATCCCGCATTGGATCCAGGCAAAGGATATTGGTCTTGGCATCCAGCAGATTGTGTCACATGAATATGTGACAAATCCTGTATATTCCCTGCCTTTTTACTTTGAAAATACAGGATTGAATTATTCCTACGTACTAGCAACGTATTCACTGTTTACAATTGTAGGGATACTTGTTGTCGTGGTTTTCCTGCTGGCAGCGGGTAGCTTTATATACTTTAAGCTATATGCAAATCTTGAACGGGAGCGTCAGCAATTTATCGTGTTAAAGCGGATGGGACTGACAGATTTGGAGCAGAAGCGCTTGATTACAAGGCATCTTGCACCGCAGTTTTTCCTTCCGTGGGGAGTAGCCCTGCTTCATAGCACATTTGCCTTTATTGCCCTTCAATCAGTATTGAAGGATATTGTTAATCTCATTATTGTGAAGGAAATCATTGTCGCTTTTTGCTTGTTTGCTATTGTACAATTTGTCTACTTTTACATGATTAGATGGCGTTATATCGCCCATCTCAGAGATTGAATAATGAGAATGAAGCAGAGAAAAATATTGTTTTTCGACAGAAATTAGGAATAAAAAACAATTCCTCTATTGTTTTATCAATATATCTATTTTATAATGTTAGGAAAATGAATGGAAATTCATTTACGCACAAAGGGAGATGGATGTATTGAATTTAGTTGAACAAATACGGCAACAAGCTTTCGAACAGCCAGAAAAGACTGCGTATTATTTTATGGGGGAAAAAACGAGCTATGCTGAGTTAGAGCAGACAGTAGGACGTTTTGCAGCAGCGCTACAGGACATGGGAGTGCAAAAGGGGGACCATGTAGCATTACTGCTTGGCAATACTCCTCACTTTATTATTTCCTTATATGCAACAATGAGAATCGGAGCGACTGCCATTCCGATAAATCCTATTTATACGCCGGATGAAATTTCCTACATCATTCAAAATGGAGATGTAAAAGTAGTGGTGGCACTCGACATGCTATTACCGCTTGTGGAAATGGGAATGAAGGTATTCCCTGAGGTAGAAAAATACATCATTTGTGAAACGACGCCGGATATTGGGGAGAAGTATACTGCGTTAAGTGATGGGGTGAAGGAAAAGGCAAAGCTATTTACGCATGTATTAGCAGGCTCAGCGAAAACAGTGGAGCCGGCTGCAGTGCATACGGATGATACGGCCGTTATTTTATATACGTCAGGAACAACAGGTCATCCTAAAGGAGCGATGCTGACACATGGAAATCTTTATTCCAATGCAAGGGATGTAGGGAATTATTTGCAGATGTCAGCTGAGGACCGAGTAATCACGACATTACCTGTGTTCCATGTATTTGCGTTGACAGTCGTTGTGAATGCCCCGCTGATGAAGGGAGCTACACTTTTATTGACACCGCGCTTTAGCCCGGGAGAAATTTTCAAGATAGCAGACGAATATAAGGCGACTGTTTTTGCAGGTGTACCGACAATGTTTAACTTCCTCTATCAATTTGAAGGAGGGGATCCAAAGGCGTTTACACATCTTCGCCTGGCGATTTCGGGAGGAGCCTCTTTACCTGTCGCATTGCTTCATAACTTCGAAAGGAAGTTCAATGTACGGGTGTCAGAAGGCTATGGCTTATCGGAAGCATCCCCGGTGACATGTTTCAATCCATTGGATCGGGAGCGAAAGGCCGGATCGATAGGACAATCAATCATGAATGTTGAAAACAAGGTTGTAGATGTAAACGGCGAAGAAGTGCCTGTAGGTGAAGTAGGGGAGCTAATTGTACGCGGTCCGAACGTGATGAAGGGATATTATAAAATGCCCGAAGAAACAGCTATGACCATTCGTGATGGATGGCTCTACACCGGAGATCTTGCGAGAAAGGATAAGGAGGACTACTTCTATATTGTCGATCGTAAAAAAGATATGATTATTGTAGGAGGCTACAATGTCTATCCGCGCGAGGTAGAGGAAGTGCTGTTTACACACCCGAATGTTGTGGAGGCAGCGGTAGTAGGCTTCCCGGATCCTGACTTTGGGGAAGCGGTTCATGCCTATGTCGTACTGAAGGATAAAACAATGGCAGCAGAAGAGCTGAAGGAATACTGTGCAGAGCGTATCGTGAAATATAAAGTACCACAAACGATTGAGATACTAGATGAGCTGCCGAAAAATTCAACAGGGAAGATTTTGCGCCGTTCTTTAAAAGGTGCCGTATCGGTTAAATAGAATAAAAGAAAAATGGGAGCAGTCCGGAAAGTCAGAACTTTCACGGCTGCTCTCCTTTTTTTATAACTGTTTACGAAAAAATAGTACAGCACCTTCTTGAAAACATCAGCTCATATATCTTTCTGGATAGCTCTTTCCAAGTATAAAAGTATCTTTTTCGAGGGTATAGTCAAAAAAGAGGAGATGATTTTATGGATGAAGAGAAGTTACTGCAAGAGGGATACCGTAAATATTACGGCAAAGAAATTGATGTATTTTTTAAAAAGGAGCTGTGTATCCACGCCCAAAGCTGCCTGCACGGTAATCCGGCGGTGTTTAATGTAGACCGCCGCCCTTGGATACTGCCTGATGCGGAGCAGAAGGTAGAGGAAGTGATGAGGGCAGTGAATTCATGCCGGGTTGGAGCTTTACAATATATTCTGCATGAAAGAAAAGAAAACGATCAAGAGTAGATAAGCGGGGATCAGTAAAAAAGCGCATACCGATTTTTTTAAAGTGACTGGGAAGTAATGCTCCTGCATAAATTGAAAAAATAGTGTGTATTTTCAAAGAAAGGCTTTGGAAAAGGAAGAGATAGATGATACACTGTTGTTACGGAAACCGAAATAAATTGAAATGAGGGGAAAGTATGTTAACAGCAGAGCATTTATTAACGTTGCAATCGGTCGCAAACCCGGTATTATCACCATCTGAGACAGAGGCGGTCTTTACGCGTACGCTAATTGATAAGGAAGACAATAAATATTATTCTCATTTGTTCCATCTACATATCGAATCAGGCGAAATAACGCAATGGACATTTGGAAAAGAGCGTATTAGCAGCCCGAAATGGTCACCGGATGGCACGAAAATTGCATTCCTTTCTAACCGGGATGAAAAAAAGCAACTGTATATCTTACATAGCCGCGGAGGGGAAGCAAAAAAGGTAACCGATCTTGCCAATGGTGTGTCTTCCTTTCTATGGAGCCCGTGTGGGGAAAAGATATGGCTAACAGCAAGCGTTAAACAAGGAAAAGCAGTGACGGACAAGGCCGAAAAAGAGGAAAATAAATTCCCGCAGGCCTATGTAGTAAACGGTATGAAATATAAAATGGATGGCCTTGGCGGAGCGGGGCTGCGTGCACAGGATCAATTTACGCAAATCGCCGTACTGACAATTGCAGATGAAAAGCTTGAACAATTTACGACAGGCGATTTTCACCACGGTCTGGCGGGCATCTCCCGTGATGGAAACGAAATTGTCATGAGCGTCAATCGTGCAGAAAACCTGGACTACGAATTCCGTACTCCCCTCTATATTGTCGATACAAAGACAAAGGAAGAAAAGGTACTTGTAGAGGCAGAAGGATACTATGGGGATGTTTCATATTCATATGACAACCGGTATATTGCCTATGTCGGCAGTGACACCTCGTATAAAAATGCCACACATAACAATGTGTATGTATATGATCGGCGTACAGGTCTTACACAGCAGCTGACAGAAATGCTGAATGCGCCAGTAGGTGACCTCGCTGTAGCAGATGTTCAGCAAGGAGTAGACGCACCGGGTGTTGTATGGACAGAAACAAATGCCTTGTACTTCCAATTATCAACAATGGGTGACGTACGTTTGTATTATGCAGATCTTGAAGGCAGTATTTTCCCGGCAAGCCCTGAAGGCGAACATATTTACAGTTATGATGTAGCACGAAGTGGAAACTGGGCCATTGCAGCGATTTCCAATCCGGTATTCCCAGGAGAGCTATTTTTCCTGGATATAACATCTGGAGAGCGACGTCAATTGACAAACTTCAATGAAGAATTTATGAGGGAAGTACCGCTGTCTGTTCCAGAACCTATCGTTTATCAAACAACAATCGGAGATGTACATGGCTGGATCATGAAGCCGATTTCCTACGAAAAAGGAAAGAAATATCCATTAATCGTAGAGGTACATGGCGGTCCGCATACAATGTATGCCAATACATTCTTCCATGAAATGCAGCTGCTTGCTTCCCAAGGCTACGGTGTTTTGTATGTGAACCCTAGAGGAAGCCACGGCTACAGCCAGGAATTTGTAGATGGCGTACGAGGCGACTATGGCGGCGGCGATTACGAGGACATCATGGCTGGTGTTGATTATGCATTGAAAACCTATGACTGGATCGATGAAAGCCGGTTAGGTGTGACGGGAGGCAGCTACGGCGGCTTTATGACGAACTGGATTGTCGGTCATACAAACCGCTTTAAAGCAGCAGTCACACAGCGTTCCATTTCCAACTGGATCAGCTTCTCCGGCGTATCGGATATCGGCTACTACTTCAATGATTGGCAGCACCTTGTGGATATAAAGTCGGTCGATAAACTATGGGACTTTTCACCATTAAAGTATGCTGAAAATGTAGAAACACCATTATTAATCCTGCACAGCGAAAAAGATTTTAGATGTCCGATCGAGCAGGCAGAGCAGCTTTATATTACGTTAAAATCTCTTGGCAAAGAAGTAGGTTTCGTACGCTTCCCTGATAATGATCATAATCTCTCTCGAACAGGTACACCGAACCTGCGGATAGAGCGTTTATCACAAATTATTGGCTGGTTTAATAAGTATATATAAAACAAGGGGGTAGAGGCGTTCTTACGTCCTACTCTTTTTTCATTTTGCTAGATAATTTTCTCTTAAAAAAAATGTTTTTTCTAAAGAAATTTTAATAATTTAGTCATATCATTATGGTATAATTTTGAAAAGAAACATAAAGAGAGGAAATTTGTATGGAAGTTTTTATTGGCCGACAACCTATATTTAATTTACATGAACAAGTGGTTGCCTATGAACTCCTTTACCGCAATAAAGACGGAAATTCTTTTCCCATCATTGATTCGGATGCAGCAACTGTAGACGTGCTTGTCAATTCCTTCGTGAATATTGGGGTTGAGGAGGTAAGCAAGGGGCGTCCCAGCTTTGTCAATTTTACATATAATTTACTGATGGGTCCCTTAACTGATTACTTGGAGCCGGCGAAAGTTGTGATAGAAGTACTCGAAGATGTGCCGATTACAGAACAACTTGTCGGGCGTTTACGTGAGCTGAAAAATAAAGGGTTTAAAATAGCGCTTGATGATTTTATATTGGATGAAAATGTGCAGATTTATGATGAACTGTTTGCTTATGTCGATTATATAAAGGTAGATTTCCTGCTTTCTCCGCTGCTGGAGCGAATGGAAATCGAGAAAAAGGTAAAAGCAAAATTTCCGCATATTAAGCTTTTGGCGGAAAAGGTGGAAACCCGTAATCAGTTTGATGTGGCAAGGCACTCAGGCTATACACTTTTCCAGGGGTATTTCTTTGAAAAGCCGCAACTGATTAGATCGACGGATATTCCGGCTAATACACTTCAATATTTCCAAATCCTTGCGTTATTGCGGGATGAAGAACCTAATATAAATAAGCTGGCAGAAAGTATCGAACGGGATATTTCAGTCTCCTATAAGCTGCTTCAATTAATCAATAAGTCAACGAAACGAACAAAATCAAAAATCCGGTCGATTAAACAGGCGATTTTGATGCTCGGCTTAACAGAATTGAAGAAATGGGTTTATCTGCTGGCAATGCGTGAAATCAATAGCCGGGATAAAACAGATGTATTCAGTGAACTGATGCGGATATCGCTATTCCGTGCGAAAGTCTGCGAAAAGGTAGCAAAGCTCAATTACCGGCAGAACTTTTCCGAGTATTTTCTGATCGGGCTGTTTTCGCTAATCGATTCATTATTACGCAGACCTATGAGTATGATCCTGCAGCAATTGCCGTTTTCGGAGGAAATCGCAGAAACAATTGGCGGCGGCGAGACAGAAATGACTCCTTATTTACAGTTTAGTATTGCACTCAGTAAAGCAGACTGGGAACAAGTCAAGAAATATGCGGAAGAGCTGGGGCTATCAAAAGAGGCAGTCATTCAAATCCAGGTCGAGGCTGAAGAATGGGTAGAAGAGACATTCGAAAGTTATTAACTGATGATCCTATAGTGGAAAAGCTATAGGATTTTTTTGTGGAAAACGAACGATGATAGCTGGCGTATGGAAGGCTTATTCTTCCTCCCCTCAATTGTAAGAAACTTCACTATAATGAAGTTCTCATAATGGATGGCATTTGTTATAATCATGGCTAAGTTGATTCTAAAAGGTAGGGGAAAAAGTGAATAATGAGAGAATTCCTGCAAAGGATACAATTATTGAGTATTTTTATGTCATCGCCGGAGCGGCTATAGTTGCAGTTGGCTTTAATGCATTTCTCTTTCCAAATCAAGTAGCTTCAGGCGGAGTAAGCGGGATCAGTACAATCCTGCATGGCATATTCGGCTGGAATGCAGGTATTGTCCAATACGCCTTTAATATTCCGCTGTTTATAGCGGGGGTTCTCGTATTAGGAAAGAAGTTTGGCGTAAAATCATTGGTCGGCACTCTTGCCCTTCCGCTTTTTGTCATATTGACGGAGGATTGGAATGCCTGGACCTATACTCCTCTGCTCGGGGCGATTTTCGGGGGCATATTTGTTGGATTGGGGATTGGCCTCGTATTTAAAGGGAAGGCCTCGACAGGCGGCACAGATTTACTTGCTCAAATCATTACGAAGTATACAGGGCTGACATTAGGGACGAGCGTGCTGTTGATTGATGGGCTGATTGCGATTAGTGCAGCGATTGTATTTGACATTGAAAAAGGGCTGTATGCATTAATCGGTCTTTATGTAACAACGAAGACGATTGATATTATTCAGCTTGGTTTTAGTCAATCGAAAATGGTGTATATTATAACAAATAAGCAAGACGAGATCCGGGATGCGATTTATAAAGAAATTAACCGTGGTGTGACAAAAATTCCCGCAGTCGGCGGCTATACAGAAAGTGAGAAGCCTGTATTGATGGTTGTTGTATACCAGACAGAATTCACAAAGCTGAAACAAATCATCCAAACAGTTGACCCATCAGCCTTTGTCATCGTTTCGGACGCCTATGAAGTACTGGGTGAAGGTTTTAAACGTGCATAAAAATGCTATAATAGCCATATGTAAGTAAATTCATCTTTGGAGGGGTTTCAAAATGAAAAAGAGATGGTTAGCAGTTTTCATGCTAGGGTCTGCACTAATGTTAGGAGCATGCGGCGGCAATGACTCAGATAACGCAAAAGATAATGGTAATACAAATGAAGAAAGCGGTGCTTCTGTCGATCCAAGCGAAAAGGTAGCACAGCAACGCTGTACAACATGCCATGGCGGCAACCTGCAGGGGATGGGCAATACACCGGCATTAAATAATGTAGGCTCCCGTTATTCCGAAGAGGAAATTTTAGATATCATTGAAAATGGTAAAGGGAATATGCCTCCAGGTTTAGTACAAGGCGAGGAAGCAAAAGCGCTGGCAGCTTGGTTAGCTGAAAAGAAATAATATAGAAGAGAATAAAGGGTGAATGGAGTTTTTCGGTAAGCGCAGCTTACCGGGGAGCTCTTTTTTTTATGAATAGGTATTTTGCTGGATATCCGATTTTCCGGTAAATTGAAGGAGTCTTTCGATGTAAACGGTTCGACAATGGCAGATGGCGTGTTAAAATAAAGTGAAACTTCAAACAGCAGGGTTAATTCCCCCCTCTGATTGTTAGTAAAGCCAATCAGGTTTTTACGAGCAGTTGAACTCCCGCCCATCCGTTTAGTCTGATAAAGGTGGGGCTGCATCTGTCACTATGTCTTTTAGTACAGATCACTTACTGCTCGTTAATCCGGAATAAGACAATATAAGTTGGAGGATTGGAGAGGTTGCGATGATTCAAGTAACAACAAGAGACGTAATGGAGAAGTTCGATTTAGAACTTGTCAGCGGCCAGGAAGGAATCGGGCGCTATATTACGACAAGTGATATTTCCAGACCTGGTCTTGAAATGGCGGGATATTTTACGCACTATCCATCAAATCGCGTCCAGCTTCTGGGAAAAACGGAGCTTTCCTTTTTTGAAATGCTGCCGGCCACTGACCGGCGTGATCGCATGATGAAGCTGTGTGCGCAAAATACACCGGCAATCATAATTTCGCGGGAGCTTGAAGTACCGCAGGAACTGATTAATGCGTCTGAAGAAAATCATGTACCTGTATTGAAAACAAAGCTTACAACGACGCAATTTTCAAGCCGCCTGACGAACTTTCTGGAAAGTAAGCTGGCGCCGACAACAGCCATTCATGGTGTACTTGTAGATATTTATGGGATCGGCGTTTTGCTTCTCGGAAAAAGCGGCGTCGGGAAGAGCGAAACAGCGCTTGAACTGGTAAAGAAGGGGCACCGGCTGGTAGCTGATGACTGTGTGGAAATTCGCCAGGAATCGGAAAATATGCTTATTGGCAGTCCACCGCCGTTACTTGAGCATCTTCTGGAAATTCGCGGTATTGGCATCATCGACATTATGACATTGTTTGGAGCCAGTGCAGTTCGGCCGTATAAGCGTATTACGCTTATTATAGAGCTTGAAAACTGGGATCCGGATAAAACGTACGATCGTCTAGGGTTAGATGAGGAAAAAATGCGCATCATTGATACGGATTTGACAAAATTAACGATCCCTGTACAGCCGGGAAGAAATGTTTCGGTCATTATCGAAGTAGCTGCGATGAATTACCGTCTGAAAAAGATGGGTGTCAATGCAGCCCAGGAGTTTTCCCGCCGGTTAGATGATATGATTGCCTCAAATGATGAAATAATGGATGATTTTTAAAAAAGGAGAATGTTATGAGCTATACATTACTTGCTATTGACCCGGTAGCCTTTCATTTAGGACCACTTGCTGTGAGATGGTACGGGATTTTGATTGCCACAGGTATCGTGCTTGCCTATTTTTTGGCTCAGCGGGAAGCAGTACGCTTAGGACTGCATGAAGATTTTATCGGCGATATGCTGATTTGGGCAGTTCCGATTGCCATTGTCTCTGCCCGTATTTACTACGTTTCAATGAAATGGGACTACTATGGGCAGAATCCCGGGAGAATTATCGAAATCTGGACGGGTGGTATCGCGATCCACGGGGCTTTAATCGGAGCCTTCATCACTGCCTATATTTATACGAAAAAACGCGGTGTGAGCTTTTTACGGGTTGCAGATATTACTGCACCAAGTATTCTAATCGGCCAAATAATTGGAAGATGGGGAAACTTTATTAACCAGGAAGCATATGGCGGTCCTGTTTCCCGCAGTTTTTTGGAAAACCTTCACCTCCCGAACTGGCTGATTGAACAAATGTATATTAAAAAAGAAGGTACATATGTACACCCGACATTTTTATATGAGTCGGTTTGGAATATTATCGGTTTAATTATTTTGCTCGTGGCACGCAAGTTTAACTGGCGGCGCGGGGAAATGTTCTTTTTCTATTTGATTTGGTATTCAGTAGGCCGTTTCTTCATTGAAGGTATGCGTACAGACAGCCTGTACTTGATCGGCGATTTACGCTCGGCACAGATTGTATCTATTTTAGGGGTTGCGATCGGAATTATAGCAATTGTCTACCGCCGTGTGAACGTAAAACCCGCCGTACGCTATTTAGATAAAAAATAACGAAAAAGCGGGATGGAGATAGTGAAAAGGGCGTAACCACCGGGTACTAAATGGCGTGAAGCCAAATAAATTCAAGCTTCTTATTACGTCCTTTATAGTAACGGCAATCATCGACTCTATGTGAAAACGTACAGAACAAAGGGAAACTAAAGGAGCAATACAACGATGACAAAAGCATTATTATTTGATTTTGATGGAACACTGCTAGATACAAACGGCTTGATTATTGAAACATTTATGCATGTACTGAACGAACGGTTCCCCGGACAGTATCAGCCGCAGGATTGTGTCCGTTTCCTTGGTCCTTCACTTGCAGAGACGTTTAAGGAAATTGCCCCTGATGAAGTGGATGAGCTGATCGGCAAATACAGAGCATGGAATTTGGAACATCATGATGAGCTTGTAAAAGAGTATGAAGGTGTTGTGGAAACTTTGGAGAAGCTCAAGGAGATGGGGCTGCGGTTAGCAATCGTATCCACAAAGAGAAGAAATACGATTGCTCGCGGATTAGAAATCATCGGGGCAACGCATTTATTCGAGGTAATTATAGGAGTAGATGATGTCTCGCATGTGAAACCCGACCCGGAACCGATTCTCCTTGCCTTGGAAAAACTAGGGTTAAACCAAAGTGACGTCATTATGATCGGCGACAATTCACATGATATCGAAGGTGGAAAAAATGCAGGCGTCCGCACAGCAGGGGTTGCCTGGGCATTCAAGGGGAAAGACTTCTTACAGCAGTTTAATCCGGACTATATGCTTAATCATATGTCCGATTTAATTTCAATTGTAAAGGAAGCGTAGTGGATGAGGAGAACGGAGCGTTATCAAGTTAAAGGGGCAAATTCATTATGGAATATGTATGATACGGTATCGTTCTGGAAAGTGATGAAGTGCTTTATCATAATTACAATTGGTCGGTTTGTACCTTCTTTACGGGTGAAAAATTGGCTGTACCGGACATTTTTGAAGATGAAGATCGGGAAGCAGACGTCCCTTGCTTTGATGGTAATGCCTGATACGATGTTTCCCGAGCGTATATCCGTTGGAGATAATACGGTCATCGGATTCAATACGACAATCTTAGCGCATGAATATTTAATTGAAGAATATCGGCTCGGTGATGTAGTGATTGGCAGCAATGTGATGATTGGCGCTAACTCAACTGTATTGCCGGGAGTGGAAATCGGGGACGGAGCGATTGTATCGGCAGCTACACTGGTCCACCGCGATATTCCACCCGGCTGTATGGCAGGGGGAAATCCAATGCGGATCATCTATACGGCAGAGCAAATGGCCGAACGCAAAAGAACAGATAACCCACAATGGCATAATGGATAAGTAAATCAGGGAGGTCCAACAGATTGGATTTCCCTGATTTTTTATTTAGCAATTTGGAATTGTCATTTTTTACAGCTGATGAATGGAGCATTTGCATTGGTCATATCGTGCGACATTATTTTGTACTCAACATTTTGATGAACACAGGAAGAGAAAAGGGCCGTTATCCTGTTTTATGCTGAAAGCGGAAGCGATAGCGCATTTGTATTTTACGATAGTGTATAATGGTAGCAAAATAATTCAGAAGATTAGAGAAAGTGAATCTTTTGTGAATTCATTGACTAAGTTGCAGAAGAGAAGTAAAATTACTTTCATACATTAGTAATCTACTACTCTAGTACGTTAAAGTAAAAAGTTTAGGATGTGTCAGTATGTCATCAATTAAAATGTTCGAAAAGCCGCTCGGGATGCGTGATACATTCCCGCAAATTTATGAAAAGCTTGAAGCAGTAAGGGAGACTGGAAGAACTCTACTTCGCACAAAAGGGTATGATTTTATCAAAACACCTACTGTTGAATATTACGATACAGTTGGCAAGGCCTCCGCTATTCATGATGCTACACTCTTTAAATTAGTTGACAGCCAGGGCAATACGCTAGTGCTTCGTCCGGATATGACAACTCCTATTGCACGGATTGTCACATCAAAGCTGCTAAAGGAAAAAATTCCGCAGCGTTTGGCGTATTTTGAAAATGTCTTCCGGGCCCAGCAGCAGGAAGGCGGCCGTCCAGCCGAATTTGAACAGATGGGCATTGAGCTAATTGGCGATCATTCGGTGTATGCAGATGCAGAAGTCATCATAACAGCGATTGAGCTTTTGCAGGCATATGACATCCGCTCCTTTAAAGTAACGATTGGGCATGCCGGTGTGCTGAGCTGTATTTTAAAAGATTACACCGAGAGCGAGAAACAGGCAGCTGTACTGAATGAACTGCTCGTAAAGCGCAACTATGTGGGCTTTGAGGAAGCGGTTCTTACATTCGATTTGCCAAAAACAAAATCCGATGCGCTGCTGGCATTCATCGAGGAGGCCGTCAGTTTATCTTCAATTGAAGCAATCGAAAAATATGTGCGTAAAAATGATGCACTGGACTATATGCAAAAGCTATGGAAGCTGCTTGCAGAGGCAGGGCTTGAGAAATACATAGCGTTCGATTTTACGTTATCAAGCCATATGAGCTATTACACGGGTATGTTATTTGAAGTATTTGCTGCAGGAAGCGGATTTCCATTAGGCAATGGTGGTCGGTACGATGGACTGCTGGAGCATTTTGGGGCTGTTGTGGGAGCAACCGGCTTTGGGCTGCGTGTTGACAGGCTGCTGGAGGCAATGCCCCAGCAGCATATAAAAAATACAACAGCTCTTGTATTATTCGAGCCAGGCGCTTTTGGAAGAGCGCTGCAGCAGGCATCCTTACTTCGCGGACAGAACAAGCGTGTGACGATGCAATCGACAGTTGGGTTAGTTGATGCGGAGGCATTTAAAGAGCAGTTTCAGGAAGTGGTTTACTGCTATAAGCAGGAGGAAGAACAATGAGTGAATTAACAATTGCAATGCCGAAAGGGCGAATCTTCGAGGAAGCATATGAAATGCTATTGGAGGCGGGATTTAATCTACCGGAGGAAGTGGAGATGTCCCGCAAGCTGATGATTGAAATCCCGGAAGAGAAAATACGTTTTATCCTTGCGAAGCCAATGGACGTGCCTGTATATGTAGAGCATGGTGTAGCGGATATTGGAATAGCGGGAAAAGATGTTTTACTGGAGCAGCGCCGCAGCGTCCATGAACTGCTGGATTTAAAAATCAGCCAATGCTATATCGCATCTGCGGGCTTGCCAAATACGACAATGAATGAGATTGCCCCGCGTATTGCGACGAAATATCCGAACATTGCGATGAAATATTACAAGGGCTTAGGGGAGCAGGTGGAGATCATTGAGCTGAATGGTTCGATTGAGCTGGCGCCGATGATCGGCCTGGCAGACCGTATTGTTGATATTGTTTCGACAGGTCGGACGTTAAAGGAAAATGGACTTGTTGAATATGAGCATATTACAGACGTCTCATCTCGTCTGATTGCCAATCCGGTAAGCTACCGAATGAAGAGTGACCGTATTCAGGATCTTGTATCACGTCTGAAAAAACGTGTGGATTAGGAGAAGGATAAAGATGAACATTACTACATTGACTAGTGAGATTTCATTAAAGCGCCAGCTGGAAGGCGGGAATGAAGAACAGCTGAAAACTGTACGCCAAGTAATCGCAGACGTACGGGAGCGCGGGGATGCGGCAATCCGTATGTACAGCGAGAAATGGGATGGGTTTGCCCCGGCAAAACTCCGTGTTACGGATGAAGAAATAAAGGAGGCAGTAAAAGGATTTGATGAACAGCTATATCAGGATCTTACAGAGGCTGCTGCTAATATCCGCCATTACCACAGTGCCCAAAAACGCCACGGCTACGAACTGCCATTAGCAGACGGCTCCTGGCTGGGGCAGCGCATTACACCTCTTGATGCTGTTGGGCTTTATGTACCGGGAGGCTCGGCAGCATACCCATCTTCTGTGCTGATGAATGTAATCCCAGCCCAGGTAGCGGGTGTTAAGCGTATTGTAATTACATCGCCGGCTTCTCAGGATGGAAAACTTCCGCCGGCAGTACTGGTGGCCGCTCATATTGTAGGCGTAAAGGAAATTTATAAAGTCGGCGGCGCACAGGCAATCGCAGCACTTGCGTACGGAACAGAGACGATTGCACCGGTAGACAAGATCACCGGTCCCGGCAACATTTTTGTGGCTCTTGCGAAACGGGAGGTATTTGGCGAAGTAGCGATCGATATGATTGCGGGACCATCAGAAATATGTGTACTGGCCGATGATACGGCCTATGCCGATGAAATTGCTGCTGATCTGCTGTCACAGGCGGAGCATGATGCAATGGCATGTGCCATCTTAATTACAACAAGCGACACACTTGCAGAAACGGTGGCAGAGGAAGTGGAAAAACAGCTGCAAAAGCTTCCACGTGAAGCGATTGCAAGAAAGGCGATAGAAAACTTCGGTCATATTTATGTGGCAGAATCAATGGAAGAAGCGATTCGTGCGGTCAATTCATTGGCGCCTGAACATTTAGAGGTGATGACTGACAAGGCGGTAGAAACAGCAAGGCGCATTACCCATGCAGGTGCCATTTTTATCGGCCGTTACAGCTCAGAGCCGGTAGGAGACTATTTCGCGGGAACAAACCATGTGCTGCCAACAAATAGTACAGCCAGGTTTGCAAGCGGTTTGAATGTTGATGACTTTATAAAACGGACAAGCATCGTCTATTACAGTGAAAAAACATGGGCACAAAACGCCCCTAAAATTGCCCGGCTTGCCCGCCTGGAAGGATTAGAGGGGCACGCGCGCGCAGTGGAATCACGGCGCTGGGATAAAGGAGAAGAATAGGATGGCACAACGTTTTGCACGGATCGAGCGCAGTACAAATGAAACAAAAATACAAGTGGAATTAAACCTGGACGGCAGCGGCCAGGCGGAAATCAAAACAGGCATCGGCTTTATGGACCATATGCTGGACCTATTTATCAAGCATGGGCTGTTTGACGGTAAAATTATCGCAAATGGTGACACATGGATTGATGATCACCACACTACTGAAGATATAGGCATTGTGCTTGGACAAGTATTCCGGGAAGCACTCGGTGATAAAAAAGGGATCAAACGCTACGGAAATGCTTTTGTACCAATGGATGATGCGCTTGCACAGGCTGTTGTAGATTGTTCGAACCGTCCACATCTGGAATACCGGATAGAGCCTATGCTGAATGCAAAGGTCGGTACATTTGATACGGAGCTTGTTCATGAGTTTTTATGGAAATTTGCGCTGGAAGCCCGTATCAATTTGCATATTATTGTTCCGTATGGACAGAATACACACCACATAATCGAAGCAATCTTTAAGGCTTTAGCACGTGCACTCGATGAAGCAGTACAATTCGATCCGCGTGTAAAGGGCGTACCATCAACGAAAGGACTGTTAACGTGAAAATCGGCGTAATTGACTATAGTATGGGAAACCTGTTCAGTGTGGAGCAGGCACTAAAACGATTGGATGCAGAGGTAGTAGTAACGAGCGATAAGCAGGAGCTGAATACAGTCGATGCCCTTGTACTCCCGGGTGTCGGGGCCTTTCCGGACGCAATGAAACGATTAGAGGAAACAGGCCTGTTTGATTTGATTAAACAGAGTGACAAACCAGTGCTCGGTATTTGTCTAGGTATGCAGCTGCTGTTCGAGGAAAGTGAAGAAGTAGCAAAGACGAAAGGACTTGGCATCTTTAAAGGAAGTATTAAACGTTTTACCGGTGTATCGCGTATTCCGCATATGGGATGGAATGAATTAGAGCTTGCACAGCTGCCTGCCTGGCTGAAAGGAAAGACATTACCGGCCGATCAACATGTCTATTTTGTACATTCCTTCTATGCTACAAATATGAAACAAGAAGAGCTGATCGCCTCTGCGGACTACGAAGGTGTCCTTGTGCCGGGTATCGTCGTTTCCGGTCATTTTACAGGGATGCAGTTTCATCCTGAAAAGTCAGGACAGTTCGGTCTGTTTTTATTACAGCAATGGTTAAAAGGCGTGGAGGTGGAAGTATGCTGACAAAACGAATCATTCCGTGTCTTGATGTGAAAGATGGACGTGTTGTAAAAGGAGTACAGTTTGTTGAGCTCCGTGATGCGGGCGACCCGGTAGAGCTGGCAAAGTTTTATGATGAGCAGGGTGCAGATGAATTGGTGTTTTTAGATATTTCCGCCTCACATGAGGGACGGGAGACGATGATTGATGTTGTCCGGCAAACAGCAAGTGCGCTTGCTATCCCGTTTACAGTAGGGGGAGGTATTCGCACCCTGGATGATATGAAACGTATTCTGCGCGCAGGAGCAGATAAAGTATCTGTGAATACATCCGCACTTGAGCGTCCGGAGCTGATCAAGGAAGGGGCAGATTACTTCGGTGCCCAGTGTATCGTCTGTGCCGTTGAT
This sequence comes from Lysinibacillus odysseyi 34hs-1 = NBRC 100172, assembly GCF_001591965.1. GTDB lineage: Bacteria > Bacillota > Bacilli > Bacillales_A > Planococcaceae > Lysinibacillus_B > Lysinibacillus_B odysseyi. The sequence goes on from NZ_BCVX01000004.1 coordinate 107,810, forward strand.
GCGCGTTTCTCGGAAGAAGACGGTACATGGATGGTTTATACACATGGCGGCCGCAATAAAACATCAAGAAAGGCGGTGGATTGGGCAAAAGAGGCTGTGCGTCTTGGAGCTGGCGAAATTCTGCTGACAAGCATGAACAAGGATGGCGAAAAGACAGGTTTTGATGTGGAGTTGACAAAAGCAGTGCGTGAGGCAGTCACTGTTCCTGTCATTGCTAGTGGAGGAGCGGGGAATGCAGAGCATTTTCGTGAAGTACTGCAGGAGGCAGATGCAGCTTTGGCGGCATCGATTTTCCACTATAAAGAAACGAGCGTAGCCGAAGTAAAAAGCTACCTTAGAGAAAAAGGAGTACATGTACGATGAACGTTAAATTTAATGAGCAGGGGTTAGTCCCAGCTGTTGTGCAAGATGCACAGTCTAAAGAAGTACTGACAGTAGCTTATATGAATGAAGAATCGCTCCAGAAAACGATCGAGACGGGGGAAACATGGTTCTATTCCCGTTCTCGGCGGGAACTCTGGCATAAGGGCGCTACAAGCGGCAATATACAAAAGGTTGTATCGATCAAAGCTGACTGCGATCAGGATGCGTTAGTAGTAGAAGTCATCCCGGCAGGCCCGGCCTGTCATAACGGCACGACGTCTTGTTTCACAGAGTCTATCTTCGAAAACGAACGCCCCGGCTCAGTAGCGATTCTGCCGCAGCTGGTAAAGGTCATCAAGCAACGCGAAATCGATATGCCGGAAGGGGCATACACTACATATTTATTCGATAAAGGCATCGATAAAATTTGCAAAAAAGTCGGGGAAGAAGCAACAGAGGTTGTCATCGGAGCAAAAAACCGTGACAAGGAAGAAGTCAAATGGGAATCAGCAGATCTTCTATATCACCTCCTCGTCCTCCTTCAGGAGCAAAAGGTAGACATTTACGAAGTATTAGATGTATTACAAAAACGCCACGAAGGCAAGAAATAAGCAGAATATCCCCTTTCTTTCTGCGTCGAAAGGCAAAGCCGCCAGACGCAAAAAAGTGGATATCTATGAGGTATTAGATGTATTACAAAAACGCCACGAAGGCAAGGAATAAGCAGAATATCCCCTTTCCTTCTGCGTCGAAAGGTAACGCCGTCAGACGCAAAAGGTAGACATTTACGAAGTATTAGAAGTTCTGCAAAAACGCCATGAAGGCAAAAAGTAAACAGAAGGCCTTTTACCAGGAGAGAAATAAGCTGCATGTAGAATAGGCTTTCGTACTGTATATAATTGATGAAAATTCGTCATGAACAGATATAGCGGTATTTTGTACTGTTTGTGCTATAATAGGGACAATTATGAGGAACGTGTAAAAGCGTTCCTCATTTCAGTGAGGAAATAATCTTGTGGAAATCCACATAAGAAGGGACACTACCTTTCCTTATGATAGGGGGGTAGGTCCTTCTCATGTTTTGGAGGAAATATTTTTGGAAAATAAACGTCAAATAAAAAAAAGAAATAACGTCGTTTCGTTTATTCCGAACGGTGATTATTATTATCAAAAAGCACTGACAGCCCTCGAACGCGACCAAACAGATAAGGCTTATAAATACATTAAGCGTGCCGCCGAGCTTAGTCCAGATGACGGCTTGATTTTAATGCAGTACGGTGTGCTGGAAATGGAGCTTCAAAATTTTGAGCACGCTTATGAACTGATTCACAGCGCCTACCATCTAGATCAAAATGAACCGGAAATTGTCTTTATGCTTGCTGAGGTCTCAGGATGTGTAGGAATGATTCACGATGCCCAAAAATATGCGCTGAAGTATTTAGAAATGGAACCGGAGGGTATGTATTCCGTAGAGGCGCAGGAAATTTTGGATTTTGTGGAATTTGAAAAAGATGTACTGGAAAACCTGGATGAGAGCGACTCAGAAAAAATGGTCGGACAGGAAAAAGCACGTCGCCTAATGGAAAACGGTGATTTCAATAAAGCGATTGAAGTATTGGAGGAGCTGATCGAGCGGTTCCCTGATGCTTGGGCAGCCTATAATAATTTATCGCTCGCCTATTTCTACATTGGGGAGGCGGAGGAAGCGCGTGCCTTATTGCGGCATGTGCTACGTGAGAATCACGGGAATCTCCATGCTTTATGCAACTTGGCGGTGTTTGCTTATTATGAGAAAAACGAAGAAGAGCTTTCCTCCCTGCTTGCCATTTTAGCGAAAATCCAGCCATATGAATGGGATAATCGCTATAAGCTCGGTGCAACCCTTGCATTAATCGGGCAGTACGAACAGGCATATAAATGGCTGCGCTCAATGAGCAAGCGCGGGTATGAGGGAGATCCCGGCTTTTATTTTTGGCTGGCGCAGTCCGCCTATTTTTCAGGTCATGAAGAAGCGGCAAAGCAGGCGTGGGCTTATTTAGTCAAGATGGATCCTACAAAAGAGGGCTTTGAGCCATGGCAGGATGGCGCAGGAAAATCAACCTCTCTTGAAAACAGCCGGGAGATTATCATCGACAAGATTAACAGCCGTTTTACATCCGATCGGTTATTTGGCTTTTTCCTTTTAAAGCGTTCAGCGCATAAACAGGAAATTATTGCGCATCCAAAATGGATTGATGTCGCAAACTATAACGAGGTTGAAAAACTATGCCTTGCCTATGCGCTCGGACATGAATTCAGTAAAAATGCAAAAGGACAGCTCAGCATTTTAAGAGGCATGGAAGTAGCGGAAGTAGTGGCGGAAAAATATGGTGTCATTCAGCATGAATCGGCCCATGTTCTCCAGCTTTGGTTTGCCCTGTTCGAACTGGCAGTGCAGGCAGATTATCCTTTTAGAAATGTAAAAGCATTGGCTGCCTCAGTTGATTATATGTTCCATTCGGCTATGGATGAAAAAGTAACGAAAAAACAGTTTACAGAAAAATACGGAATCAGTGCTGCCACATTGACAAAGTACAGCGATGAGCTCGTTGATTTTGTTCCAACAGATGTGTAAGCATATAAATTGAAACGAATATAAATATCGCATACGATATAAATGAGAGATGTGTTATGAGGAGGATTTCAAAATGGCAGAAGAAAAAATTTATGACGTAGTAATCATTGGCGCAGGTCCTGCCGGTATGACAGCAGCGGTCTATACATCCCGTGCGAAGCTTTCAACATTAATGTTAGAACGCGGAATTCCAGGCGGTCAAATGGCCAATACAGAAGAAGTGGAAAACTATCCAGGTTTTGATACAATTTTAGGCCCTGAGCTTTCTACAAAAATGTTCGAGCATGCAAAAAAATTCGGGGCAGAATATGCTTACGGGGATGTTACGGAAATCATCGACGGCGAAGAATATAAAACGATTATCGCTGGCAAAAAAGAATATAAAACACGCACTATTATTATTTCGACAGGTGCAGAATATAAAAAAATGGGCGTACCGGGTGAAAAAGAGCTTGGCGGCCGCGGTGTAAGTTACTGTGCAGTGTGTGATGGCGCATTTTTCAAAGAGAAGGAGCTTGTTGTTGTCGGCGGCGGGGACTCAGCTGTTGAGGAAGGCGTATATTTAACTCGCTTTGCGAAAAAAGTGACAATTGTCCACCGACGCGAAGAACTTCGTGCCCAAAAAATCCTTCAAGAACGCGCCTTTGCGAACGACAAAATCGACTTCATCTGGAATTCTACGGTGAAGGAAATTCACGAAGCAGACGGCAAAGTGGGCAGTGTAACACTCGTATCAACAGTAGATGGTACGGAAACAGAATTTAAAACAGATGGTGTGTTCGTTTACATCGGTATGCTTCCACTGACAGGACCATTTAAATCTTTAAATATCCTGAATGAGCATGGCTATGTTGTAACGAATGAGAACATGGAAACAGCGGTGCCTGGTATTTTTGCTGCTGGCGATGTACGGGATAAAATGCTCCGCCAGATTGTTACAGCGACAGGCGATGGCAGTATTGCCGCTCAAACAGCACAGCATTATGTAGAAGAACTAAAAGAAAAGTTCGGTTTTTAAATTAACCATACCTTAACCAGATTGTAACTTCCTTGCAATAATGAAACAGTATAATAAAAGGTGAAACTGACTATTATCGTTAAAAAAGTTCTACTCCCTTTTTATACTTACTTTAGGCTGTTTGACAGGCGCTGGCCTGAAAAACAGCCTCTTTTTTTGCGTGAATTTTTGGAACGGAAGTCGCAGACAAGGTATAATAAAGAAAAGAGCATCAGGATTAGAGGTGTAATTTATGCAGAGGATTGCAAACTTATTAGCGGTTCAAAACGATCAGGTGCTATTGCTTCAGAAGCCGAGGCGCGGCTGGTACGTTGCCCCGGGCGGCAAGATGGAGAGCGGAGAATCCATCTATGAGGCAGCTGTGCGGGAATTCCATGAGGAAACGAATGTAACACCTCTTGATGTACATCTGAAAGGCGTTTATACGATGGTCATCAAAAATGGAGAGCAGGTTATCGATGAATGGATGCTCTATACATTTGTTGCCCGGGGAGTAAAAGGAACCCCTTTTAAGGAAACGCGTGAGGGGAAATTGGCATGGCATCCTGTCGGGGAATTACAAACACTTCCTATGGCAAAGGGTGATCGTACGAATTTATTGTTTGCTGCTCATCAAAAAGGGACACAGTATGGCACATTTGAGTATACGGAAGATTTTGAACTGATTAGTGAACACATTCAATCATCAATAGAGTAGAAGAAAAGAGGAGTGAGGGGGAACGTGGGTAATAGTCAGCATTACACACATGAGTTAGTTATTATTACAGGAATGTCCGGTGCGGGGAAAACAGTAGCTGTGCAAAGCTTTGAGGATTTGGGCTACTACTGTGTAGATAATCTGCCGCCGGAGCTGTTAACGACTTTTTATACATTAATGAGAAATTCAGATAAAAAGATTTCGCGCATCGCTGTTGTAATGGATTTGCGGGGGCGTGAATTTTTTGATTCGATGATCGATGCGCTTGACACGCTTCTGCGGGAGGAAGATGTCAAACCGCATATTTTATTTTTGGATGCCGATAACGAAACGCTCGTACGCCGTTATAAGGAGTCGCGCCGCTCTCATCCATTGGCGCCGCTCGGATTGCCGCTTGAAGGAATCAAGCAGGAAAGACAAATGCTGTCAGAAGTGAAAGGCAGGGCGAAGACGGTATTTAATACGTCAAAAATGAAGCCACGCGAGCTGCGTGAACGCATTTCCCTCGAATTTTCCCATGCCAGCACACCGACATTCTCCATTAATGTCATGTCTTTCGGATTTAAACACGGCCTTCCTATTGATGCGGACCTAGTATTTGATGTCCGCTTTTTAAAAAATCCATATTATGTAGATGAGCTTCGCCATAAAACAGGTCTCCAGACAGAAGTTTCTTCCTATGTACTGGCTACGGATGAAACACAGGCGCTCATTACAAAATTAACAGACTTGTTCCAGTTTATGATTCCTCAGTATAAGGCGGAGGGGAAATCCCAACTCGTCATCGCTTTTGGCTGTACGGGTGGTCAGCACCGTTCTGTCACGCTTGCTGAATATTTCGGGAAATTATTAGGGCATACAGAGCAGACAGTCATCACACATCGGGATATTGAGCACAGCCATAAAAAGGATGAATAAATGGGGTCGTCATAGAAAGGATGATGGAATGCGAAAGAAAAGAAAGAAAATCGTCGTGATAGGAGGAGGCACGGGATTGTCGACACTGCTGAGAGGGTTGAAAATGCATCCCTTTGATATTACAGCAATTGTGACAGTAGCAGATGATGGCGGTTCCTCCGGCAGACTACGCGATGATTACGACATTCCGCCTCCTGGAGATGTCCGGAATGTCATTGCGGCTCTATCGGATGTAGAGCCGCTTATTGAACAAATGTTCCAGTACCGTTTTAACAATTCCAAAGAGCTAGGCGGCCATTCGCTTGGCAATCTTATGCTGACGGCGCTGACAGATATTACAGGTGATTTCAGCTATGCGATTGCCGAAATGGCCAAAGTACTGAATGTACACGGAAAAGTCATTCCTGCTGCGAATAAAAAAATAACATTACATGCAGAGCTGATAGATGGTACATATATACAAGGAGAATCACGTATTCCAGAGGCTACAGTGCCGATTAAGCGCGTATTTTTGGCTCCCCAGGATGTGACAGCTTTACCTGCAGCAGTCAAAGCCATCAATAGCGCTGATCTGATCGTTATTGGGCCCGGCAGCCTTTACACAAGTATCATTCCAAACCTGCTTGTCAAAGAAATTGGAAAGGCCGTTGTAGAATCAGCGGCACGGAAGATTTATATTTGCAACTTAATGACACAGCGCGGTGAAACAATCGATTATACCGCTTCCCAGCACGTGGAAGCAATCCATGAACATGTAGGGACACCATTTATTGAGGTGATTTTAATCCATAATAAGGAATTGCCCCCTAACGTTAAAGCCAGCTATAAAGAGGAGAACGCTGAACCGGTTTTATTTGATATTGAGAGGTTAAATGAGCTGGGGCTTCAAATCTTTAAAGAGGAAATAGCGATGATTGAGAAAGGCACAGTCCGGCACCATTCAGTAAATGTAGCGGAATGGCTGTGTCAATATACATTACAGATTGAAAAGGAACAATCTAGTTTATCATAACAATATGGTATGATAGTGCATACAGATTGTGTGGAAAGGGGGATATCAGATGTCATTTGCTTCAGAGACAAAAAAAGAGCTGACACAGGTTGATGCTGATGATTTGAGCTTGAAGGCAGAACTATCCGCCCTCATTCGGATGAATGGCTCACTAAGTTTTGCAAACCGCCAGCTGAGTTTGGATGTCCAAACGGAAAATGCTGCGATTGCACGACGTTTGTATACTATCGTTAAAAAGCTCTATAAATATAATGTAGAGCTGTTAGTACGCAAGAAAATGAGACTGAAGAAAAATAATGTCTATATTTGCAGGGTCCGTGAAGGAGCAAGAGAGCTGCTGACGGATTTATATATCATTTCAGATGATTTCCAGTTCAATCATACGATTGCGAAGGAATTAATCCCGAAAAACCAGCAAAAACGCGCTTATTTGCGTGGTGCCTTTCTAGCAGGGGGATCGGTGAATAATCCAGAAACTTCTGCGTACCATTTAGAAGTATATTCACTCTATAAGGAGCACGGAGAAGCACTGGCGGATTTAATGAATGAATTTTACCTGAATGCGAAAACGATTGAACGGAAAAAAGGCTTTGTCACTTATTTGAAAGAGGCCGAGAAGATTTCTGATTTCCTCAATTTAGCCGGCGCACACCAGGCGATGCTGAAATTTGAAGATGTGCGGATTGTAAGGGATATGCGCAATAGTGTTAACCGCATTGTCAATTGCGAAACGGCAAATTTAAACAAGACAATCGGTGCGGCAATTCGTCAGGTAGACAACATTCGCTTTATTGAAAATGCAATCGGCCTGGATCAATTGCCGGAAAAGCTTCGGGAAATCGCCCGTTTACGTGTGGAGTATCAGGATGTCACTTTAAAGGAATTAGGCGAAATGGTATCTACCGGAACAGTAAGTAAATCAGGAGTGAATCACCGTTTACGGAAGATTGATGAAATTGCCGATGCCCTCCGCCGAGGGGAATATGTGAAAAACTGAGCACAGTTGTGTGCCTGTTTTTAAAAAATGGCAACGATTTCAACAAGAAACATTGTTCTTTTCCTGTGTTTTCGCTAAGATAAAAATAAATGGATGCACGGTTGTGAAAGGGAGTTTTGCGAATGGTTGAAAACCAAGTACAAGTAAAATTAAAATCAGGGTTACAGGCACGCCAAGCTGCATTATTCGTGCAGGAGGCAAATCGCTATAAATCTGAAGTTTACTTACAAAAAGATGAAAAAAAAGTAAATGCCAAGTCGATTATGGGCATTATGAGCCTGGCGATTGCGAAGGGAACAGTTGTCACATTGATGGCTGATGGTGATGATGCCGATAAAGCAGTTACTTCACTGTCATCGTTGATCGAAAAAGAAGATTAATTTAGTAACACAGCTCTTTGGAGTTGTGTTTTTTTCTGCAAAAAAAATACATCCGTGGGATGCGGATGTATTTTTCAACATATTGTTGGAGCTGCTTATTTGCGATCCATAATATGGTCAATTAAACCATACTCTTTTGCACGTTCCGCTGTCATGAAGTTATCACGGTCTGTATCGCGTGAAATAACTTCAAGCGGCTGGCCTGTTCTTTCGGAAAGAATTGTGTTTAATTTTTCACGTAAGAACAAGATGCGTTTTGCAGCGATTTCGATCTCTGTCGCTTGCCCTTGAGCACCGCCAAGAGGCTGATGGATCATAACTTCCGCATTTGGCAGAGCAAAACGTTTGCCAGGCTCACCAGCAGCAAGCAGGAAGGCACCCATTGAAGCAGCCATACCGATACAGATTGTCTGTACTTTCGGTTTAATGAAGTTCATTGTGTCATAGATAGCCATACCAGCAGTGATCGAACCACCTGGTGAGTTGATGTAAAGCGAGATGTCCTTATCTGGATCTTCTGCTTCCAGGAATAAAAGCTGTGCTACGATAGAGTTTGCAACATTATCGTCGATGCCGCTGCCTAGCAAAATGATACGGTCTTTCAGGAGACGTGAATAAATATCATATGCACGTTCACCACGGTTCGTTTGTTCAATAACTGTAGGAATTAAATTCATAAAAAAATCCTCCTTTTAAAAAGGTAAATTCGAATACTAAATGCTGAAAAAGTACCTATCAGCTGTACCATTATCATACACGGATTAGTCAAGAAAGGTCAAATATAAACTCCGGATAGATTAGGTATTGATATTTCTTGGAGACATCTGTATAATAAATAAGGTACTGTTAATTATATGTCCTCGTGGTGTAATGGATAACACTGAAGATTCCGGTTCTTCCGCTGGGGGTTCGATTCCCTCCGAGGGCGCCAAATATGCTTTTTTAACCTTGTAAAGATCGCAAGGTTTTTTTCTTTGCTTGCTGCATGCTACTATATGCTCTCTATTTCTAGTCAAAAAACAGACAAATTTTCCTGGATAATCAAAATAGGAAAATAATTCTACTTGAAATATAGAACAATTATTAGTAAATTAATAAATGCTGCATTTAGTTGCAAGAAAAAAGCAAAAAAGTAGCCTGTTCGCATGAATTATGTCATACTTTGGACAGGTAATATTATAGCTATAGGCTTATTTTATATCATGCCCAACAAAAGGGCGCCATTTTACTGTTTCAATTATAAATCTTCAATAAGCAAAGTAATACCTGATTCTGTTTTGTTAGTTTAGCAGCCTGATAAAACGGAAGATGAATGAATAGGATAAAATGAAACAACTGTACCGATTCATTTTATCCTAAATTCGTTCTTCTTAAACTTCTTTTACAAAATTATTCTAAAACGAGATTTGTGAAATAAATTAGGTTACAAGATAGGTCGTCGCTTTTTAAGCGGCGGCTTTTTTTTATGGCCGTTTTCTATTGGACTATATAATTTATTTAATATTAGAATTATTCAGAAAAACGGATATTTATTTGATTTACCTCTAATTTTACATCAAATATGTTATAAAAATTCATTATGGTGAAAAAATAATCACTTTTTATAAAATTTAATGTTGTATATGAATTCGGAAATTACTATAATGATTAATATCAATCAACGACAACAATTAGCAGATAATTGACGAGGAGGAACATATAAATGAAGAAAAGCTTACTTAAGGTAATTGCCCCGCTGGCGGCTGCTTCCATGTTACTGGCAGCGTGCGGGTCAGACGATTCTACCGGAGCAGATGGAGAGATTAAGAAATTGGTAGCGGGTACAGAGGCGACATTTGCCCCATTTGAATACATGGATGATAGCGGGAAAATTATCGGCATTGATAGTGAAATTGTCGATGCAATCGCTGAAGAAACAGGCATAGAGATCGAGATGAAGCATGTTGGTTGGGATCCGATGCTCGAGCAGGTGAAAAATGGCGAAATCGAGATGGGTGCATCAGGCATTACAATCAATGACAAGCGCAAAAAGGTATATGATTTTACAGAGCCTTATTACGAAGCGAACCTAGTAATGGTAGTGAAGGAAGGGTCGGATGTAAAATCACTGGCTGATCTAAAAGGAAAAAAGGTGTCGGTACAGATCAATACAACCGGCCATGAAGCGGCAAAAAAAGCATTAGGAGAAACAAGCCAGGATATTGCAGCATTTGAAAATATGCCTGTAGCAATCATGGAAGTAATTAACGGTTCAACTGCTGCGGCAATTGGAGACAATGCGGTTGTTTATGAGTATTTGAAAAATAATCCAGATGCCAAGCTGACTGTCATTGAAGACACGGCATTCGAAAAGGAATACTACGGTTTGATGGTGAAAAAGGGCAATAAAGAAGTGCTGGACATTCTGAATGAAGGATTGAAAGCTATTAAAGAAAACGGCAAGCTGGACGAAATCGTAAAGAAATATACAGGTGTAACGCAAGAATTAGAATAATAGAGGTTGGAGGTGTTTCAGGTGGACTTATTTGATTTTCGCTGGGACATAATCTGGAACTACCGTGATTTTTACATTACCGGTATTTGGGTAACATTAGCCCTGACACTTGTCGGCTATATTGGAGGGGTATTCTTCGGGGTGCTTCTTGGATTGGCCCAGACGTCAAAAAACAAAATCATTTATTGGCCGGCTAAAATTTATGTCGATGTCTTCCGCGGAACACCGATGCTTGTGCAGATTTATATTATCCATTTAGCATTGATTCCGACGTTGTTCGGACAGTCGTATGGATGGTTTATATCAGGAGCTGCAGCTTTAATCTTGAATAGCGCAGCCTATAATGCGGAAATTTTCCGTGCAGGAATCCAGTCCATCGATAAAGGGCAGATGGAAGCGGCACGTTCGCTTGGTCTTACGCATTCCCAAGCAATGCGTAAGGTGATCCTGCCACAGGCGGTCCGCCGTATGGTACCACCGCTTGGCAATGAATTTATCACTCTTTTAAAAGATTCATCGCTTATCAACGTTATTGCGGCAACGGATATTCTCTACGCAAGTAAAATGATTGCTGGTACATATTCACGTGTATGGGAGCCGTATTTATTCGCAGCGTTCCTATACCTGATCATGACATTCATCGTAACAAAGGTAATCGCGTATATTGAGCATCGATTCAGTATTGAATACAATCCGAGAAAAAGTAAAAAGGAGCGTGCCGAGACATGATTAAAGTAGAGAACCTACACAAATATTTCGGTAAGCTTGAAGTTCTAAAGGGCATAGACTACGAAATCCATGAGTCGGAAGTTGTCTGTGTGATCGGGCCATCCGGATCAGGGAAAAGTACGTTTCTCCGCTGCTTAAACCTATTAGAAGAGGTGACGGACGGGGCAGTCTATATTGAAGGCGTCAAGATCAACGATCCGAAAACAAACATTAACGATATTCGAACAGAGGTGGGCATGGTATTCCAGCAGTTTAATCTGTTCCCCCATATGACAGTTATCGATAATATTACAATGGCGCCGATGCAAATACGAAAAATGAAAAAGGCAGATGCCGAGAAGCTGGCAATGGAACTGCTTGATAAAGTAGGATTACGGACAAAGGCGCATAATTTTCCGCAGCAGCTTTCTGGTGGACAGCAGCAGCGTGTAGCTATCGCCCGGGCACTTGCGATGAAGCCGAAAGTTATGCTGTTTGATGAGCCTACTTCCGCACTTGACCCCGAAATGGTCAATGAAGTACTCGATGTTATGAAGGATTTGGCTAAAGAAGGAATGACGATGATTGTTGTCACGCATGAAATGGGCTTTGCACGTGAGATGGGCGACCGTGTACTGTTCATGGATGGCGGCTATATTGTAGAGGAAGGCCAGCCGGATGACGTATTTGGAAACCCCCAAAATGAACGAACAAAAGCCTTTTTAGGAAAAGTATTATAAGAAAAAATCCATTCAAGACGGGCTGCTTGAATGGATTTTTTTGTTGCTTTTATTAGTTCGGCATATTTTTAGCTTTTTCCGCCTGTCCGTACATATTAAGCATGATGTTCATATCGTTTTGGGAAAGCTGTGGCACTTGGTAAAGACCGCGCTTGTTAAGGAAAAGAGATACTTCGTATGCCATTTCCACACAGTTTGGTACAGAGTCCTGCAGTACACGACGAACAACAGGGTTTGTAGATTCAAGAGCTGCTTGTGTTTTCCCGACAGCACCTGTTTTATGCATGGCAAGTAAAGAGCCTGCTAAAATGGCGTCGTTTACTTCATTAGCCGATTGGATTGGTTTTTTTGGTTCGCCTGCAGTTAAACCGTAATTTACATCATTACCCATTTGCATATTGTATGTTTTTGTCGGGTGTTTTGGATCATGACCTGTTTGGTAAGCTTCCCGCGTGATGTTGTATTCATCGAGCATGAAAGCATATTGACGGTCTAAAATCCCTAAAAGTTCAGGATCCTGGATTTGGTCGCGCATAAGCACGCATTGGTTTAAAGCGCCGATTGAAGCACTTAATACTTCATGTACATCCATAACTTCGTGTGCGCCGTGGTTCATTGACATTGGTTGACCATTATCTTGCGATTCAGATGATTGAGTGAACATATGATAATCCTCCATTCTTTTTGGGTACGATGTTATTATGGTTGCTTTTGTGTGAGCTATTCATAAGAAATTTTAAAAGTTAAAGGAGGAGAGGGCAAATGGCGAAAGGAAAAATGAGCAGTGCGATGGTCATCATCATAGCAATCATCGTGCTAATCGGTATTGCCTTGCTGCTGATCGTACCGAAGTATAATAGCCTGGTAAATGGAGAAGAACAAATTGAAGCATCTTGGTCACAGGTGGAAAACCAGCTGCAGCGCCGATTTGATTTGATTCCCAATCTTGTACAGACAGTGAAGGGATATGCTGCACATGAAGAGGAAGTATTCACACAAATTGCAGATGCCCGAACACGGTATGGCGGTGCTGCTACTGTTGATGAAGCTGCACAGGCAAATAACGAATTAACAAGCGCCTTAAGCCGGTTGCTGGTTGTCGTGGAAAATTACCCACAGCTAAAAGCAGATGTACAATTTACCCAGCTGATGGATGAATTGTCGGGAACGGAAAATAGATTGACTGTTGCCCGTCAGGACTATAACGAGGAAGTGAAGGCTTTCAACAGTGATGTCCGTTCATTTCCGGGGAATTTAATTGCCGGTATGTTTGGATTTGAGAAAAAGGAATATTTTGAAGCATCAAATGGTGCAGAAAAGGCACCATCCGTTAATTTTGATACAGATGAATAAGGCCGGGATCAATTGAATGAATTTCATAGTAGTTAGTATGCTGCTGCTTTTCATTAAACATACAAAGCATGGAGCAGTTTTTCTAAACCAGGTCTGACTGCGTACGCTTATTCGATTTTGTCAAAAGCAGCAAAGGAGGCGAGGAATATCCGAATTATTCGTTTGATTTTTTGTCTCATCTTGTTAGTGCCTACCGTTGCATCTGCTGAAATTCCCTCTAAGCCGGCATATAACAATTATGTGTATGATTACGGAAATGTTCTGGAGGATGATGTAGAAAAGCAGATGGTTCAAGTGCTTCAGCAGCTTGAAAAAAGTACTTCCAATGAAGTAGTTGTCATGACCATTGATACGATCGGAGATTTGGATGCTTTTGAATTTGGTACCCGCATGATGCGTGAATGGGGCATCGGGCAGAAGGAGAAAAATAACGGCATGCTGATTTTTGCCACGACTGAGCAGGGAACAGGCAAAAATGATGTGTGGATATCAGTCGGGCAAGGGCTTGAGGGTGATTACCCGGACGGGAAAATCGGCCGTATGATTGACACATACATGAAGCCGTATCTGGGGCAGGGGGATTATACGAGTGCTTTTGCTAATATAATCAATGTCCTGAATAAAGAAATGGGCGGACAAGCGACGGATACGCCGCTACCTACGGAAGATGAAGAAGGAGGCGGCTTTGGTTTTGGAATTCTCATTTTAATCCTCATTCTTTACTTCATTTTCAGCGGTTTCGGAGGCGGTGGTGGCGGCAGACGCGGGCCGAGACGCTATTATGTAGGCGGGTTTGGTGGAGGTGGATTCGGTGGATCAGGCGGCGGCTTTGGCGGTTTCGGAGGCGGAGGTTCTGCCGGCGGCGGAGCAGGACGAAAGTTTTAACGAAAGCCATCCCATCATTGAAGCACCTGATTACGCCGATTCCCCATTGATTGTATAATGGGAGAAAGGAGTGATGGATTTGAAAGTAAGGTTCTATTCTCGTCCGGACTGCCCATTATGCGAAGAGGGACTGCATACATTGAAGCTTGTCCAAGAGGACGTGCCTTTTGATATCGAAGTAAAAAATATCGAAGAGGACGATACGCTGCATGAAAAATATATGTTGATGATCCCGGTAGTGGAGGAAAACGGCAGGGTCATTCAGTATGGACAGCTGGATTATGTCACGTTACTAGAGGCGCTTGGAAAATAAGCTAAAGGCTTCGCCTACCGGCAAATGTTTACACATCATCTTAAGAAACCTGCCTTTCAAAAGAAAGGCAAAAAGATAGAGGGACAAAGCTGTGAACAGGTTTTGTCCCCTGTTTCCTAAGAAATAGCTTGAGGAAATGAATTGCATAATAAGGAACGGAAGGATATAATGAAAACAAGGAAATAAATTTTTTTACCATAAGTGGGACAGTAATGTAAAATATGGGACGGTTTTTGTCCCTTCGTGCAGGAGGTGACCTATGGACGACTTTTCTTGCTATAAAGTAGGACGTCAATTAATGCCGGAGATCGATACGCTGTTAAAAAAACGCTTTCGGATTTTGCAGGCGATTCAAGTGGCAGGACCGTTAGGAAGGCGTACATTAGCGGATTTCCTGCAAGCGACAGAGCGGGAAGTGCGAAATGAAACAACTTTGTTACATGAACAACAATTAATTGAAATAGGTCAAAAAGGTATGATTTGCACTCAACTTGGGTATGAAGTACTTGAACAACTAAAACCGTTGTATTACGAACTTTCAGGTCTTTCACAAAAGGAACAGCAGCTTGCTGAAAAATTTGGCATCAAGAAGGTCATTATCATTCCAGGGTCATTCCGGAACGAGGCGAGCCGCATTCTACTAGGGAAGGAAGCAAGTAAATTGCTCACAAGTCTTGTCGAGGAAGGAAGTAAGATTGCGGTTACCGGAGGAAGCTCCGTGGCAGCGATTACCCCTTATTTACAGCCGGTCGATTCCCTGCCAACTGTAAAGTTCATTGCAGCCCGAGGTGGACTCGGGGAAGAAATGAGCTTGCAGGCGAATATTCTGGTATCTCAATTTGCCCAGGCATGCCAAGCATCCTATAAAACATTGTTTATGCCGGAGTTTTTAAGTGAACAGGCATATGTGGCGATGAAGGCAGAGCCGAGTGTACAGGAGATTATCCGGCTTTATGAACAAGTCGATATTGTCCTGCATGGGATTGGGACTGCTGAGGAGATGGCGAAAAAACGCGGCAGCAGTGACGCGGACAAAGCGCTTCTAAAAGAAAAAGGCGCTGTTGGGGAAGCGTTTGGATATTATTTTGACGCAGATGGCCAAATTGTTCATCAAATACGTACAATTTGTATCCAGCCCGAGCATGTGAAACAGAGCCGATATGTCCTGGCAATAGCTGGTGGCGAGGAAAAGGTAAAGGCAATTGGGGCATACTTTAAAAATGCGGCCAAGCAGACAATTTTTATTACGGATGAAGAAGCCGCAAACGGGATGTTATAAATAGCCTCGGCGCTATTTTTATAAAATAACCAATTTGGAGGAGTTAACATGGCATTAAAATTAGCAATCAACGGATTCGGTCGTATCGGCCGATTAGTATTTCGTGAAGCATTAACACACGACGAGTTTGAAGTAGTGGCAGTCAATGACTTGACTGATGCAGGACAACTGGCACACTTGCTCAAATATGATTCGGTCCATGGTATCTACGATGCAGAAGTATCAGCAGAAGAGGATGCGTTCATCGTAAATGGAAAACGTATTCGTGTAATCTCCGAGAAAGACCCGCTAAACCTGCCATGGGGAGAGCTTGGCGTAGATGTCGTGCTGGAGTGTACAGGTAGATTCCGCTCTATGGAGGAAGTATCAAAACACGTACAGGCAGGCGCGAAAAAAGCAATCCTTTCTGCTCCGGCAAAAGGTGATATGCCGACATTCGTTATGGGTGTAAACGAAGGAGAATATGACTCGAATACTATGGACGTTATTTCCAACGCTTCATGTACGACAAACTGTTTAGCACCGGTAGCAAAAATACTGGATGAAAAATTCGGCATTAAACGTGGGATGATGACAACGATCCACTCATATACAAATGACCAGCGGATCCTTGACTTCCCTCACTCCGATCCACGTCGTGCACGTGCCGGGGCAGTATCGATGATTCCGACAACAACAGGTGCAGCAGTAGCAGTTTCGAAGGTGCTTCCACGCCTTAAAGGGAAGTTGGACGGCTTCTCGATGCGTGTTCCAACACCGAACGTATCCTGTATTGACCTTGTGGTAGAGCTCGAGTCAGATGTAACAGTAGAATCGATCAATGCTGCTTTAAAAGAAGCGTCAGAAGGTGATTTAAAAGGAATTTTAGGGTATAACGAATTACCGCTTGTTTCTATTGATTACAACGGAAATCACGCTTCTTCTACAGTAGACGGCTTATCTACAATGGTAATGGAAAACCGGATGGCGAAAATTGTTGCCTGGTATGACAACGAAATCGGTTATTCAACTCGCTTAATGGACCTGGCACTATATGTAGCAGGACACGGGCTTAAATAAGTTCCGACCCCAAAAATGATGAGTCAATAATTGTGTCATACTTTTAGGGATTTAATGAAAAAGTGTGTCACAATACAATAAAATGTAATGGAAAAGTATAGCCTTTAAGTAGTTGAACTATTATAATGATTAAAGGTAAAAGGGGCGAGCGGGATTTACCGACTCGCCCTTTTTTAAAGGCGATCTAGTTCATTCTTGTAAAATTGGGGGAGTCGCCCTGTGCTTACAAGAGACATTACATATTGACTTTTGTTACTATTTAAAATGGGAGTCTACTATTAAAGAGGCAACGCCTGTTTTTAAAATTGAAGGAGGGTTTTCTTCATGTTTTTAAAGAAGACGATGGATGATGTAAATGTAAAAGGAAAGCGCGTATTTGTACGCGTTGATTTTAATGTACCGATGGCGGATGGCGAAATTACTGATGACACACGCATCCGTGCAGCGATTCCGACAATCGAGGCGCTGTCGAATGCAGGAGCAAAGGTTATTCTGGCTTCCCATCTTGGCCGTCCGAAAGGCGAGGTAAAGGAAGATATGCGTCTAACAGCTGTCGGCAAGCGCCTTTCCGAACTAATGGGCAAGCCTGTCAACAAGCTGGACGAATCAATCGGAGAAGCGGTTGAAGCTGCAGTGGCAGAAATGCAGGACGGGGACATCATTCTTCTGGAAAATGTTCGTTTCCATAAAGGGGAAGAAAAGAATGATGAGGAGCTGGCAAAGGCATTCGCAAGCCTGGCAGATATTTATGTAAATGATGCTTTCGGTGCGGCTCACCGTGCGCATGCTTCTACAGAAGGTATTGCCAAACATGTAGAGGCAGCGGTAGCAGGTTATCTAATGCAAAAGGAATTGGATGTATTAGGGAAAGCATTATCAGAGCCGGAACGTCCTTTCACTGCTATTATCGGCGGTGCCAAAGTAAAGGATAAAATCGGTGTCATCGAAAATTTACTTGATAAAGTGGACCACCTAATCATTGGTGGCGGGCTTTCATATACATTTACAAAAGCGCAAGGCTACGATATTGGAAAGTCCTTGTTAGAGGAAGATAAGATTGAGCTTGCCAAATCGTTTATCGAGAAAGCAAAAGAAAAAGGCGTGGAGCTGCATATGCCGGTCGATGCTGTTGTAGCAAATGAATTTTCAAAAGATGCGGAAACTAAAACGGTCGCAATCGATGCAATTCCATCTGACTGGATGGGACTTGACATTGGCCCAAAAACGGCAGCTCATTATGCAGAGATTATTAAAAGTTCAAAACTGATCATTTGGAATGGACCAATGGGTGTATTTGAAATGGATAAGTTTGCAAATGGTACAAAAACAGTAGCAGAAGCAATGGCAGAAACAGATGGCTATACGGTCATTGGCGGAGGCGACTCAGCAGCGGCTGTTGAAAAGTTTGGCGTAGCCGACAAGATGGACCATATCTCTACTGGCGGCGGAGCTTCCTTAGAGCTTATGGAAGGCAAAGAGCTTCCGGGTATCTTAGCATTGAACGACAAATAATGGAGGGATTATATGCGGAAACCAATTATTGCAGGCAACTGGAAAATGTACAAATCATTTGACGAAGCAGTTGAGTTTGTCGAAGCAGTTCGGGAAGCGGTTCCTTCAGAGGAAAAGGTAGATGCAGTCGTTTGTGCACCTGCAATCTATTTGCCGACTTTAGTCGATATTGCAACAGAAACAGATCTAGCAATTGGCGCACAAAATATGCACTTTGAAGAAGAAGGTGCATTTACGGGAGAAATAAGTCCCGCGCAGCTGGCTTCCATTCATGTGGATTATGTAATTTTAGGACATTCCGAGCGCCGTGAATTGTTCAATGAAACGGATGAAGCAGTTAATAAAAAAGTAAAAGCAGCACTAGCGCACGGCATCGTTCCGATTATTTGCTGCGGCGAAACATTAGAAGAGCGTGAGGCTGGCAATACAGAAGCGAAAGTATCGGGTCAAATCCGTGCAGCTCTTGAAGGTTTCTCAGCAGACGAAGTGGCGCACATGGTTCTTGCCTATGAGCCAATCTGGGCAATCGGCACAGGCAAAACAGCAACAGCTGATGATGCAAACCAAGTATGCGGTGCCATCCGGGATGTCGTGAAGGAATTATACGGAGCGGAAACGGCAGAAGCCATCCGCATTCAATACGGAGGTTCCGTGAAGCCGGAGAACATTGTTGAGCTTCTTTCGAAGGAGCATATTGACGGTGCTCTTGTTGGTGGAGCGAGCTTGCAGGTGGAATCTTATTTAAAATTATTGGAGGCCGGCGCCAATGCCTAAAAAGCCAGTAGCATTAATTATTCTAGACGGTTTTGCCTGCCGTGATGAAGTAAAGGGCAATGCTGTAGCACAAGCAAACAAACCGAATTTCGACCGATATTGGAATACCTATCCTCATGCAACCTTGATTGCAAGTGGAGAAGCAGTTGGTCTCCCGGAAGGCCAAATGGGAAATTCCGAAGTAGGACATATGAACATCGGTGCAGGCCGTATTGTTTATCAAAGTTTAACACGCATTAACAAATCCATCCGTGAAGGGGATTTCTTCCGCAACGAAAAATTCCTGGCAGCGATTGAACATGCTAAAAAATATGGCGCAAAGCTTCACCTGATGGGGCTTCTTTCTGATGGCGGGGTACACAGCCATTATGAGCATCTTTTTGCGTTGCTGAAGCTCGCCAAGGCAAACGATATCAAGGAAGTATACGTGCATGGCTTCCTTGATGGGCGGGACGTAGGACCACAAACAGCACTTGACTTTATCGCGGAGACGGAAAAGCAGATGGAGCAGATCGGTGTAGGGAAGTTCGCATCGATCCACGGACGCTATTATGCGATGGACCGCGACCGCCGCTGGGAGCGCGTCCAGCTGACATACAATGCACTGGTTGATGGAGTCGGACAGACAGCGGCGACTGCTGCTGCCGGTGTACAGTCCAGCTATGACCGTGATATTACCGATGAATTCGTTGTGCCGTTTGTCATCACAGAGGAAGGAAAGCCTGTTGCGACAATCGATACAAATGATGCCGTCATTTTCTTCAATTTCCGTCCGGATCGTGCCAGTCAGTTATCGGCCGCCCTTACAAACGAAGCGGTTACAGGTGTGAAAATTTCTGGAAAGCATCCAACGAATTTGAATTTTGTCACGTTCACACATTACAGTGAAGATGTCCGTGCCGTTGTAGCGTTTGAAAATGACAACTTAATCAATACGGTCGGGGAAGTCATTGCAGCAAACGGTTTAACCCAGCTCCGTATTGCCGAGACTGAAAAATACCCTCATGTCACATTCTTTATGAGTGGAAGACGTGAGGAGACATTTACCGGTGAGGAGCGCATTTTAATTGCCTCTCCAAAGGTCGCAACATATGATCTGAAGCCTGAGATGAGCGCCTATGAGGTAACGGATGCATTGCTTGCAGCCATCGCAGCAGAGAAGTTCGATGCGATTATCCTTAATTTCGCCAATCCTGATATGGTCGGGCACAGCGGTATGCTGGAGCCGACAATTAAGGCGGTTGAAGCAGTGGATGAGTGTCTGGGCAAGGTAGTAGATGCCATTCATGCAAAAGGCGGCACAGCGATTATTACAGCCGATCACGGTAACTCGGATGAAGTGGTAACACTAGACGGAAAACCGATGACAACCCATACTACAAACCCTGTTCCGGTCATTGTCACAAAGCCCGGCGCCCTACTTGCAACAGACGGTATTTTGGCCGATTTGGCGCCAACGATGCTCGCTCTGCTAGGTTTAGCACAGCCTGCTGAAATGACAGGGAAATCTTTACTTGTAAGTTCCGAGGATAATACCCCAGGCCTCGTTTGAACGAATAAAAGCTTTCGGTAGGTTCTGCCGGGGCAAAATTGATAATAGAGGAGAATGAAAACTATGCCATTTATTACACAAGTATATGCTCGTGAAGTGTTAGACTCTCGCGGTAACCCGACAGTAGAGGTAGAAGTATTTACAGAATCAGGTGCATTCGGCCGTGCAATCGTCCCATCAGGTGCATCAACAGGTGAATACGAAGCGGTAGAGTTACGTGATGGCGACAAATCACGCTACCTAGGTAAAGGCGTGTTGAAAGCGGTAGAAAACGTCAACACAATTATCGCTGAAGAGCTAGAAGGCAATTATTCTGTTCTTGACCAAGTTGTGATCGACAAAGCGTTAATCGAACTTGACGGAACAGAAAACAAAGGAAAATTAGGCGCAAACGCTATCCTTGGCGTCTCTATGGCCGTAGCTCACGCAGCAGCTGACTACTTGGATGTACCTTTATATCAATACCTTGGCGGCTTCAATTCGAAGCAGTTACCAGTACCAATGATGAACATCCTAAACGGCGGTGCACACGCTGATAACAACGTGGACATCCAGGAATTCATGGTTATGCCTGTAGGAGCAGAAAACTTCCGCCATGCATTACGCATCGGTTCTGAAATTTTCCACCACCTAAAAGCTGTATTAAAAGAAAAAGGCTACAACACAGCAGTAGGTGACGAAGGCGGTTTCGCACCAAACCTTAGCTCCAATGAAGAAGCAATTACTGTCATCCTAGAGGCAATCGAAAAAGCCGGCTACAAAGCAGGCGAAGAAGTTCGTATTGCGCTTGACGTAGCATCTTCAGAGATCTACAACAAAGAAACAGGCAAATACGTATTAGCTGGTGAAGGCGTAGAGAAAACATCTGAAGAAATGGTTGCATGGTATGAGGAATTAACTTCTAAATATCCAATCATCTCTATTGAAGACGGTTTGGACGAAAACGACTGGGCAGGCCATAAATTGCTGACTGACCGCATCGGCGGACGTGTACAATTAGTAGGCGACGACCTATTCGTAACAAACACTGCGAAATTATCCCGCGGTATCGAAGAAGGTGTCGGCAACTCGATTCTAATCAAAGTAAACCAAATCGGTACACTGACAGAAACATTCGAAGCAATCGAAATGGCAAAACGCGCTGGCTACACAGCAGTCATCTCTCACCGTTCAGGTGAATCAGAGGACAACACAATCGCTGACATCGCCGTAGCAACAAACGCAGGCCAAATCAAAACAGGTGCACCATCTCGTACAGACCGCGTAGCGAAGTACAACCAATTACTTCGCATCGAAGATCAGCTAGGTGCCACTTCTCAATTCCTAGGATTAAAATCGTTCTATAACTTAAGATAATCATGAGGGCCCCTTCACATAACGAAGGGGCCTTTTTTCTTTTGGAGCAGGGAAGGACTTGCCCAGTGATGGCTCTCATAATAGACAATCCCGTCGTATTAATAGACAAAAACACTCTCATAATAGACAAAAAGCTCTTGTTAATAGACAATCCCGCTGTAATAATCGAAAACCCATCCTACATAATAGACAAAACCCCTTGATTAATAGACGATGCCTATTAATCAAGGGGGAAGCTCTTCATTTATCCGCTGTCCAATTCTCGGGGATAATATAAAATCTGCCGCGCTTATCACCTACTTTTTCGAGACCGAGTCTTGAGAGGACTTTCGAAGCGACATGCATGGAATAAATTCCTGTAAAGTCCCGGAATTCCTTATTTGTAATACGTTCACTTACTAATAGCCGGTAGTCATCTAAAGCTTGGCGCAATGCTTGTTTATTATGGGTGCCGCAAGAGCTGCATTGCCAGTTCCCTGCGGTATAGTGCATGACGGCCTGAAATTCACAACGTGGGCATAATACACCCTTTTTCAATCGGTCAAGCGACACCCGCCGTTTTGGTATGGAACGGTGCAGGGCATCTATAAACCGCTTGCCAGCTTTTTCAAATGCTTCTTCTGTCATACATGCATCGGGGTGTTTTACAAAGAAGTAGTTAATGGAACGCCGCAGTCCGCTTACGTGAAAGATGGGATAGCCTTGTAAAGAGTCATCAAGCATAGCATTTTGATTGGTGATGACGATCGCATATTCCACGGGCGTAGTTATGCCCCATGAACGCAGCAAATTCTCTGCAAATGTTTTGTGGCGGTATGCCTGCTCGAACGGATCTGAAAAGTTTTCCTTTGTTCCGTCCATTCGGATCCGGCTGAATTCATGATGATCCGGTTTGTAGCATAACTGTCCGGTTATGTTTTTAATTTCTAGTATGAGTAAAAAATGAAGAGAAAAAACAATGGAATCAATTTGATGAGAAAAGCCTTGAGGATTCAAAATTTCCAAATTGTGAAGAAAATAATGCTTATGAGGAATCGTGAAGTCTGCTAATTCGCGGTCCGACCGCTGTTCGCCATAGAAGCCGGCCTCGAGATTGGAAAGCCGTGCATGATAGTCAGGCAATTCCTCATCAGTGCGGCACATTCGGCGAACGAGCGCCTGTGTATAATGCAATTGATGGGGCTTTGTTCGTTCAAGTGATAACATAGTCCACCTCCTGCTTCTATATTATTACCAGTATACTGGTAATTCAAGTTTCTTTGTTCAAGTTGTATAGGTGGAGTCCGTACCCTTGTTGAAAAATTGCACGATAAAAAAGTGTTCTCCCCTAAAATTCACGCATGTTTTATTTACCTCGCAGAATATAGTTTACTATCCTTTAAGAAAGCGCCTCCAACAAGGAAAAGGCAACCTTCTCTCCAACGTGCCAAAAGAAGAAGCATAAGTGCTGATGATTTGGGATAAGGTAATCCATAGGTGGATGAAGGAAATGAATACTATTATAAAAGAGTTGCAGAAGAAAGTAAGGGATGTAAAAATCTGTTATACTAAAAAGCGAAAAGATTATAGGTGTTTCTACATATCATGATGTTCTAGGAGGTGAAGTCTTACTTTGACGAGTAAGACGGCTGCTTGACCATAGTGAAGTTAACTGTTTTTACCATACTGATTGCCTTAACTGCCTTTTTCGTGGCGACTGAATTTGCCATCGTAAAGGTGAGGCAATCACGAATCGACCAGCTGGTTGCTGAAGGCAATGACCAGGCCATAGCAGCAAAGCTTGTCACATCCCATCTCGATGAATACTTATCCGCCTGTCAGCTAGGGATTACGGTAACGGCACTCGGCATTGGGATGGTCGGCGAGACAACATTTGAATTTATTCTCCATCCATTCTTTACATGGCTGGGCTTAAACACAGAATATGTTCAATGGTTTACGATCGGGTCTGCTTTTTTGATCGCCACATTTTTGCATGTCGTGGTGGGGGAGCTTGCGCCAAAAACGTTTGCCATTCAAAAAGCGGAGGCAATCACACTCGCGTTTTCAAGACCAATTATGCTGTTTTATAAAATCCTCTATCCCTTCATCTGGTTCCTTAACGGATCAGCCCGTCTGCTTGTCGGTATATTCGGGATGAAACCGGCCAGCGAGCATGAGCTGTCCCATACAGAAGAAGAGCTGCGATTGCTGCTGACGGAAAGCTATAAATCCGGGGAAATTAACGGAAATGAATTGAAATTTGTCAATAATGTGTTTAAATTTGATGATAAAATTGCAAGAGAGATCATGGTGCCCCGTACGGAAATAGCCGGATTTGAAGTAGGCGCTACTTATCGTGACGTATTAACCCAAGTTTCCGAGGAGCGGTATACACGGTACCCAATTTACGAGGGAGACCGCGATAATATTATAGGCTTTCTCAATATAAAGGATTTTTTAACGCAGGGTATGAGCAACCGGATAACGGAAAGTAATTTTTCGCTCAGAAATTTTCTAAATCCGATCATCAAAACAATTGAAACAACACCGATCCAGCAGCTTCTGCAAAAGATGCAGAAGGAGCGCACCCACATGGTGATTCTTTTAGATGAATACGGCGGCACGAGCGGTCTTGTAACAGTCGAGGATATTTTGGAGGAGCTTGTCGGTGAAATCCGGGATGAATTTGATGAAGATGAGCAGCCGCCTGTGCGCAAGCTGGGAGAAGGGCATTATATTATTTATTCAAAGAACCTGCTGTATGAAGTAGATCAGCTGCTTGGACTTGCGCTTGATGAGGAATATCCAGAAGTTGATACGCTGGGCGGCTGGTATTTTACTAATGATATGGAGCTTGATATGGATGGATATGTAGACCATGAGAAGTACCGGTTTACCATTCATGAAAAGGATGGCATGCAGCTCTATTATATTGAAGTGCGGCAAATTTCATAAACTTGGAGAAAAAATCAGATAGATTTCTGGTTTTTTCTCTTTTTTTCCGGGTAAACACATATCAAACAAGCAGGGAGGTTAGTATAAAATGAAAAAATCATGGATATTATTATCAGCACTTACATTATCACTAGGATTGGCAGCTTGTGGGGACGATGAGGATCCAGTAAACGATACAGATATTATTGAAGAAGACGGGGATAACGTGGATACTACTGATGACCCGGTAAATAACGAAATCGAAACTGAAACTGAAACGGAGACTGATACAAATACCGATACAGAAACAGATACCGAAACAGATACTGAAACAGATACTGAAACTAACACAGAAGGCGGTACAACCGGCACAGACGGTTCTACTGATACAAACTCTACCGACGGCAACAATTAATCTAGAAACTATTACCTAAATTTTCTCAAAAACTTCAAAGCAAGTTGTCACCTTACCCTCTTTTTGCTATACTGTTATTTGTTGTAATGTTTCAAATGAAAGAGGTGGACATTTTGCATACGGTAATAACTGTTTCATTAATCATCGTTGCTTTAGCTTTAATCGTCGTAGTATTATTACAATCTGGTAAAAGTGCTGGTTTATCGGGGGCCATCTCTGGTGGGGCAGAACAACTTTTTGGTAAACAAAAAGCACGGGGTATGGACCTTGTATTGCATCGTGTAACAATCGTGTTATCCGTGCTGTTCTTTATCCTGGCACTGGCTATTACAAAATTTTAATACGAATGATCAAACGCCTAACCGACAATGGTTGGGCTTTTTTGTTAATATAAAGACAAATAAGCGAATCGGAGGACCATCATGCGAAAGGCAGAAAATAAACCTTTTTTCTTTGAGGCAGGACCACGGGCAGTGCTGCTCCTTCACGGATTTACCGGGAGCTCGGCGGATGTAAGGATGCTTGGACGCTTTTTAGAAAAAAAGGGCTACACTTCTTTAGCACCGCAGTACAGAGGGCACGGAACAGCGCCTGAAGAGCTCATTACGACAAATCCCGATGAGTGGTGGCAGGATGTACAGGAAGCGTACAGTCGTCTGCAGGAAGCCGGCTATCAGGAAATCGCTGTAGCGGGCCTGTCTCTTGGCGGCGTTTTTTCATTAAAATTAGGACTAAATCAGCCGGTTAAGGGAATTATCACTATGTGTGCGCCGATGACAATGCGTACGCTCGATCTGATGTTTGAAGGAGTATTGGCTTACGCCAAGCAGTATAAGCAATATGAAGGGAAAACGGCGGACGATATCGAAAAAGAGGTGGAAGCGATTCGTCAAAAAGGTATGCCTTCCTTGCCTGAACTGCAAAAGCTTGTCTCGGATGTCCGGGCGGAGGTTGATTTGGTGTATTCACCGCTATTTGTCGTCCAGGCGACAAATGATAACATTATCGACCCAAAATCTGCGCATTATATATACGAAGAAGCGCAGTCTAATATGAAAGAAATCAAATGGTATGAACATTCCGGCCATGTTATTACACTCGGCCGGGAAAAGGATCAACTGCATGAGGACATCTATCAGTTTTTAGAAAAACTTGACTGGAGTGTCTGATGTTGAAATAGAGATTCCCATTAAAGGAGGGACATGAATGACACAAAAAAATGAATTACAGGAGCGTATTCTCGCCTTCATGAAGGATGAGGACTATAAACCGCTCACAGTCGCTGAAATTGAAGACGCCTTCGAATTAGAAGAAGCGGATGAATTCAAAGAGCTTGTAAAGACGCTTGTCAAAATGGAAGCACAAGGATTAGTCGTGCGTTCCCGCTCCAACCGTTATGGTTTACCGGAACGGATGAATTTATTACGCGGGCGTTTTATCGGACATGCAAAGGGCTTCGGCTTTGTTACACCGGAAGAGGAAGGAATGGATGATATTTTCATCCCCCCGCATGATATTAACGGGGCCATTAACGGCGATACGGTGTTAATTCGCGTGATGAAGGAAACGTCAGGCGACCGGCGCGAGGGAACGGTCATCAAAATTGTCGAGCGCGGCAAAACAACCTTTGTCGGGACATTCCAGGCAAACCGTGGTTTTGGGTTTGTTGTACCGGATGACAAAAAGCTGAACATGGATATTTTCGTTGCCAAGGAAGATACACTCGGTGCGGTCGATGGCCATAAAGTTGTCGTGGAAATTACCGACTGGCCGGATGATATCAAATCTGCAGCAGGAATCGTGACAAAAATTCTCGGTCATAAAAATGATCCGGGTGTTGATATCCTTTCGATTATCTACAAACACGATATCCCACCGGAATTCCCTGCTGAAGTGGTCGATGCTGCCACAAAAGTACCGGATGAAATTTCCGAGAAGGATCTAGTCGGACGGCGGGATCTCCGCGGCGAAACAATCGTGACGATTGATGGCGCGGATGCAAAAGACCTTGATGATGCCGTTACCGTGACAAAAAATGCAGACGGTACGTATAAGCTTGGTGTACACATTGCAGACGTCAGCTATTATGTAACGCAGGACTCAATCATTGATAAAGAAGCATATGAGCGTGCAACGTCTGTTTATTTGACGGACCGCGTGATTCCAATGATTCCGCACCGCCTGTCAAACGGAATTTGTTCTTTAAATCCACAAGTGGACCGTTTAACGCTTTCGTGTGAAATGATCATTGACGGCAACGGACAGGTGATCAAGCATGAAATTTTCCAAAGCGTGATCAAAACAACGGAACGGATGACTTACTCCGATGTGTATATGCTGCTGGAAGAGCGGGATGATCATCCTGAGCTGGTAGAGCGCTACGAGTCATTGATCCCGATGTTTGAAATGATGGCGGAGCTGGCAGAAGTTCTGCGCAACAAACGGATGAGCCGCGGTGCAATCGACTTTGACTTCAAGGAGTCGAAGGTACTTGTAAATGAAGATGGCTGGCCGACCGATATCGTTCTGCGTGAGCGTACGGTAGCAGAGCGCCTCATTGAGGAATTCATGCTGGCTGCCAACGAAACAGTTGCCGAGCACTTCCACTGGATGGAATTGCCGTTCCTGTATCGTATCCACGAAGATCCAAAGCCGGAGAAACTGCAGCGCTTCTTCGAGTTCGTCACAAACTTCGGCTTGGTTATCAAGGGGACAGGTAATTCTGTTCATCCAAAAGCGATGCAGGAAATTATTAAATCGATCGAAGGACTGCCGGAAGAACCGGTCATTTCGACGATGCTGCTACGCTCCCTGCAGCAGGCACGCTACTATCCGGAATCGATTGGCCACTTTGGTTTATCGACGGATTATTATACTCATTTCACATCGCCGATCCGACGCTATCCGGATTTGATCGTACACCGCCTGATCCGTACGTACTTAATCAATGGGGACACATCAAAAGAAACGGTTGTCCACTGGAATTCGGTGATGGATGAAATCGCAGATCATACATCCGAACGTGAACGCCGTGCCGTTGATGCAGAGCGTGATACGGATGCACTGAAAAAGGCGCAGTTTATGTCCGATAAAATCGGCGAGGAATTTATCGGTATGGTATCGTCCATTACGAACTTTGGGATTTTCGTCGAGCTGCCAAACACGGTAGAAGGTCTTGTGCATATCAGCAATATGACCGATGATTATTACCGCTTCGAGGACCGTATGATGGTCATGATCGGCGAGCGTACAGGACGCCAGTTCCGTATTGGGGATGAAGTAAAAGTACGTGTTGCGAATGTCGTGATTGAAGAATCCTCGGTCGACTTTGAAATCGTCGATATGGTGCAATCTGCCGGCAGCCGTCCGCGTAGAGTGGCGCCGAAGGTTATTACGGCAGGGCGTCCTGACAAGAAACGCGGCGAGCGTTCTGAGCGTCGTGATAAACGCGGCGGAAAAGGAAAGCGCGGGGAAAAGGACAAAGGCGGAAAAAGTTCCTCTTCAAGCGACCGTGACCCACGCGGCCGTCGCAAGGATGGAAAAGAAAAGCCAAAGTTCTACGAAGGCATCGCGAAAAAAGGTAAAAAGAAAAAAGGAAAAAGATAGTCTGTGCCAAGTGGCAGGGCATGTAAAAAACGGGCTGGGGATGGCGTGTCTCCAGCCGTTTTTAAAATAAGGATATACAATATTTCTGCGTGATGGAAACATTCGGGCATTCGCTCCCGCTGCTAGAGACTGCTTTTAATAGCCTGCTGCAGCAAAACGGGAGCGAAGGCGCTTTTCTTGCGCTATAATAGGAATAACCTGCAAGGGAATGCTTGCACTGAGGAGTTGTGACATATGGCTAAAGGACAAGGGAAAGTACTGGCCCAAAATAAAAAGGCCGGCCACGATTATTTTATCGAGGAGACGATTGAAGCGGGCATGGTCCTCACGGGAACGGAAATTAAGTCGATCCGTGCGGGGAAGGTGCAGCTGAAGGATTCATTCGTACGTGTCCGTCATGGCGAAGCATGGATCGTCAACATGCATATTTCTCCATTTGACCAAGGAAACCGCTTCAACCATGATCCACTGCGCGAGCGGAAGCTTTTGCTACATAAGAAACAAATCAGTGAGCTTGTCGGTGCTGTCAAACGTGATGGCTATACGATCGTGCCGCTGAAAATGTACATCAAAGACGGCTATGCAAAGCTTTTGATCGGAATTGGAAAAGGGAAGAAAGATTACGATAAACGCGATGACATGCGTAAAAAAGAAGCGAAGCGCGAAATGGAAAGAGCGTTCAAGGCGCGCAATCAATAAGTATGTATCCTTTTCTTTGCCTGCTGGATCAGCAGCATAGATAAAGAGAGGGGATACACTAAAGCATGAATGGGCATCATTACCGGTCCGTTCATGCTTTTTTATTTGGAAGAAGTGTAGGAATTTCTTCACAAGCAAAAAAGAGCACAATTCTATTTCTAGAATTGTGCCTGATTATTGTTAAGAGAGAAATGCTGTTTCTGTTCTTTTTCCCCAACATCAACAGGGGCAGAACAATGTTAAATTCTTTAGCATTTCACGATTTTTCTCTATGATTTCTTTGTTTTTAGCTATCGTTTCCTTAATACTTAAAGGCTTTTCATTATCGATAGCTTTAGGGTTATTTTCTACATTTGCATCTGGTTGAGGTACTGATGTCTTATTCTTATCCATATCAATTTAAGCCTCCTGTATGTCGTTTTTTTATTAAGTGAATACAAGATTTATGTTGAAATCTTGTGAAAAAATGAAACCATCCAATCGTTACATCATAATTTACTTTGCAGATCCTCTGAAAGCCTAAAGACCATCACGCGTTCCCCGGTTTTTGTGCTCAAGTCGGTATGAAAACTCACCACTTCAAAACCCGTTATCGTTGATAGTGCTTCTTTTATTTCTTGCACTCCTGATTCCACCAGGCTATTTCGCATTTTTTTAACCGATAATAGACCTTCTTTTTCTTGGCATACTGCATATTCAGCAGGTGTTAAGACACCTCTCAGCACAACAACTACCATATCTCGCACGATATCTGATTTAACCGACACGGATCCGCGCCCAAGATAATTTTTTTCCCAATGAGTTAACACTTTACTGATCTCAGCTTCAAGAACACCTTTTGTTTTATCCATCATGATTTTCTTCCTTCCATTTCACAAATGATTGTTAGCCATATATTTGAAAATTTTGTATAGTCCATATCCTTTAGCTTTTAACTATAAGCTAAAAACATACTTTTTCCTATATGGCACAAGTCTCGATTTGTGAATGGATAGATAACTGAAAACCACTTCCTACAAGGTCCCTTTGAATCAGCTAAGGGCAATCGAATTCAATGTGTTGAATAGATAAATTTCCTCTCATTGGGTCATTTCTACCAAGTTAATTGCTTTTATGGACAAAAAAACCGACAATTAAAAAGATAACGGCCCAAAATAAGCATACCATTATACTTTGAAAATTGTCGGTTTACTTTTAACTAACCTAATCAAGGTTCTTTAAATCGTCTACCTAATATTTACAATAACTTTATTCTAGGTTCCTTTTTGATTTTAGATTGATAATCAATGTCCTAAATGGGTTGACTATCAGACTAAAAATAATAGGAACGGATAAAACTTTATTTATAGTCAAAATTCTATTATTAAATTAACTTTCTGTCAAGGTCAATTTCATTAAATTTTTGTTTTGTTCCCGTTAATCAACTAACTTGCTTACCATCGTTTACTATATTAACCTCTAACTTTCTTTTCCCTTTGCATAATTTCAAGAAAAGGTCTTCCATATAAAAAGAGCGCTTATTCCTGGTAAGAATCGCGCTCTTCTCTTGCAAACCAATTATTCTAACTCTCCGTATGTCCTCTCAACTGATCCAATAAAGTTCTTGCCTGGTTATCAAGCTGACGGGCTGATTCGTCAATCTCAATAAATTCACTTATTGCCTGTCCGATACGGGTTTGGCTTTCGGAAATTGACTTTTCCGAACGTTCTGTTCCTAAAGTAACCTCAAAAACCTGCTCTGTAATACTTTTCACATTAGACTGGACATCTTGAGTCGCTTCCTTCGCTTGATTGGCTAACTTTCGTACTTCTTCCGCAACAACACTAAAGGCACGCCCATGCTGCCCGGCATGAGCTGCTTGAATTGCTGCATTCAAAGCTAATAAATTCGTTTGCGAGGCAATCTCATTGATGGTTTTCACTATACCATGAATAGCTTCTGTTTGGGTTGCAAGCTTATGTAACACTTCCATGTTTTCTTTATTTTGTTCAACAATTTCTTTTATAACAGATTCAACTTCATGACTGCGGCTAATTCCTTTTTCTGCCCGTTCTTTTAAATTACCCGCCATATGCCGCAAATTATAGGTGACATTAGCAGCTCTATTTTCACGATCTGTAATATCCGTCGCCACTTTTATTACGGCTTGAACTACTGCATGTTCATCAAAAACTGGTGTATACGTTGCTTCAAGCCATATGATACTTCCTTGTTTCGTTACTCTTTGGATTTTTTGCTGAAAGGACTTTCCCTTTCGGAGATTTTCCCAAAATGTATTATACTCTGGACTTTTGACGAATTCAGAGGTACAGAATTGCCGATGATGCACATTAGACAATTCCTCGATCCTATAGCCCATTGTCCGTGCAAAATTATGATTTACCCAAAGTACATTCCCATAAGGATCAAATTCAATAAGCGCTAATGATGTTTCTAAAGCAGCAAGTACGGAATTTTGATTTAATACTTGCGTACTTGTAGTTTTTGAAAGGGAGTTAATCATTATATTTTTATCTCCAATTTTCTCATATTTTATCTTTAGTGAACTCTATGTATGGTAAGTGCCGAGTCTTATAAGATGTTTGAATAGTTTTTATAAATAAAACGAGTATTCCTTTAATAATTTTTAAATGAGTTCTACGATTTATAGTTTTCCATAAACAAAAACATTGAGCTTTTATCCCATAAAACGGTATTTAAGTGCAGTAAGAAAAAATCCTGCATTTTAGAACAGGAGATGAATCAAGCTAACATACATTTGAAAGAGAGCTGCTGCCGATTTATCTAGTTAGTTTTGTTTATCTTCAGCCGAGGTTACCTCAATTGGTAAAGTTCTTAGGTAGTCTAACAATAGCGGCTAAACAAAATCTGAACAAATTCCCAATTGACTCTGTTTATATACAGCGTCCTCTCTTAACTTTAATTAACCGTAATTAATGATTTTTTATTTATATAAGTTATTTTCATCATTCCAAACCATATGATTAGCGCTTTGAAATAAAGTCTGATTGAAAAATGCCGGTCAATCCATATTGAAAAGCAAATGCAAAACCTCCATTTTGAAAAATGGAGGTTTACGTTTTTGTTAGATATGAGATTTTGATAAAAAGGCTTAATTGTTTCCATGAGTGTTGCTCAGCTATTGCGACCTTTAATGGAGTAAAGAATAATGATTCATTCGGCAGTGGTTCTCACATATAAGCCACTTTCAGCTTTTTATTTAGAATATATACTCTTGATTTGTTCAGGTAATTCTTCAAACTGCAACTCCTGCCAGTAGGTAACACCACGAAATGGTGCAACATACAATTCTAAATATGCGCCTTCTCGTAATTGCTTGCTACTAGTAAAGGTAAGGTTCTTTTTTTTTCCACTTTCATCAAAAGCATCTAAAGTATATTCATATCTTTGATTTTTGCCTAATATTTCTTTGTCATCATCCTTAACGATTATAGTATAATAACGAGTTTTCCCTTCAGGTTTTTCTGGGTTTAGCTTATTGGGATTATAAAAGAAGACGGAAAAAGCAACGATAATCACTAGGACTAGACCCATTCCAAACACGAATTTTTTCATGTCATCACTTCCTTTTAAATGTTTATGCTACTACATCCTTCCTTCTCATCCACCGAATGGCCACTAAGCTAATAACAATAATGTAGAGTAGATTAGTTATCAAAAATAAAATATACTCACTTTGGGATGAAAAATCCGATTGACTAAGTACACCCATTCCAGTAGTCAGTAGGGAATGAGGAAATAGCATTCCTAAATCCAATACGTACATTGCCAAACCTAAAAAAGTAGCGCATAAACCGATACCAATTGGAACTGCGAAACTACGATAACGCATCGAAAGAGCCAATTGCATAGCGCTGATTGTAAGACTAGCTATCCAGCCTTGAATGAACCATTCAAATAATTCACTAGGGGGCGCGGAGGTTAGCCCTACTAGTTTTCCTCCAATAAGATATAATAGGAAAAATAAAATTTGAACAAAAATTAGCAACAAACCGACAACTAGCATCTTAGATAGAAAGATACTGGCCGCCGATACTGGAGCGGTCATAATCATATTCCAGTTTTTGTTTAAATGTTCTAATCTCCACGAATACGCACAACAAATGGAAATAAGGATAGGAAAGAAAAATTCTCCGTAAAATAAACCGACCTGTGACCACAGGCTATACCATTCCTTCGCCAATACGCCTTGATTTATATAAAAGTTGGCACTCCCAATTAATACGCTTATAATCGGAAGGGTAACTAGTATTATCCATATACGGGAATGTCGTAATTTCAACCACTCTGCAGAAATGCAACGTATTAACATAATCAAATCAATCCTCCTTATACCTCTTGTCTAGATATTTGGATACTACCAGCTAGATAGGTAACAATCCCGGCTATTATTAGGAAAGCCATCAATGGTAGTAAAATACTTAAATCCTGTATAGTAAATTGCATTTGTTCATTTACATAGTTTTGCTTAACGGGGCTTAGACCTGTGTAATAGGACCAAACAAAAAATCTTCGAACGTCTAATGGGAACAAATCAGCTGCCATGCCGATGAATCCTCCAATCATCCCAACAGTTAAAGCAAAAGCTTGATTTTTTAATGCCATTGATACCCATTGTTGTAGTGCTACGATAA
Source organism: Lysinibacillus odysseyi 34hs-1 = NBRC 100172 (assembly GCF_001591965.1). Taxonomy (GTDB): domain Bacteria; phylum Bacillota; class Bacilli; order Bacillales_A; family Planococcaceae; genus Lysinibacillus_B; species Lysinibacillus_B odysseyi. The sequence goes on from NZ_BCVX01000004.1 coordinate 142,126, forward strand.
CCATGTTGGTCAAAATTGTTCCTGAAAGGAATTGAGCTAATATTAAAAATGGAACTGGTTCCTCAATGCCTTTGATAATACCAAAGGCAATGACAGAAAAAATTTGCAATATACATATCCACAACATAACAAGACATGCACAAATATATTTTGCTGCATAGAGGTGTCCTCGCTTCACAGAAGCTGTGAGTAACAGTTTCCATGTATTTCCCTTATGTTCCATATCACAGATGCGGGAGACGCATATCGCTGAAAGAATAGGTAAAAACAGGCCATTCATAGTGGATAACATCAAAATAAGTGTTTCCCATCTAGCGATTAATGGATTACGAGTTATTGACATGCTGGTTGCCATGAACGCCCATCCTATTTCTACAAGTAAAAATAGGGTGGTCATCAAAAAAAGATGCTTATGGCGCAATTTGTAAAATTCGAGACCAATCAATTTCATTACAGGCTTCGCTCCTTTCCCGTAATTTCTAGGAAAATGCTCTCTAGATTCTTCTTCTGTTCCTCAATACGCAGTACGTCAATATTAGCTGTAAGTAAACTTCTATTCGCCTGTATTACCTGCTCATCCGTGAAGTTTTCAAACACTAAAGAATCTTTACGATAAAAGGGAAATAAGCCTTTCGTAGAAAGTAGTTCCTGTGCCAACCTATTGTTACTTGTTTTTATCATAATAGTTTGTTGGCTCTTTTTTTTCAGAACATCCATGCTACCTTGAAAGATCATCTTTCCATCGTTGATAATGCCGACCGAGGTTGCAATTTGCTCAATTTCTGAAAGTAGGTGACTAGAGATTAGTACTGTTATTCCATAACGTTGGGGTAAAGATTTAATCAATTCCCGGACTTCACCGATACCGGCAGGGTCAAGACCATTTGTTGGCTCATCCAAAATCAAAAGCTTTGGAAAAGATAAAAGCGCCATTGCAATCCCTAAACGCTGTTTCATGCCGAGTGAATACTGCCCCACTCTTTTATCCTTTTGATTTTCCAATCGAACGATTTTCAAAACTTCCGCTACATTTTTATCGGGAATATCCCGTAGCCTCTGTACAATACGCATATTTTCTAGTCCTGAGAGATGTCCATAATAGGATGGAGATTCAATAAGGGAACCTGTTTGGCTTAAAATTAGTCGGCGGTTTGCTTTGAAATCCTTTCCAAAGACCTTTACTTTACCATCAGTAGGTCTGGCCAGCCCTAATATCATTTTTAAAGTGGTAGATTTACCTGCACCGTTTGGTCCAAGAAATCCAAAAATCTCCCCTTCATCTACAGATAAATTTACATCCTTCACACAATACGTATCCGCATACCGTTTGGAAAGATTATGGGTAGTAACTATTTGACTCATGCTCTCTTCCTCCAATTCGTTTTATCAATATCCTTCTATACAAAGGATAAAAAGGTAACCTTTCGTCAGACTGAAATTTACCTTACGCTAACCTTAAATTAGAGCCATGAAATGGCCTATAGGAGGAATCTAGAAAAGGGTATTGTATAATTATGGTGGGTGATTTTATATGGGTGATATAAAAAACAAAAAGCTGCTTATCGTAGATGATGAATATGAGATAAGGAATATGGTGGATGGGTTCTTGCGTAAAGAAGGATTTGGACGTATTTATCAAGCCTCTAGCTGCACAGAAGCGTTACAAGTTTTCCATACTGTGAAACCTGATCTAGCCATTTTAGACATAATGCTTCCTGATGGTGACGGATTTTCCCTTCTATCGTCCTTACGTCAAACCTCAAATATTCCTATCCTTTTTTTAACTGCAAGAGGTGAAGATGAAGATCGATTGCTAGGACTTGGACTTGGTGCAGACGATTATATTATTAAACCTTTCTTACCGAGAGAACTAGTTCTCCGCCTATCTGCAATCATGAGACGTGTTTATTCACCTCCTAAGCAGGAACAGCGTCCTATATTTCAATTGGGAAACTATAATATTGATTTTGAAAGTGGTATTGTTCAGAATGATAAAAACGAATATCATTTGACAGCAAAAGAACATGCATTGCTGTTTAAGCTATATGAAAATCGAAACCGTATCGTGACTAGTGATGCACTTTGTCAGGCAGCATGGGGAGATGATTACTATGGCTATGAAAACACATTGATGGTTCATATTCGCCGTATCCGCGAAAAGATTGAAGCCAATCCTTCTAAACCTGAATATTTACTGACTATTCGAGGGTTAGGATACAAGTTGATGGTAAAGGAAGAGGAATGATGGAAGGAACACTCCGTATTTTAAAGCGTTTTATAGGTTCAACTATGATGATTTCCGCTTTTTTACTAGCTTTCAACTTTATCTTCCTAGGTATTTGGATATTTAATGGTATGAACAAGGGGAATTCTCCTGGCGCAGTTGTTCAAAATGTGGCAGAGGGCTTACATCGCTCGTCCGATACTTATTCTTTAGATGCTATATCAGCAAAATTACTTAAGGAAGATCATGCATGGGCTATGCTAATTAATGATTCAGGAAAAGTAGCATGGAATTATATGCTTCCCGAGGAAATTCCGAAAACCTACTCGTTAACCGATGTAGCCAAGTTTACTCAAAGTTACTTAATGGATTATCCAGTTTTTGTATGGGAACATGATGAGGGATTGGTAGTTATCGGATTTCCAAAAGAGAGCTTTGCAAAATATCCACATATCCTTCCAACAAGTTGGGTCTCTTCATTGCCGTTGAGGGTGGTTGCTTTGCTTATTATAAATATTGGTTTGGCATTATTATTGTCACTTCTCATCGGCTATAGACTTATCCGTTCTATTCGTCCACTAACTCAAGGGATACAAGCTCTTGGTGAGGACAGAGAGACATTTATAGAGCCAAAGGGTATATTAGCCGATCTTGCCAAAAACGTAAACAGCGCAGCAGCTTTACTGCGCAAAAAAAATGTTAGTTTAAAAGAAAGGGATGAAGCACGATCCAATTGGATTGCGGGTATTTCACACGATATCCGAACCCCACTTTCTATGGTACTTGGGTATGCAAGCGACTTAGAAGAAAATAGCGATATTCCAAAAGAACAAAGAAGGAAAGCTAGTATTATCCGTAAACAGGCAGAGTATCTAAGGTCTCTTGTGAGTGACTTAAACCTTGTTTCAATGCTGGAATATGAAATGCAGCCATTAAACAAAAAGCAGATTCGTCTTTCCGTACTGGCAAGACAAATCGCATCCGAATTTCTAAATAACGGATTAGATGAACGATTTATAATAGAAGTGAAATTTCCAGATGAAAGAGTTCAGGTGAATGGGGATGAACGGCTATTAAAGCGTGCTATTATTAATCTGGTACAAAATAGTATTAACCATAATCCTGACGGCTGTGTGATACTTCTACAAACAGCCTTTGATGAAAGTAGCAGAACCTGTAGTTTTATCGTGGAGGATAATGGTAATGGAATACCTCAAAATGAAATACCTAATCTATTGGAATTACCCTTTTCCTCTAAAAGAAAACGATCTAGCCATAATGGGCATGGTTTAGGGTTACCGATGGTTGCAAGAATTGCAAAGGCCCATTTTGGGTGTTTAATTTTATCAAGTGATGTCGGAAAAGGGTTAAAAGCAGAACTTGTATTGCCCTCCGTAAATCCCAATTGAGAGAAAGCGTATTTTTTCATAGAAGATAAGGCTTTATATACAAGCTAGCATAAAACCTTGTATATAAAGCCTTTGCATCCAACAGAGGGCATCATTTACTACTATAATTTCAAAACTTACACTCAATCTACTACAAATAATTATTGATTTCTTCCACATTTGTCTCCGTTAATAGAAGGTAGAGTTATGCAAAGAATAATAATCACTGTCCAAAGAGAATTACTTGTGTTGAATACAGATAAAATTAGACTACATATAATGGCCCTTCAGTGGAGTAACATAAAGAAAAATCCTGTTTAAATTAATAGAAGATGTTAATCAAACTTTGTTATAAAGCCACTTGAGATGGGGTGAATAGGAAAAGTATCTTTATTTTGAATTATATTACAGGTGAATCTTTAAGAAGGAACATACAAAAGGGCTAAACAAAAGAGATACCATGAAAGGACAGGCAAGAGCTATTTTCTTCGGGAAACAGGAAGAACCTCAGGAATGAACCATACAGTATCAATTACAAAGAGCTGGTGCCTTACACATAAACATAAATGCCATTATTTGATTTTTATTATTACTTTCCCTTTAGCCCTGCCAGACTCTGCATATTCCATTGCTTTTTGAAAATCACCAAAAGAAAAAACCTTATCAATTACAGGTTTGATTTTACCTGATTCAATATAGTCTGCGATAATACGTAACTGTTCGCCGCTTGGCTCCATAAACAAAAATGTATATTGAACATGATGCTTTTTTTCAAGAGCAGTAAGTTTACTGCTCGCTGCTGAAAATAACAATGTTTTGAAAAATCCTGAACCATATTCTTTAGCGAAACGGGCATTCGGTAATCCCGAAACGGAAACAATTTTACCGCCTTCTTTGACAACATTAAACGATTTTTCTAATATCCCGCCCCCAAGTGTATCAAACACTGCATCATAATTTTTTAATACATCCTCAAATTTTTCTGTTTTGTAATTAATAACTTCATCTGCACCAAGAGATTTTACTAAATTCATACCGGCTTCACTGGCAGTAGTGGCAACAGTAGCCCCCATCAATTTTGCCAGTTGAATGGCAAAAGTACCGACACCACCAGCTCCAGCTTGAATGAAGACCTTTTGTCCTTTTTGTAATTGCAGTCTGTCGGAAAAAGCCTGGTACGCAGTTAGCCCAACCAATGGGATTGATGCTGCTTCCTCAAAAGTTAAATTTTTAGGCTTTAAGGCGATATCATCTTCATGAACAGAGATGTATTCAGCAAAAGTGCCAATTTTGCTCTTACGTGGACGTGCATATATTTCGTCACCAGCTTTAAAAAGAGTCACTTTTGAGCCTACTTTTACGACGACACCGGAAAAGTCGTTACCAAGAATAAGGGGCATTTTATATGTAAGTAACATTTTCACTTTTCCATCACGTATCTTAAAATCAATAGGGTTGATACTTGCTGCATGAATTTCTGCGAGTACCTCGTATTCCTCGATTTCGGGTACAGGCATTTCCGCCAAGCGCATTGGAACCTTCCCGTATTTATCTATGACTACAGCTTTCATTGCCTGCTCCTCCACATAACATATTTTTAATGAAAATCTTTCATAAACTTGTCGATATTCATCACAAGATTTTTTAATAAATCCAATTTTGACCGTATATTAATAAAATAAAAATTCTTTGTACCTTCCTTACGCATCAAAATAATACCGGCATCTCGTAATACCTTAAGGTGGTGTGAAACAGCAGGTCGGGAAAGATGCGTTTGTTCCGTAATTTCGCCTACACGCAATCCTGTTTTACATTCCGTTTTCATTAAAACTAATAAGATGGATTGACGGGTTTCATCGCCAATTGCCTGCAATACTTTTTGGGAATTAATGAAGTTCTCTTTAATCCTATTTAGTTGGTCGTGTTTATCCATTCAGCGAAATACCTCCTATAGTCAGTCGAATGGTTTAAGTTGATGAGCGATATGATTGAACACAACGATATAATATTTTTATACTTGGTGCAATATTGGGAAAGTAAATCGAGACGAATCACTTCTTCTGGATAAGCTTCATATCTTCCTGACGAATCCAGCTTGTCTTCTCAATCGTTTGAATCGTTATTAAACGTAAGAACCAGTAAAGCTCATTCCATTACTAATCAATAGAATGGGCTATTTGAACGAAGACTTTCTTTGTTCATTTGAACCCTCTTTTTTATTATGCTATCCGTCTTCCTATAAAAATCCCGGCTCCAATAAAAAAGGCCCTGCCTAAATAGATAGACAGGGCCCTGCAGCGTTATTTAAGCGATGTCGATTTTAAAAATTCGCGTGTTCGCTCTTCTTTTGGATTATTGAAAAACTGCTCAGGTGTACCGTGTTCGACAATTCTTCCCTCGTGCATGTACACGATACGGTCCGCTACCTCTTTAGCGAATCCCATTTCATGGGTTACGACAACCATCGTCATGCCTTCTTCGGCCAGGTCTTTCATCGTTGTTAAAACCTCGCCGACAAGTTCGGGATCGAGTGCCGATGTCGGCTCATCAAACAGCATAATGTCCGGTTCCATCGCAAGTGCTCTGGCAATCGCTACCCGCTGCTTTTGCCCCCCTGACAGTTTACTAGGGTAGACATCCGCCTTATCCTCCAAGCCTACTTTGCTTAGTAGCTGTTGTGCTTTGGAAATCGCATCCTCTTTGCTGACACCCTTTACCTTGATAGGTGCTTCGATAATGTTTTCCAATACCGTTTTGTGTGGGAATAGGTTGAAGTTTTGAAACACCATCCCGACTTTTTCCCGGATCTTGTTCAGATTATCGGTCCGCGGATTGACTTCTTTTCCTTCAATGATAATCTGGCCGTTATCCTTTCTTTCTAAAAAGTTCAAACAGCGGAGGAGGGTACTTTTCCCTGAACCACTCGATCCTATTAAACAAACAACATCGCTTTCGAAAACGGTCATATCGATATCTTTCAACACATGCAAGTCGCCAAACGATTTATTTAATTGATGTATTTTAATCATTTCTCTCATGTTCATTCTTTTTGCCTCCTATCTGTCGCTTATTGCTAATTTTCGTTCAGCCCGGTTCACTACAAGTGTCAACAGCGCCACCAGCAATAGGTAGTAGACTGCTACGATGAGTAAGTAGGTCATTTCGTCGAAATTATTAGAACCAAGCGTTGTCGCCACATTGAACAGCTCATTCATGGAGATAAATGCGGCTAACGAAGAATCTTTTAAACTGATGATAAATTGGTTGCCTAGAGGCGGCAGCGCCCGGCGGAATGCCTGCGGAAGGATAATGCTTCGTAATGTCAGTGACTTTGTCATCCCTAAAGAGCGTCCTGCCTCAAGCTGGCCTCTGTCGACCGACTGGATCGCTCCGCGGAGGATCTCGGAAATATAGGCTCCGTTATGTAACGCCAGAGCAAGTGAAGCAGCCCAAAAATCCGGAAGAAGGAAAATTCCGCTAATCCCGAAGTATAGAATAAAGATTTGAACGATCAGCGGTGTTCCGCGGACCAGGTAGACGTATACATCTGAAATAAGCTGTAAAATTTTTACCCTGGATATTTTTAATAAGGCAAAGACAAGACCGATAACGATTCCGAGTATAATCGAAACAGCCGTCAGCTCCAATGTTAAAAGCATTGCTTTTAGGAATACACCTTTTGTTTCTGCTAGTATGTCAAAAAAATGTGAAAAACTTGGCAAAGTACTACTTCCTTTCTTTTTATAGGATGGATTTATTCTGGCTTCTTCGTAATGTCCTCACCAAAATATTTGATGCTGATTTTTGACAGTGTCCCATCTTCACGGAGTTTTTCCAAAGCTTCGTTTACCCGCTTCAATAGCTGAGGATTATCCTGGGGCAGTACAATCGCCTGTTCACTGCGGTTAATCAGCTGCTGGCCTTTAATCTTAAACCCTTCCTTGGCAGCCGTTTTCCCTGTAACAAAATCCGTGACGACTGCATCATGACGCCCGCTGCTTAATGCTTTTAAAGCGGTAATATCGCTGTCATATGTTTTTACGTTGTCTGTGTACTTGGAAGCTGTATCGGCATATGTCGAACCTTTTGCTACAGCTACTTCCTTTCCCTTTAAATCTTCGACAGTCTTAATATCGCTGTCCGGTCTAGTAAAAATCTGCGGTCCCGAATAATAGTAGGGGGTAGAGAAGGAAACATGTTTGCTACGCTGCGGATTAATCGTGTGACTGGCAACGGCTGCATCCGCACGGCCGGTTTTTACCCCTTCTACAATCCCTTTGAATTTGATTCGCTTCTGAACCGGCTCAAGGCCCAATTCCTTTGCAACTGCTTCGCCGACCTCAACATCAAAGCCTGACATAGTGAGATCGTCATTTATGTAACTAAATGGCTTAAATTCACCGGAAGCGGCGAAAACAAATTGATTTTTATTGATCAGTTCAGAGCCGTCGTCAAGTTTGTCCTTCTCGGCACAAGCAGATAAAAAACAGACCATGATTATACTAAAAACCAATAGTAACTTTCTCTTCAATAACATGTTGGCTATCAACCCTTTTCCTCTGATTTCTTTCTGCAATGCCTTTAGCTAAATAGCTTGCTTATGAAAGTAAATACCCTGTTTACCTCTGATAAAACAAAAAGCATCAGGTACCTGTCACGGTTCCCGATACTTTCTGCATCCTCTACACCTTATGTATCCCTCGTTTCTGTAGGGTTTTTTCTCTCATAATATTTTTTGAAAAAAGTTAAAAAAGAGCAGGGAAAAGAGCCATTGCATGAAAAACTTGCAGTGTTTTTTTGTATGAAAATGACATTATGAGAATGTGATATATGGAAAAGTGAAGGTTTGCTGATTCTGCCTTTTTCCTGCTTAGGGTAGGGGAACTCAAAATGGTTTACTTATAGAGCGGTTCATCGCATCATCTATGGAGCAAAAGAAAAAGGCACCCAATTCGGCGCCTTTTAGCTTCTCATGTAAGCAGTCATACCCAAGTGCAAAAGCTTCGATCTTTTCACCCATTAAATCAAGAGAACTGCCAAAAACCCGCTACTGGCTCTTGTATCTCATTCGTTCCCATTTTGGCGAAAATATAGAGTGAGCCAAAACCAAAAGGATAGCTGTAACCGTCCCGGAGCAGCGTGTCAGGGTAACCGTCTTCATCTACCTGAAAGAAAAAAGAAAATGATTCCTCCGTCAGCTTCGCAAAATAATAGTCTTCATGTTGAATAAGTCTTGGGTTTCCGCCAAGTTTAATCAAAAAAGACTGCGCCATTGATTTTTCGTCATTGCTGATTTCACCGTCTGAAATCGCATGTTTTATAAGACCCGGATGAGTAAACAGTTCTTTGACGCTTTCCGCTGAAATGGGGTGCTCCATCACCTTTACCGAACAATTCGGATAGATGTTGTTGTCCACATATTCCTCATAGTCCTCCGGGATAAAGATTGACATCATGCTCTCGGAGTCAAAAGGATGGGGGAGGCACAAGTAAAAGTAATATTTTTGGGTACCTTCATGGATAAGGTGTGCCCGGTCGTCAAAGAAGTCAGGTGCATTCCCGCCGATCCAGCCTGTACCGTATTCGTTCGGCAGGGCCGGTTTTGCATAATAAAGAATACAGTCCGTTCTCTCGGCTAAAATATTCGTGCGGTTCTTCATTTACAGCTCTCCCTCAAGAAACTGAATGAGGTATATTTCAGGTTGCGTAAGGAACTCCGGAAAGCTGCATAAATCCGCATAAGTCTGGTGCTCCACGTCATAGCAGCCTATCATGCCTTTTTTCTTTGGATTCCAGACAAGCTGCAGATCAGAGTAATTGTCGATATCAGCTGAAAGCCGCAGCAGTTTTTGCCCGCCTACTTTCATCTCGATTGTATCGGTCAAAGTGAAAAAGTCGATATATTCGATATCGAATTCATTTTCTGCCAGCTCAAGACGGAGATTGTCTCCGGTAAGGAAGCTGACCAGCTCATCCGGGAGTTTGTATTTCTTCAGCTCATACTTCTTGTTTTCTACATTATGAAGGTCAGCCGGCTCCAGTGCTCTCAAATAGTCAGTCATGGCGGTATCCTTGTTGCTGACTGCAATCGTATACGGCCGCTCACCGTCTTTTTCTGCTAACGTAACGTCCGCCCCGTGTTCAATTAAAAATTTGACCATAGCCAAATTCCCGATACGCGCGGCTACCGTTAGCGGAGTCGCTTCATAAGGATAGACCATATCGGGTGTATTCGTATTGATGTCTACCCCCTGATCGAGCAAATAGGTAAGTGTCTTATAGTCATGGTTCGATACGGCTTCACGCAATACAGTACCACCATGCTGCTTGATATCCAATCCCAGCTCCTGGATAAGAGGGATATTTTTCTTGTTTCCGTAGTAGGCTTGTAAATAGGCGCCTGACCCTGTTTGATTGACCTTGTCCAGCTCGGCTCCTTGCGCTGCAATATACCTCACGATGTCTTCCTTGCAATGGCGGACAGCCCGTAAAAATGCCGGATTATGATGGACATTCAGGTCGGCCCCGTGCTCTACCAGCAGCTTTACAACCTCCATCTTCTGCGATACAAGCGCCAGATCCAACGGACTTAATGTAATATACTTGCTAAGTCCAATTCCTTCCTCAATGTTCCAGCCTGCTTCAATGGCAGCCTGCAAAGCCGGCATATTTCCTTCGTAAATATGCATGGCGATTTCCGGTAGCTCCTTGAACTTCCCGATTCCTTTTAAAACAATCATCCCAAACCCCTCCTACATTTACATTAGTTGCTTATCTAGTTATGAACTGCGGCGCCGATTTCTTATTGTGCCAGCGTACAGTAATAGTACCGTTCGTCATTTCAGAAATAGGGTGAAAACACCTTCCGGCCGCATTGGCTTCATAACAAATCACTTCCGCTTTCAGAAATCCTCGAACATCCAATTTCAACATGAATATTACCTCATCCATAAACCCGACAGATGGGATTCGCTCCGCGAGAAACTGTGACAAGATTGATGGCAATCACCCATTTAATATGTATCATATTTCCATTATAATGACCGTTTATCCTGAATACACTTAATTTTCACCTGAACGATGAAGATAGGAGAGATTCAGGAACTTTGCTCTATTTATGAATTGGTTCATCAGGACTAATAGAATCCTGTTTGGAATGGACAATCCATTCCCGGGAATATGGCTCGGTTGTGGAAGAAAAAATTCTGTCTATCAATATAGGGATTTTGCGTAATCTTTCTTTTAAAGTAACAAGTTTTATTTAAATAATCACCTTTTCTATCAAACTGCTTTCACCACATAAAAGATAGACTAATAAGAAATTTCAGAAAAGTATTGCAACTATAATTTCAACATGCTAAAGTAATCCGTATATTTGAAGTGTGAACTTCATATTTTACTAGAAAAAAGGAGGCGCTTCTTTTGAGTGATGCAATAACGATCAAAGAAAAAATCGAACAGCACTTCAGCTCGTTGTCAAAGGCACAGCAAAAGGTAGCGTCCTTTGTATTACATAATCCTACGTATATTGGTGTCCATTCCGCCACGGAAGTAGGGGAACGGGCGGGTACGAGTGAGACGACTGTCATCCGCTTCTGCTATGCCATTGGGTTAAATGGATATGCCCAGCTGCAGAAGGAGCTCACGATGTATTTATTCGAGCACAATACGAACAGCACACTCGGCAATTATGTATCTTCTAAAGAAGAACTTTTCAAAGAGCAGGCACTTTGCGAAAAGGTGATGGGCCAGATCAGTAATCAAATTGTCGGAATTGCCGGTCAAATAGATAAAGAGCAGTTTTCACAAACGACGAAAAGGCTGCATGAAGCGAAAACGATTTATCTTGTCGGGGCAGGGGCATCGAATTTTGCGGCCCAATGGCTCCAGTTTACGCTGAATATGCTCCGGCCGAATGTCAAGCTCGTGCAAGGTGAAACGAGCATGCTGATCCGTACATTGCAGGAAGCGGATGAAACGGCAGTCGCGATTGTCATTTCCCTGCACCGCTATTATAAGGAGCCGGTCCAGATTGCGGAGGAATTCGTCAAGCGCGGCGTCTACACGGTCGCGATTACGGATGCAAATGTAGCACCGATTCGGGCTGTTGCAAATGAAGCATTCGTCCTGCAGCAGGCGGAGCTTTCTACAATCGATATGATGCCTGCATTGATTTCCTTTTTGAATACGATCGTCGTCGGCATGATGTCGCATGATGCAGCTTACTATAATGAACAGCGTGTAAAGTTTGATGATTTTCAAAATAGCTTTATTGCGAACCGATGGAGTTGAGAAAAATGATGGAACAACAGTTAAGAGAGCGGATGCAGCATGTTTTTACCCACCTGCATGCCCATCCTGAAATCAGCTGGCAGGAGAAGGCAACGACAGCTTATCTGGCTGCCATGCTAACGGAGGAAGGACTGGAGCCCCGGACATTTGATGATATGACGGGCTTCTATGTCGATATTGGCGAAGGGATTCCGAAAGTCGGCTTCCGGACAGATATGGACGCGCTTTGGCAGGAGGTAAATGGTGAATTTAAGGCCAACCATTCATGCGGACATGACGGCCATATGACAATGGCAATCGGCGCGGCATTATTACTAAACGAACAGAAAGAATCATTGCCGGGTGCTGTCCGGTTCATTTTCCAGCCGGCTGAGGAAAAGGCGCAGGGTGCAAAGGCATTCGTCGAAAAAGGTGTTGTTGACCCGCTGCAGTTTCTATTCGGTGTCCATGTCCGGCCCCTTGTGGAATTAGCGGACGGTATGCATGCCCCCGCACTATACCACGGGGCGGCAAAGCTTTTTACCGGAACAATTACCGGGATAGAGGCACACGGAGCACGGCCGGAGCAGGGTATCAATGCGATAGAAGTAGCCGCTGCTTTAGTCGATGCCCTAAAGCGGATCTGGATCAGCCCGACAGAATCGGCATCGATCAAGATGACACAGCTGCAGGCAGGGGGATCGGCGACGAATATTATTCCGGGCTCTGCTACATTCAGTATCGATGCACGTGCCCAAACGAACACGGCGATGGATGCACTGACAGCGGGCTTGCAAAGAGCGGTTGCTGCTGTGGAAACATTATACGGAGCAACGATTACGACAACGATGGACGCGCATATCGCAGCCGCCCAGGTAGATGAGGAAGCAAAGGCGATCATGAAGCAGGCGATCATTGATGTTGCAGGGGAGGAGCACTGTGCACCGGATGTCGTAACACCCGGCGGGGAGGACTTCCATTTTTATGCCTATAAAAGACCGCAGCTGCAGACAACATTGCTTGGACTAGGATGCGGCGTCACGCCAGGGCTGCACCATCCGAACATGACATTTAATGAACAGCAGCTGCCAACCGGTGCCCGGATCATCACAAGAGCCATCATGCTGGCATTACAGAAAGCAGAAGGAAGCGATACAGAATGATTTCCATAAAAGAGCTGACAACAATCGAAGAGATGGAACAGGTGCAAAAGCTGGAGGAAGAGGTATGGGGAATCACGCCGCTGCCGACGCATCAGACATTAACAGCCTCCAAAAATGGAGGCATTCTTGTCGGTGCGTATGACGGCGAACGTTTAATCGGATTTAGCTACGGCTTTGCAGGAGTAAAGAACGGCAGGAGCTATTTATGCTCCCATATGCTCGGCATCGATGAAGCATACCGCTCACAGCGCATCGGTGAACGTCTGAAACAGGCTCAGCGGAAGCTGGCGATTGATAAGGGCTATGATTTGATGGTGTGGACATTCGACCCGCTTGAAACAAGAAATGGCTATTTGAACTTAACAAAGCTGAACGGCATTTGTGATACGTATATAGAAAACTGCTACGGCGAAATGCAGGACGGCTTCAATAAAGGACTGCCATCCGACCGCTTTGAGGTGCATTGGCATCTGAAAAGTGACTATGTCAGCAAGCAGCAAACACCGGCTGAAGCGGCACATGCTGCAGCAATCGGTGACATTACATTCGATGAAAACGGCTTGCCTCTATTAAGCTGTAAACTACTGGAGAATTTCGAGGAACCTGCCTACCGCTTACCGGTACCGAAGGATTTTCAGGATCTCAAAGGAAAAAGCCAGGAGCATGCCATGCACTGGCGCCTTGCGACACGCGATGTTTTCCAGGCGATGTTCGCAGCCGGATACGCAGCGGTCCGTTTACAGGTAAATGAGCAGTGGAATGATTACATTTTTGTGAAAAAAGCATCACTAGCACTTGGAGGGAACAAATGATGAAAATTACCGAAATAACAATCCGACATTTACAGATGAAATTGAAGGCACCGTTCACAACAAGCTTCGGCACATTTACAAATAAGGACTTTCTTCTATTGGAAGCAAAGGATGAGGACGGCACAATCGGCTGGGGCGAATCTGTTGCATTCCATTCACCGTGGTACAACGAGGAAACGCTAAAAACAAACTGGCATATGCTCGAGGATTATTTAATCCCGCTCATTTTAAATAAAGAAATTACCCATCCGGATGAAGTAAGCGAAATTTTCGAGCCGATCCGCAAAAACAATATGGCGAAATCCACAATCGAAGGAGCCATCTGGGACATTTACGCACAGCAGACGAATCAATCGCTTGCCGCTGCTCTCGGCGGGACAAAGGACAAAATTGAAGTAGGGATCAGCATCGGCATCCAGCAATCGATTGAGGACCTTGTAGCGCTCGTAGATGAGTATGTGAAGGAAGGCTATAAACGCATCAAAGTAAAAATCAAGCCGGGCTGGGATGTAGAGGTCATGCGTACACTGCGTGAAAAATTCCCGGACGTCGCGATTATGGCAGATGCAAACTCGGCGTACCGTCTGGCGGATGCAGAGCTGCTCAAGCAGCTGGATGCGTTTGATCTCACAATGGTCGAGCAGCCGCTTGCATCTGATGACATCATCGACCATGCGACACTCCAAAAGCAGATGACAACACCGATCTGTCTCGATGAAAGTATCCATTCATTGGAGGATGCACGAAAAGCGGTCGAGCTCGGAGCAACGAAAATTATCAATATTAAAATCGGCCGTGTAGGCGGCTTGACGGAAGCGAAGAAAATCCATGACTACTGCCAATCCGTCGGTGTACCGGTATGGTGCGGCGGCATGCTGGAGTCAGGTATCGGCCGTGCGCATAACGTTGCGTTAACGACCCTGTCAAACTTCATCCTGCCAGGCGATACAGCAAGCTCGAACCGCTACTGGGAAAAGGACATTATCGAGCCGGAAGTCGTGGCGGAAAACGGCTATATCCATGTGCCGCAAACAGCAGGCATCGGCTATGAGGTAAACCGGGACACAGTGGAGGATTATACGGTGGAGAAGAAAACGTATAAATGATCTTTCAGCCTTAAGCATTGAAAGGTGCTTAAGGTTCCTCTTACATTTATATTTTCTGAATTTTTAAATATATTGACAAAAAAATACTAAAGAGCGGGTGAATATATGAAAAGAAGTTTACAGATTGGCGGGGCATTCGTCGGGTTGATTGTCGGCGCGGGCTTTGCTTCCGGCCAGGAAATCATGCAGTATTTTACGAGCTTCGGTCTTATGGGGATTCTCGGCGGAATTATAGCAACGGCTGCTTTTGCCTTCCTCGGAATGGCGCTTGCACAGCTCGGCTCCAAGCTGCAGACATCATCCCATAAAGGGGTTATCTATCATATCGGGGGACCGTATATCGGCTTTGTTCTCGACTTTCTCATCACGTTCTTCCTGTTCGGTGTAGCAGTCGTCATGTTTGCCGGCGCGGGCTCTACGTTCCATCAAATGTTCGGCATTAACCCGATGCTGGGGAGCATCATCATGGTAGCCGCGACGATTTGCACGCTTCTATTAAACGTAAAGAACATTATCAATCTTATTGCCGTCATTACACCATATTTAATGGTCGTCATCTTCATCATTTTGATTTATTCCATTTTCACGATGGACATTTCCTTTACGGAAGCAAATGAGATGGCGCAGACACAAAGCGCAGCGGCTTCTAACTGGATTGTCGGGGCATTGCTATATGTATCGTACAATATCGCGGCAGGTGCAGCGATGCTGATTGTGATGGGCGGTACGGAAAAGGACCGGAAAGTTGCGGGTCTTGGCGGAGCGTTCGGCGGATTGATGCTCGGAGCACTGATCATTTTAATCAATCTTGCGATGTTTATGAAAATGGACGCTGTGGCAGGAGTGGACATGCCGACACTTGAACTGGCAAACCAGATCCACCCGGCAGTCGGGGTGCTGATGGCCATTGCACTGCTTGGCATGATGTATAACACGGCGGTCGGTATGTTCTATGCCTTTACGGTACGGTTTGTGGAACCGGATCATAAAGCATTCAAGCCGGCTATCGTCATCATCGGTCTTGCAGGCTTCGGCGCAAGCTTCGTCGGCTTTACGACACTTGTCGGAAAAGTGTATTCGACGATGGGCTATCTAGGCTTTGCGTTAATTATCGCGGTCATCATTGCATGGATGAGAAAAGATAACAGACCGTCTCGAGCAGAAGTCACGATCAAAAATCAGGCAGGGCATTTGGAATGATTTCATTCCAAATGCTCAGCCTGTTGACAAACGCTTTCATCCCGCGTTGCTTGTCTGGCAAGCGTTTTCAAGACAGGCTGGATGAGCCTTCCTATCTCGATATTACTTAAAAAAGCAGTTGGAATAATTATATTCCAACTGCTTTTTTATATGAGGCATTGTCCATTCATGCCCCGTGCGCTGTGAACATAGGCTAGTACAACAGTATTTGGCAGGCAGCACGGAAAAAAGATGGACAAGTAGGTGTTGTATGAAGAAGAGCTTTCAAATCGGCGGTGCGTTCGTCGGGCTTGTGACGGGGGCGGGCTTTGCGTCGGGGCAGGAAATCATGCAGTATTTTACGAGCTTTGGTGTCATGGGAATCGTTGGCGGACTTGTCGCCACGATTGTATTTGCCTTTCTAGGGATGATTCTCGCACAGCTCGGCTCGGATCTGCAGACGACCTCCCATAAGGAAGGGATCTATTATATCGGCGGGCGTTTTCTCGGTCCTGTGCTGGACATGTTTATTACGGCTATTTTATTTGGTGTGGCGGTCGTCATGTTTGCTGGTGCAGGCGCTACCTTCTACCAGACATTCGGCATCGAACCGGTCATCGGTAATATCGTGATGGTGATAGCGACGATTTTGACATTGCTGCTTGATGTGAAGAACATTCTGAAGGTCGTTGCGATGCTGACCCCTTATTTGATGGGCATCATTTTTGTTGTTTTGCTTTATTCCTTCTTTACGATGGACTATTCAATCGGTGAACTGGACGTGCTGGCCCGGGAGCAGCCGGCAGCGGCATCGAGCTGGTGGATGGGTGCCATTTTGTATGTTTCGTACAATATTGCAGCCGGTGCAGCGATGCTCATTGTGATGGGCGGTACAGAAAAGGACCGTAAAATAGCAGGGCGCGGGGGCATACTCGGAGGCGTCATGCTCGGTATCCTCATTGTCCTTATCAATCTTTCGCTGTTTGCCAAAATGGATGTAGTGGCGGGTGTGGATATGCCGACACTGGAACTGGCAAAGCAGATCCATCCGGCAGTCGGTATCTGTATGGCGCTTGTGCTGCTCGGCATGATGTACAACACAGCAGTCGGCATGTTTTATGTCTTTACCGTACGCTTTATTTCTCCTGACAAACCAATGTTCAAGCCGACTATCGTACTTGTCGGGTTCATCGGCTTCGCGGCGAGCACAGCCGGCTTTACGACTCTTGTAGGGAAGCTGTATTCGACGATGGGCTATCTTGGCTTTATACTCGTCATCGCCATTATGCTGGCATGGGCACGAAATGAAGACAGGAGAAAACGCCATTAGCGCGAATGTTTAAAAGGTGGAAAATAGTTTATAAGAAGGATAAAGCAAAAAGGGGGCATATCGTGAAAAAACTACTCTTAACTGCTGGTATCCTTTGCCTGGCCGGCTGTACGGAAAATGAAAGACCGGAAGCAGAAGAAAAACAACCCGTCCAAAAGGAATCAGAGATACAGGAAAAGCCTGAACTGACGGAAGCAGAAATCAAGCAAAAGCAGCAGCTCCTTAATGTACTGGAGGGTGTAGCCTACGGTTTCGGTGTCGTCCCGGACCGTTCCTCCTTCAGTGACAGCCGCTATGGACTTGCACATGCTGAGTTAGTTGATGTAAACCAGGACGGACAGGACGAGCTGTATATGCTGTTCAGGGGCTCACCGCATCATAAGGATGAGCTCGACCACCGCAATCAGGACGGCTATACACTGGAAATCTGGCAGGCGAATCCGGAAACGAAACAAGCGGCACTCCTGCATTATGATTTCATCAACCTAGATTCCGTTGCGCCTACAGATATGAGTATTTCCTTTGTGACAACAGGCAAGGGGGAAGTACTGCTGAAGAACAGCTACTTCCAATCGGATGAACAGGAAAACTTCGATGAATCGACGTATTATGCATACCGTGACGGAACATTCGAGCAGGTGCTAGCAGCCTACCACGGGGCGGGAGAGCAGGAAGAGTACCGGCTGGATGATAAAAAAGTCGACAGGGAAACGTTTAAACAGCGGATGAAGGATGTCGAAGGTGAAGAAGTCGCCATCGTAAAAAGCGAGGAAGGGGAAAAGACATTTGCCTTTGAGACAGCGGATATTTCAGGCAATATCGGCAGCGTATTTTCCGATTTGACGGAAAGGTTCAATACGGCATTCGAAAACGGGAAGGAGCCTTCCGAGGAAGAGATGGCCAAAATCGAGGAAGGGATGTCCGGGTTAAAGTATTCAGGCAAGATCGATCAACGGAACCCGGAAACGTATGAGCCAATCATCACAAGCATGATTGTAACGGGAGATGTACCGCAGGACGGCGGCAACCTGGATTACTTCATGGGCTATAAAGAAGAAACCGTAGCGAAGCAGATAAAGGCACTCCATAATATCGATTTAGACGGGGCGGCTCTTGGGCTGCCATCCCCGCAGAAGCTGGACAATACAACACTTCTGCACTATGGGAACGGGGTATTTTACGTCCCGCCGAGTGACTTCCATAATCAGCATGCGACGCGTGAAGTAACAGCGGCAGCAAAGGTAACGGACGATACGTATTTTGTCACGTTCCGCGATGCATTCTTTGACCTCATGGGCTATACGGATGCAACAGAGGACGACAGCTTTGACCCGGACAAATACGAGAACGTCCCGGTCACTGGGTGGCCAAAGGAAACACAGGACTACATCTCGAACGGCATCCCGGGCTATGCTGTCGTAAAGCTGGTGGACGGCAAGGTACAGATTCCCTATATGGGCTACCGGAACTTAACGGAAGCGGAGCTGAAGAGTTTTTAATAATAGAAGAAGCGCCTGTTTGAACGAATATTCAAACAGGCGCTTTTTTACGGTTAGTCAAAATTGAAACGGCTCTCCACTTCAGGGCTTGCTTTCGGCAGCTCCATCCCTTCTTTCCAGACAAGAATGGCATCATCAGGTGCGCCGTAATAAATCGCTTGTATATCCGGTCCTTTCCCGTCTTCCTTATACATGTCGAGTTTGATGGCATCATACCAATTTTCCAGCTTATATGGCAGCTCGGACTTCTCCTTGATGATCGGCCGTAACGGAATCATATAGAAATTGCCGTCCTCGTCTATGTCATATTTCAGCTGGTACAGCGCATAGCCGTCCGTAATCTCTGCATGGTAGACGATTCTGCCGTCAGCGAGTAGGCTGACATCGGAAATTTTTACATCCTCTGAGGCAACGGTCGTAATATTCCATTTACACAATCCGTAATAGCCGCCCACTAGAAGCAGGCACAGCACAGTCGTAATCGCTATGCCTTTGAGAAAAGCTTTTTTTCTTGTCTTATTCCAGAAGACCGACATGCTTTTCAGTACAGTCCCTTCCTGTTGATTGTTCCTGATATCAGCAGGAGTCAGCTGGATATCCTGCTTGATGGCTGCCAGCTCGGCCCGGCAGTCTTTACAGGTCGACAGGTGCTCCTCAATCATCTGCCTGCTCGACTCGCTGCACACCTCATCGTGATACAGCGGCAGCAGGTCCCGTACGACATCACACGACAATTTGCTCATTGTTCTTCCTCCTTAAGCCTCGTCTGCAGTTTCTGTTTGGCCCGGTGAAATGTAACCCGCGCCCAGCTCTCCGTCTTCCCGAACAGCTGGCTGATCTGCCGAAACGATAATTCACCAAAAATCCGCAGCGTAAACACTTCCTTGTACGGCTCCTCCAGCCGGTGCAGCGCCTGATGGATCCGGAATACATTTTCCTTATCCGTCATCAAATCCTCAATGCGCACACCTTCCTGCTCGGGCACATCCTCGTCAGAAAACCGCTTCTGCTTCTCCAAATAAGTAAAATATGTATTTTTCGCAATCTGACACAGCCATACGTGCAGCTTGCACTGACCGTGGAATGACTCAATGCCTTTCAGCGCCTTAAAAAACGTCTCCTGCGTAATCTCCTCGGCAACCTTGTCATTGCGGCTGAGCGAATACACAAAGGCATACACATCCTTGAAATACCGCTCGTAAATATCCCCGAACTCCGTCACATTCCACCCTCCCTTCCTATATAAGACCTGGCTAAAGGTTATTCGTTACAAAATTTGTGCGTAATTTTTGTCTTGCGATAAGATATACATGGCTGACTGCACATTCCACTACGGGTGGACGCTTTCCACGGGCGAGGCCAAGCCTCCTCGTCGCTTCACTCCTGCGGGGTCTCGGCTTTCTCGCTTTTCCCGCTGGAAGCTTTGCTCTGCATCGAAAGCGTAGCGGCAGATGCACTCGCCACCCTTCGTTACATGTGCTTTTTCCTCTATAAAAAATAACCGTTCCTTCTAGTATACTTTCAATGTCTGGGAGGGAGGGCTAGCATTTTATATAAGAACGCTTTGATCTTCCAGCACAGTGCATCTTAACAAGTACTTTTAGCAAACGCTAATTGCTTAGGACTCCAAAATCTTAATGGAAGATTTTTAAACAGCCAAAACGACTCTCTGCTGATTTTGACATACAACTTAAATAAAAATAAAAGACAATCTACATAACGTTTATTTTACGTTATGTCGTATATGGATTTGGCTGTTTTGCAATATGCAGCTGCTAAAGAAGGACAGAACAAAAAAGGATCTGTATCTATTTTTGTAGCAAAGGAATTAGAGCTGTAATTCCAAGTATGTCGGAAGTTTTCGGATGACGTAAAGAAAGGAGATTTCCATAGAAAAGGAGGAAGAGAATGATTTGGCAGCGGCGCCAGTAATCAATAGGGAAAAGAGGCAGGCACTTCTCTTGAAGTTATGCCGTTCACGCGTTATAATAAGTACTGTAAGTTGCCAGTGGGTATCTACTCATACGATACTCATTATAGAACAAGTGCGTTTTGTTCTACCCGTACACGACACAGCTCGTGACCCGGACATAGTGCGTATTATACGCCTTCTATTATTCGGGGACGTTACGGATTCGACAGGGATGGTTCAAGCTCTAGTCGCGCGTCGGAGGTCTCGGCTCCGTCATCAACGGAAGTTATATAATAACTGGCAAACAACAAAATTTAGCTTTCGCAGCGTAAGCTCGTAAGCGCTCCGCCTCTGCATCGCCCATGTGCAGTCCGTGGGGCCCAACTTTAGTGGGATACGACCTGCTGGTACCACCTGAGTCAGCGGTAAGAGATTTCCAGGTTAGTGCACAGGACGCCTGTTTGTCGGCATAATGCTGCATGAATCGCAAGTAGACAAACTACACGCGTAGAAGCTGGCGTATTGGAGTTTCTGGACGCGGGTTCGACTCCCGCCGTCTCCATAATATGGATTTCATTGAATTTCATTTGATTTCAATGAATCTCAAAACCCTTGATATTCAAGGGTTTTTTGCTTTTTTAGAGATCCATTTACTTTCATCTGGTTTCATTCAATTTCATCTTTATAAGGTCAATTTTATGGTCAATCTATGGTCACGATTTTAAGGAGTTGGTGAATAAATTAACCGTTTCTTTTTCGGCATGCGCAGTTAAGTGCGTGTAGATGTCCATCGTCGTTTTTATGTCTGAATGACCGAGGCGTTGTTGGACCTGTTTCATATTTGCACCTGACTCGATCAAGAGCGAAGTATGAGTGTGTCTGAGGCCGTGGGTGGTAAGTGGTGGAGGTTTATATTTATTAATTACATAATTGAGCCACTTACGAGTTTTAGTCTGTTGCAAATAATTGTTTTCTTCATTGGGCATCACTAACTGCTTCTTCTTTTTAAATCGTCTACCTAAATTGTTTTTAAGGTCAAATTGCCACTCTTTTAATAGATTAATCGTTTCATCATCTAAACTAATTGTTCGGCTCGTACCTGTTTTAGTAGATTTCTCGTACAAATTATTTTCTACTCCACGCCCTATGGATTTATTGATTGTCATTTCTTTTTTGTCAAAATCAATGTCTTCCCAAGTCAGCGCTGTTAATTCTCCTATACGCATCCCTGTAAAAGCTAATACGTGAATTGCCACATATGCTTTTCGATTGCTTTCTTCCTTCATAAGAGAAAGTAGTCTATTTAACTCTTCCTTCGAATAAAAGTTACGCTCAACTCGATTTATGCTTTTTTTAGGTGCGCGCTTTTTCGGCATTTCTACTAATTTAAATGGATTTGATTGAATAAGGTCACGTTTAATAGCGTAATCTAATACCTTTGAAGCGTATGCTTTAACTGTCCGCGCTTTTACTAATTTCTCATGAAGCCTGTTAACAAATTTCTGGCAAATATCCACATTTAACTGTTCAATACGATAATCACCGATTGCAGGTAGAATATGATGCTCGAAATATTTTAGTGTTTTATTTAGGGTACTTTCTTCAACTGTATTTTTATATGATTCTACCCACGCATCGTATAAATCGCGGTATGATTCGTAAGTTCTTTTTTGAAACGTCCCGTTCGCAATTTCAAACTGAATTCGCGTAAGAGCAGATTGTGCCTCTTTCACAGACTTAAAGCCACGACGCGTTGTGTATTGAGGTTTGCCAGTCATAGGATCCAAGCCGAGATAAACTTTGAACATATAATAAGTCTTACCATCTTTTTTCTTGTACGCTTTAATCGGAGTGTTTGATTTCTTTGGCATAGTTAGTATTCCTCCTATAATTACGGGGACAAATTACAAAGGGAATATAACCAGCGTTACTTAATGAAACACCTATATTATAAAATTACGGGTTCGAGTTGTCTAAAAAATAGCGTAATTTGCCACCGTAAGTTATTTTAAAGTTTTGAGTAATGGAAATTTTGATTAGCAGATTGCTAATAGAAAGGGTTGTTTACAACGTGGAATTAAAATGAATGTTCAGTAAGGAAACGATCGATTTCGCTTTTTGATACGCGTTTTATGCCGTCAATTTCAGCAACCTTTAGTCCCATAATGCGGAACTTATTAAAGGTATTGTGGGATACACCAATATAGTTGCGCGCTTCTTCAATTGACATCCATTCCTTTGGTTTATCTTTCTTATTATTAACAATTTCCTCAAGTAATTCAGTGAATGTATTCAAAACGATTGCCTGTGTGGTGGATTGAATATCTAATGCATTTAACTCCATTTAGATTGACCTCCTAATTAAATTGTTAATAAGTCGATAAGGTTGCAAATGTAACTACATAGCGTGTTCCTCCTTTCGTAATATGTAGGTAATTTGATTGGCAGGAGGAAGGCGGGCAAAATAAAAAACTGGCTTATTTAAAGATACAGTCTTACTTAGAAGGTGCAATTAGCCTATAAATGGGCACACTACACCCATTGTTTGCTAAAAAGCATTCTAAATAAAAACATGTACATTTAAATAAACCAGTTACAAAATATCAAAAGCTATTAAATAAAAATCCATATGTTATTTGTCTATATTCAATTTTCAAATATAAAATACAATAAAATTTTTTTAGAGTCAATATTTTTTATAAAAAAAATTTAATGAGAACCAGACGCATCCAGCTTCCTTAAGTGCAAGCCGAGGCAATACACCGCGATTAAATAAATTATAGCATTTGTTTGCAAAAAATAGTTATAAAAACCTGATGCGCTTCTAAAATATAAAAAAACAAATCAAGGAGTACCATAGCGGTATATATTAGGAGGAGGCAAGGATATGAAATCTGTAAAGGTATTCGATGAAGCATTTGGGGAGAAATTGAAGCGTTTGCGTAAAGCCCGTGGGATGTCGTTACAACGAGTGAGCGTTGAGAGTGGCGTAAGTCCGAGTTATATCTCGCGATTGGAACGCAACGAAAAGCAATCTCCATCGTTCCCAATTTTAGTGGAACTTGCGCTTGCGTTAAAGGTAGATGTATTGACGCTGGCAGAAGGTTAGTTGAGCAAGAAGATGAAGTAGTAGATCTGTATTCGTTAATGTTCAAGTCGCCGTTGCGCGTTGCGGACAAGATTTTAACTGAAGAGGAAACAAGGCAGGTAATTCATTTAATTGAACGGATTGCGGAGTTTGACTGGAATGAACAAACAATGTGGTGCGAACTTTGTGAGGTAGGGAGTTTAATAAGTGCTTTCAAGGAAATGTACGCTGTTGAGCCGAGGACGTAATTGTTCTCGGTCTTTTTTATTACATAAAACGGGGTCCGACATGGTAAGGGCTTTTCAAAATCATTTTGCTTTGTATAATCATCTTTGATTACGAAATTTTCAGCCTGAAAAAAGAAATAATAATAGTTGAGTCGGGATAAAAAAATGTAAAGAAACCTAATCATATCAATGGTTTGACTTATCCCGCATTCCAAATGTATAGCTTCTATCATGAAAGGGGTAATTTGAATGCTTCATACGTTTCAAATGAACATTGGCATCAAGGAGGAGGACTTAAACACTTTAGAAGAAACTGTCGGCGGTAACTATAAACAAGTAAATGATTATATTCAAATGCATTATGCTGAATATTTTAATAATGCGTTTACAGTTAGAGTAGTGCGCCATCCAGGCAAGATCTATCTTTCATTAGTCGTTGACGTAATACTTCTTTTAAGGAAATCGGATATACAGGAATCAGATTATCTTGAAGTCAAGCAACGTATTATGGAATTGCTCATGATGCTTATAGGTCACGCACCTTATGAAGACCATATTTTAGTGCGAATCGATTATCGCTACGATGTCATTCTGCCGAATAAACAGTTACGGGAGCTATATTTTCATTTGATTACAAAGCATGTTGACCGCTATCGTTTTCAGCATAAATACAAAGGAAAGAAGAGTGCATCAGGTGAGTTTGAAAAGTATAAAACGACAATCTACCATAGCTCAGGTTCTATTGTTACAACTGCATATGATAAGGAAGCAGAAAGAGAAGCTAAGGAATGCGAAACTCAAGTATACGAAAAAGATGTTGTACGATTTGAAGTGAGATTGATGTATCAACATTTATACTATAAAGCGAGTGCACGCTGTCCTAATCCTATCTCGATGCATTTATCAAATTATTTTAAAGAAGAGCCGTTTAATGAATATCTTCAAAAGTATTTAATCCCAATTTATCCTCAAGGGGATTATTACAAATACTCCGAGGCTGAGCGAATTATTTGCGACTCTCAGCTTAGCGCTTTCGATAAAAGTCTTCTAAAAGAATTTCTCCTAAAAACATCTTCTCATAGTTTAAGTACCCCAAAAAAGCATGTGTCGCCACACAAGTATAAAAAAGCGATGCGTCTGCTTCAAAATCTGGGCATAAATCCAGTATGCATACCCAAAAATTACCCAAAAGCTCCTAAACAGTTCGATAATCCGCTGAATAGTTTATTTTCGATATTCGAATAAATTCTATTTGTTGTTCTATTTAAAGTAGAGTCTAATCGTAATTTCGCATAACTTAGCTTCGAATTCTATTCGCGATTGTATGTCAATTCGAATTATGTTTGCGATTATAATAGTGATTCGATTAGATTATCCTTGCGCAATTAAACACACTGATGCGAAGCGAAATGGTTAGCTTTGTAACAGAATCAAATAATTTGAAAAATTTTCTCACAATTCGTTTGCAAACACTTCTTTTTTGTTATATGATTGATTTAACTTAAATGTTAAATAATTAATTTAACGATTTGGAGGTGTGATTTTGCAGTTAGGAGATATAGCGGATATTCGCGCGGGAATGGTAATTACGCGTAAAAAAGCATCTACTTCAAGTGAAGTAAAAGCAACGTACCGTATGTTTACGATTAAAAGTATTGATTCTTTAGATGAATCATTTGAACTGTTCGAGAGCAATGAGGTGCTAAGTCCGCATTATTTCACGAAGGAAGGGGATATACTGTTCCGTTTGAATTATCCGTATTCGGCGGTCTATATTGATGAATCAAAAACGGGACTATTAATTCCTTCGTCATTTGCGGTGATTGATGTTCAAGTGGATTTCATTTTGCCCGAATATGTAGCGTGGTATTTGAACACGGCGCCAGCGAAAAAAGAGTTAGAAAAAGGACAATCAGGTACGCGAATTCCAAGTACGAATAAAGCGACGTTAAGTGCAATACCGATTGAATCAATGCCTCTCGAAAAGCAACGAAGTATTATTCAATTGTATAAGCTTCATTTACAGGAAACACAGTTACTAAATCAATTAATAGAAGAAAAAGAAAAGCTATTCCAAGCGCAGACAAACAAAGTGCTTCAAGGAATGGAATTAGGAGGAAATTAGATGGCAGAGAAAGTTTCGCAAGATCAAATCAATAGTATATTATGGCAGGCCGCGGATACATTCCGCGGAAAAATCGATTCAAGTATTTATAAGGACTACATTTTAACGATGATGTTCATTAAATATTTAAGTGATTCATATAAGGAACATTTAGAAGAATACACAGAGCGTTATAACGGTGATGAACAACGTATTCAACGCGCATTAACACGTGAGCGTTTTGTATTAGATAATGAGTCAACATTTGATTATCTGTACAGCAAACGTAATGATGCTGAAATCGGTGAAATCATCAATAAAGTGTTAGAGCGCATTGAAAACGAAAACACTGGTAAGCTTCGTGGCGTATTCCGCAACATCGACTTCAATAGCGAAGCGGTTTTAGGGAAAGCGAAAGAGCGTAACGCAATGTTGCGTACATTATTAGAAGACATTAATAAACTAAATTTAAAACCTTCTGTAATTGGAAGTGAAGATGTTATCGGTAACGCTTATCAATATATGATTGAGCAGTTTGCCTCAGATGCGGGTAAAAAAGGCGGGGAGTTCTACACGCCTACAATGGCTTCTGAATTATTAGCACGTTTAGTGAAGCCACAAGAAAATGACCGCATTTATGACCCAACATGTGGATCGGGTTCATTATTAGTTCGTGTTGCAAAGCAAGTACCAAATAATAAAGTCGCGATTTACGGGCAAGAGCGTAACGGCGCAACACATTCATTAGCGTTAATGAACATGTACTTACATGGCATTGATGACGCTAATATCGAGTGGGGCGATACGTTAGCGAATCCGCTACATTTAGAGGACGGTAAGCTAATGAAGTTCCAAAAAATCGTAGCTAATCCGCCGTTCTCATTAGATAAATGGGCAATGGGCTTTGCAAATGAAACATCTAAAAAAGATAAAGATGAAAAATTTAAGATGGAAGCAGGTTTAGATCCATATCGCCGTTTCGAATGGGGCGTACCGCCAACATCTAAAGGTGATTATGCATTTGTACAACACATGTTATATTCATTAGCTGAGAATGGGACAATGGCAACGATTTTACCTCATGGTGTATTATTCCGAGGTGCGAGTGAGGGAAAAATTCGTAAAGAGATTATCGAAATGAATTTACTTGATGCGGTAATCGGTTTACCAGAAGGTCTGTTTTATGGTACAAGCATTCCAGCGTGTATTCTTGTATTCAAGAAAAATCGTGGGCGTGAAGATGTGCTATTTATAGATGCATCAGGTGAAGGTAACTACGAAAAAGGTAAAAATCAAAACAAGCTACGTGAAGAGGACTTACAAAAAATCATCACTACTTATGATAGCCGTAAAACAATTGATAAGTATTCATACAAAGCTACTAAAAAAGAAATCCAAGAAAATGACTATAATTTAAATATTCCTCGTTATGTTGACACGTTTGAGGAAGAGGCTCCAATCGATATGGAAGCAGTGAAGCAAAATATCTCGGACATCAAGAAGGAATTAGCTGTTGTGGAAGCTGAGATGGAGAAGTATTTGAAGGAATTAGGGTTATAAGTTATCGATTAATTTTTTAACAGTGAACTATTCGATTTTTCCGAATGGTTCATGAATAATTAACAAAGGGAGTCGAACATGTAAGTAACTCTTACAGGTTGGAAGAAAAGGGGATACAGTATATGAGTGAAATTGAAAAATATAGTGAACAAACTTTCGAACATTATCGTAATGTCAATGAATATGGGGAAGACTTTTGGTATGCAAGAGATTTAGCTCAAATATTAGACTATAAACGTTTTGATAAATTTTTGAATGTTATAGATAAGGCGAAAACGGCTTGTTTAAATAGTGGTTATGAAGTTGAAGACCATTTTTCCCAAGTGGGAAAAATGGTTGAGCTCGGATCAGGAGCAATAAGAGAAGTAGAAGATTATGAACTTTCACGATATGCTTGTTATTTAGTTGTACAAAACGCTGATCCTAAAAAAGAAGTTGTTGCTTTAGGACAGACATATTTTGCGGTACAAACAAGAAAACAAGAACTTCAAGAGCAATTTGAAACATTAGATGAAGACAAAAAACGATTAGCAATTCGAAACGAATTAAAAGCGCATAATAAATCTTTACAAGAGGCGGCCATGCTTGCGGGTGTAGAAACGAATTTTGATTATGCAACTTTTCAGAATCACGGTTATAGAGGTTTGTATGGTGGGTTAGATGCTAAAGGAATACATGCCCGAAAAGGTCTGAAAAAAAGTCATAAAATTTTAGATCATATGGGAAGTACAGAACTCGCGGCCAACTTATTCCGCGCAACACAAACAGATGAAAAGCTTCGAAGAGAAAATGTTCAAGGTAAAGAGAATGCCAATCGCGCGCATTACGAGGTAGGTAAAAAAGTAAGACAAACTATTGAAGAACTTGGTGGAACAATGCCTGAAGATTTACCAACTCCTGAAAAAAGTATTAAGCAGATTGAGAAAATTGAACAAAAGAAGTTATTAAATAAGGACAAATAAGATTGAGTAGTCAATTTGTATTATTGAACTTAATCATTTAAAAGAAACAGAGGTGTAAGGCATGCAAGCGCCCGAGATAAAAACAAAAGAATGGAAAACTGTTCAACTACAAGAAGTTGTTAGAGTATTTCGAGGAGCAAGTCCAAGACCAAAAGGAGATCCACGTTATTATGGTGGACCTATTCCAAGGGTATTAATAGAAGATGTTACGCGTGATGGTAAATACGTTACCCCACGCGTAGATAGTTTAACAGAGGAAGGTGCTAAAAAGAGCAGATATTTAGAAAAGGGTTCCGTAGTTCTTAGCTGTTCTGGAACAAGGGTAGCAATTCCAGGGATATTGGCTATTCCTGCATGTATCCACGATGGTTTTTTTGGGTTTGATGACTTTAAAGAATTGGAACCTGAATATCTATATTATTTGTTTGAACAATTACATGAGAAAATGCAATCATCAGCGACTACGGGTGGGGTTTTTAATAATTTAACAACGCAAATAATGAAAGAGATGTATATAGACATTCCGAGTTTATCAGAACAAAAGAAAATAATTTCTCTATTAAATATCTGGGATAAAGCGATTGAACTGAAGGAAAAGTTAATTGAGCAGAAAAAAGAGCAGAAAAAAGGGTTAGAACTAAAGCTTCTAAGTGGGAAAATTAGGTTATCTGGTTTTAGAGGAAAATGGGAAATACAGCCGATTGAAAAAGTTTGTGATTTAAATATGGGAAAAACGCCAAGTAGAAATAAAGCTCTATACTGGGGAAAGGGATATAGTTGGATAGCAATATCCGATATGAAGGGGAAATATATATCTAAAACCCGTGAACAAATAACGGAATTAGCTATAAAAGAGTCTGGAATTAAAATTATACCTAAAGATACAGTAATAATGAGTTTTAAATTAACTATTGGTAGACTGGCAATTACGAAAGAAGAAATGTATTCCAACGAAGCAATTGTCAGCTTCGGTGTGAAAAACTCTGGAATTCTTGACAGTGAGTATTTGTATTACTATTTAAATTCAATTGATGTTACACAATATGGTTCAAGGGCCGCAAAAGGAATTACTTTAAATAAAGATTCTTTGAAAGAAATTATGGTGAGATTTCCACCTTTTGAAGAACAACTTGAAATAAGAAAAATACTTTCAAATGCGGATAGGGAAATTGATTTATTAGGAGGAGAACTATTACTTCTAAATAAACAAAAAAAAGCCTTGATGCAACAACTCCTTACAGGAAAAATTCGAGTGGAAGTGTAAAACTTTTCCTCCTTTTCCTTCATTAAATAGATTGGAGGTGGCGATGTGTCCACTGAGCAACTTTATGATGAAATTAATATAAGTCAACAGCCTGCGCTGGAAGTGTTACAAAGTGTGGGATATACCTATATCCCAACAGAGCAAGCAGAGCGAATGCGCGGGAATCTTCATAAAGTATTACTTCGAGATGTGTTGGAAGATCAACTGCGAAAAATTAACCGTTATGAATCTAAAGGAATGGCGTATTCATTTACCGAAAACAACATTCAACAAGCAATTCGCGATTTAGACGAGCCGTTAACGAATGGACTTGTAAAGGCGAATGAAGCGATTTATGAAACAATTATGTTAGGACGTAGCTACACAGAGTTTCTTCCTGACGGCTCAAAGAGATCTTTTACAATACAGTTTATAGACTGGGACAATATCGAAAACAACGTTTTTCATGTCGTTGAAGAGTTTTCGGTTGAGCGCGCGGACGGTAAACTTGCACGTCCTGACATTGTACTTTTCATAAATGGTATTCCGTTTGCGGTCATTGAGTGTAAAAAATCCTCTATTTCCATGAGCCAAGGCATTAGTCAAATGATTCGCAATCAAAAAAATGATTATATTCCACAACTGTTTAAGTTTATTCAAATTGTCATGGCGACAAATAAAAACGAAACGCAGTACGCAACTTGTGGTACGCCTAAAAAGTTTTGGTCCATTTGGAAGGAAGAAGAGCAAGATTGGTTAGAGCAATTGTTACAAAAGGCTGTAACAGACCGTTTACCAACAACGCAAGACAAAAATATTATTTCTATGTTCCATCCAGCTCGCCTATTGGAGTTAACAGCATTCTTTACGCTATTCGATAAAGATGTGAAGAAGGTTACTCGTTATCAGCAGTATTTTGCAATTAAAGAAATCTTAAATACAGTTGAACAGCGTGACGAAAACGGCAATCGTCAATCAGGTGTTATTTGGCACACACAAGGTTCTGGTAAATCATTAACGATGGTCATGCTGGCACGCTATATTTTAACGGAGATATCATATGTAAACCCAAAAGTCGTTATCGTTACAGATCGTGTAGAACTGGACAAACAAATTCATAAGACGTTTAATCATACGCGCCTAAAAGCAAGCCGTGCAAACTCAGGTAATCATTTAATTGCCTTATTAAATGACGGCAACACAGACATTGTCACTACATTGGTCCATAAATTTGATACAGCTTCTGCAAAACAACAAGTGAATGATTCACGTGATATTTTCGTCCTTGTCGATGAATCGCACCGCACACAGTACGGGAAGCTTCATAATAAAATGAAGAAAGTATTCCCGAACGCGTCGTATCTTGGCTTTACTGGTACACCATTAATGAAAAAAGAAAAGAGCACGATGATTAAATTCGGTAAGCTCATTCATAAATATACGATTGCAGATGCGGTGAATGATAAAGCCATCGTTCCTTTATTATATGAAGGTAAAATGGTCGATCAAACTGTTAACAAGATAGCAATTGATAATCGTCTAAACATGATTACGCGTCATTTAAATGACAATCAAAAAGAAGAAGTAATGAAAAAGTGGGCGCACTTTGAGCGAATTGCTTCGTCGGATCAGCGCATTAGCATGATTGCTTTCGATATTAATGACCACTTCTATCGCAACTATAAAACGCAAGGCTCACAATTTAAGGCGATGTTGGCGACAAATAGTAAGATGGAAGCGATTCGTTATTTGAATTTCTTCGAGGAGTTCGGCGATTTAAACTGCGCGGTCGTTATTTCTCCGCCAGATCAGCGTGAAGGTCACGATTCCATTGATGAAGATTCTCAAGATTTAATTCAACGCTTCTGGAAGAAAATGATGGACCGTTATGGCACTGCCGACGCCTACGAGGATGCAATCAAAGACGAATTTATAAACGGCGATGAAATTGATATATTGATAGTAGTCGATAAACTTTTAACAGGCTTTGACGCACCGCGAGCATCGATTCTTTATATTGATAAGCCCATGAAAGAGCATACGTTATTACAAGCGATTGCCCGAGTAAACCGACTATATGAAGGTAAAGATTACGGTCTTATCATCGACTACCGTGGCTTACTCGAAAAGTTAGACGAAGCATTACAAATGTATTCAGGCGCGGGACTTGAAAACTTCGATCCCGAAGACATTCAGGGCGCTATTTACGATGTCATTACAATTATCGGTGAGCTTCGTCAATATAACTCACAGTTATGGGACATCTTTGCGCCGATTCGCAATAAGTCGGACGTTGAAGAGTATGAAGTGTTATTAGAAGACGAAGAACTGCGTAACGATTTTTATGACATGTTAAGTAAGTTCGGTCGTAACCTTGCTATCGCTTTAGAATCAGAACGTATATATAATGCTTTACAGGAAGATGAACTGAATAAATATAAGAAAGACTTGAAATTCTTCCAAGAGCTTCGTAAAAGTGTTAAATTACGCTACTCAGATTCGATTGACCATAAGGAATACGAGGCGAAAATGCAAAAGCTGATGGACCAATACATTTCAGCCGAGGACATTATTCGTATTACGAACCCAGTCGACATTTTGAACGAAAAAGGGTTTGAGGAGGAGCTTGAACGTCTTGGCTCAAAGCGCGCTAAGGCAGATGCGATTCGTACACGTTTAACGAAAAGCGTCAGCACGAAATGGGACGAAAACCCTGCGTACTATAAGAAGTTCTCCGAGCGCATTCAGCAAGTAATAGACGAATATAAGGAAAAGCGCATTTCAGAAGCAGATTACTTAAATTCAATGAATGAATTGCTAAAAGAATTCCGTCAAGGAGAGCCAAAAGAAGATTATCCATCAATCATTAAAGATAATGGCCATGCACAAGCATTTTATGGCGTTACGAAAGACCTTTTAACAATTAATGACGAGCAAGTATCGTATGGCGATGAAGACTTTGCTAATTTAGCAATCAAGATGGATGCAATTATTAAGCAACATCAAAAAGTTGATTGGCATAACAACCCGCAAATTCACAATCGTATTGCTCAAGACATTGATGATTTATTGTTTGATTTCTCAAATGAAAATAATGTAACATTAGAATTCGACACGATTGACAAAGTGATTGAACAAGTAAAAACAGTAGCCATCAAGCGTTATTAAGGTAGTGAGCAATATGGAAAAGCACCAAATTCACTTCGGCAATCAGCCTATTGATTTTTGGATTGAACGAAAAGACGTCAAAAACGTCAATTTAAACATTAAGCCTGATATGAGCATTCAAATATCAGCTAATGAGAAAGTGCCGTTAAGTTTTATATATGACTTTGTGAAAAGCAAAGGCTCCTGGATTTTGAAAAACGTAAAGCAATTTGAAGACGTACTTCCACATAAACAAAGCGAACGCGAATATGTAAGTGGCGAGTCATTCAAATATTTAGGGAAACAGTACCGCCTGCGCGTCGAACATTCGGCAGACGAAGCGGTCAAGTATTTTAGAGGTTTTATATATTTGCAAACGCAGAACCCAGCGAACTTTTCTAAGAAAGAGAAGTTAATGGATGCGTGGTACAAGGAAAAGGCATATAAAATTTTCGGTGAATCATTAAATAAGATGTCCGCATTAATGAACAAGTATGGCGTTGAAAAGCCTGCCCTTGAAATACGCGTCATGAAAGCGCGCTGGGGTTCAGCTCAAATTGACAACAATACGATTTTAATTAATACGGAGCTTATCAAGGCGCCAAAATACTGCATTGACTATGTAATACTGCACGAATTAATACATTTTAAGTACAATAACCACAGTGAAAGCTTTTACAATATGTTATTTACGCTAATGCCAGATTGGGAGAAGCGTAAAAAGATATTAGATGAAGAAATTGTGCGCGAACTATAACATCTTAGAAATTACATCATGAATATTAACTTTCGACAGTTTCTTAGCATTCCGCAAGGAAACGGTCTTTTTATAGGGGGAATATCTATGGGTGTAGCAAGTAACTTTGAAACTTTTTGTAAGAATTTAAGAATGAGCGAAGAAACAGTAAACAAAATAACTTACCGAACAAAGCGTATTACAAAACAACTAAATATAGATTTTTGGGGATCGACTTCAGATACTGATCATAGTTTTTATTCAGGGTCTTATGGGCGAGGTACAGATATTTATACAAGTGATATTGATTTGTTAGTACGCTTACCTTATTCGACTTATGTGAAATATAATAATTATACTTCTAATGGGCAATCCGCTTTATTACAGGCAGTTAAAGAATCGATTGAAAAAACTTACAAATCATATAAGCGCGGAGATGGACAAGTAGTTAAAGTGGATTTTGAGGACAATATTTCTTATGAAATTGTTCCATGTTTTTTGAATGATGATGAAACATATACTTATCCCGATACAAATAATGGCGGTAGTTGGAAAACGACTAACCCTAAAGCAGAAATAAAAGCGTTCAACGAATTAAATAAAAGCAGTAATAAAAACCTTAAGCGACTTTGCAGAATGATTAGAGCATGGAAAAATAAAAATAATGTTCAAATGAGTGGTTACTTAATTGATACTTTATGTTATAGATTCATGCAAAATTGGTCATATAGTGATAAATCCTATTTATATTATGATTGGATGATTCGCGACTTTTTTGATTTCTTAATTGAACAATCCGATAAAACATATTGGTACGTACCTGGTAGTAATAGAAGAATAGATAAAGTTCATAGTTTTGATTACAAGGCTAAACAAGCAAAAAATATAGCGTTAAAGGCTATTGAATATGAATCAAATGGGAATGAATATTCTTCGAAAAGGGAATGGAGGGAGCTATTTGGAACGAAATTCCCAAGTTGAGGTTGAGCAAAGAACTAAATTAATGAGTCAGATACGAGAATGTTACGGGCGTGTTGCATATACTCAAAAAACACATGATATAAGCGCAGTATTATTAGAAAAGAAAGAAACAAGATATAAAACGATTCAACTTATATTATCAACTTTGGTAGCAGGCGCATTTTTAATCGTGCTGTTAGGTGATGGTGAAATTACAACTTGGGTTGGTACATTAGTATCCTTGATGTTATTAGTAGTTACTACAATTATGCGGGAGTTTGATTTTGATGGTAATTCAAAAAAACATAGAAATGTGGCGCAGACATTATGGGTAATACGTGAGGATTATATTTCTTTAATAGCTGATATGGATACTATGAGCATTGAAGAAATTAGAACTGCGCGTGATGAATTGCAATTAAGAACCTCAGAAATATATAGTAATGCACCGATAACATTATCTAAAGCTTATAAAAAAGCTCAAGAAGCCTTAAAGAAGAATGAAGAACTGACTTTTTCAGATGACGAAATTGATTTTATGCTTCCTAAACATTTAAGAAGTAATAAAGAAGTAGTTTAGGCGACCAAACTACTTCTAACTGTTTGAATAATTATTGCTGAAATTTAAGAGTAGTTGCGCAATAATGTCTTGGATTTTTAAATGTGGGAATTCCTTTTCACAAGTGCGGACAAACTGCTGGTACAACTCTTCAGGCATACGAAACGTCTTTGTTGAGAGTTTGGAAGCAAATATTTTTTTATCAATTGTGAAGTCATCATTGCGTTTATACTTCTCAATAAGCTTTTTAAGAACTTCCAAATTTTCATTGATAAAGGCTGTTAGTTCGTCCGCAGAATTATCGACGGATGAAATCGTATTTACATTGCGAACAAATTTGTAGTATTGGTTCTCGCGCTTAATATAAACGTAATCGTCCTCTTGCATTACTTTTGTAAA
Organism: Lysinibacillus odysseyi 34hs-1 = NBRC 100172; assembly: GCF_001591965.1. Taxonomy (GTDB): domain Bacteria; phylum Bacillota; class Bacilli; order Bacillales_A; family Planococcaceae; genus Lysinibacillus_B; species Lysinibacillus_B odysseyi. The sequence continues at coordinate 177,995 of NZ_BCVX01000004.1, forward strand.
TGTTGAGTAATTGATTCCAATTTTGTCAGCAACTTGTTGTAAATCATGATTATTTTTTAATAAATCATTAACGAATGCAACGCGCTGATTGCAATCAAGAGCAAGAAATTTGTCTTTATTCATATTTACATCTCCTTTAAAATTTGATGCTATATTATAGACATTAGTTTATAAAATATTCATAGGGACTTGAAAAATATTAAATGAATTAGTATGATAATCTTGCTTAACCGCAACAATATAAATTCATTCAATTCAAGTGCTATTGCATAGTCTTGCAAAAAAAAACTTTTTTGCATTGCCTATGGTCAATAGCACTTTTTGTTTTGCCTACAAAATAAACTTGCTTAATCCAAATGTGCTATTGAACCATCTTGCAAAATGCGATTTTTCGTTTTGATTGTAGTCAATAGCGCTTTTTTGTTTTGTTTAAAAACAAGGAGAGTTATCTATGTTAGTGAAGTATGATGTAACGTTTTATAAAGGTGAGCAAATCCCGATTTATTTGTTTGAAATGAATCATGAAAGTGGTTTTGTAGAACAATTTGTTGTAAGTTTATTTGAGATTAATCAATGCAAACAGATAAAAACGCCAAATGATGTAAGTGAGTATTGTGGTTTAGAAGGAACATTTTATGATTGTTGCCATCGACCAAATGATATAGGAGTTACATTAAGTACAAAATATAGAAATGTTACTATAGCGGGTAAAAAAGTGAAGTTAGAATTTCGAATAGATGAAATAGACTTATATATGATAGATTATAAGGAATACGAATTTAAGATGAAGGCAAATGAGCATTTTAAAGTGAACTTAGTTTTTTGCTCAACAAAAAATAAAGTGGATAAAGAATATTACGTTGGTTATGCGCATGTTACAGAAGTAATTAAGTAAGTAGTAATTGTCCCCGTAAATTCTCGTTTAAGGTCAAAATGGTTTGAATGGCTATAAACCATTGATATAACTGTATTCCACGATGACAGGGCATAGCCCCGCCCCGCCGTCTCCATACATAAATTTTCTAGAGTTGTCTAGAGTGGTCAAAACCCTTGTATATCAAGGGTTTTTTCTTTTTTAGTTGTACTGAGTTTTCTGGGCTTTTTATCGAAAACTGGCCAAAAATCTGGTCACTTTTGGGTCAAATTTATGAGTTCAAGTACGTAACAAATTTATTAATTGTTTCGTTTTTTGCACGCTTTGATAGGTGTGTATAAATGTTGAGTGTTGTTTGCACATCTGTGTGACCTAATCGTTCTTGTACTTCTTTGACACTTGCACCCGCTTCGAAAAGCAAAGAGCAGTGGACATGTCGAAAAGAATGGACATGTGTGTAAGGTAAGTTGTATTTATCGATGATTTTCATGAGCCATCTTCTAGGGATTGTTTGCTGCAATAAACCATTTTGTTCGTTTGTAAACATTAATTGGATTTTATCACTCCCATTTGGAAATTTGCCTTGCTGAATCTTTTTCCATTGGGATAATGTGCGGCATGTTTCATCATCGATTAAAAGCTGGCGTGAAGTATCGGTTTTCGTTGATTTAATATAGAGCTTGTTATTTTTACCTCTTGAAAGAGCTTTTGTAATGAGCAGTTCCTTCGTTTCGAAATTTAAATCTGCCCAAGTTAATGCAAGTGCTTCACCTTTACGGATACCTGAAAAAGCAAGCAGATAGAAAAATGCGGTAACTTGAGCGTTTCCATATTGCTTTAAGCATTGAAGAAAGTAAACTAGCTGCTCCTTTGAATAGTAGTTGACGTCGGAATCTACTACAGTAGAGGCTTTGTTTTTTGGAAGATCCACTAGCTTGAATGGATTAGAACGGATGTACTCCCGCTTAATTGCAAAATCAATCACTTTAGATGCGTAAGTTTTCACCATTCGAAATCTTTTTAGTTTCAAGGAACAGTCATCAACAAAACTTTGGCAGATTGCTACACTCAGTTTCTCTATTCGGTAGTGACTTATTGCAGGTAAAATATGATGCTTGAAAATGACAAGAGTTTTGACAAAGGTACTTTCTTCAACAGTTCTTTCGTAGTGCTGAATCCAGACATTATATATATCCTCGTATGTTTCAGTTTTAGGCTTCTTATATTCCCCATTGCTAACTTCAACTCTTAATTGAGCTAATGCTAGATTAGCCTCTTTTTTAGTTAGAAAGCCACGTCTAGTAACATGAATTTGTTTGCCTGTTTCGCTATCCATTCCTAAATAAAGTTTAAACATATAGTAGGTTTTGCCATCTTTTTTTGTATACGATTTAATATTGTCTTTCATTGAAATGCCTCCTAGAACCATACAGGGAAACTAGGGGTACAGTTAATGCTGCGATTAACTATATTGTAAGTATAGCTTATAAAAAACGGTTTCCCAATAAATAAACTTCCTTTATTTTGGGAGCATTTAATGTAGAAATAATGATGATAGCAAAAAGGCTATTTGTAATTAGTGGTTGAATGTTTGCAAAATCTTTTATTACATTACACAATTGAAACAAACGATGCATTAAGGGTGTGATTATTTTGGGTACACAAAAAATAAATCTCTATGTGGATGATTTAAGAGATTGCCCGAGTGGTTTTGTTGTGGCAAGAACGTTTCAGGAAGCAATTCACCTACTTGAAAATCACGAAGTAGATATACTTTCTCTTGACCATGATTTAGGAGAAGATTTACAAGGTAATCTATTGCCAACGGGTTATGACTTAGTAAAATATATTTGTGAAAAAGGGATGCGAGCAAACAAAATATACCTTCATACGGACAACCCTGTTGGTAGAGAGAATATGTATCAAACGTTGCATGGGGCAAAGCGAAGAGGCTTCATTGATTCAGATATTGAAATTTATCACTATTCTATTACTGAAAATAAATATACAGAATGAAGTGATATTAAACAAATCGTCAAATTGATAATTATAAGTGATTTATATGAAACGGAAGATTCTTTCCCATTACCAAACCGTATCTAAGCTTCGTATATTGAAAGGTTAACGTAATATTTAAAACTACCTAAACCACAAATTTTGCGTTAAGATCCTTTAAGTAGGAAGAGTAGTTTGTCACCTTTAGACAACCTTTTAACATTCCAGGGTATGGGTGTAAAAAGTTAATTTCATTGGGTACCTGGTAATTCATAAAAAATGTGTCCGATCTAATGTCTGATGGTGCTATTGCAAAAAAAGTTATTCACCTCAATGAATTTATTTAGAATTAGTTAAATACTGTACAATTATATAGTAAATATAAATAAAATTATTATTAATAATTTTAAGAATGGGCGTGGTATTTTGAATAAAGTATATTTCGCTTCGAGTAAACTAATACAGACTAAAGAAAGGAAGAAATTCCTTGATACTAATAGAAAGAAATTAGAGGAATGCTTGAGTATACTAAAAATATTAAAAATCAAATATTCATTAGAACAATGGCGTAAGGAAGGGTTAGGTAATAACACCTTAAATTATAGTTCGCAAAAAATACTAAATAAGAGTACATCAAATACGTTAGAGGAAAGAGAAGTTAAATCAATAATTAAGTTTTTTCAAGGTTTTTTAAATAATAATGATGAGGTAAATTACAATGGGGACTTATTGGTAGATTTTATGTATCAACTATCCAATGAGTTCTATGACAATTACTACGAAGATTTATTAGAATATTTCCGATATGGTAACGATAAACAGCGTGAAGAAATGTCAAGCGTTAATAAGAAAGAGTTAAAAGAAAGCAATAATTTGAGTTATCCTAGAAATCCATTGTTACCTAATAGAGTAATTAGTCTATCAAATTATCATTGTGAAGTTGATCAGGAACATAAATTTTTTATTTCAAATAGAACCAAAAGGAATTATGTAGAAGCACATCATTTAATTCCACTTGCTTATCATAAAGATTTTAATACAAGCTTAGATGTTTTAGGTAATATGGTTTCACTTTGTGTTATTTGTCATAAAAAGTTGCACCACGGGGAATTTGACGAAAAAAGGGATATTCTGATTAGCCTTTATAATAGAAAAAAAGATGACCTATATAAAGATGGTCTAGATATAGAATTTGAGGACTTGTTAAAATATTATCAAGTAAAAGTTTATGAAGAATGGTAAACGATATTATTCAAATTTTTTATATAATTAGTTAACACCATTACTTGAAGTAAAGAATGTCGCTGAATTAGATAATAATTAGTACGCTAAGCTTAATTATCTATTTCTTTTAAAAAATAAACATATAAATTAAACGTACTTACGAATGCATCCGTGTAGTAACATCAATCGACGGCATGACTTCCGACTGAGCACATATTCCTTGGGATGTGTTGGAAAAAAACTCTGTACGCATCGTCAACGAAGTAAAACTTTATATCGCAACCCAATAGCGATAGTGAGTCATTTATTATCTGAGCTACTTAAACCTATGTGTCTTTTTCAGATGCACACCTTGGTTTTATTTGGAGTGGCTGGCATGATACCCTTGTTTTGGCGTTAAACCCTTGTTGCTTCGCCATTTAAGCGTGAATCATGCCCGCAGTGGCTCCATGTAAAGCCTACCCGTAAACTTGCTATATCGATAATCTTGTCCACCAGAATGTTCTAAAATTTCGGTTGCGATATGGCTCGCATTTTAATTGCCAATTACAAAAGCGTCGTTTGGTAACTTTAACGTCGTAAATCCGATGTCTGATGAGACCCCTAAATTATTTCAACTCTCTAACTATAAAAAACAAACATTTGTAGGTAAAATAAAAAAGATTAAAAAACCGCTTTTCCTATTTGTCCCTTGGATAACGTTTAATTTATTCGACAATTTAGTTTATTTACCTACCAATTGAATATCGCGATTCAAAGCATGTAGAATGATAATACGACCACACTATGAAAGGAGCGATTCTTTGCAAGCACAGCAAATTAAGCACGATTTAGCAGTAGCATTACAAGACGAATTCAATTCATATAAGCTGTACAAGCATGTGGCTCAGACGATACGAATGCTACTTGACGCTCAGCTAGATGAAAAATAATATGTAGAATGCCATTTTAATGACTAAATGGCGAAGGCTGGGGTATTAGAGCGTTCCGAAAATAAAGAACTCTCTATTATTGTTCTTGTATTTCGAGAAAATATTAACGGTGAAATATTGATTCAATTAAATATCGTTGGCAATTGGTTAATCCTGTACAATCAGCTTTCAAATGCAATGATTGAGATTATTGATTGGCGAAAAATAGAGTAGATGCAGCATATTGCATCTCTTTTTTTTGCTCAAAATGGGTAGGGGAGATCTAATACATGAATAAATACAAAGGGTGTATGCTGCTGTTTATGCTATAGTATAAAGTTACTTTCTAAACAATTAAAAACATGTCTTATGGTGTATTAGAGAATATCGCAGTACACTATTTTTATAATACAATAGAACAAACATTAGATATTATGGAGGCGATTGTATTATGAAAGAAGAAACAAGAGACATGTTATTATATATTGCATCACGCTTTTATTCGAGTATGCAACAAACCGCCAGATGCCTAGCTTACTTTTTTATCATTTTCTATGTTCCGTATGTGCTCGCTCATTGGGCCATGGTAACATATGCACAGGTTGATCCGCTACAATTTATACACGTATATGCTTATACAGTGACGCTAGCATTCCCATTAATGATAATCGTATCAAATTACATTCCAATGGAGCTAGATTTTGAAACGATGCAATTTGAGATCATTGACTAAATGGCTCTCAGATGAATCGAGAATTAACTTTAAAAACAAATTTATCCATCTGAATTCATCTCATGCTTATTGGTCATATAAGATCGGTAAGCTTTTTTATGATTAAATACTTTCCCTCTTCAATTTACATGTGTATTACTCGTTCGGACAATTAGTACTGTAGAATCGTGAGGTGTAAACTGTTGATAAGGGCGAAGCAATGATGATAGCTATACGTTTTTCAACACTTATCGTATCTGTAATTGCATTGTCATTTGCTTTTACAAAAAAAAATAAACCGCCCTCGCCCCAAAAGCTGAGTAGTGGTTTATTTTTTTACTTTTTATTCGCTAATCGCCTTTGAATCGATGCTGCTTCTTGCTAAGATTGCTTGGTGTACCACCACTAAACAGTCTTATTTATAATCATTTCATACCAAATTATAGCATGATTTTTGAATTTTCTCTATACGGTTTGAATTGAATTATTAATTTTGATGTTCTCAAGTATGTATGATTTATTCATAGTAAAATGTATGTTAAGTAACATTTTTACGATGTCTTTTAAACGTGAATTATGCCCGCAAAGAATCCGTGTAAAGCCTACCAGTAAACTTGCTGTCTCGATAATCTTATCTACCAGAATGGTCTAGTATTTCTGTTGCGATATGACTCACATTTCCATTACGAAATACACGTCTATAAAACTATCTATCATAAATATAATTTATTTTTCTAGATTAATTAATAGATCATCTAACATTTCATTTAAATAATCCGAAGGTAAGGTATCTCCATTATTCTCAATAACTTCGAGCATTTTTACTAAATCACTGTTTGTCAGACTTAAAATGAGTTTTCCATTTTCTCTCAAAGTACCTTTGATAGCTTTTTTAGAATTCTCATCTTCGCCAAAAGGTGAAATAATTATTGCAACTGACCTGAGTGCTTTAGCATATAAATATTTTTCAGTTGTATATATTTCTTTCTGGGTTATTTTCTTAGAATAATTTTTAAATTCAAAAATCACATATTTTGTTTTGAAATAATCACTTACAATTTTCCAAAAACCATCAGGTTCCCCAGATTTGATTTTACAAATTAGATCAAATCTGAATAAATCTTCATTTGATTTTTGTTGTAATTTCCATAATGTTAAGTCATCATTAAACAAAGTTTTTAATACACCAATACATAAATTTTCATAATCTGAAAAAGTAGTATCCGTCGTCACCCATGAGCTTAATTTATTCTTATAATCTCTAACATTATTACTTCCTATAATATTTTTTGGAACTCTATCAAATAATTCAATCTCAGTTTTTTTAGGAAGAATGTCATGAGTGGAAAAATCTAATATTGAAACTAACTCTTCTCTTAAGACATTATTGTTTCTGACGAGATACAGAATGTTAGAAAGGTCTAAAATTTTTATGTCTTCTGATTCTACCTCTTTAGAAATTTTATCAAAATCTATGCTATTCCCAACAATTAATAATAATGTCGGATTTCCCCCTGTGGTATTGATATATTGGGATTTATTACTTTTCATTTTACTTATTGCCATTTTAAGACTAGAAAGGGGGTATCTTTCCTTCGAGGAAATTTTCACTTCAACTAAATATTTATTTTCCAAAATAAAATCAAAATAATCTGTAAATTTTAAATCATCAATGTTTTTTATATTGTGAATATTATAATAATCGAATAACTTTTTCAAGAAGTCTTCAAATAGAAAGCCTCTCATAATTAATTTTCTTTGATTGCTCATATTTATCCCTCCTTGTTTGTAGGTATTATACCATAGGAATTAATTAGTAAATATTTTGATATTCATGTAATTAAATCATCTAATTATCTATTCAAATTTCTTAAATAAAATCAATCTTTTACTGAAAATCAAATATTAGTTTAGAGTGTGAGTTATTTGAATAAACTTGCACTCTTTTTTGTATTTCTATAAGTGAAATAGATGGATTAAAATGGTGTATAGTATTATTATAACAGACATCAAATTTGACCAAAGTTATGTATATTTGTTAAGTGTGTTTAGACAAAACAATATTCCTGTGAGACAGGAATCGATATTGCTAATGTGGTGGAAAAGAAGCTGATGAAGAATGGTGAGAAGTACCTATAGAGAAGGCTTATGGAGTTAACAAGAAATATACTGAGCTATAGGGGAGGGTGTTTTCCGATTCCAAGTTGATGGCAAGTATAAAGAAGGGTGTCCAAGTACACACATGGGAATGAGTTAAATAACGATACGAGTAACCATTTTGGGAAAAAACTCAAAGGGGAATAAGATGAACTTATTTGAAGTAGAAAAAAAAATCAATGATGAGAAACTACATTATAAATTTAAAATGCTAAAAGATAGTTTGATTGAAGAGAAGGAAATAATTCAAGAATGGTCAAAAGGGTTTATAGATAAAGATAATAAATTTGCATATGAATTTCAAACGACTTTTCATTCTTCTTTTTGGGAATTATATCTACACACAGTTTTTAAAGAGGCTAAATTTACCTTAGATTATTCAAAACAAGTGCCTGATTTTATAGTTAAATTACCCTTTGAGTTTTATGTTGAAGCTGTGGTTGCAAATATTAAAGAAAAAGGTTTAAAAGAGGAAGAAAGGACTTTCATGGACACCTTTATAGGATTAGAAGCATTACATTTAAACCCCAATTTTAATCAAATAATTGATGAATCTATTGTTAGGTATTCTAATGCAATTCGTTCAAAAACCATGAAATATAAAAATGAATATTCCACAAAAGATTGGATAAATAAAGAGGCTTCATTCACTCTCGCTTTAGCTTCTTATGATCAAATAAATTATGGAGTAGAGTTTATTTATCCTCTAATGGCTTTATTATATGGTTTATATTTTGATGTTGAATCCCAAAGTTACGGGCAAAAAGACCATATTTTGAAACCTGGAACTGATGCTAAAATAAAGTTAAATATTTTTAGTGATAAGGAATTTGAAGATATATCAGCAATTATATTTACCTGTACGCTTACAATAGGAAAATTAACATCACTAGTTATTTCGAAAGGAAAATATTCTTTAAATAAAGTATTTTGTATTCGACATGATATATCTGATGATGTGTTTCCATACAAATTAAATAAAGTGTCTCCTGCCACTCCCGAACATCTTTCGGATGGATTAATAGTTTTTCATAATCCGAGAGCTAAGAGTCCCTTACCTATAGGGCTTTTTAAAGAAACAAATGCATTGCAAATTCATGCTAAAGGCAGTAGTGATTTACAATTAATATCAGAAAATTTACCATTAGTTGCTCGTGTAAATAGTGTTTTTTTGAGATTATTTAATGATGAAATGATAATGGACTTGATGATTAAATATAATGGGTTGGATGATAAAATGTTATTGGATTTGATGATGAAAGATTTAGGGTTTAAATTTAGTGAAAAATAGTAGATTTTAGCGATAAAAACTAGAAAAAGAACTTCGATTACTTTTAGTTTTTTTTAGGTACTGCATAACCAAGCATAATATAGTAGTGAACATTGCAAAGCTTGGTATAGCGCTGTTTGGTGTTTTATATGGAATGATTAAATGAAGTTCACAATGCTCAATAAACTCATATCAAAGAGAGTTGATGTGATAACATATAAGGAGAACATATGGATATAACGAATTTTAGACAATTAGATTACTTTATTAAAAAAGGTGCGATTCCAAGAATAGAATTGATTGATAAATTGTCTGTCGATTTTAATATGGGTTTCTTTTTAGGTATTGAAAATGGGTTTCCCTTACATGAAGCTTCTAAACTTTCTGCTCAAAGTTTGAAACAATCTTGGGAAGAAAATAATAATTATATAGAGAGAGTAATTGAATATCTAGAAGAATTTTGGAATTGGGAAATAGAATATAGTGAAAACTATATCAACTTACATTTGGATAACGAAATCATCCGAGCTATAAAAAATGAAACCTTTCAACCTCCTACTACTTGTTGTCCTATTTATATAATTACAGTTGGCGAAGGTGAAAGTGAAAAGGTTGTTTATATTGGGAAAACTTCTTCTACAAATAATAGGTTTAAGGGAGGACATACAGTCGCTCTTAAGCTACATCATCCAAAATACGATGGACTGAAAAAAAGTATTTATTTTTCAAGCGTTATGTTATTAAGTACAGATGAAGAATATCTTCCTTTAGAGTTTATTTCTAACTTCAAAGGAGCTGAAAAGTTATTATTAGAAGTAGAGGCTAGCTTAATATACCATTATAAACCTGAGCTAAATACTATAAGTAAAAAGAAAGCTAATTATGATATAGTTTCGGAAGTGCACATTCAAAACTTTTCTAAATACAGTAATTTCCTTAATGATAATTTTATTTCTGTTTAGTTAGCAATTCCAATGCATACTTCATTAGTATTTGAAGGAACTAGGAGGGGCTGGGTTTCCGATATTGAGGAAGGGTATCTATCTACTAACATGTAACCTGTTGCACTCACACGAATTTAGGTTATGAACGAAACGACATGTTCATTATTCAAAATAATAACGTTGTAAAACAGGGGTTCACCTGCTATAATTGAGGACAAAAATTACATGAATTGAATGGAATTTTCTGTTTTGATTAATAGTATAAAACCCTTATGTATCAATGGTTGGTGAGCGTACTGTATGACATTACTTCTAAGCTACCTCCAACGATTGAGCAGGAATAATTAATGAAAATGTAAAAAGCTTGGTAGAGCCTTATCTAATAAGGTTTCTACCAAGCTTTTTTTATGATTAATGTATAAATAAAAGGGGTTAGTTTTAAGTATTTCTTTACTTATTGCGAATACCTGCTTAAAGATAGAGAAAGAACAAGTACCAAAATACAAATGTACTTTGGCACGAATTGATATTCAATTAACGATCATTTATGCAGTATGATTAAATTGCTTTACTAATAGGTTGCTTAATTCAGGAATGCAATGAATATACGTATCTATCGTTGTTGTTATGTCTGTATGACCTAAGAAGTATTGAATGAATTTTACATCCTTCGTTTGATAATAGAGGCGAGTAACACAAGTATGACGTAAGCCGTGAACTGAAACAAGTTTTAAGCCATGGTGAGTTTGGAATCTTTTTAACCAGGCATTTAGCTTGCAGTTATTATAAAAGGTATTTTTATTGTTTGGGAAGATAAACTGCTTTTCGCCTTGAGGCTCAAAATTTGCCACTTTAATTGCTCTGCTTGATGCTCCTGCCATTTTAATAATGCTTGGAAAGTTTCATTATCAATATCAAGTGTTCTTTCTAAAAAGTTCTTCGTAGCTTTAATATAAGGCTTATTCGATTCGTCCGTACCAATTGCTTGATGAATGTCAATATCGTGTTAATAATCCCCAAAATCAACGGAATAAAATTCCTCACTATTCCAATTCGGCAGCTGGAGGGAGCGGGAATATTCCCGCTTTTTTCTTCGCCTCCATCCGGTAAGAATCACCTTTAATATTAAATGTAATCGAGTGATGCAGTAAGCGATCTAAAATCGCTGTAGCCAGCACATCATCACCGAATGTTTGCCCCACTCTAGATAGGACTTATTTGATGTAATAATGACAGCGCCTTTTTCATATCTCCTTGAAACAACCTGGAAGAAAATATTGGCTGTTAATGCATCGATAAAGGTGAGTAAGAGTAATAAGTACCATTCATTCCTACTCTATTCCATAAACTAAGTTAGGTAGTAACTTTTGATTTGTAAAATGTGACTTATATTTTAAGATTCGTAACGTATAGTTCCTTCCTATCATTTCTACGAAATGGTATAATACTACAAATGGAGTATTTATTTGATTTGAAGTAGTTGATTTTAGCTAACGGCAAAATGTATAACCATGTAGGAGCTTTCGGTGAATTTGGATATATAGATTGGCGCCAAAAAGCGAATTATGAAACAGGAGATACCGTATATATATGCTACCAAGCCATATATGAAAGTTATGTTTAAAACTATTGTAGAAAAGATTGATATTTTGTCTGATGAAATAACAGATGATAAAAACTTTTGGTATAACATAGAAGAATGCGAAGGTTCATTATTTGGAAAATATGCTCGATTAAGGTTAATTGAACGTGTGGATAGTGAGAAGCTTTCATTTCGTGATTTAAAGGAGAATGGTTTAAAAGCTGCTCCACAAGATCCAATGAGAGTAAGAGAGTAACTCGAAACTTATTTGGAGAGCGACTTTAATGATTACTATTCAGAAGGTGTCTTTCCAAAAGAAGTTAGTTATGCTTGAGCAGAGGCGCATAGACGCACAATCACAGGAACGTAGCTCTGTTGCAAGACAGAAATGTATTGAAGAGCATGGTCTAAACTGTGTTGTTTGTAATATGAACTTTGAAGAGGTTTACGGAGAGGCAGGTAAAGGGTTTATTCATGTTCATTATGTTGTGCCTCTACACGGAAGGGGGTACATACAAAGTGAATTTTAAGAGAGATTTAGTTCCTGTTTGCCCGAACTGTCATGCTACGTTACATAAAAAGATGGGGGAGTAATTTTCCACCATATAATAATTAAAATCTATTTTAAATAAAGGGTAAGGATAAGGAGAGGCATACTCCTCAACCTAAAGATATAGCTATTAATTTTATTTTTTATTAAGGTTAAAGTCTGCTGGTAATGATTCTAAATACCACTCGTTATATAGATGCCTTTCAGTTAAATAATCTTTTAGTGAATCCTTTTGAATGTAATATGTACAATTTTGTTTCATTCATTCATTTGAAAAGTCTACGATTTCATCAAATGATACAGTATTTAGTTCACGCCTTGCTATGTATAGTAAACTTTGGATTTCGTCAATATTTCTTTCAATACCTTTTAATAAAGATACCGTTTTTTTTAGAGTTACTAATTGCCAAAGTTTCATAATAACATTCCTCCATTATATATATTATTATTTGAAATAACTCCCTCTCCATTTAGAGTACCGAAACTAGGGTGTTTGTTAACTTAAAATAAATATTTACATTTCAGTGTCGAAATATTAGGTCAACGGAAGGATTATACTAATTGGAGGAGGAAATAAAAATTACATAGAAATTCTGATTATAGAATAGAACAGTATAACAAAGAGGAGGGAGAGAATTTGAACAAATATACAGTACCGTTTATTTTAATTGGTCTAGGCATAGTTATGGCTACAGATATATTTCCTATAAAAAATCCTTATATAATTGCTTGTTTAAATTTTTGTGCTTTTTTATTTACGGTATCATGTATTAATTTAGGGTCAATAAAATCTATGGGGAGAAGAGGTATTTCAAAGTCTATAACATTTGTTTTGCAAATAATGGCGATAATTTCTTTTTTTCTTTTAATTTTAGATGAAAATTCTAAATACTATGATAATGTCTATAATTTTATAGTCGGACTTAACCCTAATTCATTATTAATAATTGGGTTGTCTGCTACGTTAATATCTATTTATGCATCGAAGGATTATAACGAAAATCAACAGAAAAATACTAATAAACAAATAGAAAAGTTGAAAAAGGAAATTAGGATATTAGAAAAAAATTATTTAGATTTAAAAGCTAAGAACGTTTCTTTGAAAGAGCAGAAAAAACAATTAATTGAGCTCAATGAAGAACTAAATGAAAAATTGCAAGAAGCTATTGATATTCAAAAAGATAATAGGAAGTGAGGTACTTAAATATGAAAAAGGAATCCCAAAAGAGATATGTAGTAAAAATGCGTCAAAATACAAAGAAGCACGTTAAAGCATGGAGAATAACAGATTTTATTGAGAAAATTAATAATTCTTATTATAAAAAAGAGCTTTTAAAAGAGATAATAGAAAAGCTAAATAACGGTGTAAATCCAGAGAACATTATTATTTTAGATAAGTCTTTTAATATTCATAAAGCAAATAAAAATATTAAAGTACTGAAATTAAATACCGTTAATGGCGTTAAAAAACTTTATCATTTAGGGAAGCCGTATTCTTTATATCCAAATGAGAAAATAATTGTGTTTAATAACGTCTTTATCACATTTTCAACATTATACACACTATTTAATCAATACAAAGTTAAGTTAAATAAATCGATTTTAAAGGATACTTTTAATGAAATTTTTACTGAAAAAGAGAAGCTAATATTAGAGTTTACATTATTAAGCGAAGAATTAGACCGCTCGTTAAGCCTAGTAGAAGATTCTAAAGATAGAGAGAATTTGAGAGTTAAAAAAGTAGCCCTTTTAGAGGAGTTAAAAGAAAATATAGAAACAGAAACAAAAGCTGCTAAAGATTTTATAAAGATAGATAAAGATATAAAAGATGAAGGTACTTTAAAGAAAAAAATGGGTGATAAAAAATATAAAGAGTTAGCCTCTGTATCACCTAATAAATTTACTAGATATTTAATAAGTACTATTAGACCGATTGTTGGTATATATAATCCAGAAAAAAATCAGATTGAAATTTTAGCTTCGAATTTTATTAAAAAAGATGGATTCGATGAAAGGCAAATTGATTTGAAAAATGTTTCGCATAACAGCCCTTTCTCAGTAACAGTTATAGCTGGTATTACATTTTTATTAGGATTGTATCAAATGCATTGTAATAAGTATGATGCCAAGGCAATAGATAAAGAGGAGGTTGATACATATAGTGCTTTGTTAGAACTAGATTTAGACGACGATGACGATGACGATGACGATGAGTCAGATACAGAAGAAGCGATTGAAAAAAGTAAAATTCGTATTGAAGAGTGGCTACAGACAAGAGAAGAACTCGAAGAATTAATTCAAAAAAATAAAGAAGTAGCAGAATTAGAAGATGATACGAATCATAATAATAGTAATGTTCCTATTTCTGTTATAAAAGCTTTAGGTCACATGGAAAATAGAGTACAAACTCACTTTGATAAAGCATTTGAAAATAATGATTTTAAAGATGGTTTTATTGAGGTAGCGGAAGAGGATAGTAAAGAAGCAAGAGAAGAGCTTGAGAAAGTAATTTAAAATGAGTAATATTAAATTAATAGGTCTTTGAACCAAGTTCGTAAATATGTAATAATTCCTAGTGGATAAAATAGTTGAAATGAGCGCGGCTTTAAAGCGTGTAATCCCTTGTGGTTCTAAGTGTCGGCATAATGCTGCATGAATCGCAAGTAGACAAACTACACGCGTAGAAGCTGGCGTATTGGAGTTTCTGGACGCGGGTTCGACTCCCATCGTCTCCATACATAGGGAATCAAATGATTTCATAGAGTGTCAAAACCCTTGTAGATCAAGGGTTTTTTCTTTTGCACTGGTTCATCAAATGTCATTGGATTTCATTCAATGGCATTTTTTTAGAGTTAAAAACCCATATACTCTGCAAACTTTTCAAATCACATAAATAACAAAAGTTATAGGTGAAGATATTTCAATATGGACACTTACAATTGAAGAACCGGGAGTAGACTTTTTGAAATCTAAAAAGCAGTTAAGTGAGTTTAGAATGCTATTTCGCTTACTGTTGAATGAAATTAAGTTTAAGCATGGACAAGAAATTGAGATTAATATTTTCCCTGCTGCTCCAGCAGCTATTATTGTAGAGATGGGGAGAGTTTGGATGTCTAAAGCAGATTTACCTTTAAAAGTTTTTGATCAAAATCATAAGAAAAATGGTTTTCAATATGCTTTAACAATTCAATAAATAAATTTTAAAAGTAAAGTAGCTTGTCAACATACCGTGCCGGGCACTAAACCAAATAAAACAAGCCGCGCAGTTGATTCGATTGCGCGGCTGACTAATTTATTTATAGTCGTTTTTCGGTCCTTGGTCCATTAACACTTCTACAGTGTTATTTTTATCTATTTTTAGCTTTGGTCGGAATTCAGAGTCGGGCTTACTGTATAGCTCGAGTGGGCTGATCATTACGCCTTCATCGGTGTTATGCAAAATTCCGGGTACGCATGTGTAAATACGGTTATTTTTGTTCGCATTGTTAGCGTGAATAGTTACCGATGTTCCGTTATGATTGTCGATGCTCATTGACACTTTATAGCGATGGAATGATCCTGTGCCGTTTGATTGTGCTGAGTAAACGACAGGCACTACTGCAACGATATTTGGATTTAATCTCAGCTTAATTACTTCTGTTTTTGTCGTTTGATTTGTTCTTCCGATATCGCCCATATGTTCAACCGCGCCGTTATCATAGCTTTGCAGGGGAGGTGTACCGGAAGCACCAAACATAGCAACATCGATTTGTTTGCCGCTCTTTGTGTAAACGAGTGCATAAATATCATAGTCCGTGCCGGTTTCCCATGATACAGTGGCAGTAATAACAGGCGTTTTTTCAATGATGACTGATTTTTGGCCTTTACTTAAATTAACGTTGCCCTTTACCTTCTCAAGGCTTGGCACAACTACTTTTTTAGACTCCTCTATTGGTGGGGTACTGACCGATGTAGTAGCCGCTTCTTGCTGTGCTTCAACCTCTACGCCAAAGTTTTTACATAAGCCTTCAAGACCAGAGTTAAAGCCACGCCAAATAGATTTAGCTTTCATTTCATTGTTGCGCAAATATAGTTCCAAAACGACAATACCATTTTCTTTTGTAAAACTTACAGGTGCTAATTCAATAGTTGTTGCTCCAACATGAATTTCCGCCTTCAAGTTTTGTACATTAGCGAAGCCAGTGTGATGATCTTCAGTTAGTGTGACAGCAATTTTAGTAATATCCTTAGGGATTTTATGTAAATCAAAGTGCAGTTTATGAACCTGTCTTTGACCTACCGTTTCATGGGGTAAAAGAGTGGCAACACCTGAAACGTGTGAAGGTTGATTGTAAAAGATGATACCCTCATCCCCCTGTACTTTATCTACTGCAGTTAGTAAAAATGCCGTTAAAGAAATGTCAATTGTATTCGAAATATCATAGCTAATTTCGATGTGTCCATTTGCTGCATGTAAAGACGTATTTTGCCCCATCTGAAGAAATTGCTTCAAACTGACTCCCCCTCATTAAAAAACATAATTTACCTATTATTATAGGGTGAGTTTTAATGTAGGACAATTAAAAATATATTATGAACGTATGAATGAAAAATGAAATTGTATGCGAATATTTCATTTTTAAAAGTCACATATATATTTAAAATCGTCTCTAATACAGCTAGAGGTAATAAAAAGCGGATATCAAATTAATGAAAACCTAATCGTTCATTAGTAGCTAGAACTTGTATGTATATCAGTACATGCATAGATTGGCTAATATTCAGATCATATATTTAGAATGGCTAGCTATGTGAAATGCTTTTCGATTCGATACATCGTGCCAGGCACCCCCGGTAAGATAAACATACCATTCAAGGGAGGTGCCTTTCCTTATGCCAATAAACGAATTACCCATTGTTCCAGTCCAGCTGGATTCTCCTTCCCTTTCAACTACTTCGTCCCATCCTTCACCATGCAGTCTGCAGCAAATTCCATTTCCCACAAAACGATTCGAACGCTTGTATGGAGCCATAGTCTGTTGTTTGAACTATCCATTACAATTGTGAGTGATTTGAATTGCTGCATCGTCGTTATATATATAAAAATCTATAAGTTTAAGTCTCATACTTATCAAGTGGAACTTAAGTATGGAATTCGGGTAAACTATATTGATATATTTATCCTAATCAATTATAATGATCCATGCTGATTAATGAGAATATTTATCTATATAACCAGTTTATTCTATGGGTAAAAAGCTATTATTTTAGAAAAAATATAGTGTTTTCAAGCACTTTTTAACTGACTATTTCGCAGTTATTAGCTAAACAAAGAAATATAAAAAAGGGTTAGGAGAGAATTTTATGAAATGGACAATTAATAAAAAGCTGCTTTGTGGCTTTTCAATCGTCATTTTCATTTTGATTATGATAGTTGGTTTAAGTTACTATCAAATCAATAATGTAAATGATAGCTATAGTGATTTACTTTTAGACAAGTCAAAAAAAGCGGTTGATATTAAGGGTTTACAAGTCGCAATAAAGCAAGAAATGGTGAGCATGCAGGATTACTTAACCTTGGGCGATGAGCAATCATTACAGGGCTATAACAGAGCACGTGAAGAGTATCAAAAGAAATACGATGATTTATTAAGCCGATTTAAAATCCAAGAGGCTATCCAAAAATTGGAGGAACTTGATGAAATCGAGAAGGAATATAAGCAATTTAGCGATCAAGTATTTAAGCTGAAAAGGGAAAATAAATTTGAAGAATATACTGCTTTGTTCTCTACACAAGGCCGGGATATTATGAAAAGATTTGATGAGCAGATTCAAAATTTGTCTGACTTTCAAAACGATTTACTAGAAGATGGGCAGAAAGAAAATACACAAAATGTGGAAGCTACTATAGCCCAAAATCTAGTATTAGGAATAATTGCTGTTTTCATTGGTATTGGGATTGCTGTCTTGATGGGACGCTTGATTTCAAGACCGATTATCATCACTTCAACTGTAGCTAATAAGATTTCTAACGGTGATCTCACAGTGGATGAAATACAGGTGAAGAGTCGGGATGAAGTGGGAGACCTGGCAGATTCATTTAACCAAATGGCGCAAAATCTTCGTCATTTAATAGAACAAGTAGGCTTCAATTCATCTCAGGTTGCTGCTTCAGCAGAAGAATTAACAGCCAGTGTAGAACAGACAACTCAGGCTACTAATCAGATTGCAACATCTATCCAGGAAGTAGCGAGTGGGGCGGAATCGCAAAATCTGAAAGCAAATGAGAGTGCATTAGCCATGAAGGAAATGGCAAGTGGTATTCAGCAAGTAGCACAAACAACCTCCTCTGTTGCTGGATTGGCACATGAAACAAATGAAGAAGCAAACAATGGGAATAAGTCTCTACATAAGGTTATCGAACAAATGAATACGATCGATGAAGTTGTAAATCATTCTGCTTCTGTCGTCGAGAGTTTAGGAGAAAGTTCAAAAGAAATTGGCAATATTATTGACGTAATTACGTCCATAGCTGATCAAACGAATTTACTTGCCCTTAACGCTGCTATCGAGGCTGCTCGTGCAGGTGAGCATGGTAAAGGCTTTGCGGTAGTAGCTGATGAAGTACGAAAACTTGCTGAACAGTCTAAAGCGTCTGCAGATCAGATTACTGAACTAATCAAAAGAATTCAAAGTGATACGATACAGGCAGCAGAAGTAATGGACAAAGGAACGATGGAAGTGAAAGAGGGAATTGTAGTCGTTCATAAAGCCGAAGAAGGGTTCAATAAAATCCAGGAATTGATTGAACAAATTACAGCACAAACTCAGGAAGCATCAGCTGCATCCGAAGAAATGGCTGCCAGTGTGGAACAGGTGAATTCATCAGTTGAGGAAATTGCCCGCATTACGCAATTGTCTGCCAGCCATTCGCAAAATGTTGCCTCTGCTTCAGAAGAACAGTTAGCTTCCATGGAAGAAATAGCAGCGTCAGCTAATTTACTATCCGAAATGGCGGAGAATCTACAACAGCATGTAAGTCAATTTAGGGTTTAATCAAGCAAGAGGTTTCTGCTTCTTCTATAATGTAGCGGGAAATAGTACTAATTTAGGGTTTGTTAAAGACCCCGGTTTTTATAAAAGAAAATGGACATGGTTTTAAAGAGATAATCTTGGAATTATATTCTAATTAGACATTTTACCTTTCCCTAAATTAATTCCTGTTAGGAACAACTATAAAAAATACGTATGATCTGGGAAAAATAAAAACACCTTACGTTGAAAATGGGTATTGAAACCCTACTAATCAACGTGGAGGTGTTTTTCTATGGACTTAAGAATTAGCTAGCAAAATAAAGGCAATTGAAATGTGTTTTGTTTCATGCATTTTTGCCTGCTGTCCTACGTAACGTTTACATTCTAAAATTTATACGGCATCCTTGTATGGAAATTAAATGGATAATATGGAAAATGTATTATGTTATTTATCTATCAGTTAATTCGTTCTATAATGAGAAGTTGGAAATGATAATAAGTGGTAAAATAATCATGGTGAATGATGTTAATTATTACCTATATGATAGAGATGAATGAGGTGCACAGTTTGAACGCAGCAGATAATCAATGGCAATTTTCGAAGATACCAAATATCGAGGAATCGAATTTTAATAAAATTTTAGAGCGTTTTTATAGTTTAGGTGTAGCAGGTTTGACACGTGAAAATATACAAAATTCATTAGATGGAAGACTGACAGAATTAGATGAGCCGGTTGTAGTGAAAATACAATTAGGGAAAGTAAATCGACAAGCTATTCCAGGGATGGGCTCAATCGTGCAACGTATCAATAGTTTAGAAGGCCGGAATGGCTATACGAAAGAGACGATTAGTCATATGAAGGCTTCTATGATGTCAGAGGAAGTTCGTTATATTTCATTCGAGGATAGCAATACGCGCGGATTAACAGGCGCAAAGTATGGTCAGAGTAATTCGAAAGAGCATACATGGGGGATTTATGCGTATAACAAGGGCGTCCATTTTGAAGAGAAGGATGAATCCTTTGAGGCGTCACGCGGGGGCTCACACGGGGTAGGGAAAATAGCGTCCAACGCAGCGTCTGATGTACATATGATGTTCTTTGCCAACTGTGATGCAGAAGGGGAACAGCACCTAGGGGGTACGATCCAGCTTATTGAACATAAATTGGGGGATCATTATTACCGCTCAACAGGATATTTTGCCAAATTAGAGGGCTCGAAATTTATGCCGTTTGAAAATCAATACGATAAAATTTTCGAGAAAACGACGCGCGGCTTAAAAATTGTGATTCCGTTTTTGAGAGACAGCTTCTACAGAGAAGATGAAGTTATCCGTTCGGTATGTGATAGCTTCTTTGTTTCCATTATGGAGAAGAAGTTAGTCGTCCATGTAAATGATCTAGTCATTGATGCTGATTCCATCGATGCGATTGTGACAGACAGTCAATATTACGTGCAGGAAATTGAGGCAATGAAAAAAGTGTTTACACCATTATATGTGAAAACCTATAAAAATCAGCAGCCTCGTTTAATCGAAATCCCTCATGCAAATACAGTATTTCAATTCAATTTATATTTTAATTACGATGAGCGTATTCCAAAAGGACGAGTCGGCATCATTCGAACGATTGGTATGAAGATTGAAGATTTTACAGTGAAAAATAATGCAACGAAGCCGTTTAATGCGGTGTTAATAGGCGGAATTGATGAGGACAGTTATTTAAAATCGCTTGAAAACGAGTCACATACCAAAATATCAAGTGATGATTTAAAAGATCCTGCACTTACAAAGCTTGCAAAGAAATTTATCAGCAATCTTAATAAAGAAATCGTAAAAGTCATTGATGAAGAGATGCGAAGCCATAACCCGGTAGATGGGAAAATCAATACATCGGATCTGCTTTATACGATGGAGCTTGATTTTAAAGAAAATTTATCGCAATCATTTGGCACTGTAAAAATCAAAAACGGAAAAAATATTGTAACGAGTGATGAAGATAATAAAGCTGAAACTACACCTGCAAAAGTGAAACGAAAAAAACGTGAAAATGATGGCGCAGGAAAGCCTAAAGAAAGCGGCATTCGAAGAAAAGGGAAGGCTCGGGATAAAGGTGAGGATGAAAGCGCGGCTGAGGACCAAAAGGACGAATATAAAATTAATCCATACCGTGTCGAACGTCTTTTGTTACATGACCAAGAGTTTATTCAATTAAATTTAACGGGCAGTCCAGAAGTGGCGAAGGCAAAAAAATGTAATCTGAAGTTCAATATTATAGATGGAATGGGCAAAGAGTATATCGGTGAATTTAATATGAAGGAAAATTATTCCGATATCATCGATAAAAATACTAGCAATCCATGTGTGATTGAATCAGATGTCATTAAAAATGTATCAATTAAAAATGGTATTGTTCATTTGCAGCTTGCCCTTAAACCGAAATATAATCGCTCATTAAAATTTATTTACTACGTAGAGGTGTAACATGATTTATAAAAAAGATGCCAATTTCCCTTATCCCATTCTTTCATCGACCACTCTTGCGTACGAAGAAAGTGATTTCACGATAAAAGTAAGCTTTGAAGAAGATGGAGACCTATATCGTTTTAAAATTATGCCGCAGCTTACTTCAGCGTTTGTTGAAGCATTATTGAACAGTGGAGACGCTCAGTATTTATTAGTCATTCAGTCAAAGGATACAAAATTCTTCCCGCTAGATCCGCATAGTTTACAAGTAGAAATAGCGAAAAATCGGATGTCATTATCAAATCGAACGTCCATTCAAATTCATATTGTCGCAAAATCGGAAATTCGGTTTGACAACAATGATGAATTAAATAGTTTCTATGATGAGTTAAAGCATTCGATCATTGTTCCAAAGTTTTCGATGATCGGCTTTTCGAACATCGTAACCTTTGAGGGCGGTATGAAAAATCCATTAGATCTATTCGAAAAACGATTGAACCCAAATTTAAGCTCAGCAATTAAATTTGAGTTAGGGACAGAATGTATCATCCTCCACTTCCAAGATGAAGAGATTCAATTCCAATCCATGTCAAAGGCTAGTGCATTTATGAATCCCTATTTATATACAGGCTTGCGCATGGCCCTAGAACGCTTTATTAGTAACTATGCTGATGAGGATGACGATGTAGTAGAGTTTTCACAAATGACGCAGCCGGAAGATTTACTGGATTTTAAACTATATAACTTAATGACTAGTAAAGCAGTAGAAGAGTTACATGTGGATAATATTGACGAAGTGATCGGGCGTATATCCCATCAAATCATCGAGAAATACGTAAAAGCTGTAAAGGAGTTAGCAGTACATGAAGATTAGACTTTTAAAAGAAGGTTATAAAAAGGATGAGCTGCTCTATACAGCGTTTAAAAATGGCGAGGTAGTAGACGATCTGTTTTTTTCAGAGGAAACTATGGAAATTGAGGAAGCACCGGATTTCCCAATTTATATGGGGAAAGGCTCTGAGATTCAAAAGAAAGCTGATTTTCTAGCGGCATTCCAGGCCATTGCCAGCTCATATGTAAAGGTAGATCGCGATATTCATCTGGATGAACGATTCTGGCATTCCTTATTAATCACGAAAAAGCGGGATTATATTTTGGAGAAATATCCTCAAGTGTTAGAAAGCTATCGCGAGTTTAGCAATATCGTCATCAAAGGCTTCGACTGGGAAAACTATATTTATAAATGTATTTTAGCCGTTGAATATATCGAGGATGCCACAGAGCTGGTCCTTTCTAAAGAGCAATATTATGAGCTGATTGTAGATAATTTGGATATATACAACTACATCATTAAGTATTCGATTTTTAGAAACGGTGAATTTCTAGTAAAGATCTTAACTGTCATTCATAATCTAGGAATCAGTGAGCTGCTAAAAGGGAAAATAACGGATCGCCCTGATTTAGGAAAAGATGAACGGTACGGACGGCGTGTTATTTTTGAGCTGAATAAAGCTTATCCGGTATTAATGAGTCCATTATTAGATATTGAAGCGTTAGAGGAAGAGTTTTTAAAAGCATTAGGAAATTACTGTGATGTTTCGGGGATTGAATCGCAAAATAAAGTTGTTTTGTGAAAATAAATAGCTCTAAAGTATTTAAATATCCGCCTAATTATATTTTAATAATTGGGTGGATATTTTTGGTTATAATGATATTAATACTACTTTCTATAAGGGATGGTTGAAATGACTTTCGGAAAAACAATTAAAATGTTCTTAATCGATGGAGATCCGAGTGGGAGACTAACTTGTGAGTTATCGAATTGGACCGGTTTAGCCTACAGAATACCTCGAACAGAAGTGAAGAAATGTAATGATAGACCAAACTTGAATTCAACAGGTGTTTATATGCTATTTGGTCGAAATGACGAGGATAAAGAAGCGGTTTATATTGGTGAAGCAGAGGAAGTTTATACACGATTACAAAGTCATTTACGTGAAAAAGATTTTTGGAATGAAGTGATCGTATTTATTAGCAAAGATGAGAATTTAAACAAAGCACATATAAAATACATAGAAAATAAATTGTACGAAAAAGCGAAGACTGCCAATCGTTATGATGTTGTGAATGGAAATATCCCGCCTATGCCTTCTATAGCAGAATCCGATCGGGCGGAAATGGATGAATTCATTAGTAATCTTGAGATGCTGGTTAATATGTTAGGGCATAAATTATTCGTAGACATTAAAGATACGTCAGAAACGAATGCCGAGGAACTTTTATATATAAAAGGAGCTCGTGGGGCGGATGCTAAAGGGGTTCAAACACAGGAAGGATTTGTAGTCTTGCAAGGTTCTAAAATTGCAAGCAGCGTTGTTAACTCATTTTCAGAACGTTTAACAGCCAAAAGAAATGATTTAATTCACACGCAGAAAGTGCAAATCTTAAATGGTGAATATGTAGTAATAGAAGATCTCTTGTTCTCCAGTCCCTCATTAGCTGCTGAAATTGTGATGGGGAGAAGTGCGAATGGGTTGACGGAGTGGAAAGATAGACTTGGCAAGACTTTGAAAGATTTAGTTTAATAAAGCATCATATGAAACGCTCTTGCAAACCTGCAGGAGCGTTTTGAATTTATGGTTAATTTTAGAAAATATGCAACTTTTTATTTCCAAATTACGTATAATGGAAGTGTAAACAGATGTTTTACGAAAAAGAGACAGGGGGATCTAGAATGAGTACTTTTAAAAAGGCGGGTGTATTGTTATCCGCTACAGCGCTGTCGGTTGGCTTATTGGCACCGATGGCAAGCGCAGGGCCGGTAGGAAATGAGCGGATGGAGACATTGCCGATTCAAGTGGCGCAGACGAATGCAAAGGTAACAAAAGATGATCTAATGAAGCGTTTTCGGGAGCTGTTCCCAAATGGGTTTCCTAATGTAACGGAAAAAGAATTTAGTATGGGGACAGGCTACTCGCGTCCTAACGATTCTACGGTGCGTTATGAACTTAATTTTTCAAAGAGCATTGATAATCGGTATATATATGGAATCTTTACATTCGTTGGAGAAACGTTAGAGCTGGAGCAATTCCAGTATCAGCCGGTAAATACAAAGGATGTATTGTTCCCGGCAAAATATTCAGAAGCAGAAGCGCAAAAAGTAGCGGATGAGTTTGTCAAAAAATTCGACAAAGCGGGAGAGTATGAGCTTCTACCAAATGAACACAATTATTATTCATCTTCTCTTTTAACGCAGCCGGTCCAATACTCGTTTATGTATACAAAGAAAAAGTCCGGTGTACCGGTTTCAGATCAATCGATTCACATACGTGTATTAGGAGATGGGACAGTAACATCCTATTATAAAACACATCTTGAGAAAAATAATTTTACGTATGATGATCTTTCCAAGAAACAAAGTGAATCAGACGTTGCCAGCCGTGTACAAGATGCCTTGAAAGCCCAGTTGTCGTACAGGATTGAACCAGATTATACAACAGGGGAGTATGCAGTAAAGCTTGTTTATCAACCGAACAGCTGGGTTACATCAGGTGTACATGCGCTTACGGGGGAATGGCTGACGGCGGACGGGCTATCTTCAACGCTGCCAAATCAACCGATTACACCGATTGTGACGGATCCATTAGCGGCAAAACAGCAGAACATAACGTCGGACCAAGCACAAGCGATAGCACAGAAGCTGCTTGCAACAGATAAAAAAGGTGTTACATTGGAGATTGAGTCTGTTCAAGAAACAACAACAGAGACTGGTAAGGCAGTATTTAACATTCAATATATGTATCGCCACAAAAATGGCGGTTCAGGTACTACATTAACGATTGATAAAAAAACAGGGGAAATTATTAATCATAGCGATATTAGAAACAACCTCGAAGTAGAAGAGGATAGCAGCAATGCAGAAGCAGAATTAACACGACAACAGGCATTGGAAAAGGCGGTTGCCTATGTGAAAGAATTGGCGCCTTCCTACGCACATCAGTATGCATTACCGGTAAATGAGGGCGTTTACGAGAAATATAATAACAGTTACGACTTTACGTTCCAGCGTATAGTGAATGGTTTAACGGTGGCAGGAGACCAAATCACAGTAAATGTCGATGCGAAAAAAGGGAATTTATTAAGCTTAAATGTGCACTCATATGAGAATGTAGAGTGGCCGGCAGCAACAGGCATTTTGACACAGCAAGAAGCAACAAAGCTGTTGAAAAATCAGCTGAATTTGAAGCTGCAATATATAAATCATCCAAAAGTTGAAAACGAGCAGCATTACAGCCTTGTCTATCAGCCGGTTTTCAAGGAAGACCCGTATGCTGTCCTTGATGCCAAAACAGGGGAATGGATAAATCCCTATGATATGGCTAATTCAGATAAGCCGACAATCGAGCATCCAACAGCTGCAGAGGAATTAAATTATTTAATTCATGCAGGTATTTTAGGGGGGGATGAAACATTCAACCCAGATGCGCCCGTTACAAAAGAGGAAGCGCTGAAAGTGATAATGAAATCTGTCACATACATGTATAGTGACCCTAGATATAATGAGAATGAAACGATGAGTCAGTCGTTTACCGATATTACGCCTGACCATCCTTCATACCAATTTGTCACACGTGCATTAAAAATGGGTATGCTTGATGCGTCTACGAAAACATTTAATGCGACTGCTTCCCTTTCAAATCAGGAACTGGCAAAATGGGTAGTTGGCATGCTGAAGCTACATAACGTAGCGCAACTTAGCGATATATATGAGTTGAATTATAGTGACGCTGGACAAGTAGATCAGAACCTGCGCGGCTATGTTGCATTAGCGTATGGAATGGGATTACTTGAAGCAGAAAACAACCAGTTGAAGCCAAAAAGTGAAGTAACGTATGCACAGTTGGCACAAGTGATAATTCGTTTAGCCTATAAAATGAACGAATATCAGATTGACAGCTATTAATACGTGTATGGGCGGGTAAAGGGCCCGATGATCGATACAATTTAGGCATAGGAAAAGCACAGAATCACCAATTTCCATCTACTTGAATGGGCAAGAAACGAGTAATGGAACGGTCATCTGTGCTTTTTGTTTTTTCTCGTATTAAAAGATGTAACAATCAAGCGGATGGAGGAGTGGGTCTACTCCAACATGGCTGTATATATGTCCTGCAGCGTGTTTATGATTCGCTGCAGCTCTTCATTGTGATACAGTTCGTCAAACTGTTTCATTAACGCTGCTTCGTCCAAAGACTCGATATACATTCTTTTAATGTATATACGTGTATATTTGGCATCTGGTTTCAAACCTTGCTTCCTGAATTTGATGTCGGCACTTTGGATGGCTTCCAACAGTGGAACACGTTTTTCAGCTTCGATCGGTCCGACTTCGAGCGTAAAGTAAATCTCATGCTCGGAATATTCGTACCAGAACAGGAAAGGTCCGTTATTCCACCACCATTTGATTTGCGTTTCGCCCAATATCTCCTTGAAATCATTAAATAGCGGGATAATAAAAGAGATATGCTTTGCCGAGATCCGGTAATCATTTTCAGGAATCTGATTTTGGCCAGCCCATTTTTTGAATATCTGGCTCACCTGGTCTGCATTAGAAGCGGGTGATACGTGCAGATTTATTGGCCTTTGTTCCGGGAGGACGTGTTCATTGCGCAGTGCGGCAGCCACCTGTTCCCGCAGCATGAGAAATGCCTCGTCATTATACAGCGTCAACATACCTTGTGCTAGCTCATCTGCATCATCCCACTTGCTTATATCTATTTTTTTCGAATAAATCCGTGTATATCTAGCTTTTTCGGTTTTGGAGCTTTCCTTAAAAATCATCCCTGATTGTTCCAGCTTTTGGATAAGTGCCAGGCGCTCCTCATGTTGTATTGGCCCGATTTCAGCAATTACTTTTAGCCGGTTATCGTTTGTTTTTGAAAACCAAATAATTAACCCGTGCTGGAGCCAATAGTTTGGTTCCTTCATTGGTAATGTACCGGATACAAGCCATTCAGGCGGTACCAGATTCGGGACAGTAGGGTGTGCCTGATTTAGCACCTCACCATCGAATTGAAGCTTTATAAATTGCTCAAAGCTATACGATAAAATATTGTTGCCATGCTTTAAAATATACTGGATTGTATTTTTATATTTACTGATAAACTCAAATTCATAACCGGCCTCAAAATGCAGTTGGTGATGGTGTGGCAGCTGCTCTTCTAAATATTCAAGCGTCTTCCGGTGCTGCTTGTAAATATCGAATGCCTGGACAATCTGCTCTTGATCCGGATAGAACTTCTCACGCAAAATTTCCTGATAATGTGCAATGAAAGCATAAGCCTGTGCATTTAGTTGGCCTTCAAACAATAACAGCAGATGCTGCAATATGTATTCAATGCGCTCATAGCTTAATGTGAAGTAATGCTCATTGCTCGGTGTTTCGCCGTCTATCGTTAAATAGATCGGGATGATCGTGAAATCGGGTGAGATGTTTTGGATATGTGCCAGATAATCGTTTAGCTGATTGAATGACTCCGATGAATAGAATTTGTTTTCTATGATGAAAACAGTCTGTAATTGCTGGTTGACGATGACTAAATCGATATATCGATTGTTATGTGTTTTCACTTCGCGGAACACATGGCTCTCCATTAAAGACTGGTTTAAAATACTGCCGACAGCGCTATATTGCGGGTTATCCAGGTTTTCATCCATCAGCAACAGATGCTCTAGTACTTTTCTCAAAAAATAATCATTCAGCCGGTGGTTCTCTTTCGGATTAAAAAGCCAGGCAAGTATATTGGAATGCCGAATTTCATAATGCTCTATACGCAAAACCTTTAAAGGGTTGAACGAATTTACTTGTTGATTCAATTTTTGAAATGCTATCTCATTTTCTAGATCAAATAAGTCACGAATTTCCATAGAAAGGATTCTCCTTGTATGTTGAGGGATTATGGTGCTGCTTGTTAATTGTATACTAAGAAACGGATTAGAGTACCAGGTTGTTTGGTAAATTAACTGCAAGATTTCCTTCTGTAACGCCTTGGCTGCAGGTTTCCAATGAAGTACACTAGAGTAACTGCTTTTGATAAGACACCTGATCTTATCGGTACTGTTTCAGTATTCCAAAAAATTAATACACCTGTCCCTCCTCAAAACTCCACAGCTCTATTACCTTAGCATACAGTAAGACTTCTTTTCTTTATTCTTTCTTTATTCTTTCTTTAAATATTAGGGCGCCGCCAGCCGTTGGTACCACAGCGTTTGCGGCCGCTTTCATACGTCAATCTGACGGGGCCCTGTCCGCCAGATTGATGTATAGTTGCATGTCAAATTGGTGCATAGTACCCGTCAAACGGATGTATACGACAAATTGACGTGTAGTCAAACCGGTGCATTGTCTACATCTAGCACTCTTTGTAATTCATCGTACCGGACACGATAATAGGTGCCTTTGTGGTCGAATCGTTTCTTTTCAATCAACTTCCTTGTATGCAGGGATTTGATTAACCGCTCAATTGTACTTTTTGAGATGAATGGCAGCTGGAAAAGCCATCCGTCGGTCGAACATTGAAACCATTTACAGCCTTCTACCGTTCTCTGTGAAAATTGGATGTTGTAGTGCAGCTGCTGCAGGAAAATCGCTTCAAGCAGGCCGACTTTCACAGCCAGTTTTGGATAAAGGATAATAACAGGTCCCTCTACCAGCTTCTTCATAGACATCCCTCCTGATCGGAAGGATAGAGCCGATTTCTGTGATTTGCCCTTAACAATACCCGCCATAAAAGATATATAGGATTTCCGGGCTGGTTACGATACGCAAAATTATGCAATAAATGTTGCCTGCCCAAACTTGGCGTTTTTCTCAAAATACATGCAATCAGTACCTGTTGACATTGCCACTTCATTTTTCATTCCCCCTTTATAATATAAATCGAAACGAGACAGCAAAAGGGGACATTTCTTTCTAATTTTAAGGGGAGTTTTTCTTATGTACAAAATGGCGTTTTTATATGGATAAGAGGCACTTATTAATATATTTTGGTCTAGGGAAGTGGGGAGAGGACAAAAGTAGAAAGCTAACGGAAATTTGTGATAAGAATCTGATACTTTATAAATTGATTGAAATATAGAATCGAGTGCAGGTGTCTACTGCATGCTTTTTGCTGCAGAGTGAAGCAATGGCACGGAAGTTATTTCAAAGCTTCCCGATGCCTGTGTAAAGCGTACCTGAAACGGAAATCAGTTTCTCTGCACCGAAAAAACACCATTTTTCTGTTGAGAAAAATGATGTTTTTGGTTGTTGTCCTTATTTCCTTGATTGTCTTATGATATGCCTAACGCAACAGCTGCAATTAACGCAAGACAAGCAATCACTGCCCAGCCAAGGATCATCTTCCAAATGAATTTGATCCACTTTTCATACGGAATGCCTGCAACGGCTAAATAGGCCATTAAGGCAGATGATGTAGGAATAATGGAGTTCGTCAAGGAATCCCCGTATTGGAAGGCTAAAACAGCGACTTGACGTTCCAATCCTAGCAAATCGGTGATAGGAATCATGATTGGCATTGTTGCTGCTGCCTGGCCGCTGCCGGATGAAATAAATAAATTCAAAAGTGCCTGGATAAATAACATGCCGATTGCGCTGATCGCATGCGGCAAATGGCCAATCGTTTCTGAAGCTGTATACACAATCGTATCGATAATTTTCCCTTGCTCTAAAACAACCGTGATGGCACGGGCAAATCCTACAATTAACGCGCCAAACGTTACAGCTTTTGCCCCGTCAATGAAGGAGTCAAAAATAGTCCCGGGTTTTAAACCGCCGATTAACCCTGCGATTAACCCCATAATTAAGAAGGATGCTGTTAATTCTGTTAGGAACCAGCCCCAATTGAAGACCCCGTAAATATTAAAGCCAATCCCGCAAGCCATCGCAATGAATACGAATTTATGCTTTCCTGTCAATGCAGGAATGTCAATCTTGGAGACATCCGATTTGGCTTTTTGCTCGATATCGTAAATTACACTTGCCTGTGGGTTCTTTTTCACTTTGAAGGCATATCGGGACACGTAGAATATCGCAAAGCCGAGAACAAAAACATAGACGACTGCACGGAACCCGATTCCGGAAAATAGCGGTACATCCGCTAAGGACTGCGCAACCCCTACAGTAAAGGGATTAAGCATTCCTCCAAAAAATCCGCTGGCGGCCCCAAGCGTGATCATAGCCGTTCCTGTCACAGCATCGAACCCCATAGCACGGGCAATTGCGACACCGATTGGCACGAAAATAATCGTTTCTTCCGCCAGCCCCATTGTAAAGCCGCCGACAGAGAACAAGATCATCGATAAAGGAATGAGCAATTTTTCTCTTCCTTCCAACGCTTTTACCCCTTTATAGACACCGGCCTCAATGGCTCCAGTTGAACGAATAATGCCAAATACACCACTGACTAAGAAAATATAGAAAATAATTTGGGCCCCTTTTTCAAGCCCTAACGGAACCGCCGTAAACATTTCGAAAAATGATACTGGATCACTTTCGATATGATGATAGCTTCCATCTACAACGAGCATTCGCCCCTCGTCATCCTCAAAGCGGTCAAACTCACCCGCCGGAATAATGTAGCTTGCAATACCTGCTAGAAAAATAATAGCGAAAATAAGGGTATATGTATGAGGTACTTTCAGCCAGCTCTTCTTTTTTTCACTCTGTTCAGTTTCCATGAATTCACCAATCCCCATCGTATAATTTGACAATAGGACATTATGTAACTATCACTCTTTTTTAGTTTGTCGCTATATGTCATTTATTGAAGACAAATATACAGTAGTTGAAATTTAATGTAAAGTTATAATTTTCTGCTAAATGTGAAGAAACAACTTTAAATAGTGCTATATGTGCAATAACGAGAAGATTGTTATTATCTTGTTGCGGTTGTGCCAAAGAAGAAGTAGAGATTGAAATCAGTGCATGTTTAGCAGCCCTTTTATTTGCTTTACAACCTATAATTTTGAGGGCCGGGAAATACTCCAAATGTTGACATGAAAGGTGTCTAGAATGAGCAGGCAGAACATCCGCCGTCGCGTTACAAATCGTAAATAGGAAAAACTCTTCATCAATAAATGTAATGAGTTTCGAATGATTGGAGACTGACCATTGCTTTATGTAACTAAATAATTTTAGTAAGTGTTTGCAGGAATGAACGAAAAGAGAGTAGAAGCATAAAAATATTTCATTAGGCGATATATTTATAGGCAGCATGTTAAAGGAATTTCCCCTTGTATCGTACAGAACGGTTCGTCATACGTTAAATAAAGTTGGATGGATCATTTTACATTAGACCCCTTGTGCATTTTCTTTATTTTGTTTTTGAAAGTTCACTGAAGAGATGGAAAAGTCGTTTAGTTTCCATTCACTGGCGTTTTATCTAATTACTCGACGGTATCACTTTTTCATTAGAGAATGGAGAGCTGCAAATGAATAAGAAAATGATCGTTTTTATGTCAGTGCTTTTATGGATGTCAGTGTTTTCTTTCTCTGCAGCCACGAATGCTGCGGAGGGGGTAGATAAGGAATCTGTTGATCGGTATGTGGAGGATTACATTGATAAGAACGGTCTGCCGGGTGCTGCCATTGTCATTGTAAAGGAAGGGAAAGTCGTATATGAAAGTGGGTACGGCATAGATTCAGATGGTCAGCCTATTACGGAAAATACCTTACTGAGACTTGCTTCTGCTTCCAAACCATTTACGGCATTTGCCATTCTGCAGCTGGCAGATGAGGGGAAGGTAGGGCTGGACGATCCGGTGAAGATGCATCTGGGGGAACTGGCGCTGGATGACCCGAGAGTAGAGGATATTACGATTCGGCACCTATTAAGCCAAACTTCGGGTATTCCAAATCCGACAATCATTCCGCCGGCAGATACGCTGCCTGAACAAATCAAAAACCTCCATACGTGGAAGCTTCAATCTGATCCAGGAGATAGGTATTTTTATAGTAATGCCAATTACTGGATTTTGGCCCGTGTCATTGAAACAAGCAGCGGCAAGGAATTCTCGGCGTATCTCGAGCAGGAGGTTTTTGCGCCGCTTGGAATGGATGAATCGTTCAATACCACCAAGTCTACTGATACTGCCGAAGGGTTGGCTCAAGGGCATATAACGGCATACGGAACTGCAATTCCTTGGCCCCCGTTAGAACAAATGATTAGCGGCTCGGGCGGAATCGTGACAACAGCTGCTGATATGGGGAAGTGGCTGGCGATGCATACGGCAGGGGGACAAAATGCTTCGGGACAACAATTATTATCAAAATCATTATTAGAGGAATCGTATTCTCCTCAGGCAGGCAGCAAAAAGCATGGTCTTGGCTGGTCACTGAGCGCACCGGATATTCAACCTGCACGCATTTCACATAGCGGTGTATTGACGAATTACCAGACACAGCAGGATATCGTGCCATCCAGTGGGTATGCTGTAGCCGTTTTGCTGAATAGTTTTACGCCGACATTTGAACATGCTTATGAAATCAGTTCAGGAATCCTCCAATTGACGGAAGGGCAAGAAGCCGAAGTTGGCGCAGCCGTGCCTACGATAATCGATCTGACTCTTGGTATGATAACGTTAGTTTATCTGGCGCTGGGAATCAGAGGGATTATGCGGAGCAAAAAATGGGCAACAAAGCGAAAACACCAGGCTGCCTGGAAGTATTATTTACGGTTGACCCCTCAATTGATTGCCGTTATTGGCATTGGCTGGCTATTCTTTATTGTCCCCAGCCTGCAGGATAACAGCGCGACTATCAAGGATGCTTTTGGACTTTGGCTAGCCGCGATGATTTTCCTGACGGTAATTTTCCTGGTTGCTTGTGTAGTGACGGCTAGAAGAATTTATTACCGTGTGGTTTTGAAATGAAGAATACTATGAAAGATTCTTGTTTCTTGCGGGGCAGGGATCTTTCTTTATTTCCGGCATTGGTTGTTGCCAGGTGACTCTATTCATTGGATCTCGGGGCTTTACAGAAGGGGTTTTTTCGGGCGTTGGAAAATTATTATGATGTAATGGATAGAGCTGCAAAACAACACAGTTCTAAAATATGTAAATACCCATCCAATTGCATGTTAATAATTGGATGGTTGTTTTTGTTTATCACAATCTTGATGATGCTTATGTAAGAAATAACTGAAAGAAATTTGAATCGGGTAATGAAAGAAAGCAGCTTGCCGAATCATACGGCCGACGAGTTCCTATATAACCATTCTATGTAGTTCCGGTTCCGTTACCCATTGCCGTACCAAAAGTCGGTGAAGGCTGTCCATATTGCTGCGAAGATTTTTATGACGGCATATAGCATGCCGATTGCTATGGATGCTGAGGCAACCGCTACT
Organism: Lysinibacillus odysseyi 34hs-1 = NBRC 100172; assembly: GCF_001591965.1. GTDB lineage: Bacteria > Bacillota > Bacilli > Bacillales_A > Planococcaceae > Lysinibacillus_B > Lysinibacillus_B odysseyi. The sequence continues at coordinate 212,096 of NZ_BCVX01000004.1, forward strand.
ATTACCGATACAATAGTGACGATAACAGATATGATACTTATTACCTTTAGCTTCTTATTCATGGAAACCTCCTCTATCAAAAGATTACTATTGATTTCCTCTTACTCTACCATATTATACACTGATCAATTACCACAGGAGGAATTTGCTTTTGGAATGTTAATAGCTGAAAAGATTTCATAAATCATCTTTGGGGAATTGTACCGCGGCGAAAAACATAATCAGTATTTTTAATTGTTTATCGCTTCTATTTCAGAATAGAAATATCGTACAACTACAGATGCGAGTCCAAATTAATCTATTGCTGCCATAAATATGGAAAGTAGTGTTACAATTAACTATATTAGAGAAAAAGGATAGATAAAATGGAAATGATAACAGCTTTTTTTGAAAAGTGGCTGATGCTGCTGAAATTTAATACTAATATGATACATAATATTGCTCTGGCCTTACTATATATTCGCTTGCTGTATTTGCCGTTAAAGTCGTTTAATCTAGTAGGGAAAAAGAAAGCTGGAGAAACCGCACCTTCTTCCACAACCAAAAGCTTAAAAAGATTAATTATGGCACTGCTCTTAAACTTGTTGCTAGGGTCGGCGCTACTCAAGTTTCTGCAGCCAAGCTCTCTAGCCAATTGGCTGCCAACAGGCTGGCGGTTTGACTACATTATGCTGGCTGTTATTGGCGGGTTAATCCTCCTGTCTTTACTTATTTACATTCCCCGGCAATTCTATCGGATCAGGAAAAAAGAACAATCCTTCGGGAAGGTGCTTTGGAAATTCAGTTGGCTTTTACTAATGGAGTTTTTCCTTTTTTCATCACTGCTGTGGGGAGTTAATGAACTGTTTGTGCCGAACAGAATCGAACTGGATTCTCCTGTTGTGATGTACGATTTGGAAGAAAAGCCGGTATCCATCGTTAAAATCAGAAAGACAACACCTAACGGAACAGAAAATGGTATTTCCACGAGCGATACTAGTTTCTTAATCAGCGCAGTTGATCTACATTCCGGTGAAAAGGTTTGGAGCAGGAGTGCTGCGTGGCAGGAATACTTAGTAGGTGAGACTAAAGAGGGCCTGCTAGTATTAAATAATAAAAAGAAAACCCTCTATTTTCTAAATCCGAGAACCGGTAAAAAACAAATGGACGAAAAAGACTTACTCGAAAAGTTCCCTGTTTTAGCAGATAACTTAAGCTATATGTATACGGATTATGCTATTACAAATCCAGATGAAATCTATTTTTACGGTCTAGACGGTCGTTATTATATGATCGACCTGGCTGCAAATGAGGTAACAGAAGACCCGGGCTATTCCGATAAAATAAACCCCTTTACTGAAGCATGGGATGATGAAGCGGGCAGCAATGAAAAACAAATGGAGGAAATTGAGACGCTTTACCCTGAGTTAATGGGCGTAGGGCTAGTCGAAACCCAACAAGCTGATAAACAGCTCGTTGCCTATCAGAAAAAGCGCAATGATAATCGGTATACGCTGGCTCTGCTTGACCTTACTAAACGAAACATAGTTTGGGAGCAGCTGCTAGATGCTCCTGCTGAAAATACGGATACTTCATTATCCTTCCATCAGGATGAGAAGTTTGTCTATGCCTGGACCGGTCGTTATCAATACAAAATCAACAAAGAGACCGGGAAAGCTGCTTATCAGTATGATTATAAGCGCGGGAAGCAAGTAGTTGATTAGCATTTCTCGCTTTTACATTTAAATGTGCGCAATCCATTACTTCTCAAGCATTAATATAGCAATGAAATAAGACGGTAGGATAGAATCCCGCCGTCTTATTTTTATTGGTAATTGGTTTTTAGCTTCCACTTCAACATTTGCGATAAAAATCTCCGGCACAATCAAAATCCGCTATCCGTTTACAATGTTGCTTCGTTTGCCTTGCATAAAATCAATCAGGTTTTGGGCAGCAAGCCTGCACATGCCTAGCCGTGTATCAATAGTAGAGCTGCCGATATGGGGGAGGGCAACGAGGTTCGGCAGTGTAAGCAGTTTATGATCAGGGGCGATCGGTTCTTCCGCAAATACATCCAGTCCTGCTGCATAAATGTCCCCATGAACAAGTGCATCATATAAATCGTCCTCATTCACGATACCGCCGCGTGCGGTATTGATCAGAACCGCCGTCTTTTTCATCAGCTTTAATTCACGGGCTGTTATTAAGTCCTTCGTTTCAGCGGAATATGGCGTTAAGATACATACAAAATCGGATTTTTTCAATAATTCATCAAGCTCCTGATAGGATGCGCCAAGCATTTCTTCCGCTTCGTATTTACGCGAGCGGTTATAGTAGAGTACATTCATATCAAAACCTTTTGCACGCTTTGCGACGGCTTGTCCGATAGCACCGAACCCGATAATCCCAATGGTTGCGTGGTGGATATCTCTTCCAGTCAAACTGAACAGCGACCAGGACCGCCATTCATTGTTGCGGAGATGCTCGGAAGCTTCCGGGATTCTGCGTGCCGTGGCCATGAGGAGGGCAAAGGTTAAATCTGCCGTCGTATCCGTTAAAATACCCGGGGTGTTGGTCACGGCAATGTTTTGTGCCTTGGCAGCTTCGATATCGATATGATTGAATCCGACAGATAATGTGCTGATCACTTTCAAGTTTTTCGCTTTTTCCAGAAGGGCTGCATCGATTGTGTCGGTTATTAAGCAATATAACGCATCCACTTTCTCAATTTCTCGTTCTAATATTTCCCTCGGAACGGGCGTCTCTTCGGATTCCCAGCCCGACACTTCAAAATGCGCCGAAAGCATGTCAATTGTTTCTTCAGGCAATCTGCGCGTCACATACAATAACGGTTTCATGTGTAACCTCCTTGATTATCATGATATGCAAAAGTGATGATAACTGAATTGAAGCTGCCGTTATGGAAACAGCAATAGAAAACTAGATAGATACACTTTGCTGTTTAAGACATGGAGTAAATGCGGCATTCCTAAAAAACAACGGATATAAAAACACTATAACAATAGCATCTCCTAAATAATAGAGGGGCGCTACTTGATACTTATATTTTTCATTAAGCGCAAAAACTTGAATAGCATGTGTGTCCCAATGTTTCTTTAAATTCCTATTTCCATATAAAAAACTCCCCATCGATAAACAGATCACTTTCTGTCTATCTCGTGGGGAGCATATCTAGCTGAATAGCTTGGTTCTAAAAACATGAAGGTATTTCATCTATCTTCGTCCATTATGGCAAAAGTTCAACCACATTTTTTTCTAACGTATTGCTAATTCTTAATAATGCCGAATTGATCAATAATATATGGTTTAGCATTATTTTTGTTTTGGTCGATTTCGTAAGTTACCGCAACAAGCTTGTTTTTAGAAACTGTGATGCCTACAAAGTTTTGAATTTGGCCGCGTACAGGACGGTCATTTTTGTCTGGATCGGGACCGTAGATGGCTGCATGGTTTTCATCTGCTACTTCAAAGAGATTATAGTATGCATTTCCAAGCAGGGGATCTTGATTTTTATAATACACTTTTGGTCCAGCAGTAGCAGGGATTAAATAAATTGTGCCATCTGGATTTACCGTATATTCAGTCGTCTGGCCTTTTTTAGTTACAGTAATCTTTTCAGCCTCTGAAGCTTTGCCTTCATGATTAATCGGTTTTGTGCGTGCGTAAATATGATCATGCCCCTGAAGAACGAAGTCTATATCAAGTTCAGCCATAAGCGGCGCAATCTGATTTCTTACCCCGTTCGGCCCCATAATATCATCGTCTGTTGCATGGTTGGAAGTCGTATATGGTCCTTTGTGAATGTTTACGATCACCCATTTGGCACCTTTTGCTTTGGCTGCTTTTACATCCTCTTTCAGCCAGTTAACCTGCTCTTCTGAAAAATTATCGTATCGCTCAGAGTCTTCGTTACTATTAAGCACGACAAAATGAGCATTACTATAATCGTAAGAATAGTAGGCACCTGTTTCAGTAGCAGAGTTTTTTGGGACGTCTAAATTGAAATGGTCGATAAATGCATAGTTTTCATCCTCATGATTGCCCGCTGATGGCACGAAGGTTGTATTTAACAGGCTTTCCTGTGAATGTCCTAAAAGCCAATCCCACTGCTCCTCTTTCAATCCATTGTCTACCAGGTCACCGTTATGGACTATAAAATCCGCGTTCGGAATCGTATCCATAGCTTTTTCGATCGTTTCCGCCGAGAGAATAGCTTCCTCTTCTGTTTTGGCCTGGGTATCTGCTAAATCAATAAACGTAAAAGAGCCTTTTTTAGGTGCCGTTTTAAAGCTTCCTACTTCACTCCAGCTTTTTAATGATGCATCTCCCACACGGAAATAGTATTCCGTATCTGGCTCAAGCCCTGTTGCTACAGCCTTATGTACATATTCTTTCTGCGAATTAGTAGAAGTGGAAACAGTGCCTTTAAAAGTCAGCCCTTTATCAAATTTAGGCTTCTTTGCTCCGACTTTTTTGACTACCTGTACGTCACTATTTTTGAAATTTGGGGATGTATACCAAGTAAATCCTTTCGTGCTTGTAGCATCGTTATTGAATGTGACAGTTACCTTGTTAACGGTAGTCGGATTAGGATTTTCGGCGGCAAAAGAAAGCGTACTGCCGACTCCTCCCAGCATCGATATAGCCAGGGTAGCTGATAGTAATTTTTGAGTAATTTTATGCAAGTAGTTCAACCTCCACCAATCATTTTCACTATCTTTTCTGATAGCAATTCGAGTATAGCATCGGTTTTTACTGTTATTGTTAATGTCATATTATGATTGTGTAAAGAATGAAAAGTAAGAGGTTGCTTTGTTTTCTGCCCGTACAGATTTTACGGGAGTTATTGAACTTTATAGAATGTCCACAAGCGGTCTTCATTTGAAAATAATGTCCTCTATGTTTTCAACGAAAGAGCCAAATCTTTTTTATAGCCGTTTACTAATTCTATATATCCAAAAGCTGCTTTCATTATTTCCACAATTGCCGTATTTTCCTATCCTTCATTTGAAAATATAGTATAGTTACTGTAAAAAGCCTAATGGATCGAGGGGACTGGACTAGATGAACATACTAGAAGTTGGGGCAAAGATTAAGCAGATGCGGAAGAAAAATAAAATGTCTCAGGATGATTTAGCAACGCAGATCAATTTAACAAAAAGCCATATTTCGAAAATAGAGAACGGGAAGGCGACGCCGAGCTTGGCGACCTTGTCCAAAATTGCGGAAATATTTGATGTGCCTATGGCTTGGTTTGTGATACAGGATCAGTTTGACGGCATTTCCATTGTGTCTAAAAAGGAGCGCAATGAAACCGTTGAAACGAATGAACTCGGCTATCAATATGAGCTTTTGGCGAATAAAAGCTATATGAGCAATATCAATCCTTCCATCGTGACGGTACATAACGGGGCGGAAAATTTAGCTCCGTACACACATGATAATGACGAGTTTATTTATGTAATTTCAGGCAGCATCACCCTAAAATACGATAATAAATTTTACACGTTGGAAGAGGGGGACTCCGCTTATTTTTCCGGGAAGAAAGAGCATATATTCATTAACAATTCTGAGGAAAACTCAAAAGTATTGACGATTTATGTGGAGGATTAAATCTATTCGCTTAAGCGTAAATATTATCGTAAATACAATTTTCTTGTTTACAATTGGCTATAAGCAATTTACAATTGGTGTAATATCATTCAACTAAGTTGAATAGTATTACACTTTTTGATTTTGGGGGTATGGGGATGACTTCACGTATTAAAGGGTTTTACTTACTTTCGGTAGAAGAGCGAATCAAGCTGATCGCTGAACAATCAAATTTAACAAATGAGGAAGTGGAAGCTTTAAAAAGCGGACTTCCGTTAGAGCTTGCTGATGCAATGGTGGAAAATGTTATTGGACATATTTCAGTGCCTCTTGGGGTAGCGGCCAACTTTAAAGTAAATGGCAAAGAGGTATTTATCCCGATGGCTACGGAAGAACCGTCAGTGATCGCGGCGGCTAGTAATGCAGCACGTGCGGCATATGAATTGGGCGGCATTTTTACCTCCAGTTCGGGCACTGTGATGCGCGGGCAGATTCAAGTTTTAAATATCGGGGATCCGCACGGAGCGAGAGCGAAAATTTTTGAACATAAAGATGAAATCATCGAGCATTGTAATGCAAAAGATCCAACGCTAGTAAAGCTAGGCGGCGGTGTAAAGGATATTGAAGTACACTTGATTGACACGGCAAAGGAAACGATGGTCGTCGTACACCTAATCGTAGATACGAAGGATGCGATGGGTGCCAATGCCGTCAATACGATGGCGGAATCTGTTTCACCGTTAATCGAACGGATTACAAATGGACGGGTCGTGCTGCGGATTATTTCGAATTTAGCGGATAAACGGATTGTGCGTGCGCGCGGAGAATTCTCGACAGACATGCTGGGCGGTATGGAAATCGCCAAAAATATTGTAAGTGCGTATGAATTTGCAGATGCTGATCCATACCGGGCTGCCACACATAATAAAGGGGTTATGAATGGGATTACAGCTGCAGTATTGGCATCGGGCAACGATACACGCGCTGTTGAGGCCGGCGCCCATGCATATGCTGCCCGTACAGGCAGATACCGTTCGTTAACGACATGGGAGCTGAATAAAGAAGGAAACCTTGTCGGTACGCTGGAGTTGCCGCTAGCTGTCGGGATTGTCGGAGGGGCTACAAAGACGCACCCTGTGGCAAAAGCAGCACTGAAAATTATGGGTGTGCAGTCAGCTGAGGAGCTGGCCGGCTATATCGCCGCGGTAGGATTAGTAGAAAACCTGGCAAGCTTACGGGCGCTTTCGGCTGAAGGCATTCAGTCTGGCCATATGCGTCTGCATGCAAAAAACCTGGCTGTCATGGCTGGAGCAACAGGCGATATTATTGACCGTGTCGTGCAGCAGGCGGTGGAAGAGAAGGATTTCCGCTATGATCGTATTCTAGAAATTACGAACTCTCTGCGGGGTGAGTAACATATGACAAATACTCAATATGATGAGAAAAAAAATACAGCGGAAAAGAAGTTTATCGAAATTTTAGGTGACACAGTTTCCGGAAATCAGTTAATTATCTCGATTATTTTAAGTGTAGGAGCCAGCTTTTTAGGCTATCAGCTCGGGCAGTGGATATTCCCGAAGTTTGCGGATCCGCAGATGATTAACTCCTATTCGCTGTTAACAGGAATCGCGGGTATTCTGATCGTCGTCGCTATCAATACGATTCTATTTAAACCGAAGCGTATTTTAGTAGAAGATGAAACATCCAGCCATTCTCTGAAGGAAGCGTTTGAGGATTTACAAATTGATATCGACGAGGAAATACGTCTGATCGAAGAAGATCCGGTAACGAAAAAAGAGCTTGAGAATTTAGGCATTCTTTCCAGCCTGCAAAGCTTGAAGGGAGCGGATAACAAATGAGTATTTATTTAATAGCTCTTTTATTTGCCTTGTTAGGTGCCGCCATCTTTACGATTATCGGGCTCATTTCAGGAACAGACGAAACAGCGATTATGGTGCCGATTACATTGCTGGTGATTTTACTGGGGGCACCTCCTGAAGGGGTATTTGCGTTCTTCATGGCCGGGGTGTTATCGAAGCACTTAACACATGCTGTGCCTACCGCGTTATTAGGGATTCCGGGTGATACAACGGCCGTACCGCTGATTGACCATGCGAACACATTACGCCGCTTGGGAATGCCGCACGTTGCACTGCGTAAAATGATTTCCGGCGGTGTCATCGGAGCGTTTATCGCTTTACCGACGGCTGTACTGTTAGGCCAGTTTTTAGGCCAGTTTGCCGATTTCTTTAAATCGTCATCAGGCATTATTTTTACGCTTGCCGCTGTTTTGATTGCGTTTTTCTCAAAGGGAAAATGGGCAAGTATTTTAATCATTATCCCATTTGCGTTTTTCATTAAAGCTTTGGACAGCGTCAGCTTTTTGATGCTTGATAAGCATTTAAGCATTACTTTCTTTTTAGGGATCGCCATCGGACCGATGTTCTGTAATATTTTAATGGCAGCTTCTCCTGTGTCAAAAAATGATTTAACACGCAGTAAGCCAAATGAATATAATCTTGCACCGGACACGAAATCATGGAAAGGTTATTTTCCGAATCCATTTAAGATTTTATCGAAAAGACAGTCCATTTTTACGGGTATTACAACGTTTCTTTCTTCCCTCACATTCGTGTTCAGTCCTGTAGGGATGACATCTTTGATGGGTGAAATTGTCGGCTCCCGTACAAAAGGCGCCTATAAAAAATCGACAACGAGCCTGACGGTAATGAATGGTGTAACAGAGTCGACTTATATCGCCGAAGCCATTATTCCGTTAATTGCATTCGGTATTCCGTTAAGCCCGGTTGCACTTGGACCGGCATCACCTTTATTCAATGCACCACCCGTATTTACGGTAGAACCGGTACACAATCTGCACACGTTAATGTCGTCATGGGATTTCTTCATTTTCGGATTGATCGGTATTACGGTGGCGGTATTAATTGCCTATCCGTTTGCGATGAATTATGCGCGGAAAGCGTCTGTGCTCGTATTAAAATACATCAGCCAGGAAGCAATCGTGGCGATGTTCATCGGTCTTGCATTCCTGCTTGCCTATAACGAAGCGCAGCTATTAGGCGTTGTGTTAACATTCACAGTCGCAACTGTCGGCGGGCTATTAAACCGTATTTTAGGTGTAGGGGCCGGTGTACAATTCATGGTGTTCTACGCATCAAGCTGGATTATGCTGCAGCTGTTCGGCATTTAGTGAAGGGAAGTGTATTTATATGACCTTACCAAAAGCAGTGGAAATAAGGGAAGTCGGTCCACGTGACGGCTTACAAAATGAGAAGGTATTTATTCCAACTGATTTGAAAGTGCAGTGGATTGACTTAATAAGCAAAACAGGCGTCCGTCATGTCGAAGTATCGTCTTTTGTCAGCCCCAAATGGATACCGGCGCTGGCTGATCATAATGAAGTGTTCGAGCAAATCACACGCGATGAAAAAATAACATATGCTGCGCTTGTCCCTAACCTGAAAGGGATGGAAGGGGCTATTAAACAAAAGGTTGACGAGGTTGCTTTATTTATCTCTGCTTCCGAGGAGCATAATAAAAGCAATGTAAATGCCTCCATCGACGAGTCCCTGCAAAATTTAAAGGCGGTAGCGGCTGCGGCAAATGATGCGGGTATACCGTTAAGAGGCTATATTTCCACTGTATTCGGCAGTCCGTTCGGTGACGAAGTACAGCTGCAAACAGTGAAGAGAATTATCGATGCGTATATAGAGATGGGCGTTTCTGAAATCTCGCTCGGCGATACAATCGGTGTAGCGGACCCTGTACAGGTAAAAGCAATCTTATTGGAGCTGCTTACCGACTATGACCGTGAGCTGTTTGCGCTTCATTTTCATGATACGTACGGCCGTGCTTTAGCGAATATATTCGCAGCACTTGAGATGGGCATTACAAAGTACGACAGCGCAATCGGCGGCTTGGGCGGCTGTCCTTATGCCCCGGGTGCAAGCGGCAATGTATCAACGAATGATCTAGTAAATTTCCTGCATCGGCTAGGTGTGGAAACGAATATTGACGAAGAAAAGCTATTTACCGCCACACAGTTTTTACAGCAGGCAATCAATAGACAGCCCGATAGTAAAGTGTATAAGGTGCAAAGCCAATAAGAAAAAGGATATGGGAAGGTCATTCCCATATCCTTTTTTTACGTAGGCTGTCAGCGGGGGAGGGGAAAGACTTTTTGTTATATATGGCTTTCTCTATCCTGAGTTACTCAGATGCAGAAATAACAATAGCCAATTAATGAGAGTGTATATGTCGGAAACTCCCGCGCGGTTTGCTGGGGAGTTTAAAGGTTCTCGCGATTAATCAACCTAAGCAAGAAGGTGAAAATGGGCCTAAGAGTTCATTGATAAGTCTTTCTATCTAACTTTCTAAAAATTCAACAAATTTCGTGTCTCTAAGTTTATGATAGATATATGCGAGAGAAGTCGCTAGAAAAGGAGGCAATATTTATGAAATTAACAGTTGAACAAATGCTTGTTAGTAAAGGTATTACTCCAAAAGAAGGTCATCTGGAAATCCTGGAAGCACGCTGGAAGGAAATGAGCGAGCTGCGGGGGGATTTGGATGGGATTAAGATTGATGACGCAGATATTGCGTTAAAAAATATCGCAGGAGGTGACCATCATGAGTAATCTGCATTTAAAATCTGTTGAAGAATTGGCGCCGTTACTTGAATCGAAGCAGTTATCGCCTGTGGAGCTGACAAAGGAAATTTTAGAGTTCGCGCATCAAAGCCAAGAGGCGATTAATTCCTATATCGACTTTTATGATGACGAAGCGATAAAAGCAGCTGAAAAGGCTGAGGCAGAGATAGCAAATGGCGATTACAAAGGGATGTATCACGGGATTCCTCTTGCATTAAAGGATAATTTGTATTTTAAAGATAAAGTAACGACGATGGCATCGAAAATCCATAAGGACTTTACATCGGATGCAGACGCGACGGTTGTCGAAAAGCTGCGTGAAGCCGGTGTTATTTTTACAGGGAAACTGAGCATGCATGAGTATGCATGGGGGATTACAAACAATAACCCGCATTACGGACCTGTCCGCAATCCATGGGATACAACGAAAATGCCAGGAGGTTCAAGCGGCGGCTCCGGTGCTGCTGTGGCAGCAGGTGCCAGTGTTGCATCGCTTGGAACAGATACGGCAGGTTCCATCCGCATTCCGTCTTCGGCTTGCGGCATTGTCGGGCTGAAGCCTACACATGGCCGTGTCAGTAAGTTCGGATGTTTCCCGCTGGCATGGACGCTTGACCATATCGGGCCGATGACTAAAACGGTAAAAGATGCGGCTGCGATGCTTGAAATCATTTCAGGATTCGATCATCGGGACCCGACTTGTGTCGATCGCCCTATCGATCAGTACGTAAATTACTTAACAGGTGACGTGAAGGATTTAGTCATTGGGGTGAATGAGGATTACTTCTTCAAGCAGGTCGATCACGATGTGGAAAATGCCGTCCGCAAAGCGATTGATTTACTCGTAAGCCAAGGGGCGAAGGTGGAAGTCGTGAAAATTCCATCACTCCAATATGCCGAGTGGGCAGAGCTTGTTACATCCTTATCGGAAGCGTCGGCCATCCACCACTCCAACTTAAAGACAAGACCAGAGGATTTCGGAAACGATATCCGCCTGCTGTTTGAGCTGGGTGAGCTGCCATCAGCAGTTGATTACTTGCAGGCTCAGCAGGTAAGAAGACAGCTAAAGGCTGAATTTGCGGAAGCCTTTAAGAAGGTCGATGTATTGATTGCGCCGACATTGCCGGTTGTGGCAAATGATATCGGTGATGATACAGTAGACTTGAACGGCGAAAAAGTGGATCTGATTAACAACATCATCCGTTTCACTGGTCCAAGTAACTTAACAGGGCTTCCTGCCTTAACGGTTCCATGCGGCTTCAAAGGAAAGCTACCAATCGGCCTTCAAATTATCGGACCAGCCTTCAAGGAAGGCAAAGTATTGAATGTAGGCTATGCGGTTGAGCAGTGTAATCTGATGGAAGGCAAAAAACCGGAGATTCTATTGGCTAATCGATAAGATTCCCCGCAGCTAAATAGTTTGGCAGAAAACAACTTTTTAATAGCACTTATGAATTTAGGCTTTATTCTAAACTTCATAAGTGCTTTACTATTTAGTTGGGAGATACATAAATAGAGTGATTATACGATTGGAACCGGATCAGGAAGTTGGAGGATAGAAGCTTGGGAAATTTACTATTAGCCGCAGTTATATTTATTATCACATTAGCACTCGTGATTTGGCAGCCGAGAAATCTAAATATCGGGTGGTCAGCAGGCGGCGGTGCAGCAGCCGCACTCATCGTCGGGGTAGTTGATGTTAGTGATGTGCTTGCTGTAGTCGGTATTACTTGGAATGCAACGCTATTATTTATTGCAATCATTATCATTTCGTTAGTGCTGGATGAAATCGGCCTGTTTGAATGGGCTGCACTTCATATGGCCCGCATCGCAAAGGGGAATGGCATCAGGATGTTTATGTATGTCATGGTGCTTGGGGCAATTGTGGCAGCATTTTTCGCGAATGACGGAGCAGCGTTGATCTTGACGCCGATTGTGCTGGCGATGGTTCGCCATTTGAAATTTAGTGAAAAAATGATTTTGCCGTTCATTATGGGGAGCGGATTTATAGCGGATACAACATCCCTTCCGTTTTTGATCAGTAATCTGGTCAATATTGTAGCGGCCGACTTCTTTGGTGTCGGCTTTATGGAGTATACGCTGCGGATGTTTATCCCGAATTTGTTTTCGTTGCTAGCGACGATTATTGTCCTGCTATTGTATTTCCGCAAGTCAATCCCGTTAACATATGAGCTCGGCATGCTAAAAGAGCCGGCTGAAGCAATCCGGGACAAAAAACTGTTTATGCTGGCATGGCCGGTTATGGCTATTTTACTGCTCGGCTACTTTACAGCTGAGCTTATTCATGTGCCGGAAAGTGTGATTGGCTGGATCATTGCAGTATTCCTGCTTGGCATGGCCCGCAAAAGTCCGGCTGTTAATACAAAGGCCATCATGAAGGGGGCGCCTTGGAATATCGTATTCTTTTCCATCGGTATGTATTTGGTCGTATACGGTTTGGGGAATGCGGGATTTACGAAGGCACTGGCAGCTGTTATTGAATGGACGGCAGAAGGCGGTTTATTTACGGCAACGATTGGCATGGGCTTTATCGCCGCATTCTTATCTTCCGTTATGAATAATTTACCGACCGTCATGATTGATGCATTGGCGATTGCCGAAACACATACAACGGGTGTTATTCGGGATTCACTTATTTATGCGAATGTCATCGGTTCGGATCTAGGGCCGAAAATTACGCCGATCGGTTCTTTAGCGACTCTTGTCTGGCTGCATGTGCTGTCGAATAAAGGAATCAAAATCTCATGGGGGCAGTACTTTAAGACAGGGATTGTGCTTACGATCCCGATTTTGTTCGTTACATTGGTGGGGCTGTATATCACGTTTTTGATTTAGCGGTTTTTCGATTTTATGGGGTATTTTACTATATTGATGAAGGGCGCAATAAAAATGGGGCGGCAAAATGCAAAAACAACTGCATTGTTACCTAGTCAGCTATATACTCTATTTTTGGCTGATATGACAACGGCGATTGCCCATTACGTAATAGAACTGCATTCCTTTGTCTTGAAATACCTTATATTGATTTTTTAAATCCGGCTATTTTCATATACACTGCCAATCCCTTTTATCAAAATAGACGAAGTAAACAGAGTGTAAAGAGTATGTTATATTTTATTGGTTTTTACCAAGAGTGCACGTTTCTCTTCTATTATAAAAGAGGGAGGGACTTGCATGTTAAATGTATTTCATGAAAGGCTTGAAAAGCACCGGTTGATCGCTGCCATCAAAGAGCCGAAAGCACTCGAGAAGGCGGTCAAATACAAAGATAATTTAAGTGCGGTCATTTTAATGACAGGAAATATTTTGACGGTCCATCAGTATGTTAAGCTGCTGCATGATGCGGGGCTGCCGGTTATTTTGCATGTGGAGAAGATTGGCGGTCTGCAGCTGGATCAGTACGGTATCGATTTCCTCTATAATATCGTAAAACCGTTTGCGATCGTGACGACAAAATCGAATGTGATCAAAAAGGCAAAGCAGAAGAAAATGTTTGTCGTTCAGCGGGTTTTTTTGATTGATACGGAAGTGTATTGTCAGTTGGAGCAATCGGTCAATGACTCGGCGGCGGATATGATTGAGATTATGCCATGCAGAGCACCCGATTTTATCAGGAAGCTTTCGCTTGTGACGGATAAACCTTTACTAACGGGCGGGCTGCTGAATACGGAAAAGGATGCGATCGAGGCATTGCAAAGCGGGGCAGCGGCCGTAACGACATCCAATACGGAGCTATGGAAAAGAAGCATTCACAATTACGATACAATTACTTAATACGGAGTCAATGCTGGATTAACAATCACCTTTTATAGTAGTAAGTGAGAAGTAAATAGACTCAGGCGCTGATAAGAGAGGCCGCAATTTGTTGTGTAGGAGGTTACACGGCTTTTTGCGGTCTCTTTTTATGCTGTCTGGAATAATTGGGAGGAGATTGGATGAAGACTTTATCAAGGTTTTGGTTGTTGTTCATGGCGGTAGTATTTTTAGCGGCGTGCTCGGACGAAGAGGGGGACTCTTCAGGTGCTGCCGCATCAGGCGACAAGGTAAAAATTGAATATTGGCATGTGAATGCCGAGACACAAGGCGGCAAGACAGTTGAAGAGCTGGTGAAAGAGTTCAATGCCCAAAGTGACACAGTAGAGGTAGTAGCAAAGTTTAATCCAGATATGTATAAAGGATTGATGCAAAATCTGCAGGCAGAAGCCGCAGCGGGTAATGCGCCGGCTGTTGTGCAGATTGGCTGGGCGTTTTTGGATTATTTCTCTAACAACTTTTCCTATACAGAACCACAGTCGATCATCGATCAGTATTTCACAGAAGACAAAACATTTTTAACAGATCATTTCCTGCCGAATGTGATGGATCTGGCGAAAAACAGTGAAGGTTCTCAAGTAGGGATTCCTTATTCATTAAGCAATCCGGTGCTGTATATTAACCGGGATTTACTGCGTGAGGCGGGTTTGGATGAAAACGGTCCAAAAACGTGGCAGGAAGTACAGCAATTCTCAAAGGTGATTAAAGAGAAAACGGGCAAATACGGCTTCTATTTACAGGAACCGGCCGATAACTGGGCAACGCAGGCGTTACTGGAAAGCAATGGTGCGCAAATGATCACGAATGGCAAGGCGACATTTGCCTCACCGGAAGGAATAGAAGCATATTCGTTGTGGGCAGATATGATAGTAAAGGAAAAAACAGCGCTGCATATCGGCTGGGATCAAGGGATTCAGAGCTTTATCGATGGCAATGTAGCGATGCTTTATACAACGATTGCACAGCGTTCAAATGTACAAAACAATGCACAGTTTGATGTAGCAACAGTGAAATCGCCGGTCTGGGAAGGGAAAGAGGTGAAATTGCCAGCAGGTGGAGCGATGCTTGCTATTACCGCTCAGAAGGAGGAGCAGCAAAAAGCAGCATGGGAATTCATGAAGTTTTTGTATAGCGTAGAATCGGTAGCTAAATGGACAAAAGGTACAGGTTATGTGCCGCCGCGTGAAGGGGTGGCAGATGCAGAAAATGGGTTGAAGCAATTCCTTGAAGAAAATGAAATGATGCAGGCGGCGGTAGACCAAATGGATGTTATCGTTCCTTGGACTTCATTCCCGGGAGATGCGGGCTTGCAGGCGGAACAGCTGTTACTGGATATGCGTGATCAAATTTTAGGCGGCACTATTACAGCGGAGGAAGGTTTAACATCAACACAGGATGCGATTAATGAATTACTGAAATAATATCTACTATCGGTGGGTATGCATTGCCCACCGGTTTTGATCCGGTGAAAGTGGTGAGATAATGAGTGCTTTGGCAGCATCTTTTAAAAAAATATCGGCAAATAAGCAGGCATTGTTTGCCTATAGTATGCTTTTTCCTTCTGTCGTCATCATGGCGGTATTTATGTTCTGGCCGTTTCTTTACACAATTTATTTAAGTTTTTTTGATTGGAATATGATCAAGCCGACAAAGGAATTTGTTGGCCTGCAAAATTATATCGAAGTTTTAAAGGATCCGCTCACGTATAAAGTATTTGGGAATTCGGCTGTATATATTTTTATTCTGCTCCTTCTTAACTTTACCGTACCGTATATTTTTGCGTTCATTCTTGACTTTGTTATCGGCAGGATGAAGAGCTTTTATAAAAGTGCCTTCTTTTTGCCGGCTTTTATTTCATTAGTAGTAGGCTCAATTTTGTTTACATGGATTTTGAATCCTGTATCAGGACCTGTGGCTATTGTGATGGGCTGGTTCGGACTTGAAATGCCTATTTGGAGCAAGCTGGACGGCTGGGTTATTTTCATTCTTTCCCTTATTACTTCATGGAAAATTTTCGGCTATAACTTTATATTACTGTACGCATCCATTAACGGCATCTCGAGGGAAGTTATTGAAGCGGCAAGGCTGGACAATGTCCCGTTATGGAAAATTTTCTTTCATATCGTTGTGCCGATGAGCAGTGCGACGGGCATCTATATTTTCATTATTACGATTGTGCAGGGGCTTCAGTTTGCCTTTACACCGATCAAGGTCATTACGCAGGGCGGCCCTAACTATGCAAGTTCGAATGTCATTTACCATGCTTATCATGAGGCGTTTGTCTTGTACCGGACAGGCCATTCAGCCGCATTGTCGATTTTAACGATGGTGATTTTTGTCATCCTGCTGATCGTGGAATTCAAATATGTAGAGAGAGGTATTTACTATGAAAATAAGTAAAAACATATCGATACCTTGGCATATTGCCTTTCTGATTACGATATTTCTATTGATTTTCCCGATTGTTTTTGCGGTTGGTTCATCTTTTACATCACTGCAGGATGCTTATAACCATCCATTAGCGCTTTTCCCGCTCAATCCAACGCTGGAAAACTATCAAGCCTTTTTTGATAGCTTACCGGCAATAAAAATTGCGATAAATACATTCATCATTGCATCGGTCGTTACTCTCTTTAAGGTAGTGACCTCCTTCATGGCTGCATATGCCTTTGTGTATTTTATCTTTAAAGGCAAAAACACGCTGTATTTTATGTTGATCAGCACGATTTTCCTGCCGTTTACTGTGACGATGATTCCTAATTATTTAATTATCTCGAATCTGGGACTAAGTGATTCACTATGGGGTGTAGTATTGCCGCAGCTGGCAGATGCCATGGGGATTTTCCTGTTAACACAGGCTTTACGAACGATTCCTGTATCGCTTATTGAAGTAGCAAGGCTCGATGATATGAGCCACTGGCAGATCATGAAGGATATTGTACTGCCACTGGCAAGACCGGCAGTCACCTCAACAAGTATCTGGTTTTTTATTACAGCCTGGAACGAATATGTATGGCCGGTACTGATTTTGAAAAGCACGGAAAACTTCACGCTTCCGTTAGCTTTACAGATGTATATCAGCTCTGAGGGCGGTACGAACTTTACGGTAGCGATGGCTGTATCGGTAGTTACGATGATTATTCCACTCGCATTATATTTGATGTTCCAACGCTATATTATCGGAACATTTACTTCATCCGGGATTAAATAGGAGGAGCGGCCATGAAAGAAATTCGTTTTGAAAACGTGAAAAAAAGCTATGGACATACAGAAGTAGTGAAAAATTTAAATTTCAGCATCCATGAAGGGGAGCGTCTGATTTTGCTCGGTCCATCAGGCTGTGGAAAATCAACAACACTGCGCATGATTGCAGGACTCGAGGATGTCTCGTCCGGGAATTTATATATGGGCGGCAAGTTAGTGAATGATGTTCCGAGCGGTAAACGGGAAGTCGCGATGGTATTTCAGAACTACGCCCTTTATCCGCATATGACGGTAAAGCAAAATATTGTGTATGCGCTCCGCATGAAGAAGGTACCTAAAAAGGAAATTGCCGCCCGGCTGGAGGACGCACTGGCGATGCTGCAGTTAAGAGGCTTGGAGGACCGCCTGCCAAAGGACTTATCAGGCGGGCAAAGACAGCGTGTAGCTTTGGCGCGTGCTGTCGTAAAGCAGGCGGATTTCTTTTTACTCGATGAACCTCTTTCGAATTTAGATGCACAGCTTCGTGTTTCTGCGCGGAAAGAGCTGGTCAAAATTCATGAAAAGTATAAGCAGACCATTGTGTATGTGACACATGACCAAATCGAGGCGATGACAGTAGGCGACCGGATTGCCCTATTGAATGAGGGAGTACTGCAAATGCTGGATACCCCTGAAAACGTCTATCACCGGCCTGCTAACATTTTTACCGCAAAATTTATCGGGGCGCCGCCAACGAATATTTTAGAAATGGTCTATTATGATAAGCATATCCGTTTCGGCGATCAAAAGATGAGCATTCCTAATGAGTGGATTCAGCATATTCAAAAAGCAAACGCCAGGGAAATGGTTTTCGGTATTCGTCCGGAGCATCTGGAAATCATGGAGGAGCACGGGGAAAATACGATGTATGCCATTGTCAGGGCGATAGAAAACTTAGGAGCGGAATATGCGGTCTATTTAACGTTTAATAATGAGGAAGTCATTGCACTGAGCCCCCATAAGGAGTGGCGGGTAGGAGAGCAGGTTTACATTCGTCCAAACGTTCAGCATATGCATATATTTGATATGGCCACGACCAATTCTATCGGCTATCCGGAAAAAATGGTGAATAGAGTACCTGTATTCAATTAAACGACATGGAGGAGTTTACGATGAAGGTTTGTTATTCAGATTTAGTGCTCATTACAAATGAGATTGTTGAAAATGTTGAAAAGTTAATCCAGCATGGTGCTGATGTTGTAGAGCTTCTAATGGATGGAGATAAATGGGATGAGATGGAGGCGTTATTCCCCGTTTTAGCCGAACAGCTATGTGCTTTGGATGTAGCGTATACTGTCCATCCGCCGGCATGGGATATAAATTTAACAAGCGAAAATAAGGCAATCCGTGAAGCATCATTTTTGGAATATAAAAAGGCCATTGAGTTTGCGGGTAAAATTGATGCACAGCATGTGGTCATCCACCCGGGCTTTTGCTTTGCACCGCAATTCAGCAAGGAAACAGGAAGACAGCGGGCAAAAATGTATATTCAGCAGCTATGCGAGATTGCAAAGCCATTACATGTAACTCTCGCAATAGAGAATGTCGGCTACAATGGAACATCGTTGTTTACGCAAAAGGAATATGAAGTTTTTTTAGAGGGTGTTGATGGCAACGCAAAATATTTGATTGATGTCGGTCATGCGAATCTGAACGGATGGGATATTGCTTCTGCGATTTATCATGTGAAGGATCGCTTAGCGGGACTGCATTTACATGACAATGACGGAAAGAGTGATCAGCATCTGCCGGTTGGTGAAGGAACAATCGATTGGTCGTCTATTTTTGACGTGTTATGTACGGAGCAAATCGATTGTGAGCTTGTGCTAGAATATGCTCCCGGAACAGATTTGAACATGCTGCAAAAAGGGAAAGAACGATTAGTAAATGAGCTTTCCAATAACGAAAAGGTGGGGCATGTTAGTGAAGATAGAGCTTTTTGATGCTTTCTGCTTTGACCTCGATGGTACAGTGTATGTGAGCGATACCGTGCTGCCGCATGTACTGGAAACAATGTCAAAGTTGAGGAAGGCGAATAAAAAAATATTATTCATTTCCAATTCACCGACACAGTCGAGAGCAAGTGCCGTCAAAAAATTACGCAGCTTTGGAATTGCTGTTCAGGAGGAGGAAGTGCTAACGGCTGCTTATTTAGCAGCCAAGTACATGGCTGAAAATCATGACGACAGTAAAACGTATATTGTGGGAGAAACCGCATTGTATGAGGAGTTTAAAAATCTTGGCGTGGAAGAGACGAAAAATCCCCTCGATGCAACACATGTGGTGGTAGGGCTGGACCGGGATTTCACATACCAAAAATTGAACAACGCGATGCTGGCTGTCCGTAACGGGGCACAGCTGATCGTGACGAATCCGGATCCTGCCTGTCCTGTTCCCGGAGGACTGCAGGCAGATACGATGTCTCTTGCAAAAGCGATAGCTACAGCAGCGGAGATGAAAATCGAGACGATCATTGGCAAGCCGACACCCTATTTTGCCAATGCGATGCTGGAGCTATTGAACGTGCAGGCAAAGCGCTGTCTCATTATAGGTGACAGGCTCGAAACAGATATTCTGCTCGGGAAAACAGTAGGAATGCCTACTTGTTTAGTATTAACGGGTGCTTCCACACTCCAGCATGCCGAACAAGCAGCCTACAAACCTGATTATGTTGTTCCGCATCTGGGTGAATTCATTTTATAGCTTTACACGTAATACCATTGCCGATCTGATAAACGGATTGGTGATGGTATTTAGTAATTGTGAGGATAGAAGGTGTAATTATCTATAGAATTGATTGTAAACCCGGGGGAATACTATCCGGAGCAGGGAGAAAATAAAACGAATACACAGCATTTAAGGAAGAGCAGCAAAAGGCATTATTGCTATAAGTTGAATGTATGCTGTTCAGAATAGCTGAAGAAACTCTATTTGTGTTTGTCACACTATAAGTACTTAAGGAACAAAGGTTAAAACTGTTCGGCTGTGCCCCAGGTGAAACGTGCAGCTAGCGCAAATACGACAGGGGAAATTGATTTACTATCCAGAGAATTAAACCCCTAAAAAATCCTCAAATTAAAATTATAAAAAATAATAAATATAACTGTTGCATTTTTAAACGATCGGTGTATAATAATGACCAGATGACCGGAATGTTATTTTGGTCATTTTTAGATCGAGTTGAAAGAGAAAATGTTAGCAAAGGGATGACGTCTAATGGACCGCAGGCAGGAAATTTTAGATGCAGCTACAAAATCCTTTTCGCTCTTTGGGTATAAGGCGACAACGATTGAGCAGGTGGCGAAGGTTGCGAATGTAGGGAAGGGAACGATCTACACATTTTTTGATAATAAGGAAGTACTGCTTCAGGAAGTAGTAGTTTCGTTAATTCGAGAAATGAAAGTAGCAATGGATATGGCTATCGATCCGTCTGTCAGCTTTATCGACAATGCACATATGGCACTGATGAAGATGCTTCAATTTAGAGAAAAGCATGTGTTATTTGCCAAGCTAGTCGAAGAGGAGAAGGCTTTACGTACGCCGGCAGTAAAGGAAATGCTTCAGGTGATTGAAACTGAAATCATTTCGTACATTGCAGGATTTATACAAATCAGCATTGATAAGGGGCAGGTTAATGAATGTGATCCGCCGCTTGTAGCGTATTTGCTGTTGAAATCGTACTTGGCATTTGTAGTAGATTGGCAGCAGACACATGATGAGCCTCTAAATGAAGAAAAAATCTTAATGACTTTCAAACAAACGATCTTTAGTGGCTTAACTAAAAAGTAAGACAAAATCATTGTTCTCTTTGGGAATGATTGGTTTTTTCTTGCAGCAAAGTGACCAAAAGACTATTTCGGTCAGTTAGTATTTTAAATTAAAAGGTGGAATAGCATGTTTAAGTCAGAATGGCGAAAAGTATTAACAACGCGAAAAATGATTATTTCAATTGTTGCTGTGTTGTTCATTCCGGTGCTATACAGCGGGATGTTTTTATGGGCCTTTTGGGATCCGTATGACCACTTAAGTAGTCTTCCTGTAGCCGTTGTGAATGATGACAAGGGAACGACCTATGAAGGGGAAAAAATGGAGCTTGGTGATGAGCTCACAAAAAAACTGATAGATAGTGAACAGTTTAAGTTTGAAGAAGTATCAAGTGATACGGCAGATAAACAGCTTAAGGATTTAGATTATTATATGATTATTCGCATTCCTG
Source organism: Lysinibacillus odysseyi 34hs-1 = NBRC 100172 (assembly GCF_001591965.1). Classification (GTDB taxonomy): domain Bacteria; phylum Bacillota; class Bacilli; order Bacillales_A; family Planococcaceae; genus Lysinibacillus_B; species Lysinibacillus_B odysseyi. The sequence goes on from NZ_BCVX01000004.1 coordinate 233,651, forward strand.
AAAACTTTTCGGAGCATGCGACAACTCTATTAGATGAAACACCATCTAAGCTTGTTATTGATTATATTCCAAACGAAGGCTATAACTTCCTTGGTGCCCAAATCGGTGAAACAGCGTTAGACCGCATTAAGGCAGAAGTGAATGGACAGGTTTCAAAAACATATGCAGAGCAGCTCTTTGCATCGATCACAAAATTAGGTGACGGCTTTACTGAGGCAGCAAACGGTGCCGGTGAGCTGGATGCCGGAGCGAAAAAGGTTGTAGACGGTGCTGAAGATCTAGAAGGTTATTTAGAGCAGTTAGCATCCAGCACGGTCGAATTGTCTGATGGTACAGACAAGCTGGCGACAGGTGCTAAAAAAGCCGCATCTGGTGCGACTGATTTAGCAAAAGGTATCGGCACAATTGAAGATGGCAGTAAACAGCTGGCAGCAGGTGCAGGTCAAGCGGCAACTGGTGCAAATGATTTAGCAAAAGGGATTACAAGCTATACAGAAGGTGCTGCACAAGTAGCAGCCGGTCAAGCAACATTAGTGGAAAAACAACAGGCATTAGCTGCCGGGATTTCCAATGTAGCAAGCGGCAGTGCAAGCTTACAAGCAGGAGCTAATCAATTAAACAACAGTGCAGCAGGTTTACATCAAGGAATTAGCGCACTATCACAACAAATGCAAGGCGTGCTAGCAAGCTTGCCGGAAGAGCAGGCACAGGCACTGCAAGCAACATTAAATCAATTAAACGAAGGCAGTGAGCAGTTAGCCGGCGGTGTATCGCAGCTAGCCTCCAGCGCTGGGCAATTACAGCAAGGAGCGGCTCAATTACAAGACGGCAGCACACAAATCGCTGCTGGTCAACAACAGGTAGCAGCTGGTGCCAATAAACTGGTTGCAAACTCTGATGCCCTCGTAAAAGGCGCAGCGAGCCTGCAAGCAGGGAATGCTACATTAGCAAGCAAACTGTCTGAGCTGGCAAATGGTGCTGGAACAGCAAAAGCAGGAGCCAATGAATTAGCATCAGGCTTAAATACATTAGTTCAAGGCAGTACAACTTTAAATGATGGTACATCTTTACTTGCAGAAAAATCAGGTGAACTGGCAGAAGGTTCATCTACACTGGCTAAAGGTACAAAAGGGCTGGCAGACGGCACAACAACATTAGCAGGTAAGCTGTCAGAAGCCAGCGACGAAGTAAACATCCAGCCAAACGATAAAAATTATGACATGGTAGCTCAACCAGTGAAGGTTGAAAAAGAAGCGATTAACAAAGTACCGAACTACGGTACAGGCTTTGCACCATACTTTATTTCATTAGGTTTATTCGTAGGGGCATTGTTGATTTCCATCGTGTTCCCACTTGTTGAACCAGCTACTCGCCCAACAAGCGCAAGAGCATGGTTCTTCAGTAAAGTATCAATTTTAGCTGCAGTAGGGATTATTCAATCGCTTATTTCTGTAGCGGTAGTAGTAGGAATTTTAGGGCTTGAACCGGAAAACTTGCTGATGTTTACATTAACAGCTATCCTAACAAGCTTTACATTCTTGGCGATTATTCAAATGCTTGTTTCGATCTTTGGGGATCCAGGACGATTTATCGCGATTTTAACGTTAATTATTCAATTAACAACAAGTGCAGGTACATTCCCTCTAGAGTTAGTACCGGATCCATTAAAATCGTTCAATCCGTTCTTCCCGATGACATACTCTGTTCAAGCGTTTAAAGCAACAATTTCTACAGGGGATATGGCATTCCTTGGCTTCAACAACTCAGTTCTTGCAGGCTTTATGATTGTATTCCTAATCATTACATTCGGCTACTTTGCATTAGTGTTCAAAAAACGCTATTCAAATGAAGCAGCAACACCAGAAGCGTAAAAAGAACGTGCCTTTTAGGTAAGTAAAAACCAGCTACATCACATGTAGCTGGTTTTTTTTTGTGTGTATAAAAGTAGAAATCAAAAACCATCCGGCACCGGTTAATGACCGGTGCCGGATGGCTGCTTCGTGTTAGCTGATGAGAATTATTATGCTTCGGCTACTTCATCCAAGCCGTGTTTATCGTTGTATGTTTTTTCATCAAGCTCACCCGTAACTTTCGCTGTCAAAACACCTGATACCATACTTCCGTTGACATTTAATGCTGTACGTCCCATATCGATAAGAGGCTCGACAGAAATCAATAAACCAACAATGGCTACAGGCAAGTTCAATACAGAAAGAACGATTAAAGAAGCGAATGTCGCACCGCCGCCCACGCCGGCAACACCAAATGAGCTGATCATGACGACTAATACGACAGTTAAAATAAAGCTGATGCTAAATGGATCAATTCCGGCAGCCGGTGCTACCATTATCGCCAGCATTGCCGGGTAAATCCCTGCACAACCGTTTTGCCCAATACTTAAGCTAAATGGACCAACAAAGTTTGCTACCCCTTCAGAAACTCCATACCCATTTGTTTGAGTCTTGATATTAAGCGGCAGTGTACCTGCGCTTGAACGGGATGTAAAGGCGAATGTTAAAGTAGGTAATCCCTTTTTCACAAATGTGACCGGACTTAATTTTGCGAGACTAATCATAATCAGGTGGATTAAGAACATCGCAATAAGCGCTACATAAGAAGCAACGACAAATTTACCTAAATTCCAGATAGCTTCATAATCACTTGTAGCTGCAACCTTTGTCATTAGAGCTAAAACCCCATAAGGAGTGATACGTAATACTAATGTGACAATACGCATTGTGATGGCATATAACGTATCGACAATTTTAGCGAACAGCTCAGCTTGCTCAGGCTGTTTTCGTCTGATGCCCAAATAGGCTATTCCGATAAAGGATGCGAAGATTACCACAGCGATTGTGGAAGTAGTACGGGATCCTGTTAAATCAGCAAATGGGTTAGATGGAAGGAACGATAGAATTTGATCTGGAATCGTCATATCCTGAACAGTTGCGACCCGCTCTACTAATTCCTCATTACGGGCATTTTCAGCATCGCCCGCTTGTAATTCAATTCCATCCAAACCAAAGCCAAGTGCCGCTCCAATCCCGATAAATGCGGCAATACCTGTTGTCACAAGTAAAATCCCGATTCCTAAGAAACTGATTTTCCCTAGGTTTTTCGTAAGGTTTACCTTTGTAAAGGCGCCGACAATAGAGATAAATACTAATGGCATAACAACCATTTGCAATAGCTTCACATAACCTGAACCGACAATATCAAACCATTGAATCGTCTTTGTTGTGACGTCAGATGCTGTACCATACAGCAGGTGAATAATAATACCAAATACAATCCCTATCCCGAGACCCGCAAATACACGCGTTGAGAATTTCACGTGTTTCTTCTGCATCATGTATAATCCGAAAATCAATGCGAGAAGAATAACAATATTTACGATAATAAGTAACGTATCCACAATGGATCCTCCTTCAATTCAATAGTGCAAAACTGATTGATTGCAACTAAAATCTTATTGTTTTCACACAATAACACTATAATACAATAAATCTAATAGACAAACTAGGTTTTTTGCTTGGGAATCCGTTTTTTTATCATGAATGAATAAATTGGGGCAATGAAAAAAACTTTACATCCTGAAATAACCGCGATGAACCTGCTGCCACTTTATAGCAGTAAGAGACGCCATAAACAAAAACATCGGACATATAGTTTTATGTTGTAGGTAATACACTCTTTATATTCCCCATAAACGTAAGGACAATCCATTGAACGACCAAAAATTCGGCATCCTGTACTTTGGGCAGCATAAGAAAGCCGGGATTGCTAAAATAGGTCCAGTCGCATAAAATCACAGATGGAACCTTTTAAAAATAGAGCTTATTTAAAGGAGGAAGACAGGAATGAAGAAGTATTGGCTATTCCTTCTTATTGTATTATTGGTTGGCTGCAGCGGCGCCGAAAAAGATGCCCCGTTATTCACAAAAGAGCAGGCTGTTCCTTTTGAAATTGTGAAATATGAGGAGAAAATTGCGCCTGTTTATGAACAGCTTGTCCCGCATATAGCCTATGCAGAAACGGCAAACCAGCTGGAAGCATTAAAAGGACGGTTTGATATAGAGGAACTTTCGATGGATATGGATCAATATTTCGCTGTCTTTATCGTTACGTATTCAGACAGCTGCGGCATAGCGGTGGACGGGGTTTACAATAATGGCGGCCTGCTGTCGGTTCAGTTACTGACTGCAAGCGGGAAAGCCTGCGATGAAAAGGCGGTGCCGCATACGTTTGTGCTTCAGGTAGAAAAGGGGGATTATCAAAAGGTACAGCTGTTTAACGGCGATGTGATTAAATCCTCGATGGATGTGGAGCAGACTTCATAGAGAAAAGATCCCTTATTTTAAAAATAGGGATGGCATAAGGCACTGACTGTCTCCAAAGTGACAGCCAGTGCCTATTCTATTGTAAATAGTAAAAGATCTTATCATTATAAATAGTGAAAGCTATTTTGCCTGTTCGGTATCTTTGCGAAGCAAGCGACGTAATAATTTTCCGGAATTGGTTTTAGGGATGGCATCAATGAACTCCACTTCACGAGGATATTTATAAGCGGACATTCTTTCTTTTGCCCATGTAATTATTTCGTCTTCCGTCGCTGTACAGCCATCTTTTAATACGATAAATGCTTTTACGGATTCACCGCGAACGGCATCGGGTATCCCAATGACAGCTACTTCACTGACCTTCTCATTCTTTGCTAACATTTTTTCAACTTCCTCAGGGTACACACTGTAGCCTGAACATTTGATCATTTCTTTTGCACGCCCCAAGAAGTATAAAAAGCCATCTTCATCAATAGTGCCGATATCACCTGTTAAAAAGAAACCTTTATAAAATGATTTTCTCGTTTCTTCCTCTTTTCCTTTATATCCTTTAAAGACACTTGGACCTTTTACTAAAATCATCCCTTGGGTATTTGGTGGTAACTCCTCGTCATAATTATCAAGATTGACAATTTTTAATACAGTGCCTTCAGGGGGTTTCCCATTAGCGCCATATTTGATTTGATCAGGCGGCGTCATAGCATTACCGGTGTGTGTTTCACTCATTCCATAAGCAAATTCCATTAAAGGGATGCCTGTGAATGATTCCCAATTATCAGAAATTTCCTTTGTTAGCTGGATACCAAAGCTTGTGATGATGTTGAGTACTAATGAAGAGAAGTCGGTGTCTTTTATTTTTTCTTCATTCATCATCTGAATATTCATCGGTGTAGTTGTATATAGAATAGTTGCTTTATATTTCTCCACCGCCTGCAAATACCCTACAGGATGAAAGCGGGAAAGTAAGATGATTGTGGAACCGGTAATGAATGGACTCATCATTCCGACTAATTTTCCTGCGATGTGGAAGATGGGCATGATACTTACTACTTTATCTTCTTCACGGTAGCTGAAATTTTTGGCTACAGCAGCTGCCTGGTATTCAGAATTTTTAAAGGTCAGCATCGCTCCTTTTGGTGCACCGGTTGTTCCGGAAGTATAAACAATCAGGCCAACATCCTCTGACATATCAACCGCAGCAGGACGAACATCTGTAGCAAATGCCTTATTATTTATAATCTCATTCCATGCCGATGTATCATTAAATGAAGTGTGGTCAATTTTTTCAGGGAAATCAGGGTATGGTTCAGACGGTAAATAATCGGCATAGTTAATTAATATTTTATGTTTTACGTTTGTTTCATCCTCGATTTTCTGGAAAATCGGATATAAATCAGGAGAAGTAATAATAACCTTCGCTTCTAGATCATTTAACTGATAATGTAATTCCCATTCTTTGAACATGGGGTTGCAGGGGCCCACTATAGCCCCAATTCTTTGGGCTGCATAAAAGGAAATAATATATTGCGGTGAGTTTTGTAAATAGAGCGCTATAGTATCGCCTTTTTGGATATTGATACTTTGCAGATAATTTGCGAGCTTATTAATATCATCATTTAATTTACTATATGAAATTTCATAACCATAAAAGTTGATTGCCGTTTTTGCGGGATGTAAAAGAGCGTACTCTGCAATATATTGATCGATAGGTTTATTTTTTAATAGTTCTAACACACGGGTTCCTCACTTTCCGGTAAATTTAGGCTCTCTTTTTTCAACAAATGCCTGAATACCTTCTTTATGATCCTCTGAATGATAGGAAGCAAATGTTGATAATGTTTGTAGTTTAAAGGCTTGTTCATAATCCAGCCCTGCGGAAGCATGCATCGCCTTTTTCATCAGGCCGATTGATCTCGTGGCACTTAAAGCTAGTCTTTCCGCTAGCTGCTTGACCTTATTTTCAAGCTCATCGGTAGTAGTTACCTCATAAAGCAAACCTAATTGCATAGCTGTCTGCGCATCAAACATTTCTCCTAAATATAAATATTTTGCTGCCCGGTGGTACCCGATCCGTTGCTGTAATAGGTAAGTACCTGAGGCTAATCCACGCAATACGAATGGAAGCCCAAATTTCGCTTCTTCACTGGAAATAATAAAGTCGGCTGCTAAAGCAATTTCAAATCCGGCACCTAACGCATATTTATGAACGGCTACGATAATTGGTTTTTCCAGTTCTTTCATTGCGAACACAATTTGCGGGTAGCCTTCATAGTATTCTTTTACTTTATCGCTTGGATTTGGATGAGCTTCTGTTCCCATATCGACAAGATCGTCTCCTGCACAATAGGCGCGTCCGTTTCCTTTTATAATGACTACACGGACCGCGTCGTCTTTTCCGGCATCCTTTAACGCTTCAATGATGGAAGCAATCATATCGTTATCTAATGCATTGAGCGCTTCAGGACGGTTCAATGTGATTTCTGCCATGTTATTCTGTTTTGAATAATTAACTTTCGTGTTCATTGCCCCACCTCCTCATAAAGGTGATTTTCTAAAACAGATTTAATTGAAGGAGGGATAGGCTCGCTTTTTTGTTCTTGGGTATTGAAATTCACATAGATGGTAGAAGCGGTAATGCATTTCGTGTTGCCTTGCCAAATTTCTTCATAAAGTTCCAGACTGGCGTTGCCGATTCGCTTGATCCAGCATTTAATCAGCGCATCTTTCCCAAAGTAAATTTGGGCTTTATACTCTACACAGCTTTTTACAATGACCATACGCCAATTTTCAAAATCATCCTCAGGATTAAAAATTTTAAATAGTTCATTTCTTCCGGCCTCTAGCCAAACCGGTATTGTCGTGTTGTTAATATGACCGACACCATCTGTTTCTGAAACCCGTGGCTGTATAATCGTTTCAAACATCGTATACACGTCCTTTAATGAATTAATTGTTTAAACATTACTGTCCATCTGCCATCAGCTACTTTTACTTGTTCCGCAAATAATTGAATACCTATTTGATAAACTTTCTTTTGTTCTTTCAATAGTTGGACCTCATAGTGACAATATAAGGTTTGGCCAACTTGAACGGGATGCAGGAATGTCCATTCTTGGCCTAGTGCAGCTATAAGGTATTTTTCCAAATTCAAGCTTCGATTTAACAGTCCAGTAGTCAGCATAATGAGTAGGCGTTTATCGATATTATCATGGGCCCATTCACTATCTGCTAATTGGGAAAATAGCCGGCAATCCGTTTCAAAAACCGTACGCCCGATAGAGCCTGGCGGGTGAATATATAGTGTCATATACATCCCTCAATTCCGGTAAGCTGACCGTGAACAATGACTGTTTCTTTTTGATTGATAAGTGAGAATGTCAGCGTGTCATCATTTATTTGATAGATTGTATAAACTTCATCATGCAAACAGACGTATGATTGATATCTGCTGGAAATCGAATGATATATAATCGATTTTCCCAGCTCTTTTTCAATTAAGCTGATTGCAAGTGCAAGGCTCGTGTCCCCGTGTAAGATCACATGCTGGAAATTTGAATCCTGCATTACTTCCACATTACTATGAATATTTAAATCTCCTTCCCAAATCATAGGGAAGATTAAATGAGATTCAGTAATTGTTAAAGTACGTGTTGAATTCCACTTTTCCTTCGTACTCATGAGTATTTGTAAAAACCTTCACCGCTTTTTCTGCCCAATTTGCCGCTTTCCACAAGCTTTTTAAGAAGGGGACAAGGACGGTATTTTGAATCAGCAAAATCTCTATATAATGTTTCCAATGCCGATAAGGTTGTATCCAGCCCGCATTCATCTGCCAGTTTAAGGGGGCCGATTGGATGGTTTGCACCCAGCTTCATAGCATTATCGACTTCTTCAGCAGGCGTACCCTCCATTACTAAAAAAGCAGCTTCATTCATCATAGGTAATAAGATTCGATTTACTATAAATCCGGGATAATCTTGTGCAACAACTGTTTGCTTATTGATTTTTACAGCAAATTCCTTTGCAGTTTCTAGTGTTTCTGCAGAGGTAGAAAGCGATTTTACTATTTCCAATAAATTCATCAAAGGAACCGGGCTGAAGAAATGCATCCCGATTACATTTTCCGGCCGCAGCGTAACTGAGCCGATTTCAGCTATAGAAAGGGAAGAGGTGTTACTTGCTAAAATGGCATGCGGCTGAATGATTTCATCCAATTTCCTGAACATCTCTTTCTTTAGCGCTATATTTTCGGGAATTGCTTCAATTACTAAATCAGCTGTCGCACCATCTTGGACATTTGTTGAATAGTGAATATGTTCATGGATACGTCGTTCATCTTCAACTGAGTACTTTTCACGTTTCCGCATGGAAGCGATACTTTTTTCAATATATTTTTTACCGCGATCAATATCACTGTCAGACCGATCAACTAATATAACAGGTATACCAGCAAGCGCAATTACCTGTGCAATTCCACTGCCCATTAAACCTGCTCCTACAACAAGAACTTTATTAATCAAGTTAGTTTCCCCCTTGAGCTATGTTTTTAATAATTAATGAAACGCCCTGTCCTCCCCCTACACAAAGAGAGGCTAGACCATAGGATTTATTTGTTCGGATTAATTCATGAAGTAATGTTACGACAATCCTTGAGCCGGAATTTCCGACAGGATGGCCTAAAGCAATAGCACCGCCATTAACGTTCACTTTATCTAAATTAATTTTTAATTCTTCCAATACTGCTAAGGTTTGTGCTGCAAATGCTTCGTTCAGCTCTAATAAATCGATATCTTCCAGCGTTAAATTTGCACGGTTCAATGCTTTTTTCGTGGCATCCACTGGTCCTATCCCCATATATTTTGGTTCAACCCCAACTGATGCATGGGCGATAATTTCTGCCAGAGGTTTTAACTTATATTCTTCACAATATTTTTCTGAGCAGATTAATAGTAGGGAGGCTCCATCATTTAAACCGGATGCATTTCCAGCAGTTACAGAACCATCTTTTATAAAAGCAGGCTTTAAATTTGAGAGCGCATCAAATGTAGTTTCGCGGACAAATTCATCTGTTTCAAATATGCTGGATCCAATTACTAGTGGAACAATTTCTTTTTTAAATTTCCCTGACTGTTGTGCGGCCAATGCACGCTGTTGGCTCATCAAAGCGTATTCATCTTGTTTTGCACGGGAAATGGAATATTTTTCGGCCAGATTTTCAGCTGTAATCCCCATATGGTAGTTTTCATAGGAGCAAATAAGCCCATCGTATAAAAGACCGTCTTCTATAGTGAAACTGCCGAGTTTTTTACCAGACCGCCCCTCTAATAACAGGTGAGGTACCCGTGTCATATTTTCTGTGCCTCCTGCTACTATACAATCGGCTTCGCCCAATGCAATTTGTTGATAAGCCAATGTAATAGCGCGCAGCCCGGAAGCACATTGTTTGTTTATCGTCATAGCGGGAATTGTGTGTGGTAATCCAGATTTTAATGCGACCTGTCTTGCAGGGTTTGCTCTATTGCCGGCCTGGTAGACATTGCCCATTATTACTTCGTCAATAGTCATAGGGTTAATAGCGGTTGCAGATAGAATATCCTTTACTAATGGAACAGCTAATTCACTCGCAGGAATGTTTTTTAATGCACCTCCGAATTTTCCGATTGCCGTGCGCTTTGCTGCAACGATAAACACTTTAGACATATAATCACCTCAGAATGTAGTGGTAGAATGGATTCAATGTATCTATGAAAAAATTAACCTAGCAGAGTAAATAATATAATGGCGATGACGGTAGAAATTTGTGTCAGGATAACAGCCATACAGGCAACCGGCAAATAGGCCGTCTTAAATGTTTCCTTCGAAATATTGCGGATTGTCGTTACGACATACCCATTATGAGGCAATGAAGCAAGACCATCTGAAGACATGACAGATACACGGTGTAATGCCCCTGGATCAATCCCCATATTTAAATAAATCGGAGATAAAATAGGCAGGGCAATCCCTAAACCACCGGAAGCAGATCCTGTTAAACCAGCGATTAAATTAATACAGATGGCCATGCTTAATAATGGAGGACCCGGAATCTGCAAAACGGTATCAACAATTTGCGTAAATCCGGCTGTCAGTGCAGCAACTTTACCAAATGCAATGACAGCAGATGTATTACATGCTGCAATGATTGCTTCATTGGCACCTTTGCCCATCACATCCCAAAGCTTGGAGAGATACGTAAACATAATGATCAATGCAATAATAATAGCTGTGAGTAATGCAAATATAGTAGCAGTGTTTGCATCGAAGTATTGTGAATACGTAACCATTCCAACAATCACTCCTAATATAGGCAAGAATGCCTGCACGATACTAGGTAATTTTTTGTCGTTCTGCTCAATATCTTTATCTGATTCATATGAAACAAATTCTTCTCCATGTTTTTTCGCGCGATTTACCATCCAATACAGCCAGAATGAGCCTACTATAAATGTGAAGGCTGCAATCGCAACCCCGACCCCTAATCCTGAATAAGGAGTGGTACCGAAAAATTCAGTCGGCATAATATTTTGAATTTCCGGAGAACCCGGCAAATACATCGTAAAGGTAACAGAGCCAAATACGAGTGCGGCAGGGATGAAACGGCGTGGCAAGTTGGCTGTTTTGAATAATGAAACAGCGATAGGATAAACAGCAAAACCAACTACAAATAATGAGACACCGCCGTATGTCATAATGGCACAGGCTAACACGATAGCCATAATGGCGCCTTTAGGCCCGATAATTTTCATTACCCAGCGTGCAATTGATTCAGCAGCACCGGTATCTGCCATAATCTTACCAAAAATGGCGCCGAGTAAGAAAATTAAAAAGTATGAGGCAAAGTAGCCCGTAAAACCTTGCATATAAGTACCAGTCATGGCCTCCACAACGTCCAGGCCAGAAACCAATGCTACGAATACACTTGCTAAAATAGCGCTAACAATGATATTTACGCCTTGGAAGGTCATGAAAATTAACAAAGCTAGGCCGATCAACAATAAAACAACACTCATACATATCCCACCTTTTATCAGTTAAACTTCGGTTCTCTTTTTTCTATGAAAGCGTTAATTCCTTCAGCAGCATCTGGGTGGTTAAAAATATCAATAAATAACTTTTGTTCAATCTGCAGGCCAGTTTCAAGATCAGTTTCCATCCCCTGCAGGACAGCCTGTTTTATATGGTTAAAAACTTGGGTAGATTTTTTTGAAATTTCCTGCGCAATGTTTAATACCTGTTCAAAGCCTTCGCCTGAATTAAAAACATTGTTAACAAGCCCGATTTTTAAAGCATGGTCAGCAGAAATAGGTTCCCCTAAATACATCATTTCTAGAGCCTTTGCCTTACCGATAAGTTTTGGCAAACGTTGAGTTCCACCTGCACCGGGGAAAATACCTAGATTCACTTCAGGAACTCCCAGCTTTGAGTGTGCCTCTGCATAGCGGAAATCGAATGCTAAAGCTACTTCAAGACCACCGCCTAAAGTCAAACCATTTAAAAATGCAATGGTAGGCTTAGGGAAATTTTCGATGAAGTTAATTACTCGATGGTTTTTTTCTACACTTTCCTGAAGGGTTGTTGAACCAATCCAATTAGGAAATTCTTTAATGTCAGCCCCTGCAATGAAAAATTTTTGACCTGCTCCGCGAAGCACCACAACATGTACGGATGTATCATCGCAGAGGGATTGAAAGCAATGAAATAGCTCATCGGCTAATTTACTGCTTAAAGCATTAGCAGGGGGATGATTGATTTCAATGACGGTTATATGGCTGTATGCCTGCACATTTAAAAGCGAATACAAAATATAATTCCTCCCTCGAAAATTTTGAATACGTATACATTTTGTGGTAAGCGTTTACACCTTCACTATAGAATTGTCGCAAATTTCTGTCAACAACTTTTTTTAAAATGGCTGAAAATAGCTTTTCTATTCTGCTTATCCATTGGATAACCTTTACATCATAACGGGGGTGCGGTATAAAATAAGTAATAGTGGGAGATCGAGGTGAGAGCATGGTAACTTCTAAAGATGTAGCGAAATTAGCGGGGGTTTCGCAAGCTACAGTGTCAAGGGTATTAAATACACCCGATGTTGTTAAAAAAGAAACAGTAAATAAAGTGATGAATGCAATAAAAGAACTAAATTACATTCCAAATGCGAATGCAAGATCACTCGTTCAGAATAAAATCGGAACGATTATCCTGTTATCGGGACCGTTAAGTAATCCGTTCTTTGTCGACACGACGAGTGCCATTGTAAATTATGCAAGCAAAAGGGATTACCGTGTACAAGTACAATTCGTTAATGATAATAATTTGGAAAAGGCATATGCCAGTGCCTTAGAGCAAAAGAATGACGGCATTATTTTATCCTGCATTCTTGAAGATGACCCGATTTTTGATAAGCTGAAAGGGCTGGGAATTCCTTTTATTACATATAATCGAAAGCATAAATCAAATAAAAATTTTGTAGAAATTGATAACTTTCATGCTGGAGAACTTAGCTTTCAACATATGAAAGATCTGGGGCATGAAAATATTGCCTGGATTGGCGGGCAACTAAACGTAACGACCTTTAAAAACAGGTATCAAGGTTTTACAAATGCAGTGAAAGAAGCAGGGGCGAAAGTTAACCCCAGTTATGTAATCCACGATATTATTTCCAAAAGTGATTTAGAAGAAGCCTTTTATAATTTACTTCATCTTCGTACACCGCCAACGGCCATCTGTGCAGCAACAGATTCTATTGCATTAGATTTAATAGATATTGCTAAAAAGGCAGATATTTCAATTCCGGAAGAAATAAGTATTATGGGAATTGATAACGTTGAAATCAGCCAGCATGGTATGGTCGAACTAACAACGGTAGGGAGCAAATATAAAAAAAACCTAGGTTATATCGCTATTCAGGAGCTGTTCTCGATGATGGAAGATGAAAATAACAGTTGCAATTGTATTACGGAGCCTGTTAAACTCTTCGTAAGGAAAACAACACAGCGATTAAATTAATCACTGTGTTTTTCTATAGCATAAAATGAATACGTATACATTCTTGGCGTTTACAAACTATATAACAAGGATGGTAAAGGTATGGAAAAGGCATTATATTTAAACGGAAACTGGGTTAAGGCTGGAGAATATACTGGTTTATATTCCCCTTATGATGGAGAGTTTTTAGCAAATATCCCTGTTGCTTCGGCCGGCCAAATGGAAGAGGCAATTCAATTTGCCAAAAACGCCGAAACAAGCATGAAACAGCTTACCTCTTTGGAAAAGTCAAATATACTTTTACAAATCTGTTATCAATTTGAACATAGAAAAGAGGAGGCTGCGAGAATCATTGTTAAAGAGACAGCAAAGCCAATGAAATTTGCTCTAGCTGAAATCGACCGTACGATTGAAACGTACCGATTTGCAGCCGAGGAAGTTAAGAGGCTGGCTGGTGAGCTTGTACCGATGGATGCAGCAAAAAATGGAGCCAATAAATTTGCCTATACGCTCCATGAACCAATCGGAACTGTCGCTGCTATTACGCCATTTAATTTTCCACAGAATTTGGTTGCCCATAAAGTAGGGCCGGCCATTGCTGCCGGAAATCCCGTTATTTTAAAGCCGGCATCTCAAACACCATTGTCTGCATTGTTTTTGGCTGAATTAATTCATAACACCGAATTACCAAAAGGTGCTTTCCAAGTGCTTACAGGAAGCGGCTCACAAATCGGTGACTATCTCGTCTTGCATGAAGATATCAAGATGATTACTTTTACCGGCAGCCCCGAAGTTGGAAAGTCTATCAAAATGAAAGCGGACTTAAAACGTGTTTCTCTTGAACTGGGGTCAAATGCGGGTTGTATTATCGATAATGAAGTCGATCTCCCGGCAATCGCCAAAAAGTGCATTGTCGGAGCTTTTTCAAACCAAGGGCAAGTATGTATTTCCCTACAAAGAACTTATGTAATGGAAGACAGCTATCAACCGTTTATAGATGAATTTAAAAAACTAACAAAGGCATTAAAAATAGGAAACCCGCTCTCGTTAGAGACCGATATTTCTGCAATGATAAATAAAAAGGAAACCCAAAGAGCAAAGGCTTGGATAGACGAAGCAGTTAATCTGGGGGCAACGATTGAATACGGCGGAGAAATCATCAATGAAGTGCTGCAGCCTACGATTTTAGCCAATGTACCGAGTGAAGCACGAATTTCATGCCAGGAAGCATTTGCACCGGTAGTAATCATTAATAAAATTTCAACTGTGGAAGATGGTATTTCGGAAATAAATAATTCCATTTACGGACTTCAAGCAGGAATTTTTACAAACAATATTTCCAAGGCCCTTAAGGCTTCAAAAAGTTTGCAGGTCGGCGGGGTAATTATTAATGACATTCCCACATTCCGTGTTGATCAAATGCCTTACGGCGGGGTGAAAAACAGCGGAACCGGACGGGAAGGGATTAAATATGCACTGGAAGAAATGACAGAGATGAAACTTGTTGTTTGGAATGAGGGGTAATCATATGGCAGAGAAAATTAGTTTTGTAAGCAAAAATCATATTGGCTGGGGCTCCATTCAACGCTTGAACGAAGAAGCGAAAGCACTTGGCGCAAAAAAGATTTTAGTAGTAACAGATCCGTTCTTATTAGAATTAGGGATGATCGGCAGGATTTTAGATCAATTGGATCCAACGTTTGAAATTAGTCTTTATTCAAAAGTTTCACCGGAGCCTTCGTTGGCGATAGCGGAAGAATTAGTGGCATATACCCGGGAAAATAACTCGGAACTCATCATTGGAATTGGTGGGGGAAGCGCACTGGATTTAGCGAAAATTGCGGCCGTACTTGCCACCCATGATGGCCAGGTGAAAGATTTTTTAAATCTGACGGGTACCCGACAGCTTGAAAATAAAGGTCTGCCGAAAATCTTGATTCCTACTACTTCGGGTACAGGATCAGAGATCACAAACATTGGTGTATTGGCATTAGACACAACAAAAGATGTTATTACACATGATTATCTGCTTGCCGATGTAGCAATAGTTGATCCTGAATTAACACTTTCATTGCCACCGAAAATTACTGCTTCAACAGGAGTGGATGCTTTAACACATGCGATCGAAGCATATGTTTCCGTCAATGCAAGCCCTACTACCGATGCGCTGGCGATAAAAGCAATTCAGCTTATAAGTAAATCGATACGTAAAGCTGTATGGACAGGTGATGACACTCAAGCACGGACGGATTTGAGCTACGGAAGCTATTTAGCGGGCTTGGCGTTTTATAATGCAGGAGTAGCCGGAGTGCATGCGCTGGCCTATCCGCTAGGCGGAAAATTCCATATTGCGCACGGCGAATCAAATGCGGTGTTATTGCCTTACGTAATGGGCTATATCCGTAGCAGCTGTAAAAAGCGTATGACGGATATTTATGCTGCAATGGGCTTTAATCCGATTCAGCTTTCCGAGGAAGAGGCTTCCATCAAATGTGTAGAAGAGTTAGGGCGCTTAGTAAAAGATGTGGAGATCCCGCTTACGCTAAAAGAATTTAATATAGAAGAAATACATTTAGAGGAGTTAACAAGGGATGCGGTAAAACAAAAACGCCTACTTAGCAGATCTCCTATGCCATTACTGGAAAAGGATATCTATTTGATTTATGAAGCCGCTTATAAAGGCGTGTATATGCATTAAATGTAAAGTGGTATCATTTCTAGACAGCTCCTATTTATAGAAGCCTCGATTCCTTTGGGAACCGGGGCTTTTTGGATTACGTGCATAGAAAGCATGGCGTGGAATCCGCAGCAGGGCGGCTAACATACGAATTAGCTGCCAATTGTTCTGAAAGGAATAAAGTTTACAGCTATTTCCCCACGGGTCCTTCTTTCCCAATTATTTTGTATTGTCGATATGACATGGTCAATATCCCCGGTGAACTTCAAAATAACAAAATTAACTAACAGTAATATGTATATAATAAATATAGCTTTCCAATTTACTTTCACCATGTATAAAATACCAGCCTTTTTCATATAATAAGAACTGTTCAATTTATTTTTGGATTGTAACATATTACCAAATTGATTTTATAAGAAATCCATGTAAAAAATGTTTATCTATAATAAATTCAGGGTATATTATTTTTGAGCGTGCCCAAACGCCTGTATTCGCGTGCTCTTACAACTACATTTATCCATAAACACCTCAGATTTCTTTTCCAAAACCAGTATATTTATTTGACTAATGTTGGTTTTAAGTATATAGTGAAGCTAATAAGGTCCTTCGATAGGAAACAAGTTGAATTCACCTATTACAAAGAGTAATCAGTGGTATTTGATACTTTTTGTAATATGTGAATTTTTTTATTTAAAAAAAGCTTATATATTAAATTTTTTATTAATGGAGGTCATTTACATGACACAAGGTACAGTAAAATGGTTTAACGCAGAAAAAGGTTTTGGATTCATCGAAGTTGAAGGCGGATCAGACGTATTCGCTCACTTCTCAGCAATCCAAGGCGACGGCTTCAAAACTTTAGAAGAAGGCCAAAAGGTTGAATTCGAAGTAGAACAAGGCCAACGCGGACCACAAGCTACAAACATCGTAAAACTTTAATTTTTACGTATAGTTATAGCCAAGAGGAATCCTATTACAGGGTTCCTCTTTTTTGTTTGTGAACGTAAAAAAATAAGAAGACTTATCCGTGCAGATGAATAAAGAAAATAATTACCGCCTAAGTGTGCTGAAACAGACTTTTTTCCATATCCAAAAACCCCTCTACCTGAACAAGGTAAAAGGGCATCTCTTACAGGAATTTTTTATTGTCTACAGTAACAGGGCTTTCCCAATCGTAAATAATAAGAAATTTGTGGCCATCTTCGGCTTGGATAGTCATCTCACCCGCTTTCTCAATTTGTTCATCACCGATCATCACCAACAGTGTATAGTTGATTTTATAGCTATTATCCTCAGGCGCTTCTTGAATGGAATCGATAATAACGTCATGCAGTTTTATATTTTTTTGATTTTCCTTGGCAAAACGTTGGGGAAAATCAAACACACCGTTTATCTTGTTTTTTTCAAAGATTTCTTTACTCATATATGGTTCAACTTCTTTTAAAAGTGTCGTATTTTCCTCGGAATTCTGCGCGTCCGCTGTATAAATAATTTTCTTATACTCTGTAATAAATGATTTAAGGTCCTGCTCGTTCACGGTCTCTTCCTGACATCCACCCAAACTAATGACAGACATGATCATTAAAAACAAGAACATAAGCCTTTTCATTTTTACATCTACCACCCTCTGCATTTTCATCCATTATATGTTTTTTAGAATGAAGTAACAAATAAGCGAAATGGTGGAAAGGTTTATTTGTACAAAACAGAAAACGATATTTTCACTACAAAAAGATGAATACAAGGGTTTTAAAGATTGCCGTTTTATCGACTCCCGTTTTTTACCCACAAATTTATACGGCCAAAAAGTAATAACAAAGAAGGCTGAAATTGCTCGCAAGAAAAAATCTCCTATCTCTGGATGGCTTTCTTCTTGCGTTATATAACCTTTTCCTCCAAGGCCATGTCTATTCAATTTAGAACCTCAATCCTTTTAGGGGGCAGAACATTTTTAGTTTGATAGATCAGTAGGGCATCCCCTGTCTTTTTCTTGGAAAACCTTATACCTCCAGATAATTGTATAACCCGAGTGAAAAATGCTATACATCTGACACCATATTTTCCAAGACAAAGCTCACCACGCTGAAATCATATATCCCGAAAATTAGAACAGTACAAGGATTCAGCTATTACTATGGGAGAGAAGTGATAGAGAAAATGAATTAATTTTAATGGAGACCAAGTAGATAACCGTGTTAAATGAACTATTAATTATAAATATTCAGAATTTTTATTGAAAGATAAATAGAGGTGTTGTAGACTTGTCATACAAGCTTACTACATTCGTTTATATTGGGGGGAATGAGATGAAAAAAGCACTGTTGCTTATTTTGGCAGCGCTATCATTATTGTTATCGGGGTGCATAGAGCGCCGTGAGTTCATAACAATCGCGACTGCATCGGCAGGAGGGACGTACTATCCGATCGGAGTAGGATTAGGAAATCTATGGACTGAAATATTAACAGAAGAAAAGGTAAAAGCTACAGGGCAATCGTCGGCGGGATCCGTGGAGAATATCCAGCTATTAAAAAATGGGGAGGCAAAGGTAGCTATTCTTCAGGGGCTTATTGGCGCTCAAGCATATGAAGGGCGGGGTGGTAACTTTGAAGGTAGACCTTATAAAGAATTACGCTCCATCTCTATGCTATGGTCAAACGTAGAGCATTTTGTGCTGATGGAGAAGGAGATCACAACAGGCACAATTTCTGACATCGATACAAAATCGTTTTCCGTAGGTCCGCAGGCATCTGGAACAGAGCAGTCGACGCTTGTCATTATGGAAGGGATTGGTTTAACGAAAAAAAATATTAAGCCTGAATATTTAGGATATGACGACACAATTTCAGCTATGCGTGATGGACGTTTAGACGGAGGCTCGCTGCCAGCTGGAATTCCAGTGTCATCTGTAATGGATATGACGGCCTCTGGTGTTAAGGCTTCTGTATTAGATGTCACGGATGAACAGCTTGATAGTATTAACAGTATATTTAATACCTGGTTCCGTTTTGTCATCCCGGCAGGTACATACACAGGAATCGATAAAGAAATCAATACAATTGCGCAGCCCAATTTCTTGGCAACTACTACAGAAATTGATGAGGAGCTTGTATACAAATTGACAAAAACGATTTATGAAAACTTAGACAAAGTGCACCAGATTCATAATTCGGCAAAAGAAATTCAATTAGAATCAGCATTAAATGGTCTTCCTGCACCGCTTCATATAGGAGCATACAAATACTTTGTGGAGGCTGGGTTAGAGGTGCCAGAGCATCTTATCCCGCCGGAAGCGAATGAAGCAAAAAAATAAAGGAGTCCATCACGGGGGTGTAATGATGATTTTCAAGAAAAGACAAAAAGAATTTGATGTCACTGAAACATTGGAAAATGACAAAGAGGCCGGTGGAGCGATAAGGACATTCTCAGGTAAGACAGGCATGACCATTTCGATATTACTGTTTGCTTTAGCAGCCTTTTCGGTTTATGTAAATAGTTTGATGAATATCCAAGAAATCTATCGAAATGCAATCTTTTTAACGTTTCTTTTAGTATTAACATTTTTGCTTTATCCGGCCACAAAACATTCCAGTAAAACAAAAATAACGATTGTTGATTATATATGGGCTATTTTAGGATTTGCAGGCGGCGCATACATTTTACTGAATTACTCTACCATTCATAATGTCAAGCTATCGGAACCTACGACAATCGATTATGTTTTTGCGTTTATTACAATTGCCGTATTACTAGAAGTATCACGCCGTACGATTGGTTTATTTATTCCATTATTATCGATCATTGCGCTTTTCTTTGCGCTGTTCGGGCCATGGTTTCCCGGTATTTTTGGGCACGCTGGATTTGGCTTTGAACGCCTCTTATATCGTCTTTATATGACGACGGAGGGGATATTCGGTATGACGTTTTCGATTGCAACGACATATATCGTAATCTTCATTTTGTTCGGTGCATTTTTAAATGCAAGTGGGGCGACACGTCTATTTAATGATTTAGCATTAGCGGTTGCCGGACAGCGACGCGGCGGTCCAGCACAGGTAGCTGTATTATCATCCGCTTTAACAGGGATGCTAAGTGGTTCGGCAGTAGCGAACGTAGCGACGACAGGAACTTTTACGATTCCCCTGATGAAGAGTATTGGTTTAAAACCACGTTTTGCTGCGGCAGTTGAGGCAACTGCTTCTACTGGCGGAATGATTATGCCGCCTATTATGGGTGCGGCCGCTTTTATCATGGCTGGTTTTTTAGGTGTAGGCTATAACATTATCGTCCTTGCTGCAATTGTGCCGGCGATCCTCTACTATAGCGCATTGATTATCGCCATAGATATTGAAGCAAAGAAGCAGGGATTAAAAGGGATTAGTAAGGATAATATTCCCGATGTACTAGAGGTTATCAAGTCACGCGGGATACTAATCTTACCCATTATTATCGTGATTGTGACATTGATGACAGGCTTTACAGCGTTGTTTGCCGGCTTTGCAGGGATTTTTGCTTGTATTGTGGCGAGTTGGCTGACGAAGGACAAAGAAAATCGAATTGGCATTAAAGCTATTACTAATGCGCTGATTGAGGGGGCCCGTGGGTCAATTCAAGTAGCAGTGGCCTGCGCAACGGTAGGTATTATCATCGCAGTAATTACGATGACGGGCTTAGGCTCCACGCTAGCGTATAACATCATTCAAATATCAGGGAATAATTTAGCCATCATTTTAGTGTTGATTATGATTACGAGTATTGTGTTAAGTATGGGATTACCATCGACAGCACTTTATATCGTAGTCGCTGTAGCTGCTGCCCCGGCATTAATTGAAGCAGGGGTAAATCCTATTGCGGCACACTTCTTTGTATTTTGGTTTGGTGCGCTTTCTAACATTACGCCGCCAGTTGCCCTGGCATCGTATACAGCGGCAGGGATTGCCCGGGCAGATGCAATGCAAACGTCATGGACAGCAGTAAAGCTATGTTTACCGGGCTTCCTGTTACCTTTCATGATTGTGTACAATCCAGCACTTGTTATGCAGACAGAGGCAACGGGCATGGATGCAGCACTTCAAATTATTTTTGCCTTTACTACTTCGATTTTAGGCGTGTTTGCATTGGCGACGGCGGTATTTAATTTCTTTACGACAGATATGACAATTTTTGAGCGTGTAGCTATGGCGATTGCGGCGCTGCTTTTAATTATTCCAGAATTAATTACAAGCGCAATCGGTTTAGGTATCATTATACTAGTGTTAGCTATTCATTTGCCACGTGCCAAAAAAATGAATACACAAAGGAATGAAGTATCTGTCTAAAGATAGGGGTTATGAAATGCAGGTTGAACGTAGGAAAGTAGCAGATCAAATATTAGAGTTTTTAATTGAAATGATGCGTACAGGAGAGCTCCAGACAAACACGGTACTGCCAACGGAAAATGAATTGGCAGCACGCTTTGGGGTAAGCAGGGCTCCTATTAGGGAAGCCCTGAAAGTACTGGAGGTTGCAGGTGCAATTGAAAGCAGACAAGGCGGTCGAAGCCTGGTGAAGGAAGTGTCGCTGGCAGAGTTGTTGGATCCAGTCCGCTTTCAGCTGATCAATAAACAGCAGGTATTGGATTTACTGGAGTTCCGTATCATTATCGAAACTGAGGCAGCCGCATTGGCAGCAGAACGCCGAACAGAAGAAGAGCTTGTGGAAATCCAACGGCTGGTAGATCACTTTCAACAGTTGATGGGAGACAATCAAGCAATCGGCTATGAAGAAGATTTTCAGTTTCATCAGTTTATCATGAAGGCGAGTAAAAATAATTTTATTGCTGAAACAATCAGCAATTTAAGTGACCTGCATTTACGTGCATTAAAGTATTCGCTATCCAAAAACTTAGGGTGGGATAAAAAGCGGGAGGAAGTCGCTAAGGAGCATATGATTATTGCACAGGCGATTGCCAGTCAAGATAGTGAAGGGGCAAGAAAGGCAATGCGGGAGCATTTAATGAATGCTCGCAACAAAATCCTTACTTTACCGGAAGAAGAGTAACGCCCCAAAATGCGTACTCTTTGCGGATCTGTAAGGTTACACATAGGAGGGGACGAAATGGAGCAACTACATGAGCTTTTACAACAAGTCATCCCGGACGGTGAGCGTGTTTTGACAGAGAAGGCAGATTTGGCAAGTTATTCGTATGATGCCTCATTTGGTGTATATATGCCGGAAGTAGTTGTACAGCCGTTATCGACATGTGAGGTGGCAGAAATTTTAAAGCTGGCCAATAAGCATAAAATTCCTGTCTATCCACGCGGTCAAGGGACTAGCTTAAGTGGCGGTCCCCTGCCTGTTCGTGGGGGGATTGTGATGGACTTATCCCAATGGACATCAAAGTTGGAAATCGATACGGAGAACATGCTGGCGGTTGTATCGCCTGGTGTAACGGCACAGGCAATTAATAATGCGGCACTTGTGCACGGATTGATTTATCCGCCGGATCCGAGCAGCATGAACATTGCGACAATCGGGGGGAATCTGGCTGAAAATTCGGGCGGTCCAAAAGGGCTGAAATACGGGGTTACAAAGGATTATGTTATCGGACTGGAAGTCGTAACACCAGAAGGCGAGGTCATTCATACAGGCGGCAAAACAATGAAAAACGTGACAGGCTATGATTTAACGAAGTTGATTGTCGGTTCTGAAGGAACGCTTGGTATCATCACGGAGGCTATTCTTCGTCTTTACCCAAAGCCGCAAGCTACAGAAACACTGATGGCATTGTTTGACGACATTATTGATGCAGGGCGCGCCATTTCGAATATTTTAAGTGCGGGTATTATTCCGGCAAAGCTGGAAATTATGGACAAGGCATCTGTAGAAGCGGTAGAGGCCTATCGTCCAACAGGGTTGCCGACGAATATCGATGCGCTCATTTTAATTGAATTAGATGGGCATCCAGAAGCAATCAAGGATGAGATTAAGCGTGTAAATGATGTATGTCTTCAGGAAAAAGCCCGTTCGGTACAAATCGCTAAAACTGCAGAGGAAGCCGCACAGCTATGGCTTGCCAGAAAACTTGTATCACCTGCGATTGTCCGTGTCAAACCAACGAAAATTTCTGAGGATGCCACGGTCCCGCGCAGCAAAATCCCAGATATGTTTCAGCGGCTAAAGGAAATTAAACAGAAATATAATATTGATCTTGTTGTTTTTGGACATGCAGGCGATGGGAATCTGCATCCGAACATTATTGCAGATGAGCGCGATACAGAAGAAATGAAGCGGGTAGAACAGGCAGTAGAGGAAATATTCCAGGCGGCGATTGAGCTGGGCGGTACATTATCAGGAGAACACGGCATTGGCACATTGAAAGCGCCTTTTATGGAGATGGAGCTTGGTGCAGTAGGGGTGGATATGATGAAACGTATTAAACAGGCATGGGATCCAAATGATATTTTAAATCCGGGAAAAATATTCCCTGAGCCAAATCAAAGGTTTGTATTGACGAATGACTGAGTTAGCATATCAAGAGACGCTTAGCTGTGTACAATGCGGCTACTGCCTGCCAACATGCCCTACGTATATAACATTTAAAAAAGAAACCCATTCACCGCGAGGACGCATCAATTTAGTGAAGATGGCGGCTGAGGGGAAAATTACATATGACGATATGACCGAAGCGATTGATTTATGCCTGGGCTGCCGTGCCTGTGAAACTGCCTGCCCAACGAACGTCCAATATGGAAAGATTCTCGAGTCTGCAATTGAAGTACTGGCAAAACATAAAGATGAGCAGCTGAAATCTCGTGTCAAGACAATGAAAGCATTCTTATTTAACCAGGTGGTACCCAATGAACATATACGCAAAGTACTTGGTACAGGTCTGGCATTTTATCAAAAAACAGGTTTGCAGAAAGTAGCGCAAAAAATGGGTGTATTACATGTGCTTCCCGAAAATCTCCACGCTTTTGAAACTATTTTACCGTCTGTCGAAGGGCCGATAAAGCGAGCGAAGCGGGAGCGTTTCTATGAAGCTGTCACACCACAGCCTGTATTGAAGGTCGGTTTTTTTGTCGGATGTATTATGGATACCATGTTTTCATCCATTAATACACTCAGTATGAAGCTGCTGCAACAGGCAGGCTGCCAAGTTACGGTTATCCAGGAGCAGGGCTGCTGTGGTGCATTGCATCAGCATAGCGGCTTATCGAATAAAACACAAGAACTGGCCAAGCGTAATATCGAGGCATTTGAGCGCTATGATTTCGACTATGTCGTAAATAGTATAGGCGGTTGCGGGGCGATGCTTGGTGAATATCCGCAGCTGCTGGCCGACTCACCAGAGTGGTTAGAAAGGGCGGAAAGATTCTCCAAAAAATCTGTCGACATTAGTGTCATTCTAAGTCAACTGACATTGCCATTTAAGAAGTCGTTGCCATATAAGGTAACATACCAGCCGTCGTGTCATATGACAAATGTGCAAAAGCGTGTAAACGAACCGCTTCAAATGGTTCAAAATATACCTGGCATTGATTTTATCTCGTTGCCGGAAGCACATATGTGCTGCGGATCTGCTGGTATTTATAACATTGTCCGCTACAAGCATTCGATGAAAATTTTAGATGAAAAAATGAAACATGTAGAAGCATTGGCCCAGCAACCAAATATTATTGTGACAACAAATCCGGGGTGCCATTTGCAAATGAAGCTGGGGGTTGAGCGAGAAGGGCTGTCACAGGAAATCCGGGTTGTTCATCTTGTGGAACTATTGGCTGAAGCATGTGGGATTGAAGCGTAAGGGGGAAAAGGTATGTTAGATGTAGTCATTATTGGTGGAGGAATTGTGGGATTATCGGTTGGTCTAGCGCTAACAGAAAGATTCCCGGAAAAGAAGATTGTTATTTTGGAAAAGGAACCATCTGTATCGATGCATCAAACGGGTAACAATAGTGGGGTAATCCATTCAGGAATCTATTATAAGCCTGGAAGCTTTAAAGCACGCTTTGCGAAACAAGGCAGTCAATCGATGGTGGCTTTTTGTGCAGAACATGATATCGAATATGACATTTGCGGGAAAGTAATCGTGGCAACTGAGCAGAACGAATTACCGCTTCTTCAAAACCTCTATGAACGCGGGCTGCAAAATGAGCTGGCCATTGATATGTTAAACGTGGAACAGTTAAAGGAGATTGAACCACATGTGGCAGGGCTGGGAGCGATCCGTGTCCCGCAGGCAGGTATTGTGAATTACAGGCAGGTGTCTGAAAAAATGCGTGAGTTGATCGAAGAACGAGGCGGGGAAATCCGCTGTAATGAAGCGGTTGAAAAGATTGAGGAAGGGGCAGCGGGTGTTTATATCGAGACAAGCCATCAATCCTACGAAGCAAAAGTAATGATCAACTGTGCTGGCTTGCAAAGCGATCGTATTGCTCGGATGGCAGGCTATCATGCTGATTTAAAGATCGTACCGTTTAGAGGCGAGTATTATAAACTTCAGGAAAGCAGCCGTGGCCTTGTGAATCATTTAATCTACCCTGTCCCAAACCCGGATTTTCCGTTTTTAGGTGTACATTATACGCGTATGATCGGTGGGGAAGTAGAGGCTGGCCCGAACGCGGTACTAAGCTTTAAGCGTGAGGGCTATAAAAAAACGGATATTAACGTTTTTGATCTTGCTGAAACGCTTATGTATAAGGGGTTTTGGAAGCTAGCAGGAAAGAACATGAAAGAAGGCTTGAACGAAATGGCACGTTCGTATAGTAAAGGGCTGTTCGTGAAAAGTCTGCAAAAGCTTATTCCGGAAATCACAGCCGAGGATTTAGTACCTGGGGGAGCGGGCGTGCGGGCACAAGCACTAAAAAGTGATGGATCCATGGTCGACGATTTTTATTTTATCCCTGGTAAGCGAAGCATCCATGTACTAAATGCACCGTCCCCGGCAGCAACAGCTTCTATTGAAATCGGTAAAGAGATTGTGGCACGCTTCAAGACAAAGTTTGAATCACTATAAAAGAAGAGAAGTAATCGATGGGGTATCATATCGCAGATGACCAATCCATTCGTTTTTTGATTAGCCAACGTTTATAGCTAACGTTGGCTAATATAATTTATAAAGAAAAAGAGTAAAGGACGGCCGGCAAAAATCCTCCATGCCTATGGAATTTAACTAGTATGTCTCTGTTACACCTGCTTCTCCAAAGCTAACAATCGTATAGCCGGGTACCTCGCTTAAAAACTGTTTCAATAAATAGCTATGAGCCCCTTCTGCTAACACAAGTGCCTTTGTTGTTGTGTCTTTTATACTGTTGCGAATATTTTTCGCCATTTTTAAATTGCGGTAGTACCCGTAGTTCGCCTTGTGTATCGAACCGTTATGAAGATAAATATATCATGATATGAATAGATTTATATATTAATTGGATTTATGTAATATAATGGTAACGTAAATGGTGGTCAGTCCAGAAAAAGCATTATCAGGTAAGAGGGGGGAGATATTTTCCTCCGTTGAAGAAAACTATGTTAGCAGAACATTTACAGGGAGGGAAAACAATATGAAACAAATTATCGCATTAGGCGGTGGCGGGTTTTCAATGGAGCCCGACAACCCTTTGCTGGACCGTTATGTCCTCGCTCAATCAAATAAGACGAATCCGAAAGTTTGCTTTATCGGCACGGCAAGCGGAGATGCGGAAAACTACATTTCCCGCTTCTATCAATTCTTTGAGAAGGAGCAATGCCAGCCTTCCCACTTATCATTATTTAATCCGCCGACAAGAGACTTGGAGGGATTTCTTTTAGAGAAAGATATTATTTATGTAGGCGGGGGAAATACGAAGAATTTACTGGCTCTATGGAAGGCATGGAGGCTGGATGAAGTGCTGAAGAAGGCTTGGGAAAAGGGCGTCGTGCTGGCTGGGATCAGTGCCGGCTCCATCTGCTGGTTCGAGGAGGGGGTAACGGATTCCTACGGAGATGGGTTGGAGCCATTAGCCTGTCTAGGCTTTCTAAAAGGCAGTAATTGCCCGCATTATGATGGGGAAGTAGATAGAAGACCTGCTTATCAGCTTCTGCTTGAGTCCGGTAAGATAAAGCCCGGGTTGGCAGTGGATGACGGGGCTGCCATCCACTTTATTGATGAGGAAATCCGTACAATTGTTAGTTCACGGCCAAATGCGAAAGCATACCGTGTATATATGGATGGAGCCGTAAAAGAATCGGAACTTGAAACAACCTATCTCGGCCTATTGGAATGAGAGAATTGTAAGGGATAACCCTTTTCAACTTTTAACGCAAGTACTCCTTCTTTTCTCCCTTTTGCACGAGCTGCCGGTACTGATAAGGCGTTTGATGATGTGCCTGCTTGAACAGCTTAATGAAATAGTTGGCTTCGGAAAATCCTGTCAGTGCCGCTATCTCCGCAATGGGGAAGTTTGTTTCACGCAAAAGCTTTTCAGCATGCTGAAGGCGATATTGCTGTACATACTTCTTAAAAGGAACACCCTGCTTTTTGGAAAAATAAGCACTTAAATATGAGCTGCTGATGCCAAGATGTTTAGCGGCAGTCGTTAAGGAAAGATCTGTGTCTGCATAGTTGAGGTGTATATAGTCAATAGCAAGCTCTGACAGATCGGCGAATGTATGCTGTTTGGCATTTTGGACAGATTGCATAAGCGCCTGTATAAAAAAGACCATCTCCTGCAGGATTTCATACAGGATAGGGCTTTCCAAAATAATATGGAAAAGCTTCCGGTACTGTCCCTCAAGGCGTGCATGCTGCTGGAGGTGGTATTTCAGCATATAACGGCGGATTTGAGCAAGCACGCTCGTTAGATGAATCCGTACATCATCCTGATGGTAGTAAATCCCGGGCAATGTCAGTACATGGAGGAAGGACTTAATATCCCGCATATTTTGTTCTTCCAGTGTCCTAATCCAAAACTGCTGCTGCTCGGGAGACAACAGGGGGTCAAGATTCGAGATAGCGATTTGTTCGGAGCTGACGAAAATTTGGTTATAGCCTTTATAGAAACGCTGATTAAGTGCACGTTTAGTCTCTTCGTACATATGGCGTATTGTTGCGGGTTCCCCGTCATATATAGAAATGTTCAGCAACCCGCTGTAACGTACTTGCCATTCCTGCATAAGCAGCAGGCAATGCTTTTTGACGGCCTCCAAAGAATCCATCTGCACGACGCAAACAATCCGCTTATGCAAAGGAATGAGTGTAAACTCCTCAAGTAAAGAAGAATGGGAAAGCCACTGATAAAGTATAAGATTATCTTCAAATTTTGCCGGCTCCATAAGGAAAAACTGCTGCTGTGATTTATCGATAATCGCTGGATCATTTAAATAAAGAGACAAGTATAAATCGGTTTTCGGCAGCACAGAAGCAGGGGAGGCGACTTCCTTCTTTGGCCGTATGGATAAGAGAATAGTCTTTAGCGAGTCAAGTGCAACAGGCTTTGTCAATAACTGTACTGCCTGCAGTTCGATTGCCAGCTGGGCATGCTGGAAAAGCGGCTGGGCCGTAACAGCGATAATCGTTAACTGTTTTGCCAGCAGCTGCTGTTTAACCGCAGGTGTGACCAACGCCATGTTGGCAATGACGACGTGGATCTCTTTTTGCTGCAGGATAGCCACCGCCTCAGATGCCGAATGAGCCTCCCATATCGCCAATTGCTTGACGACATAATTATGTAAATACCATTTGATACCGTTTATTTCTTCCATATCACGTTCTATTATTAGTAGTTCCATCGCCCGATTCCTTTCTTAAAAAAATCCCATATCTAAAATTATTACTACTTTCATATGATAAAAAGCGTATCTTATTAAAATAATACGATATTTCCATTAATTATTCCATTTATTCTGAAAAATTAAAACCTTTACACTAGAGATATATAAGGGGGGAGATGGATGGCAAATGTTCCGCAGGAAATATCGGAGGCACCAAAGGAAAAGCAGGATGTAAAAATTATTGCCAAAATGCTGATCTGCAGTGTGATAGGGATATTTAGCTTTTTTGTGTCATTTGAATGGGGTGGGAAGAGCACAATCCTCATTGACCATATTGTGTCATGGGTGCAGGCGACATTCCCGGTAATCGTGACAGTATATATTTTCGTTGGGCTGATCGCAGGGACGGCTCATCCGTTTATTACGGGAAAGTGGAAAACTTCAAAGGTGAATATTGTCCTTTCAATATTTAAGGTTTTTGGATTGGCAGCGGGAGTAATGCTCATTTTCGGCTTTGGTCCGGCATGGCTGATGAATCCGGATATCGGGCCTTATTTGATGGATAAGCTGATCAAACCGTTAGGAGTATTGATTCCCATCGGCTCGTTATTTCTAGCCCTGCTTGTCAGCTACGGGCTATTAGAATTCATCGGGGCATTAACACAGCCGATTATGAGGCCGGTATTTAAAACGCCTGGCCGGTCTGCAGTGGATGCGGTCGCATCGTTTGTCGGGAGCTATTCAGTCGGTCTTGTACTGACAAACCGTCTTTACAATGAAGGCAGGTATACAGGGAAAGAAGCAGCCATTATTGCAACAGGCTTTTCTACGGTATCTGCGACGTTTATGGTGATTATTGCGAAGACACTCGGCATTATGGAATATTGGAATTTATTCTTTTGGGTATCGCTTGTCGTTACATTCATTGTGACAGCCATTACTGCCAGAATTTATCCTCTACGCACAATGAAGGATGAATATATGGAAGGGGTTGTCCCGCAGCCGGAAAAGGCTATCACGAAAGATCGGCTGAAGACAGCGTGGTTAGAAGCAAAAGAAGCTGTTGAAAAGACGCCGTCACTCGGAAAAAATCTATGGGTGAATCTCAGGGACGGTATATTCATGACGATGGCACTCATTCCTTCTATCCTCTCAATTGGATTACTAGGATTGATATTAGTTACGTATACACCTGTTTTTGATTGGGTAGCGTATATTTTCGCGCCGTTCACTTATTTACTTCAACTGCCAGAGCCGATGCTGACGGCAAAGGCGCTGTCGGTTTCTGTTGCAGAAGTGTTTCTGCCTGCACTAGTCGTGACACAGGCGGCCGTTGTGACGAAGTTTATTGTTGCTGTCGTATCGATTTCCTCAGTGCTATTTTTATCCGCGGTTATACCGCTCATCTTATCGACGGATATTCCGATTACACTGCGGCAGATGATCATCGTTTGGTTTGAACGTGTTATTTTAACATTGCTTATCGTGACACCGATTGCATTTATATTATTTTAAAGGGAGAGATTATTTATGTTACAAACTCGTACAATACGTGCACCGAGAGGGACGGAGCTTGCTTGTAAAGGATGGACACAAGAGGCTGCCATGCGCATGCTGATGAATAACCTGGATCCGGAAGTAGCGGAAAATCCAGATGAATTGGTTGTTTACGGCGGGATCGGACGTGCAGCCCGTGACTGGGAAAGCTTCGATAAAATGATCGAAACATTAAAGAAGCTTGAAAATAATGAGACGATGCTTGTGCAGTCGGGGAAACCGGTCGCTGTCTTTAAAACACATGAGCATGCTCCGCGCGTACTCATTGCGAACTCGAATCTTGTACCTGCCTGGGCAAATTGGGATCATTTTTATGAGCTGGAAGAGCGCAATTTGATGATGTACGGCCAGATGACGGCCGGCAGCTGGATTTACATTGGGGCACAGGGTATCTTGCAGGGAACATATTTGAGCTTTGTAGAAGCCGGCAAGAAAAAGTTTGGCACAGCCGATTTACGCGGCAAGTTCATCCTGACAGGAGGGATGGGCGGTATGAGTGGTGCCCAGCCGCTAGCAGGGAAAATGGCAGGGGCGGTCATTCTAGTTGTTGAGGTAGAACGTGCACGTATCGAGCGGAAAATAAAAGAAGGATACTGTGATTACCTTGTTGAGACAGTGGATGAAGCAATCGAGCTTGTCAATAAACTGACGGCTGCAAAAGAACCGGCTTCCATTGGACTTGTCGGAAACTGTGCGGATGTAAATCGTGAACTATTAAACCGTGGCATCATTCCTGATTTAGTAACAGACCAGACAAGTGCGCATGACCCAATCAATGGCTATGTCCCGAACGGCATGTCGTTTGAGGAAGCGTTAGCTCTTCGTGCAAAAGACCCGAAAACGTATGAGCGAAAAGCAAAGGAAACGATGGCAGAACATGTGCGTACAATGCTCGCGTTCCAAGAGGCAGGGGCGGAAACATTCGATTACGGCAATAATATCCGCGCTTATGCAAAGGAAATGGGTGTTGAAAATGCATTTGACTTCCCTGGCTTTGTCCCGGCTTATATCCGTCCGCTATTTTGTGAAGGGAAGGGACCGTTCCGGTGGGCGGCGCTGTCAGGAGACCCGGAGGATATTTATAAGACAGATGCATTGGCAAAGGAAATGTTTGCAGATGACGAAGGTCTTGTCAACTGGATTGACATGGCACAAAAAATGGTAAAATGGCAGGGCTTACCTGCGCGGATTTGCTGGCTGGGCTATGGGGATCGTCACCGCTTTGCACTGCGTGTCAATGAAATGGTTGCAAAAGGTGAACTGAAGGCACCGATTGTTTTTGGCCGGGATCATCTGGACTCCGGTTCGGTCGCTTCTCCAAACCGTGAGACAGAAAGCATGAAGGACGGCTCAGATGCAGTATCCGATTGGCCGTTACTTAACGCGCTTGTCAATACAGCCGGCGGTGCTAGCTGGGTGAGTATCCACCACGGAGGCGGGGTAGGTATAGGCTATTCCCAGCATGCAGGTCAAGTACTAGTAGCAGATGGAACGGATATGGCGGCAGAAAAGATTAATCGTGTCCTCGTATCGGATCCGGGCATGGGTGTCGTTCGTCACGCAGATGCCGGCTATGAACTTGCGATAAAGACTGCAAAGGAAAAAGGCGTGCATATGCCGATGCTGGAAGGATGATGGATATGCTACTGATTCATAATGCAAATGAAGTGCTGACACTGCAAAGCGATACGAAAGGACCTCGTACACGCGAAGCAATGAGCCATCTTGGTGTAATCGAAAATGCCAGTGTATTAGTCGAGGGTGACCGGATTGTGGCGGTTGGCCCATTGGCAGAGCTTGAAGAGCGGTATAGCGAAAAGGTCAAAAAGGCAAAAAGAATTGATGCAACAGGGAAGGTCGTTATGCCGGGGCTTGTGGACTGCCATACACATCTTGTGCATGGCGGTACACGCGAACATGAGCTGAATATGCGCCTGGCCGGGAAAACATACATGGAAATCATGAATGCCGGCGGAGGCATCCATTACACTACGACGAAAACACGGGAAGCAAGCTTTGAGGAGCTGTATGAAAAAACAAGCCGGCATTTGGATCAGTTCCTGCAATATGGCGTTACGACAGTAGAGGCGAAATCCGGCTATGGGCTTGATTGGGAAACGGAAAAGAAACAACTGGAAGTGGCGAAAAAACTGCAGGAAACACACCCGGTTGATGTCGTCTCGACATTTATGGGAGCCCATGCCGTCCCGAAGGAATATAAGGGAAATGAAGAGGCGTTTGTTGATATGGTGATTGACGAAATGCTGCCAAAAGTTGCAGAATTAAAACTTGCCGAGTTCAATGATGTGTTCTGTGAAAAGGGCGTATTCACCCCTGAACAGTCCCGAAGAATTTTAGAAGCGGGCAAGCGTTACGGCCTCATCCCGAAAATTCATGCGGATGAAATCGAACCATATGAGGGGGCGGAGCTGGCAGCGGAAGTGGAAGCTATTTCTGCTGAGCATCTTCTTGTCGCGTCTGATGAAGGAATTGAGAAAATGGCAGCAGCAGGAACGATTGCGGTCCTCCTGCCGGGTACAGCCTTCTTTTTACGGGCGCCGTTTGCACGTGGAAGGCTCATGGTAGATCGGGGTGTACCGGTCGCCATCTCAACGGATTTCAACCCGGGCTCTTCCCCAACAATCAGTCTGCCCTTCATCCAAAATCTTGCCTGCATGAATATGGGGATGACGATGGAGGAAGTACTATGTGCTACAACGATCAATGCAGCCCATGCTATTAACCGCGGCGATGAAATCGGCACAATCGAGGCGGGGAAAAAGGCAGATCTTCTCATCTTAAATGTGCCGAATTACAAGCAGCTTCAGTATTTTTACGGCATGAACCATATAGATACGGTCGTAAAGGCCGGGGAAGTAGTCGTTGAAGGGGGAGCGCTATGCAGCTCGGCTACGACGGTATCCAACCGCTAACAGGCAGGAGATAGGTAAAAGACATGGCTCACCTGTATGAAAGCGGTCCATATCTATTAAAGTAAGAAAAATAGTTTCTGAAAAGCCGAGCGGCAGCATATATCTGCTCGGCTTTTTTTCGTTCATTCTTCCAACTTTCAGACTTACGTAAAAGCAAAAATAGGAAATAGCGGATAGCATATTTTTAATATTTCCCGAAGTGAGTAACGGGAAAGAGAAAAAGGGATGAATGATTCGGAAAGAGGCAGTGCAGTATAACTTTTCACTCCATAGAAATGACGGGAAATAAAATGGGAGACCATACCCTTGTATGTATAATGAAAGCTTGTTAAAACAGCTTTTATACAGTGAAAGGTGTATATACTTCAATGATGGAAACTTACTACTTTTTATTCGTTATCATAAGGGGGTCTTTTCCTTGGAGGAAAATTCAAGCACCGGTCTTTGAACTTTATGCAATACTGTTTTTTAATAAAAAAATGCGCAGCGATTTTACCGGCGCGGGACCTGATTTTAGAGCCGTGAAATATAGCGAAAAAGGAAGATAGCCATAAAAATAATTTTGACAATTTAAAATTGTTGGTGTAAAAATGGATGTATTATTTTCGGAAAGGTGGAGAAATGATGAACCGTTCGATAGAAGTGAATGGCAGCGAGATATATTACTATGATTCACAAACAAAGGGAGATACAGTGGTGGCTGTGCATGGACTAACCGGAAACCACCTGCAGCTGTCCCACTACAGAAACCTGCTGGAAGGCAGCTACCGCTTTATTTCGGTAGACTTGAAGGGGCGGGGAAATAGTGCTCCTGCAACAGAAAAAACAGGAATTGAACAGCATACACAAGATATACTGGCATTATTGGATGCTTTGCAGATCCGCAATCCAATATTGATTGGGTATTCGATGGGTGCTTTCATCATGGCCAATATTGCCAGTCGCCGTCATGATGTAAAGGCGCTTGTTTTACTGGATGGTGCAGCAGAGTGCACCCCTGATCATCAGAATAAAATTGTGGAGCCATCACTAGGACGCATCAGCAAAATCTATCCGACAGCCGATGCTTATGTGGAAGAGGTGAAAAACATTTACGATAACCTTGGCGTGAAGTGGAGCCAGGAACTTGAAGAAATGGCCCGCTATGAAATCAAGCAAATAGACGCTGGCTGGACTCATCGTTCTGATGAGGACAAAATCCGGCAAGATTTCAAGAGCTTTTACACGTATAAACCCGAAGAAGTTTTCACTAGCATTGAGTGCCCGATTTTATTGATTCATTCTCAGGGGCGTATTGGACAAATGCCTCCACTATTTCTAAATGAGTCTTATGTATCAACAATGGAAGCGGCCAAAAATATTATGAAAGTCGATTCCGAAACGAATCATTACACGCTTGTAGGTGAAAAACAGCCTGAAATAAATACCGCTATCCAAACTTTTTTTGAAAAAAATTTATAAAAACTATTGCGAATTTGCAGAATTTATGTGAATAATAAATTAAATTTATAAATGCAGTCTATTAATCGGCTATAGGGAAATAACCTTTCCCTACTTACCCCGTTTAACAGTTGGCTACATGTCGTCCCAAAACTATTCTATAGTGGGCGAGGTGTAGCCTTTTTTTGTTCAAAAGGAGGAACAAACAATGTCAAAAGGCTTGGATTATTTTAAAAAAGTATATGATACCGTACCCGGCTGGGTGCAGAAAATGCATGATTATAATCCCGATATGCTCGATCATTATACAGCTCTCCGCAGTGCAGCGATGTCAGATGGTGCATTATCTGTGAAGGAAAAAGATATTCTGCTTGTCGGGATGAATGCGGGCCGCTTCTATGCCAGAAGCATGGTATATCACACAAAAGGAGCCATCGATGGCGGTGCAACTATAGAAGAACTGATTGAATATTTGGTCGTACCTATGTTGGTGGGCGGAGAGCAGGCGCTCCAAATTAGCCTTCAATCATTTGAATATGCCTGTGAATATACCGGTAAGGAAATAGACGTAATTTCCCATGATTCTTCGCCGGAAGAGATTCTCGTCTACTACAAGCAATTTACGAATGAAAAAGCATACTTGCAGCAGATTTTGGAAGCGATGGCTGAACAAAATGAAACCGCTTTATCTGCTGCTCTGCTTCACTCGGCAAAGGTATCGACTGAAATGAAGCATCTGTTAATAACGGGATGCTATACAGCACGTTTACAAAATGCTCAAACAGAAGAATGGGCAAAGAAAACGAGAGCCTTGAATGTGGAGGAGGCAAAATTGGCAGAGCTGGGCTATACATGCTTATTAACAGCAGGCATACCAGCATGGTTTGAAATTAGTGATGCATTAATGGCGAAATAGGGAGGGACAGATAATGAAATATTTTGAGAGTGCAGAGCAGGCGTTATCCTGTGTGGAAAGTGGACAAACAATCATGGTCGGAGGCTTCGGTCTTGTCGGGGGGCCGCTAACATTAATTGATGAGCTAGTGGAGTATGATGTCAATGATTTGACGATTATCAGCAACAATCTTGGAGAAAAAGGGGAGGGCCTTGGTAAATTGCTGGAGTACAACAAGATCAAAAAAGCAATAGGCTCTTACTTTACCGGAAACAAAGATGTCGGAGAAGCATTGCTGCAGGGCAAAATCGAGGTGCAGCTGCTGCCGCAGGGAACGCTGGCAGAGGCAATCCGTGCTGGAGGTGCTGGAATTGGCGGGTTTTATACAAAAACATCTGTCGGAACAGCACTGGCTGAAGGAAAAGAAACAAAAGTCATTGACGGCGAAGAGTATGTCTTCGAAAAAGCACTAAAAGCAGATGTGGCGATTATTCGTGCCCATAAAGCGGACAAGCTGGGCAACTTGATTTATTACAAAACGGCCCGCAACTTCAATCCGCTGATGGCTACCGCGGCGAAGGTAGTCATTGCAGAAGTGGATGAAATTGTAGAAGTAGGCGATTTGGGCAGTGATGAAATCGTAACTCCTCATTTGTTCGTAGACCGGATTATTATAGCTGAAAAGATTTTGACAAGGGAAGGTGTGAAGGTGCGATGAGCAATATGCAAGAGATAATCGCAAAGCGTGCAGCAAAAGAACTGGAAAAAAATCAAATTGTAAACTTAGGTATCGGTATCCCGACACTTGTTGCCAATTATATCGAAGGAGATGATGTATTCTTCCACACGGAAAACGGTATGTTGGGGGTCGTGGATGTGGAAGAGGAAAATATTGACCCGAATTTGGTGAATGCCGGGAAGTTCCCGGTAGGAGAAGGACTCGGTGCTTCCTATTTTGACAGTGCAGCCTCATTCGGTATGATCCGGGGTGGGCATGTAGATGTCGCAATTTTAGGAGTTCTTCAAATTGATGAGCATGCGCGCATCGCCAATTATGCCATCCCGGGAAAAACTATTTTAGGGGTGGGGGGAGCCATGGATCTGCTGGTCGGGGCCAAAAAGGTAATCGTCACTACTACACATACTGCAAAGGATGGAAAAAGCAAGATTTTAAAGGATTGCACATTCCCAATTACAACGACTCGAAGCGCCGATATCATCATTACAAACTTGGCAGTCTTCAAATATATTGATGGGGTATTGCATCTGACTGAGCTAATGCCGGGTGCAACATTGGAGCAGGTGGAAGCGCATACCGAAGCAGCGTTTATTAATTCATTAGAGAGGGGGCAATAAAAATGCAGGAAGTTGTTATTGTAGAAGCATTGCGTACAGCCGTAGGGAAATTGGGCGGCACATTAAAGGATGTCACGCCGGATCTGCTTGGCGGACATTTGATTGATGCTCTGATCGAAAAGACAGCAATCAGTCCTGAAGAAATCGATGAAGTCATACTAGGGCAGGCCAAACAGAGCGCAGACCAATCGAATGTTGCACGTGTTGCCTCCCTGCAGGCGGGACTGCCGATAAAAGTAGCCGGCTATACCGTGCATCGCCAATGCGGATCAGGGCTGCAGGCAATTAATAATGCAGCACAGCAAATCGCATTAGGTTTAAGTGATGTAATTATTGCTGGAGGCGTCGAATCCATGAGTACGGCTCCTTACTATATACGCAATGCACGCTATGGGCTGCAAGTGGGCAATCAGCTGATTCTAGACCCGAATACAGAAAGCCAGCCGGGATCACAGCCGCAGCACTACAACATAAAAACAATGGGCCAGACAGCAGAAAATTTAGCGGAGAAATATCAGATTCCGCGCGAGGCGCAGGATGCTTTTGCGTATCAAAGCCAAAAGCGAATGAAGCAGGCGATGGACAATGGCTATTTTGATGAGCAGATTGTTCCTTATACAATCCAAGGTAAAAAAGAGAGCGTTGTATTTGATAAAGATGAACATCCGCGATTAACTCCGGTGGAAAAGCTGGCAACATTGAAGCCTGTGTTTAAAGAGGGCGGTTCTGTCACAGCAGCAAACAGCAGCGGGCGGAATGACGGTGCCTCTGTGTTGTTAATAATGTCCCGGGAAAAAGCGGAAGCGCTTGGCTTCTCTCCAAAGGTAAAAATAATTGCACAGGCAGCAGCAGGCTGTGATCCGGCAATTATGGGAATCGGTCCTGTTCCTTCAACGAAAAAAGCGTTGCAGCAGGCAGGTTTATCGATTGAAGACATTGATATTATCGAGCTGAATGAGGCTTTTGCCGCACAGTCATTAGCGGTAATTCAGGAGCTTGGACTTGATCACGAAAAGGTCAATCCGAATGGCGGGGCAATTGCGATGGGCCACCCAATTGGTGCAACAGGCGCTATTTTAATGACAAAGCTCGTACATGAACTGCAGCGTACGGGAAAACGCTATGGCTTGGTTACACTTTGTATTGCCGGAGGTTTGGGCATTACGACAATTGTTGAGAATTGCATGCCCGCAGCGGAGTAGTCCAAGCGGGCAGCCAAAATAGTATTACATTATTGATGGATCTTTTCTAAATAACGTTTCTGAGCGGATTTTAATGCAACGACGACCGAGCCGACAGATGGCGCATAGTAATGTTCTTCGATGCGCGCAATCAGAATATCAATATCATCTGTAAAGTCAAAGCCCTGCAGCATGCGTTTAAAGAAATGCTGGGCAAGCCCAGTGACAAACGTGAATTCCGCATCCATGATTTTATGGGTTTGTTTATCGATTTCAAGAACAATCCCGGCATGCTTGTAAAGTTCATACATGGATGTGCCTTGAGGGGCTTTGGCATAAGCGGTAACTAAAACAGTTTCTAATTTTTGCATAAATCGGGCCTCCAAATTTAGAATCACTTCAATATTGTAACAAATAAATCTAATTTCGTAGATACATTTTCACAAGGGGGATCTATATGGAGTTTTTAACAAATTTCTTCACAAAAATGATGCGTAAGTATTTACCTGATCCATTTGTTTTCGCAATTGGATTAACACTTCTTACGTTAGTGCTATCCATCATCATTGAAGGGGCGGGTTTTCTAGAGTTAACAGTGGCATGGGGTGATGGTTTCTGGGACTTACTGGCCTTCACAACACAAATGGCAGTCATATTGGCAATGGGGTATGTACTAGCAACCGCACCGGTAACACAGCGCTTTTTAGATAAAATTACAAGCTTTGTACATACACCGAAAATGGCTGTTATTGTTGCTACTTTAGTCGGTGGTATCGGTTCCTATTTAAACTGGGGCTTTGGTTTGATTGTCGGCGGCATTATCGCAAGAAAATTAGCGTTAAAGGTTAAGGGAGTCCACTATCCGTTAATTATTGCGGCGGCTTATTCAGGCTTTACATTTTATGGTCTGGGCTTATCCGCATCGATTCCGGTATTGATCTCCACACCAGGTCACTTTTTAGAAGAAAGCATGGGGATTATCGGATTGGGAGACACAATTTTCAGTTTGCCGATGATCTTGACAACAATTGCTTTATTTATCGGTCTACCGCTATTTAATGCAATGCTTCATCCGAAAAATCCGGCGAATGTAAAGGAAATTGATCCTTCGCTGGCGGACAGCGGTTCAAGCGAAACGAAGGCAGCGTTATTGGATGAAAATACGCTGGCTAATAAATTGAACAACAGCCGTGTTTTAGGGTATGCCATTGGTATTTTAGGCTTTGTCTACATTATCAATTATTTTGTAAACGGTAACAGTATCAATTTAAATATTATCAACTTTATCATTTTATTCTTGGGCATCATCCTTTTGGGAACGCCGGCAAAGTATGTTACACATTTAAATGACGGGATCAAAACAATTTCAGGGATTATTTTGCAGTTCCCTTTCTATGCCGGAATTATGGCCATTATGGCAGCTTCCGGGCTTGTTGATACGATTTCCGAGATTTTCGTAAATATTTCCAACGAACACACTTTACCGTTCTGGGGATTGATCAGTTCCTTCTTTATCAATTTCTTTGCTCCTTCAGGCGGAGGGCACTGGGCAGTTCAAGGGCCATTCATGATCGAGGCGGCAAAAAATCTCGGCTCTTCATTGTCGGAGACATCAATGTCTGTTATGCTCGGTAACGCTTGGAATGATATGGTGCAGCCGTTCTGGATTTTACCGGCACTTGCCCTGTCACGTCTGAAGCTAAAAGACATCATGGGCTACTTAGTAATGATTATGTTCTTTGTAGGTATCGTCTATATTATCGCCTTGCTTGGCTGGGCTTATTTATTATAAGAGGGAAAAGCGTATCCAGGAAGTGTTACTGCTAAATAATTTCTTTCATGATTCATAGGATACATGCAAAATCTAGGTTTCTAACGGATAGATCAAAAGTGTCCATCCTTATTGTAAAGGGGCGGCTCCATAGGACATGTGGGACGCCTCTTTCTCTTAAGGTAGATTGGAGAAAGGAACCAGCACTTTTTACAAAGAGAAGAGGGATTCTATGTTTACAGAGGGCGTCATAACAAAAAAGGAAAAAGCTTTGCTGGCCGTGGCCTTATTTGCAGCCCGCCGAGAAGAACAGGAAATGCTCCATATGACAAATATCGCTGTAGAAGAAGGAAATACGACAGCAGAAATTGCCGAATGTATCGCCAGCACGATTATTTCCAGGGGAATACCCGCCTGGCTGTCAGGGGTAGGCGCCATTGAAAAGAGTATAATGCTGCAGGGTGAAGAACAGATGCATCTCCCGGCTGTGGAGGCATTTCAAACAGAGGAAGAGTGCATCGCCTATTACCGAAGAGAGTTTGAAATACTCCCGCAATGGGTGGACTATTTAATTTCCTTTGCTCCTGACACGCTGTTAAAATACAGCAATTTACGTACGGCAAGTTTAAAGGATGGACTTGTGTCAAGATTGCACAAAGAGCTGCTGCTGTATGCCATTAATATTTGTGACCAATATGAAAAAGGTATTGCCATCCATGAGGCAAATGCCAAGCAGTTAGGGGCAGGGCCTCTGCACTTACAAGAAATAAAGGAACTTTGTGTGTATGCGGTTGGCATTCGGGCAGTGATAGGAGGAAAATGATGAAACGTACTTTAGTAATCGGCGGCGGTTTTATGGGTATGGCCATTGCACAAGTGCTCGCACAAGGCCATCAGGAAGTATTTATTTATGAAATGAATGAGGCATTGCGGTCATCGCGGGCAAAAGAGTACCCGGATTTTCGTTTCATTCGTCATTTGAATGAATGTAAAGATATTGATGTTATCATTGAAGCAATTCCTGAAAAGCTGGAATTGAAACAGGAATTATTTCAAAAGCTCGAGCGGGAATTTCCGCAGGCGATTTTGTGTACAAATACATCAAGCTTTTTAATCTCCCATGTCGGGGCGAAAATGCATTCGATGGAGAAACTGATCGGTACGCATTTCTTCTCTCCGGCCAATATTTCACCGCTTGTTGAAATAATCCCGACAGCAGAAACGGACCCCGCCGTTGTAGAGGCGATTTTCTATATGCTGGAGGGTTGCGGGAAACGGCCGGTCCGCTTGAATTTCGAGCTTCCGGGCTTTATCGGCAACCGTTTACAAAGCGCTCTTGCCCGCGAAGCCATGTCGTTAGTGGAAAAAGGGATTGCCACTGCCGAGGATATCGATTTTATTGCCAAATGGGCATTGGGAATCCGTTTAGCTATAACAGGTCCGCTTGAACAAAGGGATATTAATGGACTGGATACACATTTGTCCATTACTGAGCATTTATATCAAGATTTGGAAAATAGCCGGGAGCCGCTTGCGATCCTGCAAAAGAAGGTCCAGGAAAACAAGCTTGGGATGAAAACGAAAGCCGGTTTTTATAATTGGCAATCGAAAAATACAGATGAACTTTTAGTTAAAAAGGATAGAGCGCTTCAAAAAATCATCGAAGTTGCGAAAGCTCTAGAGGAGGAGTAACAAGATATGTATAAAGCATTTGTAAAGAAGTCAGCCGCCAAAAGGGATTTTCAAATAGAAGAACGTGCATTCGAGCGTTTACTTCCAGACCAAGTGCGGCTTCGCGTTAAAGCTGTCGGTATATGTGGCAGTGACTTACATATGTATGATGGGCATAGCGGCTATGATTGGGTCACTTATCCGCTTGTGCTCGGGCATGAAGTAGTAGGGGTCGTTGAGGAGGTAGGCAGTGAGCAGTCTAAATCGCTTCTTCAAAAAACGGTTGTTATAAATCCATATAAGCCTTGCGGGGCATGTGAATTTTGTCTGGCAGGGAATGAAAATCGCTGTGACGCTTCGCAGTTCCAATTCAATAAAACACCAATCGAGTCATTACGGTACGGTTTCCGCGAGGCAGGTGGACTGGCTGAATCAATGATCGTAGATGTGCAGAACGTTATCCCGATTGATCCGGTA
The DNA here is from genome assembly GCF_001591965.1 of Lysinibacillus odysseyi 34hs-1 = NBRC 100172. GTDB lineage: Bacteria > Bacillota > Bacilli > Bacillales_A > Planococcaceae > Lysinibacillus_B > Lysinibacillus_B odysseyi. The sequence continues at coordinate 275,703 of NZ_BCVX01000004.1, forward strand.
ATCGAGGATGGGGTAGCAGCAATTTCCGAAGCTTTGACGGTCAGCTATACAGCGATCAAAAAAGTGGGGAACTACGGCGCCAAACGATTGTTGATTGTAGGCCCTGGCCCGATTGGTTTAGGGGTAGCAGCGATTGCGATCGGAGCAGGGAACAAGGACGTGACGATACTGGGAACAGAGGCAGATCAGGAACGTTTAGCACTTGCAGAACGTATGGGTGTCCGCCAAGCAATTACAAGTATTGAAGAGCTGGCCGTTGAGGGGTTCGATGGGCTGGATGCTGTCATTGATTGCTCCGGATATCATGCAGTGCCGGCTCAAGTGCTGCCCTATTTGAAGCGGGGCGGACAACTGGTTTTAGTAGGTATTTCCGCAAATGAATTTTCAGTGCCGATGGATCAGATCGTACGGGGGGAAATTCAAATTCAGGGCAGTTACGGAATTACGAATGACAATTACTGCGAATTATTAAAACTAGCAGCAGATAAAAATTATCCGTTCTCCAAAATTGTTCATGAAACCGTGCCGTTTGAGCAAGTGGAAAAAGGCTTCGAAAAAGCATTAAATCGTAGTCCGGGAAAAGTTGTTATACAAATGGGGGAGGGAAAATCACTATGAAAATTATTGACTTATCGGTAGAACTATTTGACGGAATGATTTCGTATACATCACATCCGCCCATTGTCATTCGGGAAGAATCGACATTTGCCAATTCAGGCCATCGCTATCAGCCGCCTTGTGAAGGCTTTGAATCCCGCTTTTTAGAAATGTCTGACCATAGCGGAACTCATATTGACGCACCGATCCATTTTATCCGTGAAGGGCAGACTGTATCGGAAATGGACTTATCACAATGTATGGGAAGAGCCGTATTACTGGATGTTTCAGATTTTAAAGCAAAGGATGAGCCGGTTTCGATTGACATGCTGAACCGTGCCGAACAACAGCAACATATAGTAGTAGAGCCGCAGGATATTGTGTTAATCCGCACGCGAAAAGGACAGTGGGGAGATGCAACATTTTTCGAGGAAGCTGCATTTGCTCCAGAAACAGGCCAATGGTTTGTAGACAAGCAGATCAAGGCAGTGGGACTTGATTTAGCCAACATCGATATTAACGATAATATGAACCGTGATGTACACATGAAAATTTTAAAATTACCTATTTATATAGTAGAAAATCTGACAAATCTGGATCAGCTTCCGCTAAATAAGAAATTTCATTTCCAAGCGGTGCCGTTGAAATTAAAAAATGCGACTGCTTCACCAGTCCGTGCTTTAGCATTTCTGGAAGAGTAATGTCATGGCTGGTTAAGCCAGGATAATGAACATTTACAATAAGTAGAGCTTTCTATAATCAGTGCAAAAAACCGTTGGAGCCCATTCCAGAAAGGCGCTTCAACGGTTTTCCGCGTTTTGGGAAAATAGCTGCTACAACATAGGCGTGTTAGCTAATTGTTATTTCTAGCATTCGGCATATACTGTCTAATGGAAAAGAAGAGAATCTATTTTGCGGGATGATACGTTTTGATTTGAAATGAAATTTAATCAAAAAGTTCTATTCAATCCTTATTAAACAACAAAGGCAAAACCTCCATTTAAAAAAAGTTTGATTAAAATGGAGGTTTTCGTTTTAGTTAAGTATGAAAATTTTATAAAAAAGTTTGATCATTTTCTCAGGGTGTTGTTCAACAATCGCGCCCGATTGTTGAATAACGTTTCAATAAATTAACTGTTAGCATTAATACATCTTCATTATTAATCAATAGTTATTAAACTTAAAATATCTTCAGGCTTTCTTAAAACATAGTCTGCTTCTTCGAAACCCTCTGTTTTTTTTGCTCCCCACAATGCTAATGCAAACTTAACACCCGCACTATGAGCGCATTGCATATCATAGATGGAATCTCCAATATACACCGTTTCTTGGTTTGAAACATTTAATTTCTCTAAACATAATAATAATGGATCAGGATCAGGCTTATGTTTAATCGTATCATCTGCACAAACAACGGCTTTAAAATATGTCCCTAATTCAAATGGGTCGAATTCATCAATTAATTCTTGTTTAGTTTTTGAAGTCACAATACCAGTAGTAATTGACATTTCAAATAAACGGATAATAATTTCTTTTAAATTTTCAAATACGATAACTTCATTTGAAAAGTCTAATACTGTTTTTGACCATTTAGGATGCACTCGGTCTATATCAGTAATTCCGATCTTTTTTAAGGTTTCTTTACCTGGGATGCCTAAAGCAAATTTTAAATTTTCCAGCTCATAATATAAATTTTCTTCTTTTAAAACCTTTTGTAAAGATTTTAAAACAGCTTTTTCCGTATCTAAAATTGTTCCGTCTACATCAAAAATAATATATTTATACAAACAAATCCCACCAATCCAAGTTTTATATAAACCTAATATACAAAATTATACATTATTTAGAGATATTAATTCCTTTAAATAAGTCATATAGTTATTTTTTTAAATGAAATTTATTCAACAATATAACCCTAAAACGCAAGAAGGGCCTTTTCTTTATTCAAGGAAAGCGCCCGATTGTGGAAGATTGTTATTAAACTAAGACACCAGTTAGTTGAATAACTTGGGAGCCATTAATCTTAACTATCAATCAAAATATACAGGTTCTTGCTGATTATACAAATGTTTAAATGCAAGTTGAATTTGTGATTCTGTATTTCTTGCCATCGATAATTGTGGTAATTCATTTCCGGCGAAAAATTCTACGGCATCTGTTTCAATACTTTCTTTCGGTTGACCCCCAATGATTTCACATTGGATAAACATTTTATAGACGTGATATGGAGAAGGTGGATGAGGATGGCATTTTTTGTCGAATAAGGCTAATAATTTTATCGGTTTTACATCAAATCCTGACTCTTCTTTTACTTCCTTGACTGCAACTTCACTTGGTGATAAACCTATATCACCCCATCCTCCAGGTAACGACCATTCCCTATCCTTTGTTTCTCTCACCATTAATATTTTATCATTTCTAAATACAACAGCTCTAATATCAACTTTTGGCGTTGCATACCCAGTTTCATTTGCAAATAGTTCTTTTATAGTTGTATTGTCTATAGTTGTATGCTTTTCCAAAATTTGAACACTAATATTTCTAATCAACTCAAATCTTTCTACATCATAAACATCTTTAGAATAGGTTAGTCCGGCCTGTGCAATGGATTGAAGTTGTTTTGCCCATTCTAACCATTTAGGTTCCATTCATTATTCACCGCCTACTTATTTTTACCTAATTTTACCTTGTTTTTATTTAAAATTAAACATTCCCAACTTAAACTAACCTGCTCGTTAGTTTAAGTAGAATCCTTCACAAATATAATTAAATATTAACTTAAATAATTAAAGTATTCTTATTTAGTGTTATTCAACAATATGGCCCCTTAATTGAATAAAGCACTTTTCTTATTCAAGAAAAGCGCCCGATTGTTGAAGTTGGACCGATTAAAAAATGCAGATTTATAGCGTTAATAAATCCGCTATTCTTTAAAGAGGTGTTCATTCAACGAAACGATTTATCTACTTTTAACATTTATTACTTTGTATCCAACATACAAGATTAAAAACCAAATCGGTGCAACATACAGGGCAACACGCATGTCTGGAATAAACATCATTAACACAATCACCAGTAATAAGAATGTAATGGCAATGTACGTAGAAAGTGGATAAAGCGGAATTTTGAATTTCAGCTCGGCTACTTCCTCTTTCGTTTTTGACTTTCTAAATTTCAATTGTGCTAATAAAATAATCATCCAGCTTGTAATGACTGCAACAGTCGCAACAGCAGAAATATAGATGAACACTTTTTCTGGCACGATATAGTTTAAAATAACCGCAATAAATAAAATCATTGATGAGAATAAAATACTTCTTCTTGGGGTTCCGTTTTTGCTAAGAGTTTTGAAATATTTAGGGCCATTCTTCTGTAATGACAAGTTGTACAACATTCTTCCTGTTCCGTATAAACCACTATTAAATGCAGACATTGCAGCTGTGATAACAACAAAGTTAATAATATGAGCTGCACCAGGGATTCCGACATGATCGAAAATTTGAACAAAGGGACTACCGTTTGAACCGACTTCGTTCCAAGGATACAGGGTCATCATGACGCCTAACGCACCAATATAGAAAATTAGAATACGCCAAACAATGTTATTGATGGCAGAAGGTATAGACTTGCTGGGATCTTTTGCTTCTCCTGCTGAAATACCGACTAATTCAACACCACCGAACGAGAACATCACTAATACAAGGGACATTAAGATTCCGTTAAATCCATTTGGCATGAAGCCACCGTGAGACCATAAATTTTCAAAACCAATCGCTTCGCCGTGATTGCCCATACCGAAGAGAATAATGACCAACCCAAGAACAATCATGCCGATAATTGAGACAACTTTTATCATTGCAAACCAGAACTCAAATTCTCCGTAAGCTTTTACATTCGCTAAATTCACAATTGTAATTAATACAAGTACAACAAAGGCTGTTACCCATTGAGGAATATCTGGGAACCAATAATTAATATAGACACCAACGACTGTTAATTCGGCCATCCCAACAACAATCCACATAAACCAATAGGTCCAGCCGGATAAGAATCCCGCAAAGTTTCCTAAATATTTGTTGGCATAAGTACTAAAAGAGCCTGATACCGGTTCGGCTACAGCCATTTCTCCTAACGCTCTCATAATTGTAAAAATAACTAGTCCGCCAACTAAATAGGCTAATAAAATAGATGGGCCAGCCATTTGGATGGTTGAGCTAGATCCATAGAACAAACCGACGCCAATGGATCCACCAAGTGCAATTAATTGCATATGTCTGTTACTTAAACCTCGTTTAAGCTGCGAATCTTGCTGATTTTCTTTCATAACTTTTTACTCCTTATACTTCTAAATTTCCAAATATTTTGCTCAAAAAAGGAATAAAAAAAACGCCCTTTTGGATTAACCAAAAGGACGATTCAACTCGTGTTACCACCTTTAATTTATAAGCAATTCACATTACTTACCTTAAGAAGTACGGTCATTTGACGATACTCTCGCACATGATTACGGGTGCTTACCGGCGCAGCCTACTCAGAATGATCTTTTCGGTACACAGCTCCAAGATGAATTCACAATCATTTTACATGCACCTCTCATCAACCGGTAACTTTCTGTTCGTAAAAATAATTGATACTATTTCTTTTCATAGCCTTTATTCTATACAAATATTTTTGAATTATTTTTTATTTTACAGAAGAAAGTTTTTTTGTCAATATCATTTTTAGAATTTTTTCATAAACCGCCTACATTACATCGGGCATTATACTATCCAAATACAACTCACCGCTTAAAGAGTAAAGTGAAAGAGAATACTCCGAAAAATGTCATTTGAGTTCTTTTAAACATGTTATTCAACAATCTGGCCCGTTTGTAGAATAAGAAAATATCTTGCCTATCTACACAGGAATTTGATCAAACTTTATTATAAACAATCAAACTTTATTATAAATTATCGAACTTTATTTTAAAGCCACAATATGAGTGAATTCTATTTGAAAGCAGCCCGTTCAGAAAAACATTGCCAAATAATACATCCTATAAAACAATATCTATTCTCATACACCTCTCGTTTTCGGGCAACCTATGTAAAAATAGTAGCCGTGAGGTGTGTTTATGTATATCGAAAGGTCATCGGATTGGAAGGCAGGATTTTTAAAACGTTTGGAAGAGAACGGACCTTGGGATAACTGGACTCTTTATAATATGAGCTATGATATGGCGGAACATAACTTAATAACTGATTTTACCGGTCTGCAGGCACCGAAATATTTACCGCATTTCACACCGCTTGCCCATCAGCTGGAGGCTGCCGAAACGGTCATTGAGCGGATGAATGGCAAGGCAATACTAGCTGATGAGGTGGGTCTTGGGAAAACAATTGAAGCAGGACTTGTGCTAAAAGAATATATGATCCGCGGCCTGGTGAAAAAAGCCCTTATATTAGCGCCGGCTTCCTTGATCAACCAATGGGTAGAAGAGCTCAATAATAAATTTTTCATTCCGGCGATTGCCTATCGAAAAAAATACGGTATCGATCAGTCTGAAATCATCGTCATGAGTATGGATACGGCGAAGAAAAGCCCGCACCGGGAGCTTATTTATGAGCAGGACTATGACATGATTATTATTGACGAAGCTCATAAGCTGAAAAACCATAAAACGAAAGTGTATGAATTTGTACAGAGCTTAAAGAAAAAGTTTTGTTTATTACTGACAGCAACACCTATCCAGAATGATGTATTTGAGCTGTTTTACTTAATTTCGTTATTGAAGCCCGGCCATTTAGGAAACTTCGAGGCTTTTCAAACTTCCTTCTCTGCAAGCAAGCGGACAGTGGAACATGAGGAATATTTAAAAGAGCTCGTAAACCAGGTGATGGTCCGTAATAGAAGACAGGATACTGGTGTCGAATGGACGAACCGGAAGGTCCAGAATATACAGATCCAATTTACGAAAGAAGAACAGGAAGCATATGATCTGCTCACAGGATTAAAGGATATCTCCTCCGTTTTTTCCGGCGCTTTTTCAATGATCACGCTGCAGAAGGAAATCTGCAGCAGTAAGGAAGCTGCCTGTATGACGCTGAGTCATATGCTGTCAAAATGTACGAGCGAGGAAGAAATCGCGTATGCAGAGGCGGTAATGGAAAAGCTGATGAACCTTGAGGTGAACTCCAAAGCAGAAAAGGTATATGAGATTATCTCACAGGCAGATGATAAGGTAATTATTTTTACTGAATACCGGGCCAGCCAGACCTATTTACAGTGGTATTTAGGAACAAAGGGAATAACGAGTGTACCCTTTAACGGGAAGTTCAGTAAAAGCAAGCGGGACTGGATGAAGCAGTTATTTCAGGAGAAAGCACAAGTACTCATAGCGACGGAGTCCGGAGCGGAAGGGATTAACCTTCAGTTTTGCCACCATGTCATTAACTACGATCTACCGTGGAATCCGATGAAGCTGGAACAGCGGATCGGTCGTGTGCATCGTCTAGGTCAGGAGCATGATGTGCATATTTACAATCTCGCTATAGAAGATACAATCGAGCAGCATATTTTAGGTCTGCTCTATGAAAAAATCGATGTGTTCGAAAAGGTGGTCGGTGAGCTGGATGATATTCTCACGAGCTATAAAGAATCAATCTAGAAAGGAGGGAGCCTATGTATCCGCAACAGGTCCATGATTATTTGCAAACATTCTTTCAGGAAACAAATTGTCCGATTTTAACAGAGCATCCTTATTATATGGTCGTGCAGCTGACAGAAGAGATGGATAAAAAAATTATGAACAGACCGTTTTACTGGCAGTATGTCGAGAGTGCGGGAATAGAGCCAGCACCGCTGCAGCTGACATTAGTTACAGACCGGACAAAGCTGCAAGAAGATATTAACGGCGAAATGATCCACTTTGGTTCCCCGAGGCTCAATCGGTTGTTTGAAGCGACAAAGGAATTAGGAGCCTTCGTCAAGCTGTATGAGTACACAGGCAAGGGAAACAGTATGACATTGACTCCATGGCTCGGTGTTAACTATAAAGTTTCCTATTACTGTCATCATACAAAGGAAATGCTTTACTCGCTCGGAATTAATTTATTGACGGGACAAGTAGTAGAGAACTTTCAAGAGAGGCTAAAAACAAGAAATCTCCAATCAAGTATACCGGCGGATACTTTTGCGGTTCCTTATATTATTAAGCCGGCAAGGGCACTTGACCGTCTTGATGTGCTGGTGGAAGAGATGATTATAGATGATGACCATTCCTGGGCAAAGGCAGCAGAGGCAAGGTGGCTACGTGACTTGGAGGTACTCGAATACTTTTATATTGATTCGGTAACAAAACCTGAAAGCTATGAGCTTGAAAAAAAGGCACTGGAGGAACAATATACACCCCGCATTAAGGTGGATATGGTGAACGGGGGATTGTTTTATTTAAGCTAGCCTATAGTGGTGAGGGATGATTATATTTCAAAAGAAGCATGCGTTCCAAAAGAACGCATGCTTCTTTGTATATTAAGCCGGGTTGACCTCTAGATCAACAGTAATTTTAATGTCTTTACCTACTAATACGCCGCCAGTTTCTAAAGCTGCGTTCCATGTCAAGCCGAAATCTTCACGGTTGATTTTTGTTTCAGCTTCAAATCCATATACTTCAACACCCCATGGATTTGTCCCTCTACCATTGTATGATACATCAAATGTTACTGGTTTCGTGACATCTTTAATCGTTAGGTCGCCTGTAACTTTGTAATCTTCTCCATCTTTTTCGATGTTTGTTGATTGGAATGTAATTGTTGGATATTGTTCTACATTAAAGAAATCCGCAGAACGTAAATGATTGTCGCGATCTTCAGATTGCGTATTGATGGAAGCCGTTTGAATTTCAAATGTAATAGCTGCATTTGATAAATCTGCTAAATCTTCTGTTGTTACTGTTGCAGAGTAGTCTTCGAACGCCCCTTTTACTTTTGATACCATCATATGCTTAACAGAGAAGCCAACGCTTGAATGTGATGAATCTACTGACCAGTTTGTCATAATTTATTCCCCCTATTTTGAAATAAAGATTCTCGAATTCGAGATAATTTAATTTTAATATACATGCTCTTTCCTAATACGTCAAGAGGGAATTTTCAAATTTTTCTCATCGCACATTTGAATGAAGGGAAAACCTCAAAAAAGCAGGGGAGGTGATAATTAAGTGTAGTAATTATACGATTTCCCCGCGTATATTATTATTAAACATACAGATGGGACTGCTATTTCAAATGGAATAATAGTGGGGGATTTTAAAACGATAGGAAAAATACATTTTAAGGGATACCCATTCCCGAAAAGATGTGATATGATTGCTATGTAAGTCACTTCATTATATACGGTCTTGTAGCTCAGCTGGGAGAGCACCACCTCGACAAGGTGGGGGTCGCAGGTTCGAACCCTGTCGAGACCATCATTAAAAAAAGCCGCAAATCCTTCATAGGTAAGGATTTGCGGCTTTTTTGTATGCGCTTTGCAGCAGTGTCTTTTTAAGCACGATATAGGTCAGTTTCCAGCAGTTTTTTTAAATTAATGAAAACGATCTTCTTGGTGAATGACCTAGGTTGAGAGAGGATTTATATTGTCTAACATTCACACACATACAGCAGCTCCATCGCTGCTTTAGTAGCTGTCCAACATATATTACCAGGTAGTTGCGATTTGTTAGCCATTCTTTTTGAAGGGTATTATCCAGCCGCTTTAAAAGATTCGCATGCCGTAGAGTTTACCGAAAAGGCTGACATACTATAATTTGTTAGAAAGACTGCTAGATTCCCCTGATAGAAGATGGCGGGTTGGAAATACCCGAAATGTTACTTTTTGGGCGCTGCTCTCAACATAGGCTGCAGCGTATGGAATAACCCAAATGCCACACTTGGTTGTATAGTGGCTGCTATTTTAAATGAAGTCCTCCCAGGAGATGTATGGATCAATGTCGATTGATACGCCAGCAGCTATAAGAGGGCTTTTTTTGTATGTTTCCGAAAATCCTCATAACAGGAATGAGACTCCGTAAAAATGTTCTCACAGCCCTACATATAATTGCTTATATAATTTCCCTTATTTCTTAGGTGATTAACCGTGGCGAACTGTCTGCTGACGGAATAGATTAATAAAGAATATTACCATGATTACAAATGAGTGATTAATGGATGTTTGAAATAATATTTAGGGGTGAAACAATGGAAAATCTAGATAAGGAAAAGCAGAGAATGAATAATACGCTTTCTATAAAAAATAGCGGGAATTCCGAAAATTTCTTAGACATTTTCGCTAAATCTAAGTCTGATGTTGAGACTTCCGTAAAAGCGGAAGCCGACCAAGAACAAGAGCAGGATATAGATTTTGAAGTTGAAGGTTAAAGTAATACACTGCCAATTCACTAATTTTACTATTAAGGAGGATATCGAAAATGAAGACTGGCTTTGATAAGAAAAAATATATAGAGAGACATCATTGTAAACCTTCCACAAAACCGGAAAAAGAGTGCTGCGGGAACGTTGGCAATTCTGCTGTCATAGAGAATAGCGGAAATTCTAAAAACCACATTAGCTTCCATTCATTGGCTAAGTCGCGAGCAGAATCAAGTGTTAAAGCAGATGCTGCACAGGATCAAGATCAAAGAATTCAATTTTAAAAGAAGGGCGTATGAACGATGAAAAATGAAAAAATCCCTTCCGATTCCCCCGGTGAGAACAGCAGCGAAAAAGCGAATGCAGGAAGGGAACATTTGGTTCAATCAAAAGTCTCTAATAGCGGAAATTCGGATGTGAATATAGATATTAAGATTGACGTAGATGTAAAGCCAATTGCCTTTGCGATGCTTTATTCTCTTTTTGCCACTCACCAACTAACAGAGCAGGAGCTGGAAAAGGCACTGAAAAGGTTAGAGTCTTATACTGATGGTTTAACAGATGTAACCGTAGACAACAGTGTAACTCCTAAAGGAGGCACAGATGAATAAGACGATTGGTATTCTTGGAGGAATGGGGCCTTTTGCAACGTTGGATTTATTTGGGAAAATTTTAGAGAATACGCCTGCTGCAGTAGATCAGGATCATCCTAGAATTATTATTTATAATAATCCAAAGATTCCTCCAAGAATTCACCCTGCCTGTCCATCCCAAAGCCCCCTGCCGGAATTAATAAAGTCAGCTGCACTTTTACAAAAAGCAGGTGCTGATTTTATCATTATGCCCTGTCATACTGCTCATATTTGGTATGAAGAGGTACAAAAACACGTATCAATCCCTTTTTACAGCATGATTAAAAATACAGTGAGATCAATCGAGCATTTTTATGGAAACAAGGAAAACAAAAAACTCCTGCTTTTGGCCACCGAAACGACTATCCAATCAAAATTGTATGAGAGCGAATTTAAAGATAGTTCCTTTTCAATTATCGTCCCCAATTCAGAAGAACAGAAAATAGTAGATAAAGCGATAAAAGTAGTTAAAAGCGGGGATATAAATCCCCGCGATTTCACTATTGAAAAGGTAAATCAAATGATAAACCAGTATAAGGATGATGGTGTTGCCTTATTAGTAGGATGCTGTACTGAAATACCCCTGATGTATCCTCTTTTTCAAACAGAGATGGAAATGATTGACCCTACTCTTCTTTTAGCCAAACTGGCGATAGAAAAGGCGATGGAAGAAAAATGATGAATAATGAAATAACCAATCGATCTGTCTCTTTTGTATTTTCAACAATTATTTAGCAGGAGGTAACACCGATGACACAAGTAAAACCGGACATACCGGCGATAGGTATTACTGGCAGCTCGGGTAAAACCACAACCCGTGAAATTCTGTCCTCTATTTTAGAGCAGAAATGGAAAGTGTTAAAAAATACAGGGAATAAAAATCTGCCGACTAACACACAGCAAATTGCAGAAAGCTATGACTCTACGATTGATGCCATTGTTTTGGAGCTTGGAATGGGAAAACCAGGGGCAGGCAAAATTCACTGCAGTTATTTACAGCCTAACATTTCAATCATTACGAATATTGGAACTGCCCATTATGGTAATCTTGGAAATAGTATTCGCTCTACTGCTGAAAATAAGTCTGCGTTAATTAAATATATGAAACAGGATGGACTATTGTTACTTAACGAGGATGACGATAACTCAAAACTATTAGATACTAGTACCTTTAAAGGGGAAATTATTACAATCGGGATAAACAAACATTCTGATTACCAAGCCAGCGATATTCAATATGTTCAACGGGGAATGAAATTTAAAGTTAAATTAGATAACAAGGAAGAACAATTTTTTATTCACACATTTGGAGAGCATATGATTTACAATACATTGTTTGCCGTGGCTCTTTCTCATAAGCTAGGTTTTACGGCAAGTGAAATCAGAGCCGGACTTGAAAACTTCCAAATGCCGATTAAGCGATTGAATATTATTGAATTACAGAATCAGTCCATTTTGATTGATGATACAGTAAATGCTAATCCGCAATCTGTAAAAGCAGCATTCGATGTACAGGAGAAGCTCGGAAGAGGGAAAAAACGGATTGTTGTATTAGGAAGTATGCTTGAACTGGGTGATTATTCAGATGAAGGTCATATAGAGGTGGGGGCATATTTAGCTGACAAAAAAGCGGATGCCGTTTTTACGTACGGACGGGCGGCGAAGCTGATTAATAAAGGCTTATTAAAAGCAGGCTATCCTCCAGAAAAGGTAAAACACTTTAATAGTAGAGATGACCTCCATAGGGAACTGAAGAGAAGCATTGAAGCAAATAGTGTTATCCTTGTAAAAGGATCCAGTGCGATGAATATGAATAAAACGGTTTCCTATATAAAAGACAGATTCTTTTACTCCATTACAATAAACCCTGATATTCAACAAAAATACGTTTATCTTAATAGCCAAACTCTTGAAAGGATCGACCCTGAAGCAGAAGAGATTACGCTTCACTTTGGACAATTACAGAAAAACTTAAAAATAGTGATTGATAATGAATTAGAAGCAGGAGAAATAATTATCCCTCAAAATTTAACAAAGCTTATCTCCATTCCTTCCTTACCTTACGAATATTATTTTATAAATAACCACTTACATCTAGGGCCGGTTATCGGGATGATTGTATACACCCGGTATATGAATGACCCTAGTCAGCAGCTGCAGCGCTTTGCCGACTATGAAAATATAAAAGGACTAATCTATCTCTTTTTCCCTAAAACAATCGACAAATGGAATAAAACGATTTCCGGTTGTTACTATGATCCTGAAAAAAACTCATTTGTAGACGGTGTCTTTCCATTCCCTAATGTTATTTTTAACCGAATTCCTTTGCGGAAATCCAGATATGATTATCTTAAGAAAGAAATAGGAGATAAAATTTTTAATTATCCTTATGGGAACACCGATAAATTTGACTTTTGGAAATTAATGTACAAACAACCTGTAATAAAAAATTACTTACCTAAAACAAAAAAACTCGAAAATGTAACCGGAGTGTTAAAAGCATTGGAATATAGTGACTCTGTCTATTTAAAGCCTGTCTCCATGGCAGGGGGGAACGGCATCTTTCACCTGAAGAAAATGGATGATGGCTATAAATGGACAGATATAGAAGGCAAGACAGTTGATGTAAAGGATAAGAAGGGGCTATCTGAAATTCTCCGAAAACAATTGATACCGAAGAAGGAGTATATCATTCAAGAGGAAATCCTTACATTTAATAAAGACCAAAATAAGCTTGATTTTAGAATTTATCTTCAAAAAGATTACTCAAAAAAATGGCGGTACTCCGGCCTTGAAACAAAGGTTGGGAAAAAAGACAGTATCATTGCAAACTCGCAGAATAGGGAGAAAATTATCCCGGGAGAACAGGCTTTACGGGAGTTTTACGGATTAAGTAAGGAAGAAGCAAAAAGAAAAGTGGAAGAGATAACGAATGTATGCATCTTGACATTGAAAGTCATGGAGGCAAAAGGGTACAAATTAGGGGACGCTTGTTTGGACTTAGTAATGGATAAGAATAAAAAGTTTTGGATATTAGAAGTGCAAATTAATTATGCTGCTGAAATAAAGGCATTTAGGGATGAAGGAGAACGCAGAATCCTTCCGTTTATCCTCCCGACTCCTTTTGAATATGCAAAAGCCCTTGCGGATTTCTAAGGAAAATAGCAATTAAAGCATTGTGATGAATAAAAGAGAAACCAGCCTGTATCCTTTTTTGCTTCCCCTGTTTTTTTGGACAGTACACGCTGCCTTTTTCCAAACATATGATATAGAACAGGGGAATTTGGAGGGAGGATGTAAATGGGTTTATATAAGAATGACGACAAACACCCGCGTGTGTTTATAAATAATGGGCAGCTGGTTGACAATAACCAAGCGGAGTATAAAAGTGATTATTTGGCGGAGTTTGTAAAGGAGCAGCAGGCATCAAATGAACTGCTTCACCGCACGATCCGGATGCTGAAGCAGAACCAGACAAATGTAACGGTCAGGCATATGAACAAATGGCGGGTCATTGACAAGCAGCTGGGAGAGCTGAATGGTCAGCATGAAAAAGTGGAGCAGCATATTATAGGCTGGCTGGAAAAGCTGGAGCATCAAAATGAGGAGCTCCAAGCGACGGTGACAGTGGAGCAGCAGGAGATTAAAAGGCTGCTGGAGCAAATGGAGCATGTAGGGGAAGTATATGCGGAGCTTGAACAGAAGATAGGGGACATAACAGGCATCAATCATCAAATGACAGATCGTCTGGATCAGCACGCATCGGTCAATGAGGAGATGATTAGTCGTCTGGACCGGTATCAAGATCTGCAGGAGGAAATCTCCCAGCAGCTTGATCAGTTTACGATCGTAACCAATGAAGTAATGAATCAGCTAAACCAGCTTGGCGGTTCACATCAAGAAGTAATGAGTAAAATGGATGAACATCATAAGCTACAGCAAACAATGGCTGATCAAGTATCTACGATTGAAGAAACACAAAAAGAACTGGTGGGGCAGGTAGAAGGCCAAGAGGGAGTAATGGACAAATTAACACGCCAAGTAAATCACTTGCGCTCTATTCTCTATGAGCGCACCAATTTCTTGGAGGAAAAGATAGAAAAGGCATATGAACAATTCAATCAAATTTACATGAAAAATTAAAGGCGGACAGAGAAATCAGAAGCCCTGTGTAACTTTATAGAAAGTTTGACTGACCTTAAGCAATTAAGGTCATTTTTTTAGGTAGAGGAGAAACTACGAGGTGAATAATTGAAGCTATTGACATGGACAATAAAAATATTTACCGCCCAAATAGAGTTACCAAGCACAGTAATCGCAATCCCTAAAGCCATGTCTGAAGTCCCCAGACACGTGGATTTTCTGCTGCACGACAGTGTTGAATGTATTGCCCGGGCAATAGTAAGGGAGCTTGGAGGCCATGATAATGTAAGACCCAATATCAGCGCTTAATCCTTTCTTAACAGTGTATATTGTAGCCGGTTTACAAAGGGATATTTCCGGTGCTTCTGGGTTAAATGGATAAAGGGTTTCTATACTTTTGAGACATAGGCTATAACGGTACTATTGTATACAGAGAAGCATCTCAAAGGGAAAGCCGATTTCATATTTGCAGGATAGTACAGAGCGTTTTGATAGAATAATCTTTTATATTACCTATAGCGGCTTTTTGAGGAGCAATCCGGCGAAGGAAAAAAATATCGTTCATTTTCAACTTTTTCGATCCAGTTATTCGTCTATCATATGTATATACAAACAAATGCTGAAAAAGGAGCCCTCAGGAGATGAAGCATCAACATGTTGAACAATTATTTGTGGCATTCATCCGCGCAAACAAAGAGCGATTTTATTTGCTCGCTTATAGCTATACAAAAAATGAACAGGATGCCCTTGATATTGTCCAGGACAGTATTCAAAAGGCACTGCAGTCCCTTCATACATTGCAAAACGAACAGCAGCTGAAAAGCTGGTTTTATAAAATTGTCGTAAGGACAGCGATTGACTTTTTACGGAAACATAAGCGCATACAAGTAACGGATGATGAGCAGCTCATGTTTTTATCGCCGCCCCAGAATGATACATATGAAAATATGGATTTAGACAGTGCACTTGATACATTGCCACCCGCTTACCGGGAAGTAATCATTCTGCGTTACTTTGAGGATCTGAAAATCGAAGATGTGGCACAGATCGTAGATGCCAATGTCAATACAGTGAAGTCAAGAATTTATAAAGCATTGAAGCTGTTGAAAATAGAACTGACGAAAGAGGAGCTGTCATAATGGATAAGTTAAAAGAGCTGGAGAAGCAATACAGGAATATCCCAATTCCGGAAAAACTGGATGCTGTAGTAGAAGCAAGTTTGAAAAAGGGGCGTAAAAAACGCGCACCAAAATGGCTGATAGGTGCGGCAGCGGCAGCCGCGATATTTACAGCAAGTGTAAATATGAGCCCGGCTATGGCAAAGGCACTAGGAGATGTGCCGGTGTTAGGAAACGTTGTAGAAGTATTAACATTTGTACAATATGAAACAGACAAGGACACGTATTCCGCTGCAATTGATGTACCGAAAATTACCGGTAATTCGGACGAGATCCGTGCCCTGAATGAAAAATATGCAGCAGAAGGAAAAGCACTCTATGAACAGTTCCAGCAGGATATGAAAGGAATGGAGCAGGCTGCTGGTGGACATTTAGGAGTAGACAGCGGCTATATTGTTGCTACAGATACAGAGCAGCTGTTATCGATTGGACGCTATGTGGTGGAAACAGTAGGCTCTTCTTCAACTGTCATGCACTACGATACAATCGACAAGCAAAAAGAAATCGTTCTGACATTGCCGAGCCTGTTTAAGGATGACCAGTATATTCAGGTAATCAGCGATTATCTTATTAAAAAAATGCAGGAAGAAATGCTGACGACAAATCAGGAAAAAATCTACTGGGTAAAAGGCGGAGGCATGCCTGAAGAAGAATTAACCGATGCCTTTACGGCCATCCGCCCGGATCAAAATTTCTATATTACAGCTGATCATAAGCTTGTCATGGTCTTTGATAAATACGAAGTAGCCCCTGGCTATATGGGCGTTGTTGAGTTTGAAATCCCGACAGATCTTATTAAGGATCTTCGGATGAGTGATGAATATATAAAGTAAGGCTAGAGCTGATAAAAGGAGGAGCAGGACGCTAGTAAGTGTCCTGCTCCTCCTTTCATATATACATTACTGTTAGTAATA
Organism: Lysinibacillus odysseyi 34hs-1 = NBRC 100172; assembly: GCF_001591965.1. Taxonomy (GTDB): domain Bacteria; phylum Bacillota; class Bacilli; order Bacillales_A; family Planococcaceae; genus Lysinibacillus_B; species Lysinibacillus_B odysseyi. The sequence goes on from NZ_BCVX01000004.1 coordinate 292,553, forward strand.
CTCTTTTTTAGAACCTTATAAAAAATCAGCAGGCAATAGCTCTATAAATCTATCCAACTGCTCTTGGGAAACGCCTGCTGCCTTCATAAGCTTTCCTTTTGTTTGAGCGAGTTGCTTTGTATAATCGGTGAATTGCTCCTCTTCCCAAAAGTTCCGTAACTGATCTTTTTTGATGACCCTTCTCTCTACATGAATCAGCTCGATAGTCGCTTTATTTACCGGCCAGGGGAGGCTGGGTTGCAGACTGAGTTTGATGCGGTTATCATTATGTTTTTTCTGGATAGACCTGAGCAGCACGAGTGGATCACCAATATATTTTAATAGATTGGACTGCTCAATTTCATATAATGCTAAAACATCTTCTACTTCAAAATAGTCTAGTAAACGCTGGCGGCAGTACTGGACATGCTTCTCGGATGCTTCAATCGTTTCCAACCCTTCGAATTTTTCGAGGTCAAATTTTAAATCTATTGGATACTGTAAAAGGCTGAGGATGTTTTTATCAGAAAATCCAATGGAGGATTGATGGATTTTCTTTTCCTTTTCTGCAGCATCAAGCTCGATAACCCAAAATAACTCCTTTTTTAAAAATGAATCATATGCTATCGGAGAATATAAAAAGTATGCTTTCGAGTCAATATGGGAGTAATAGGTCAGCCCGGAAAAAGAAAAGGACTTTTGAGGAAAAAGTGTTTCCTCATTAATATATATAATCAGCTCATCCAATTGTTTGTGGATTAATTTTATCGATGAAATGACGATTTGAATATGGTTTTTAAGCTGGGATGAATAATCCAGGTCACATGCTGCGCCCTTCGCAACGGGCATATGGTTTGCAATCAAAGCGAGTTCTCTTTGTCTTGATGTTAAATAAGCATCAAGCTGTGACTCTGCACTGGGATGAAGCGTAAAGAGCGGGTGAAAGAGATGATCCATACATTCAGCTCCTTTAGAAAATTCCCCTTTTCTACAACATGCCCAAAGGGGAGAAATGGTTAAACATGCAGACATAAAAAAGAGGAGACTTCTGGCGGTGCTGATAAAAATAAAAAATCCGCAGGGCGATAACCCTGCGGATAATAGTATGCGTATTTTATTTTCTAACCGTAATGTCACAAACATGCAAATTACGTTCCCAAGCCATAAAAGTCGCATGATTTATAGATTGTTTACATATCCCAAAGAAGGATAAGAAGTGTCCCTAGAATTGTGATGATTACCATCGCAAATCCATAAACGATGTTAGAGTAAATGGACCACTTGTCTTTTGTCTCACCGGCATGCATGAAGATGGCAAACTGCAGGCCAGCTTGCAGGAAAGCTGTAACTAACAGGACAATCATTCCTGTCTTCATGGACATATCCGTGAAGTGAACAAGCAATGCCAAGCCTGTTAATATAAGTGAGAAGACGAATCCCATTACTTGACCTAAAGGAAAGTATTTCGCCATATTACATCATTCCTTTCAAGTAAATGAAACTGAAGATGAAAATCCATACAACGTCTAGGAAGTGCCAGTATAGCGAGAAGATGAAAGCCTTATTCGCTGTAGCAGAATTTATGCCGCGTTTGGCAATCTGGATCATAATGAATAATCCCCAGAAGAAACCGACTGTTACGTGCAGACCGTGTGTGCCCAATGTAGTTAATAAACTTGATGTAAAGGCACTTACTGTAATACCAGCGCCGATATGCACATAGTGTACGAATTCAAAAATCTCATAGCCAAGGAAGGCTAAACCTAATGCCAGTGTGACACCCATGAATGATAGTGTCGCTTTTTTACTGCCAAGGCGCATTGCATGGACAGCAAGGCCAATTGTAAAACTACTTGTCAATAGGATGAACGTTTCAGCAAGGACCGGTGTGATTTCAAACATTTCTGCACCAGTCGGACCGCTGCCAGTACGATCTACTAATGTAAAGTACGCGGCGAATAATGTCCCAAACAGCATAATCTCCGCACCAAGGAATACCCAGAAACCAAAGATCTTTAGGTCGTTTTCCTCTGTACTATACTCTAGTGGTACTGAGTGATCTACTTTAGCCATTATTTCGCACCTCGCTTTTCATATTGTTTTTCTGTTGCTTTTACATCCTCTTCAGGAATGTAGTAACCATGATCTTTCTCGAATGAACGATGTGCCATACCAGCAAGGATGACGATCAAGCCGACGATTGCCGGAATCCACATGCTGAAGATCAGCGAGAATCCTAATAGGAAGAAGCCGCAACTCATAATGAATGGAACACCAGAGTAGTTTGGCATATGAATCTTTTTAATCTCGCCCTTAAAGATTTGTGTACCTTTTTTCTTCATATCCCAGAATGCTTCAGAAGTGCTGTCTGTTACATCCGGAGTAATGGCAAAGTTATACGCTGGAATTGGCGTATGTGTTGCCCATTCTAAACCACGTGCATCCCATGGATCTGAGCCGATGTTGCGTGGTGAGTTTTTGAAGCTGTACCAAATGTTCCAAACCAACATGATGAAGGATACAGCCATGATGCCGGCACCAACGAATGACACCATGTTCAATGTGCTGAAGCCAGTTGATTCTGAATAAGTGTACATACGACGAGCTTGTCCATCTAAACCAGTGATATACATTGGCATGAAGGCAAGTAAGAAACCAGTCGACATTACCCAAACAGTTGCTTTACCGATTTTTTCATTTAACATGAAGCCAAACATTTTTGGCCAGTAGAATGTGAAGCCGGCTAACATCGCGTAAACAACCCCAGGGATGATTACGTTATGGAAGTGGGCAACTAAGAACATTGTGTTGTGGTATTGGTAGTCTGCTGCAGACATCGCAAGCATAACCCCTGTTACACCACCAAGTGTGAATAATGGGATAAAGTGAACTGCATACAACATTGGCGTTGTAAATTCAATTTTCCCTTTATAAAGCGTAAACAGCCAGTTGAAAATCTTAACCCCAGTCGGAACGGCAATCGCCATTGTTGTAATGGAGAAGATTGAGTTTGTGAAAGCACCTTGTCCCATTGTAAAGAAGTGGTGCGTCCATACTGTGAACGCAAAGACAGAGATGACGATCATTGACCATACCATTGACTTATAGCCATATAGGTTACGGCGTGCAAATGTCGAAATAACTTCAGAGAATATACCGAATGCCGGTAAAATTAAGATATATACTTCAGGGTGACCCCAAACCCAGAATAGGTTGGCCCATAGCATATCCATACCGCCGTTGCCGATCGCGAAGAACTTCGTATCAAACAGACGGTCCATCGTACCCATTGCCAGCGCTACAGTAAGAACAGGGAAGGCGAATACAATGATTAAGTTCGCGATTAAAGCGGACCAAGTAAACATTGGCATTTTGAATAATGTCATGCCTGGTGCACGCATTTTCATGATTGTCGTAATGAAGTTAATACCTGTCATTAACGTACCGATCCCCGCGATTTGGATGGCAATCATGTAGTAGTTCGTACCAACTGATGTACTGAACTCATTGTCTGCTAATGGGAAGTATGAAGTCCAACCTGCATCAGGAGATCCCCCGACAACGAATGAAAGGTTGAATAGCATCGCACCCATAAAGAATAGCCAGAAGCTTAAGTTGTTTAAGCGTGGGAACGCAACGTCACGCGCCCCGATTTGTAACGGTACTAAATAGTTAAAGAAGAATGTAATGAAAGGCATCGCCATGAATAGGATCATGACTACCCCGTGTGTTGTGAAAACTTCATTATAGTGCTGTGCATCTAAAAATGTATTTTCCGGCATTGATAGTTGATAACGTAACATAATCGCATCAACACCACCGCGGAATAACATCAATAGGGCCATCAGCAAGTACATAATACCGATTTTTTTATGGTCAACCGTTGTGATCCATTCACGCCATAAATAGCCCCATAGCTTGAAGTATGTGATCACGGCAACCAATGCAACCGATACAAGCACAATCAATACCATCGAAACGTAAATTAGGAAACTTGGATGTGGTATCATAAAGCGCTCAAAAAATTCCATACTGTTGTAACTCCTTTCAGACTAATAAAGTCTTTCTGTTTACATCATTAATGAGAAGAATGATCTTCGTGTTCAGTGTCTTGATGATCTCCGTGCTCGTTTTGGTCCATGTTTTCATGGTTCATGTTTTCCATATCCATGTTTTCGTGGTCCATCGTATCTGAATCTGAGCTGCCATGATTATGCTCTGGCGCCGGCGAGAACTCCAGGTGTGTACCTGTATAAGTAGAACGGCCAAGGTGACCAGGCTCAAGTAGCTCTTCAAATTTCTGTTCTGTAAGTGGTTCAGCAGTATCTTTTACTTCGTCAACCCACTCATCAAATTCATCTTGTGTAAGAGCTGTTACATCAAATGTTTGTTCTGCTGTACCAGCACCGGCAAAGTTTGCGTTACGTCCCCAGTATTCGCCTACCTCATCAGCTGCTAAGTGAAGTGTTGTTACCATGTCTGCCATGGCATATTTTTGTCCACCAAGCTGAGGAATCCAGAAACTTGTAATTGGTCCGTAAGAGTAAAGCTTGAACTCAATGTTGCGGTTTGCTGGAATGTATAGATAGTTGACTGTTTCAATCCCTTGCTCTGGGTAACTAAAATGCCATTTCCAGTCCGAAGAAGATGCGTAAATGACTAATGGCTCCTCTTCCTTATAAGCATCTGGAGCGCTTTCTACTAAATAGTTACTTCCTATTGATCTTACACCTAGGAAAATAACGATGATGATCGGAATCCCGATACAAATTGTTTCCACCAGCCAGTGACCGTGGATATGCGGCGGTTCATAATCAGGGCTTTGCTTTGAAGCACGATATTTAACTAACATAAATATCAACATGGCAAATACAGCTAAGACAATTCCGCTCATCATAAAGATTAACATCATTGTGTCATTTGCCTGTACCTCTGCCTGAGGGCCTTTTGGGTCAAGCACAAGTAATGAATCACACCCGCCAAGAAGCAGCGTGCCGAAGACTATAGATGCTAGTAAAGTCCCTTTAAAATTCACTTTCATAGTTGGACTCCTTTCAATTCAATTAGATACAGCTATTTAATACCACATTTACCTATTTAAAGATTTCCAAAAGGAATATTAAAACAAAAATTGCCGATAACTATTCCCCCTGTTCCCTAGTTTTCGTTGTATGAACCTCATAATCCGGCAAAACGTACAAGAAGTAGCATGGACGATTCAAAAAACACGCCAAAAACTTAAAATCTCCGCAACAGTTTATAAGCCGATCTTTTGCTATAGCTGACAGCGGCTTATAAATAGGAAGAAGTTTTCTGCTCCGTGTCTACTGCTTTTTCCTTTGGATTTCTGCATGAGAGTCCATCGCTCTATAACGGGCAGGAAAACTAATAAATAAAATTAAAACCGGGAATAAAAATAGGTATATATGATAGTTGTGAGCGGAGGTAAATCGTTACTATAAAATCATGCTTTCTAGTCAACCAACATTCTTTTTTTCTTATTTCGAAAGTTGTAATTTAATATATTAAGCATAATTTTAGCCGTAACATTTTGCTTATCTCTGGCTCCAAGTAAATTGTAGTGAAAACCAAAATTGAAGTCAAAAAAATGTTATTCAAACTGAGGAGAAAAAAATGATGGGTGTGTAAAGTCTGTAATATAGACTTAGACATTAAAGAGAAGAATGTTGATTTTTAAGGTTTTTTAACGGTTTTTCGAGCGGAAATACCAGGCGCAAATTGTGGCATTTTTATGACGCTGAGTAAATAACGTAATAGTTCGATAATTCGGCAATTGCTTGTAAAATGGTGCATTAACAATGTTTTTCCAAAAAAGTATAAAGAGTGGATAAAGGCAGTGATTCCTTTAAGAAAGATAAAATAGTAAAGCGGGATAGAAGATGGAATAGTAGAGAAGGTGACAACCATGTTCTTCCCGCTCAGAGCCAATAATAAACATATTGACGAACAATGGTCCTGTTATTTGACGTGGGAATTAGGTATATACATTTAAAATAATAAGGATAAGAGCAGCCGAAATATAAGGGAGAAGTGTGTAAAAAAATAAAAACAAAACCGTTTCCGATTACTTTTAATAGTGAGTAAGGGAATGGTTTTTTTGTAGGGTAAAAGAGAACGTGGATATAAAGGCAATAGAAGAAATCTATTGTTTTCGTGCCCTGTTTCCTTCTAAAATTCTGTCTTCTTATTATTAAAATGAATGATAAAGATTAGCACACTCTCTTTTTTTGAAAATAAAATGTTTATTTTTTATATATTTTGGACAAATTTGGACGTGAAGCAACAAATTTCTTCAAAAGGAGGGCATTATGATGAAAAGAATATCATATTTCATCTTTGCTTTTATTGTATGTTTCACTACCATGGGAGCTCCCGCGCAGGCGTATTTCCCATCTATTGAGAATGAAAAGGAACCGGATATCGACCTTTCATATTTTACGGATGCTTTAGATGCGACTATTCCGATAGCATGGCAGCTTGATTTGGAAGAGGAGTCCAAAATGTATACAGTTGAGGAAGGCGACAATCTTTACCGCATTGCCCTAGCTCATGACATTTCCCTTGAATCTCTTATAGGATGGAATGATTTAAAGGACTATTTAATCTATCCGGGGGATGAACTAAAGGTGAGCGGTGAGGAGATAGACGGAGCAGGCTTGCAGGACACGTTTATCGCATCAGCCCCTGTGCTTCCAGCTTCTAAGTCATTGGGACAAGCTAATGAAACCGCAGCACCACCATCACCAACAGAAAAAGAAGCGGTAAAAGAGTTGACTGTGACAGCAACCGCCTACACGGCATATTGTGAAGGCTGTTCAGGAACAACAGCATATGGGATTGACCTGCGAGCTAATCCTAACCGTAAAGTAATTGCTGTCGATCCACGGATTATTCCACTGGGAACAAAAGTGTGGGTGGAAGGCTATGGAGAAGCAATTGCGGGTGATACAGGCGGTGCTATCAAAGGACATAAAATTGACGTTTTCATTCCTTCGCATGAAAATGCCATTGCCTGGGGCGTTAAAACAGTCAAGCTTAGAGTGTTGAACTGATTGGGTTTCCGAATGCCGGTTATCTTCGACGTTTAGTGAGACGGCTACGCTTTCTCACAGAGCAGTTGCTTAATAAAATGCATATATTTTGCTCTAAGCCGAAAATGACTGGCATGATCCACTTGAATTTTCTCAAGTGGATTTTTTGTGCTTTCTGCTGTCTTAAGAGGAAAGAGATAGATGAACGAGAGAAATCGCTGCATCGTAATATGAAAGAACAAAGGAAACTGTAAAGAATAAAGCATGGAGACTCGGGTGAGCGGGATAGGGAAGATTACGGTGAGTATTCTTATAATAAGGAAAGAAATGATTGGAAACAGTCACCTTTTTAGAGAGAACAGTATAGAATAGAATGTAATCTACTTTTGGATACAAATCAGTTCCTGATTATAGAAAAGGATGATCATAGCATGTCAAAACAAACAGAGTACTATAAATATTTAAGAGAATATGTAGGTACACAGCCACTTATTTTACCAGGCGCAGTCGTTATTATCCGGAACAAGGCAGATGAAGTACTTCTGCAAAAACGTCCAGAGGGAAAATGGGGGCTTCCTGGAGGTTTGATGAATCTGGGAGAGAGCTTTGAACAAGTAGCTGCCCGCGAAGTATATGAAGAAGTCGGTCTACATGTACGGAATTTGCAGTTAATGAACGTATATTCAGGCGAAAAGTATTACATGAAGGCCTCCAATGGAGATGAGTTTTACTGTGTTACGGCTGTTTTTCTCACAGATGAGGTAGAAGGCGTCCTGCAACTGGATCCTGCCGAATCTTTAGAAGGGAAGTATTTTAAAGATACAGAGCTTCCGGAACCAATGGTAGGTAGTCATCGAATGTTCATCGAGGCGTCTAGGGAAGCAAGGAAAAAAGAATAAACAGAAGATACCGAAAGTTATATCTGCTCTTCTTTTTTTGAAGAGAGAATATTTATAATGTCCTTTCAGTTAATAGTACAATTTTTCCATTCAATTGTCCGATAAATGAAATTTAAAGCACTAATATTCTGTTATATGTACATTAAATTCTATTTTAAGTACTCAATTACTGAATTCGGAATGTTTGTGTTAATATGTATTATACAAAAAAACATTTATCCGTCTTGAGAGTACAGTGAAAGACAGTTGGAGGAAATAATGAAGAATCTAGTTTCGAGATGGAACCAGATCAACCTGGTTAATCGCATCATCATTGGTATTATCATCGGGGGGATATTAGCCATAACAATCCCTGAACAGGCAAGCGGTATTTCCATGCTTGGAACGTTGTTTGTGAGCGCGTTGAAGGCGGTTGCACCCGTCCTCGTTCTATTTTTAGTAATTAATGCCCTTGCAGGACAAAAAGAGGGCAATCAAACGAATATGAAGTCCATTCTTATTCTTTATGCAATTGGCACATTCCTGGCTGGTTTTGTGGCAGTAGTAGCGAGCTATATCTTCCCGGTAACGTTAACACTGAAAGAATCGGCCAAGGAGATAGCACCGCCAAGCGGAATTGGGGAAGTGCTGGAGAAGCTTGTCTATAATATTGTGACAAATCCTGTGACTGCTATTATGGATGCAAACTATATTGGTATTTTAGCATGGGCGGTTGTATTAGGAATTGCATTAAAGAAATCAAGTGCAACAACGAAAAACGTATTGGAGAATATTTCGGATGCCATCACGAAAGTAGTCCAATGGGTAATCAATCTGGCACCATTTGGAATCCTGGGCCTTGTATTTGATGCCATTGCGACAAACGGACTGTCAGCTTTATCGGAATATGGCCGTCTATTACTTGTATTGGTAGGAAGTATGCTGTTTATCGCCCTTATAGTGAACCCGTTATTGGTGTTTATATACACAAGGAAAAACCCATATCCCCTTGTACTCACTTGCTTAAAGGACAGCGGTATTACAGCATTCTTCACACGAAGTTCTGCGGCAAATATTCCAGTGAATATTAAGCTGTGCGAGAAATTAGGATTGGATAAGGATACATACTCCGTATCGATACCGCTCGGCGCAACAATTAATATGGCAGGTGCTGCCGTGACGATTTCAGTATTGACATTAGCCGCAGTTCATACGCTGGGCATCGAGGTTGACTTTGCAACAGCTGTTATTTTGATGGTTGTATCAGCGGTTTCTGCAGCAGGGGCTTCCGGGATAGCAGGTGGCTCACTTCTGTTAATTCCCGTGGCGTGCAGCTTGTTTGGTATCTCGGATGATGTTGCCATGCAGGTTGTAGCGATCGGCTTTATTATCGGTGTTGTACAGGATTCATGTGAAACAGCGCTGAACTCTTCTTCGGATGTAGTCTTTACTGCAGCGGCTGAGCAGGCAAAAGCGCGGAAAAATAACAGATAAAAGATAGAGGGAACTGTCTGGAAAGTTTATGCTTTCCAGGCAGTTTTTTTGTGCTTCCATACTGCATTATTTATGGAGAAAACTTTTTGAACTCTCATAGGCACTACTTTTTCTCTTAATTAACTATATGGGGCGTTTAACCTGGAAGATATATTCTCTTGAACGAATGCATACGTACATAATAGACAGCGATAAAATAGAGGAATTTCCTAGAAAGAAGAGCAGGATCATTTATTAAAAAAAATAGAGGAAATTATAAGGAAAGCCATCCGGTATATTGGAGATGGATTTTTGGATGGCTATTTTATTCGAAGGAGGAATTGTATGAGAATATTAAATGGCCGGTACTTAGTAGATGGGGTGGAAACGATTGTCCATTTGAGTGAAATGAATAAACAGACTTATAAAAAGAGATTTAAAGGAAAGCTATATTGCCCGACAGGAGGATGTCCAGCGCTTCTTTCCTACAGTGGGGGAAAGAGGGCTCATTTTAAGACGTGGCGCCGCCGTCAGCACAGTGATGGCTGTATTTATAATATTAATAGAGAATTAGTTGAAATTGAGCAAAGCCTTTTGGAGGACAAAACCTTTACAATCAGCGGACATAGAAAGCAAAATGCTTTGCGGGAGGCTGCCCGGCTGTTTGGGGGGGAGGGGGCGGAAAAGGAGACTGTAAAAAACAAGACTACTACGCAACATTTACAGTCCCGGCAGAAAAACAAATATAAAAAAAGACATATCCAGATGACATTATATGATGGCGATTTTTTAGAAGATGATACATTAGTAAAGGGTAAGGCAATCCGCAAGCGGTTTGTAGATGAAATAAAGCAAAAAGATGTAGGGCAGGTAAGGCTCGTATTAGGATTTATTCAGCACGCTCTCCTTGTGGGAGAAGTGGCAGATCTTTCAATAGAACATAATGAGGCAAGGATGAAAGTTGTGTTTCCAGAAGAGTTTGTAGCGGAGCGGTTGAACAGCAGCTATTTAAATAAATTTACTGCTATTCCGAAGGCTATAGAAATAGGGAATCCATTAACCTTTGCAGGAGTCGGGAATATAAGGGTGAATGAGAGCGGCCAATGGGAGCTCGTTATTTACAGCGGTGCCGATTTTAAAATAAACAACCTGGATTTAACGGTATTTGCTAAATCATTCGCAGACTGAAAATAGGAATAGTGAAGGCGAGGGGATATAGGAAAAGAAGCTCCCATTCAAAACGAGTATTCCATTTCTTTATCTTCTTTCGACCTATTTTATTCAGATGCAAAAGACTTAAGTGTCCTTGGTAGTAATGAAAGGGATTGGAATATAACTGATTCTTTGTACCTGATTTTATATTATATGAATGATAAATATCAACAAGTTAATGTAAATGTGAAAAAAATATGGAAAATTTCTGTTTATTCAATATAATGAAAATAGACACAAAAATTCATACCTTTCTAGTTCTTCTGCAATATGTAGATGGTCTTCTATTTAGGGGACACATCTTTTTTGTTGTCATTTCATTTATCAAGGGGTGTATTTTATGAGAATATCAGTGAAAAAGAGGATATTTACCGGATTCATGATTGTTGCTGTTCTACTTATCATCGTAGCTGGAATGGCATTATTTTCTTTACAGCGTATTACGGATTCATATTCGGATGTTATCGATCAGCAAGTGGAAGTCCAAACCTATATGAAAGAAATTGTAGTAAAAGTACAAAAGCAATCATTGGCTGTACGGGGAACGATTCTAGAAGATACGATGGATCTGCGGGCAGAGTTTCGTGAAGCCACAGAAGAAATTGACGGGCTTGTGAAGGAAATGCGGGGAATGGTAACGGATAAAGAGTTTCTTCGGGCACTGGATAAAATTGAACAAAAAAACGGAGAACTGACTAATGAATATGATACATTTGTAACACGTCTACAGGACAAGCCTACAAACGACCAGAAGATGGTCATCTGGGATCAAAGATTGAAGCCGATTACAACAGGGATGATTGACGTAGCCTCTTCATATGCCGATAAAGCGGTAAAATTAATGCACGAGGCGAATAAGGAAAATAAGCAGGGGACAAATAATACTACTCTCATCGTATCGGTTATTAGCTTAATTACATTATTGCTGGCCGTAATGATTGGCTGGTTTGTATCCGGGCAGATAGCCGGTCCGCTTCAGAAGGTTACAAAGGCAACAAAGGCTATGGCAGGCGGGGATTTAACAATTGATCCCGTACAGGTGAAAAATAAGGATGAATTGGGCGATTTAGCCGAGTCATTTAATAGTATGATGCTGAATTTGCGCAGTCTTGTGAGCCAGGTACATACAAGTGCTGAGCAAGTGGCAGCCTCCTCGGAAGAATTAATGGCAAGCGCAGAGCAGACGACAGAGGCAACAAACCAAATTGCTGCATCGATCCAGGAAGTAGCCGGCGGATCTAAAAAGCAAGAAGTGAGTACAGATGAAAGCTCACAGGCAATGAATGAGATGATGGCAGGTGTCCAGTTAGTTGCTACTGCTACTGCAACCGTAGCGGATGTATCTTCTGATGCTACAAAAGAAGCCGATGAAGGAGATATCGCTCTTCAGCGGGTCGTAATTCAAATGGATAAAATTAATGAATCGACTAATGATTCAGCAACAGTTATTCAACAACTGGAAGAACGTTCTACGGCGATCGTTAAAATTATCGAGGTCATTACGGGGATTGCAGACCAGACGAATTTATTAGCGTTGAATGCAGCTATTGAAGCAGCCAGAGCGGGGGAGCATGGAAAAGGCTTTGCTGTTGTGGCAGATGAGGTCCGAAAGCTTGCGGAACAGTCAAAAGCTTCTGCTGATCAGATTGCGGGACTTATCGGGGAAATCCAGGCAGATACAAAGCATGCTGTCCGGGCAATGGAAAAAGGAACTGATGAAGTGGCTTCCGGTATTTCTGTTGTACAGGAGGCTGGGGCCGGATTTAAACGGATTCAATCTTCTATTAGCGAAATGTCTTCACAAATCCAGGAAATTTCTTCTGTTGCACAACGCATGTCAGCAAGTGCAGAGCAGGTGAATATGTCTATTGAGCAAGTAGCACATGTTGCCAAGCAGACGTCCGAAAATGCCGAGATGGTCGCGGCTACCTCAGAGGAGCAGCTTGCATCTATGGAGGAAATCACAATGTCTTCAGCTGCCTTATCAAAACGTGCTGAAGAGCTGCTGTTACAGATTAATCAATTTAAGGTGTAATAGTAAAAGGAGCTTTCTAGGGAGGATACTTTCTAGAAAGCTCCTTTTTTAGTGGAGGTATAGCTATCTCTAAACTGTAGAGTGATAAGCGTGACAATTGTCTTCTTTTATTATTTTATCATTTCTCCTGTATACATTTGGAAAATAAGGGGAAGGTGTTAACGGGAACTATATTACCCTCTTGCTCCTATAACCAAATACACCTACAAGGAGGAATCTGATGCAGCATAACAAAAAGGATAAAGAAGATTCACCTGTCACAATTATATATGCTTTACTGGCAACGATAGCAGGTATTGCTGTTGCGCTGCTCGCCTATATGTAGTAACGAGAAATAAGTACTGCTAGTGTAAGATCTATTGATTGCTTATTTCTGTGCTCCTATTCAACGGCCTGTTTTGAAAATACAGCGATCCTTATTTACTAAATGAGAAAATCATCAGCCCGAGACCCAGTTTTTATTCCTAGGACTGGCATATAGTTATTTCGAAAACATAATAGAACCCCCTGCTGCATGCAACAGGGGGAGTCGTTATTTCACCTGAAAAAGCTGAGTGGATTGCCGCAGATCAGCTGCCATAGCAGATAATGTGTTGGCCATTTGTGCCATTTCCTCCATAGAGCTGTTTTGCTCCTCAGAGGCAGACGCAATTTCCTGTGTGCTACTTGATGTGGAAATTGAAATTTCCGTAATATTCTCGATATCATCAACCATCCTGCTGGCACTCGTCTGGATACGGACACTTTCTTCATGGATCTGCTTCATATGTTCAGACACGTTGTTTACGACTTGCACAATGTCACCAAATGCCGCACCAGCAGATTCAACAAGGACAGCTCCTTCTTTTACCGCGTCGGTTCCTTCCTTCATCGCGTCAATAGAAGAATGAATCTCCTGCTGGATTTCCTTGATCAACTGACCGATTTGGCCGGAAGCTTGTGCAGACTGCTCGGCAAGCTTTCGAACCTCATCTGCTACAACAGCAAAGCCTTTTCCGTATTCTCCGGCACGTGCTGCCTCGATGGCTGCATTCAATGCCAGCAGATTTGTTTGATCGGCAATGCTTGTAATAACCGCAATTATTTTATCGATTTCTGATGATTTTGAGCCTAAGTGATTGATCGTTTTCGTAGCAACATCAGTCGTGTCTTCTACACGCTGCATATGGGTAACCGTTTTTTGGATAACGCCAGTCCCTGCAGAAGCGACCTCGACAGCATGATGGGCAATAGTATTTGTTTCATCAATATTATCTGTAATGAGTGTAATACCATGTGAAATGCCCGTCACTACAGTTTTGGCATCCTCAGTATAGCTGGCCTGCTGCTCAGCACTTGTTGCAATTGTGTGGACAGAGGCAGAAATTTGTTCTGCTGCCGCGACCGTATCAGTTGTGCCTTCCGTCAGCTGCTCTGAGGAAGCGGCGACCTGATCAGCTGTATGCTGGATATTTATGACAAGGTTTTTCGTGTTATGGACCATTGTATTGAAGTTTTCGATTAAATGGCCCAGTTCGTCCTGCGAATTGACTGTAAGGGGTTCAATTGTTAAGTTCCCTTCCGCTACTTTGTCCATACCTTCAGTAACCGTAATAATCGGTTTGACAAAATGGCGAATAACTAAATAAGAAACAGCAGCAATGATACAGGCAGCTAAAACAATGATTCCTAGTGCTATATTTTGGATTTTCTTCGTTTCGGCAATTACTATGTTTTTGGGCGTATGTATACTCAATCCATAGCCGACAGCATCAATTGGTGCATAAGCAAGTAACTGAGTCTGGTCTTGCTCCTCTACCTCTACAATGCCTGCTGAAGTCTGGCTTGCTGCAAGAAGTTTTTTCATCCCGGTATTGAGAGAGGATTCTTCTATTACCTTTCCGATATTCTCACTGTCATTATCCAATTGAATCGTACCGCTGCCATCTACCAAAGTAACTTCAGCCTGCAGCTTCTTGTCGTCAAATGTTAAATATGTACTGATCAGCTCTTCAAAATTTGCGGAGCCGGCAAGAATACCAATCACATTTCCTGATGTATCCTTGATTGGTGTAGTTACTACAACAATTCGGTTACCTGTCGCTTTGGAAATGAGGACATCTGAATAGCTTGCTTCCCCTGCCAACGTAGTAGGGTAATACGTCCGGTCACTATAGTCAGAGCCGATTGAATCTGTTTTTGTATGAGCTATCACCATCCCATCTTTATTCAATACAAACATTGTTTCAAAAACCTCTGAACGGTTATTTAATGTTGTAAGAAATGGATTTATTCGTGTTGGTTCAAGCGATTTCATAATATCACTTTCAGCAGCAATTTCCATCTCAGCAGTACGTGCCTCAAACCAGCGGGTAATATCCGCGCTTTTACCGTTGACCATTTCCTGGATTGCCGCTTTCTCCTTGTCAATTAAGGATAGGCTGTTAATTGTTTGGATGGAAACAGTAACAGCGATTAATGGAACAATCGCCAGTAATAAAATCCAAATTGTTAATTTTATACGAATACTTTTAAAATGAAACACAAAATCCTCCTCCGGAAAATAACATCAAAATAAATATATTTATGTAATCACGCGTATTAATTATAGAAGAAACAATAAGGAAATCAATACAGGATTTTTTATGAAAAGAAACTATTGGAAAAAATAAGTAAAAAACCGCTTACATACAATAGTATTATCTGAAAATAAATAAATTAGTATAAAGTATATTGTTCAAATAATAAAGTGTAGGCCTTTGTGCTTTCGTCGATTAAAAACGATAGGGGTGGATGTCAAAGGCGGGAAACGGGAAGGAGATAGTATGGATCCAAGCCTCCTCAGCAGTCAGCAAATGCATAAGTGCCTTGATTTCATGTATAATAGTAGATGTGGGAGGGAGAGAAAGTGAAGAAAATCATGATCAATTCGCTTGAATTTAAGCGCGTGGAAAAAAACCTGGCTCTTGAAAACCTGTATGTGAATGAAGAGCTCGCTTTAAAGGCTATTGAAACAGTGAATGCTGGAAAAAAAGTAACACCTACTATGATCAAAGAAGCGCTGCAACATGGAAAAGTATAATTTCGGAGAAGATGCTTCTTATTTGCTGAGCCACAATAAGCTCGGCATCCAGACGCTGGAGCAGCTAGAAGTAGCGGAGGCTTATGCGTTTATGATCCGGGCTTTGGAGATTGAAAACGGACTTTATCAAATCCCGGCGTTCACAAAGGAAGGGTTCATAGATCTCCACCGTTATTTGTTCCAGGATATTTATCACTTTGCGGGAGAGTTCCGGAAAGTCCAGCTTTCCAAAGGTACTACACGCTTTTGTCAGTTTCAATATATTGACAGAATGGCGGATGAAATATTTGGTGCATTACATACAGAGGGAAGCTGGCAGGATATCGCAATGGCCGCCAAACGCCTGGCCTATTTTAAGACAGAGATGAATATGCTGCATCCATTCCGTGAGGGCAATGGCCGCGCAATCAGGATTTTTATACATGCTTATGCGAGAACAAAAGGCTATGAATGGGATTATACCAATTTGGTAAAAGAAGAATATATAAAAGCAATGATTGAGTCTGTAGTGGATACAACGGCCCTGGAGGCTATTTTCCTGAAAACATTATATAAATAATACTGTCTGTAAGGGTGAGTGCTCTTTTACAGGCATTTTTTTATGCAAAAAGCTATAGACAATGGTTTCCCATCACCTATAGCTTTTTCATGTATTATTTGCTTTCTTTATAAGCGTTTAAAAATTCCTTCGCTTTTTCAGGATCAGCGACTAGTTCTAACCCAGTATTTATTAATGGGGATACTGTCGATACCGCTTTTAATTTATTGCCTTGGTAATAGCTGATAAACTCGTCTTGATTAATAGAGTAAAGAACCGCTTTACGTAAATCTGCCGATTTTGATACTTCGCGTCCAGATGGATTGAACAATGCATAAGAAACGGCATTGCTGTCAGCTGTCTTTAATGTCAGGTTGCTGTCGCCTTCTACAATATCGATTTTTGTTTCAGGTACTGACTGCAGAACGTGAATTTCACCATTGCGAAGAGCGGATAATGCACTGTCATTGTCCTGAATGAAACGAACACTGATATTATTGATCAATGGCTCATTTTCTGTACCCGGTGCATAAGCAGGATTTTTTACAAATGTTGCTTCATAGTCATTTTTCTTTACCATAATATAAGGACCGCTTGCCCATAGCTGATTGTTATAGGAAGCGCCTTCCGTTACAGTGGATTGGTCGCCGTATGCAATATCTTTATTCGGGTCGTAGCTTGCTACATCAAATGTATTCACCGCTGTCACTTGTGCTTCAGAGACGATTCCGCCTGATTGGTGCGCCAAGTAGTTAAGTACTTGTGGGAACGGATCAGCTGTAGTGATTTTGACTACCTGGTATTTACCTGCTGCATTATCTACATCTTTCTCATCTGTTACAACTTCTGCGATAGCTGCCGGCAGGTCATCAGAAAGGGCTTCAAGGATACTGCCGCCTTCGCTTGATGTAATTTCCTTAAGCTCGCCGATATCATCAACAACTGTTACAGTGTCGATGTTTTCATGGATAGAGTATGTGCGGTGGTCCGGTACTGATTTTTCATCCTTGGCACGCTCTAGTGAAAAGACAACATCCTCTGCCGAAACGAGGTCACCTGTATCCACTGCTGCGCCATTTTCAACTTTTGTAAAGTTAATATCATCCCGCAGTACAAAATAGTAGGATTTATTATCTTCCGAAGATGCATGGTCAATCGACAAAGAGCCATCCGATACGACTTCATCTGTATCCGTCAAGTTAACTAATCTTACATACATGTTTGTATTTAATGTATTGATAGAGCCATCATTCCCTTTAATAGGGTCAAGCGATGTCAATGAAGCGATTGCCTGGTGCAATACAAGTGTTTCCGTTGCATTTTTTGATTGATCATTAAAGGAAATCTCTTCCCATGCCTGTGCTCTTGATTTTGGCAGACGTACCGTATCAGGATTTACCTCTTTAGAATAGATTCCCTGGAACTTCTTCGAAATATAAAGCGGGGCAATATAGGCATTGTCGAATACAAGCGCCTGCTCCAGCTCTGCGTATTTCTCTTCCGCTTCCTTCCCAGTTAACGTGCTCGCTTCATCAATCAGCTTATCGACTGTTTTATCGGAAGTATCACTGTAATCACCGCCTGATTTGAACAGACCGCGGACCGCATAGTCAGGGTTTCCTGTTACTGTTGTCCAGCTGGAAAGGGCAACATCATAGTTCCCTGCATCCTTTTGTGTTGTAAAGGAACCGTAATCCGGCTGGATATTTAATTTTACTTCAAAGCCGTTTTTCACAAGCTGATCACGCAGAATATTCATATCCGCTTCGTTTGCGGCCATGCCTAAAATTTCAATGGCTGGCTGCCCGCTGTTTTGGTTATCTGTTTTTGTATCTTCCACATCTGATTTTGTTTCAACACAGCCAGCAAGCAGTACCGCTGCAGCAGCAGTTGTAACACCGGCGTAAAATAATTTATTGCGTTTTTTCATTGTAAACTCCTCCAATTGTTTTAGTTTGCTTTTGGGTCCAGTGCATCACGTAATCCATCCCCTAGGAAGTTAAAGGACAGAACAAGGAGCATGATACAAAGCCCTGGGAAGACTGCTACATAGGAATGTGTTTCCAAATAAGCACTTCCTACTTTTAAAATATTGCCCCATTCGGGAATATGAGGTTCAACCCCTAGCCCTAGGAAGCTTAAGCTGCTTGTAGAAATGACAGCACCGCCGATTGTAAGTGTCGCCTTGACAATCATCGGAGCAAGGGAATTCGGTACGATATGCTTGAAAATAACAGCAGCATCAGAAGCACCTAGGGCTTTCGCCGATTCCACGAACTCATAGTTGGAAATTTGCATCACATTCGCACGCATTGTCCGTGCATACGTCGGGATTGCTCCTACACTCAGGGCGATAATCAGGTTTGTTGTATTGGCGCCAAATGCTGCGATAATCGCGATGGCCAGCAGAATCCCGGGAATCGCATATAGCACATCGAGCAGGCGCATGATGATATTATCTGTTGTTTTTCCGTAATAGCCGGAGATTGCCCCTAGTGCTCCCCCTATAACTGCAGGGATGATTGTAGAGAAGAATCCGACAATTAAGGAGATTTGTGCACCGAATACGATACGCGAGAACAGATCTCGCCCATAATCGTCTGTACCGAGCGGATGCTCGAGAGACGGTGTTTGCAGCAGTGCACTGTAATCATTCTTCGTTGCAAAGTCATAGTCAAATGTCCAGGAGCTTGCAACAGAGAGGGAAAACATAAAAATAATAAAGAACAGTCCGAATACAGCCATTGTATTTCGTAATATCTTCTGCCACATCTTCTGCCATTTTTCTATAGTGGAAGCATCTTTATTGCGTGCCTTCTGAATTAAGCTATAGCCAAGAAGGAAGGAAAAGATATTTCCTGTTACGGTAGCCGCAACCAAGACGATGCCGGCAAAAAGCATCCATTTAGGTGCCGTAACTGGTGTTACATATTTGGCAATAAGGACGATCATTACTAGATAGACAACTGAAAGTGCGATAAAAGCACCCATCGTCAGTAAAAAGGAATCGACTACATATGGCTTGTAAATATTCAATGCCGAAACCAAAATGATAAAGATTTGCGTCAGTAACGCATAGACGGCAAAGGTATATTCAGCTGTTTTATTCTTGGACAGCAGCATAAAGCCATAGCTTGCTGCAAAGATGTTCCCGATTAGTACAGTAAAAACCAGGGGAATACCGAGTAATCTTGTAGGCCGCTTAATTTCACGGTCGCTTGCTAAATCCTTTTTTATCATCCAAGAGGACAAGGCGATAAGCCCTGTTGTCACTGCATATATACTAAAGAAAATAAGGACGACAGGGCGGCTATGTCCCGCTTTAAAATCATAGCTATAGAAAAGGAACAGAAGCGTTAAAATAGCAGAGAAAGCAAGCGTAAACTGTGCTGTTTTATATTCCTGAGTGACCTTTAGCAATAGCTTTGCATCTGAAATGAACTTCATCGCTTTGTCTCCTTAAGATTTTTTCATTTTTGCGCGAATGCGCGGATCAAAGAAGTTATATAAAATATCGATGATCATGTTCACTAGAGAGATTGTAACCGCAATATACACAACCCCACCCAAAATAGCCGGTATATCCGGGATAAATTGCTTATCGACGATATAGCTTCCAATTCCGCTAATATTGAAAACCTTTTCCGTTACAGAAGCACCGCCCAGCATCCCGCCGAATAAAAGGCCGATGACTGTAATAATGGGAATCATTGCATTGCGGATCGCATGCTTTGAAATGACTTTCCGTCCGGACAATCCCTTCGCTTTTGCAGTTATAATGTAGTCCTCATGAATCACTTCCAGCATGCTTGAACGCGTCATGCGGGCAATTGAGGCGGTAAGCGATGTACCGAGGACGATGATCGGCATGACAAGTGACAGCCAATTGTTTGGATTGTAGGTGGCTGGAAACCATTTTAAATCGATTGAAAACGTTAAAATCATGATTAGACCCTGCCAAAAGCTCGGAATAGATAAACCGATTAAAGCAATAATCATAAACGTATAATCGATAAATGAATTCGGCCGAACTGCTGAAATAATGCCAATCGGGATGGCAATGATAATCGCCATGACTAGGGAAACTAAAGCGATTTCCAATGTCACAGGGAATTTATTTAGAATGCTTTGGGCAACATCCTCTTTCCCGGCAAATGAGGTTCCTAGATCAAACGTGAACAATCCTGATAGTGAATTCCACAGCTGCTGGATGTAGGACTGATCCAAACCATAAAGCCGATTGAAATTGTCGACCTGCTCCTGTGTTGCGCCAACTCCTAAAATATTCCGGGCCGGATCAAATGGCGATAGATAAAGAATTGTAAAAACAAGTGTGGCTACTCCGATTATTACAAAAATACTTTGCACAATGCGTGTTACAATGAAGTAAGAAAACGGATTACTATAGATCGCAAGCAGCACATACATGAAAATACCTGGAATAAAAGTGAGCGCAACAAATATTGGGTTCTTTAATAGTCCAGCAAAAAACTCCTTATATGATGGTTTGTTAATTCCTTCAGCAGCAAGTTGTAATGAGGCTTCCTTATGTAATTTCTCACTTGCCAGTTCAGAAGCTATCGCTTCGAGCTCTTTTTCTTTCAACGATTGGTTGAAAAACTGTGCCTTCGCCTGTTCCTGTTTTCTAAAATCCTGAATCCACTCCGCAAAGTCGTTTGAAGAGCGTAAGTCATTTACTTTTTGCTCATATTTTCGTTTATAGGCAGGATCATTCCTCTTAAGGAAGTAAAATAAAAGCGTAAAAAGATGGACCAGGAAACCTAGCAATACTAATGCCAGGAAGTTGCCTTTTTTAGTTGTTGCTTTTTCAAAATGCCGGCTGAAAAATGCCGCTTTCATGTGAAACCCTCCTTTCCTATTATTCTTTTGTACCTGTGATATTGTATAATTCCTATCAACATAGTATAGTATGGAGGAGCAGGGATATGAAGTCAATAATTTTTCGAATAAAGGATGAATTGTATGAGTGAGCGTCTTCTTGAAATAAATGATTTGCAGGTTTCATTTATTACAGGTGAAACCGAGTTTGAAGCAGTTAAAGGTGTAAGCTTTCATATTAATAAGGGGGAAACAGTCGGCATTGTAGGGGAATCGGGTTCCGGAAAAAGTGTAACAGCGCGTTCCATTATGCGCCTTCTACCTTCGCCTCCTTCTTTTTTAAAATCTGGAACCATTCATTTCCAAGGAAAGAATTTAGTCCAGCAAACGGAAAAGGAAATGGAATCGATCCGGGGAAAAGATATCAGTATGATTTTCCAAGATCCGATGACATCCACAAACCCTACGATCAAAATTGGAGAGCAGATTGCGGAAAGCTTGATAAAACATCAAGGAATGACAAGACAACAGGCGTACAACCGTACAATCGAACTATTGAAACTTGTCGGTATTAAAAATGCCGAGGAACGCTACAATCAATATCCACATGAATATTCAGGCGGCATGCGGCAGCGTGCTATGATTGCCATGGCCCTCGCATGTAACCCATCGATGTTAATTGCAGATGAGCCGACAACGGCACTCGATGTAACGATCCAAGCACAGATTTTAAACTTAATGAAGCAAATGCAGGAGCAGTTTGGTACGGCGATTATTTTAATTACGCATGATTTAGGAGTCGTGGCAGGAATGTGTGACCGCATCATTGTGATGAAAGAAGGGGAAATCGTTGAGGAAGGTACGACCGAGGAAATATTTGCGCATGCGAAGCACCCTTATACAAAGCGCCTATTAAATGCTCTGCCGAAGCTGCATGAAAAGAAGGTGCCAAAACAGCAGCCGAATTTACCGGAGGGCATGGATATCAATACGCCGCTTGTAGAAGTAAGACATATAAAAAAGCATTTTGATTTAGGAAAAGGCAATGTTTTAAAAGCGGTAGACGATTTATCATTCGCTATTTATCCAGGGGAAACATTAGGGCTGGTAGGAGAATCTGGTTCCGGTAAGTCGACGACAGGAAGAACGATCCTGCAGCTGCACCAGCCGACAGATGGAGACGTCCTTTATAAAGGGGTACCTGTCACGCGCTTATCCAAATCGGAGCTGAAGATGATGCGCCGGCATATGCAGATTATTTTCCAAGATCCTTATTCATCATTGAATCCGCGGAAAAAAGTGTTGGATATTATCGGAGAAGCACTTGATATACATAAGCTGGCAAAGAGCCGGGAAGCGCGCCGGACTCGCGTCGAGGAGCTGCTTGAACTGGTCGGCTTAAAAAAGGAGCATGCACTTCGTTATCCACATGAGTTCAGCGGCGGTCAGCGCCAGCGGATCGGTATTGCCAGGGCCTTAGCTGTGGAGCCGAATTTCATCGTTTGCGATGAACCGTTATCGGCCCTCGATGTATCAATTCAAAAGCAGGTTGTAGAATTACTGCAGGATTTACAGCAACGGCTTGGACTAACTTATTTATTTATTGCGCATGATTTATCAATGGTAAAGCATATTAGTGACCGTGTAGCAGTTATGTATGGAGGCAAAATTGTTGAATTGGCCGAGAGTGAAGAGCTGTACAGCAATCCGCAGCACCCTTATACAAAAATGCTTCTCCAGTCCATTCCGATTCCAGATCCGGCCATTGAAAAACAGAAAAAACGTCAAGTATTATCAGAAGAAGAACTAAGCATGAAGCAATTTCATAAAGAAGATGCCCAATTGGTAGAAGTTTCGCCGGGGCACTGGGTAGCACAGTAGTAAAAACCTCCGATAGTAGACTATCGGAGGTTTTAGTATTTATTTTATTTTGTAGAGTCTTATAGATTCGGTGTTTGTTATAAATCGTCCTTTTCGTATTCTATGTTTTCGAGCTTGTTAAGAGATAATAAAGCTGCGAAATGTTTGGTGAACTAATAGGACGACTTAGTGTAAGCAGAACTTTAAAATGGAGCTACTTTTGTCAAATTATACATAATAACGAATGTATACTTAATTTCTACATATAAAAAGGGGGAACTACTGTGGAGAAATGCTGAATTTATGAGAGAATCAATAAATTCTTATATCCATAATAAAAATCTTTAAAAAGAAGCTGGAAAATAGGGGATATAATATTTTTTAAAGATTAGTGCCATATATTAATGCATAAAAGGAGATTCGTTTTAATGAATATATTAATTTTAGGCGGAACTGGACGAGTAGGAAGTCAAATAGTTACTTATGCTCTTGATGACAAACATCATGTAACTGTATTAGCCCGCAATCCGCAAAAGATTCAATTGAATCATGAAAATTTAACGGTCCTTCAAGGAAATGTTTTAAATAAGGATGATATTGTACGCGCACTGCAGGGGGTGGATGTGGTTATTAGTGCACTCAGCACAGATGGAACAACCACTCTCTCGGAAAGTATGCCGCTTATTATCGAAGCAATGGAAAATAAAGCTATCAGAAGAATTATTACTATAGGAACTGCCGGAATCTTGCAAAGCAGGATCAGCCCTGATTTATTACGTTACCAGTCAAGTGAATCTAAGCAAAAATTGACTCGTGCAGCCGAAGAACATCATAAAGTCTACAAGATGCTTAAACAATCAGAACTCGAATGGACGATTGTTTGTCCTACATATTTACCGGACGGGGAAAGGTTAGGTAAATATCGAACAGTTAGTAATCTTTTGCCGGAGGGCGGCAGTAAAATTTCAGTGCAGGATACTGCTGAATTTGCATTTAGCCAAATAAATAGCAACGATTATATAAAAATGCGTGTAGGGATTGCCTACTAATTATCATTCTCTGCACGATCTGCTATAGGAATACTCTGTTCATGTATGGAAAATAAAACAGCTGTTAAAAGAGGGTGGAACAATACTCCAGCTGTATAAAAAAAGGCAATCATGATTTTCTGCCACATAGTTGCCTTTTGTTTTCGATGAAACCATTATTCTCCGTTCCGGTCGACGCTTGTAGCGAGCACGGCTTCAGCTAATTTTTTTCGATAGGTTGCGAAAAATGGATCTTCCGTTCGTGCTGTTCCCGCAGAAGCCGAGTCCTCCACTATGAATAACTTCCATCTATTATTCACCATGCTACCATAGGAGACATACTATTTGATGGAAAGAAAGGAATGCTCTCATGGCCGGTACATTTTGCGTTATACTACAGAAGAAAGAATAGTTGGAGGGATTTATATGACAATCACGGTAAAGACACTTGAGCGTTGCAATAAAGAAACTGAGGAAACGCTCGCAGTCGAGACACCAGAATTTTTACAGCAAAAGCTCGCTTATTTAAAGGAGCATCAGGAAGAGTTTTTATATGCAGCGTCCGACGATTTCGCAAATCTCAAGATGGATGCTGTCGTCCTTGAATTTGATGAAACATTCAAAGTATACACAGCATTATTTGGCTTGCGGCTGCAGAAAAAAGTAAGTGCTCAGCTGAAAGCGTATTTACGGGACAACTTAAAGGGCATGCTTGGTTCTTCCAGTGCCATGTTTGCAGGTGACGAAGGAATTTGGGAAATTAACGTTGCCCTTGATGCGATGAAAGGTTTTAGCGGAGAGGAAACGATCCAACAGGCATATGAACTTCTACTGGGCTTTGTAACAGGGATGCTGGGAGAAATTGAAGGACAATAATAGCGTGTTTTTTAACCATGCTGGTATGCGGATGAAGAATGTTGGTTATTGCCAAAAAAACATATCCTTTATCCGTGTAAGGCCGGCATTTTTATAATACGTATAAAAAAAGGGAGGTATGTATGGGTATATCATTTGGAAAAAGGTTAGGTTGGATGCTTCCGCTCGCTCTTGTGCTTGGAGTATTATTTGCGGTGATGGATTGGCCTTTATGGATTGCTCTTACAGTATTTGTAATCTTGGCGGGGATGGAAATACCAATCATGCTTTATATATTATATGGTTCACAGAATTTAAAGCAGCTTGCCCAATATATCGACAGGCAGCAAAAAAATCCGGTATTTGTATTTTTACACTGCCTGAGGGAAGGAACGGATGAGGAGCTGCTTGAAGCAATCGATACGGTTTTAGAAAAATATAAACAGCCGAAAGTCCAGGCAGTATATGGTGCAAATAAGGCCATGATGCTGAGAGATTTTGATACAGCACATCGTTTAGCAGAACCAATTGCCTCTTCCGAAATCGGACAGTATACACTTGCATTGATTGAGGCAATGCAAGGCAACCGAGAAGCGGCTGCACGCTATTCGATTCAAAAAGAATGGATGAAGGCAAGTATTGAGGCAAATTTAGCTTTCGTTGAAAAAGACTGGCAGGTGTTTAGGCAGGATGCAGAAAAAGCCGTACGCAGTGCAAAGGGCATTCAATATTATTCGAATACATATATTTTCAAACGCATGGAGAAAGAGTGGCAATAATGCATTCCTAAATGACTGAAAAAGCTATGCAGCCAACCTTATGCAATGAAGAGCATTTCAAAAAAAGCAGCACAAAACAGCAGTCTTCCACTTATGGAAAGCTGCTGTTTTGTTTGATGGAGAACTTTTCTGCATGCCGATTAGTTATATGCAAACTATCTGCATAAAAGAATTTCTCTTGAAAAGTGCTGCTTTTTGGCAACACAGCGGTCAAATATCTCAAAGCCTGCTTCTTCAATCACACGATCGATCGGGTCGATCGTGACTACAAGCACTTGATCGGCGATTCGGCGGGCGTGCTTGAGAATCTCGGCCTGTTCACTGATGGAGGCATGCGTAAAGACGTTATATGGCAAGTCAATAATAGCCACGTCATAATGATTGACTACTTCTGAAATGGGCCCCTTTGCTACTGTACCCTTCAAACCAAAATGGGCTATATTTTTCCGCGACCCCTGGCATACGTGCCAGTTAATATCTCTTCCTTCAATTTGGATGCCCATTGAAAGTGCCTCAATCAAAACAGTCCCTATCCCGCAGCACGGATCAATGACTTTTATATTTTCGATTTGAGGTACTGCTATGTTTACAAGGGCGCGTGCCGTTCTAGTATTAAGGGCAGTGGAATATTGCTGTGGCTTGTCCTTATGCTTGCGCCACACTGATTCACTTTTTGTATACAAACCGAAATACCAAACGCCGTCCAACCAAATAATCCCAAAAAGACATTGTGGTCTATTTAAGTCAGGCTCACCCTCTAGTAAAAGGCCGATCTCCCTCTCGAGCTGCTGCCGTACATTATGCTCAATTTTTCTGTTTGCAGCCATATCCATTTTATTCAAACAGATGACTTTGTATGTTTTTTCCCCAATGGCAAGCTGTGATAGCTGCTCTTTCAAATCATCAAGTTTCTTATGCGCATATAGAACCGTTAAGCGCTCTTCGATAAATGGGCTGCGGCTTGGGTCAATTTCCGTCTCGCTGAACAGGTAATTCGCGTCAGTATCCTTTCCGAAAAAGGCGCGCATTTCCATCCTGCATACCTCATATTCATCGGGATGATGAACGAATGTATAAATATAACGATTGTTTTTTATATGTTGTATCAATATTTTCTTCCCCTAGTTTTTATAATACGAGCAGCCCCGGTTCACAGGAGGGCTCGGAAGCTTTTAAGCTTAAAGGGCTATTTTACTACACTTCTCCCGCCGTACGCCAATCTGCCATCCGGTATCTAACGGCTGGTGGGAAGATTGGATGCCAGGATGTTTAGCTCATGCAGGAATACAGAGGCTTTTAGGAGATTTCAATAGATAGACTTTTATAATTTGATAAAGTCTTTTTATATCGGTGCAATAATTAAAAGAGAGAATTCATATATTTCATTAAAAGCTATCAGAGGGGTGAGGGAATGGAGCAGGTGTTTGTGATAGGAGATATCCATGGCAGCTTTCAGGCACTGGAAAAATTATTGTCAAAGTGGGATGCACAAAAGCAGCGGCTGATCTTTCTAGGAGATTATATTAATCGGGGAAATGAAAGTTTGCAGGTTCTTCAGCGGGTGAAGGGACTTGTAGAAGATTATGGTGCTATAGCGCTAAAGGGGAATCATGAATCAATGTTTATGGAGTGGCTAAGAGAGCCGGAAAAATATGCCCTTACATTTTTAAATATAGGCGGTGTACCGACACTCCAAAGTATGAAGACCTTTGAAATGAAAGAGGATCCGACAATCGAGGAGCTGATTGCAGGAATAAGGGAGGAACATTCACAGCTTCTTATATGGATGGAAAATTTGCCGCTCTTTTACCGATGGGAACAGTATTTCTTTTCCCATGCCGGAATTAATCCATTCGTACGTCATGCAGAAGAGTCAACGGAACATGATCTGCTTTGGATACGCGATGAGTTCACTGAGTTTCCACATGAAGCAGAAGATGTTGTCGTCTTCGGGCATACCCCTACAACAAATTTGAACAAGGATTTAAGCAGTGAAGTTTGGATTTCACCGTGCCGTAAGAAGATTGGCGTTGATGGGGGAATTCTTTATCCGGACGGACGGTTAAACGGTGTTGTATTGACGAAGGGAGAGCCGTCTATTATTATCCACTCCATAATGAATGATGAGCTTTCAATTGAACAACGTTTATTAACCGGATAAGCGCAGGCCTATTCGGTTTTTTGTTATGAAGAGAACAATATGCAGTTTAAGAAGGGAAAAAAATCTAGCGGGGACTTTCATTTGTGCTTCGTTTTAGTTGGGCCTATTATGATAGTATAAATTTTTTAAGAAGAATAACGGAGGGTGCAGATATGACACAACATACATTTACATTACAAACCAACTGGGAAGGAGGACGGAATGATTCGGGAACATTACACGCAGAACGGCTGCGTACAGCTATATCCATTCCACCTGAGATGGATGGGCCGGGTATTGGAACGAACCCGGACGAAATGCTTCTCGGGGCTGCTGCAACATGCTATATCATTTCACTTGCAGCCATGCTGGAACGCTCTGCTATTCAAGCCAAGCTTTCCATGATATCGGAGGGGATCGTTGATGTCACAAACGGCGTCTTTACATATAAGGAGATTATCCATAATCTTTCTATCAAGCTAGCAGAGCATACGGAGCAGAATGAACGGATTGCCAAACGGCTCGCACATAAGGCTGAGGAAACATGTATGATTAGTAAAGCGGTAAAAGGGAATGTGGATATTAAGCTTTTATTATCATTTCGTTAAAAGGATGTGAGTGAATGAGCGGATGGCAAATGGTGTTTCAGTTGTTGCTTGCGTCCGTCCTGATTTTCTTTATCAGCGGTCGGTTAATCGGTTCAAACGTAAACTTATTAAAACGTATTTTATCGGTAGTAATAAGCGTTTCCTTTACAACATTTGTCTTTTGGTATACTTTTTTACGAAACAATTCTATTGACGGAGACGGACTTGTAGAAAATGTATTGAACATTGCCACCCTTCTATGGTTCGGCAGTATGCTACTCATTTCCATGCTATTATACTTATTTTTTGAGCTGTTTGATCCTATTGCGTTAAATGAAAATGGCAACCGGGTGAGGGGAAAGAAGAACATTTTCAAGCGGCTGCTTGGTCACTGGAGAAAGCAAAAACGTCTGCGTCTTGTTTTAAAGGTAGCTATGACAACTGGGATAACACGTACCATGAAGTATGTAAAGTACCGGGAAGATGAACGGGAGCTTGCACTTGCGCTCAGGCTGACACTGGAGCAGTCCGGTGGCATCTTTGTCAAATTTGGACAGGTTCTTTCCACAAGGAAAGAGCTATTCTCCCCGATCTTCATTGAGGAGCTGGAAAAGCTTCAGCAAAATGTCCCTCCTTTATCTAACGAACAGGTTGAACACGTATTAAGGGAAAATGTGAAGGCGCCTATCGATCAAGTATTCAGTTACTTTGAAAAGAAGCCGCTAGCTGCCGCGTCTATTGGGCAGGTGCATAGGGCTGTTTTACGTGATACAAATGAACAGGTGGTCGTCAAATTGCTGCGTCCCGACATGCGGGAGGTCATGAGGGATGACCTGGATATTTTAGTGGAGTTTGCTACATGGGTATCGAGTAAATCAACGTGGGCAAAAAGCCTCGGATTTAGAGAATTGGCACTTGGCTTTGCGGCTTCTCTTCAGGAAGAAATCGATTTTGAAATTGAAGCACGTAATATGATCCAGCTGTCAAACATTATGGAAAAATCTTCAGTAACGGTGAAAATTCCCAAAGTCTACACTACATACACTACATCGAATCTGCTGGTGATGGAATATGTAGAAGGCTCATCTGTCGGGTGTGCCAAAGAGATATTTGAGGAGCTGCATATCGATTGCTATCAGTTTGCTCAAAATTTGCTTTATGTCTTTTTAGAGCAGGTCCTTATTTCAGGAATCTATCATTCTGATCCGCATCCAGGAAATATTTATATTGAACACAATACAGGCAAGCCCGTACTGCTTGATTTTGGGGCTGTCGGCAGGTTATCTGCTGCCCAGCAGGAAGGATTAAAATCATTTTTAGGGGGGATACAGCAGGGGAATGAAGGCCTTCTATTTGATGGTATTCTTTTACTCGTAGAGAATGCCGAGGATGTAGAACGCGACGAAATAGAACAGGCAATCAGCCAAGTGCTATTAAGAATTTCCTATGTTGACCATATACCAACGGATGAATTGATTTATTCCGTATTTTCGATTGTCCGCGAATACGGTTTACAGTTTTATCCTTCAGTTAGTGTGGCCTTGCGTGCGATTGTGACATTAGACGGCACATTACGTATCATCCATCCTTCCTTTGATATTTTCAAGGAAACAAAGGCATTTTCAAATAGCTACCTAAAAAGAAGCTTGAAACAGCCATTTAAGGATCCGGTCGGTACAAAGGAATATATCGAAGAAGAGCTGGCACTTATGCTTCCGAATATCAGGAAAATTCCCCGCCGTATCGATCAGCTCATTAAAAAGGTAGAGGGCGGAAGGATTATCCTTCATCATGATATCTTTTCGGACCGGGCAAATTCCAGCTTCTTGACGCAGCTGTTTTCTCAATTTATTTTGCTGATGGTTGGTATTACATTTGGAATTATTTCCGTGTCATTATTAGCAATCTCGCAATTTATGAATACAGCCTATGCAATTTATTTGAATACAGCGGCATATTTAGGGCTATTTTTATGTGCGGTCTTGCTTGTTCGTCTATCCATACAAGCAATCCGGAATATGAAAAAGCTATAACAAGCTGAAGGGTGATGGTATGCCCTTTAGCTTTTTTACATTAAAGAAGGAAAAGTGTATACGCTTACAGAATGAAAAAGAGAGGAACCATCTTAACCAGATGAGGAAGCACCTGCTGGCAAAATTCCATCACAAGACACAAGCAGAGGGGTGCTGCGATTAATAGAAAAGGAGATATGTGTGGATATTGCCTCCTGTGTGGACGAAAAAGGAAAGGTTCTCATAACAGTATTCATCAATAAATTACAAAAAAGACATCGGGGGTAGTTGCATGATTTCTTTAAATGGTAGCCATTTAACGATTGAACAAATGAAGGAAATTCTATATAACGGTACAAAGGTACTCATAGCTGAAGAAGCGAAGGAGCGGGTAATAGAAAGCCGGGCCCGTGTAGAACGAGTTGTCAAAGAAGGAAAGACTGTCTATGGCATCAATACAGGCTTTGGAAAATTCAGTGATGTGAAAATTGAGGAGCATGAAGTGAATCTGCTTCAGCTTAATCTGATTCGTTCGCATGCATGTGCAGTAGGAGAGCCATTTCCGGAAATTGTAAGCCGTGCAATGGTCGTCCTTCGGTTAAATGCTTTATTAAAAGGGTATTCAGGCATTCGTTTGGAAGTGCTTGAACGTCTTGTGCTAATGGCCAATGAACAAATTCATCCAATCATTTTTCAACAAGGATCGCTAGGTGCTTCAGGAGATCTGGCCCCGCTTTCCCATCTAGTACTTGCTCTGATTGGGGAAGGAGATGTGAAGTGGAAGGGAGAGCGGCTAGCTGCAGCAGAAGTATGGAAACAGCTGAATCTCTCTCCGATTGAGCTAAGAGCAAAGGAGGGTCTGGCCCTTATAAATGGCACTCAGGCGATGACAGCGCAAGGGGTAGTAAATTATATTGAAGCAGAAAAGCTGGCGTATGATAGTGAATGGATCGCATCGATGACCCTAGAAGGTCTTAGAGGGATTATTGATGCCTTCCTTCCCCCTGTGCACGAGGCAAGAGGGTTTCAAGAGCAGACGGATGTCGCCAGAAGAATATGCGAATGGCTGGAAGGAAGCAAGTTAATTACACGGCAGGGGGAAATCCGAACACAGGATCCGTACTCGCTGCGCTGTATTCCGCAAATTCATGGAGCAAGTTGGCAGGTGCTTTCTTATGTGAAAGAAAAGCTGGAAATCGAGATGAATGCCGCTACAGATAATCCCTTATTATTTGAAGATGGTTCCATTATTTCGGGAGGAAATTTCCACGGCCAGCCAATTGCCTTTGCGATGGACTTTTTAAAGCTAGCTGCAGCAGAGCTGGCGAATGTTTCCGAACGACGAATCGAAAGGCTTGTCAACCCGCAGTTAAATGAAGGGCTGCCTCCTTTCCTGAGCGCTCGGCCTGGACTGCAGTCGGGGGCTATGATTCTGCAATACAGCGCAGCAAGCCTAGTTTCGGAAAACAAGACGTTAGCACATCCTGCCAGCGTTGACTCGATCCCTTCTTCAGCCAACCAGGAGGATCATGTAAGCATGGGAACAACAGCAGCAAGACATGCTTATTCTATTATTGCGAATGCAAGGCGTGTATTAGCAATTGAAGCATTTTGCGCATTGCAGGCTGTTGAATACCGAGGCACAGGGCAAATGAGTCCTAAAACATTCGGAAAATGGCAGGAGCTTCGGAAAATCGCTGCCTCTATAGAGGAAGATCGCATTTTCCATCATGATATTGAAAACATAGCGGAATATTTGCTGCCTTAATCTAAAAATGCATGAGGGTCCTGCTCCTACAGGTCCCTCATGCATTCTTTTATAATTTTACCCCGTCTTCCCGGTCCAGTGTGACAATGTGTGCATCTTCATTTTCTCTACCCATTACAAGATCAGCGAGTATTTTTGAGCCAAGCATACTGTATACTGTCCCATTTCCACCGAGCCCGAGCAGATAAAAATGATTGGGTCGTTCCGGATGCTCACCGATAAACGGAAGAGCATCTTTTGAAGTGCCGAAGGAAGCTCCGTACAGGTAATCTGCGGTTACTTCATACTGCGGAAACAGCTCCTGCAGCTCCTCCAAGAGCCTTTTAGTATGCTTTTGAATTCTTTTTTCACTTGGTGCCTTTGCTTTTTTATCATCAAGACCTCCGATGATAATCCGGTTGTCCACTGTCGTGCGCAAGTACAAATAAGGTCTGGCAGTTTCCCAAATAAGTGCCTTTTCCTCCCATCCTTCAAAATCGGGAATCGGATTTGTAACAAGCACATAGGAGCGGTTGATATTAGCACCTTTTACCTTACCGAACGGCACTTCCTCATAACCGGTTGTATAAATAATCTTTTGTGTACGGAAAACACCGGCAATCGTATGAATAGTAATTTCCTCTTTTTCATCTTCAATGACATGCACAGGTGTTTGTTCAAATACATGGAGTCCCTGCTCTTTTAATTGGGCTAGTAACTCTTGCGCAAATTTATAAGGATTAAATTCTGCATCTTGATAAGTGACAAGAGCAGCGGGTTTCTCAAACCCCATCTTTTTCTTCAGGACAAAGTTTCCCCAATAATCTACCGGGAAACCGAACCTAAGAAGTGTTTCAAATTCCTTTTGAATTTTTTTCTTATGACGTTTTTTGCTTGCATAATAAATGCTTGGGCGACGAATAAAGTCTGCTTTGTTCTGCATCGTTTGTGAAAGTTCCTCCAGCTGATCTACCGCTTTACTGCAAAGTTTATAAAACCGGACTGCATCCTTTTTTCCTATTTTTTCAATCAGCTCATGAAGCATAATATCATTCGAATATTGGAGAAGGCCTGTATTGGCAGCCGTGCTTCCTTCCCCTGGAATGTCTTTGTCCAAGATGGCAATCTTTAGTCCTTCGTCCATTAATGCCTTAGCTGTTAGGACCCCGCTCATTCCACCACCTACGATAATGACATCATAAAGTGGTGCAATCTCCGGGTTTGTATGAGTTTTTTTAGTATAAGTATCGGGCCAAAATAGTCGGCCATTTATAAGATCCATTTATATGCCCCCTTTATTTCCTATAGTTAATTATTCCCTGTCCAAACATCTTTCAATCAGTGCAGATAGAACATTTGCTATAATAGATGAATCGTAGAAAGAGAGGCTTTTAACATGACTAAACATTTACTTATTGTAGACGGTATGGCGCTGCTGTTCCGCTCCTTTTTCGCATCGGCTGTAATGAATCAATTTATCCGGCTTGAAGATGGCACTCCAACGAATGGAGTTCAGGGATTTGCAAGGCATGTACTAACAGCACAGTCTTTAATGAAGCCTACCCATATTGCCATTTGCTGGGATATGGGCATGCATACATTCCGTAATGACTTGTTTGAGGGGTATAAGTCGCATCGTCCAGCCCCTCCGGAGGAAATGTTGCCGCAATTCGACATGGCGAAGGAAGTAGCAGCAACGCTCGGATGGACAAATTTTGGGATTAAGGGAATGGAAGCGGATGATCTCATTGGCTCTATCGTCTCAAAATGGAAAAATGACGCAGCCATTACCGTTATCAGCGGAGATAAAGACCTGCTGCAATTATTAAACCCAAATACAACAATCGCTTTAACGAAAAAAGGATATACAGAATACGATGTATATACAGAAGAGCGGTTTTTAAAGGAGTATAGTATACAGCCTGCCCAATTCGCTCATGTAAAGGCATTTATGGGGGACACAAGCGATGGGTATCCCGGTGTAAAGGGAATCGGACCGAAAACAGCCCTTAAGCTTATTCAGCAATTTGGTTCCATTGAAGGCGTTCTGGAGGCGCTGCCAACATTAAAGGCTGGACAGCAAATTAAAATAGGGGAAAACGAAGAGATGCTGAGACTATCTTATCAGCTTGCTAAAATCCATTGCGAAGCACCAATCGAAAGTGAGCTTGATCATTTACTTGTGCCCCCTACGTATGAGCCGCAATTAGAAGCCTTGCAGCAGCAGGGGCTGCGCCTGATCGTGAAGCACGCAAGAACATTAGGCATATAAAAAACCGAGGGAGCTATTCCCTCGGTTCTATTTTTACAAAACTTATCACATGCCGGTTGTCATCATAGCAAATGGAACGTACTTTACTTTCACGGTCGTGTCCGCCGTTATCATGGATAATTAAATGAAGGCAATCATCTTTTATTTCATAGCCGATAAGCGGTACCCAGTGGTATTTATAAAGAGGCTTCTTCTTTGTAAACCATTGAAACGTAAAATATTGGTCGAATTTCATGGCTACAGGATTACCATGCTTTAGCTGCATAATCGCTTCAGATAAATTGCACTCATTTATAATAAATTCCTCACCAAGCTGAGAACGCAGCTTTTGAATGAAACGCCACTTAAAAAGGCCGATCTTTGTTCCACCTAATAGCTTATACAGTTCATTGATATCCTTTTTTACTACAGTATGCTGTTTAGATAAATAATTTAAAATAACGTGAGCGGTAGTTGGACCACATGCAGAATTGCGAAATTCTGGACGGACTGCATCGCTATATTGGGATTTTCCATTTACATCTAATAAAACACGCACTTTACGTCACCCCGATTTCCTTCTACTTAAGTCTATTAATACCCACTTACATAAAAAATAACCCTTTGAGCAAATCAGCTATAGAAAAAAGGCCCGCCATAGACGGGTCTTTTCATAATGAAATCCTGTATGTTTGAACAGCATAATCGCTGGCCATCTGTTTTGGAGGTCCCGAAAGTTATCGCTTACGGGAGACAAAGAGGTCTCTTTTTGCAAAGAATAAACGGCTTCATACAGGGCAGTTCATTAGCTTTGTGCTGCTAAAAAATCTGTAACCTGTTCAGGAGATTTTGCATTGGCACTGTGTAGGTGCGCCAGTTTCTCGCCATTTTGGAAAATCAGTAAAGAAGGAATACCCATTACTTGATATTTCTCGGCCAGTTCCGGGAAGTTATCGCGGTTGGCAGAATACCATACGTATTGGTTATACTCTTCAACGATTGGGTCGATGAACATATCCATACGTGTACAGTCTGGACACCAGCCAGCGAAGAATTTCACGATGACCTTTTGATCGCCGGAAATGATTTCATTAAATTGTTCCACTGTCGTAATTTCTATCATACATATCACGCTCCTTATACATGTTAGTTTACACATATTAGATGACGGGGTGAAGTTTTTTGCCTTAAAAGTGTAAGAAGGAAAGGTTTTCTGCTAAAATATAATGAATGAGTGTTCATTATTTTGTTGGTATATCAATGAAATGGAGAGAAATTTCAGATTTTTATAGAAAATGTCCTGAAAAAATGTTGCTAAAAATGACAAAATCAACTACACTAAGAACAGAAAAGCTGTTTGAAGTTTTTTTTTCGTTCAAAAATGAATGATTGTTCATTCGGTATAAAAGAGTGGAGAAGGGGGAAGTTCTCGTGACTTACAAAATTCAAAAAGCGGCCGTATTAGGGTCAGGGGTTATGGGGTCAGGTATTGCTGCGCATTTAGCGAATATCGGCATCCCGACATTATTGTTAGATATCGTACCAAAAGAAGTAAATGCTGAAGAACAGGCGAAGGGATATACTTTGGAAAGCCCGCAAGTTCGCAATCGCTTTGCAGCTGGTGCACTACAAAAGCTTCTAAAACAAAAGCCGGCACCATTGGCAGCTAAAAAGAATCTTGCGCTCATTACAGCAGGGAACTTTGAGGATGATTTTGACAAATTAAAAGATGTAGATTGGATCATTGAAGTTATTGTAGAAAACCTTGATATCAAAAAAGGACTGATGGAAAAAATCGATGCCGTTCGCAAACCGGGTACGATTGTCAGCTCGAACACATCAGGGGTAAGCATCAATGCAATGGCTGAAGGACGTTCGGAAGATTTCCAAAAACATTTCCTAGGAACGCACTTCTTCAACCCGCCACGTTATTTAAAATTATTAGAGGTCATTCCTTCTCATACAACGGCACCGGAAGTTGTCTCATTCATGCAGACATTTGGTGAAGACGTCCTAGGGAAAGGAGTAGTTGTCGCAAAAGATACACCGAACTTCATTGCCAACCGGATCGGCACATATGGCTTGATCATTACAATGAAGGAAATGCAGGAGCGCGGCTATTCCGTAGGGGAAGTTGACTCAGTGACAGGTCCATTAATCGGCCGTCCTAAGTCGGCGACATTCCGTACACTTGATGTAGTCGGCTTGGATACATTTGCGCATGTAGCGAAAAATGTATACGACAACACAACGGGCGAGGAACAGGCGGTATTTGCTGAAAACCCGATTTTGAAGAAAATGATTGAAAACGGCTGGCTTGGTGCCAAGTCCGGTCAAGGTTTCTTCGTCAAAAAAGGAAAAGAAATTTTAGAGCTTAATATAGATACATTTGAATATGAGCCCGTAAAAAAACTGAAAACACCTTCAATGGAAATGGCAAAACAGGCACGTGGTTTAGGAAATAAGGTTAAAACACTTGTCTATGCACAAGACCGTACAGGTGAATTGCTATGGAACATTTTTGCACCAACGTTGCTTTACTCAGCACAGCTGACAGGCGAAATCGCCGATGACATAATAGCGATTGACAATGCCATGAAGTGGGGCTTCGGATGGGCGCAGGGACCATTTGAAATGTGGGATGCAATCGGTGTAAAGCAATCCGTTGAAAAAATGAAGGAAGAAGGACATGAAATTCCGTCATTTGTCCAAGGCCTTCTTGATAAAGGGCTAGAATCTTTCTACTCAGAAATCGATGGTGAACTTGCCTATTATAACGGCAGCGAATATGTAAAAGTACCAGTAAACGAAAAGGCAATTGATTTAAAACGCTATAAGAAAAAGCATGGGGTAATCAAATCAAACGCTGGAGCGAGCCTGATTGATTTACAAGATGGTGTTCTATTACTGGAATTCCATTCACAGTCAAATGCGATTGGCCTTGATATTATCCAAATGCTGAATGCCGCAATCGATGAACTTGAAAATAATTCAGCCTATAAAGGGCTTGTTATTGGAAACCAGGGCAAAAACTTCTGTGTTGGAGCAAACCTTGGCATGATCTTAATGGAAGCGCAGGATGATAACATCTTTGAGCTTGACTATGTAATCAGTGCATTCCAAAAAGCAATGCGCCGCATCAAGTATGCAGCGAAGCCGGTTGTTGCAGCACCGTTCCAAATGACACTTGGCGGTGGAGCGGAGGTATGTTTACCAGCTGCTCACATTCAGGCTTCTGCAGAGACGTATATTGGTTTAGTAGAAGTAGGGGTAGGGGTTATTCCAGGTGGAGCAGGTAACCTTGGTCTTTACGAAAAATTCCTAAAAGGTATGCCAAACGGAGTAGATGTAGATTTACAGGCTGTTGTAAACAAAGTATTTGAAACAATCGCCATGGCAAAAGTATCGACTTCCGGTGAAGAAGCGCGTGAAAATAACTTCCTGGACTTTGCTGATGGTGTTTCTGTCAACCCGGATCATTTAATTTACGATGCGAAACAGGCAGCTATTGCATTATACGATGCAGGCTACAAGCCGCCAGTGAAAAAGAAAATCAAAGTGGTCGGTGCACCAGGATACGGAACGCTATTGCTGGGAGCACAAGGTATGTTCGATTCTGGCTACATTAGCGAATATGACCTTTCAATCGCCAAAAAGCTTGCATTCGTCCTGGCAGGCGGACTCGTACCATACGGAACAGAAGTGGATGAAGAGTACATTCTAGGATTAGAGAAGAAGGCTTTCCTGGAACTGGTACAGCATCCAAAAACTCAGCAGCGTATGCAGCACATGCTGGTTAAGGGGAAACCGTTACGCAACTAATCTGCAGGTAAACGTTCGCATATTGCGTTGCTGGTTCAGCATATCTGCTTCTGCGAACGTTTCCTTTGCAGTCTAAAATAATCATACGAGTTTAATAGAAAATGATGAATAGCATTCAGCTAAACAAGGGGGAGACATCACTATGCGTGAAGCCGTTATTGTGGCAGGTGCACGAACGCCAATCGGAAAAGCGAAAAAAGGTTCACTTGCAGCAATGCGTCCGGATGATTTCGGTGGCATTGTTGTAAAAGAAACATTGAAACGAGCAGGCTATGAAGGGGCAATCGATGATTTAATCATGGGTTGTGCAATGCCTGAAGCAGAACAAGGAATGAATGTAGCGCGTTTAATAGGAGCGCTTGCCGGTCTTCCGGATTCTACTCCTGCCATCACAGTCAACCGTTTCTGTTCATCAGGTCTGCAATCGATCGCCTATGCTGCAGAGCGTATTATGCTTGGACATTCGAAAGCAATTATTGCCGGCGGCGTAGAATCAATGAGTATGATTCCGATGACAGGCAATACAGTACGATTAAATCCGAAGCTGGCAGAAGAAGCTCCGCAGTATTACATGGGAATGGGGCACACGGCAGAAGAAGTAGCACGCCGCTATGAAGTAAGCCGTGAAGACCAAGATGCTTTTGCAGTTCGTTCACATGAACTGGCGGAGAAAGCCATTAAAGAAGGAAAATTCAAGGATGAGATTGTACCTATCGAAGTAACGCAGCATTTTGTCGGCAAGGATAATAAGCCTGCCTCACGCACATTCACTTTCGATACAGATGAAGGTGTACGCCCTGGGACAACAGTGGAAGGGCTGGCAAAGCTTCGCCCAGCCTTCAATATTAAAGGGTCTGTAACAGCAGGGAACGCTTCTCAGACTTCAGACGGTGCAGCAGCAGTGCTTGTAATGGACCGGGAAGAAGCAGAAGCGCAAGGTATGAAGCCAATGGCGAAGTTCCTAGGATTTGCTGTTGGAGGGGTACCACCGGAAGTTATGGGAATTGGACCGATTGAAGCGGTACCAAAAGCATTAAAGATCGCTGGTTTGACACAGGATCAAATTGATCTTTGGGAGATTAATGAAGCATTTGCTTCTCAATCGATTCAAGTCGTTCGCCACCTTGGCATTGACATGGATAAGGTGAATGTAAACGGCGGTGCCATTGCACTTGGTCATCCGCTTGGTGCAACGGGTACAATCCTGACGCTGAAACTGATTCATGAGCTGAAGCGCCGTGGCCAAAAGTACGGTGTAGTAACAATGTGTATCGGCGGCGGTATGGGTGCTGCTGGGGTGTTTGAAGTACTTTAATTGTTAGAACAGCTTTCGGGAAGTGCATTCTAATTGCCTCCGAATGGGCTTCCCGGGCTTTCTATATATAAGGCATACAAATTATTGGGCTGCAAATTCGCCAATGCAGCCGGTTATATAGGCGAACCAACACATTTAGGGGAGGATGTTCATAATGGAACAAACAACAAACATTATTAAAGGCGGCGGCTTTTTAATCGAAGACGTAGATATCAATCGAGTTATCACACCAGAGGATTTCACAGATGAGCAAAAAATGATTGCACAAACAACAGCAGATTACGTACAAAATGAAGTACTGCCGGTTGTTGAAAACCTGGAGAACCATGAATTCGAGCATTCTGTACGTTTACTAAAAAAAGCGGGTGAATTAGGTTTACTTGCAGCTGACGTACCGGGAGAATATGAAGGTCTAGGGCTTGATAAAATTTCCTCAGCATTGATTGCTGAAAAAATGTCTCCAGCGGGCGGCTTCTCTATTACACATGGTGCACACGTAGGGATCGGTTCTTTGCCAATCGTTTTATTCGGTAACGAAGAGCAAAAGTCAAAGTACCTTCCAAAGCTTGCTTCCGGTGAGCTGATTGCTGCTTATGCATTAACTGAGCCAGGTTCAGGTTCGGATGCATTAGGTGCAAAAACGACAGCTAAATTGAATGAAGCAGGCACTCACTATGTATTAAATGGTGAAAAGCAATGGATTACCAATGCTGGCTTTGCGGATGTATTCGTTGTCTATGCGAAAATTGACGGCGATAAATTCACGGCGTTTATCGTAGAGCGTTCTTTCCCAGGTGTATCCGTAGGGCCTGAAGAAAAGAAAATGGGAATCAAATCGTCTTCTACTCGTACATTGATTTTAGAAGATGCACAAGTACCGGTAGAAAACTTGCTTGGTGAAGTTGGCCGCGGTCACGTGATTGCCTTCAATATTTTAAACATCGGCCGTTATAAATTAGGAGTTGGTACTGTAGGAGCTTCTAAACGCGCTTTAGAGCTTGCTGTTCAATATGCTAACCAACGTCAGCAGTTTAAAACGCCATTATCAGGCTTCAGCCTAACAAAAGAAAAGCTGGCGACGATGGCATCTCATTTATATGCATCTGAGTCGTTAAACTACCGTACTGTAGGATATTTCGAAGATACGCTAAGCCAGCTGTCTCCTGAGGAGCAAAAAGATGGCCGTGCCATTGCAGCTGCAGTAGCGGAATATGCAATTGAGTGCTCTATTGCCAAAGTATTCGGTTCTGAGACATTAGACTATATCGCGGATGAGGCTGTACAATTACATGGTGGTTACGGCTTCATGGCAGAGTACGAAGTAGAGCGTATTTACCGTGACTCCCGTATTAACCGTATCTTTGAAGGAACGAACGAAATCAACCGCATGATCGTACCTGGTACATTCATGAAGAAAGCATTAAAAGGTGAGCTGCCGCTTCTTCAAGTAGCACAAAACCTGCAAAATGAGCTCCTTATGATGATGCCGGAAGAAGTGGAAGATGCTCCATTAGCGCAGGAGAAATACTTGGTGAAAAACGCGAAGAAAATCGCTGTTCTAGCAGCAGGTACAGCAGCACAGGCATTTGGTGCTAAATTAGATAAAGAGCAAGAACTGCTTGTAAATATCGCTAATATTGCCAACCAGTTATACGCTATGGAATCAGCAGTGATCCGTACACAAAAAGCAATTGAGCGTGACGGTGCTGAAAAAGCGAAGCAAAAGATTCTTTACACAGAAATTTTCTGTCAGGAAGCATTCGCAGAAATCGAAAAAGAAGCAAAAGATACACTGCTTGCTTCAGTAGAAGGCGATGCTGGTCGTATGACATTATCTGCGCTGCGCAAATTAACACGCCATAATCCTTACAACCTAATCCCTAAGAAGCGTGAAGCAGCTGCTAAGCTGATCGAAGCGGAAAAATATATCGTTTAATAGGTTATAGAGTCTACCCTGCTGCTGCAGGGTGGACTTTTTGTATGGGGATATTTCTACCTATGGCAATTTTAGCGGATAAACATACCTTATTTATAATATCCAAGCGGGGAGCCCCAAAACCTCCATAACTGGTAAACAATAAAGCTAGCGGAAGCGGATTTGCAATTTTTCGCTTTTCTGGTTCATTTCCTTTACAATGGGAAAGGACAAATTTATATAAAAAGGGGCAACATTCATGGCACTTACAGTTATCCAATATCCTAAATGCACAACATGCAGAAAAGCGGTCAAATGGCTAGAAGAAAACGGTCTTGCGTTTGAGTCCGTTCATATTGTAGAGCAGACGCCATCAAAGGAGCAATTAGCAGCGCTATATAAAAAAAGCGGCCTTCCATTAAAAAAATTTTTCAACACATCCGGCAATAAATATAAGGAGCTGAACTTAAAGGACCGGCTGTCAGCTATGTCAGAGGAAGAACAATTGGA
The DNA here is from genome assembly GCF_001591965.1 of Lysinibacillus odysseyi 34hs-1 = NBRC 100172. Lineage (GTDB taxonomy): Bacteria > Bacillota > Bacilli > Bacillales_A > Planococcaceae > Lysinibacillus_B > Lysinibacillus_B odysseyi. Next base: position 334,441 of record NZ_BCVX01000004.1, read on the forward strand.
CTTACTGGCTTCTGACGGCATGCTGATTAAGCGCCCGATTGTTACGGACGGTCAAAAAGTGACATTGGGATTCAAGGAGTCTGACTTCTCGGAAACATGGAAATAAACAGAATGCGAGCTTGTTTTTGCTATAGAAATGTGTCAAACTGAAAAGGATTATTGATACATTTCGTTGGAGGGATTTATTCATGAGTATTCCTAAAGATCTGCACTATACGCAAGAGCATGAATGGGTAAAAATTGAAGGTAATAAAGTACGTGTTGGTATCACGGACTTTGCACAGCATGAATTAGGCGATATCGTATTTGTTGAGCTTCCAGAAGTAGGCGATACAGTAACGTTTAATGAACCGTTTGGTAGCGTAGAATCAGTAAAAACAGTTTCTGAACTATACTCACCAGTATCTGGTACAGTAGTAGAAGTGAATGAGGAGTTATCTGATAACCCTGAATTCGTTAACGAATCTCCATATGAAAATGCTTGGATGGTTGTTGTTGAACTTTCGGATGAATCGGAAGTAGAGAAACTATTGTCTGCTGAAGCATATGAAGAACTGATCGCTGAATAATACAAAAGCGCCTGAATCTAACTGTAGATTTTGGCGCTTTTTTTTCAAAGGCCTCAATTTGGATAAACTGACATGAGTAGGCATCTACGTCTACTGTAGAAAAGCAGGCGGTCTGCCATCACTAAGCGCGGCTCATACACGCTAGGGGAAGGCTTCCGCAGCTTGTCGCAGGTAAGCAGACGCGAATATGCTTTGCATAAATGCGGGAGGGAAGCAGTGAATGATTGAAAAGTGTATAATTGTAGAAGGCCGTTCTGATAAGTTGAAAATTGAGCCTCTACTGGCTGAACAGGTGTTGATCATTTGTACACATGGTACGAAAGACGAGGAAGCGTTCATTGACTTGCTGGAGCCGTATGAGTATTGTGAATTCTTTACCTTTTTTGACCGGGATAAATCCGGTGATTATTTGCGGAAAATGATGCGCAGAACTTACAGTGAGGCAGTACAGCTGGAACTTCCGGCCCCTTTTACCGGTGTTGCGGAGGCACCAAGCATGATTATACGTCAAATTCTACAGGCGGCTAAATTTCAAGTGAAATAGGATGATTATTGAATGAAGGAATGGACCTATAAGGAATGGCAGGAAGCGATGAAAAAAGAGCGCGTAGCGGCCTTTTATTTATATACGCCAATGTGCGGCACATGCGCTGTAGCATCTAAAATGATGGCAGTTATGGAAGAATTGCTGCCGGACGTAGCAATTGGTAAGGGAAATGTAAACTACCTGGAAAACCTGGCGATGGAATATGAAGTGGAAAGTGTTCCTTGTCTATTAATTGCTCGGGATGGGGAATACGCCCAAAAACTGTATGCATTTCAATCCGTACCCAACTTGTATGAAATATTAAAAAAGTGATTGACGAGCAATTGTAGAACATGGTACAGTAACAAGCATAAAAATAAATTTCATAACGTTACTCTTATAAAGAGCGGTGGAGGGAAGTGCCCTATGAAGCCCGGCAACCAGTACATTTGTAAAAAGGTGCCAAGTCACGCAAAGCTATGCTTTGGAAGATGAGAGAACGGTTACGTATAATTTGTACGAAAACCTTTCTGCTTATCATAGTGGAAAGGTTTTTTTATGCAGAAGGAGTCAAATATGATTGAGTTACGTAATATAACAAAAGTTTACAAAACAAAAAACGGCGAATTGACAGCCGTAGACAATGTAAGCTTATCGATTGAAAAAGGGGAAATATACGGCATTATCGGGTACAGCGGTGCAGGTAAAAGTACAATGATCCGTCTGCTGAATGGCCTGGAAAAGCCGACGACGGGCTCGGTCCTAGTAAACAGGGAGGAAATCTCAGCAATCTCTGGTGGAAAGCTTCGTGCAGCACGCCATAAGATTAGTATGATCTTCCAGCATTTTAACCTGTTATGGTCCCGAACAGTGGAAGAGAATATTGCTTTTCCATTGGAAATCGCAGGTATGTCCAAACAGGAGCGTACAAAACGGGTAGCAGAGCTTATTGACTTAGTCGGTTTGACAGGACGAGGCAAAGCATACCCTTCTCAATTATCAGGGGGACAGAAGCAGCGTGTCGGGATTGCACGGGCGCTTGCCAACAATCCGGAAGTACTGCTGTGCGATGAAGCAACCTCCGCCTTGGATCCAGAGACAACAGATTCAATCCTTGAGCTTTTACTGGATATCAATAAACGTTTAGGATTGACAATTGTACTTATTACACACGAAATGCACGTTATACGTAAAATTTGCCATCGTGTAGCTGTTATGGAAGCAGGGAAGGTTGTAGAGACTGGAAAGGTATTAGACGTCTTCCAGAACCCGCAGGCGCCGATTACGAAAAGGTTCGTCTCGCAAGTGTCAGGTACAAATGAAACAAAAGAATCAATTGAGCAGATTCTGGAAAACTATCCTTCCGGTAAGCTTGTGAAAGTAACGTTCGTTGGACAAGCTACAGAACAGCCTATTATTTCTCATTTAATTAAAGAGTACGGAGTGGATGTCAATATTGTACATGGAACAATTTCCTATACAACAAGCGGGCCATATGGGACATTGATTGTGCATATAGACGGAACAGAGGAACAAGTACAGACGGTGCTCCACGTACTGGCGAAACATGAATTACAAACGGAGGTGATTGAGCATGCTTAGTCAATTATTTCCGAATGTGAACTGGGAGAAGATGACAGAAGCTTTATACGAAACAATGTATATGACAGCTGTTTCTACAATCATTACATTTATTTTAGGGTTGGCAATTGGTATTTTGCTGTTCTTAACAAGCCCTTATCAATTATGGGCGAATAAAATCGTGTACTTTTTAACAGGATCTGTAGTAAATATTTTCCGTTCGATTCCCTTTATCGTCCTGATTATTTTACTCATTCCATTTACGAAGTTTTTAGTAGGTTCCATCCGTGGGGCGAATGCGGCATTACCGGCACTTATCATCGGGGCTGCTCCGTTTTATGCCCGGATGGTATTGATTGCTCTGCGTGAGATTGATAAAGGCGTTATCGAGGCAGCGCGCTCAATGGGTGCGAAAACATCGACAATTATTTTTAAAGTGTTAATGCCGGAAAGTTTACCGGCCCTTATTTCAGGGATTACGGTGACAGCGGTCGCACTTGTAGGTTATACAGCGATGGCGGGTATTATCGGGGCAGGCGGTTTAGGGAACCTAGCATATTTAGAAGGATTCCAGCGAAATCGCCCTGACGTAACACTAATGGCGACAATTCTCATATTACTTGTCGTTTTCATTATCCAATACATTGGTGACTTCATTACATCAAAAATTGATAAACGTTAATTTGTGCGTCCGCGCACCTATCATATAAATCTAATAAGAGAAGGCAGGTTTTCAGATTATGGCATTTCTAACGAAGAAAAAAGTATTGGCTTCTACATTGGTATCGGCATCTGTATTAGCATTAGCAGCGTGCGGTTCAGATGAGGAAGGCAAAAATACAGGCAGCTCGGACAAGAAAGGTGAAGAAGAATCATCTACATTAGTCGTTGGTGCATCTAATACACCACATGCGATTATTTTAGAGCAGGTGGAACCGATTTTAGAAGAGCAGGGTATTGATTTAGAAATTGAAACTTATCAGGATTATGTATTGCCGAACCAAGACCTTGAAAGCGGCGAGATTGATGCAAACTACTTCCAGCACATCCCTTATTTTGAAGCGCAAAAAAAAGAGTTTGGTTATGATTTTGCCAACGCTGGCGGTATCCATATAGAGCCGATCGGTATCTACTCAAAAAAATATAAATCACTTTCAGAATTGCCGGAAGGAGCTACAATTCTTTTATCAAATTCTGTAGCTGACCATGGCCGTATGCTGTCTTTACTTGAACAAGAAGGCTTGATCAAGCTGAAGGAAGGCATTGATAAAACGGAAGCAGAACTTTCCGATATTGTGGAAAACCCTAAGAACTTTAAATTTGATGCAGAGACGGAAGCTTCATTGCTTTACCAAATGTATGAAAATGAAGAAGGCGATGCGGTATTAATCAACTCAAACTATGCAATCGATAATGGTTTGAATCCGTTGAAAGACTCCATTGCTATCGAAAATTCAGAATCACCATATGTAAATATCATTGCGGTACGTGCAGGTGATGAGAATGATAAAAAAGTCAAGGCATTGGTAGAAGCTTTACATTCAAAAGAAATTCAAGAATTCATTCTAGATGAGTGGGGCGGCTCTGTCGTACCAGTCACTGAATAAGTAGATGAAACCCAAGATCGTTTTAGATCTTGGGTTTTTTGTGAATTCAGCAATATTCCCCGGGAAATCGACAGCATTAGAGGAAATCGCTGATAAAATGGCAATATCGCTGATAAATACCCGAAAACCGCCGATAAATCTCCATGATACGCTGATATTCTGACCGAAATCGCTGATATCTATCAGAATGTCCGTACGAACAAGCTGTCTCCCATAAGTGGAGTCGGCTTTTTTTATTGGAATTGGGATAAACGGGAGAAAAAGTTTGTTACGAAATCAAGAAATACTTTTTCGGAGGCAGCGAGCTCCCTGTTTGTTGGTGAAATAACCCCTACTGTACGGCGGATTGCAGGAATAGTGATCGGCATTTTTACTGTAAAGCGAGGGGTAGAATCATAAAGGGAACTCTCAGGCAGCAATGTTACCCCAATGCCTGCTGCAACAAGTCCTTTCAAAGCATCCATATCTTCCCCGACAGATGTAATTGCCGGGATGAATCCAACTGATCTGCATGCTTCGACAGCTACTTTATGGAGAATGTATCCTTCTGGGAAAAGGACAAAATTTTCATTTCGTAAATCGACGAGATTAATCTGTTCATTTTTCGCCAGCGGATGATTAGCAGGAAGGAGTGCATAGATATTTTCACTAAACAGAATGGTTGTATTAATTGTTTCATCCTTTGGAGGAAGGGGCCCTAAAAACGCCAGATTTAGTTCGCGGTTTTTTACCGAGTCAATTAAAAACTTGTATGATCCTTGACGCAGATGGAATGATACATCCGGATATTCCTTTTTAAAGGCAGAGATGACAGTCGGTAATACATAACTTGCTAAACTAGTCGGAAACCCGATTTTTATCGTTCCCTTTGCCGGATCTAAATACTCCTCGACTTGTTTAGCAGCGAAATCAATTGCCTTAAGCGCGGTAATAGTGTGCTCCAAAAAGGTTTTACCAATTGGTGTTAACCTAACATTGCGTCCAATTCTTTCGAAAAGCGGAGTACCTAACTCTTCTTCCAGGTTGGCGATTTGCCGGCTAATAGCTGACTGCGCTACGTGAAGATGCTCTGCAGCCTCAGAAATATGTTCGCGTTGTGCTACTTCTACAAAATAGCGTAACTGGCGTAATTCCACTGTTTTCACCCCATCTATCTAAATATTAGATTAATTACATCCAAACTATATATTGTTTATATTATTTCGAAAACTTTAAAATGTAAATACGCAATTGAAAGATTTGGGGGGAATTTACATGGCTTTTCATCAATATCCAGAAGCGCAAGGTCTTTATTCACCGGAGTTCGAGCATGACGCATGTGGAATTGGAATGTATGCGCATATGAAGGGACAGCCGTCACATGAAATTGTAAAGAACGGTTTGGAGATGTTATGTCGCCTGGAACACCGCGCAGGACGTGGAGGAGACGGTAAAACAGGTGACGGAGCAGGCATTATGGTACAAATTCCGCACGCATTTTTCAAGTTAAACTGTACGGAACTTGACCTGCCTCATAAAGGAGAATATGGCGTAGGGCAGCTCTTCTTTACTAAGAAAGAAGAAGAGCGCCTGGCGATTGAAGCAAAATTGAACGAACTCATCAAAGCAGAGGGGCAGTCATTAATTGGATGGCGGCTGGTACCGACAAATGAAGACAATTTGAGTGACATTGCAAAATCCTCAGCACCCATTGTGCGCCAGGTGTTTATCCGTAATCATACAGACGGCAGATTAGCCTTTGAACGGAAGCTGTATATTATCCGTAAGCAGCTGGAACAGTGGGCGGACGCACAAGGATATGAATTCTATTGCCCTAGCCTTTCAAGTGAGACAATGGTTTTTAAAGGGTTATTGGCTCCGGAAGAGGTAAGTAGTTTTTATGAAGATTTGCAGAATGAAAGCTTTATGTCGGCATTTGCCCTTGTTCACTCCCGCTATTCGACGAACACATTTCCATCTTGGAAGCGTGCGCACCCAAACCGCTATATTATCCATAATGGAGAAATTAATACGCTACGCGGTAACATCAACTGGATGCGTGCCCGTGAACAGCAATTTGTCTCTGAAGCATTCGGAGACGATTTACAAAAGCTACTCCCTATCATTGATTCGACCGGTTCTGACTCTTCCATGCTGGATAATGCATTTGAATTTTTTGTATTAGCTGGACGTTCACCAGCTCATGCAGCGATGATGCTCATACCGGAGCCGTGGACGGAAAATCCTCGTATCGATAAAGGGCGTAAAGCTTTTTATCAATATCATGCAGCCTTAATGGAGCCATGGGATGGACCTACAGCGATCTGTTTTACTGACGGCAAGCAAATCGGAGCTATTCTCGATCGCAATGGATTGCGCCCAGGCAGACTATATGTGACAAAAGACAATCATGTTATCTTCTCTTCTGAAACAGGGGTGGTAGATATACAAGAGGATCAGGTAGTCATGAAAGACTGCCTAAGCCCAGGGCGCATGCTGTTAATCGATCTGGAGCAAGGCAGAATAATTTCTGATGAAGAACTAAAGGCTGAAATGGCTGCACGAGAACCTTATCAGAAATGGCTTGAAGAAAACATGCTGAAACTGGAAGTGCAAAAGGAAGAAGCAGAGATTGTAAGTGACTTGACGCTTCGTCAAAAGGTTTACGGCTATACTTTTGAAGATGTGCAAAAATATATCGTTCCGTTAGCAAAAGAAGGAAAAGACCCTTTAGGCTCTATGGGGAATGATACGCCGCTTGCTGTCTTGTCAGACCGGCCGCAGTCACTGTTTAACTATTTTAAACAGCTGTTCGCCCAAGTAACAAATCCGCCGATTGATTCGATCCGCGAGCATGTTGTCACTTCCACAATGACCTTGCTTGGAAAAGAAGGAAGCCTGCTCCATCCAACGGCAGAAAATGCAAGACGCATTATGCTAGAGACACCTATTTTAACAAACAGCGAGTACAAACGCTTATTAGAGAACAAAAATAAAGACTTTCAATCGTTCGTTATCTCACTTTCATATACAAAAAATATGGAAGACGAACTAGATCGCATACGTCAGCAGGCAGGAGCCGCTATAGAGCAAGGTGCATCCTTGCTTGTGCTTTGTGACAATGTAACACAACCCGCTGCACCAACAGTACCTGTACTTCTCGCAGCAAGCAGTCTACATCAGTTCTTGGTACGAAAGGGACTACGTACAAAGGTGAGCCTGATCGTTAATAGCGGCGAAGCGCGGGAAGTGCATCATTTTGCCGCTTTAATCGGCTTTGGCGTAGATGCCATCAATCCGTATCTTGCCTACGCTACAATACAGGAAGCGATCGAAAAGGGAACCTTGCAGGCTGACTACCAAACTGCTGTAAAAAAATATCGTAAAGGAGCAACAGAGGGAGTAGTGAAGGTAATGTCAAAAATGGGGATTTCTACTGTGCAGTCATACCGAGGAGCACAGGTGTTTGAAGCAGTAGGAATTAGTAAGGATGTAATCGATGAACACTTCACAGGTACAGCCTCCCAAATTGATGGCATTGATTTAGAGACAATTGGAGAAGAGGCAAAGCGACGCTATGAATATGCGGTAAAGGCAATGCGTGCTGAGCTGGAATCCGGATCTGATTTCCAATGGCGGTCAGATGGGGAGCACCATGCTTTCAATCCAAAAACAATCCATACATTACAATGGGCAGCACGAAAAAATGATTACGGTTTATATCGTATGTATGCAGAAATGGCAAACGAAGAGCGAATCGGCTTCTTGCGGAATTTATTTGACTTTAAGGAGGCAGAACGCAAAATCCCATTAGAAGAGGTAGAACCGGTGGATGCTATCGTTAAGCGCTTTAAAACCGGTGCGATGTCCTTTGGCTCCTTATCGAAGGAAGCCCATGAAACATTAGCGGTTGCAATGAACCGTCTAGGTGCCCGCTCTAATTCCGGTGAGGGGGGAGAAGACCCAGCACGATTTATACCGGATGCAAATGGGGACAGTCGCCGCAGTGCGATTAAGCAAATTGCTTCGGGACGTTTCGGTGTGAAATCACATTACCTTGTAAATGCTGATGAACTGCAAATTAAAATGGCGCAGGGGGCAAAACCAGGCGAAGGAGGGCAATTGCCGGGTAATAAGGTCTATCCTTGGGTGGCAGAAGTACGTGGCTCTACACCAGGGGTTGGATTAATTTCACCTCCGCCTCATCATGATATTTACTCCATTGAGGATATGGCTCAACTAATTCATGACTTAAAGAACGCTAATCGTTATGCACGGATTTCCGTCAAGCTTGTAGCGAAGGCTGGTGTAGGTACGATAGCCGCTGGTGTTGCTAAAGGATCAGCAGATGTTATTGTGATTTCGGGATACGATGGAGGAACAGGTGCTTCACCGAAAACCTCTATTAAACATACAGGACTTCCATGGGAGCTGGGGCTTGCAGAGGCACATCAAACATTAATGTTGAATGGTCTCCGTGATCGGGTTGTCCTGGAAACTGACGGGAAATTAATGACAGGAAAAGATGTGGTCATGGCAGCTCTCTTAGGAGCAGAGGAGTTTGGATTCGCCACAGCCCCGTTAATTGTTTTAGGCTGCGTGATGATGAGGGCATGTCACCTGGATACTTGCCCGGTAGGCGTGGCGACACAAAACCCGGAACTTCGCGCCAAATTCATGGGCAGTGCCGACCACGTAGTAAATTATATGCGATTTGTAGCAGAAGAAATGCGTGAATATATGTCAATATTAGGTTTCCGTACCGTAGAGGAAATGGTCGGAAGAACAGACGCCCTGGTGATTTCTGAACGCACGAAGCAGCACTGGAAGGCAAGTCAGCTGGATCTGACAGCTCTTCTTCACCAAATGCAGGGTCCACGTACGAAACAGCGTGAGCAGGATCACGGTATAGCGGCAAGCTTTGATCTAGTACATTTGCTGCCGGCCGTAGAAAAAGCGATTGAAGAGAAGGAAAAGATGGAGCTTTCATTTCCTATTAAAAATACAGATCGCGTAATGGGAACAATTGTCGGAAGTGAAATTTCCCGTAAATACGGAGAACAGGGATTGTTGGATGACACGATTAACCTCACATTTACTGGCCACGCTGGGCAAAGTTTCGGTGCCTTTATCCCACGAGGAATGACGATGAAGGTTATAGGTGATGTAAACGACTATTTTGGAAAAGGGTTGTCTGGCGGTAAGGTTATAGCTGTGCCGCCGATCAAGGGGGACTATGAGAGGAATATCATTGCGGGCAATGTATGTCTGTACGGTGCAACAGACGGTCACGCATTTATTAATGGCCGGGCAGGACACAGATTTGCTGTACGTAACTCAGGTGCTCGCATCGTGGTGGAAGGAATTGGCGATCATGGCTGTGAATACATGACAGGCGGTCGTATTGTTGTCCTGGGCGATGTTGGCCAAAACTTTGGCGCAGGCATGTCGGGGGGAGTTGCATATGTCTTGCCAACAAATGCAGCTGCATTTAAGGCACAGTGTAATATGGAAATGATCGAATTTGCGAAGTTGGAGGAGAAAAGTGAAATCGAAGCAGTTCGTCATATGATTATTCAGCATCTCGAACAGACAGACAGTACGGCAGCACGCAATATATTAGCCAATTGGGAAGAAGCAGTACCGAAATTTGTGAAGGTTGTACCGACGGATTACCAGGCAATGATAAATAAAATCAATTTCCACAAGCTGCAAGGACTGACGGATGAAAAGGCAGCAATGAAGGCATTTGTGGAAACAACATGAGACAAAGAGCTAGCCATTTCGAAATAGGTAAGCTAATAACACTTTGCTCTTCGTAAAGGCAAAACATTGTGATAAATATTCTTCTAACAACAAAGGACTGGGCCATAAGCAAGTAAAGCCTTTAGACATGCAAATGTGTTCATAGTAAGAGGAGGAGTCTAGATGGGTAAACCGACTGGATTTATGGAATACAAACGAGAAAAGACGAAGGAGCAGCCAACGCTAGAAAGAGTTTCAAACTGGAAGGAATATGCTTCTAGACTGTCGGATGCATCACTACAAACACAGGGGGCACGCTGTATGGACTGCGGCACGCCTTTCTGTCATATGGGAGTTGAAATTCGTGGGACAGCTGCAGGGTGCCCCATCAACAATGTCATCCCCGAATGGAATGATCTGGTATACAAGGGGCAGTGGAAGGAAGCATTAGATCGGCTGCATATGACAAACAACTTCCCGGAATTTACAGGGCGCGTATGTCCCGCACCTTGCGAGGGCTCCTGTACATTAGCCATTACAGATCCAGCAGTAGCAATTAAATCGATTGAACGTACAATCATTGATAAAGGCTTTGAAAACGGCTGGGTTGTTCCGCGGATCCCTCGTCATAGAACAGGCCGGAAAGTTGCTGTCATTGGATCAGGCCCTGCAGGATTAGCAGCGGCCGATGAATTAAATCAGCTTGGACATAAAGTGACTGTATTTGAACGTGCAGATCGCCCGGGCGGATTGTTAATGTATGGTATTCCTAACATGAAGCTTGAAAAAGAAGTGATAGAGCGCCGGGTCAATCTACTAGCGTTAGAAGGAATCGAATTTAAATGCAGCATAAATATAGGGGTGGATATTCCAATAGAGGAGCTTCGGTCCCAGTATGATGCAGTTATCCTATGTATCGGTGCGCAGAAGCAGCGCCTGCTGCATATGGAAGGGGCTGATGCTGAGGGAATTCATCTGGCTATGGACTACTTGACAAATGTGACAAAGAGCCTGCTCGACTCAAACTTTGAAGATGGCAAAGCTTTGAATGTGGAAGGGAAGGATGTCATTGTTATAGGTGGCGGAGATACGGGGGCTGACTGCGTAGCGACAGCCATCCGTCAAAATTGTAAATCCGTCTATCAATTTGGTAAACATCCCGCGCTGCCAGTCAGCCGTACGGAAGAGAATCCATGGCCTAAAGATCCGAATGTCTTCACATTGGACTATGCGTATGCAGAGGTAAATGATGTAAAAGGATATGACCCGCGTGAATATTGCATTCAAACGCAAAAAATTGTGAAGGATGAAAATGGTCATATAAAAGAGCTTCATACGATTCAAATGGAAAAAATCCTTGGTGAAGACGGCTTTCATTATTTCAAGGAGCTGCCAGGGACAGAACGTGTATGGCCGGCCCAATATGTATTTGTTGCAATCGGCTTTGAGGGAGTTGAAAAGTCGCTGCCTGAGCAGTTTGGAGTGGATGTGGCAAATAATCGTATTCGCGCCTCAGTAAAGGACTTTGAAACAAATATTCCCGGTATATTTGCTGCAGGAGACGCACGCCGTGGTCAAAGTCTTGTCGTATGGGCCATTAAGGAAGGACGCAGCGTAGCAGCAAGCGTACATTATTATTTGCAGGAAACACGGCTATTTGCCTGAGTGATAGGAAAGAGCATTTGGAAAGTTGTTTTGTATCTTCTTTTTATGGTGATAAGAGGAATAGTTTCCGATAGGCACATAAGTAAGTAACTTCGAAAAACACGTAACGAAAAAAAGAGTTATCCAGAAAGACCCCACTTTCTGGATAACTCTTTTTGTATAGCTGCTCTTTGTAGCATAAGCGAGGCAATAAATCTAGTTATCTCAGTCCGCCTCCTATTCTCCCAGAATATCGAAACGGGATATCTTTTGTATTTTCTATATTTGTACCCTCTATAACACGCACCCGCCTTTATATCTAGTAAGAGGAGAACTGGATTTTCCTTTGTTGATGCAAAGAGTCTGATTAATGAATTAGTTGGGAAAGAGAGATAGGTTTAAATTACCCGGAAGAGAGAAATAATTAGGGAGGTTTAAAAGAGATAGGAGGAATGTATGAAAGAAAGGGACGAGGGTGGGACAGAAAGTAGCAAAATGATATTCATTCTCATTAGTGGCATTCTTATTGAAAAAATAAAAATAAAAGTCAAATTCCTTATTAACATATAAAATCTCAATATGGTAGCGTTTTCAAAGGAAAATTAGGAGTTATTTAATTAAAATCATTCTAAACTATTTGCAACTCGATTCTATTTCAGTTAAGATGGTTAATGATGAAAATAAGTAATGGAATATCCATTCAATTGAACATATGGAGGGTAACTTATGGCAACTTTAGAAATCAAAGATCTTCATGTTGAAATCGAAGGCAAAGAGATTTTAAAAGGTGTAAACCTAACTATTAACACAAACGAAATCCATGCAATCATGGGTCCAAACGGTACTGGTAAATCTACATTAGCATCTGCAATCATGGGTCACCCTAAATACGAAGTAACACAAGGTGAAGTATTACTTGATGGTGAGAATGTATTAGAAATGGAAGTAGATGAGCGTGCGAAAGCCGGTCTATTCCTAGCTATGCAATATCCTTCAGAAATCTCTGGTGTAACAAATGCAGACTTCCTGCGTTCTGCAATTAATGCACGCCGTGAAGAAGGCGATGAAATTTCTTTAATGAAATTCATCCGCGAATTAGATAAAACAATGGACTTTTTAGAAATGCCAGAAGAAATGGGCCAACGTTACTTGAACGAAGGCTTCTCCGGTGGTGAGAAAAAGCGTAACGAAATTCTTCAGTTAATGATGATCAAGCCTACTTTCGCTATTCTTGATGAAATCGACTCAGGTCTTGATATCGATGCGCTGAAAGTCGTTTCAAAAGGTATCAATGAAATGCGCGGCGAAGGATTTGGCTGCTTAATGATCACGCACTATCAACGTCTATTAAACTACATCACACCAGATCACGTACACGTTATGATGCAAGGCCGTGTCGTAAAATCAGGTGGTTCTGAATTAGCACAACGCCTAGAAGCCGAAGGCTATGAGTGGATCAAAAAAGAATTAGGTATCGAAGACGAAACAGTTGGTCAAGAAGCATAATTAAGGAGGACGAAAGAGATGACGGTTGAAACTAAATTGGCGTTATCAGCACAAGAAGTACGTTCGTTCTCGCAAAACAACAACGAACCGGCAGCATTTGCTGATTTCCGCGTTGCAGCTCTTGAAAAGGCAGCTGAACTAGCGCTCCCAAAACCAGATAAAACGAACATTACAAAATGGAACTTTACGGAATTCCCAGTTCATGCTGTGGAATCGGCGAAGTTTACATCTTTAGAAGAGCTTCCTGCAGAAGTGAAAGCGCTAATCGACATCGAAGGTCAGGAAAATCTTTATATTCAACGTAATAATACACCAGCCTTTATCAAAGTATCAGAAGAGCTGACTTCAAAAGGCGTGATTTTCACAGATATTGAAACAGCAATCCGTGATCATGCTGAGCTAGTAGAAAAATACTTCATGACAACTGCTGTAAAAGTAGATGAGCATAAATTGGCTGCTTACCATGCAGCATTAGTCAATGGTGGGGTATTCGTTTATGTGCCTCGCAATGTAATTATTGAAGAGCCACTTCAAGTTGTATTTTTAAATGACAATGAAGAAGCTTCATTATTCAACCACGTGCTCATTGTGGCGGAAGAATCTTCAGCGGTTACATACGTAGAAACGTATGTTTCGACAGTGGAAGAGGCAAAAGGCCAAGCAAATATCATCGCTGAAGTGATTGTAAAAGATAATGCACAGGTTACTTTCGGTGCTGTCGATGTATTGGCAAAAGGTTATACGACATATGTTAACCGCCGTGCGCATCTGACACGTGATGCAAAAATTGACTGGGCTCTTGGTCTAATGAATGATTCAGATACAATTTCTGAAAACATTACACATTTAGTAGGTGACGGTTCTGTTGCTGATACAAAAACGGTAGTAGTCGGCCGTGGTTCACAAAAACAAAACTTCACTACTGAAGTTCGTCATTGGGGTAAAAACTCTGATGGGCAAATCCTGACGCATGGTGTAATGAAAGAAGGAGCACAATCTATTTTCAATGGTATTGGTAAAATCGAACATGGTGCGACAAAAGCAAACGCTGAGCAAGAATCACGCGTATTGATGCTTTCTGAGAAAGCACGTGGCGATGCCAACCCAATTCTTTTAATTGATGAAGATGATGTAACAGCAGGACACGCAGCATCTGTTGGACGTGTTGACCCGACTCAACTGTACTATTTGATGAGCCGAGGCATTTCGAAAGCAGAAGCAGAGCGCCTTGTAATTCACGGATTCCTTGCGCCAGTTGTTACTAACTTGCCAATCGAAGGCGTTAAAAAGCAGCTGACGGAGGTTATCGAAAGGAAAGTTCGATAATGAATCAAGACATTAAACGTTATTTCCCAATTTTGAATCAAGAAGTAAACGGGCATCCGCTCGTTTACCTTGATAGTGCTGCAACGTCCCAAAAGCCAATTCAAGTAATCGAAGCGATGAGAAATTACTATGAACTTGACAATTCAAATGTCCACCGCGGTGTTCATACATTAGGAAACCGTGCTACGGATCTTTATGAAGGTGCACGTGAAAAGGTACGCAAGTTCATTAATGCAAATTCGACGAAAGAAGTTATTTTTACTCGCGGTACAACGACTTCTTTAAACACTGTTGCTGGAGGATATGCTCGCCAAACACTCCAGGAAGGCGATGAAATCGTGATTTCCTACATGGAACACCATTCCAACATCATCCCTTGGCAGCAGGTTGCAAAGGAAAAAGGCGCTGTATTAAAGTATTTGGATTTAGAGGCAGATGGTACGATTTCACTTGATACGGTTCGTAAAACAATTACGCCGAAAACAAAAATCGTATCTGTCATGATGGTTTCAAATGTACTGGGTACGATAAATCCAGTAAAAGAGATTGCTAAAATTGCTCATGAAAATGGCGCAATCATGGTTGTTGATGGAGCACAGGCTGTTCCTCATATGAAAGTGGATGTCCAAGACATCGATTGTGACTTTTTAGCCTTCTCAGGCCATAAAATGTGTGGTCCTACGGGTATCGGGGTACTATATGGAAAACAAGCAATCCTTGAAAACATGGAGCCGGTGGAATTTGGCGGGGAAATGATTGACTTTGTGGGTCTTCATGATTCGACATGGAAAGAGCTTCCGTGGAAGTTTGAAGGAGGCACACCAATCATTGCGAGTGCCATTGGACTTGGTGCAGCCATCGATTTCTTAAATGAAATTGGTCTCGAGAACATCGAAGCATATGAGCATAAGCTAGCAGCATATGCGATGGATCAGATGGAAACAATTGATGGTCTAGAGATTTATGGTCCACGTGATCCGAACAAACGCTGCGGCCTGGTGACATTCAATCTAGCTGATGTGCATCCGCATGATGTAGCAACAGTGCTGGACATGAACGGTATCGCTGTACGTGCGGGACACCACTGTGCACAACCGCTGATGAAATGGCTTCAAGTATCGGCAACAGCTCGTGCAAGCTTCTATATGTACAATGACGAAGCAGATATCGATGCACTTGTTGCGGGATTGCAAGCGGCGAAGGAGTATTTTAACGATGTCTTTTAACAATAACCTTGATCAACTGTATCGCTCAGTTATTATGGATCATTATAAAAACCCTCGTAACAAAGGGTCCTTGGAAGATGAAAGTGTTACTATTGATATGAATAACCCAACTTGCGGCGACCGTATCCATTTAACATTAAAAGTAGAAGACGGGATTGTACAGGACGCAAAATTCGATGGTGAAGGCTGCTCCATCTCCATGTCTTCCGCTTCCATGATGACACAAATCGTCAAGGGCAGAAAAAAAGAAGAAGCACTTGAACTAGCGGAAATTTTCTCGAAAATGATGCTGGGTGAAGAGTTTGACGTAGATAAATATGATTTAGGGGACGTGGAGGCACTACAAGGTGTCGCAAAATTCCCGGCACGCATTAAATGTGCAACACTTGCTTGGAAAGCGATGGAAAAAGGCGTGAAAAGCGATAACGAATAGTTATTGCTTAAGTAACGAACTGTCTAGGCAAAGGCGCTGATTGCCTCAAACTTTCAAGATGTGTGATAGTCAGCTGCGATAAAACATGGGCCGGCTGACTATCTGTTCAAGCATTGGAGTGGATGAGCGAGCGCTTTAGCACTTTTCTATAAACGAACGGAGGAGACAACATGGCGAAAAAGATGCCTGATATCGGCGATTACAAATATGGCTTCCATGATAAGGACGTATCAATTTTCCGTTCAAAACGTGGATTAACTGAAGAAATCGTTCGAGAAATTTCGAAAATGAAAGAAGAGCCGGAGTGGATGCTTGAATACCGCTTAAACGCTCTAGAAATCTTCTATTCAAAACCAATGCCGCAGTGGGGCGGCGACCTTTCTGCATTAAACTTCGACGAAATTACGTACTATGTAAAGCCGTCTGAAGCTACGCAAAAATCATGGGATGAAGTACCTGAAGAAATCAAACGTACATTTGATAAATTAGGTATTCCAGAAGCAGAACAAAAATACTTGGCTGGTGTATCTGCTCAGTATGAATCTGAAGTAGTTTACCACAACATGAAACAAGACCTTGAAGATATGGGGATTGTATTTAAAGATACAGACTCAGCACTTCGTGAAAATGAAGACATCTTCAAACAATACTGGGGTACAGTAATTCCAGCGTCAGACAACAAATTCGCTGCACTTAACTCAGCAGTATGGTCAGGCGGTTCATTTATCTATGTACCACCAGGTGTGAAAGTAGAAACACCATTACAAGCTTACTTCCGTATTAACTCTGAAAACATGGGTCAATTCGAACGTACGCTAATCATCGTTGACGAAGGTGCACACGTACACTATGTAGAAGGATGTACAGCACCTGTTTATACAACAAACTCACTACACTCAGCAGTAGTAGAAATCATCGTTAAGAAAGATGCCTACTGCCGTTATACAACGATTCAAAACTGGGCAAACAACGTTTACAACCTAGTAACAAAACGTACAGTTGTAGAAGCAAACGGTACGATGGAATGGATCGACGGAAACATCGGTTCAAAATTAACGATGAAATATCCGGCATGTATCCTAAAAGGTGAAGGCGCACGTGGTATGACATTATCCATCGCATTAGCTGGCCGCGGTCAGCACCAAGATGCTGGTGCGAAAATGATCCACTTAGCACCAAACACATCTTCAACAATCGTATCAAAATCAATTTCTAAACAAGGCGGTAAAGTAACATACCGCGGTATCGTTCGCTTTGGTCCTCGTGCTACGGGTGCACGTGCGAACATCGAGTGTGATACATTAATCATGGATAATGAGTCTACTTCAGACACAATTCCATACAACGAAATCTTAAATGACAATGTATCTTTAGAGCATGAAGCAAAAGTTTCAAAAGTATCTGAAGAGCAATTGTTCTACCTAATGTCTCGTGGTATTTCAGAGGAAGAAGCGACAGAAATGATCGTAATGGGCTTCATCGAGCCGTTCACAAAAGAGCTTCCAATGGAGTACGCAGTAGAGATGAACCGTCTGATCAAGTTCGAAATGGAAGGTTCTATCGGTTAATGATAAAAGATCGAGTGCAATGTGCACTCGATCTTTTTTTCGTCAGTAAAGAGTTCATTCTAATATATTATGGAGAAACAATTGGGACCCACAGCTCATGTCTTGGCTTACGTTTGGGCCCGTAATAGCATTCGATACAAGGCAAATTGGCCAGCTCATAGCCAGACGTCGGTACCCATTCTGTATATAATCTCTTCCATGCTTCTACGATATTCGGAAAAACCGCCCATGTACTTGGAGGAAGAGTGAGAATCTCCATATCATTTGGTGGCTCGCTGTCATATCTTACTCCCATAAAATAAGCAAATTCGTCATCGGTAATGGATGCTTCTTTACCGCAAACACCTAGCAAACCCTCAAGCGAGCATTTTGGATTTTCCCAAGATAGATCAATCAGTTCCTGCATAAAACCATCTTTCTTTGCACCGTTCCATAGCGTAGGGATCGTTTTAAAGGCTCTTGCCGTTTTGACAGGTTTGCTTTTTCCTATGATTCGCAGCTCAAAGTCAATATTTTCAATTCTGTATTCCATTTCTGTGTCTCCTTTTATAGAAATGTGGAAAGAGATTTTAGGGAAGGCCTTTAATTCAACACCTTGCTTTCTAGCTGCAGAAGGAGTTAAGCCGTGTATCTTTTTGAAAGCGCGTGTAAATGAATCAACGGAATCATATCCATATTTTGCTGCGATATCGATGATGAGCACGTTGCTTTTTTGAATTTCAAACGCTGCAATAGTTAAACGTCTTCTTCTGATGTATTCAGAAAGCGATATTCCGGAAATAGAAGAAAACATACGGGGAAAATGGTACTCTGATGTACAGGCAATCTTAGCTATTTCCTTATAGCTTATCTCCCCGTCGATATTTTGTTCAATATAGTCCAATACGTTATTCATTCGCTCCAGCCATTCCATATAATTTAATCTCCCTCAAACAACATAATAAGAAACTTACAAAAGTTTTGCCCGTCATTTCCTGCCTAAAAAAGTCGGATACACCATCTTTAAAATTGAGCAGTATTAATTATATTTTAGAAAATTTACCTGTAAATGTATATTAACTTTTGCTGTAGAATCTTATATTTATACGCCATCATCAACGTATAAAAGAGACATAAACAGCTATGACAGGGCTTATTGACATAGCGCTATTATGAGCGGAACCTTAAACAGGCCATAAAGAGGATTAATCGGTACTGGAGAAATAACTAGTAATGGTTTGTTTCGCTTGCTTCTTCTATAAGAGCAGGAAGAATCGAAGGAAGTACATGTTTAGTAAACGGCCTTTCTAGTCGACATGTTGAAGGGAGAGATAGTAAACGGCCTAGCGATAGTGAATTTAACTGTTCAACTAATACGATGCAGACTAGACAAGATGATATCAGGTACATCAGTAAAAATAGCCTCAATTCCAGCTGTTTGAAGCTGCCTAGCAATTGCTGCATCGTTTACTGTAAAGGCCCTTACTGTGCATCCATCTTCAATCACCCTTTGGATTGCATGGCGGTATATATGGTAGTAATGGATGTGCAGTGCATCCCCAGGCAAAGAATTTACATAAGAATTAATATCAACGATAAGAGAGCTAAACAGCACCCCTGTTTGAATAGTTGGCTGCAATTGATGGAATCGCTGGATGCTCTCATGATTAAAAGAAGAAATGATAATGCGTTCCTGTATTCCGGCCATCTCAATTTCCTCAGAAATAAGCTGTTCAATACCTTTGTATTCAAAAATATCGGATTTGATTTCAATATTCAGGATGTGGTCTGTTTCCTTGAAAACAGCAAGGACCTCTCGAAGAGTAGGAATCTTCTCACCGGCAAACTGCTCCCCAAACCATTTCCCGTAATCGTATTGCCGGAGCTCTTTTAGTGTCATGTCCTTTACAAAGCCGGAACCATTTGACGTACGGTCAATTGTTTCATCATGAATGACAACCAATTGTCTATCCGCCGTTAGATGGACATCAAATTCTACACCGAATATGTCCAGCTCCGCTGCCTTACGGAAAGCAAGAAGTGTATTTTCCGGATATTTTCCACTGAATCCCCTATGTGCAAATAGCTTCATTTTCTTTTGTCCCCACTTTCGTATGAAAAATAGTAAAACTTCTTCTCTGTTTAGAATATAGTGATTCAAAGACCGACACAACCAATTTACAGAAAATTCATATGGAGTTAACGCTCGCTTGATATCGGCCTTTTATAATGGTTTTTGTAAAGGAGCGTTAGCCCGTCAAGAAGGGGGAGAAGAAGGTGCATGGAAAGAGTAAAGCTGGAGAATGTGAAAAAGTCTTATGACAAACAGACGGAAGTGCTCCGGGATATCAATGTAGAAATAGAACCGGGAGAATTTTTTGTGCTAGTGGGCCCATCAGGATGCGGAAAGAGTACAATGTTGCGGGTTATCGCAGGGTTGGAGGAAATATCGGCAGGAAGCCTGATTTTCGGAGAGGAAATCGTTAATGATATTCATCCGAGTAAGCGCGGGATTACGATGGTATTCCAAAATTATGCCCTGTATCCACATATGACAGTAGCTGAAAATATCGGATTTGGGCTTCAGGTGAAGAAGCTTGGCAAACAACTTCGAAAAGAAAAAATAGAAGAAGTGGCGGCTATGCTCGGCTTAAGTGATTATTTGAGCAGGAAGCCGCGGCAGCTATCAGGCGGTCAGCGGCAGCGTGTGGCGCTAGCAAGAGCAATCGTGAATGAGCAGCCGATTTGTTTGATGGATGAGCCCCTTTCCAACCTGGATGCAAAACTGCGTGCCCATATGCGCTCTGAGCTTCGGCGCTTACAAAAAAAGCTAGGCTTTACGATGATCTATGTTACACATGATCAGGTGGAAGCGATGACAATGGGAGACAGGATGATGATTTTAGATAAAGGGATTGCCCAGCAAATCGGCAGTCCGATGGATATTTATAATTATCCTGAGAATACATTCGTCGCTACATTTATCGGCTCGCCGCCAATGAATTTGAAAAAAGCAATTGTACAAGCAGGAGCCCCTGCCATCAGGCTCAGTTCCACTATTACGCTGTCTGTTGAAGCAGAGCTTTTAGAGAAATTACCGGATAGTGTCATTTTCGGGATTCGGCCGGAGCATCTTGTACAGCCGGTAGAAGGAAGCAAGATTTACAAGGCACCGGTAGTAAATGTAGCACTTTTAGGAAATGAAACATTGATTTCGCTTGATTTGGATGGAGAAGAATGGATTTGTAAATGGGGAGGGCAATGGCATTATAAAGTCGGCCAATCACTTGAATTTTCTATTAACGAAGAGGAAGTTTGCTTGTTTGATCCGGAGACAGAAAAAATCATCCAAAAAGGGATGAAAGGATAAGGGGGAAGTTTATGAAGCTATGGAAACGTACTGTAAACGTAAGAGTGGGACTGCTTTACCTGCTCCCCTCGATTATCCTTTTTGGACTGTTCGTATTCTACCCGATGGCAAAGACAATTTATTTAAGCTTCTTTTTAACCAATCAAAACGGCTTGCCTGTCTATTTTAATGGGCTGGAAAACTATACGTTTATCTTTTCGTCGGATGAGTTCCGTAATAGCATGAAGGCGACTTTGTTATTTGTTGTTTATACTGTCCCGGTGAGTGTGTTGATTGCGCTTATCATGGCCATTTTGGCGAATGAAAAACTGAAGGGAGTCGGCTTCTACCGGACTATCTTTTCATCAACGATGGGCATTTCCGTTGCGGCTTCGGCTGTCGTATGGCTGTTTCTGTTCCACCCATCAGTCGGTGCTTTTAACAATATCTTGAAAACCGTTGACTTGCCAGCTGTCCAGTGGCTGCTGGATCCTGATTGGGCCTTGCTTTCTGTTTCCTTGACGACGATCTGGATGAATATTGGCTTCAACTTTCTCGTCATTTTAGGAGGTCTGCAAAATATTGATGAAAGCCTGTATGAAAGTGCAACGATAGACGGGGCAGGTTATTTTACAAAACTGCGCCGAATCACCATTCCGCTTTTATCTCCTACATTATTTTTCATCATTACGATTTCATTAATTAATGCATTCCAGAGCTTCGGCCAAATCGATATTTTAACAAAGGGCGGTCCGATTCAGTCAACAAACCTCGTTGTGTATTCGATTTATAAGGAGGCCTTCGTCAATTATCAGTTCGGTACCGCCAGCGCGCAGGCTATTGTATTATTTGGCGTCGTGCTCATTGTGACGATCCTGCAATTTAAGTTTGGAGAAAGGAAGGTTCATTACCAATGAAAATGCCTCTTTCTCAAAAAATACTCTTCTATATTCTTCTGACGGTTTTTGCCGTTCTCGTATTTTTTCCTGTCGCCTATGCCTTTTTGATTTCATTCATGACGCCGCAGGAAGTGCTGATGGGCAATATTCTGCCGCGCAGCTTTTCATTTGGAAACTACGAACAAGCTTTTGAGCGTCTGCCGCTTCTGAAATATTTATTCAATAGCTTTGTTGTTTCTACAGTCGTCATGGCAGGACAGGTATTGGTATGTGCTATGGCTGCCTATGTATTTGTATTTCTGCCGTTCCGAGGCAGCAACCTGATCTTCTTCCTGTTCATCTCTACGATGATGATTCCGTGGGAGGCAACAATGATTCCGAATTTCCTGCTTATTCAGGGGTTCGGCTGGACGAATACGTATATGGCACTAACACTGCCCTTTTTTGCATCTGCATTTGGTACGTTCCTGTTGCGCCAGCACTTTTTGACAATCCCATATGAATTGTATGAAGCAGCTCAAATTGGAGGAGTCGGCAAGCTGAAGTTTTTCTGGAAGGTTGTATTGCCGATGTCCAAAACAAGTGTCATTACATTGGGCGCCTATAGTTTTTTAACGACGTGGAATATGTATTTATGGCCGCTGCTTACGACAACGAATGATACGGTTAGAACCGTTCAGATCGGTATTCGCCAATTACAGTCAAACGAAAGTGCAACAGATTGGGGGGTGGTCATGGCAGGTGTAATGATTATTATTTTACCTACGTTAATTCTGCTCTTTTTAGGTCAGAAGCAATTGCAAAAAGGATTAACGCAAGGAGCTATTAAATAAATGAAAAGGGGCTTAGAAGAATGTCCAATGTAAAGAAGCTGTTTATGTTTGGTTTGATGTTTGCTTTATTATTTATTATTAGTGCCTGTAATGGCGAGGAAGCTGCTGACGAACAAAATGAATCATCAGAAGGAAAAACAGAAGAAAATACGGCGGCACCAGCCGGAGAAAAAACAAAAATTGAATTTTGGCATGCAATGAGCGGGCCGAACCAACAGGCGATTGATAATATTGTAGCTGACTATAATGCCTCGCAGGACAAATACGAAGTAGAAGCGCTATTTCAAGGAAGCTATGAGGAATCTTTGACAAAGCTTCGAAGTGTTGGCGGGACAGCGGATGCCCCGGCTATTATGCAAGTATTTGAAGTTGGAACAAAATATATGATCGACAGCGGCTATATCGAACCGGTACAAACATTCATTGATAAGGATAACTATGATATCGGCCAATTAGAAGAAAATATCCTAAACTATTATTCTGTCGATGATCAGTTGTATTCAATGCCATTTAACTCTTCTACCCCTGTTATGCTCTACAATAAAGATGCATTTAAAGCTGCCGGGCTGGATCCTGAAAATCCGCCTGAAACATTTGCGGAAGTGAAAGCAGCGGCTGAAAAACTAACAAATGGTGATATGAAGGGCTTTTCAATTCTTTTATACGGCTGGTTCTTTGAAGAAATGCTTGCAACACAGGGCGGTCTTTATGTAGATGCTGACAATGGCCGTACAGGTCAAGTAACAGAAGCATTATTCAATGGCGAAGAAGGACGTCGTGTATTTGAATTCCTCAAAGAAATGAACGATGCGGGCACTCTTGGTAACTTCGGCTCTGTATGGGATGATATCCGGACTGCCTTTGTATCCGGTCAAGTAGCGATGTATCTCGATTCATCTGCCGGGATTTCAGGCCTAGTGGAAAGTGCGCCATTTGAAGTAGGGGCAGCGTACATTCCGTATTCTGAAAAGGCAGAGCGTAACGGGGTTATTATCGGCGGGGCATCATTATGGATGATGAACGGTATCTCCGAAGAGGAGCAGGCTGGTGCGTGGGATTTCATGAAATACTTGCAAACAGCACCTGTTCAGGCAAAATGGCACGTAACAACAGGCTACTTTGCAATCAATCCAGCCGCATATGATGAAGCGATTGTCAAAGAACGTTGGGAACAGTATCCACACTTCCAAGTGACAGTGGACCAACTGCAGGATACAAAGCCGTCTACAGCGACACAAGGAGCCCTGATTTCCGTGTTCCCGGAATCACGCGAGCATATCGTAACAGCAATTGAAGAGCTGTACCAGGGCGGTGACCCACAGGCGGTACTTGACAAGGCAGCAGAGTCTACAAATCGTGCTATCGAAATCGCTAATAAAACGAGCGGTAAATAATTTATGTAAGGGGCTGTGTTAAAGGTCATTTTGACTTTTAACACAGCCTTTTTCCATCATAAATAGCTGCTGTAACATAATGCGCCTGGGTCATCCCCCCTTCCTAAAAGAGATGTTTCGGAATGTCTTCTCGAACAACTACTTCCTTGTTTTAGAAAGGCTGATGACTTTTAACGCGAAAGGGAAATAGTTTGCTTTTTACTGTATACTTGAAAGAGAAAAGAAAAATCCACAGTGAATCATAATAGAAAGTATCTTATAAGACGGCCATCTAATTTGGGAGGCTGCGTTATGTAGAAAGGCGGCTATGCAAAACATGGGGCATGAAGTGGATATGAGAGAACATAACGAAGAGCAGGTCATCTATTTAAGTTCTCCTGTAATCGAAACATTAGCACTGTTCAGCTCGCTGATCCAGGTGAAAAATGACTTTTTAACCGAAGAGAGAGAGCAGTTAGAAGAGGCGTATCAAAACAATTTTGCAGTTGTCCAGTTAAAGAAATTACCAGACTATAGTGTATATAATCTTTTTAATTTACTTATTCCTATACCTCATTTTTCTTCTGTAGAGCTGTTTGCTGAAAGTTTAAAACGGATGGCGCCAGGGAAATTCCTTTATTACTTTTGGGGAGAGGATGTACCCGTAGAAATAGTGACGAAGCTGTGGGAAAGTCCAAAAACAATTTGGGAACTAGATAGCAACTACTATTGGCAGACGGATGAAGTGAAGGCTATTTACGAACAATGGCTTCCGGTGCTGCAGGGTTTTAAGAATGAGCTGGCGGAACTTTTAGTGAACATTTCAAAAACTGCTGTGTTTCATGCAATGTGGCAGGAACGGGAGCCGCTTATGGAAGCATCGATTCGGGAGCTTCAACAACTATCGATGCCTTCGCTATCTTTGGCACAATATGTTATGGGAAAAACCTTTAAACGCACAAGCTTGTATAAAATGTATTACTTCATTCCGAGCTACTGCATGACCCCGGCACGCATCCGCATATTCAATGAATCGGTATGCATGGTGATTTACGGCTGTGCCAATGCATTATCGAATGAACGAGAGTCAAGCGAGGAGCTGGCCATCCGTTTAAAGGCGCTGGCGGATCCGAACCGCCTGCTTATTCTCCGTTTGCTGTCTGTCAAAAAAGAATATGGAGCAAAACTGGCTGAATATATCGGTCTTACAACAGCCACGATTTCCCATCATCTAGACATATTAAAAAAGGCAGGTCTTGTGAAAGAGGAAAAAATCGGCACGATCAAATATTTTGCAGTCGACAAGGAACAGATTACGGAAATGATGCAAAGCCTGCAGCACCTTATCGGGAAATAAGGTACATGATAGTAGTTAAACGAAGAGCAGGGGCCTTTTTTACAAAGTATAGTAGAGAAGGAGAATAGGTTTTATATGTTTTCATCAGGGCTGTGTTAAAAGTTGAAATGACTTTTAACACAGCTTTTTCCATAATATATTTGCTGCAGAGTACCGTTCTCCTGGTGACCGGCTGCCATGTCACCGTTCTAGCCGCGAAGGGTATGTCAAGGTTGCTTGGACATCCATTTTGCGTTTTTATATCGTTTAAATAATCCGTTTATTAATAGTAAACTACCTTTCTACTCATACAAAATAGCATATAAAATATCTGGCCGGTCAGTGATAATCCCATCAATACCATATTTAATTAATTTTTTCATGGCACGGGGCTTATTAATCGTATATACATGCACCTTCAAATGCTGGTCATGGGCTGTTTGGATGAGGCTCTCTGTAACAGCGCCCTGATGAACAATAATCCCGTTTGCATATTGTTTCACTTGCTGCAGCTTTTCTACAGTGAGATCGCTTGTTGCCTCTTCTGTGAATAATTGAAAGAGCTGAAGGGAGCTGTTTTGCATACGAAGCAGGCGCAGGCTTTTTTCTGAAAATGATTGGATGATAATCGTTTCATCATTCAGCCGATCTGCTATTTGCAGCTCTTTTAACAGTGTCGCTTCTACCCCGTCACGTCTGTTTTTTGTTTCGATGTAAAGCTGCTTGTCAGGATATTTTGCCAGCACTTCCTGCAATGTAAGGATAGAGGAAATACCAAATTCATTTTTCCTTTTCAATAATTGCAATTCTGCATATAGATAGTCTTTGATCGCACGTCCATCGCCATAGGAAGGAAGGGCATCATGTTCAACGACCAAGACGTCATCCTTTGTCATCTGCATATCGAACTCTAAATAGTCTGCCCCTTGAGCCAGTGCAAGGTCATACGCCTCAAAGCTGTTTTCAATTGCATAGTAGGAGGCTCCGCGATGTGCAATGATTAAAGGTTTGTTTGTGAATGGATTGTGGAAAAGCAACAACAATATAATAACTGCTAGAATAATAGATAATAGTAAATGCCATTTTTTCAATCCCCTCAGCGCCTTTCAAAATAATAGCTTGCCTATATGATAATTTGTAAAATTGCTATTCGGATAGGCTATAATAAATAACATAAAGGAGGCATTCTCATGATCCACATTGGATTAACAGGATGGGGAGATCATCCGACGCTTTATTCAGAAGTGACATCTGCCCGTGATAAATTATTTGATTATAGCGGCCATTTTCCAGTCGTTGAAGTCGATACTTCATTTTATGCGATTCCTAATCAGACGAATGTGGAAAAATGGTGTAATGAAACGCCTAAAAACTTTCAATTTGTATTAAAGGCCTATCAAGGTATGACGGGCCACCTACGGGATGATTTACCATACGAAACAAAAAATGATATGTTCAATGCCTTTATTGAATGTGCGGAGGGCTTTAGGAAGCACGGAAAATTAGCGATGATTCTCGTCCAGTTTCCTCCTTGGTTTGACTGCTCAGCAAAAAATGTGCAATATATTCGTTATGTGAAGCAGCAGTTAGCCATGTTCCCTATTGCCATCGAATTTCGTAATCAGACTTGGTATGCGGGCGAGATGAGAGAAAGGACGCTTCAATTTTTACGGGAGCAAAACCTGATCCATACCGTTTGTGACGAACCGCAGGCAGGAAGCGGTTCTGCGCCGCTCGTACCTATAGCAACTTCCGATAAAGTGCTTTTACGGATTCATGGACGTAATATCCATGGATGGCGTAACAGCGGAAACAATCAAAATTGGCGCAAGGTCCGCTTTTTATATGATTATAATGAAGAAGAACTGCAAGGGCTGGCTGCTCATATCCGCGCACTTCAAAAGCAGGCAAAGGATGTTTATGTACTTTTTAATAATAACTCGGGAGACCATGCCGCGCCAAATGCAAAACGTATGCAGCAGATCCTTGATTTAGAATTTGAAGGACTGGCACCGAAGCAATTAAAGCTGTTTGAAGGAGAAATTTGATGGCGTTTTTTGTATTATTTATTATTGCGGTAGCATCAGGAATTGTAGGGGCTCTCGTTGGTTTAGGGGGCGGCATTATTTTAGTGCCTGCAACTTTGTATATCGGAAACAAGCTTGAGCTTATAGCAGGAGTTACACCTCAAACAGTTGTTGGCTTATCTGTTATTATGATGATCTTTACAGGGCTTGCTTCTACCCTTTCCTATATGAAAACAAAAACAGTTGATTTTAAATCAGGCTTCATTTTTTTTATTGGAAGTATGCCGGGAGCTGTCGTAGGTGCCTGGATTAATAAGGGCCTGGATTTACCTTCGTTTAATCTTTATTTTGGTATTTTCCTTATTTTTATTGCTATAGTTTTGATGATCCGCGATAAGCTAAGACCGGTAAAATGGTTTGTTGAGAATGGCTGGAAGAGGGAATATAAGGATAGGGAAGGAAATAGTACAGTTTATGGATACCCAATTTGGTTTGCTGTCTTCTTATCCTTTTTTGTTGGGTGTGTATCAGGACTTTTCGGCATCGGCGGTGGAGCAATTCTTGTGCCGGCCATGCTGATCTTATTTCAGTTTCCCCCTCATGTCGCTGTGGCAACAAGTATGTTTTTAGTATTTTTAACGGCTCTTGTTAACTCGGCGAGTCATATCATGCTTGGTAATGTTCTATGGCTGTATACGCTGCCTGTTATACCTGGTGCGTATATTGGAGCAAAAGTCGGGGCAGCTATTAATCAAAAATTAAACTCTACTGCGTTAGTATACGCGCTACGGATTGTTTTATTATTAATGGGAATACGTTTAATTACTGAAGCGTTACTTTAGAAAGGGGCGGAGATGGTGCTCGAAAAAATTCATATATTTCATACAAATGATTTACATAGCCATTTTGAATATTGGCTGCGCATGCAGGCCTTTATAAAAGAGCAGCGTCAATTGTTGGCGGGAAGGGGAGAGGCAAGCTTCCTGCTGGATGTAGGCGATCATCTCGACCGTTCCAATATCTTTACAGAGGCGACGCTCGGCAAAGGAAATGTAGAAATGCTCAATATGGCTTCCTATGATGTCGTAACGATCGGCAATAATGAAGGAATTACATTGGCATTCGATGATTTGTCCGCTCTTTATGAAGGGGCTGATTTTGATGTAGTCGTTGCCAATCTTCGGGCGCTGACAGGAGAAAACCCAAGCTGGCTGAAGCCTTATACAATTTTAACGACCATGCATGGGACAACAATCGGGGTAATTGGAGCAACCGCTCAATATGATGCATTTTACCGAACGCTGAATTGGGAAGTAACAGAGCCGCGAAAAGCGCTGATCTTACTCGTTCAAACGCTCCGGCAGGAAGTAGATTTGATTGTTTGTTTGTCGCATCTAGGCATTTCAGAAGATGAGCTTTTGGCAAATGAATGTCCCGATATTGATGTTATTCTTGGAGCCCATACACACCATACGCTGCCGGAAGGAAAGGTTGTCAATGGCGTCCTGCTGACAGGCGGCGGCAAGTTCGGCCAATATACAGGACATTTAACCATTTCCTATAGCCATGCAGAAAAGCAGGTAATGTCGCTTGAAGAGCAATTGATTGAAAATGGTCAATTGGCAACAGTACCGGGAGAGGCAGAATTTCTTTTTGGTCTTTCAAAAAAGGGCAGCTCCTTAATGGGCGACCCGGTGATTCAACTGCCGAAAACTTATTATAAAGAATGGTTCCATTACTCGCCCCTTTCCGATTTATTTGCAGAAGCGGTATTTGACTACACAGGTGCTGACTGTCTTATGTTCAACGCAGGGATTTTTGTGGAGGATTTAAAAAAGGGATATGTCAGCCCATATGATATGCATAAAATTTTGCCGCATCCAATCAATTTATGTTTGATTGAGCTGACAGGAGCGGAATTAAAAGAAATGTATGTACAGGCACAAAATGAGGAATGGTGGCAGCTGCAACTGAAAGGCCTAGGTTTCCGCGGCGTCGTATTAGGCAAGCTGCTGCTGTACAATTTGAAAATGGATCGGCAGCGCCAGCTGTTTCTGAATGGGGAAATTGTCGTTCCGACGCAAACCTATACATTGGCCACACTTGATTTGTTCACATTTGGTTACTTTTTCCCGTCTTTTAAATACGCAAAAAAATATTATTATTTACCTGCCTTTTTAAGGGATATACTCCTTTCTTACCTGCAGAAATCAAGAAGTTAACAGGTCATCTTTTCTATTTAAGTAAATCAGATTATAATTTACAATATGGAATAATAACGATGGGAGTTTAGAAAACCAATGCGCTTAATATCAATCAATGTGCTGAGGGCGGGTATGGTTGTCGGAAGGACAATTTGGAATGAGGCTGGCCATCCCCTTTTACAAAAAGGGGTAGTTGTGACGGATGGGATATTGGTTCGATTAAAGCAATTGAATATCCATTATATTTATATAGAAGACCGGATTTCATATGGGATTGAAATTGAAGAAACAGTCGAACCAGCGTTACGCAGTAAAATTGTCAATAAAATTACCGAATCTTTTCATTCAGTGAGAAAACTAAATTCAAAGCAAATCTCTTTTGTGTTGGATCAGCAATCAAAGGCAATCGGCAATATAGTAGAGGATTTGCTCCAGGCAGTCCTGGATAGTAAAGAAATTTTAATGGTTTTGACGGATGCTTTTATGTATGACGAATATCTATACCAGCACTCCTTTCAAGTAACCCTTTATTCACTGGCTATTGGAAAGGAAATGGGTTATTCCTATGAAGACCTTCGCTTAATTGGTATGGGAGCCCTGCTGCATGATATAGGGAAGTTAATGGTGCCTAAAGAAATCTTATTGAAACCTGACCCTTTAACAGATGAGGAATACGAAATAATGAAGCAGCATACGAAGCATGGGTTTGATCTACTGCGCAATCTGCACTCCGTTTCTCTTCTTGTTGCCCATTGTGCATTCCAGCATCATGAACGGCTTGACGGCAGTGGATACCCAAGAGGGATTATGGATGCTGAAATCCATCCTTTCGCCAAAATTATTGGAGTTGCTGATGTGTTCGATGCTGTTACCTCAAACAGGGTGTACCGGGAAAAGCTCCTGCCTTCACAAGGAATGGCTATTATTGAAGCAGGCAGCGGCACGATTTTCAGCCCGGCAGTAGTCCAGGCACTGCGCCGAAGTGTCGTGCATTATCCAAACGGGTCTGTGCTTCTGCTGTCGGATGGCCGAAGAGGAATTGTATCAAAACAAAACTCGGGATCTCCCGAGCGGCCGAAAATTAGGGTTTTTGAGGAAGATAATATGATTCTTCCAGCTACATATGAAATGAATCTAGTAGATTTTCCAGACATATTAATCGACAAAGTGGAGCTTGAATATGCAGCGCTTGTCGAATAGAAAAAATGCCCCCTTCATATGGTAGATAGGGGGGCTTTTTTTGCTTTATAAACGACGTAGAATGCGTTTCAGACGAAAGAAGAAGGCTTCTACAAGGCTTACGCTCGTATTAGTCAGTTTACTTATCATGATCGTTGTTTCGCTTTATTATGTAAACAGTCGCCTCATGCCGGTCTATCTGGAGTATGCCGAGGTACAGACGGAAAAGGTTGCTTCCTATGTCGTAAGTAAAGCGATTAATTCCAGGACTTCAAGCGTGTTGGATGTGAATGATATTATTGTCGACCTTCCGCCTGGTACGAGTGAAATGGTGACGACGAAATTTAATACAGATATTATTAATCAGGTGCGTGCGGAAACGACATCTCTTGTAAAGGAATATTTGGAGCAAGCAGAAAATGGCGACCTTGCACATTTACCTAATCTTGAAAATGTTGAATACGATGTAGGGCGCATGGAGGCAGGAGATGGAATTGTTTTCTTTGTCCCATTGGGGCAGGCGCTGAATTTACCGATATTGGGCAATTTAGGCCCCCGTATTCCTATCAGGTTTCATATCATTGGCAATGTGCATAGCAGTGTTGAATCAACGATTGAGGAGTTCGGCATTAACAATGCCTACGTAGCAGTAAGCATTCATTTAGAAGTAAATGTGCAAATTATTATTCCATTTGCCAGTAAATCTGCTAAAGTAGAACAGTATATTCCAGTAGCGATTGGATTGATCCGGGGTACTGTGCCGCACATTTATACAGACGGCGGGGGGGAAGGAGTCCAGCCATCTCTAGAGGTGCCAGTTCCGTATGATTAATAAATCATAGGATAATTTAAAAAGCCGGTTGTTGGTTACCTCGAATATATGATACATTGACATCAACAATAGTAGTGAAAATTATGGTACATCGATAAGGGGCGAATTTCATGACATCTTGTAAACCAACGAACAACAAAGAAGAGCACTTACGTAAACCGGAATGGTTGAAGATAAAATTAAATACAAATGATGAGTATAAAGCATTGAAAAAGCTAATGCGCGAAAATAATCTGCACACTGTATGTGAGGAAGCGCGATGCCCTAATATTCATGAATGCTGGGGAGAAAGACGTACAGCAACAATGATGATTTTAGGTTCGGTTTGTACGCGGGCATGCCGATTCTGTGCGGTAAAAACAGGTCTACCGACAGAGCTTGATTTAGCAGAGCCGGAACGTGTAGCAGATTCGGTAAAAATTATGGACTTAAAGCACGTTGTTATTACGATGGTAGCTCGTGATGATTTAAAAGACGGCGGAGCGGGCGTGCTTGCTGAGACAATTCGTGCTATCCGGCGAAAAGCACCCCTTACGTCTGTAGAGGTACTGCCTTCTGATTTAGGCGGAGTGGAAGAAAATCTGCAATTGCTGATGGATGCGAAACCGGACATTTTAAACCATAATATTGAAACAGTCCGCCGCCTTACACCAAGAGTAAGAGCAAAAGCAAAATATGAGCGTTCGCTGGAATTCCTGCGTAAAGCAAAAGAAATGCAGCCGGACATCCCGACAAAATCTTCGCTGATGATCGGCCTTGGAGAAACGTGGGAGGAAATCCTGGAAGTAATGGATGATTTGCGTGCAAATAACGTGGATATTATGACAATCGGGCAGTATTTACAGCCTACGAAAAAGCATTTGCCGGTAAAGAAATATTATTCGCCGCTTGAGTTCGGTAAGCTGCGTAAAATTGCAATGGAGAAAGGGTTCTCACATTGTGAAGCTGGTCCGCTAGTACGAAGCAGTTATCATGCTGACGAGCAGGTGAATGCGGCAGCGAAAGAACGGCTTCTTCAAGATACACAAACAAGTTGATTTCAAGCCGTATTTTACTTAACATGGTCATAAGAGATTGGTGGTGGAATCATGATCCTTGTAGAAGGCTATATGTATGAATTATTGGAAGATGTAAGAGAGGGCTTTAAAGAAGAGGAATTTTTAGCCCGTTATTCGGACATTTTATTGAAATATGACTATATTGTTGGTGACTGGGGCTATGGGCAGCTTCGATTGAAGGGCTTCTACGATGATAAAAACCAAAAGTCGACATTTGATACGAAAATTAGTACGCTGCAAGATTACTTGTACGAATATTGCAATTTTGGCTGTGCTTATTTTATCATCAAGAAGATCGGGAAGGCACCTGCACCTATTCAGGAAACAGAAGAAGTGGAACAGACAGTAGAATAAAAAGGAGAGGGGCGCCTGAAAGACAAAGTCGAGGCGCTCTCTTTGTCATAAGTATAATGATGCTGTAACATAGACATCGATAATACTTTAAAAGCAGTATTTATTAAGAAAGGGCTGGGCAGAAAGTATATACTTTCTGCCCAGCCCTTTTTCTTTTTAAATTGGAAACTCCTGCTTCTTCTTAAGTTGTTTTAAGAGAGCCATTAGACGTTTATTATCCTAGTAATTCACGCAAATATTCCCGTAAATCTGCCGCCTCTTCCTCCGAACGGTTATAGACATGCTCTAAATAGCCCGGTTCCTCCACATCATCAGGGCCAATGATAGCAAATCTGCCGAACTGGATATCCAGCACAAGCACTTTACCGAAAAAACGGCTGCTTTGAAGAATGGCTAAATCATACCGCTGCGTCCGTCCTGTAAAACTTACAAAGCGCGTTTTTGTATCTTCTACATCATCATATAAGAAAAATCGTTCCATTATGGCGAAAGCTCCTTCCAATTCTCAAGAATATGTTACTATAGATAAGAAAACAGTATCAACATTTATTGATTGGAGGCAGTACATTATGTACTTCGTAGATCGTAACAAGATAACTTTAAATTTACAACATATTAATGAATTAATCGCCGTATTGGAAAATGAGACGGACTGGTTAGATTCAACAATAAATAAACTGGCGCTTCAACGCATCGGCCATAACTTAATGGAGTCAATGATGGATGTTGGGAATTTAATGATTGACGGCTTTATCATGCGTGATCCGGGAAGTTATGAGGACATTATCGACATTCTTGTTGATGAAAAAGTAATTACCCAGGAAATGGATGCGCCGCTAAAAGCAGTTGTTGGATTACGTAAAATGCTTGTACGCGAATTTATTCAAGTGAATGATCAAGAGGTGCTGGATGTGTTGACGTCAAGCCTCCCTGCCATAAAAGAATTTCCCTCAAGAGTACAGGATTATGTAACGAATGAATTAGGCCCTGTTTCTGCCTTTTTACCTGAGGACAAGTAGGATGAAGCGTTTTTGCTTTGATCTGGACGGTACAGTCTATAGAGGAAAATCGGGCATTCCGTCTGCTGTTGAATTTATTCACCGTTTGCAGGCGGAAGGGAATGAGCCGTTTTTTGTTACGAACAATTCATCAAAGACACCTGATCAGCTGCAGCAGGCGCTTACTGCAATAGGTATTCACGCAAAGCGCGGGCATATTTATTCAAGCGCATTATCTACAGCGAAATATGTCGCAAAAAACTATCGTACAGCAAAAGTGCAAGTTATTGGCGCAGATGGAATCCGGTATGCACTGGAAGCGGAAGGAATTACTGTTTCCGAAGAAAAAGAAGTGGATGTACTCGTGATGGGAATCGACCGGACAATCGACTATGCCCGTATTGCGGATGCCTGTCTGACAGTCCAGCGCGGTGCTAAACTCATTGGGACGAATGAGGATATTCGTTTTCCGACAGAGGACGGTTTTTTACCGGGAAACGGTTCATTTGTATGGATGGTAGCCAATGTTTGCGGGGTGGAACCGCTATTTATTGGAAAGCCTTCACCCGTCATGCTGGAAATGATTGCAGAGGAGCATGGACTCACACGTGATGAACTTGTGATGGTAGGGGACAATTATGATACCGATATTTTATGCGGCATTAATTTCGGATGCACAACAATCCATGTGAATACAGGTGTTACGTCTTCAGAAATCGTAAAAGGCAAGCCAACACAGCCAACATATGTAGTAGAGGATTTATCAAAGGTACCGCATCTTTAAAGATGCGGTTTTCTTTTGAAGATATACGGGAAAAAAGAAAAAACGCTGAAGAATCAGCGCTGGTTTAACAATATAAGAAATATTCATTTTTGATTTATAGCCGTTCAAGTATTTGCGCCAGCTGCCCGGGGTCATTTCTTAAATAGTTCCCTGCAAACAAATGTGGGATCTTAATCATCACCTGACGCAGCTAAAAGGCATAAATACTATTTACCATAAAGGATTTTCTTCAATATATGCATATATTTTTTCTGTCAATTCGCCAGGGGTGTCTGCTTCAACAATGTCGCCATTAACGACAGCATAGAAATTGCTTGCACATGTTGTACAGTAACTAAGACATCCGTATTCCAGTACATCGATATTCGGGTCTTTTTCTAATGCTTCTAATGTTTCCTGTGCACCATTTGCCAAATTGCTAATACAGAACTCGACCATAGGGTTCATGCCTTCGTCACCTCACTCATTGTATGCTACTAGCATTTGTATCTTTAGTCAATTCCCATAACTTGTGAAAAGTTTCACAAAATCACGATAACATATTGTGAAACTTCTCACAATCAGCTATACTCTTTTATGGAGTCTTTGTGAACATACTAGAATGAGCGAATAACTAAAGGAGAATATTATGAATAAACTAGTTTTATTAGGCGGCGGTTATGGAAATATGCGTGTATTACTGCGTTTATTGCCAAATAATTTACCGTCAGATACAGAAATTATTTTAATAGATCGCACCCCTTTCCATAGTTTAAAAACAGAATTTTATGCATTAGCTGCTGGTACTTCGACAGATAAAGAAATCCGTGTGGCATTCCCGGAGCACGAGCGCTTGCACAAGGTATTCGGTGAAGTAATCCGAATCGACCGGGAAGAAAAAGCTGTATATTTGGAAGATGGCAGAGTTATTGAATATAACGATTTAGTAATTGCTTTAGGCTGTGAAGATAAATACCATGGTGTACCGGGAGCGGAAGAATATACGTACAGTATTCAGACAATTGCTAATTCCCGCAGCACGTTTGAAAAAGTTTGTGGCCTGCCTCCGGGCTCTACAGTAGCTATTGTTGGCGCTGGTCTTTCTGGAATTGAGCTTGCGAGTGAACTGCGTGAAAGTCGTGCAGATTTGAAGGTGAAATTATTTGACCGTTCACACCGCATTTTACGTGACTTCCCGGAAAAACTGAGCAATTACGTAAAGTCCTGGTTCGAGAAACATAATGTAGAGGTTATCGCACAATCGAATATTACGCGTGTAGAACCGAACCGTCTATACAACCATGACCAAGTGATCGAAGCAGATGCTATTGTATGGACAGCAGGTGTTCAGCCAGTGAAGATTGTTCGTGACATGGAAGCAGAGAAGGATAAATTCGGCCGTCCGATTATTACTCAATATTTCAATTTGCCGGATGATGAGCATATTTACGTAATCGGTGACTGTGCTTCGTCTGACCTGCCTCCAACTGCACAACTTGCAGAAGAACAGGCAGAACGTGTTGTAAAAGTATTAAAAACACGCTGGAGCGGAATGGCATTGCCTGAAAAAATGCCAGAAATTAAGCTGAAAGGCTTTATGGGCTCATTGGGCAAAAAACAAGGCTTTGTACATCTTGCGGATACAACAGTAACAGGTCGTATTGCACGATTAATGAAGTCGGGTCTTCTTTGGATGTACAAACGTCAAAACGATAACTAAAATAAAAGGGGCTGTCCAGAAAGCATTTACTTTCTGAACAGCCTTGTTTTTTAAATAATTTACCGTAAAAGGAGCACCCGGCTATACATTTTCGGGTGCTCCTTTTTAGTAAGTCATAGACTGTGGCATTCTTATTAGCTAAGAGAATGCACTAGTCACATACTTCCGGTGAACCTTCACGCTGAGGGGCGCGGAATGAAGTGCCGCATCCGCATGAAGCGATAGCATTCGGGTTGTCAATTGTAAAACCGCCACCTAGCAGGGATTGCTTATAATCAATCTTTGTTCCCTGCAAGATAGGAGCGTCTTCTTTATTTACAATGATTTGCAGCCCGAATTGCTCATCTATAAAGTCATCATCGCTTTTGTTAGTATCGAAATTCATACCATATGAAAGACCGCTACAACCGCCGCCGCGAACTGCGACGCGTAAATAAGAGCCTTCTTCTTCATTGTGCTTCATCATTTCCTTGATTTGGAAAGAAGCAGCCTCAGTTAAAATAATTACTTGTTTTTCAGCTGTCATCACAGTCACCTTCCTTTCTTCTATCATATCAATAGTGTTTCCCATCTGACAACAAAACTGATTTGAAAATCAGTCAAATAAAATTGATACGCCGCTACTAAAAATTGTTATAATAGGCATAGGAATAAATTACGAGAAGGAATGAAAAAAGATGGAGATTTCACCCTATTATGAAAAGAAAATCGAATGCTTGCATTGTAAAAAAGACTTTTCGACGTTAAAAGTCCGTTCAAAGTTCATAAAAGTCGCTGATACAGACACGGACTTTATGCCTATTTACGCAGAGGGTGATGTGCCAGCTATGTACTACAATGTGTTTGTTTGTGAACATTGCGGCTTTTCTTTTACGGAAGACTTTTCCCGATATTTTGCTCCGGGAACGGCAGAGGAAATCAAAAGCCAGATCACGACTAAATGGGTCCAGCACAGTTTTAACGGAGAACGTACGGTGTCGGAGGCAATCCAAGTATATAAGCTTGCTTTATTATGTGCCAATATAAAAAAAGAAAAACATGTAGCTAAGGCTGGGCTGGCTCTTCGTTTGGCATGGTTTTACCGGTCTCTTCAAAATGAAGCACAGGAGCGCCGTTTTATGGGTATTGCGCGAGATCAATATTTGGAATCCTTCTCAACAGAGGATTATGCGAGTACTCAAATGTCCGCAACACGTATTATGTACATGATAGCAGAACTTTCCCGCCGTTTAGATGATATGGAAAATGCTACACGATTCTTTTCAAAGGTAATCGAAAGCCAGCGAGCCGGCGGTGAAGCAAAAGTAGTTGAAATGGCGAAAGAGCGCTGGGAAGAGGTACGGGCTGACCGTGATAAAAAAAATACGCCATAAACAATAACAAAAAGCGGCCCCTTATCTTTATAAGAGAGCCGCTTTTACTCTGTTAATGAGGCATGGACAAAATGCCGATCATTAAAATACTTGTTCTACTTCAACAATTCCTGGTACTTCTTCTAAAAGGGCGCGTTCAATACCAGCTTTTAATGTGATTGTAGAACTTGGACAGCTGCCGCATGCACCTAAAAGACGTAATTTTACAACACCGTCTTCAATATCTACTAATTCGCAGTCACCGCCGTCGCGTAATAAAAATGGACGTAATTTATCTAAAACTTCCTGTACTTGTTCTTTTTGTTCGATTTCTGTCATTTCACTCGACTCCTTTCACTAAAATCATTATAATGTGAAGAAAACAAAAAATCCAATACTTAAATACTGAAAGGTTGGAATAAAAATGATTGAACCGAAGGCAATGATTGAAGTATATGGAGCTGACATTATATGCGCAAGCTGTGTCAATGCACCTTCTTCTAAGGATACATATGAGTGGTTACAAGCAGCCATTTCCCGAAAGTTCCCTGACCAGGAAGTAAAATATCGCTTTATCAATATCGAAGAAGCACTTGAGAATGAACGTGACATTGATTATGCTAATCGAATTCAAGAAGACGAATTTTTCTATCCCCTTGTCCTGGTAAATGATGAAGTAGTAGGGGAAGGATATGTGCAAATCAAGCCGGTATATGAAGCGTTAGAAAAATTGGGATACAGCGCAAAATAAATAGTTTGAAGTTTTCAAAGCCGTTTGAATACCCCTTGTTATTCAAGCGGCGTTTCTTTATACTATGAAAAGTGTATAAAACCTATTATTTTAGTATGTTTTATAGCTCCTTTTGAATTAGATGACAATTTGTTTTATGATGGACTTAAGATGTTGAAGGGGGTTCAAATCCTATGGATGTTTTGAACGTATTAGATAAGCTTGACCAGGTGGAGATTTTTTTCGAACCCATCTATAGCGCAGATGAACATATTATCGTTGCCTATGAAGTAAGCGGGCGCATTGTAGAGGGAGAATCGGTAATCGATATCACAACATTTACATATAACGAAGATATACCAGAGGAAATCCGTGCAGAAGTAGAACAGCTAGTCGTGCGCCAGGCAATCGAAAAGGTTGGAGAAGAACTGGAGAACGTTGATTTATATATCCCATGTAATCCGAATCTGCTGGTGCTGGATTTTGGAGAAAGCTATTTTTCTTTACTGAAGGAATTAGTGGATGAGGAGAAACTTTCTCATATTATCCTTGTGATGAATGACTACTTGTTTACTACTGATTTGAACCAGCTGCACCATCTGATAAAATATATTCAAACATACGGGGTAAAGGTATCACTATCCAATGTGGGGGCGCATAGCCAGTTGGATTCCCTGCTATTGCTTGAGCCGAGCGTACTTTGTATTGATGTAGACCAGCTGAGCTATAATAAGTGGGGCAACCAAAACTATGTATTTACGACGCTGCGCACATTGGCTCTGAAAATGGGGGCTTCCTTAATGGTGAGCAAGGTGGATACACTCTATCAATTACAGCACGGCTGGAAAAACGGAGCACGCTACTACAAAGGAGCCTATCTTCAAAAACCGGCAAAAGATTTTATTCCGCGGGATACACTAAAGCCGCGGTTCCGGGATGAATGTAAACAGTTTATAGCAACAGAAAAAAAATTGATCACACATAAGCTAGAAGAAATAAAATTACTTGAAAGAAAAATTATTTCAAGTGTGGAATCGATCATACCAACAAGTAAACAGGCCGATAAGCTGATGGAATTGGCAAAAAAATTACAGAATTATGCATTCAGGCTTTATATTTGTGATGGAGAAGGGTTCCAAACGACACCTAATATCTGCTGGAAAGAAGGTAAATGGGTGATAGAAAAAGAAGCGCTGCGAAAAAATTGGAGTTGGCGACCCTATTTTCTCGAAAACTTGCTGAAAATGCGCCAGGAACAAATTTCAGACCTTTCCAATGCTTATTCGGACATTGAAACGGGAGAATTAACACGTACATTCAGCATGGCTCTGCCGAATAACGAATACTTGTTTATTGATATTTCCTACGATTACTTGTATGAACATAATATTGTGAATTAAATTACTGCAAGCCGCTCATTCTATTTATAAGCTGGGCGGCTTTTTAGTGTTTGAAAAAGGCATGGGGTTTCTCTTTTGCAAATGCAGACTCTTTTCAAAAGTTTATTTCCTATTTTTCCTTCCTTTGAATCTAGAGTGTTGAAATTCCAACTTAAAAGGGCTAATATATAGGATGTAGATATTTTGTCGAAAATATGTGGACCTAGCGTAATAAACTATTGAAGTATAAAATGGTACTTCATTTTTTGTTTGCCTTGCGCTGGTACAAAAAATTAAAGGGGTTTTGATTTCAGTGAAAAGACCGACAATCTTAGTATTAGGCGCAGGATATGGTGGATTGACTACCGTTGTAAATTTACAAAAAATGGTTAGTGCAGACGAGGCGGAAATCATCTTAATCAACAAAAATGATTACCACTATGAAACAACTTGGTTACACGAGGTAGGTGCCGGTACAATTTCTCCGGACAAGGCCCGTTATCCAATTTCCAGTGTTATTAACCATAATGTACGTTTTGTACAAGCAACGGTTGAAAATCTAGATGTGAATACGAAAAAAGTAGAAACTTCTGCGGGCGAATTCACGTATGATTATTTAGTAATCGGTTTAGGATTTGAAGGAGAAACGTTTGGTATTAAAGGATTAAAGGAATATGCACTTTCTTTAACAAATATCAACACAGCACGCCAAGTACGTGAGCATATTGAATATCAATTTGCTTCATGGTCATTGGATGAAGTAAAAGATGACAGCAAATTGACAATCATTGTAGGTGGTGCAGGCTTCACAGGTATTGAGTTTTTAGGAGAACTTGGTAACCGTATTCCTGAACTTTGCAAAGAATTTGATATTCCACAGGAAAAAGTTCGCGTTCTGTGCGTAGAAGCAGCTCCAATGGTACTGCCTGGATTTGATCCGCAGCTTGTAGAATATGCAAAAACACAATTATCGAAAAAAGGTATCGAGTTCTCAATCGGTACGCCGCTTGTGGAAGCAACTCCAGAAGGCGTTAAGATTAAGAAAGGTGAAGACGAATTTGAATTCGTTAAAGCCGGTACAGTTGTATGGGCTGCAGGGGTTCGCGGAAACAGCTTAATTGAAACTTCCGGCATCGAATCAAACCGTGCACGTATCGCTGTTCGCAAGGATATGCGTGCTCCTGGATTTGACGATGTATTTGTAGTAGGTGACTGTGCGTTCCTATTAAACGAAGAAGCAGGTCGTCCATACCCGCCGACTGCTCAAATCGCTATGCAGCAAGCAGTAAACATTGCAAAAAATATCAAGCATTTAATGAAAGGTGAAGATACAGAAACATTTGTATATGATGACAAAGGTGCTGTATGTTCTCTTGGTCATGATGATGCAATCGGTAATGCAATGGGCCGCAAATTCACTGGTAAAACAGCATCTGCTCTTAAGAAAGTGGTTGATGACCGTGCACTATTCCTAGTAGGCGGCGTTGGCTTAACATTGAAAAAGGGTAAATTTAAATTCCTTTAATTTAAACGAAATGCAGGAAAAGTCATTGTCACTTTTCCTGCATTTTTCTCTTAGTGAACAAGAGGGAAGTGAATATTTCTCTTTGTAGAAGATAATCGCTATACTAATAATAGAATATATAAAGGGATTGGTAGAGAGATGAAAAAGGATCGTGGAAAAGTATGGCTCGGAGTCAGTGGTGTAGTAGAAAATGAGAATGGGGAATGGCTGGTTGTCAAAAAGACATATAGCGGATTGAAAGGTCGTTGGTCTCTTCCGGCAGGCTTTGTCCAAGAGGGAGAAACGATTGATGAAGCAGCAGTGCGGGAAGTAAAGGAAGAAACAGGTATTGATTGCTATGTGAAAGGTCTTATCGGATTTAGAACAGGTGTAATCCGAGGGGAGATCAGTGATAATATGGCGATTCTCTATTGCGGCCAAGTAGACGCTTCCCAATCAATTGTCGTACAGGAAAGAGAGATTTTAGAAGCACATTGGATTTCACCAAAGCAGCTTGCAGTAGATGAGCTCTCAAACATCATGCTAAAGGAAATAGCGAAAAATGATATAAAAAGAAATGCGGTGGACATTGTAGAAGACATCGTGCCTGAAGAGATTTTTGGCTACACGCAATATAATCTATTTATTAAAAAGTAAAATAACAGATATAATTACCGAGCAGTTAAACTCTTATAAACAATTATCTGATTATTTTAAAAATATTTTCCCCTCTTCTTTCATACGTTGCAATAAGCGTAAAGAAGGGAGGAGGAGTTTTATTATGAATGCGATTTCGATCGTGATCGGTGCTATCTGTATACTCGTCATCGGTTATCGTTTGTATGGCTACTTTTTTACGAAGAAAGTTTTAAAAATTAATGAAAAAGAGCCGACACCAGCGCATCAGCTAAAGGATGGAAAGGATTATGTCCCCACGAACAAATGGGTGGCGTTTGGTCATCATTTTGCGGCTATTGCTGCGGCGGGACCGCTTGTAGGGCCAGTGCTCGCAGCCCAGTTTGGCTATCTGCCGGGGTTGTTATGGCTGCTGATTGGGGCCGTCATCGGAGGAGCTGTGCATGATGCGGTTGTGCTATTTGCTTCGATGCGGAGGAAAGGAAAATCCTTGTCTGAAGTAATGAAGGAGGAGCTGGGACCTGTCGCAGGCTTTTGTACAGGGCTTGCAATGCTATTTATCATTACCATTACTATGGCAGGGCTATCGCTTGTTGTATTAGGAGCACTTGAGCGTAACCCATGGGGGACGTTTGCGGTTGCTATAACGATTCCAATCGCTATTTTAGTAGGCATAGCATATAAGAAGACGGGCAATTTGCTTGTTACATCTGCTGTAGGCTTTATTTTGCTGATGATCGGTGTATTTTTGGGTCCTTCTCTACAAGGTACATGGCTGGGAGACCTGCTGACATTAGAACGTGATACTTTAGCACTTATTTTACCGATATATGCATTCTTCGCGGCAGCTTTACCTGTTTGGCTGCTTTTGGCTCCCCGTGATTATTTGAGCAGCTTTATGAAGATAGGGGTATTTGTTGCCTTAATCATTGGTGTGTTTATTGTCAATCCCGTTATCCAGTTCCCGGCCGTTATTCCTGACTTTTTAGGAGGCGGCGGTCCTGTTGTAGCAGGACCGGTCTGGCCATTTGTATCCATTACGATTGCCTGTGGCGCTATATCGGGCTTCCATGCATTTGTCGGCTCGGGCACAACACCAAAGATGCTGAATCGTTGGGAGGATATCCGGGTAGTTGGTTTTGGGGCCATGCTTGTAGAAAGTTTGGTAGGTGTCATGGCGCTTATTGCAGCTACGTCTTTACATCCAGGCGACTATTTTGCTATTAATTCAGCGCCTGCTGTTTTTGCTACGCTCGGGATGGATACAGTGAACCTGGGCATGCTGGCTGATCAAATCGGTATGGATTTGGAAGGGCGCACTGGTGGAGCTGTAACATTAGCTGTTGGGATGACGTATATTTTCACGGGAGTACCTTGGTTTGCGGATATGTCCTCATATTTTTATCAATTTGTCATTATGTTTGAGGCAGTTTTCATTTTGACAGCCATTGATGCGGGAACAAGGGTAGCCCGCTATCTCATTCAGGATTTCGTAGGGGAAATCTATAAACCATTGAAAAAAACAGATTGGATGCCGGGAGCTATTTTTGCGAGTGCCCTAGCCTGCTTTATGTGGGGGTATCTATTGTACTCGGGTGATATCAGCTCTGTTTGGGCATTGTTCGGAGTGTCCAATCAATTAATGGCCTCGATCGGTTTGGTGTGCGGTGCGACGATTATTTTGAAGATTGCGGACCGGCGTATCTAT
This sequence comes from Lysinibacillus odysseyi 34hs-1 = NBRC 100172, assembly GCF_001591965.1. Lineage (GTDB taxonomy): Bacteria > Bacillota > Bacilli > Bacillales_A > Planococcaceae > Lysinibacillus_B > Lysinibacillus_B odysseyi. Next base: position 378,364 of record NZ_BCVX01000004.1, read on the forward strand.
GTGTTGACTTGTATCATTCCGCTTGTCTATTTATATGTAACAGTAAATGTGGCAGGAATATGGATGGTGAAAAATGTATATTGGAACAGTCAAGCAGGAGGCTACTCCATACTAAATGGTGTGCTTTCAATTATTATGCTGATTCTTGGTCTTATCATTGTCGTGACTGCTATTAGAAAATGGAAAGATCTATGGAATAGCAAACGATATGTAAATGGTGTGGCAGTAAATACAAGAGTGTAAGCAATCCCCCTATAAGCCTGGCTTATAGGGGTTCTTTTATGAGATCTATTATTTATATTCATTGACAGCTCCTTTGTCCGTTTCATGACGATATGGATATATTCATTGAAAGCCCACTTTTTATCAGGTAAACTAATGTAAGGAAAAATGGAGGGTTTACATAGAATGAATGATGTTTCTTTAGTCCAATTAATTATTTCGGTCGTGCTATTTTTCGTCATGTTCTTTGGCATTGGCTTTTTGCTGAACATGTTGCTGCGGATGACATGGCTGATGGCCATCGTGTATCCTGTTGTTGTCATCTTTATAGTGGATGAAAAAGGGGTGAGTTTCCTAGATTATATTTTTAAGCCGGGGACTGCTTTTCCAGCACTGATGGATAGGCTGCAAGTATTACAAGTTGTGGATATCGTTATTTTATGCGGCGGTTTTGCTGGAGCGATTGTGTCAGGGATTGTCATGATTTATTTACGTAAAGCAGGATATAGAATGTTTTAACATGCATCGGAATGGATGCATGTTTTTTTATTCCTCCGTATTATCTACTTTGAGATTTACAAAAGCATAATAGAGGATTCACTATAACAGCTCCACAGAGTAATTTAGAGTGGAAGAATAATTAGCTTTTTATCCGTCTTGCTGTATTGATTGGAGATTAACTTATATAGAGAGGAATATTAGCTGCTCAAGGGGGATTATTCTGCTGATTACTTTCTGTAACAAAACATTACGGGCAGCAAAAGGATATAGTAATCTATTGAAAGAATGGCAAGCTGAAATCATCAGAAGGATCTGAATTATCTTTATTCCAGTCGCAGCTATGACCTACTGTTTATATGTTAGACGAAAAAATCGGCTTTATTTATCGCTTCACATAGCTTATATCGCGGATATGTGTAGTGCAGTGTTTTCACTGGTTGAGGGTGTATTGTATTATAACGGAAAGAAAATATAGAAAAATGCACACCTTGCTTAATAAGGTGTGCGAAAGGGAGTTTGGAAATCGTTTTGTCCGTTAATGAAGAATGACAGAATAGACGGCACAGCTAAAGAAGATACCAGCCAAGGCTCCTGCCAGCACTTCGCTTCTTTTATGGCCGAGCAAAGTTTTTAATTCCTCTATTTTTTCTTCTTCATTCATATTGGGCCAACGCTTAATATCGCGGAAAAAAATTTGTAAATCACGGCGGATTTCATTTAATGCAGCTGCATGCTGTCCAGCTTGGTAACGAATGCCGCTTGCATCATACATAACGATCGAGGCAAACATGGCTGCAACTGCAAATAAGGGCGTATCAAACCCGGCTTCAAAGCCTACAGCTGTAGCTAAGCTGGTAACGGCTGCTGAATGGGAGCTAGGCATACCGCCTGTAGAAGTAAGGAGTGACCAATCCAGTTTTCTTGTCATAATGAAATGGACAGGTACTTTAAGGATTTGGGCAAAAAGGATTGCCAATAAGCTTAAAATAAGAGGAGTATTTTCCAGCAAGGCCATCGCCACCGTTCCTTCCCTATGGGTTATTGCTCCCATCATAACATATTTTGAAAATGATGAAAAATTATGAATTTCGATATCCGAAATAATAGAATCGATGTATAATAGGGTGGATAAACCATTTAGGAGGAAGTAGCATGAAAATCGAAACTGAAAACAGAACATTCGAAACAATTTCAACAGGAACACTCATTATTGGTGTTCAAAAACATCGTGAACAGATGAAAAATTGGGAGGCATTCGGCGGCTTTTTCGACGCATCCCTAGAAGAATGGATCCGTACTGGCGAAATTAGCTCAGATCGTAAAAAGTTGACGAAGTTTCCGGTGACTACAGCAAATGAACAGCTGAAGCGTGTATTGTTTGTAGGACTTGGAGAAGGAAAGTCATTAACAGAAGAAGAGCTGCGTGAAGTGTTTGGATTGGTAGGTAAAGAACTGAAATCGCTAAAGGTAAACGATTATGCTATTTGGCTGGATTCATTTGCTACACCAACAGTGGAAGAAACAGATGTTGCATTTTTAGCAGGTGAAGGAATCGGTATGGGCTTTTATACAATACCGAACTACAAAACAACTTCCAACGAAACTGAAACGTATCTTGATCGTGTGGAGCTTATGACAAATAGTGATCTAGAAGAAGCGGCGGCAAGCTTTGATGTAGGCCGTATTTATGCAGAAGCGGTAAATGAAGCCCGCAGTCTCATTAATTTACCACCAAATCTTTTGACAGCTACGGATCTGGCAGACTATGCGGTAGAGCTGGCGAATCAATATGGTTTCGAAGTGGAGATTCTAGATAAAGCACAGTTGGAAGAGCTGGGCATGGGCGGTATTTTAAGTGTAAATCAAGGTTCTACCGAAGAACCAAGAATGATTACGCTGAAATATAAAGCAAACGACAACTGGGAAGATGTAGTAGGCTTCGTTGGAAAAGGTGTAACATATGATACTGGCGGCTACTCTTTGAAACCACGTGAAAGCATGGTCGGTATGAAGGGGGACATGGGTGGAGCAGCAGCAGTCCTAGGTGCGATGAGAATTATCGGAGAAACACGCCCTAATCGCAATGTAGTGGCAGTCATCGGTTCTACGGATAATATGGTATCGGGTACTGCCTTTAAGCCTGATGATGTAATCACAACGTACAGTGGTAAAACTGTAGAGGTGTTGAATACAGATGCAGAAGGCCGTCTTATATTAGCTGATGCAATGACTTATGCAAAACAGCAGGGGGCAAACTACCTGATTGATGTAGCAACGCTGACAGGTGGGGTAATCGTAGCGCTGGGAATGGATAAAACAGGTGCTTTAACAAACAATGAAGAATTCTTTGAAAGCTTTATGGAAGCGGCAGTAGAAACAGGAGAGTTCGTATGGCGGCTTCCATTGACTGAAAAGGATAAAAAACGTATCCGCAAATCAGATCTAGCTGATTTGAATAATTCACCTGGCCGTGATGGACATATGATTTTCGGAGGCGGCTTTGTCGGTGAATTCGCGGAAGATACACCTTGGATCCACCTGGACATCGCTGGTACATCGGATGCCTCTTCTCCCCATGATTTAGGGCCAAAAGGCGGTACGGGGGTTATGGTGCGTACGCTGGCTGCATTTGTGGAACAATTCTAAGTGGTAGGGAAAAACGATTTCTCATTTTATAATGAGAAGTCGTTTTTTATTTTATTTTTTACATGGGAATTCGCAGAGAAAGTATTAATTCCCTTAACTCTTTTTCATTCTCTTTCATCCAACAACCTATACGATTGATAAAAAATACAGCATTAATCCCCAGCAGAGAAAACAACCCCGCATAGCCAGCTCAACCTTCTCATATTATAGCTATAGAAACATAGTATAGTTGAATAATTATAGTCAGGAAATTCAGAAATGTTTTTGAAATTGCCTTTTTATCCTTTTATAATCAGGATAAGTATTCAAATGAAAAAGGATACATTCGTGTTAACTCGTACAGACGGTATGATGTACGGACCTTCAAAGCGTTTGAATATTACATGTTGAACCGGATGAAGCAACGTATGCAGACTTCTCAAGCTTGAGAGGTCTGTTTTTCTATGCCAAGACCAAATCCCGGGAATTCTCTTTCATTTTTTCAGCAGACTTCATAGGCAGCATAAAGGATAAGGGACTATACACTTTTTCCGCGTATAACCTGCTGTTTGTAAAAAAGAAGTGAAAACCTGGAGGAGACGCCTTGATACCGGCTTTTTCATAAATATAAAAAAAGGAAGTGTGATTATGCTGAGGCCCTATCGATTCGTATAGTACCTAGTTATTTTATATATGGAGAAACTGATGATGTTTTGGCTGTTAACCTCAATTAACATTTTATCGTTCTGCCTTCTAGGCTAATACCAAAGTATAATAGCACTTTCCTCATACGATACTGTAGAGGAGGGATTCGATGGCAAGGTTCTACGGGGGAGGCAGATTTGTAGGCCCGGGCTTTGGCTATTTTGGCGGTCCGTTTATAGGTGGTCTTTTAGGTGGGGCTCTTGGAAGTGCTCTTGTTCCAAATTATCGGCCATATCCATATTATGGCGCCCCATATCCGTATCCATATCCGTACCCATATCCATACCCTTATCCATACCAACCGTATAGACCATATTAAAAAGCACAAATCCGCCCCACGGTGGATTTGTGCTTTTCTTATTTAATGCCTTGTTCTTTTTTCATGCGGTGGATCTCTTCTTTTAAATCGTCATGTGTTGTCCCGCTCCATGGCTTTACTCCCGCGATATAAGAGGAACGGCTCATAATATGCCCCCCTACAGGACCGGTAATAAAGATGAAAAGAATTCCCAATAAAATCCGCGCATTGAAATGGCCCTCAATCAGCCAAAAATGGAGGAATACACCGATTAAAACACACATGACTCCGAGTGTAGCACTTTTGGAAGCTGCATGGGCCCGGGTATAAAGATCAGGCAAACGAAATAACCCGATCGCTGTAACGACGATAAATAACACGCCGACTGCTATAAAGAAAACAATCAATATATTAGCGAGAATTGTCACGTTCAATGATGTCTCCTTTCTCTATGAATTTAGAGAAAGCAACCGTACCGATAAATGATAAAATCGCCAGGAGTAGAATAATTTCCAGGAAGAAACTTGTTTCTACCATAATGGAAAACAGCCCTACAAGTGAAATGAGACAGACACCGATTGTATCAAGAGAGATGACCCTATCAGAAGCGTCAGGACCTTTTACTAAACGATAGATGATCACAATCATTGAGAGAGTAATGAGGACAATGGATCCCCAAATAAAGTATGTCATGTACGGCTCACCTCCAGAATAGCTTTTTCGAATGAATCACGTATCGATGCAATTGTTTCGTCAATATCTGCCGCATCAATGGCGTGGACATATAAATATTTATTATCATCGGAAATATGGACAACAACTGTTCCAGGTGTAAGAGTGATCAAGCTGGATAGAAGCGTGAGCTCCCATTCTTCGGTTAAGGCTGTTTCATACTTGAAGAAGGCTGGCTGCATATCCAGTTTCGGTTTTAGTACAACTTTTAGCACCGCAATATTAGCGAGAATTAACTCCTTTAGAAACAAGAAAGTTAATGCAATAATCGCCCATACCCTTCCGATGTAAAGACGGCTTTTAAAGAAGCGGCGCATAATAACGAGGGCGATAGCCCCTAGTATAAAGCCAATAAGGAATCCATTGGCACTGTAATTCGCAGATAGGAACATCCATAAAAACGCTAAGGAGAAATTAAGCAGGATTTGAAAAGCCACTTTATTTTCCTCCTTTCATGACGGCGTCTACATATATGCTTGGATCTACAAGGATTTTTGCCGCATTGTCCATAAATGGTACAACCCATTCCGAACCAATTCCATAAGCGACTGAGATAACTACAAGGACGGCTGTTGGGAAGAACATACGGTTATAGCGGTGTTTTTCTATAGTGATACGTTTCCCTTCCTCACCCCAAAATGCGTAGATAAAGATCCGGATTACCGATAATAAGACTATCAAGCTTGAAGCCAGCAGGAAAATGCTGCTCCAAATATTGCCTGCTTCAAATCCCCCTTGGACAATGAGCAGTTTTCCAACAAAACCACTTAAAGGCGGAATCCCGGCAAGTCCAAACGCAGCAATCAAGTAAAACCATCCTAACGCAGGGTATGTCTTCATGAGACCGCCCATATTTCGGAGATCCGCTGTTCCTGTAACATAGATTACCAAACCGACAAGCATAAACAAGACAGCCTTAATAATCATATCGTGCACAAGATAGAAGAGAGCACCCTCCAGACCTGTTTCATTCATCTGCGCAACACCAAATAAAATGACACCGACTGCTATGACAATATTATAAATAATAATTTGTTTTACATTAAATGTGGCAAGCGCACCAATGCATCCAGCCAAAATGGTTAAAACGGCTAATATGAGTAGCAGTTTATGTGTATAGGAAACATCATGTACGAAAAAGAGCGTGTATGTACGCATAATCGCATAGACTCCAACCTTTGTGAGCAATGCTCCAAATAATGCAAGAACAGGAATAGGTGCTGCTCCGTATGAACTCGGCAGCCAGAAGTAAAGCGGGAAAATCGCTGCCTTCAATCCGAATACAAGCAGGAATAGCACGGCGATTGTCGTAATAATACCAGGCTGGTTAATTTCCGCAATTTTTACTGAAATGTCTGCCATGCTTAATGTCCCGACGACGGAATATAAATATGCTACTGAAATAACAAACAAGGCGGAGGAGATGACGTTAACCAAAATATATTTGATAGACTCCCGAAGCTGTCCCTTCTCTCCTCCCAGCACGATCAATAGATAAGACGACATTAAGAGCACTTCGAAGAATACAAACAAGTTGAAAATATCACCTGTTGTAAAAGCACCCGTCACTCCGGTTAAAATAAACATAATACCGGGATAATAGAAAAATTGTTCCCGCCCCCGGCCGATGGATTCAAAACCATACCAAACGATGAAAAAGCCGAGAACAAAAGTAGTAAATACTAATAGTGAAGACATACCGTCTGCTACCATTGTAATTCCGTATGGGACAGGCCAGTCGCCGAAAGTTACAGATTGGATTCCTTCATTTTTCACTTTTACCATTACAAGAAATGCCATAAAGGCGGCGCAAAAAAGCGCCAGCAAAGAAAGAATACGTTGTAAACGCACATTTTTATGCAGGAATATGAGTACCATTCCCGTAAAGAAAGGAATAAGAATGGGAATCAATAGGAAGTTAATCATCTTCTTCACTTCCTTTCATTTTAGTCGTATCATCCGTTCCAAGCTCCTGATAAGCGCGGTAGGCGAGCACAAGGAAGAACGCCGTGACACCGAACGAAATAACAATCGCTGTTAAGATGAGCGCCTGCGGAAGGGGATCTGCATAGTCCGTTACACCCTCTCCCAGTACAGGAGGGCTTTCGCCTCCGAGACCTCCCATCGTTAAAATAAGCAGATGAGCACCGTGACTTAAAAGTCCAGTTCCAATAATGATTCGTAAAAGGGAACGGGATAAGATTAAATAAATAGCGGCCATGAATAGGAATCCGCATACAAAAGCCATTACAATCTCCATTATTCATCCTCTCCTATCGTTTGAATAATGGTCATCGTCACACCGACAACAACTAAAAATACGCCCAGATCAAACAAAGCGGCTGTATGAAGTGATGTCTTTCCAATTAGCGGTAAGTGGAAATAATCATAGAAATGGGTAAAGAATGGTTTTCCTACAAACATAGGAAAAGCGGCCGTTCCTAACGCCAATATTAATCCGATTGCCGTCATATACATATAATTCACAGGCAGAATCATCTGCACCGTTTTTAAATCATAGGCAATTACAAGAAGAACAAGGGCACTGGACATTAATAGACCGCCCACAAATCCTCCCCCTGGCGTATAGTGTCCTGCAAAGAAAATATGGACAGCAAAGAAGAAAATGATGAAGAACACAAATTTCGAAGTGAATTGAAGAATTAAATTATTTGTTCTCATTACTTTTCTCCTTTCTGCTTAAACGAAGCTTAATCATTGCGTAAATGCCCATACCAGCGATAGCCAGTACTGTAATTTCAAATAATGTATCGAATCCACGGTAGTCTACTAGGATAACGTTTACGATATTGCCGCCGCCGGCAAGTGAATACACTGTCTCCTTATAATAGCCGGAAATCGACTCTACTAATTTTTGTGAATGGGCTGATAATGCTAATAAAGTCACCATAGCGCCAACACCAAACGCAATAAGGGCACGTCCTACCTGGAAACGCATCCGTTCTTCAACACGTCCGAGCTTAGGCAAATGATAGAAAGCCATCAGGAATAAAGCGACGGAAATCGTCTCGATGACCAACTGTGTTAATGCAAGATCCGGTGCATTGAAAATAACAAAGAATAGAGCGACTGTGTAGCCGACTGCTCCTAGACCAATGATCGCTGTAATACGTGATTTGGCAAATAAAGTAGTAAGCGTTCCAATTACTAATACGATGAGCAGCGTCACATCGTATAAGGCAATAGGGGAAACGTTTTCAAAAGATAAGCTGAATGCATCTTTAAAGAAAAGGGTACCGATCACAATGCTGACAATTGCAGCAAACATATACGTTAAATATTTTCGGATGGACTCTGTCATATATAGACTTGAGAAACGCTCCATTGCCGTATCCAGTACTGTATTCATAATAAAATCATACAGCCGGTTCAAAGATAGCCATTCGGGAATTACCCGATAGATTTTCTGCCATTTAGGAAGCAGAGCAAATAATAGCAGTCCCGCCGCCACAATACCGACTGTCATCCAGAATTCCGGCTTGAATCCGTGCCAAGCCTGTACCGCAATATCCACCTCATCAGGTGAATCATATAAAAATGGCTGGATTGCTGCGACAGCAGGTTTTACAAAGAGATCTCCAACAATATTCGGAATGAAAAAGACTACTACAACAAGACTAGCAAGAATAACTGGGGAAACCAGCATACCAATCGGTGCTTCATGCGGTTTTTTCGGTAATTTCTCTGCCTGCAATTTTCCGGTAAAAGTTTTAAATACAAAGTAAAAGCTATAGACAAATGTAAATACACTTGCAATCCAGGCAAGAATCGGGAATAATACACCAAATGTTTCGAAGTTAAATAAATCAAATTCTTTAACTGAAAGCATTCCCGTCAAGAACATTTCTTTACTCAGGAAACCATTGAACGGCGGGAGACCAGCCATGGAGAAGCTGCCGATTAATGCAACAGTAAAGCTGACTGGCATGAGACTCATAAGTCCGCCTAATTTCCTAATATCGCGGGTCCCTGTTTCATGATCTACAATTCCTGCAATCATGAATAGGCTTCCTTTGAATGTTGCGTGATTGATCAAGTGGAAGATTGCTGCAAATCCAGCATATTTAAATATAGTGCCTGCTGCATCTTCTACATGGAAAGCCATTGCTGCCACACCAAGAAGCGACATAATAAGACCAAGCTGACTGACTGTGGAGAAGGCTAAAATCCCTTTTAAATCCGTTTGCTTGGAAGCAAATAAGGATCCCCAAAGCAAAGTAAGCAGGCCTATACCGGCAACGAGCCATACCCATACTTCGGAAAGGGCAAAAATTGGCGTAAAGCGTGCTACTAAATAAATACCTGCCTTTACCATTGTAGCGGAGTGAAGATAAGCCGATACAGGTGTCGGCGCCTCCATTGCGTCAGGCAGCCAGATGTAGAATGGAAACTGAGCAGATTTCGTAAATGCCCCTAGTAAAATTAGTACAAGCGCCAGGACGAAATAATCATGTGTCACTATGCTAGGTGCCTGGACAATTAACTCGCGGATGGAGAATGTTCCACCCATCAGTGATAAAAGAACGAAACCGCCAAGCATCATCAGCCCGCCGGCAACTGTAATCATCATTGATTTTAAAGCTCCAAAACGAGACTTATCACGATTGAACCAGTAACCGATTAACAAGAAGGACGAAATGGAAGTTAACTCCCAAAACAAGTAAAGGGTAATGACATGGTCGGATTGAACGACCCCAAGCATCGCTGTCATAAACATCAATAAGTAAATATAGAAATTATGCAGCTGCTCTTTTGTTTGATCCAAATAGAAAATGGAATATAGGACAACCAACGAGCCAATTCCTGTTATAAGAATGGAAAAGAGTATGCTCAATCCATCTAAATAGGAAGTGAACGAAATATCGAGGGAAGGTATCCACTCCATTGTGGCAACGACTGATTGTCCATTAATCGTTTGCTTAACAAATGTGAGGTAATAGCCGAGTAAAATAAGGGGTACCAACAATACAAACCATCCCGTATGTATAGCCCGAACTTGCTTAAATAAAAACGGCAATAAAATTGCTGCGATAATCGGGATGAATATGGCAAGGACTTGCATCACCACGCCTCCTTTCAAGAAATATTATTTTCAATAGTCCAATTATAACGTACTTCTAATAGAGATGCATACCTACAATCTGTTTCTGGAGTTGATAGAAAGAGGGTTTTTTCAGTATTATTAAATATGTAGGAATATAGAAAAACGGGGTAAAAAAATCAATGAAAAATCCATATTTATATGGCTATCTACCGCTTTTTACGATTTTGCTGTTTAGTTTAACATTCGGTATTTATGCAGTAACAGAATCAATGGGGATTTTGCAGGGAATCGGTATTTATGCCGGTATGCGTGAGTTCCTTTCGGAGATGGAGCTGAAGGTATTTTTACTCATCTTATTTTCTCTCTGTTTCTTTATGCTATTTTCGGCGTTAAAGCTAATAGGAGAGACAGTGCATGAGCTGGGTATGCTTTTCTTTTCAAAAGATTATAAAGGGGAGACAATGAGTGCGGCACGCGGAGGATATGTTATTTTCTTTGTCGGCGCACTACTGTCGACTTTCGGTATTCAATCGGCCGTTATATTGTTCGCTGTGTTTGTATTGACCGTTGCTGTGTATTTTGTTTATACGATTTATAAAATGAGCTTCTTTATGAATATGACAGGATTGATCGGCTTGATCTTTTTTGAAATATTAATTTGGGCATTATTGAGCACGACGATTTTATACATACTTATCAAGCTTTATAACGGCATTATCGCGAGTCTGCCGTTTATGTGATCAAAAATAGCTGCACTTAGAACACCTTTCAAAATAGTGTTGTTGTGGACAACGAAGGATGATCCGGCAGTTATAAATATGTAAAAAGGGCTGGGGCAAAAAACTAGCTGAATAATAAAAGACAATCATGATTTTTCCATCATGGTTGCCTTTTGTTTTCTATGGAAATATCGCTCTCCGTTTCGCGGCCGAAACGGAGAATAACTTCCTTCTATCTCTACTCAACGTTTGGCCGTGAACAAAAGGATCATTCTTTACTAACATAGTAGAAGCAACAGCACTGATCTACCATCAACGTAAAATGAACGTGGGGCCATTCTTCGGATTTTTAAAAGCTAATATAGGTTTCACTCGATTTTCTATACATGGGAATCGAAGACCAAAAATGAAATAGGCCTCGCATTCATGGCCTCAAATGTAAGAATGGGGGGATTCCCCTTGTTTTTATATGAAAAATCTAAAGGGTGGGTTGCCACAAACACCCCGCCCTTTGATAGGAGACGGAACATACTTATGTTCCAACATCTTTTTAATCCATAATAGCATTGAATATTCTAAAATGAATGCGGCTTTTTTCAAGATTTTGCATATTACGTGGTTCATCGTAGCCGGTCCAGATGGCAGTCGTATAGTTTTCTGTGAGCCCTGCCACCCAGAAGTCCTTGTAGTCATTTGTTGTGCCGGTTTTAGCTCCGATGTAGGATGTACTAGTAGATAAACCAATGCCTGTGCCTTTTTGGACGACGTCAGTTAGCAGGCTTCGCATATGACGTACTGTTTTCGCTGACCAGATGATTTTTCGTTCATCCGCCCATTCATAAAGCGTCTTTCCTTGGAGATCTGTCACTTTCCGAATGGCTCTTGCGGGCACATAACTTCCATCTATAAAACTTGTATAAGCATCTCCCATTTCCAATGATGTGACACCATATGTCAGTCCACCGAGCCCTGCAGAGAAATTACGGTCTTTCTCTACGATGGACTGGAAATGAAAGCGGTCTATAAAACCGAATGCCTGCTCCAAGCCTACCTTGTTGAGAAGACGTAGGGCACTTGTGTTATAGCTCCAGCTAAAGGCTGTAGAAATGGAAACATTTCCATAGACGCCGCCGCCATAATTCTGCGGACAAAAGTTACCGATGCAGTAGGGGGCACCGCTAATGATTGATGAGGGCGTATAGTGCAGCAGCTCAATAGCAGGTGCGTAATCAATTAATGGTTTGAAAGCAGAACCCGGCTGGCGGGGTGCCTGGAAAACACGATGCAGATTCAGTTTTTCGTAGTTTCTCCCGGCAAACATGCTGACAATTTCCCGTGTTTGATTGTCGATGACAACAGCACTTGCTTCTATACCATAAGGAGAAAGAATTTGATTAACAGCTGCTTCATCCGCTGCTTGCTTCTCGGGCAAAAGAGCAGTGTATATTTTGATTCCACTCGCTAGTAACTCATCTATACGGGCATCTAATTGCAACGAGATGAGCTTGCGTTCCTCCGTATTGTCTGTTTTGGCCAACCGCTCATCAAAACCTTCTGACTGTGATACGAGCCAACGCAGCTCCTGTAAGACATAAGTGCTATAAGCCGGATGATGCTGCAATTTCTTTTTGATATGAAGTTCGATCGGCTGCTGTTTGGCAGTTGCTGCATCTTCTAGAGAAATAATATGATTTTTAGCCAGCGTATCGAGCAGACGCTCCTGCCTAGCCTTTGTATTATCATAGTTCTTCAATGGATCATAAAGGCTTGGATTGTTAGGGATGGCTGCTATAAAGGCAAGTTCAGCTACAGATAAATCACTGAGCGGGCGGCCGAAATAGTAAGTGGCTGCCCCTGCAATTCCGTATACTTGATGGCCAAAATAGATTTCATTCAAATACATCTCAAGAATTTCTTCTTTGCTATACATTTGTTCAAGCTCATAGGCATAGAACAATTCCATCAGCTTTCTCTCATATGTTTTTTCTTCAGATAAATAACGCATCCTCACAAGCTGCTGGGTAATTGTACTGCCTCCCTGCTGCATGGGTCTTCCGGCAGAGTTGGCCATGACAGCCCGAGCAATGGCGCTTACGTCAAAACCGATATGATGAAAGAACGCAGTATCTTCACTATAAATAAAGATATCCTTTACAATCTGTGGGAACGCATCATAGTTGAGCGGCTCACGCCATTCAACGTATTCCTCGCTGAATATTTTACCTTTATCATCGAGCAATGTAACAGGCAGCTGGGCCTGCATTTGCGGAAGATGAATAGAGGCTTCTAGTTTTTCTTCGTGTGCTTTAGCAGCGGCTACTTCCTTCCATATTTCGTTTCCTACAACTAGTAATGAAAGAACGGAACAAAAAATTAGGAAGTACCCGAAAGTCTGTTTCATTTGTTTTCCTCCAACAGTTCACATATAGCAAGAATACCATAGTTTTACTGTGCATTATACGTGATTTTTAAGGAGGTCATCCATATGCTGTTTTGGCAGTTTCTGTAGATAATAAATAACAACAAAGGCAATGAAAAAGAGCAGTCCGGTCGAGTAGAAAACAGCTGGGATGTCCCAGATACCACTAATTACGCCTCCTAATACAGGCCCAATAATATTTCCTAGGAAACGAAAGCTTTGGTTGTAACCCATAATCTCACCCTGCACATCAACAGGTGCTTCACGTCGAATCAGTGCAGAGGTAATAGGGATAAGACCACCTACTACTATGCCAAAAAGAAGACGCAGGGCCATCAGCTGCCAAAGGGCTGTAACAAACGCTTGTGGAATAATGAAAACAACACAGGAAATCAGTAAATATTTTAATACCTTTTCGTATCCGACACGATCACTCAGTTTCCCCCAAAAACGGGCAAATAAGATGTTCCCAAGACCTGTTGCACTAAACGTAATACCTGCAAGCAGGACCACTTCTTCGGCAGCTGTCAGGTGGGATACATAAAGAGATAGAAGCGGTTGAATGCTGAAGTTGCCAATTTGGATTAACGATGTGACCAGCATGACATTGAAGATAAGCCGGTGATGGAAAATGGCCCAGATCACATTTTTTCGTGAGTATACGGCAGATTTTACTTTCCGCTCCATCTTTGGTTCATGAACACTTAAGATGATCAGTAAACCGGCGAGCGTAATCGTAATGGCAGTAAGGATGAAGGTATAGCTGAAACCTACTGCATCTGCTAACGCTCCTCCAATGACAGGGCCGAAAAGTGTACCACCGACACTGCCCATTTGTAAGGTGCCCAGTGTTTTCCCTGCTACTTCTTTTGGTGTATGTTTGCTTATAAAGGCTATTGAGGTAGGGATGAATCCTGTCACAACCCCCATAAATAACCGCAGAAAGAAAAACTGCTCCACATTTTGGACATAGCCCATAAGAAAAATACTTAAAGCAATCCCGAAGGAGTTAATGATCATAATTGGCTTGTAGCCGTATTTGTCTGCTATCCGACCCCAAATAGGAGACATCAGAAAGGCTGTAATAAAGGTAGCCGCAAAAATAAGCCCCGCCCATTTTTGCACGTAACTTTCCGTAAAATTCCCCATTGTCTCGATATAAAGTGATAGAAAAGGCATAATCATTGTGGCAGAAGCAGCTACGATAAAGTTAGAAATGAAGATGACGATAAAATTGTGTTTATTCGTTTGCATTATATCTCTACTTCCTATCTATAATATAAATTTTCGCCTATTTAGTATAACTTATTTCGGGTTACGAAGGAAATGTTCTGTTTAAATGCTAATTCCTTCTCTATTCTTACCCGTTCTTCATACGGCTTAATACCGTACTTTATAGAACAGGCAATGTTAAGTATCCCCGTATAACCGGCTAAAAATGAAAGATGGATTCAGGCATGACTAAGCGGAAAAAAACGACAAGGTATGGTACACTAAATCGAGGTAAGAAACACCTAGACTTATTTAAAGGAGAGACAAACATGCTTCCACAATTAACAAAAGAATTAAATCCCGGTGAAGTACTAGTAGAAATGAAAACAACAATGGGGTCACTAAAAATTAAACTATTCCCGGAACAAGCACCAAAAACTGTAGAAAACTTTTTAGGTCATGCTAAATCAGGTTATTATGACGGCATCATTTTCCACCGAGTTATCCCGAATTTCATGATCCAAGGCGGAGACCCTACAGGTACTGGTATGGGCGGCGAATCCATTTGGGGAGGTACATTTGAAGATGAGTGCGTGCCGGAGCTATTAAATATCCGTGGGGCTCTTTCAATGGCAAATGCAGGCCCAGGCACAAACGGCTCTCAATTCTTTATTGTGCAGGCTCCACAAGTAGAAGTATCGATGTTAAAACAAATGGAAGTACGTGGATGGGGCAAAGAAGAAGTAGACCTTTATAAGAAAAACGGCGGTACACCTTGGTTAGACGGTAAGCATACTGTATTCGGACAAGTAATTGAAGGTATGGATGTTGTTGACAATATTGCGAAAGTTGACCGTGATATGCGTGACAAGCCGAATGAAGATGTTAAAATTGAATCGATCACTGTTTTTGAATAATAACGAAAGAAGTGTGAGATTATGGAAAAGTTGATCCTTAACTGGGGATTCCTGTATTTCCCGGAGGATAAGACGACTTATATTCCGGCTGCTATTGAAATGCTTTTATTATTTCTTATCGTCTTTTTTCTGTTTAAATGGCTGCGAAAAAATTCAGCAAAGCAAGCTGCAGAAGCACAGAAGCTGGAAGAACGTGCATTAAAAGAACGCGATAAACGAATAGAGATCGAAAAGAAACATCTTTAAAAAAAAGACAAGCCTCAAATTGCAGGCTTGTCTTTTAATTTGGAGAAAATTACATTTTAGAAGGTCTCTTTTTAAGCGAAAAATGTAGAAACAGCGTATAAAAAAGAGGAACTGCAATAGTAAAAATAACAAGACCATTCCAATTTAAAGATGACCAAATCGGGCTTAAAAGGGTACTCCCTGAAGCGACACCGATGTAGTAGGAAACAAGATATAAGCTGGAGGCAAGGCCTTTTTGTGTTTGTGCAGTAGAGGATACGGTACTTGCCGTTAAGGAATGGGCAGTAAAAAAGCCAAAGCATGCAATACACAAACCTGCTATAATCCCTGGTACGGCGGGAGTTAAGGTCAGTGCAAGACCGACTAAGAGAACCACTATGGCACCATTCCGAAGAGACTGCAAAGAAAAACGGTTGGATAAATAGCTGGCCGTCGGTGCCCCGATAATACCAAAACCGTAAGCGAAATAAAGAGCTGAAATAGTATCAAGTGACATCCCGTAAGGCGGCTCTGTTAAGTGAAAAGGCAAGTAGGTCCACATGCCGGTAAAGGACATCTGTAATGTAATGCCCAGACCAAACATCAAAAGCAGCAATGGATTCTTCATATGTCCGTAAAATCCAAGAAAATCAGTTTTCAGCTTCCGTACACCAGGTGAAAAGTTTTTTGATTTTGGTAAAGCAAAGAAAACGAATATACAAACGACAGCCCCGAATGTACTTAGATAAAAAATAGCATGCTGCCATGTCTGATGTTCTGAAACATAGGCCGTCACAACACGGCCGATCATTCCGCCAAGTGCATTGCAGGATATGTAAAAGGCGGTTGCCAGAGCGCTATATTTAGCGTCAATTTCCTCAGCGATATAGGCAAGAGCAGCTGCGGGAACGCCTGCAAGCATAAATCCCTGTACAAAGCGGATGGCTGCGATCATCCCAAATGAATGTGTAAATGGAATACAAATAAAAGTAAGCAAGGAAAGAAACACAGATAGTTTAATAAACAAAACCCGGCCATGGCGGTCAGAAAGAAACCCTAATATAATTAACCCCGCAATCAGTGAAATGGTTGGTAGCGACATTGTCAAACTGGCAGCGGATATAGAAATATTAAATTCTTCCGTATAGAGAGGAAGAAGGGGCTGAACTGAATACATCACAGCAAATATCAACATCGATGCCAGACCCAAACTCAGCACGATCATCCAATAAGAACGGCTTTCTGGTGAATATCCCTTCAAAGCTTCCCCTCCTCAAACAGCTTATTTTTTCATGAATTCCGGCAACCATAAAGATAATTGAGGGAACAGGACAACAATTACTAAAAAGGCAATCATCAGTACGATAAACGGAATGACTCCCTTTACGACTTCCCCTAATTTCTCTTTAGCAATCCCGCTTACAACAAATAGATTCAACCCTACAGGAGGCGTAATCATACCAAGCTCCATGTTAATCGTCATAATAATAGCAAAGTGTACTAAATTAATGTCGAAGTGATACAGGATTGGCAATAAGATAGGCAGTGTAATTAAGATGATGGAGACCGCTTCTAGGAACATTCCCATAATGAAGAAGAGGATATTAACGATAATGATAAACATCCACTTATTCATATCAGATTCAGCAATCCATCTCCCAACCTCTTGCGGTATTTGAGCATTTGTTAAGTATAGGCCAAATAGTGAGGCAGCAGCTACGATCAGGAAAATCATCGATGTAATGTTGATGGATTCAACAATAATTGGCCGTAAATCTTTCAGTTTCAACTCGCGATAAATAAATGCAGAAACGATAAGTCCGTAAACAACAGCAATAACAGCTGATTCGGTTGGTGTTACAATGCCCGAGTAAATAGAACCTAAAATAATAAATGGCAGTAAAGCTCCCCAAATGGCTTTTAACGATTTTCGCCCGCGCTCGGCCATTGTGGCAGGTTCATCACCTTTAAAGCCGTTTCGTTTCGCATAGAAAATGGCAGCGACAATCAAAATGCCAGTTAGTGCTAATCCAGGGAAGAGGCCAGCCATGAATAAGTCTCCAATTGATTGCTCAGAGGTAATCCCGTACATAATCAGCGGAATACTTGGGGGAATAAGGATACCCAGTGTTCCGCCAGCAGCAACGAGTCCCATTGAATAACGCTTATCATAACCGGCGCTGATCATTGCTGGAATCATAATAGAACCAATTGCTGCTGCAGTTGCAGGGGAGGACCCTGAAATGGCTGCGAAAACAGCACAGGCCAAAATTGTTACAACTGACAGGCCGCCCGGTAAATGACCTACCCAGGAGCGGAGGGCTTCAATTAAATAACGGGAAATACCACCCCGTGCCATGATGATTCCTGCCAGGACAAATCCCGGAATCGCCATCATCGGGAAGGAATCGAGAGCTGTAAACATACGCTGTGGCATCATATTCATATTAAAATCCGATTGGAGCAAAACAAAAATCGTAGATAATGCTAAACTGATTGCGACCGGTACACGTAAAAATAATAATACAAAGAAACTAATTAAGAGGGTTAGCATAGTTTTCATCCTTTCTGCGCAGGATGTGAAGCAAACGTTCAATGAAACGCAGCGAGAATAATACGCCTGAAATCGGCAGGATTAAATAGATAATCCACATCGGTATGCCAACGTCAAGAGATACCATGCCGGAAGAATAACGAGCCTCTACTAGAATATAGCCGTAGTAAGTATAAAAGGCACAAAAAATTATACTTAAAGCTGTGGCGATAATATTTAAGAAGAATTTCATTTTCTCGTTTAACCGGTCATACAAAATATCTACCTGGATATGCTGGTTATGTTTTAGAGCCATTCCGAAACCTCCAAATACCCCCCATATAATTGTATAGCGTGCGATTTCCTCTACCCATGCTTTTGGCTCATTAAAGCCGTAACGCATAACAACACCATAAAAAATTAACGAAATGCCGATAACAAAAAATGTCCCCGAAAAGATTTCTTCTGCGTAATCCCAAATCTTTTTCAACATGGCTGTATGGCCCATCCTTTCTATAAGTCTATTGAGAGATGAAATGCCGGCTTATAGCCGGCATTTCACCCATTATTTTTTCAAAGCTTGAATACCTTCAATCAATTCTTTCGTAATTGTCTCGCCGAACTCATCGTAAACCGGCTGTAATGCCTCTTTTAATGCATCACGCTCTTCTTGCGACATTTCATAAACTTCCACAGTTCCTGAATTTTTGATGTTTTCGAATGATTTTTCATTTTCATCAGCTGCTAATTGATTCGCCAATTCCGTTGCTTCTGCTAATGCTTCTTCTACCGAGCCTAATAAGTCTGAAGGAATAGACTCCCAGAATGTTTTATTAACGAAGATTGCATAGTCAAGACGGCCATGTGCTGTAGTCGAAAGATATTTTTGTACTTCTTGATATTTTTGTGTATCAAAGTTATTGAATGTGTTTTCCTGGCCATCTACTGTCCCTTGTTGTAAAGCTGCATATGTTTCACCAAATGCAATTGTGGCAGACCCTGCATCTAATGCATGGAATTGGGATTCTAATACTTTACCAGCCTGCGCACGGAATTTAAGCCCTTTAAAGTCTCCTACTTTCACAAGTGGATGTTTATTATTAGAAAAGTGCTTGAAGCCGTTACCCCAGAATGAAATACCTTTAATATCGTTTGCGGCTAATTGATCAGAGTTTAAAATCGTTTGTGCTACCTCTGACTTGAAGAATGCCTGCACATGCTCGTCATTTTCAAAAAGGAAAGGCATGTCGACATACTGCCAGCGCGGGTCGATCTTTACCATCTTTGTTACAGAAGGTGCAATCATATGCACGTTCCCCGATACTAACGCATCAAGTTCATCGTTATCACCATATAAAGAAGAAGAAGGATACACTTCAACTTTTACACGGCCTTCTGTTTTTTCGTCCACTAGACGAGCAAACTCATCAGCAGCTTTTCCTTTGACAGATTCAATTGATGTTACATGAGAAAACTTAATTACCAATGGTTTTTCTGCTGTGTATTGATCACCGGAATCGGATGAGCCTTTATCTGCATCATCGCCGCCGCATGCTGCCAACACTAAAACAATAATGCTTAGAATCGACATAAAAATCCATTTTTTCATGTGATTTGTCCCCCTGATTTCTCTAAATTAATATGTTAAAAGAACGTGGTGTCCTTTATAACCAAATGTCTTACGAAAACTTTGGAAGCGCTTTTATATAACGGTCTGGATATCGCATTTTATAAAAGTCGTAGACAGGGTCAAAAGCCTTTTCCCAACGCTTCTTTTCTTCCTCAGGCAATGTGTAGATTTCCACACATTCACACTGCTCGATTTCCTCCTGCTTTTGAATGTTCAATTCATTTACCAAATCCCACTCCCATTGCTGGACTTCCTGTAAAGCGCTTACTAAAATGGCCTGCACATCTGGTGAAAGGCTATTCCAGAACTCATAGTTAAAGAGGAGCAGATAACCTAAATAACCATGATCGGATATCGTTAAATAGTGCTGGAGTGAATAAAGGTTTTTGCTGGAAATATTGGATAGTGTATTTTCCTGACCATCAATGCTTCCTTTTTTTAATTCATTAAAGACTGTATTAAAATCAATCTTTTTTGAATTGGCGCCAGCTATTTCAAATTGTTTATATAATATGTCGCTTGGCATAATCCGCATATTCAGCCCTTTCAAATCGGAAAAGGTGTAGATGGGATTTATGTTATTGCTTAATTGTTTAAATCCGCTGTCCCATATACCTACTGAATATAGATTGTGCTTTTGCAGTTTTTCAGTCAGCTCCTGCCCAACTTCACTCTGCAAATAGTCATGAACTTCCTCTAATGACCGAAAAGCATAAGGCAGGTCGAGCACCGATATTTCAGGAACAAGGTGAGTCAGTTTTGAGGTAGCCGGTGCGATCATTTGAATATCGCCGCGCATCAATGCCTCCAATTCTTCGCTGTCTTTATATAACGTCCCGTTTGCAAAAACTTGTACCTCTATGTAGCCGTTACTGTATTTCTTTACAAGCTCGGCGAATTTTCGAGCTGCTGTTCCTTTTGGAGTATCTTCACCGACAACGTGGGAAAAGCGAATGACCAGCCGCTCATCTTCACTAAGCTGCTCGTAGTCTGTAGGATACGATTGATTATTTTGACAGCCTGCCAATAGCAATAAGAACAAACAAATGGAAAGGAAACAGTAAGAGCGTGTAATGATTTTCTTCAATCTAACACCTCAAACCTTTATGAGATTAATTGAATTGTAAATAAAATTACAAAATAAACAATATTATGTTAATAAAGAACATTTTGGTCTTTTTGATATATAACAAAAGATATTTTAATATAACTGTTATAATACATAATAAAAACGCCTGTATCATTTTGATACAAGCGTTTTAAGCATTACTTTAGAGAGTAGTATTTCGTTGGGCGTCCGACTGTGCCGTATTTTAGTTCAATGACTACTTTCTCTTTATGGGCCAGGAAATCAAGGTATTTCCGCACCGTTACCCGTGCCATACCAACGTTTTGAGCAAGCTGCTCAGAAGTGACAGCCGAATCTACCGCCTGCAGACCTTCTACAATTTGCTTCATCGTCATCTCATTTAACCCTTTAGGAAGACTAGCCTCCTCTTCTTTAAGACCAAGCATACTGTCTATTTCCTGCTGGCCATATAAACCATTTACAGGCTGTTGTTTACTATAACGGATATAATCCTGCAAAGCACGGTGGAAACGCTCAAAGCGGAAAGGTTTAATCAAATAATCAAAAGCCCCTAATCGTACTGCCTCTTGAACTGTCGGGGCATCACGTGCAGCCGTAATCATAATAATATCAGATGGAATTCTTTCATTCCGTAAACGAAGAAATAAATCCATTCCTGAAAAATCGGGTAAAAACATATCAAGCAAAATTAAATCCGGCTTCAACTGCAAAATCTTTTCGTACGCATCCTTTGCCGTTGAAGCTTCACCTATACAGACAAAGTCATTTATTTTACTTAAAAACCCTTTGTTTACCTCCAAAACCATCGGATCATCTTCTACTATGAATACTGAAAGCTTTGTCATACTTATTCCACCCCGATTTTAATCGTCATTGTAGTTCCTATGTCAATAGCCGATTCTATTGCAACTATCCCATTATTGGCTTCTACTAATTGCTTAACGAGCGCAAGTCCAATTCCTCGGCCATCCCGTTTTTTCGTGCTGTAGCCATATTCAAAAATTTTTTGAGAATGGCCGCTAATACCACAGCCGCTGTCCTGTACCTCGATAAACAGGAAATTTTTGTTTCCCTGTAATAGTAAATGCACATCTCTAATATCACGCTGAAGGCATGCCTCCATTGCGTTATCCAAAATGTTTCCTAAAATGGTGACAAGATCCCCGCTTGAAATCCCATTTTTAAAGTCTGAGAGAAACGATGTATCGTCAATGGTTAAGGAAATGCCGAGTTCCTTTGCCCGCGAGTATTTACCTAACAGAAGACCTTGAATAGAATAGTCAAAAATTTTATCGCGTAAGGTCTGAATGAGTTCTTCCTCGTCCGTTATTTCATCAATAATCAAACTTACTGCCTCCTCATTCCGGTCTAATTGAATTAACCCTGCAATACTATGTAACCGATTCATATATTCATGCTGCTGGGCACGAAGGGAATCTACTAAAATCTTGATTCCTGTCAGCTCCTCCGCTAAACTATGAGCTTCCCGGCGGCTGGTCATCATAATAAGATGTCCCACTAACTTATCATGTGCTTGAATAGGAAATGTCCTTACCAGATACATTTGGTCCTGAATGAGAAGTGGGCGGTGACTTTCATGCTTTATAAGCTTTTCTTCCGCCACCCACGTATTCTTGAACAATTCCTGCAATGTAGTAGTTGTGCCAAAAAAGTGTGTATATTGTCGTCCCAATCTATTAATAAATGTGATATGCCCTTCTTCATCTGTTGCTAAAATCCCTACATCCATTGCCTGCATCATACTGGAACGCTCCTCGACGATCCGGGCAATTTCGTAAGGTTCCAAATTCAGCGTCTGCCGTTTTATATGATTTGCTACTAATATGGAGCCGATTAACCCGATGACAAGCCCCCATAATAAGGACATCATAATATCTGTTCGGTATTGTTGAATCAAGTGGTACCATTTAGGTGATAGAATACCAACATTTACTACCCCAATTTGTCTTGAACCTTCTATATTCATGATAGGGACGAATGCACGGATAGAATAGCCCTGCACACCGTAGGCTTTAGAAATATATTCATGCTGTGATAGAGATTCGGTTTGGTCGCTTCCTTCATATAAGGTGCCAACCTTCGCTTCAGAAGGATGGGAATAACGGATCCCATCGGTATCAAATACAACGATATAATCTACATCGGTCGCAAGACGGATACGTTCTGCAATCGGTTGGATGGTTTCTAAACCTTGCGTAGTACCTACTGTCTGCTGAATTTCCCCATGCAGGGCGACTGTTCGGGCGATGGCTATGGCCCGTGACCCGAACTCCATTTCAAATGCATCAGAAATATTATGCAACATGATAAAACCACTTGTGACTACAGAAAACAATACGATAAAAAATGAAAAAATAAACATTTGCAGACGAAGCGATATATTTTTTTTAAATCTTTTTCCTAAAAAAGGCATGGATTCCTCCATTAAAAGTGAAATATATTTCTATATTTTATCATAATTAAGAAAAAATTGATTATTCTTTCATAAGAAACGAGCGTGCCCTATGAAATAGGACACGCTCGCCGGGAGGGGAATAGAAATGTAGAGAATACTTTATGCGAAAGCCTTCTTAAATCTTTGTACCCCATCTTTAATTGTTTCAAATGAAGCAGCAACATTCATTCGTAAAAAGCCGCGTCCTGCCTCGCCGTACTTAGTACCCGGCTCGAGGGCCAGCTTTCCGATTGTCAACAGCCGGTCCATTACTTCTTTTTCTTCTAACCCTGTTGCGCGGTAATCGATCCAAAGCAGGTAGGTTGCCTGCGGTTTTGCTATTTGAATGCCTGGGATGGTAGTCAGCTCTTTAATAATGTAATCCATATTTTCCGATAAGTAGCTTAGCAGTTCATCCAGCCATTGCTCTCCGTGTGTATAGGCAGCATGGATGGCTGCAGGAGCGAATGTATTCAGCTCAAATTGGCCATGTGCAAGGGCATGTTGTTCAAGCTGTGCGCGTAATTGTGCATTTGGTACGACCATCATTGCAGCTTGAATACCGGCAATATTGAATGTTTTTGTAGGGGCAATACATGTAACGATATTTGCCTCCTCAGCGCGTTTTACTGTTAATAACGGAATATGCTTGTTACCATCCATTAGTAGGTCGGCATGAATTTCGTCCGAAATGATAAAGACGTTATATTGAATGGCAAGCTCAACAAGGCGCTCTAAATCCTTTTCTGACCAAACAATTCCCCCGGGGTTATGGGGGTTACATAAAATATACATTTTTACCCCTTGTTTAAAAGTTTCCTCGAGATTTTGGAAGTCATAGTGATAAGTTCCGCTGGCTTCTACTAAATCACAGGAAACGATTTCCCGCTGCTGATGCTTAGGGACATTGAAAAACGGGGGATAGACAGGTGTTGAAACGGCAATTTTATCCCCGGGCTCTGTGAACGTCTCTACTATGCTGGCTATTGCTGGTACAACCCCTTGGTTAAAGAGAATTGTTGCCGGATCAATTGTCCATTGGTGCCGCTTTTTAAACCAGGAAACAATGGATTCCTTACAGTCATCACAAACATAAGAGTAGCCAAACACCGGATGCTCCAAGCGTTTATGCAATGCTTTGATAACTGGCTGAGGTGCAGCAAAATCCATATCTGCTACCCACATCGGCAAAATTTCCGAGGCGTCAGGGATACTATAAACCATATCCATTCTGTCCCATTTTACTGAGCGTGTACTTCTTCTTACATAAGCTTCATCAAAAATTGACATACTATCACTCTTTTCTTTTTGGTAGTATCATAGTTATGTTATCATACAAAATAATGAAAAGAGTAGTCAGGGGAGTTACTGTGGAAAATATTGAAATGAATAAAAAAGCTGTAGCAATGCTTGCAAAGTGGGACCCGTTTAAAATAGGTGAAGACAATTATGATACGGAGACAGCGGATGTAGTGGCAGCCCTTCAGGAGATTGACGATCCAAGTAAGCTGGGAAAAGTCATTCAGCAAGTGTATGAGCTTTCGTTTGAACAATGGATTCCGTTTGAGGATTGTGTGGAAATCGCCCGCAAGCTGATCGCCATAAAATATGAGGCAAAGTGCATTATTTAAAAAACTCGGCAACTGCCGAGTTTTGTTTTTCTATTGAAGCTAGATCAATTGCCCAGGAAGGATAGTGAGGGGCTTGGAGTTATTTTTCTACTGTATCCATTAAATTAGAGGCAGGTACTTCTAGAACGGTCGATAATTTCAGGATGGTTTGAATGGAAGGTGTTAACTCACCTTTTTCGTACATTGCCAATTTTTCGACCCCAACCTGCGTTTTCAGTGATAAATCCTCAAGAGACCAATTTCGTTCTTCCCTCAGCTGTTTTAATAACTCATGGAGCACGATTTTCATAAAGTGAGCACATCCTTTCGAATTTTTACTATATAAGTTCATTATAATACGTAAGCATTTCGATAAATGACCCTTTTATGTCTAAAAACTGAAATTTAAAAGCTTGGCCCGAAAAATAGGACCAAGCTTTCAACCTGTTGACAAACGCTTTCATCCCGCGTTGCTTGCCTCGCTCGTCCGCTCATGAACTTAGGTTCTATTCGCGTCTTCGCTCATCGGCGCGCCTTGTCTGGCAAGCGTTTTCAGGACAGGTTGGGTTAAACTTCTTTTTGCGGCATTACAAAAAAATACGTGAAGACAAAGTCATAAAAAGACTTTGTCTTCACTCTAAAAGCTTGGCCCGAAAAATAGGACCAAGCTTTTTCTTATGCAAAAGCGCTTCTTATTAAAATTATGAGTATCGCAATCGGTGCCAGGTAACGTACAATTGTTAGCCAAATGGTAAAAAGAAGTGAGGAGGAATTAAGTTCCTGCTGTGAGACCTTTTTTGAATAATGGAATCCAGCAAATAATGAAATCAATAAAGCCCCAATCGGCATCAAGATACTGCTTGTTATATAATCAGCAAAATCAAAGAAGTTTTTTCCCATGATTGTAAAGTCGCTCATTACCCCGTAGGAAAGGGCACTCGGAATGCCGATAAGGAAAATAATAGCAGCGAAAATCCACGAAGCCCGTTTACGGCCTTCCGTCTTCTGTCCGATTCCGATTGCTACTACAACTTCCAGCATGGCAATAGCAGAAGTGACAGTTGCAAATAGTATTAAAATAAAGAAGATAATCAAGAACAGACCGCCCATTGGCAATTGCTCAAATACAGCAGGGAGAATAACGAACACGAGCCCTGGCCCTTGCTCCGGTGAATAGTCAAGTGCGAAAACAGCTGGGAAAATAACAAGACCAGCTAATATCGAAATAATGATATTCATGACTGCCACGTTACCGGCAGAACTTACGATATTTTCTTTTGGAGATAAATAGGAAGAGTAGGTAATCATCGCTGAAACGCCGACACTAAGAGAGAAGAATGCCTGTCCGAGTGCTAGTAACAGCGTTTTGATATTTAAATATGACCAATCTGGTACGAACATGAACTTTATGCCTTCCATGGCACCGTCCAACGTAACAGAACGGATAAATAACAGAATAAAGAAGATGAACAGCAAAGGCATCATCCACTTACTCGCGACCTCGATACCTCCTTTAATGCCTGCTTGGACAATTAGTAAGGTTAATAACATAAAGGCGCCTTGGGCAATGAGAACTTCTAGGGGATTTGCAATGATATCGCTGAATAAAGAAGCGAAGTCCAAACCCTGTCCAGTTAATTGTAATGTAACAGCACGGAATAGATAGCTTAAAATCCAGCCGCCTACAACACTGTAAAATGATAGAATGATACCGCATGCTATAAGCCCGAGCCAGCCGACCATATACCACGGCTTACCGGGTGCCTGTGTTTTAAATGAATTGATTGGATCAAGCTGACCGCGGCGACCAATCATAAATTCTGCAATTAAAATAGGAAGTCCGATAATGACTGTACATAAGATGAACAGCAAAATGAAGACACTTCCTCCATTTGTTCCTGCCATATACGGGAATTTCCAAATTGCCCCAAGTCCGATTGCACTACCAGCTGCTGCTAATATAAAACCGATCTTGGAGGCGAATTGATCTCTAGATGACAAAGTAAAACCTCCTTAAAAGTAAAAAACGTATTCATTTTAACGCATTTCCTTATGAAAACATAGTTATTCTCTAAAAATTTCTTATATTTACCGTGCAGGTTCGCTGTAGATAAAACAGGGAAGGAAAGGAAACGGAAGAAAAGTGGAGTAGATATACGGGACATTCTTTGTGGCATATCTCCCTATATGTTATAATTTAACATGACATTTTCGTATATAAGTAAAGAGAAAGTAGGATTAAGCTATGGCAAAAAAATATGAAGTAGGTGACGTGCTAACCGGAAAAGTTACAGGTATCCAGCCGTACGGGGCATTTGTGGCATTGGACGAACACACACAAGGGCTTGTTCATATTTCGGAAATTACGTATGGATTTGTAAAGGATGTACACGATTATTTGAAGGTTGGCGATGAAATTACAGTAAAAGTACTAGAGGTGGATGGTGAGGAGAAAAAAATCAGCTTATCCATCCGTGTATTGCATGAAGCTCCACATCCGAAAAAACGTGAGCAGCTGCCGCGTAAATCGCTTCAGGATAGGGTAGATGAGGACGATGCAAATGGTTTTCAAGTATTAAAAAGCAAGCTTCAGGACTGGATTGACCAATCAGGAGAGTAACGGGTCTCCTTTTTAGCTAATATAGAGAATGGTAAGGTACAGAGAATGCTTTTCTTTGTGCCTTTTAATTTTGAGGAAAAAGGGTAAGCATTAGAAAGGATAGTAATTTGCTATATAGATATAGCAGAAAAATTCCTTCTTTAATTGAGAAGAGTAGAAAGGGATGTGATACAAAATAGAAGCTGTTCACCGGTTTTTCAATAGGCCGAAATGATTTGGCTTATCAAAACGAGTAAAAAATGAAATGATTTTTGGTATGTACTGCCTATATGGTAGCAGAAAAGGGTGCATATCTTTAAAGAGAAAGAACCTATTTCATAATTCAGCAAATAACTAGAAGTCACACGTCTATTTTCCAACGTGACAACCGGCATGCTCATCCAGCGGTGAAAATGGATGTTACAAGAGAAATAGAAAGATGGACGCATGTTTTATTAAAGCTGTACCGGTTATTTGCTGTAGGAAAGGGAGTTTTTCTTTTTGCTGCTATAGCAGGCAATAGAACTGGCATCTACTTTATTTAAGGTGTACTCCCGGAAACGGTGCAGATAGTAAGATTTAGTCGCTTCTTCAATTAACAGCTTCATAGATCTATCTGAAAGTAAGAAGGCATGGCCGGAGCTGAATTTTTGGGAGTCGTTAATGTGCTTGGAACCAATTTATAAAGAGGGCGTTCTTATTGTTTAGGACATTGTATGCATACAAAAATAGTATTTGAGAATTTTTAATTGGAAATTGACATGGTAATGACTTTATTAGGTCGAAAATCACTAATTATTTGCGATAATTAACACTTAATGTAAGCGCAACCATGACTAAACGAACAAAATCTCAAAAGTGTTCAAAATGTGACAAAATAATAGCCCACTCTTATAAGAAGTATGTTACAATGTTGGCGTTATCAATAATTAAATTTAAAGAGGCGAATTTATAATGGCTGAAAATTTAAACCTATTCACATCAACACAGGAAGTTATTCAGGACGCGTTAGGCAAGCTTGGTTATGACGAAGCAATGTATGATTTACTAAAAGAACCGCTACGTTTATTAACAGTACGCATTCCTGTAAAAATGGACGATGGCACGACAAAAGTATTTACTGGTTATCGTGCACAACACTCTGACGCAGTAGGTCCAACAAAAGGTGGCGTGCGTTTCCACCCAATGGTTAGCGAAGAAGAGGTAAAAGCACTTTCCATGTGGATGACATTAAAGTGTGGTATTGTAGACCTTCCATACGGAGGAGGTAAAGGCGGTATTATCTGCGATCCACGACAAATGTCTATGGGTGAATTGGAACGTTTAAGCCGTGGTTACGTTCGTGCAATTAGCCAGGTAGTAGGACCGACTAAGGACATCCCGGCACCGGACGTTTTCACAAATGCACAAATTATGGCATGGATGATGGATGAATACAGCCGTATGGACGAATTCAACTCACCAGGCTTTATCACAGGTAAACCGATTGTTCTTGGCGGATCACAAGGCCGTGACCGTGCAACAGCTGAAGGAGTAACAATCGTTATTCAAGAAGCGGCGAAAAAACGCAACCTGGATATTAAAGGTGCCCGCGTTGTAATCCAAGGCTTCGGGAATGCAGGAAGCTTCCTTGCAAAATTCATGAGTGACTTAGGCGCGAAAGTAATCGGTATTTCAGACGCTTACGGTGCTCTTCATGATCCGAACGGATTAGATATCGACTATTTATTGGACCGTCGTGATTCATTCGGAACTGTGACAACACTATTCGAAAACACAATTACAAATAAAGAACTTCTAGAATTAGACTGTGATATTTTAGTGCCTGCTGCTATTGAAAATCAAATTACAGCAGAAAATGCACATAACATTAAAGCTGATATTGTTGTAGAAGCTGCAAACGGCCCTACAACAGCAGAAGCAACAAAAATCCTAACTGAACGTGGAATTTTATTAGTACCGGATGTGCTTGCATCAGCTGGTGGTGTAACAGTATCTTACTTTGAATGGGTACAAAACAACCAAGGGTACTACTGGACAGAGGAAGAAGTACACGAGAAATTATACCGTAAAATGGTGGATGCGTTTGAAAATGTTTATACAACAGCAACAAACCGCAACATCAATATGCGTCTAGCAGCATACATGGTAGGTGTCCGTCGTACGGCTGAGGCTTCCCGCTTCCGTGGATGGGTTTAATATGTTTAAAATAGAGCTGTGTGAGTACTCACACAGCTCTTTTTTTATGGTCAGGAAATAAGACCTGCCAAAAAGAGATAAATTAATTATTAAAAAAGAGGTGTTGGGATATGAATAGTTTTACGTTTTGGAATCCAGTCAGATTGCATTTCGGCAAAAATAGTATTGAACAGCTGGAAAAAGAAGCGCTTCCTTATCATAAAGTGTTGATTGTATATGGGGGCGGCAGTATTAAAAATAATGGTGTATATGATGATGTGACAAAAGCGTTGGCAGGAAAAGAAATCTTTGAACTGTCTGGTGTCGAGCCGAATCCTCGTGTTTCCACAGCCCGAAAAGGGATTGAAATTTGTAAGAAGGAAGATATTGACCTTGTGCTTGCAGTTGGGGGAGGTTCTGTAATCGATTGTGCGAAGCTGATTGCTGCCGGAGCGAAAATTGAAGAAGACGCCTGGGATCTTGTAAAGAAAAAAGTTATTGCAACGGAAGCTCTACCATTAGGCACAGTATTAACTTTAGCTGCCACGGCATCTGAGATGAACTCAGGCTCCGTGATCACGAATCTAGAAACGAAGGAGAAGTTAGGATGGGGCAGTCCTGCTACTTTCCCAACATTTTCGATTTTAGATCCTAGCTACACATTTACTGTACCGGTAGATCAAACCGTAAATGGTGTAGTAGATACAATGACACACATTTTCGAACAATATTTTAACAATGCAGAGAACACACCTATTACAGATGAAATGAGCGAAGGAATTTTACGCACAATTATTGAAGTGGCACCAAAGGCACTAAAAGAACCGGCTAACTATGAATACCGTGAAACATTAATGCTTGCCGGTACAATGGGGCTGAACGGCTTTTTATCCATTGGGTCTAGAGGGGATTGGGCAACTCATAATATCGAACATGCTGTTTCTGCCTACTATGATATTCCACATGCGGCGGGGCTGGCCATTCTATTCCCAAATTGGATGCGTCATAATCTATCTGTCAATCCAGCACGATTTGCTCGGCTGGCAGAGAAGGTATTTGGTGTTGAGCGCCAAGGACGTTCTGATGAGGAAGTAGGAACGGAAGGGATTCAGCGCTTAAGTGAATTTTGGCAATCGATTGGGGCACCAAGCCGTCTAGCGGATTATAATATAACAGAAGCTGAGTTTGACGGTATTATTGAACATACGATGTTTAATGGGCCATTCGGAAACTTTAATAAGCTTGACCGGGAAGATGTGCGCGCTATTTTGGAGGCTTCTTTGTAATACATTTACCGGGAAAAGTCCGTCTCATATAAGAAAATATCAGCGTCAATAATTAAAACAGGCCTCCTTTATTCATTAAAGGTAGGCCTGTTTATCAATTATTTTTCCAAAGGGTAATTTTGTCGTCCTCATCAAACGCGATTGTAACTTTTGTAACCCCTTTTTGAGCCATGATTAATTTTGTTAGTTCATCCCGTACATCATCGAGATAGGCGAGGGACAATTCGGGGTCTGTCTCCGCTACTAATTCTACATGAAGAAATTCCCCTTCTTTTACAACTTCCAAGCGGGCTAAATCCTTTACATGAGGATCCTCCATCACAAGTTGTCCGATGTGAACCATCATCTCTTCATCTGTCTCACCGATTGCTCCTCTTGCATTATCAAGGAAGACCCTGCCTACTACGTAAAACATCATAAGTCCAATAATCATTGATACCAGTCCCTCAATACGATGAAACCCTGTAAAATAGGCGATAACAATAGCTGCGAATGCTAGTACGTTCCCGCTTGTCGCTACTAGATCTTCCATCCATACAAGCTTGGTAGCCGGTTTAGCTCGGTTCAGATATTTAGCGGAGATAGGAATTGCCATGATGGCGGTATGCTGGACGTTCACGTCATGTAAAATTTCCTTGGCGGCTTTATGAAGAACATAACCTTCTAAAGCAATCCCAATTGATAAAACTCCAAGGGCAATAAGCGTGCCGGTGGATTCATTGGCTGGATGCATAAAGTGATGCCATCCTTCTTTAATTGTTTCATAGGAAAGAATTGCTACGATAAGGACGGCACCAAGACAAACAAGATTGACTACCCTTCCATAACCGTTTGGAAACTTAGGGGTAGGTGCTTTTTTGGATAATGCTGAGCCAATGTAAACAAAAAATTGATTTGCTGCATCTCCTAATGAATGCATCATCTCTGCAAACATGGCGACATTGCCAGTAAAGAAAAATGCCACCCCTTTAATGAGGCCTAAAAATAAATTGACCAATGCAGCGATAAAAGAAGGCTTGTTCCCTTCCTTTAAAAGTAGGAAAAACTGTCCCATACATCAACCTCCTTACTTAATAGAATAAGTTGCCCTTTATATCCTTCTCCAATACATTAGAAATCAATCTCAATTCTTTCGATAAATTCTAGCTCATGTAAAATCGTGTAGATCCAGAATGTATCCTTTGGAATGAGAGTAGAGAAGCGGATGTTTACCTCATGCCTGAAAATATTATCTTTCAGAGGAATATCGCGGATGCCGACATGTTCCACTACTAGATCCAGCTTTGTCATTCTATCGATTAAGACTGGTAGCTTAGAAATATCAGTGATCATTACCTTTAATGATAATTCCCGCATACGCAATCTTTTAGGCCCAATCTTTATAAGAAAAGGGGCGATTAGTTCGATACCAAAAACGACAATAAGAACAGTAGCGAACGCCTGGAAGTAAAAGCCGGCCCCGACTGCAATTCCGATACCTGCTGCTCCCCAAATCATAGCGGCTGTAGTCAATCCTGTTATACTGTCATTTCCGCGTCGCAAAATAACTCCGGCCCCTAAGAAACCGATCCCGCTCACTATCTGCGCTGCTAAGCGTAATGGATCCATAGTGATATTAATATCATCTCTTGCAGGGGTCATATAGGCCGTTTCAATAGAAATAGTCGTAAGCAAACAGCTGAATGTAGCAATGACAAGACTGGTTTTTAAACCGACGGGCTTCTTTTTCAATTCCCTCTCAATCCCGATTATTAAACTTAACGTGCCGGCAATTACTAACTTGATTAATATTTCAATAGACAACGAATCACTTAATAAGAAATTCATATTATCATCCTTTCTCGTATTTCGTATTGCGAATGAACGCATTTGAGGTAAAATAAATAAAGCTAAGGGGGTGAATAGATGTTTAATGAAAAGGCAAGACCTTACATAGCGATTATTATTGGGGTATTCTCAGTTTCAATGTCAGCCATTTTTGTGAAGCTGGCAAATGCTGAATCAGCTGTAATTGCTTTTTATCGTATGTTTTTTTCGATCCTTATTATGAGTCCGTTATTTTTCTTGAAATATAGGAAGGAGATAAAACTCCTTAATAAAAAGGATTGGATCTTCTCGGCAATCGCTGGCGTCTTCTTGGCATTTCACTTTATTTTATGGTTTGAATCATTGAATTACACTTCAGTAGCGAGCTCTACTGTATTGGTTACCCTACAACCGCTGTTTGCATTTATCGGAACATATATATTTTTTAAAGAAAAGGTGTCGCTCCAAACCATTGTAGCAGGCAGTATAGCAATTATTGGAAGTTTTCTAATCAGTTGGGGGGATTTCCTTGTCAGCGGCTCTGCCCTATATGGGGATATACTCGCGTTGATTGCTTGTGCCCTTATAACAGGTTATCTATTATTTGGTCAGGATGTACGGCAACGATTATCGTTAATAACTTATACAATGGTTGTATATAGCGTGAGTACAATATGTCTGTTCTTTTATGTACTAATCGCGGGGCAATCATTTGGCCCGTATGAATCGACAGATTGGTTTTGGTTTGGCATGCTTGCGATTGTTCCGAATCTGTTAGGTCATACATTATTCAATTGGTCATTAAAATGGGTGAGCACTAATACTATTTCTATCGCTATATTATTTGAGCCGGTTGGCGCTGCAATTTTAGCATATTTCATTTTTGCAGAAAAACTAATTAGCTCTCAAATAATAGGAGGTATAGTTGTAGTAGGAGGTATATCGCTCTTTATTCTAGATTTTAAAAAGATGAAAGTTTTTTTGAAAAAACTATTGCAAAGCGCAAAAGTATGATGTATATTATTACTTGTCCTTAACGAGAGAACAATGCACGGAAGTATTGCAGAAAAATATTTTCAAATAGTGTTGACATCGAATTAAGGATGAGTTAATATAATAAAGTCGCTGCTAAAAAGCGGCAACGAGATGAACTTTGAAAACTGAACAAGCAAGACGTTAACAATAATTTTCTTTCTTAATAGAAAGAGACAAACGT
>NZ_BCVX01000005.1 GCF_001591965.1 Lysinibacillus odysseyi 34hs-1 = NBRC 100172
TGTAAACCATCTTTCAACTTTCTGACATGAATCAAAAAGTATCATCCGGTATTAGCCCCGGTTTCCCGGAGTTATCCCAGACTACAGGGCAGGTTGCCCACGTGTTACTCACCCGTCCGCCGCTAACGTTAAGCCGGTGCAAGCACCAACAAAACGTTCGCTCGACTTGCATGTATTAGGCACGCCGCCAGCGTTCGTCCTGAGCCAGGATCAAACTCTCCATAAAAGTAGTTTGAGTTAAGCTCAAAATGTTGCTGACTAGTTTAAAGTCAAATTGTCTCTTTCAATTAAGAAAGAAAATTATTGTTAACGTCTTGCTTGTTCAGTTTTCAAAGTTCATTTTGTTACCGCTCGTTAGCAGCAACTCTTATATATTAACACTTACCAAATTTTGTGTCAATAACTTTTTAATTTTTTCAACCGCCGTTTTCAGCGGCGACTTTTATAATAGTAACACCGATTAACCATCAAGTCAATTACTTTTTAAAAGTTTTCAATATCTCCTCCGCATTTCAGCGGTGTTTAATAATTTAACATGTTTTTTATACAAATGCAACCCTTTTTAAAAAGAATTTTAATTTCCCCTTTAATCGATAGTCCAGTCCATCGCTATATTAAACCTTCGAGAGACTATCAGTATTTATAGATACCTGCTTCTTTCAATAAGGTTGAATCACTTCCCATCAGACAACGTGCTGCACATCCTCTCTTGAGGGAATGTCATTCTATAGTAAATAGTCATATAAACCATTGCGGATTGATTTACCTTTTACAGATAATAGACCGCTATTGAAAGCTAGTCATAACCATACGTTTTTCTACAGTATGTATGCAGATCATCAACGAGCATCATGTAAACAATTATAAATTTATAAAAAATGACCCCGGCTGCATACCGAAGTCATTTCATCATTTTCTACCAAAAATAGTCCCCTCTTTATTAAACAGGCTTTTGTCTGGATAGCATTTTCAACTTATTCCGGAATATAAGGAAGGTCCAAGTTCTTCGGAATATTGATGACATGCGTTTCTGTATAGGATTTTAATCCTTCTTCCCCATATTCACGGCCCACTCCTGACTGCTTTACTCCTCCAAATGGGAAACGAACATCCAAACCTTGAATCGCCGCAGTATTGATCATCGTCGTACCTGCTTCGATGCGGCGGGCAACTTTTATAGCATGTTCTACTTCTCCCCATACAGAACTTGTTAAACCGTAGATACTTTCATTATGCAATGCAATGACCTGTTCCTCATCATCAAAAGGCAGGATTGGAACAGTAGGGCCGAATTGCTCCTCGGCTACAATCGGGTCATGGTAATCGGCACCGAGCACTAGTGTCGGCTGAAGGAAATAACCATTTTCCATCAGATCGGGGCTTATTATTTTCCCCAGCTTGATAACCTCCGCTCCTTTGCTTTTCGCATCTTCGATTAAGCTTTGTACATATTTTACTTGATTTTTATTATTAACAGGACCGACTGTCACATCCGGGTTGAATGGGTCCCCCACTCGAATCCATTTGTTCGCCGCTTCAATATATTTCTCTACAAACTCCTTATAAATAGAACGGTGTACATATACACGCTTTGCAATCATACAGATTTGCCCTGCCGTTAAGAAGTTGGAGATAACCATTCTGCGTAAAGCACGCTCGTCATTCACATCAAAATCCTCTAAGACGATGGCTGCGTCATTGCCGCCTAATTCAAGTGTCATCTTTTTAATCGTTTCGGATGCAGCCTTCATAATGCTTTTCGCTGTCTTCGTTCCACCTGTAAAGGCAATTTTTGCGACCTTTTCATTCGATGTCAGCTCAATACCTACATCCGCTTCCCCGTGAACGAGATTAAGCACACCCGGCGGAAACTCATCCGCTATTATTTCCGCAACCCGGCTAACCGCTAGCGGTGCAAAGGGGCTTGGCTTTAAAACCATTGTATTACCCGTCAATAATGCAGGCGCTATTTTAATTGTTGATAAGGAAATAGGGTAGTTCCATGGTGTAATCGCTGAAACAACGCCTATCGGATCAAACGTAATAATCGTTCTGCCGTTTTCATGCTTTTTTTCTTGCGGTGTCACGACATTTTTCACATGGTCACAGGCAAACTCCATCCACATAAGTGAAACTGCAATTTCCCCTTCTGCATCATATAACGCTTTCCCATGCTCCCGCGATA
Source organism: Lysinibacillus odysseyi 34hs-1 = NBRC 100172 (assembly GCF_001591965.1). Classification (GTDB taxonomy): domain Bacteria; phylum Bacillota; class Bacilli; order Bacillales_A; family Planococcaceae; genus Lysinibacillus_B; species Lysinibacillus_B odysseyi. The sequence goes on from NZ_BCVX01000005.1 coordinate 2,186, forward strand.
ATAACTCAGCAATCTCCGGTGTAGCATCCTTTATCTTTTGAATAGCGCGTTTCATTCTTGCTATGCGGTCCTCCACATCGCTCCAAGCCCAGCTTTTAAATGCATTATAGGCAGCATCAATAGCGCGGATTGCTTCTTCTTTTGTATTGATTGGTGCATAGCCGACGATTTCATCAGGATGTGTTGGATTTTCACGAGGCAATTTGTTTTCGGTCTCTACCTTTTTACCATCTATTATGGCATGTACGATAATCGGCTCTTTTGACACTTTCAAGTCCTCCAGTCGCTCTTCCATGTTTTATACATACCTATTATGGTAAACAAGCTCTTCAACTATACGAATGTTTTCCAGGAAGCTTGTCCTTCAGCGGTTTTTGCTTTATGAAACGCTTATCGTATATGTATTTAGTAAATAGTTAGTAAGAAAAATAGCGTATAATATATGAACGGAAATAGATGAAAGAAGGCGGTGAGAAAATGAGGGTTTCAAGAGATGCATTAGAAAATCAGCAAATTTGGATTTATGTAGTCGCTCTTTTAGTCGGAGGTTTGATAGGAATGGGAAACGAGTCGTTCGGCAGTCGGCTCGAAATATTGATTTCGCCCTTTATCGCGATATTAATGTACAGCATGTTCACACAAATACCGTTTTTAACATTAAAGAAAACAATACATAATAGTAGATTTATGATCGCCCTGCTTGTAGGAAACTTTTTGATCGTTCCAATCGTTGTGTGGGGTCTTCTCCTATTGTTCCCGCAAACACCGGCTGTATTAATAGGCGTTTGTTTAGTACTGCTTACACCATGTATTGACTATGTCATCGTATTTACGCAGCTTGGCAAAGGAGATGCAAAATTAATACTTACAGCAACACCGATTCTTTTAATCGTTCAACTACTGTTATTGCCTGTGTATTTATGGATGTTTGCAGGAGAAGGAATTTCAGAAATTGTTCAGATGGGTCCGTTTGTAGAAGCGTTTTTATTCTTGATTCTTCTGCCGCTTCTTTTAGCAATCGCCACGCAGCTATCGGCTAAAAAACAGTCAATCGGGAAGCAATTGTTTGAAGCAGCCGGCTGGTTATCTGTTCCTTTTATGGCGCTCGTGTTAATATTCGTTGTCGCTTCCCAAATCGCAAAAGTGTATCACGATTTTGATGTGATTGTCGGGGTTATACCGATTTATATCCTATTCCTCATCGTCATGCCGATCATGGCGAGACTGCTCGTTTCTCTTTTCAAATTAGATACCGGCGCTGGACGGGCATTGATCTTCAGCACAGGCACACGAAATTCTTTAGTCGTTCTTCCATTAGCCTTTGCGCTGCCTGATTCTATCGCTACGCTGGCTGCCGCTGTCATCGTGACGCAAACAATCATCGAATTGGCAGGTGAGCTCATCTATATTAAGATAGTTCCTGCTTATATTGTAAAAGACCGTTTAGATAACTAAGGAAATAGCTGATGTTTTCATGACTGGGTGCAGCGGATTTTAGAGATACGAAGGATATTTTTAAAGGCGAACCAACAATTGCTTGACGGTTCGCCTTCGTTTTTTCAGTCTTTACCCTAAAACTAAGAAGCTGTATTATTCCAATTCCGAAAGTGGCAGCCTGTAAAGCTTGTCTCCATTTTTCTGTGGATTGCCCCGCCCGTCTGTATTATTCGTGATGAAATACAGGTAAGCTTCATCTATTAATACATCACGGATTCGGCCAAGTCCCGTTATGATTTCCTTTTGTTCCCCAGAGCCCGGATCAAATGCCAGTACGGCCGTTCCTCTTAATGCGGCAACGTATAATTTTCCATCGTAATAGTCCATTCCTGACGGTGCCCATGTCGTTTCGGCTCCTGACGTAAATAACGGGGACACCATTCCTTCCTGTTCTTCATGGCCTTCAATGAGCGGCCAGCCGTAATTTTTTCCGGCTTCAATCCGGTTGATTTCATCGTTGGCATTATTGCCATGCTCACTGGCAAACAGCTCCCCGTCAGGTGACCACGTAACGCCTTGCGGATTGCGGTGTCCGTAACTGTAGACGTAGGAATTCGGGAATGGATTGTCATGAGGAATCGTACCATCTACATTCATTCTTAATATTTTCCCGCCCAATGAATTTATATCTTGTGCTATCTCCCGCCTCGTTGCATCACCTGTCGTCGCATACAGTTTCCCATCAGGCCCGATCTTCAGCCTGCCGCCGTGATGATAGGAGCCACTCGGGATGTGATCAAGGAGCAGCTTTTCCTCCGTCCAGATTCCATCTTCCAGACGAAGTGTGACCACTCTGTTAAATTGTCCACCATTATCCTCATACGTATAGTAGGCATATGCCCTATTGGAGTCCTGAAAATCCGGTGCAAGCACAAAACCTAATAATCCCGCCTCTGCAGCAGTTGAAAGCTTCTTCTGCAGTTCAAGATCGTAACGCTCCATTTTGCCATTCTCGATTTTTACAATATGTCCCGGTCTTTCTGTCAGGTAGAACGTATCGCCAAGCTTTTCGATAGACCAGGGCACTTCAAGATTTTCCATGATTACCTCAGGCTTCTGATTTCCCTGTTCTTTAACGGCATCACTTTGCCGGTCTACAGTCATTGTCTTTTCAGCTTTAGAACACCCCGCTAGTAAAGTGACTGTCAGTAGGATAAATAGAAAAAGCTGTTTCACTAATCATCACCCCTGCTTCGTTACTTGTAAGAGGAGGAGAACACTTAATTCCCCCTTTTTTTGCCTCATGCTAAATCACTCGTCCTGATCCTCCAGATCATATGATCGTTTCCTTCGTCCCAATAATCCTTTAACAAATAATCCGGATTTCCAAATTTCTTTTTCCAGATTTTTTGTGCACTTGTATAACCGCTGTCTAGACAAAATTCTTCTATTCCTTTACTTTTTAACGTTGAATACATCGCATCCCGCAGTAAATTCCCTACCCCCATCCGCTGATAGTCCGGATGAACAAATACTGTCCCTACCTCAACTAGTTCTTTGAAGGTGTTATTTGTACACTTACATATGAAATCACTTGCCGGACCATATTCGATAGAACCAATAATTTTATTATCATCTAAAGCAATCAAAAAATACCGTTTCTCCCCATTGCTTTCAAAATCGCTTTCCAAGTATTTCTCTTTCACCGCGATTTCATCATCTATATCATTCAACTTCCCGCCTATACCTTCTTTATTAAAAGTATCCGTAACCACGATTCTAAAAAGGGAATGCAGCTCTTTTCTATCGCCGGTTACTGGTCTTCGTATCTCCACTTTAAGCATCCAAAACTCCCCCTCTCCTTTCACTTCAACACTATCCTTCCACTATCCTTCTTCATTTTGTCTGTTTATCTGCACAAGGATTTTTTACATAACTTCATTCTCTTTTTCTACAGAAAACAAAAATCCGTCCACTTATTCGGATTCATAAGTGGACGGATGCAAGGTGTTAAGGTTTTATATAGTTAATTATTCGTTCGCTAACTCTTAATTCGTCATAATTTTATCTCTGCAAAATATTACTATTATCCCCGTTACAATAAATAAAACTCTGTAAGCATAGATAATATATTTGTTTTTTAAATACCAGCCTTTTGCAGTCAAATACACTTCTAACAATACAAATGCACTGTAAAATAAAATTAGCTTTAAAAAGTTCAATTGGTTAAAAAACAATAAAATTAACAGTAAACTGCAATATATCCACATTCTAAAAAATTGGTTTTTCATATAATAATCCTTTCGCTGGATATAGAATATAAATCTTACAAACTGTATTATCATCAGTAATCTTATAATTAAAGTTACTAATAGAAAAAGCAGGGATAGATAGAAACACACCTGTATCCGGGTTGTAGGAGCGTGACATCAGGTAGTACAGCTTTGTCTGTTTGTCATAACGGTATATTTTATATAAATACCCGTCATATTGCCTATCTTCACTGAGAAAAGTACCGTTCTACATTTTTGGCAAAAGAAAAAGACAGCTCTAGTGGCTGCCTTGCTCATTCTCTTCGTTACCCAGCGACTGTACATGGTACATGGCCGGGTCGTCTTCGAATGATACGTATGTTGGACGAGGGAAATGATGATGCCCGTCATGGTTCAGTTTTTGGAAAATGTCGAGCATTGCACGTTTGAATTCGGGCTCGATCAAGTTCTCCTCGTAGCCGCTTGTAATAACGCGGATCGGCGTGTAACCTTCCTCATCGAATTCGTCGCCGTCCTTTGTTAAATAGTGAAGTGTGATATTGAATGTATTGACGGGTGGATCCATCCATATTTTATAAAGGTGTGAATGTGCATGAGGATGGTCAGGCTTATCTTTCATCTGCTGTAAGAAGCTTTCTAATTGGTCAAAAATTCGTTTCATTAAGAACACTTCCTTTTTCATTGGTTCTTTATCTATTGACCAAATCGGGACTTCATAAACTTCGTTACATGTATTTATGCCCCACTCTCTTACTTGCTGCTATTTTCTCGGCTGCAGGATGAACGGTTTGGATTGAAGGGAATTCTCGGCATCTTTTTCGGATTGGACGATGACGCGCATCTCTTCTTCTCCTTCAAATATCCTGTTCGGATTCATCATCGAGACAAAGAGCTCCCCATTCGGATTCGGCCGGAAAGCTGTCTGGCCGACGATTTGCCCGGCTGTAATCTTCACATTTTCCTTTGGACCAAATGTAACACCGCCATCTGCCTTCTCAAGCGTAATTGTATATGTCTGCTCTGAAGAAAGCTTTTCGGCAAACACTTGGATATCAACAGCATCCCGTTCAAAAATGAACTGTACATCTCCATGCCCATCCGGGAAATACAGCTTGCCGATCTGCTTGATGACCGCCACCTCATCCTCGTCGGCCTTTACCTCCTGGCTACCCAGGTTTTCTTTATCTGAGCAAGCAGCCAACATGACACCTAACAGTAAGATTAAACCTAATTTTTTCATGACATCCTCCCTCACCCATCTATATTTTTTCTTGCTTTAATATATTGTTTTTGTAACATACTGTTCTAAGGAAAGGACGTAGTATCCATCTTTCCTTTTGTAAAGGAACAATGCGATTTATAAGGTGCTGAATACAGCCTGGGCAGTGGTCTTTTTCTGCAGCTACACTCCTTTGTAAGCCCTTTCAAGTTACACCGCCTCATTTTCAAGCACTGAAAACCGGTTGCGCTGTCCCCTTTACTCTTTAAGCTTCCCCTGATCCGATATATCTTCTATTACCTGGCACATTTCAACACGCTGTTTATAATATTCCCTAATTAGCGGTAATATAAAACGGCCGCCTTTCTTCTGCCGATAGGAGTATCAGGAGATTTAGTTAGAATAATAAAGCTGCCCAGAAATTCCCGACTTTCTGGACAGCCCCTTTTTGTTTCGTTATTCCAGATGCTGGAGGATGCTGTTTTTCACTTCCTCAAGTGTCGATGAACCGCCGATATCGCCTGTTTTCACCCCGTTTGCGAGTGTCTGTTCAATAGCGTTTAGTACTTTGTTCCCTATCTCCTGATGTCCAAGGAAATCAAGCATCATTTTGCCTGTCCAGATCTGGCCGATTGGGTTTGCGATGCCTTTTCCGGCGATGTCCGGCGCCGAGCCGTGCACAGGCTCGAACATGGAAGGGTATTCCCGTTCAATATTGAGGTTGGCAGCAGGGGCGATACCGATACTGCCCATAATCGCACCGCCGAGGTCTGTTAAAATGTCCCCGAATAGGTTCGATGCGACAATGACATCGAACTGGTGCGGCTTCATGACGAAGAAGGCTGCCAGGGCATCAATGTGATTTACTGCCGTATCAATATCCGGATAGTCCTGCTTCACTTCCTCGAACACCTCATCCCAAAACGGCATGGAATAGGTAAGTCCGTTCGATTTTGTGGCGCTTGTCACATGTCCACGTGAGCCTTTGGCAAGCTCAAACGCATAGCGCATCGCCCGCTCCGTGCCTTTGCGGGTGAATACCGCATTCTGAATAGCAATTTCATCTGCCCCTTGATGCATCCGTCCGCCGCTGTCCGAGTATTCCCCTTCCGAGTTTTCACGAACAACCGTAATATCGAAGTTCTGCGGGTTTTTTAATGGAGATTCAAGTCCGGCAAGAAGCTTTGCAGGTCGGACATTGATAGCCTGTTTGAGCTCACGGCGGATTTTAATTAACAGCCCCCATAAAGAAATGTGGTCTGGTACGAGCTCCGGCATACCCACTGCTCCGAGGAAAATTTGGTCATAGCCCTTCAAAATTTCAATGCCATCTTCGGGCATCATTTTTCCGTGCTCCAAATAATAGTCGCAGCCCCATGGGAAATAGGTCCATTCAAATTGGAACCCTCCGTCCAGTTCGGCGGCAGCGTCGAGCACCTCGATAGCGGCCGGAACAACCTCCTTCCCGATTCCGTCCCCTTCAATAACAGCAATGCGGTATATTTTCACGACACTTCCTCCTTATGTATGAAAATTCACTATACTACTACTATAAAGCAAATGTCGAAAAAGACCTACTATTTTTATCAGTAAGGAAAGAGTAAAGAAGGATGCATCTATCACTATTTTACGAAAAATGATGATTTCATTTCATTTAAACTTCACATTTTTTGTTTACACTGTTACATGGAGAAGGAAGTAGCAGATTCCTTCTTTTCCATTCACTTTTTATAGGAGGCGTAGTTCATTGAAAAAAATCATACTAGCATTGTTTTCCTGTCTGTTTATGTTTAGCGCAGCGGGAAATGCTTTTGCACACACACATTTGGAGAGCACAAATCCGGCAGACGGCGAAACGATCACAGAGCCGTTGACGGAGGTAACACTTACATTCGAAGGGAAAATTGAGCAAGGGAGTACAATTGATCTGACAGACGCAAATAATGAAGCGGTCGAATTTGACAATATTTCTGTTAAAGATCAGGTGATGACTGGTACACTTGTTAACCCGTTGGAAAACGGAACATATAAGGCGCGATGGAGCAGTATCAGTGCAGATGGGCACCCAATGGAAGGTGAGTTCACGTTTACGGTAGAAACACCTCTAGCAGAAGAAACAGCAGACCAGACAGACACAGCAGATGATGAGGCGGCACCGATCGCAGCAGAGAATGATAAAGAGAAGGCTGAAAAGTCTCCATTTACGTCTACGATGTTCAGCATCGTGTTAGTACTTGTATTGTTGATGGTGGCAAGCTTCTTCTTTTTACTAAAAAGAAAGAAATAAAAGATGCAAACTCTCGTCATTATTAGCCAAACATTGTTATACCTTTGTTTTTCTGTTCTTATGGGCAGCTTTCTTATCGGGCTTGTCCCTTCTACATATCGACCTGCAATCAATAGCTCAAGGCGCCTATTGATTATTTGTACAGCTGGTATCCCGCTGTTTGCTTTTATCCCGGTGCTGGAGGTCATTTTGTATCTTGCGCCAAGATTAGGTGCTGCAGAAAGCTCATTATCTGTGTTAACAAGCTTTACGATCGGAAAGGCATGGGGGTGGACGCTTGTACTGGCAATCGGATTGCTGCTCGCCGCTTTACTGGTCAAGGAGCATGAAAGCGCACTATTCAACACAACAGGCGCGATCCTTACGTTTCTTTTGATCGTGACGATTGCCTGGTCAAGCCATGCAAGCTCTATCGCTCCGTTTAGTGGCTTTGTCGGTGATGCAATCCATCTACTGGCTATGAGCGTGTGGACAGGCATTTTAGTGATCATTAGCTGGCGCGCTGCGAATACGGCGAATTGGCGGTCGTTCCTTACGTGGTTCACACCGGTTGCCGCTCTCTGTTTTATAGTTGTCACAGTCAGCGGACTGCTGCTTATGAACGTATTAATCGATGGTTATGTAGCATCATGGACATCTCCTTATGGGCAGGGTCTTTTATTCAAGCATCTGTTCGTCATACTGTTATTGTTCTATGCGGGCATCAACGGGTTTTGGGTCAAACGAAAATTAAAGAATGATCAGGGCTTCAGCCCGATACGATGGGCTAGGCTTGAAAGCGTCGTTATTTTTATGATCTTTGCTATTACTGCCGCCTTCAGCCAGCTGTCCCCTCCCTCTGAGGGAGAGATGGATGACCCATCCAAACTGTTTATGCTCACATACGGTAAAGAAATTCCGCTGAATGCGGCTGTACAGCTTGAATGGAGCGGTATGGGAATATTGCTCTTGTTGCTGGCTATTGCATGCGGCGCTTTACTGGCCACAGCATTCAGCAAGCAGGCCCCGCGTCTTATGGTACTTTTACTAAGCGGCGTGCTTGTGCTTTGCCTATATTTGGCGTTGATGACAAGTGTCGTACTTGTGTAATAATGGCTGTTCAGCATCTCGTTGAACAGCCGTTTTCTTTTTTGCGTAGGGTTGGCTGGGTTTTTATTACGTATCGACTAATATTATTCCTTTATATCATAGACAAGAATATCAAATAACTTCCCGTCCGTATAAAGAAGAATAGCCCACTCTCCCGCATTGGGAAAACTAACAGAGGAAGGGGCATGTGTATCTGCTCCGTTATTTGGCCCGCTTGTTTGAGTACTCCAGCCCTGGGTCAATACTTTATGAACCGTCTTTGTATCACGCTCATAGCCGACAACTGTCAGCTCTGTCGGCCCCACTCCCCATAAATGCCACATCCATTTCTGCCCTTTGACACTTGGCATACTAGCTCCAATGACGCCGGATTTATTTTCATTACCGAGCATACCCCGGCCGAATTCCTGCGCTTTTTGCTCCCAATTGATTTTGTCAAAATCGCTTTTCTTTACGAATTCAGGTAAATCGTCAGGCATCTCCACTGGCTTTTGTTCTTTACACCCGGCTATGAGCAGTATGAGCAGGAACAGGATGAACGATAATTTTTTCATACATTCCCCCCTAAATATAACTCTTTATATGATGTTATTATGAGATAAGTAGAATGAATATTCAAACTATATAAGGCGGGGTGTTTTCTTCTATTTATGGTTCGAAATTTTAATTTTGAACCAATCCATTCCTTGCCTGCTTGCCTTTTTGTAGAATGGGGGTGCGGAGGTGGAAAAATGAAGCATCTTCAGCTTTCAGCGGTTGTCCGAAGACTACCGCAAGACCATGCACACTCCTCCTATTGGGAGGACAAAAATAACCGGGCTGCAGTCGGATATGTGGGGGAGCATCAAGTGATTCGACTGCTGGGAGAACGCGAAGAAGAAAGCCGGTGGATCTCCGGTTTTTCCTATAGTCAGCATGAAATTGATATTTTGCTTGTAACGAAGCATTGCCTTTTTTGCATTGAAGTGAAAAATATATCCGGCCGGCTGGATATCGAACAGGGTAAATCACAGCTGCTCCGCACACGAATTGATGGCATACAAGACAGCTTTAATAATCCGGCAGAGCAGGTAAAGCGCCATGTCCGGCTTGTAAAAAAACTTGCTGGCGGAATACCGGTTATCGGTCTCGTCGTGATAGCAAATCCTCAAACAATTATCGGGACAGCTCCAAGTGATGTACCGATCCTCCACATGAGCGGACTTTCCAGCATCATTACTAGCTTAATGGCTGACTATCATTCACATCATCTGGATGTAGAGTTGGTCTATCAGTATTTTTTAGAACTTCACAAACCTGCCCTCAGGAAATTGCCATTTTCCGAGAGCGATTTCTTGAATGGTGTTCTCTGCCCTGCCTGTTTTTTTAAAGTTCCTATGTTTTTTCAACACGGAACATTTATTTGCCCTGCTTGTAAGCTGAGGGACAAGCATGCCTACGAATACGCCCTAGCTGATTACCGTCTGCTAATTGGGGAGATGATTACAAACCAGGCGTTCCGCCGGTTCTGCAAGGTGGCATCTCGGGACGCAGCAAACCGGCTGCTGCGAAACTTTGAAAGAATTGGCGATACCCGCGGCGCTGTTTATAAAATCCCTGAACAGATAATTACTAAACACCAGGACTTACTATTCAATTCGCGCAATTGAGCCTCAAATTCGCGCAATGAAGGCCGATTTTCGCGCAATAAACCCCCTTTTTCGCGCAATACACCTGGCCGACGGAAATAAAAAAGGCGGATGTGCGTACACATCTGCCTTTTCCTTGCTGATCGCTGCCTCACAGGACAGCATTAATCAAAGATTTATTAAAGTAGCTCATTCGCTTTTGCTAATTGGATTTTTACTTGCTCGAAGCCTGTGCCGCCAAGCGAATTACGGCGTCGTACTGCTGCTTCCGGTGCCAGAACCTCGTAGATATCCTCATCAATCAGATCTGACTCTTTTTTCATTTCCTCAAGCGGCAGATCCAATAGGTAGATTCCCTTTTGGATACAAGTAAAGACGAGCTTCCCTGTTACTTCATGTGCTTCACGGAACGGCATACCTTTTGTCGCCAAGTAGTCTGCCAGCTCTGTTGCGTTTGAAAAATCAGAATGTACAGCACTATGCAGGCGCTCTGTATTTACTAACATCGTACGGATCATGCCCTCGAAAATTTTCAGCGAGCCAAGGACTGTTTCCATCGTATCGAACATGCCTTCCTTATCTTCCTGCATATCCTTGTTGTATGTCAGCGGTGTTCCTTTCAGTACTGTTAACAGCCCCATCAAGTTACCAAATGCACGGCCTGCTTTTCCGCGGATCAATTCAGCCATATCCGGATTTTTTTTCTGCGGCATTATAGAAGAGCCTGTCGAGAATGCATCGTCCAGCTCGATAAATTTAAACTCATCCGTTGACCAAATGATGATTTCCTCTGCAAAGCGTGACAGATGCGTCATCAATAGAGCGGAATTCGAAAGGAACTCTACGATGAAATCTCGGTCACTTACCGCATCCATTGAGTTTGCGTACACATCTGCAAAACCTAATAGTTCTGCAGATTTCAAACGGTCGATCGGGAAAGTTGTCCCCGCCATTGCCCCTGCACCAAGCGGCAGAATATCGATGCGTTTCATTGACTCGGAGAAACGCTCCTTATCGCGCTGCAGCTGCCAGAAATAGACCATTAAGTGGTGGGCAAATGAAATCGGCTGTGCACGCTGAAGATGTGTATAGCCCGGCGCAATCGTTTCCACATGCTGCTCTGCCTGCTTCACAATCGTCTTTTGGAAGTTTTCGATTAAACCGATGACTTCCGGTACACGTTTTTTCAGGAATAGGTGCATGTCTGTTGCAACCTGGTCGTTACGGGAACGCCCTGTATGTAATTTACCGCCGACAGGACCAATCAGGTCAATCAGCATTTTCTCCAAGTTTAGATGGATGTCTTCGTTTGCTATGGAAAATTCCAGCTCGCCTGCTTCAGCCCTTTGCTTCAGCTGTGCAAGACCTTCCAGAATCTTTGCTACGTCCTCAGCCGGCAGGATTCCTTGTGCGCCAAGCATTGTCACATGTGCAACAGAACCCTCGATATCTTCCAGCACTAGTTGCTGGTCAAAGCCGATTGATGCACCGAATTCATCGACCCAAGCTTCTGCCGATTTTTGAAAACGGCCGCCCCATAATTTCGCCATAATTGCCACTCCTATATTAGTAAGTCATTTGAACAGACGAGAATATCTGCCTTTAAACGGGTGAGCAAGAAGCATCCGCCCCTTGCTCACCGAGGATTATTTTGTTACGGATTGCTTTTTCGATACTTCTGATGCTACTACAGTCGGTAGGCCCCATAGTTCAATGAATCCAACTGCGGATGCGTGGTTGAACTGGTCTGCCTTTGAGTACGTTGCCAGCTCTTCAGAGTAAAGAGAGTTGTCGGATTTACGTCCTTCTACAATGGCATGACCTTTATATAATTTTACACGTACTGTACCGTTTACATATTTTTGTGTTTCTTTCAGGAATGCTTCCAACGCTGTGCGGATTGGGTTGAACCACAATCCGTTGTAAATGATTTCAGATAGTTTATGCTCGATGATCGGCTTAAAGTGAGCAAGCTCTTTTACAAGTGTGATATCTTCTAGCTCCTTATGGGCAGTCAATAACACTTTTGCTCCTGGAATTTCGTATACTTCACGCGATTTGATGCCGACAAGACGGTTTTCTACGTGGTCGATACGTCCAACGCCGTGTGCACCGGCAATTTTATTCAGCTCCTGGATGAGGTCGGCTAATTTCATTTCTGTACCATTTAATGAAACCGGCTTTCCTTCCACAAACTCGATTTCTACGTATTCAGCAGTGTCTGGCGCGTTTTCAACAGATACTGTCAACCCGTACGCTTCTTCCGGTGGTGCTACCCAAGGGTCTTCCATGACGCCCGCTTCGTTTGCGCGGCCCCATAGGTTTTGGTCGATAGAAAACGGAGAATCGATTGTTGCAGGAATCGGTACACCGTGTTTTGCAGCGTATTCGATTTCCTCATCACGGCTCCAGCCCCAGTCACGAACAGGTGCCAGTACTTCTAGATCCGGATTTAATGCTTTAATCGATACTTCAAAACGTACCTGGTCATTTCCTTTACCAGTACAGCCGTGCGCTACTGCGTCAGCATTTACCTCATTTGCGATTTCTACTAATTTTTTAGAAATTAACGGACGTGATAAAGCTGATACTAATGGATACTTTTGTTCGTACCATGTATGGCCTTGCAGGGAAACTAATGCATATTCCTCTGCGAATTCGTCTTTCGCATCGACCATATACGATTCGATTGCACCTACTTGAAGTGCTTTGTTTTTGATAAATTCAAGATCTTTTCCTTCACCAACGTCTAGACAAACAGCGATGACGTCCCATCCTTGTTCTTTTAACCATGGAATTGCTACTGATGTATCTAGACCGCCTGAATAAGCGAGTACTACTTTTTTATTAGCCATTTTGATTTGCCTCCGATATGTTTTATGTATGTTTATACATCGAATTAAAAGTTTATACATGAATAGTATCATGGAATAAAAATAAACACAAGTGTATTTCTATAAAAAATTAGACTTTTTCAACTCCTTAAAAAAGTCTAATTGCCACGCTTTTCAGTCTATAATATGCACGTTTTATTTTTTATTGAAAAAGCCCTTCCCCACCTTCTCGACGAGCACTGGTGCCAGTGCATAAAGTTTCGCCGTAATTCCCATGACACGCGGCAGGTTTACTTCACGCACGGGGCGTTCAATCGTTTTGACAACTTCCGTTGCTACATATTCCGGTTCAATCAGAAAGCGTTTGATCGATTCCCGGTAGGCGTTTGTAGCATCCGCTTTTTGCAAAAATGGCGTATCAATCGGCCCTGGAAAAATCCCCGTTACGTTGATGCCATACTCAGCCAGCTCCAGCCGCACACCATTCAAAAAGCCTGTAATGGCATGCTTGGACGCTGCATACACACTCGCTTTGCGTGTCGCTACTTTGCCTGCCTGTGAGCTGACATAAATAAGGTGGCCGCCGCCGCGTGCAATGAGTTTCGGGGCAATCCGCTTCGTAAGATAGATTGGTGCTTTTACATTAACATCAATCATTGTATCCACTTCCTCATCCGTCAATTCATGCACATTTGCAAAGATGCCAAGACCTGCATTTAAGATGGCTACATCGATATCCGGCAGTTCGGATACAACCCGTTCCATGTCCTCAAGTCTACGAAGATCCGCCTGTATGACATGTGCGCCCATGTTGGACAAAGTCTTTAACGCAGATTCATTTCTCCCCGTTGCATAAACGGTATAGCCCTTTTTTATACAAATTTCTGTTATTTTTAATCCAACACCGCTCGTGGCACCTGTGACAAAAACTGTTTTTTTATTCATTTTTGTGTATACCTCCCTCTAGCTCTTCACTTCCTCATTATATAAAAAAAGGGAGCAGCCGTATATGTGCCGCCCCACTCCTTTCCTTATTCAATGTCCTCCTGCCATTTTTCATAACCCCCCTCCAGATTTACAAGGTTATGAAATCCATTTGCCTTTAAAATACTTACGGCAATGGCTGACCGCTTCCCTGCCTGGCAATGGACAATCAGCTTTTTGTCCGGCAGTTCCTGCAATTGTTCCTTCAGTATTCCGACCATTATATTTACTGCACCTTCAATATGCCCCTCTCCATATTCATTCTGGCCCCGGACATCAAGCAGGATCACGTCCTCGGTGTCCATTATGCCTTTTGCCTGTTCAGGCGTAACGTTCATATATGCATCCAGTTCGCTCGTTTCCTCCAACACTTTTTGCACATCCAGATAACCTGCTAACTCATCAATGCCGATGGAACGCAATGTAATCATGATATCATCCATTTCAAAAGGGTCAGCAAGTAGATAAAGCGGTATGTCATAGTCCATTATCCAGCCTATCCAATGAGGGAATGATTCATTAAAAGGAATGTTGACTGTTCCTTGCAGATGACCTTCTGAGAAGCTTTTGGCGTCCCTCGTATCAATGATTTGATGATCCGTTTCTGCCAGGCTTTCAATATTCGCTGTATTTGTAATAAGCTCCGGATGGGGAAGATTTCCAATCAGCTTCGGTCCATTTTGGTTAATTGATTTCATCAAGGCAAAATAAGCCGGTACTTCTGGCTGCTCTGCTAGTAATGCTTGTATAAAGGCTGCTTCCTCGTCATATTGCAATGCCCAATTGAATCGTTTTTCGTAGCCGACTGTAGAAGCAGGGACATCACCGCCGGACTTTCCGCAGGAGCTTCCCGCTCCATGTGCCGGCCAGACCTGCAGGTAATCCTCTAATTGCTTGAAACGTTTGATTGATCTATAGAGAGCTTTTGCCCCTTCCTCGGCTGTGACGCCCCCTGACTTCTCTAGAATATCCGGGCGCCCGATTCCGCCGAATAATACAAAGTCTCCGGTAAAAATACCGATTGGTTCATCTGCCTGTCCGCTGTCTGTCAGCAAAAAGGAAAGCGACTCCGGTGTATGACCGGGTGTGTGCAGCACCTCAAATATCAACGAGCCAATCGTGAACCGGTCCCCGTCTTTTAAAAGAATATGATCGAGCTCCTCAAGATGCCGGTAGGCCCACCTTTTGCCTCCTTCATCTGAGAGGTAAACGGCTGCACCAAGATGTGCCAATTCCCGCGTACCTGTTACAAAATCTGCATGGATATGGCTCTCTACAGCCCCTACAATTTTCATGCCTTTCTTTTTTGCTGCCTCCACATATGGGGCAATATGGCGCATCGGATCAATAATGACCGCCTGGCCTGTCCTTTCACAGCCTACTAAATAGGAGGCATGTGCTAATTTTTCATCATAAAAATATCGTAACAGCATTGCCATCTCTCCTTCTTCGTATGTGTAGATTTCAGGAATGCTCCTTCTTTTGTTCATTCCCCCTGCTCCATTCCATAACCATTTCATTTACTTTTCGCATGATAAATGAATATTCCTTTTCCAATGGAACCGAACTGAGAGGAGAAGCTACAATATTTAGGATCCTCACCATAAATTAGGGATGAGCACGCGCGGAAATGGTTTCGGGGGTCTATTCCCCGAAACCATTTAGCCCAAGCCGTGCACCCAGGAAAGCGTCGCGCCAGAATGAAAATCAACCCCATGTTATGGTGTCGAACCAGTATTTACATAAAATACACTTATTTATGTAATTTGTATCTGAATGTTAGAATAGGATAGGGACAGCTTATTTATCCAGCAAAGGAGGTTGTAGTAATGGAAGGTTTTCATATCTTTCTTTATATTTGCTTAGGTATTGCGTTGCTTTCTGTTGCCATCAGCGTTTTCTTGAGAAGAAGCAGGCACGAGCGGCTCATAAGTAAAATGTACGCCTTTCTGTTTTTAGTCAGCGTTTTGATTATTCTCATTAGCCTCTTCATCGGCGGCTGGGAAGGAATGGGCTATGGCTTCATCGGTATTTCCATATTCCTTGGCAGTGTGATCGGACTTGCTGTCACTATATTAATCAGGCCAATGAAACAAGTATAAAAAATATTTTAGTAAGTGAGGCGGCATGCTATACAACGCCGCCTCACTTACGATATACAGCCGCTTATAGCTTTTTTAAGCCAAGGAAAGGAAGCCTCCCCTCCGTTGTTCCATCCTAAATAACAGGTTTTCAGCGGTCCTTCTAAGCTCTATTTTCCAGCTACATGAGTTCTGCTCTTTTTCGCTTCATTACCGATGCCCAGACAAGAACGGGCACAAGCAATAATGAAAGATACATACCGATAAGCCCTAAAATTGCATAGCTTGAGTAGGCTACGACGACGCTTGATAAAATACTGCCCGCAGAGCCGCCAATGGCAACCCCGACATCGATGGAGCCTTGGATTTTTGCTCTATTTTGCAATGTTGTGGAATCAACAATGATTGCGGTACCGCTGATGAGCCCGAAATTCCAGCCAAGACCAAGCAGCATTAATGCAGTCGTCAGCATGGCAACAGATCCGTCAGTCGCAGCAACGGCCAATACTCCTGCAGTTGCCAATGTGCAGGCTGAAGCAACCACCATTTTTACTCTCCCTATTTTATCTACAAGCGAGCCTGTTACGAGCGATGGCAAATACATAGATGCTATATGAAGACCAATCACCATACCGACAGCAGACAATGTACTGCCGTGATGCTGCATATGAACAGGTGTCATCGTCATTATAGCCACCATGACAATATGTGATAACACAAGGACGGAAGCTCCAACAACAATACCTATCCGGTTGCCGCTTACAGACGCAGGTATTTCAACAATTTCTGCCTCCTGCCGCTGTATTCTTTCCTCCATCATGCGGGCCACCAGGAGCGGATCGGGTTTTAGCAATACATAAAAGACGAGTCCCGCTGCACCATAGGCAGCGGCGGCCAGCATGAATGGACCTGACAGTGCCGGCAGATTAAAAATTTCAGCCGCTTTTCCCATCGGCGTTACTAAATTCGGCCCTGCTACCGCTCCAAGCGTCGTAGCAACCATGGCGATACTGACTGCTTTCGCACGTTGATGCTTGCTTGCCAGGTCAGCTCCTGTATAGCGGGCCTGCAGATTTGTCGCTGTCCCGGCACCGTAAATAAATAATGCCAAAAAGAGGAGAGGTACATTATGTAATGCAGCAGCCGCCACTACCCCAAGTGCTCCGACAGCCCCGGTAAAGAAGCCTAAAGAAAGCCCCAGCCTTCTTCCTTTTTTATGCGTTATACGCCCTACAAGATATGCCGCTAATGCGGATCCAAGCGTAAAAAGAGCAGAAGGAAGACCTGTCAGACTCTCCAGCCCCAGCATATCCTTTGCCAGTAATGCCCCCACTGTAATCCCTGCGGCCAATCCCGCACCGCCAAGCGTTTGAGAAAGCAGGACGACTAGCAGCGTCCTTTTATAAAGGGCACGCTGCAATGTTTCCGAAGCAGCAATTTCCCCTATATCATGCGTTTGAAATCGAAACATCGTTCACCCTCCATCCTTTTTTCCACCTATTATTACAGATAACTTCTAAAAGATTGTATGTCCTGTTTTACTTAGCTATTTCTTTTAAATAATTCCTTCCCCTTGAATATAGGACCGGACTCCGATATAGTACTTAACAGTTTTTCATAAAAATTATGTAATTTTTGCAACTTTTGTATTTACATAGACGAGGATATGGTGAAAGGTGGGAAGAGATGGCGCTTGAACTTGAACAAATATATAGAGAACACATGAACGACCTTTACCGCTACCTGTACTCCTTGACACAGCAGCACACGCTTGCGGAGGATCTGCTCCAGGAGACATTTGCGAAGGCACATGTCATGATGCTGGGAGGCAGCATACGTGAAATAAAACCATGGCTATTCAAAGTAGCCTACTATACGTATATCGACAGTGTCAGAAAAGAAAGCCGCTTCATCCATTCTGACACCATTGAAACAATCGACACTCACACCCCTGAGCAAATTACGCTGGAGAAGGACTCTTTTCAAAAGCTGCTCGATCTTTTGGAAACGATTAAGCCAATTGAAAAACAGGCCATTTTATTATGCGATGTTCATGATTGCACAAATGAACAGGCTGCAGAAATCCTTCAGCTAAAACTTAATACATTAAAAAGCCATTTAGCCAGGGGACGCAGAAAGCTGCGTGAAAAACTTACAAAGGAGGAGAATAAATGAACTCATATGAAAAATTGCTGGCGCAGGCTAAGCAAGACGGCCCTGCTTCTAAAAGTGATCCGGGCCGCAATATAAAAAAGGCAGTTGCCACATCAAAATGGAAGCTTATTTTGTCAACCATTACAGTTGCTTTGCTCATTGTCCCAACTATTTATATGCTGACATTCATTTACTATGCATTTGGTACAAAGTCGACGACACTGATGGATATCACAAGCTATACAATGTACATTACTGAACCGAACTCAACGCTGGAGGAGCTGGAGTTTGACATGGATTTTTCTCTTTTTTCGATGGATTTGTCTTTTGAGCAGTTCAAGCAAATCGGGGATGAAGTTTATCCAGTTAAAACATACGATCTGACATTTGCCTTTGATGAGCTAGTAGGCAAGGAAATATCCTCCCGCCTGGAAAAGGCATATCCTAAATACCCTACTGAGACAAATCAGTGGCTTGTCCATCCGAAACAGGTCCCGGAATTCAGCACAGCAGATGAGTCACTTAAACTAGCCGGCCTCCCCGAAGAAACCGTTGTGGAAGCCTATCTATCCTTTAACGACCTGTATGCCGTCAAGGATGTAGTGAAATCAATGGAGGGTGTTGATGTAGCGTGGGCTGCTGTTTATACAGGTGTAGAAGACAAAATGCTAAGCGCTGACGGTGATGTCGTGTCACCGATTGGCTATCCGGTTCAGGCAGATCCAACAAACTGGTCTCCGTTTAAGGATGCCAAGTCCCATGAAGATGTGTTTCTTGATATGCTGAAATATTTACAGCCATATGAAGAAATCGCGGTCGATGTGTCGGCACATAAAAATCTGGAGCTTGCAGAACGGATAGATTATTTAGAGAAGAATGGATTTATGTCATATGGGGTCGTCGTGACGGGTCCAAAAAACGAAGTAGAAAAGCTGCAGAACAATCCTATGGTTCGCTACATGAAACTCGGGGAGGTAAAATTATGGAACTGGACACGCTAAAAATAAGAGTTTTTCATTGGGCAGGCTGGATTAGTGTAATTATCGGGTTATTCGCTTTAGCGATATTAAATATAACTCTCCTGTCGGGCTATGATACACCATTCAGTGACCGGCTTTCCCTTTTCATCTTCCTGTCACTTCTTTTCGGGGCTATCGCCTGCCTCCAGCGGATGAGCCGGACACTTGGCTTATGGGGTATATTCCTCGCCTTTTTCCTCATTCTGTTCATGGGCGTCATGTTCTTACTAGGGTGGTTTATTATCCCGTTCCCATGATTCAAAACCGATTTTGACACAAAAACAGTTTTTCTATATGTAAAAAGACCGGTTTCATCATTTATTATGATGCCGGTCTTTTTGCTTATCCTCTTTTTTCTACTTTCCTGTACGTCATAGCTAATAGCATGGAAGGAATTGTACAAATAATCATTCCTATAAAGGCATAGCGCGGCTCGATCTCATAAAGGTAGCCCCCTAGTATCGTAAAGACAGCCGTACTCCAGCTGAGAGCGAGCGCCGAGTACATCCCCTGCGCGTTCGGTACTTGGAGCGGCGGTATGTTCTTTGTCAAATAACGCATAAATGCATAATGTCCCATTGCAAACGAGGCTGCATGCAGCGCCTGTGAAATCGTAAAGACGATGACATTCGGGAATGCAAAAACAAGAATCCAGCGCAGTGTTGAACCAAGTGCCGCCATCGTCAGCAGCGAACCGACAGAAAACTTACTGAATGCCGTATCTGCCTTCGCAAAGAAAATTATTTCGCTAAGAACGGCAATATTAATAATGACACCAATCAAATATTTCGGTGCGCCAATTTCCTGCAGGTAAATATAGCCATAATTATAATACGAAGCATGGGCAGCCTGCAGCAGGATGACGATCAGCAGCACAAGGCCGAAATGTTTCACTTTAAATAGATCACGCATCGCAAACGATGTTTCTTTCGTTCTTTCCGGCTTGACTGTCAGTACTTCTGGTGTCTGGAACAAGGAAAGCAGCATAAACACAAGGACCCCAAGCATCATAGCCCATAAAATAAAGCCGTCACCAAACGCCCCTGTAAACAGCGTCAGAAGCAGTCCCCCGACAACAAAGCCGATAGATCCCCATGAGCGGCTTTTTCCATAATGCTTCAGCTGGCGGCTTTGCACTAATACGGATGCAGCACTATCCAAGGCAGGCATCAATACCGGATAGCACATATGGATCAATAACGTAGCAATGAACAATGCGGGAAAAGACTGCGATGGAATGTACAATAGCAATGATAAAAATGTGGCAATCCCAAATGCATTGATCAATCGTTTACTGCTCCAAACCCGCAGCAAATAAGGGAAAATAAACAGGGTCGTGATTCCCCGTGCTGCCAGTCCGGCACTCATCATAAAGCTTACATCCGATACGGTAAGCCCCTTTTCATCAATCAACCAGCCTGACCAATAAGGAAGGAAAATCCCCCATGTCAGGAAAAATATAAAGAAATGCTGACTCATCCAGCGGTGTATATTCATTTATCTTACCTCCAGTTCTATAGCATCATAGCACGAAGTTTTTTAGAATAATGTGAGATATCTCATATTTAAGAGTCGAATCTTTAAATAATCTTATCATTCTTCCTTTACAGGAGGTACTTTATGAGTCCTGTGTCATTTTCTATTTTCCCTTCCCCCTATTTGCATAAAAATAAGTAGGTTTTGACAAAATTCAAAAACACTATTTTTCTCGTTGAGAAAAATAGTGTTTTTTCGGTGGAGAGAAATTGATTTCCGTTTCGGAGACGCTTTTTTGCGGGCACAGCCTGTGCCTGTAGTCTCAGGCATCGTGCTGTTCACGCAGGAAGCTTTGAAATAGCTTACGAGTCATTGCTTCGCTCTGCAGCAAAAGGCGTAGCCGACAGCTGCACTCACCCTCCACTTCAATCAATTCACAAATCATCAGATTCTTATTGTAAATTCCTGCTGATTTCTTGGAAATTCTACTTATGTCCCAGCCTCTTGAAAAACTTTTTTATCTATTGCTCTTTCACTGCTATGTATTCATTATGATCTGACTCTTTATCCTTTTTTGTATTTTTTTCTAATACAGATGACTCTTTTGCTTCCTCTGCTTTTTGTTCTTGAAGAGACTGCAGTTTTTCATTTAATTGCTCACTCGTCTTTTGAAGGCGTTCTTCGATCGTACTCACCTTATTCTTCTTGTGCTCCGTATTTACGCCTCGTTTTACATCTTGGGCAATTTGGCTTTCAAGCGTTCGTTTTTCTCGATTCAGACTGTTTGACACGCGGTCCATCGTTTTTGTTTGGTCTAAAGAAACAGCCTGTGTCAACAGAGCTTCTTCTTCAGTTTTAGGTGTCATCTGTTTTTCTTCCTCTGATTTTTTGCCTAAAGCCTTTTCACGTTCTTTTTGCTGAATCTCTGCCATTTGTGCGTCTAACTCTGCAATCTGCTGGTCAAATGTCTTTAATTCCTCCTCAATAGAGGACATATCTTTTCCGGACTCGATTGCCCGCTCTCTCACATTGCTTTTCATTTCCATTAAATTCTCACGCTGTTTCATCAGACTGTCAATCATGGAGTTGCCAGCCTTCATCCCGCTAAACAATTGACGGGCCTGTCCGCTAATTTGAATGCTATCCTTTTCTTTTTTGAGATGAGAGTTATCCATCTCCGGTCCTTTGTTCTTCACAGCAAACCATTGGCTGCTTATAGCCTTGTTATGATTAAGGGAAATCTTCATTTTTACAGCTCCTTTTCTCTACATATTTATATATCGGGTTACGACCACTTTCTCTTGATGATTCATAAAAATCAAGTAAGTTTTTCATTTCCTTAACTTTCCGCTTAAAATAATAAGTTTTCATTTTATACAAAGCTGCCTGCTGAGGAGTAAACAAGATGGAAACCGGTCTCCAGCCTTACCTGTGGATTAAATAGCAACCCCCCGGAATATGTACGTTCGGAACTTCCTAAAAATAAGTCCATGTCTCTTTTTTGGTACATTCCCTTAATTATTTGGCTCCTCCACGTTATAATATGAGAAATCTCATATTTCTACGGAGGAAAGGCATGAAAATTTTACAAAAGAAAAAACGAGCGCACTATTTACAGGCTTATCCGGTTGCCCACCTTTTCTCTTTTGATATCGAGGAATCTATTCAGGTCCATGAATATGACCGGGGTGAATGGATTATTAAGGAGGGGCAGCCGCCTGACTATTTATTCTATCTTATTGAAGGCAAAGCGAAGATTTATATTACCCATCAGAACGGCAAAGTGTCCTTGCTGAATTTTATCAACGAGGCGGATTATATCGGGGAAATGGAGCTGTTACATGAAGGCTATTATTCAAAGGGAATCCAGACAACTACAAAAACGATTTGCTTTGCCATCCCGTTTCGCAATTGGCGGGAAAAGCTATTAGCAGACGTCAAATTCCTCCGCCACCTATCCATCCAATTAAGCGATAAGGCGACCCATATGTCTATGAAATATTCACAGAGCCTTGCCTTTCCACTTGAAAACAGGCTTGCTGACTTTATCCTGCAAACAGCGGATAATGACCTTTATAAGGAAAAACATGTTACGGTATGTGACTTCTTAGGGGTTTCATACCGGCATTTGCTGCATGTACTTGCGCAATTCTGCGACAAAGGATTTTTAAAGAAGGAAGGTCACGCTTACAAAATCAGCGATAAAAGTGCAATAGAGGAACTTGCCGGCATGCTGAGAAATGGATAAGCGCTCTTTTGTACAAAAGACTCTGTTTAACTTGATAGTTGTTTATCTTAAAATTAAAAGCGTGTTCGAGAAATTTCGAATACGCTAATTTTTATTTGGGATATATAAATAAGCCTTTAGAGCGTTTCAACCATTTGAAAAATCTCTTTGTAAAGAGTATCTAACCCTTTTTCATCTTTTAAATAAAAATACCAGACAGCTTCTCTATTAGCACCTATATCAGATAAATACATTGTCGTATGAGAACCGTTATTTAAAGACTCCCAACGAGCTGTTTCATAAGTAAGTCCACCATTTGTAAAAGGAAGATTCCTTTTTTCTGAATCAAAAAAGATAATGGGTATTTTAGAACTGTTATACACCTCAACAAATCTATCATTAGATGCTTCTTCAAATATCACGGGCGTTATCATAACGGCATCAAAATTTGTTGAAATCTGTACGGTATTTACACCAAATTCATCTAATGAAAGAGGTTCAAAATGAATTTTTTTATTATTTAATTCAGGAATATCACCAATTACAGCAATTTTTAAAGGATTTCCATCATATTTAACTTCAGTATTTGAACACGCAACTAATAATAACAAACCTAATATTAACAAAATCCTATTCAATTCTACTATCACCTTTTTTGTAATATTTTCTTTTATTAAATTAGCTCAATTACTTTTCCTACATTATATATTACCATATTAGTATTCCATATAATTACTATAATGTAATTTTATCAACAACATTGGTGCATTTGTTTCTTTTATTGAGTATAAGCGACTTTCCACAGGAAATGTATGTATACAATGTTAATTAGAAAGAATGTGATGAAAGAGAACCTTATCAAAAAAACAAGCGTCCTCCTCATGAATCGGGAAAGACGCTTGTTATTTCATATAATCGTTCAGTAAAAAGGTTCCAGCCGCCTGAATCATTTCTCAAACCCAAACAGCTGAAACAATGTATCCTTTGAAACAAGGACATCTGCAAGTGTATAACTATCGAGCACTTTTAAATATGCCTGCAGCGCTTCATATAGAGCATTTTTCAGACGGCATTCAGGTGATATTCGGCATAAATTATTCTCTGGATTGAAGCATTCCACAAGATGAAAATCCTCTTCCGTTTTACGGACGACCTGTCCAATGACAATGTCCTCCGGCTCCATCGCCAGACGGATTCCCCCGCCCCTGCCTCGGATTGTTTCAATATAGCCATGCTTTCCTAAATCATATGTGACTTTCATTAAATGATTTTTTGAAATTTGATACGTGTCTGCAATTTCCTGAATCGTTGCCAAATGACCTGGACCTCGTACGCCCAAATACATCAGCACACGCAATGAGTAATCTGTATATACTGTCAAGCGCACATTTCCCACCAACTTTCTCTTCATGAGTATACCATCAAAGCTCTGAAGGGCGGTGAAAATTTGCCTGAAACTAAAAGATGTATTTTTTATATATGTTTTGTGTCTGTTTTGTTAAAGATGTATTTTTCATATTGCTTTACATTTTTCATGGGCGTATAGTTTGTGGTGAAAGGACGTGACATTATGTTACAACAACAAACAATTGACATTATTAAATCAACGGTACCGGTTTTAGAGGTACATGGACAGGAAATTACTAAGACATTTTACAAAAACATGTTTGAAGCACATCCAGAATTACTAAATATCTTCAACCACACAAACCAACGCAGAGGTCGTCAAGCAAATGCATTAGCAAACACTGTATACGCAGCGGCTGTACATATCGACAATCTAGAGGCAATCGTACCAGCCGTTATGCTGATCGCTCACAAGCACCGCAGCCTTGGCATTCTGCCTGAGCATTATCCAATTGTCGGTGAACATTTACTAGGTGCTATTAAAGAAGTACTTGGTGACGCGGCAACACCTGAAATTATTGATGCATGGGCACAGGCTTATGGTGTCATTGCGGACATCTTCATTTCAGTTGAAGAAGATTTATACCAACAAACAGAAGCTGCTGGCGGCTGGCGCATGTTCAAGCCGTTCAAAATTGCGCGCAAAGAGCAAGAAAGCGATATCGTTACAAGCTTCTACCTATCCCCAGTAGACGGCGAGAAACTTCCCGAAGTTGCACCTGGGCAATATATTTCTATCCGCCTTTCTATCCCAGGCGAGGAATACTTGATGAACCGCCAGTACACAGTAACGGATGTAACAGAAAACAACGAATACCGAATTTCTGTGAAACGCGAAGACGATAACACACCAAACGGACGTGTATCTACGTACCTTCACAGTGATGCTGAAATCGGTACAGAAATCGAAGTATCAGCACCAGCAGGCCTATTTACATTGCAAGAAGGCTCAAACGATGTACTGTTTATCGCGGGCGGTGTCGGTGTAACTCCGCTATACCGTATGCTGCAGGCGGCTGGTGGACGCAACACATCGTTCATTCAATGTGCACGTAATGAACGTGTTGCAGCCTTCACAGAACAAATCCAGGCAAATGCTAATAACTATAAGGCGATCTATTCAGATACAGACGGCTATGTAACAAAAGAACAGATTGAAAGCATGCTGACAACAGGCTCTGACGTTTATATTTGCGGCCCTGCTCCATTCATGCAGGCAATCATCGGGCAACTAAAAGATTTAGGCGTTGCTGATGACCGCATTCACTACGAATTCTTCGGACCAGCATTAGCTATGTAAGAAGCACGGTTCCCCTGTTTTCGGAAATCCTGTATAGAGTGAAGACAAAGTCATTTGTAACTTTGTCTTCATTTTTTTATAGTTTTATAAAAAGAAATTTGACCCGGGCTGTCATGAATAGGCATCAGTTTCATCGGCTTACTTATCAAAAAAGGGCTTCAGACTAATATTGAAGTGATATTGCCAAGAGGTAGTAGAATATGCTATAATTTGTTTGTCTGATTAGGGGCATTAGTTCAGTGGGAGAATACTTCGCTGGCAGCGAAGGGGTCACCGGTTCGAATCCGGTATGCTCCATATATAAATCAAAAAAAGCGGCAGAAATGCCGCTTTTTTGTGTGTTTCATTTCTGTGATGGTGAAATTAATAGACAATTTCCTCTTCATAATAGACAATTTACCGAAGTTGATAGACAAAATCTTTTCATTAATAGACAATTCTCTCTCTATAATAGACAAAATGCCTTTCATTATAGACAATCCCCATCTAATAGACGAAATCCTCTACACAAAGACATTTTTCACCCCATAATAGATAACCTTTTAAAATCTCACTCCGGTGAATTTGTTCTCACCGGCTTATAAACCATACTCAAAACTGTCAAACAAAGAAACAAGCCGCTTCCAGCATACAATGCCCACTTCAGATCTGTTAGTAAATACAGCAGCCACATACATGCGGCGCCGCTCAACGCAAACATTAGATTACCGGCAAACTTCCCTACTGCTGCTTTATGTTTCTTCTCCTCATTCTCTATTCCAAGTAACCCTAACCCCTTCCCTGAACGAAACAATATACCAAGCCCGGCAAATGATAAAATGATTACAATGACAGAAACGCCAGTCGAACCCATCTCCTTCCTCCTTCACCCTTAATACCGATGAGTTTACTACACTTTAACTAAAAAGAAAATACCCGACTTTTCCTGTCGGGTATTCATACAATTATTTTGTAACTAACTCAAGCTCTACTGGAATGTTTGCTTCTAACGTTTTACCATTTAAGTGATCAATTGCTGCTTCTATCGCTTTTTCACCGATTAATTCTGGCTGCTGTGCTACTGTTGCCGCCATTTTGCCGGCTTTTACTTTCGCTACAGCATCTTCTGTCGCATCAAAGCCGATTACGATAATGTTTTTGTCAAATGAAGAAATAGCCTCTAATGCACCTAATGCCATTTCATCATTTTGTGCAAATACTGCTACGACATCAGGATTTGCCTGCATGATATTCTCCATAACCGTCAAACCTTCAGAACGGTTGAAGTTAGCTGTTTGACTTGCTACAATATCTAATTTACCTTTCACTGCTTCTTTAAAGCCTTGGCCGCGATCACGTGCTGCTGATGAACCGGCAACACCTTCCAGCATAGCAATTTTTGAACCTTCATCTACTAGTGATAGCAGGTGTTCCCCTGCAAGACGTCCGCCTGCTACATTATCAGAAGCGATATGTGTTACTACTTCACCGCCTTCAGATGAACGGTCTACTGTAATAACGGGGATATTGGCATTATTCGCTGATTCTACAGCTGTGACAACAGATGCTGAATCGACCGGATTGATGATGATTAAATCTACGCCTTGCTGGATTAAGTCTTCTACGTCAGACGCTTGTTTGGATGCA
Organism: Lysinibacillus odysseyi 34hs-1 = NBRC 100172; assembly: GCF_001591965.1. Classification (GTDB taxonomy): domain Bacteria; phylum Bacillota; class Bacilli; order Bacillales_A; family Planococcaceae; genus Lysinibacillus_B; species Lysinibacillus_B odysseyi. The sequence goes on from NZ_BCVX01000005.1 coordinate 29,227, forward strand.
TCATCCTGTGCATCTACTACTGTAATAGACGCGCCTGCTTCTTTTGCTTTTGCTTCTGCTGCATCACTTAATGATACAAAGAATGGGTTGTTTAATGTAGATACAGAAAATCCAATTTTCACATCGGATTTTTTGTCTGAGCCTGAATCTTTCTTATCTTCGTCAGAAGAAGTTCCTGAATCCATTGAACATGCTGCTAATACGATTGCGGCAACTACGGCAATTAAAAGATTCGTCCACTTTTTCATATTGTACACTCCTATGCTGTTTTTTTACGGTCAATTAAAACCGCTAGTAGTATTACGACACCCTTCACAACTTGTTGGAAGAATGAAGAAACCCCGATTAAGTTCATCCCGTTATTCAACACACCAATAATAAGCGCACCGACTAATGTGCCGAAAATCCAGCCTTTACCGCCTGTCAAGCTTGTCCCGCCAAGCACTACTGCTGCAATGGCATCCAGCTCATAGGATTCACCTGCTGTCGGCTGGGCAGAATTTAAACGTGATGTTAAAATAAGCGCTGACATTGCCGCAAGGAAGCCCGTAATGGCATAGACAGCAATTTTCACCCGGTCCGGGCTGATCCCTGATAACTTGGCAGCCTCTTCATTGCCACCGACCGCATAAACCCGGCGTCCAAATGTTGTCTTTTGCAAGATGAAATAAAGAATCGCGAATGTGACAACCATCGTGATGACCGGTACTGGAATCCCAAAGAAATAGCCTTTCCCAAACATTTGGAACGCTAGGCTGTCTCCTAACCCTGAAACCGGACGGCCTTCTGTATACACAAGTGTCAGACCGCGGTAAATCGTCATTGTCGCCAATGTCGCGATAAACGGTGCGACCTTTCCTTTTGTAATAATGACACCGTTTACTGCGCCGAGCACAAGCCCTAAAAGAAGCGCTAAGCCCATAGCGATAATAGGATCAGTTCCACCAGCCAATAAGCTTGCGGCAACGGCCCCCGTTAATGCTAGTGTGGAACCAACTGATAAATCAATACCTCCTGTGAGGATAACAAACGTCATTCCAAATGCAATTAAGGCGCTGATGGATACTTGACGAAGTACATTTAATAAATTATTTACTGATAAGAAGCTCGGATTCAGCAGTGTAATGACAATTACTAATAAAAATAAACCAATGAGTGGCCCAAGCTTCGTTATAAGTTCTTTAGTTTCCTGTTTGGACAACTTTGTCGCCTCCTGTTGCATAATGCATAATCTTCTCCTGGGTCATATCGTTTTTGGCCAGCATGCCTGTCATTCTTCCTTCATGCATCACCATCACGCGATCTGCCATGCCGATAATCTCCGGTAATTCAGAGGAAATCATCAGGATGGAAACACCCGACTCAGCTAGATTATTCATAATCTGATATATTTCTTTTTTAGCACCGATATCCACTCCGCGTGTCGGCTCATCCAAAATAAGAATCTCTGGATGTGTTCCGAGCCACTTGGCGATGACAACCTTCTGCTGGTTCCCCCCGCTCAGAGATTTTGCGGATTGCTCTGCACTGGATGTGCGGATACGCAGCTGCTCGATATAGCTGGCGACTAAATCATTCTCCAGCTTCGGAATGATCACCCCTGATTTTGCGCCCTTTTCCAAATTGGCGAGCATGATGTTTTCCTTAACCGAGAAGTCTAAAACGAGCCCTTCCGTTTTTCGGTCTTCGGTTACAAAGCCGATTTTATGTTTCATTGCATCAATGGGCGAATTGATTTTTACCGGCTTCCCATCAATGTGAATTTCACCAGCTGTCGTTTTACGGTAGCCAAACAATGCCTGGGCTACTTCCGTACGCCCTGCCCCCATAAGACCCGCAACTCCGAGGATTTCCCCTTTCCGCACCATAAACGAGACATTTTCAAACGCATTTTTAGAGGAAAGGTTATTTACCTGCAGCTTGACCTCACCGATTACTGCCTTGCGTGAGGGGAAGCGTTCGCCGAGCTCGCGTCCTACCATCATGGCGACAATTTCATCAAATGTTGTTTTCGGTATTTCACGGACACCTACGTATGTTCCGTCTCGTAAAATTGTGATGCGGTCACAAATTGCAAAGATTTCCTCCATCCGGTGGGAAATATACACAAATGAAATCCCTTTTGCCTTCAGCTCTCGTACCGTCTTAAACAGCGTTTCAATTTCCCGGTCTGTCAAAGCAGCAGTCGGTTCATCCATAATGATGTACTTCGCATTGCAGGCAATCGCCTTGGCAATTTCTATGATCTGCTGCTTGCCGACTGATAAATCCCCTGCACGCGTACGAGGGTCAATATCCAGTCCGAGTTTGGCAAGGAGCGCCTTTGCCTCCTCCTGCATTTCCTTTTTACGCAGAATACCGAAAAGACCATATGTTTTTTCTTTTCCTAAAAAGAGATTTTCCGCTACTGTCAAGTCAGGCAAAATATTCAGCTCCTGATGGATTACGGCGATGCCCATTTCTTCTGAATCTTTCGTTGTCTTGAACTCCACCTGTTTGCCGTCTACCTTCACTACACCCGCATCCTTTTCATAGATGCCGCTCAAAATTTTCATCAGCGTTGATTTCCCTGCGCCGTTTTCTCCCATAAGGGCATGAATTTCCCCGTCGCTCAGTTCAAACTCGACATTATCCAATACGACATTTCCACTGAATGCTTTTGAAATACCAGACATTTCGATCATAGTTGTCCACCTCCTCTTTTAAAAAATGACACCGCTTTGCAGGATGACATTGGCATATGGCGTTGTCTCACCTGTCCGGATAATGACCTTTGCATTGGCCGTCAGCTCCTTAAATTGTTCATGGCTGACCATTTCAATATCCGGTAAATGTCTTGTTAGTTTTTTATAAATTACAGGATTGTTCGGTCCGATTTCCTCAGCGGCAATTCCCTTTTCCACTACTAAGTCTTCCAGCACTGTTTCCAATATTGTTAAAAACGGCGGTTCCCCCAGTTTGTAGGAAAGATCGATACATGCCACACCATCTGGAATCGGCAGTCCGCAATCCGCAATAACGATTTGATCTGTATGGCCGAGTTTGGCAAAAATACCTGCCAGCTCACGGTTCAATATGCCCTGCTTTTTCACGATTGCGCCTCCCTCATTCTTTCTTCAGCCGGCTCACTTGCCGGCATACCGCCTTGTGCTCCGAATTTTTCTACTGAAAGGGAAGCAGCAGCGTTAGCAAATTGAACAGCTTCTTTTACCTCTGCCCCCTCGCAGATTTTATGGGCGAATGCACCATTAAATGTATCTCCCGCACCGGTTGTATCAACAGCAGTCGTTCGGAAACCTGCTACTTTCACAATTTTTTCACCATCATGATACATGGCTCCCTCATCTCCAAGCGTCACAATCAGTTTATTTGGATAGGCTTGCAGGGAAGTTTCGATCTGCTCATGAAAAATAAGCTCACATTCTGTTTCATTCGGTGTCAGATAGGTGATATCTTCCATCCATTCCGGCTTAAAATTACGTGCAGGTGCAGGGTTCAACAGAACAGGTACACCGTGCTTTTTACATAGCTTCAATGTATGCTCTATTGTTTCTACCGGAATCTCCAGCTGCATGACGACCAGGTTCGATGTTTTTATCGCCTGTTCATTCTTATCTACAAGCTGAGGTGTTACATAGGTATTCGCTCCAGGTACAACGATGATCCGGTTATCCTGTTCGAATAATAAAATATTGGCAATGCCCGTGCTGGTCGGCGCCACCTGGACAGAGGAAACATCCATATTTTCGTTTGTTAATATTTCAATGAGTGCCGGGCCGAAACTATCCTGGCCGACTGCCCCAACCATTTTCACCTTGCTGCCAAGACGTGTAGCAGCTACTGCCTGGTTGGCTCCCTTGCCTCCGGGAACTGTTTCAAAAAGATTGCCGAGCACTGTTTCCCCCTGTTTTGGGAACACATCCGTCTGGCAGACGATATCCATATTAATACTGCCAATTACTGTAATCATTTTGATTTCTCCTTTGTTGAATCACGTACAATCAAGCTTGGGTCTATTATTACGTGTTCATTATCGACACTTTTTCCTTTAATAATGTTCAGCAGCATCTTTACCGCCGTTTCACCAAGCTGATAAATATTTTGATCGACCGTCGTTAAGCTTGGCGTAACCATTTCACCTAACGAAATACCGTCATACCCGACGATCTGTATATCATTCGGCACAGAAAGTCCAAGCCGGTGAACAGCCCTTTGAACACCGATCGCAATGATATCACTGCCTGCAAAAATCCCATCAATTCCCGGATGGGCCGATAGTAATTCAAACGCTGCTTTCTCCGCTTCCTTAAAGTGGAATTGGCTTTCAACTATATGGGTTTTTATATCTAATCCTTCTACTGCTTTCAAAAAGCCCTGTGTCCGTTCAAAAGCCGGTACAACATCCTGGGGACCACTGATGCAGGCAATTTCCTTTACACCGCATGAAAGCAGGTATTCCGTGCCAAGTGCTGCACCGTTTTTGTTCCGGGAAGAAACGGAAGGGATTTGACTGTCCGTTATCCGGTCTAACAGTACAAGCGGCACATTCAGCCCGGTATAGTACTCTCTTTCCAATTGATTAGTGGCGATAATAAAGCCTGCAACGTATTTTTGTTTCAAAGTTTCTATATAATGCCGCTCCTTATGCACCTGTTCATCAGAGTTGCATAATACGACTGTATAGCCTTCCAAAAGGGCTGTATCTTCAATGGCCCGGGCGATTTCCGGAAAGAATGGGTTTGTAATATCCGGTACAATCAGACCAATTGTTTGCATCCGCTTTGTACTTAATGACCTGGCGATATCATTTGGCCGGTAGTCAAGCTGCTTGATTGATACTTCAATCTTATTTTTCGCTTCTTCACTCACATAGCCTTTTTTATTTAAATAGCGTGACACGGTTGCTACAGAGACGCCAGCGTGTTTCGCTACATCCTTTATCGTTGCCAATAGACCATCCTCCATCCATGTGTAACCGATTACACACGGAAGAAAAAAATAAGATGGTTGTGTAACCGATTACACACAATATAATGCATCATTTATCTCTCTGTCAATAGAAAAATGATACATAATAAGATATATTTGATTTTATAGTATGACATTATTCAGTTATATTTTTAAAAATAGCTTATTAATATGCCTCAAAAAGTAGATTATGCTTTCATAACGTGTTAGATCCGTTGATGGCATTTTAAGCGTTATCGTGCTATGTTGTTTTTTGACAATCCTTTCTTCAAAAATAAAAAATATGATGAAAGAATACTGAAAATACAGCTTATAAATAACTTTTTATCTAATAGATTAAAAGTTAAACAATTGCGAATAGTGAGTTTATTGTATACTATACTAGTACATTAATTTTAAGGGGGAGAATTATGACGAAATTTGAAATACGCCAGCAGCTGACACTAGTACGCAAAGAAAAGCCGGAGCCGGATACATTGGAATTTGGCCGTGTTTTTACAGACCATATGTTTGTTTTGGACTACACAGAAGGCCAGGGCTGGCATGATCCTCGCATCATCCCGTATCAACCGATTACGCTGGAGCCGTCATCGATGGTATTCCACTACGGTCAGACAGTCTTTGAAGGGCTGAAAGCATATAAAACACCAGCAAAAGATGTAGTACTTTTCAGACCGGAGAAAAATCTAAGCCGGCTCAATAAATCTAGTGCCCGTATGAGTATTCCACCTATCGATGAAGAGCTTGCGCTAGAAGGGCTAAAACAGCTTGTCTCCCTAGATCGTGAATGGGTTCCCGAAGCACCAGGAACTTCTTTATATATCCGTCCATTTATTATCGCGACAGAGCAATATTTAGGCGTTGCTCCATCGAAAAATTACCAATTTATCATTATCATGTCGCCGGTAGGTTCCTATTACAAAGAAGGAATAAATCCGGTAAAGATTTTAGTAGAAAAAGAATATGTACGGGCTGTTAAAGGCGGTACAGGGGAAGCAAAAACAGGCGGGAACTATGCAAGCTCTTTAAAGGCCCAGCAGGAGGCTGCAGCTTCAGGCTATTCCCAAACGTTATGGCTGGATGGGAAAGAACAGAAGTATATTGAAGAAGTTGGAAGCATGAACATCTTCTTCGTCATAGATAATACAGTTGTTACGCCGGCCTTAAACGGCAGTATTTTACCCGGTATAACGCGTGATTCTATTTTGCAAGTGCTAGGCATGGAAGGAATTCCAACAGAAGAGCGGCGTATCTCCATAGATGAGCTTGTAGAGGCTCATAAAGCAGGCAAACTACAAGAAGCATTCGGTACTGGAACAGCTGCCGTCATTTCCCCGATCGGCGAATTTTTATGGGAAGAACAAAAAATCATTGTTAATAACGGTGAGGTCGGGCCTCTTACACAAAAGCTTTATGATACATTAACAGGGATTCAAACAGGTACACTGGAAGATCCATTCGGCTGGACACTTACGCTGGAGTCCCCGGCAGATGAAAAGATCGAGGAAATCACGACTTTTTAGTCACATAGTAAGTTGCTTTCTTAACTTTCAATAAAAAATGCACATTGCTACTATCTTCTCTTAGCAATGTGCATTGTTATGACCTAAATTATTAGACTTTCCCTTCTGCTCCCCTCACGCTTCACGAAATGCAAGGCGTTAGCCCATCACCCTAAACCGTTTAGAAGAGATGCATCACTACGCAATCGATGTAAAAGGATACAACACATTATCGGGATAATCGATGCCCGATTGGCTCCATACGAACAGCGCTCCGTCATCTTTTACAATAGTTTTTTTACATGGCACCCCAAGCTCATCCGGAGTAAAGCATAGCTGTACCTCTTTGATTGAGCGGTCCATACAGCAGCTGATGGCCTCCAGTAAATTCAGTTTTTGCGGTGAGATAATATCTATCATTGTCAAAACACCGGCATCAATTTTATACAGGAATGCTGCATCAAGCATATCATGATAATAAATATAATCAGCAAATTGATAAAGCGCATGGAACATCACTAAATGCTCGCTTTTCGTGACAGCCAGCCTGTCACTGATCGGTGCTCTGTTTTTTGCCAGGCGATATAGAAGTGCCTGATCAGAAAGGTTATCCATAGATAGCTTTCGCAGAGTTATTGTATTGATCGGCAAATGACTCGCATCAAGCGTATAGGATGCCTGGGACCGTTCTTCAAAACCAAACTTCGGATAAAAATCGAGTACAGTCTCATTTGCAAATAAATAAAATAAATCCACATTATTATAATAATCCAGCAGAGAAAGCATCAGCTTCCTGGACAACCCGCGCCCTCGGTAGTCAGGATGTGTCCTCACCGTCCCAATTTGGACCGCATGTATATCTTTTCCGTCAATGACTAGCGTAACCGAGCTGCCCGAGACATTCGCCGCAACTTTTCCCTTATCTACAGCTGCAAAACAGCGGTAAGAGGATGTCCAAAATCCCGCATCCGCCCATTCCTTAAACTGCAGGCCGAATGTATCTTCTGCCAGTGTATAAAAGCTTTCTACCAACCTCAGATCATGGCGCAGGGCTTCCCCGCTTACTATTTCCATAATCTTTTCCTATACCTTCTCATAAATATTTACTCCGTTATCTTCCGACACAACAGCAAGTCCCTCATCTACTAAATAATCAAGCTGTCCTAATGTCTCGGAAAGCGTCAGTCCAAGCTGCGCTTGATAAATTTTCGCAAATAGCTCCTTTGTCACTTCAAATACAGTCTTTGGCTCTGTAATCATTTCCCGTACTTTCTGCGCACGGGCATGCTGTTTAGCTAATCGCTCTTCTACGAGCACACTTGCATTCAATACTTCACCGCCATGACCTGTATAAAGCTTTGAAACATGTAGATCCCGCAGTTTCTTCAAGGAAGTATTATATTGTAAAAGTGAACGAGGCCGTTCTCCGTTAAGGGAAACAGGCGGTTCAACGAGCGGATTGGAAGAAACACGTTCCAATAATAAATCCCCGCCGATACATTCACGTGTAGCATCCTCAAGGAAAATAAGATGGCTTTGTGCATGGCCGGGTGTTTCATAAACAAACAGCCCCGGATGGCCCGGTACTTCATCTCCTTCGGCAAGAAAACCTGTCAATGGACGTGTGCCGAACAGCTCAAGCTCTCCGCGTACTTCTACGGTACGATCAATATACCCTTGTGGTACGCCCTGCTTTATAAGCTCCCCTACATAGAAGTTATTTCTATATTCCAGAAAATCAGGTTCCTGGCGCATCCAATGATCTACATACTGGTGGCCCAATATTTCAGCCTCAGGAAATGCATCCACCCAGCCTGCATGATCGGGATGGTGGTGCGTCAGGACAACCTGCTCCACGTCCTTCATATCATATCCTGCCGAACGGATTCCCCACTGTAGTGCTTCATAGGCTTCCTGCGTTTTCGGGCCGGCATCAAACAATGTCAATGCATCTCCTTTCAATAAAAACGCATTCACATCCCCTACCGCATATGGTGTTGGCAAGATTATTTTATGTAGCTGCATTACAACATCCCCTTTATTATGTTAAAAAATGAATGGCTATTCACACATTTTACCTCTTTTTCTGTTATTCGTCACGCTTTAGGTTGACACTTCGTCATTACATTTATATAATTTTCTCATAATTCAAAATAAAAGCTTTGACGAAGCCAAGTAAATTATCGAATGGTGCAAAAGAGAGTGTCGCGTTTGCTGAAAGTGACATCACCCGCTTCAATAATTGAACCTACTTCCGAGCTGTCATGACAACATGACCGCGAACCCGGCGTTATAAGGGGTAAAGTTGCACGGAATGTGAACAAAGGTGGTACCGCGGAAACAGGCGTTTTCGTCCTTATTATAAGGACGGGAGCGCTTTTTTATTGTCAAGATTTCTTAGGCTACCGGGAATAAATGATCTTCCAGTTAGCCATCTATATAAGCAGAGCCTATAGATAAAGGAGGCATTTTCATGAAGAAAATCGTATTTATTGGAGCCGGATCGATGGCGGAGGCAATGATTGGCGGATGGGTCAAAAAAGAATGCGTACAGGCAAACAAGATTTATGTAACCAACCGTTCCGACTATACTCGTCTAATGTATTTAAAAGACACATATGGGGTACAGGTGCTGGAGAAGCTGGCTGACATAGAGGATGCAGACCTGCTCATTTTGGCCGTAAAACCGAAGGATGCTGTTGCTGCCATGCAAAGTATTGCACCGTATATCGGTGACCATACAGCCATTTTATCGGTTCTTGCCGGTATTTCTATTAAAACAATTGAAAAGGGCCTCTATGCAAGGCCAATTGCGCGCGTCATGCCGAACACTTCTGCTACAATTGGCATGAGCGCAAGCGGGATTGCCTTCAATACGCGTGTGTCTGCGCAGCAAAAGAAATTATATTTACAGATGCTGTCTGCTATTGGTCTTGTTGTGGAAGTAGAAGAGGATAAACTGCATGCCGTCACTGCCCTGTCCGGTAGTGGACCTGCTTATATTTATTATTTAATTGAAGCATTTGAAAAAGTCGGTACAGAAATCGGTCTGCCTAAAGAAGTAGTACGGCAGTTAATGATTCAGACATTGGCAGGCTCTGCTTCAATGCTGCAGTCCATTGATGAGGAGCCGAATGCTCTTCGCCGCAAAGTAACAAGTCCAGGCGGTACAACAGAAGCCGGCATACGTGCCTTGGAGGCTCACCATTTTAATGAAACGATCAGTGCCTGTATTAAAAGTGCAGAACAGCGCTCCCGCGAACTGGCAAAAGGGGTTTGATTTCCTTCAGCAAAAATTTACTGGTTCTATTTGTAATGGGTGACTGGAGGGTGAAGTTACTTTTTGACGGGTGTAAAAATGGCCTGGTAAAAGAAATATAAGCCTTCGCCAGGGCATGCAATTTGAAAAGGGAATCCCAGTCTAGACTCGCTGTAATGTCCAGCAATGGCTTACCTATGTGATAGGATCAAGCGTAAAGCCACATCCGGAAGCCCTTACGCCGGAGCGGAATTGATTTAAGGAGGGGTTCTTTATGGTAAAACTATTCGAACCATACAAACTACGCAATATTGAACTGAAAAACCGTATTGTCATGTCACCGATGTGCATGTACAGTGCAAATGAATTTGGATTTGCCCAGCCGTTTCATGTTGTCCACTACGCTTCCCGCGCTATGGGGCAGGTTGGCCTTGTCATTCTGGAAGCGACAGCCGTGCTGCCGGAGGGACGTATTTCCGAAAATGATTTGGGCATTTGGCGTGATGAACAGCTGGAAGGCTTAAAGCAAATTGTCGACCAAATCCACGCTTATGACAGTAAAGCAGGAATTCAGCTTGGTCATGCAGGACGTAAAGCAACAGTGGAAGGGCCGATTTATGCTCCTTCTTCTATCCGGTTCAACGAGCAGTATGAAATGCCGCTTGAACTGACAAAGGAACAGATCAAAGAAATCGTAGAAGCATTTGTAGCTAGTGCGCAGCGTGCAATCAATGTCGGTTTTGATGTACTGGAAATTCATGCAGCACACGGTTACCTGATTAATGAATTTTTATCGCCGCTGACAAACAACCGCGAAGATGAATATGGCGGCAGTCCTGAAAACAGATATCGTATTCTTCGTGAAATCATTGACGGGATCCGTGCTATTTGGGATGGCCCCCTATTCGTCCGTATTTCCGCACATGAATATACAGAAGGCGGCAACACACCGGAAGACTATATTCAATATGCAGCATGGATGAAGTCACAGGATGTAGATCTTATTGACGTTTCCTCAGGCGGCGTTGTCCCAGCACATATCGATGTAAAACCACTCTACCAAGTACCGTTCTCTGAAACAGTCCGCACTGCCGGTATTCCTACAGGTGCTGTCGGTCTTATTACAACAGCATCTGAGGCAGAAGAGGTACTTCAGAAGGAGCAGGCAGATCTTATTTTCCTTGGACGCGAGCTGCTTCGCGATCCGTATTTCCCTTACCATGCGGCCAAGGAGCTCGGCACAGAAGTTGATCTACCGAACCCTACGTATAAACGCGGCTGGTAAAATTGCATATTCCTTCTACAAGGGAGAATATCCAATAATTTGGATATTCTCTCTTTTTTTGATAAAATCCCTACCAAGGGGGAATCTTTTTGAAATATATGATATTCGCAGTTATGATTCTATTCACATTAGCAGCCTGCAGCAAAGAATCAATGGATCAGCAGGTGAATTCCAATCAGATAGAAAACACTCCGGCTGTTGAAAAAAAGGCTTCCTATGTGATTGAATATGTCTCTTTTGCGGAGGGAATCCCTGACTATTCAATGGACAAGGGTACGTTTTCCGAACGAATGAAAGATGAAAACTACATTCGAAAAGTATACGGTGAAATGTTTGAAGTCTATACAATCAAAGAATTAAAGGCGCTTCTTACTAAGCAGCTCCATGATTTTGATAAACGGTTTCTTATCAAGATACCGGAAGTAGAAGCGCCCATCGAGCAAATTGATACCATTCTTTACGATATTATCCATGAGAACAGTATGATTGCCGGTACTCTGCTATTGACAGACTTCACCTATGAAAATATAAAGGATGCCACTTACCTGTCTTTTGAAAATTTATTTACGGTGAATGCTATTGAAATGGCGGCTATTCAGCCTAAGATAGAGGAAATTCTTCAATCCCTTCAGCTGGAGGAAAAAAACGACATCGATAAACTGGAAAGGATTCATCAATACATCCTTGACCATATGATATATAAGGAGGGAGAAACCGTTCTCACAGACCACTCACCTTATGGTTTTTTTATAAATGGAGAAGGTGTATGCCAAGCTTATGCAATGGCACTCCATATGATGCTGGAAGCAGTCGGCATTGAATCACTATATGTAGTCGGTGATATTGCTGGAACAGGAGATGACGATGTCTTGCATGCATGGAATTTAGTGAAAATCGACGATATATGGCGTCATGTTGACCCTACTTTTAATGATGACGGAGAGCCAACGCGTTTCTTCATGAAAACCGATTTTGAAATGGGCTTCACCCATGTATGGGACCAAACGAAGTATCCCGCCGCCTCATCAATTTAACAATTGATTCATTTCTTTATAGCAAGCGTGTTTTAAGTTAAGCTAACAAACGATTGGAGGTTTGATAATGAAAAAGTGGCTGCTCTTCTTCTGCCTGCTCGCCCTTTCGGCTTGTGGAGCGGAGGAAACGAAGAAGAAAACATCTGCTGGTGAAGGCACAATTTCCATTGACAAAGCAGAAGAAATTGCAATGGATGTCATAAAGGAAGTTTGGATGGCATACGAAGATATCGGAGCCGAGGCGCCAATAGAGGAAAAACGTGAACGCCTCGTAACTTTCATGACAGATGAAATGTTTAACAAGGCTTTTCAAAAAACACAGGAACCCGAATTTCCTCAACTGCCAGTTCATACATTCGGCGTGCATGTAACGGAAAATAAACCTGACTCCTTTGAAATCGAGCATATTATTCCTGCAAGTACGGAGGAAGGGCCTGCTGTGAAGCAAACAGTACGTTTTATTAAACAACATGACCGGTTTATCATGAGTGACTATCAAAAGGAGGACAAAGCTCTCTCCCTTTCAAAGGAGGAGGCGGAAACCTTTTTAGCAGAACACGGATATGAAGCGGTATTCCTCAAGGAAGGTCCATTCGATGCTGTTTCCACAAGAATCGAGGACGCCTATATCTTCCACGATCAAGAGGATCCGCGTATACAATTCGTCATCAGCAAAAAAACAGGCTATTTCCTGATGGGAGTCGTAAGGGGCGCGATGGATGAGGAGTCAGAGACAGATGCAGCGGCTACGGAAGAGGTGCGGGTAAAATACGGCCACCTATTTGCATATCGACTCACAGAAATTGATGAGGGGAAACTATCAGATCATCAGCGAAAGATATACAATACGTATATTATCAAGCCGATCGAGCAGGTCATTGATATCGATTTTGATGCTTCTCTTACAGATGACGAGCGCAATCAAAAAACAAAAGAGCTACTGGACCATTCTATGATGGGAATGCTCGCTGAAATTGAGGACACATTAGATGCAAAGGAAATTGCTGTCCTCCGGGAAAATCATGCAAAATGGGAGATTGAACGCGAGAAGTATGCAGATGAAATAGCGGGAGTATCGAAAAGCGATCAGACAAATCACTTCTACGCAGCGTATAAAGAGGTAACAGAAGATTATCTCGCTTACCTCTTTTACGAATATATTTATCAATAAAAGCAGAGCCGCCTGGAAAGCTTCAGTTTCCCGGGCGTCTCTGCTTTTATAGGTCTATTCCTATTTATACCGCTATTAAAGTACCCCTGCCTTAATACGCTTTACGATTGAATAGGTAGTATACATTGCCATCGGCGCCAATAAAATCGGCAGCCCAATCCAAAACGTCAATGCCCCTGCCGCCTGCAGCGCACTATAATTTGTTAAAACGTAGACAATGACACCAAACAGCAAAATATAGCTTAATACATTTGGAAAAATAACAAGCAGCCGCAGAACAGCTGGATTCATTTTTGGTTGATTCATATTCCCACTCCCCTTTGACCTATTATAACTCGCGCAAGAGCATTTTTCTACAGACATCCCATAATAGAGTAAGAAAAAACCGCTTAAATCTCTCCTGTTATCGTGCAGCAGTAGAAGAATATCCTCCTCTGCGGATATCCATGAGGGTTTACTTATACCATAGTCGAAAACCAGAATCCTAATAATGTGCCGACGTAATTTCCAATGATATATCCGATTGTTCCCACCACCAATATAGGACCGATCAGATCTTTCCAGCCTTTCGCAATAGCGAGCGCAGCGGCTGTTGTCGGACCACCGATATTAGCATTGCTGGCTAGAAGGATGTCTTCAAGATTTGCCTTCAGCAGCTTTCCGGCTAGTAACGAAACAATCATATTGATAAGTACGATAATGAATACAAACAACAGCAGCAAGGGCGCATTTTTAATGATAAGAGGAATAGATGCTGGAATCCCGATTACTACAAAGAAGATATAAATTAAGTATGTACCTATTTCCTGGCTGCCGTTAATATTATCAAAATATCGCGGGAACAGTCCGAGAACTATAAAGGTCATCGTTGTAAGCACAAGATATTTATCTCCGACAAGACCATTCAGCAAATTAAACAAAATAGAAGCATCTTCTCCAGAAGGAACAAGGGTATCGAAGAATCCCGCTATTTTAAATGAAATAATAACGAGCAAAAAGGCGGTACCAACAGAAAGGGCGATGTCCTTCAGGGAAATGTCCTTCCTCTTCCAAAAGCTTTCTGCCAAGGTTTTTCCGCTCTCGTTATTACTGCCGCTTTCTACTTCCAGTACATGCGGGATACTGTATCGTTTCCTGAAAAAAGCAAGGGTCGGGATGATCATCAGGATGATAAAATAAATGGCCATCATTAAATTATCGGCTACCACTGTAGCAGAAACCAATTCCCCTGGCGCTTCAAATTTAGCCGCCATTGCCGCAAAATTTACGCCTCCACCGATGTAAGACGCACTCATCATCGCCCCGATTTTATCAAGATACGGAATATGGTCTTTTAGTAAAAAGAAGCTGATGATGGTCCCAGCTACTGTGCCGACAGAGCTTAACAAAAAGATGAGAAGCAGCTTGCCGCTCTCTTTCCATATTTTTTTGATATTCACATGGAAAAGAAGGAGCGGAATGGCTAGAGGGACAATGACTCCCCATACGGAATCGTAAACCGGCGACTCTGTCGGAATGATGCCTGTGTTTGATAGAAAGATAGCTCCAATAAGAGCGATAATGGCGCCCGATATTTTGGAGGCCCAGCTGTATCGCTGCTCTAAATAGATACTAACCGATGCCCATACAATCAGTATCCCCCATAATGTGATTGTGTCATCTGCCTGGATAAGTGTCTGGCTCACTATTATTCCCCCTATTGCCTGCATGAATTTTTATAAAACGTTCGGCATTATGGAAGCTGATTGCCTCTAATTCTGCCGCGGTAAAACCCCTTTTACTCATTTTCTCAAGGAGAGAAGGTACTTTTGATACATCTTCTAAACCTTCCGTATATACCGTTGTTCCTGTTCCTATTTTATGTGGTTCCAGGTAATCTAAAAAATCAAATCCAAACGCCAGATGCTCTGTCCCGACGAGATCAGCTATGTAGACAGCATGGTCAATGAATCGGTCAATGTCCGGTTTCTCCCGGCTGACAAATCCCCCATACGCATTCAAACCGATAATTCCCCCTCTTTGGGCAATGGCTTTTATTTGCTGATCATTTAAATTCCGTTCATGGTCACACAGCGACTTGGCGTTGCTATGAGAGGCCATGACAGGATGAACACTGACATTATACATGTCCCAGAAGCTTGCTTCATCAAGATGGGAAACATCAAGCAGCCAGTTTTGATGATTTGCTTGCTGAACAGCCACTCTGCCGTAATCAGTGAGCCCTTCATTCTTTTGCGGACGGCTGATTCCTGTTCCCGTCGCCAAAAAGTTCCGTTCATTCCATGCAAATATCGCGTGAGTTATTTTACTTTCAGTGAGTGATTGGAAGGCATTTTCTATTTTTGACAGCGTCGTCTCCCCTTCCCATCCCTCCATGAAAGCAAGACCTTCAAGTCCTAAATAGATATGAATCTGCTCATGGCTGGGTAGATTATCTTGTGGAAATAAGGGATCATGAATATAAGCATGTTTTGATTCATGTAAATCTTCTATTACATAGGTATATAATTCTTTGAACCTCTCATATGGCAGGTTGCGGAATGCCGGCTCCACCCAAAATACACATAGTACCGCTGTGACTCCTCCTTTTTTCAGCATCGGGTAATGAATTCTATCAAAAATATTCTTTTCACCGCGTCTTTTTCTCCAAGCAATGTCTGTAAATAAGTCGGAATGCAAATCAAAAACTTTCACAATACCCCTCCTGATCAACGTTATCTTTCATTGTAATTTATTCGATAATTGCACACAACACAAAACTGAATTTTCAGTTTTATATACTTATAGTGTTTTGAGAAAGCTCCTTCTTTCGTCATTTATCTATCGGACAAACGGCAGTCAATTCATAAAAATTTATCTCGAGCAGTGTAGAAAAGTAAACAACTGTATCCTACTTAGGCGCATTTACCCAACATATAAGGCGCAGCTTACACGCAAAAAAGCGGTCAAGTTTCCTCGACCGCTTTTTCCGTAGCTTATTATTTTAAGTGTTTATCAAGAAACTCCGTCATGGCATTATAAAACTCAATTTTATTTTCCTCATTCATAAAGCCATGTCCTTCATTTTCTTTTACCATATATTCTACGTCAACCCCACGTTTTTTCAGTGCTTCAACAATCTGGTCTGATTCTTGTTTATTAACACGCGGGTCATTTGCACCTTGAGCAACAAATAAAGGTGTTTTGATTTTATCAGCATGGAATACCGGCGATACAGATTTCAGCAGCTCCTTGTCCTTTTCCGGATGGCCAACTCTTACATGGAACATATTCAGCATTGTTTCCCAGTAAGGCGGAACTGTGTCCAGCAACGTAAAGATATTGGATACACCTACATAATCCACCGCTGCTGCATATAAATCAGGTGTAAATGTAATACCGGCAAGTGTTGCATAGCCGCCGAACGATGCACCGTAAATCCCGATTTTTTCAGGATTTGCAATGCCCTGGTCGATTGCCCATTGCACGCCGTCCGTAATATCATCCTGAATTTTCAGACCCCATTGTTTGTTCCCCGCATCCACAAACTCTTTTCCATAGCCCGTGGAGGATCTGAAGTTCATTTGTAAAACCGCATAGCCGCGGTTTGCCAATAGCTGTACTTCTGGATTGAAGCCCCACACATCACGTGCCCATGGACCGCCATGCGGGATGACGACCATCGGCAGGTTTTCTGCTTTTTTATTTTTTGGAAGTGTCAAATAGCCATGAATCGTCAAGCCATCTCTACTCTTATAAGAAATAGAATGCATTTGCGCCATATTGGCCTCGTCCAGCCATGGGCTTAACTCTGCCAATTGTGTCACCGTATCTGTTTCGGAATCATAATAGTAGTATTTACCGAACACTGTATCGCTTCCTACACTCACGATGAACTTTGTCATTTCCTTATTATAATCATTAATGCCTAATTCGCTTTCATCCACACCGAGCTTGTCCTTCATCTTGTTAAAGACTGCTTCAAACTCATCGTCAAAAAACTCATAATGTACTTTATCCGTAATATACGCGCTGTACAAAAGTTTATCTTTTGAAGAACTGTACAAAGCGTTGGAAATATCAACGTTTGGATTCGATAAAATAACTTCTTCTTTACCGTCTAAATCGTATTTTACTAGTTGAATTTTATCCCGTCCCTTGTCAGACAAAGCATAAATAAACTGATTGTCCTGGGAGAAGGCAATCGGTGATACCGTATCACCCGCTTCGATTGTAATAAACGGCTTGAACTCATCTTTTTCCGTTTCGCGATATAGCACATTTCCTTCATAGCCGTCTGATTCAACAGCCATTCGAATTTCACCGTTACTGTCGGAAATCCAGCTTTGGATAGAGCCTGGGTTTTTCGCAACAAGATGTGTTTCTCCTGTTTTAATGTTTAACTTATACACATCGAAAACCGTGGCATCTTCCTTGTTCATCGTAACAAGAATTTCATCCTTCACATTTTTCAGGTTATCGAGCGGAAGCACCGCTACTCCCTCATACGGTGTCAGATCCTTTTCTTCCGCACCATTAAAAGAAGAAGAATAGATATGGTAGTTCTCGTCTCCTCCGTTATCCTTCAAGTAAAGGATGCTGTCATCCTTCCAGAAGAATCCTGCAATATCTCTGTCTTTCGTGCTTGTTACACGTGTTGGCGCACTCTCATTCCCCATAGCTTTCACAAAGACATTCAATCGATTTTCCCATGCGGAAGCATAGGAAATATAGTTGCCGTCCGGTGATAACTGATAACCAACATCTCCTGGATTTTTCATGAAATCTTCAACCGAGATTTCAGGTACCCCTTTATCATCAATAGCTTTATTTTGATACTTTTCCACATTCGCGAAAAGCTTCTGCATTTCCGTTTCTGTGATTGGTGCTATGCTTGACACGCCCTCAAAGAATCCAAGTTGAGCTGCTGATTTTTTATAATCAGCCGGTGTTTGTTCCCCTTGCTCAAGACCAAGTGCTTTTATAAGAATCAGCGCGGCTTCTCCTTGTGAAACCGGTGCAGTTTCATCCTCAAAATTGTAGCCGCCCAGCCACTTTTCCAGAACTTCCTCTCTCATATAATCCGAGCCATGCTGATACGTAAGCTCTGTAACAGCCTGCTCTAAAAAGGCGGCGACTGTCACACGTGATTGTTTCGTTTCCACTACAGCTGGCGCCGATTCATTTGCAAAGGCAGACATCGGCATTGCTAAAAGTGCAGCAGAAAAAACGAATGGTAACCATTTTTTCTTCATTTTTCTCTCTCCTTTCTTCTCTCTTTCTAGCATACTGTAAATTTACATCATTTAGTATAAACTATATAAAATATTCAATATTTTTACATAATTAATATTATAAGTTTCTAAAAGTTCCACTTTTTTGAAACCCGGCTTTCTCTTCTCTCGTATATAAAGGTTACGTGAGGTAGTTACGGTACTTAAAATGTAGCGTTGAGATAAAAATTATGTAGGAAGGGAGGTTCTTTTATGCCATATTTCTTTGAAACGAAGCAGCTTACCCTTCGTACTATGCAAGCAGAGGATTTAGAGGACATCACTCTTATTTGGGGTGATACGCAGGTGATGCAATATTCAGGAGGGCCGAGTACAACGGAGAAAATCAGCCGTTCAATTGAATCCTACCAGCGGTTATATGAGGAAAAAGGATACTCGGTCTATACTGTTTTACTGAAAGAAAACTCGCGTATTATCGGTGTATGCGGGTTTAATCCATCTGATAATGAAAATGAGGCTGAACTAATCTATCATTTACATCCAAACTATTGGGGCAAGGGGTATGCAACAGAGGCAGCATCCGCATGTGTAAAGGATTTGAAAGACCGCAAGTCGGATATTAAGAAAATCAAGGCATCTGTCGATCCTAATAATCCGTCCTCAAGCAAGGTTCTTTCTAAAATCGGGATGACAGCTAAAGGGATGAAATGGTTCGATGATACCCAGCAGGAAGAGCTCTATTATGAGCTTGAATGAAGCCTGAAATTCAGGCAGGGGTTCTACTTTTGCGATTGAACAGGAATATCACACAGTTTTCCAGATAGGATTGCTGTTAATCATTGAATAACAAAATACAGGCTTGCCAAGTGTTTACGGCAGGCCTGCATAATAGCATGATAGACTTACTAATTCGTTTGCATAAATCGGATAAACTGGTCTTCCTGCATACAGTCCACAGCTACCTTATTGCGGCTGATTTGATGACAGATCGTGCATTCGTGAATCAGTTGATATCCTTTTTTAGATGAATAATCGATTGCCACCGGCTTCATCAACCCATGGCAGCTGTTTGCCCGGTCACCCGGGGAAATATCGAGATGCTTTGAATAGAGACATTCCGGACAGTGGTTGCGGAAGCTCCCATTATTTAAAGGTGTTACGGCTGCGCCGCAGTTTTCACATTGAAATGCTGTATTTTCTGTTGTTCTGCTCAATTGTTCTTCCTCCAAGATGTAGTTTCATCTATGGAGAAAGGGTTCCGTTTTGTTTTTCTGCATCCGCAGTATCAGGCTTTCCTAAGGATTGACCGATTCACCGCCCCGCTCTACAAGGCGATTACTTCTCGTTCCTGCTTCACAGAGGCCTCTTTCATCCCCTGTTCCGAACCTCGATTGATTTTGTCTACTGTATCAACCACTGTAAGACGGACTGCTCCACCTTCCACGAGTAGGTGCTCACTTACGATCACTGACTTTGGCATTCGTCCCCTAACGAACAATTGAAAGAATAAGAGGTTTTTTCAATACTTACGCTCCTTTTGTGAGTTCATGCTATCTTACTGATTATACCAAATTATTTTCTGTCTTTTGAAACAATCCGACTAAAAAACCATCCAGGCCAAAATAGTCATCTTCCGCGGACATCGCCTTCATATTCCGTACCTCAATTGCCTTCCACGCCTGAAAAATGTCCTGTAAGGTTTCTTTTGTATAGCCCAGGCCGCCGTCTAAACTTCGTTTTTTATATACTTCTTCATCCGATATCGCTGAGCCGCCATATGGACCCCCTCTTTCAAATGAGCATAAGGCAAAATAGCCATTAGGCTTCACTAATTTTTGGATCAATTTCAGATAGGTACTTCGGCGATGAGGGGCAATATGATGGAAACACCCTGAATCATATATAAAATCAAAGCTGTTTTCCGGTAAATCCAATTCAAAAATATTGGCACAAATCCATTCAATAGATAGATTTGTTCCTTGCGTACGCTGCTTTGCCCATTCCAATGCCTTTTCCGACAGGTCCACGCCGACAACCGAACAGCCCTGTTTGGCAAGATAAATAGCATTTCTTCCCGCTCCGCAGCCCAGCTCCAGCACGTTACCTGCCTGGATTTGTTTATTTTTAAAGTAGCTGACTATATTTTCGTCAGGCTTGTTGACGAAAAAAGGAACTGGCTTTGACTGATTTTGATAGAACTCATTCCAAAAATCCTGCGGCTCCCGCAATAAACTATCCAGCATAGTCAGCAGTTCTTCATTTGATTTCACAAGCATTTCTTTCTCCCCTTCTCCCCGTCCATTTTTGAAACTCCTTTATTTCATTGCTGCCTGAGCCATCTTCTTATTGTCTGCGTGGATGCTTTTCATGCTTTCATAATGCCAGTAAGTCTCACTTAAATACTTTTCTAAAGCTCCTTCGTCACGAGGAAGCTCCGTTAGATAATAGTCTGATTCATTGATTCTCTTTTCTATTTCGTGCTGATTATCTGTAGCAGTACCGTGCCCAGGAATATGAATTTTGATGGAATGGTTCTGCCAAATATATTTTGTTTTCTTTACCGTTTCTACATAGTCGTCATAGCCGCTGAAAATGAATGGAAACTCTACATCTGACAAATAGTCTCCGGAAAGAAATATGCCGTGTGGCTCAATTACAGTGAAAATGCCGTCAGCTGTATGACCGGGTGCTAAATAAAATGTTAACGTTATTGATTCCAGCTCCAATGTCTGTCCATCATGTGAAACAGCAACATCCACTGAAGGATACTCGGGTGTATAATTCCGGGTTATATAATATCGTTCATCAAAGCTTTTAATCTTCTGCATGATTTCCTTTTTATGTGGTTGATCAGCAAGCTTCTCAGAAGCGATGACAGCTGCGTCCGGAAAGGCTCCCGCGCCGATAATATGGTCAAAATCGCTATGTGTATAAATAATATAAAGCTGTCTATTTCCTAAATGTTGATCTATGTATCGTTTAATTGTCTCGATTTCTACAGGCAGCCAGTTAGGATCCGTCATAATAATCGCATCGCTCGTTTCGACAACGGCTGTGGTAGTTTTATATAAGGAGCTTTCGAACACTGTAAGAAAATCATTTTTGAATTGAATCATCTAGAATCTCCTTTTCCTTTGGAACCATAACTCGCAAACAAAGAAGGGGTACCAAATAGTTAAAAATACTCTTATAAGATCTATTATACCAAATAAAAGGAGCGGGTTTTCACCATGTATATAACTATTTTCTATATGTTTATTTTAGCGGTTTTTATCAGTGCGATTGGCGGCTTCTTGCTTTATAAAATGTTTCTTAAGTTCTTCCAATCACCACTATCCCTAATTTATATAGTAGGGGGCATACTCACTTTAGTAATAAGCTATCCAATAACGAAATTGCTGCTATTTGGGGGAATCTGGTACTTCCACCTGCCTGTCACAGGACTTGCCCTAATGCTGTATATCCTATTTCTTATAATGTCCAATAAGACCTATGGAGAAGCTCAGCCATAATGGAGGCAGAGTGATACCAGGAAAATATGAAAAAAAGAGAATGCCATCGTTATCCGGCATCTGAGCTTTTTAGTAAAATTAAAAAAGAAGGCAGCACGTATTCCCGATTAATGCTGCCTTCTCCAATATCTATTTTTATTATGTTTGCATCATAGAGTCATTCTCCCCATGATGCCCTTCTGAAAGCTGCTGCAGCTTTTGATAATACGCGTGGTCAGCCATCAGTTCTTCATGGGTACCGCTGCCTGTGATCCGGCCGTTTTCCAATACGAGGATTTGGTCGGCGTGCTTGATTGTCGACAGACGATGGGCGATCAGGATAGTCGTTCGATCTTTCATCAGCCGTGTCAGTGCCTCCTGAACCGCATGTTCGGATTCATTGTCGAGGTTTGATGTTGCTTCATCAAGAAGGAGGATTTTCGGATTTCGCAGAATGGCACGTGCTATCGCCAGACGCTGTCTTTGGCCGCCTGACAGCTTCATGCCACCTTCCCCAACCTGTTCATCAAGCTTTTGCTCGAAACGCTCGACGAATGACCACGCATTTGCCTGCTTCAGCGCCTCGATTACTTCCTCATCTGTACAATGCTCTTTGCCATACGCTATATTGTCCCTGACTGTGCCGTTCATAATCGGACTTTCCTGGGAAACGTAGCCGAATAAAGAACGCCACTCGGTAAGCTCTATTTCATCAATCGGCTGCCCGCCGAAACGGACTGTGCCTTCTGTTATATCATAAAACCGTTCCAGTACGGAAAACAATGTCGTCTTCCCGCCGCCGCTTGCCCCAACCAAGGCAGTCGTTCTTCCCTTCGGCAGCAGGACGGATAAATCCTGTAACACCGGCTTTTCACCGTATTGGAAGCGGACGCCTTCAAACACGATATCCTGCTCTGTAGATGCAAGCGGTTGTTTCCCGCTTTTTTCAATAGGTAAAGCGAGCAGCTCATGCAGGCGTTCAGTCGCACCAAGTGCCTTTTGGAAGGCAGTGAAAAACGTTGCCATCTGTGTAAACGGTACGATAATCTGGATAAGGTAAATCATGATCGCCACAAGTGCTCCGGCAGAAATTCCGCCTGTTGCCACCTGTGCACCGCCATAGCCGAATAGTAAAATCAGTACAATCATCATGACGAAGGTCATAATCGGTGAAAGAATCGCCATAATTTTTGCTTCCTTCAACCCGTAGCGATACAGCTGCCGAATCTGGCCTTTGCCTTTTTCTATTTCCATGTTCTCAGCCTGATATGCCTTTACCATCCGGATATTCCCCAGCACACGACCCATACTGCCTGTAAAACGTGCCAGCTCATCCTGGTTTGCCAGTGCCACTGCATGCATTTTGCTTCCTAACGGCAGCATTGTTAAGACTGTCAGCGGTACAGCAATCAGCATAAGCAATGTCATCTTCCAGTCAATAACGAATAGGATGACGACAGAGCCGATAATCGATAATAGACCTGTCACAAAGCTAATTAGATGCTGGGTGATCAATTCCTTCACGACATTTGTATCCTGTGTGATCCGGCTCATCGTCTCCCCGGATTCATGTTCATCAAAATACGGCATTCGCAGTTTCAGTACATGCCCCCAAATACGGGTGCGGATTGAAGCAACAATTCCCTCTCCAATAGATGTCATGAGATAGAAGGCGAATCCAGAGAGCACTGCCTGCCCAAAAAGCGCCAGTGCGGCAACTGCTATTAGTTTGTAGGAAAGGCCCCCCTCTGAAAAGCCGTTAATCATCTGCATCGTCACGAGCGGTACAAGCAGTCCCGCAACAGTTTCTAATATACCGATGAAAAAGGCAAAACCAATTCTTCCTTTCGGAGGATGCGCCTCCTTTATTAAGCGGAATAATTTCCCTGGCTGAAATTTAGGCTTCTCCATTTTCTCTGCTCCCTTCTACTTCAGTTGACATCAGATTCAGCCGTTTAACGACTTCGTCAATCCAGGCATCTTCCTCCGGAGTGAATGGCGATGGAAAAAGGACTTCATCGAGCTGGATATCAGTCCCTCGTGTTGCTTCCACCACCTTCTCCATCAAACCTGGCGGGACCATATCGATGAACTGCAGTAAGATGCCTTCCAGCTCTTTATCCGTTGCCTTGTTCTGAAACGCCTGCTTCAGCTGCCTCGTAATCTTTATAAACTTGCGGTTAACCTCTGCTATTTCCTCCGGATTATAGTCATACAGCTCTTCGACGATATCCTCGGGCAGCACATTCTTCAGCCAGTCCTTCTGTTCATTTTCCATCCGCAGGTTTTGAATGAGCGCGAGAAAGACATCGGACTCGACCGCTTCCCCATCTTCTGATAGCTTAACTGCATAATCGAGTGTACGGATGGTCTGTTCAATCTGCTCTTTCTTTCTCTCCAGCTGTTCTTTCTGGTACAAAAGCGATGTGTGAAGATTCCAATCATTCTCATCGATGAATGTCTCGATGTCCTCCAGCGAGTAACCAAGGAATTTTAATGTCATAATTTTCTGCAGCGTAATGATATCTTCATCCTTATAATACCTGCGCCCGCTTTCCGATACGTAGGAAGCCTTCAGCAGGTTCTTCTCGTCATAGTAGCGGAGCGTCCTGATTGTAACACCTGTCTTTTTTAAAAATGCACCGATTGCATACATAGTTGATCCCCTTCTTTTTCGTTGATATGTCCATTATAGAATCTCACGTTACGTGAGAAGCAACAAAAAGAATACAATAAATAACGTTATAAATCAGTGTATATTATTTATTTTTCTACTATATTATAAATCTTCCAACAAATAACGCTTATAATATGGTATTTTGGAATTATTGAAAATAAAGAGGAGGAAAGCGGATGTTTCCTATACTTGAAACGGAAAGACTGATTTTACGGGAAATCACACAGCATGATAAAGAGGCCATCTTTAGCTGCTTTTCAAATGAGGAATTACTAAAGCATTATGGCCAGGAAGCATTTACAGATATGGCAGAGGCGGAAGCATTGATTCAACTCTTCTCTTCAAACTACAAAGAAAACAAGGGAATCCGCTGGGGAATCGAAAGGAAAGGAACGGAAGGGCTCATCGGCACTGTCGGGTTCCATGCTCTTTCCCCTAAACATAAGCGGGCAGAAATCGGCTATGAAATCCATCCTGACCACTGGCGGAAAGGGTATATATCAGAAGCTGTAAAAGGCATTCTTCAATATGGTTTTCATGAGCTTAGCCTTTCCCGCATCGGTGCCGTCGTCTTTACGGAAAATGATGCCTCCAATCTGCTTTTGAAAAAGCTGGGATTCGAAAGAGAAGGTGTACTACGGGACTATATGGTCCAAAATGACATTGCGTATGATACGTATGTTTATTCCCTTCTTAAAAACAGCAGATAACCAGCAGCCTCCCATCGTTTGACCGGATGGAAGGCTGCTTTTCCCTTATTTAAAATCATCCAGAAAGTCCTTGCTGAAGCTTGTGTTGGCCTGGTATTTCCCCGGTCTTTTTCCTTTTACCCCGCGCTGGATAATGCCTTCACCGAATTTACGTTCCAGCTGGCTCATGACATTGACGATCGGCTCGTCCTTCAGATGCTGTTCGAAACTAAAGATGGACAGCTGCTCGGTGCGGTCTGTCTTGTCGATAACATTGCCGACTGTTACCCCAAGCAGACGTACGGGCTTTTCCTTCCAATGTTCCATTACGAGGTCTCTGGCAATATCAAAAATTTTCCCTGTTTCATCTGTGCCGTTATTGATTGTCCGGCTGTTCGTTTGGTTTTTCCAGTCGTTGTATCTGATCTGCGTGCTAATTGTTGTCCCGACCAGCCCTTTTCCCTTCAGGCGGTTACTAACTTTTTCTGAAAGGGTATAGAGAACATCCTCTATCTCCTTAGGTTCGGTCACATCATAAGGCAGTGTCGTTGAATTGCCGACGCTTTTCGTATCGTAAATGGATTCCGGGTCTACCAAGCGCTGGTCGTTACCATTTGCCTTCTGCTTCATCCTTTCCCCGTTAATGCCGAAAGTCGTTTTCAACAAATGGCTCTCCGCCTTTGCCAGCTGTTCGATGGTAAAAATCCCGATACTGTTCAGCTTTTCTGCCGTCTTTTTTCCGACACCATGCATCGTAATGACATCAAGCGGCCAAAGCAGCTCCGGTACGTCCCGTTTTCTCAGTACGGTAATACCCATCGGCTTTTTCATATCGCTCGCTGTTTTGGCAAGAAACTTGTTCGGGGCAACACCGATCGAGCATGGCAGTGACAGCTCGTTGTAGATCCGTTCCTGGATTTCCTTCACAACTTCCATCGCATGGCGAGTTTTCGAGAGCTCTGTAATGTCAAGATATCCCTCATCAATCGACACGGGTTCAAGAATCTCACTATATTCCTTCAGCAAGGAAAAAAATGCATGAGATGCTGCCCGGTAGCGGTCGAAGTTCGGCGGAATAATGATAAGCTCGGGACATAGCTTTTTTGCCTCCGGGATGAGCATTGTCGTATAGATGCCGTATGCTCTCGCCTCATAGCTGCACGTGACAATAATGCCGCGTCTTTCCTTCGGGTTACCAGCGATGGCGAGCGGTTTCCCTTTAAGCGACGGGTCATGCACCTGTTCCACAGAAGCATAAAAACTATTCATATCAATATGCAGGATGACTCTCGCTTTATTTTCCATCATGCACCTCCAACAGACTACGCTTTCTATGTACAACGTCCTTTTTTATTATTATAGCACTACACGTAAAAAAGCTTTACTGTAAGCAAACCCTTACAATAAAGCTTTTTCGCCCGCTGAAAAAAATGTTATACTTCCTGCGCAGAGCCTGTGTCAATATATTCTCGCAGTGTGCGGCGCAGCTCCGGGAAAATGCCAACCGACCGCTGCTCGATGAAATTGAAGCACACAACAACCGCCCGTCCTCTTGCAAGTAAAGTATCCGTCTTCTTTTCATAGATTTCATGAAGAAGAGTGAAGCTTTTCGTTCCGATATGTTCTATCCAGCTTTTAACTGTTAATGTTTGCGCTGCATATGCCTGAGCGATGAAATCACATTCCGTTCTCGCTAAAATGAAGCTGCGTTCCTCGTTTGCCTGCTCAAAGCCGAAATGAATGTCTGTGAAGAATTTCGTACGCGCTTCTTCTAAATAGCAGAAATAGCTCGTATTACTGACATGTCCCCCTGCATCTGTTTCACAAAAGCGAACATATACGTCTACATCTGGAATAGTCTTCATTCCTTCAGCCCCCTTCAGATCATTTTTGTATGCTGCTTACCCGGCCATTCCCACCTCGTACATACGGAATACAACAGTCCCGTTTACCACTTCCTGGCCCTTCTGGTTAACAACTGCTACCTTGAATTCCCTTTTGTTTTCTTCTTCCTTGTAAAGGACTGCCTGTAATGTCAGGACATCATCGATAAATACCATGTTTCGGAAACGAATTGCATAATCCTCGATAAACCCATCCTCCACATAAGGGGTGAACAGCTTTGCCAGGTTGCCCATCGTCCACATGCCATGTGCGATAATGCCCGGCAGTCCGGCATTTGTCGCTTCCTCGTCAATTGTATGAATCGGATTGAAATCCCCCGATGCTCCAGCATATTTGATTAAATCCAGCCGTGTGACCGGGGGCATCTGCATCTGTTCTAATGACTCTCCGACTTTTATCTCTGTCATTGCTGTCATACCGGCATCCCCTTTCTTGCAGCTTCATTAATGATAATGATTTGCTCTTCTGTAAAGATCAGCTCTCCTTGTGCATCTGTTCCTTGGCGTTCAATAACAAGAAAGCCCATCTTCCCGAAAGAGCCTGTCCGCTCATAGTAATTTTTGATTTCCGTCACACCGTATACTTCTTCTCCTACAAAAAGAGGCCGCTTATAATGGAACTTCTGCTCCCCGTGTATGAGCCCTTTTGTGGGCAGCACCAGCTCCTCAATCGCTCCGTACTCAAGGGTAATCGGAAACGTCGGCGGGGCAATATTACGCCCATACCGTGATGCTTTTCCTGCCTTTTCATCAATATAAATCGGGGCAGGGTCATTGATTGCTTCTGCAAACTTCTTCACCGCACCTCTTTCTATCACATTTTTCGACGGAGCAGAACGTTTGCCAATCAGCTCTTTAAACATGAACAGCACTCCTTTACGATTAGTTTTTCGGTCCGCCCGCCACATACAGTACTTGACCGCTGACAAATGATGACTGCTCATCCGCGAAGAATAGAACAGCGTTGGCGATATCCTCAGGCTTTCCGCTGCGTCCGACTGGAATCGTGCTGACCATTGCATCTTTCATTTGTTCGAATGTTATGCCCATTCTCTCTGCTGTCGCCTTTGTCATATCTGTTTCGATGAATCCCGGTGCCACGGCGTTTACCGTAATGCCGTATTTACCAAGCTCGATAGCGAGTGTCTTCGTAAATCCTTGCAGGCCCGCCTTTGCTGTTGCATAGTTTGCCTGGCCGCGGTTGCCAAGTGCTGATGTAGAGGACAGATTAATAATGCGGCCGTATTTCTGCTGTGTCATATACACCTGTGCCGCGCGTGATGCATAGAACGCCCCCTTCAGATGTACATCCATCACTGTCAGCCAGTCCTCATCTGTCATTTTAAACAGCATATTATCGCGGATGACGCCTGCATTGTTTACTAAAATATCAATGGAGCCGAATTTTTCATATACTTCTTTCATCGCCTGCTCGACCTCTTCACGATTCGTTACGCTCGCCGTTTTCGTATAGGCTGAATAGCCTACTTCGGTAAATTGTGCAGCCGCTTCATTCAGTGCCTCCTCATTTACGTCAATAATCGCGACATTCGCTCCTTCCATTGCGAACTGCTCGGCGATTGCCTTGCCAATGCCTCGGCTTCCCCCTGTAACAAATGCCGTTTTTCCTTCAAATCTTTTGCCTGCTGTCATTTCTATTTCCTCCCAATCAAATAAACTGTCCTACCTTGACATGTCCTTTTAATAGATTCCTTGAAATAATCATACGCTGAATTTCATCTGTCCCGTCATAGATTCGCCACAGCCTTGCCTCCCGGTACCAGCGTTCAATCGGCAGCTCACGCGTATAGCCCATCCCACCGTGAATCTGCAGTACACGGTCCACAACACGGTTGCCCATATTAGCGCCGTATAATTTAGCGATGGATGCAAGATGGCGGTTATCCTCGCCCTGATCAAGCGTAAAGGTCGCATTCAGGACAAGCCACTTGGCCGCTTCAATTTCTACAGCAGAGTCGGCAATCATCCACTGAATTGCCTGGCGGTCAGCAATGGGTCTGCCGAATGTTTCTCTTTCTTTGGCATAGTCGATGGCCATCTGCAGCAGGCGTTCTGCCATTCCAACAGCTTGGGCACCGACAACCCATCTCGCAAAGCCGATCCATTCCAGTCCCAGATTATATCCTTTATGAAGCTCCCCTAAAATATTCTCCTCCGGTACACGGACATTATCGAAAATGAGGCTTGCCGGCCCCCATTCTCCCATCGTATCGATATATTCAGACTTCCAGCCCATGTCCCGGTCAACGATGAAGCATGTAACACCTTGTGTGCCTGTCTTGTCATGAAGCTCTTTGTCCGTCACCGCGATAGCCATCACAAAATCTGCTTCGTTCCCGCCGGTAATGAAGGTTTTTTCTCCGTTCAGGACCCACTCCTCGCCGTCTTTTACCGCTGTCATTTTAATATTGCGCGTATCAGAGCCTGCATTTGGCTCAGTCATTGCAAAGCATGATTTTTTCTCCCCGTTGATTGTCGGGAGTAAGTATTTTTTCTTTTGCTCCTCATTGCCGTAATAGAGGATATTATCTGCCGAACCCCCGAATGAAAATGGCACAAAGGTTTTTGAAAGCTCCATCAGCACAATGGCGAGCATCATTTGCCCTAAATTGGCACCGCCGTATTCCTCCGGTGTATTGATACCCCAGAAGCCAAATTCCTTTGCCTTTTGCCTTAGCTCCTGAACCTTTTCTTTCGAAAGGCTTGGCTTACCCTCCCGTTCGTTTTTCAGCACTTCATTTTCCAGCGGCATAAGTTCTTCCTTCACAAACTTGCGGATTGTTTGCTGTACTAATTTTTGCTCTTCGGTCAATCGTAAATGCATATAGACACCCCATTTTCATTAGTGATCTTTCTTATTTAGCGTGATTTTCTTGTTATAAAGAACTGCCGCCATCCACAGCTATGACCTGGCCTGTAATAAAATCGCTCGCACGGCTTGCTAGAAACAGAGCAGCTCCCTTCCCTTCAACGAATCCGGGTCCCCGATTTTACCCATTGGATTGCTTTGGGCAAGGTAGTCACGGTTTTGTTCGATTACATGGCTTGTCATTTTTGTTTCGAAAAAACCGGGGGCTATCGCATTGACCGTAATACCGTGCTCAGCCCATTTTCGTGCAAGGTCACGGGTGAAATGATGTACTGCTGCCTTACTTGTGCTGTAACCAATGGCATTCAGTACTTTGCCTGGCTCCGCTCTTAAACCCGCAATCGAGCCAATATTAATAATTTTCCCGTAGCCATGATCGATCATCTGTCTGCCAATTGCCTTTGTCATTAAAAATGTGCCCGTCACATTTACACCAATTACCTTCTCCCATGCTTCCAGCGGCATATCCTCTACTTTTTCTCCCCATGTCGCTCCGCTGTTGTTTACTAAAATATCGACCCGTTCAAAATCCTCCAGTACTTGCTTCACTGTCTTTTCTACCTGCTCTTCTGAACTCACGTCACATTCATAGCCTCTTGCCTCTACGCCATACCGGGTTTCGATTTCTGCTGCCGTTCGGCGGCAAGGTTCCAGCTTTCGGGAACAAACCGCAATATTGGCTCCGTATTGGGCCAGCACATCGGCAATATCCCTCCCAAGACCGGTTCCTCCCCCTGTAACAAGCGCTGTACGTCCCGTCAGATCAAAATAAGATAGCTCCATCAGTTCACATCCTCACCTTTTTAATACTAACCAGTCATTTAATAAAGAGCACCAGCTGTTACAGACTACTTGTTTCCTTTTTTAAAAAGGAGGCCGTCTTTTTATCCAAATGGTCGTATTGACGGCCCCTTTCGTATTCTTATTGCTATTGGGTGCTTACTTCACCGGCAGACCATAGTAGGCGAAGCTCACGCTGTGGATCATTTACTATCTTGCAATCTTGGTTAAATAGCATCGTTGCCCTATTTTTTTCTTGATACGCAGGCCATGCCGGTAATTCTTCGATGTTCGGATCGCCGTATTTGGCAAATGCAGCCCACGCTTTGTGCATACGGTCTGACAGCTCCTGATTCGGAGCACTTCC
The DNA here is from genome assembly GCF_001591965.1 of Lysinibacillus odysseyi 34hs-1 = NBRC 100172. Classification (GTDB taxonomy): domain Bacteria; phylum Bacillota; class Bacilli; order Bacillales_A; family Planococcaceae; genus Lysinibacillus_B; species Lysinibacillus_B odysseyi. The sequence continues at coordinate 60,457 of NZ_BCVX01000005.1, forward strand.
TAATAAAGATTCTGCTCCTCTTCCGGCGGTGTTCCATACAAAGGGAATTTCAAGGGCGTGACAGGATTTTAGACTGCCGTTCAAGATAGGCGTCTCCCAATCGAACCGGTACATCCACACCTCTCCGCCATGTTTTGCCTGCTCCTCCGCCAAATAAATTGCAGGGGCTGTAAAGATATCAAATGTCATCATCTGCTCAATAAGCTCACGATTCAATGGCCGATTTTGCAGGTGCGGCGCAATATGCGGCCATTTCCCAGGCAGCGCATGCTCCAGCCGCTGTTCGATTCCTTCGTCATCCAGCTGATCTAACGATGTATCGAGGATGGAATAAAGATTGTATTCATCTTTGTTTGTCCCAATCAAAACGGTGATATCTCTGCATACACCCTTTCCTAGCGCTGCTTCCGGAGGCTCATGGATGACGACCCCATCCACAACCGGCCCTAGCATCATAGGTGGGACATGTTTAGAAGCCTCAAGCAGTTCCGCCGCAGATAACTCCTGAAGTTTTACCAAATCGTCTGTACCGATTTCAAGATTAGCTAAAATTCCTTTGCACACCTGTCCGGCAACGACCGCACTTAAAACGTTACGACCAGCGCCGCTTTGTAAAATCGCTTTTTGGAACAGCGGCTTTGCATTTGGGAGCGTCAGCAAAATACCCACACTCATCGCGCCGGCAGATTCTCCAAAAATCGTAATATTATTCGGATCGCCGCCGAAACCTTCAATATTTTCCTTCACCCATTCCAGTGCGGCAATTTGATCTAAAATACCGCAATTACCGGAACCGGCATACTTCTGCTCATCAATGCTGCCTAAATGCAAGAAACCAAATACACCTAGCCGGTAGTTAATAGTCACTACTACTACATCATGGTTGGCGGCAAACGAAGTACCATCATAGGAAGGAGTAGATCCTGCCCCATTTAAGAAGGCACCGCCATGTATCCATACCATGACCGGCCTTTTTCTTTCATCCGCTGCAGGAGACCAGATATTCAAGTAATGACATGCTTCATTTGTATCTTCTTCCTTTATGGCCGCACCTAAAAAGCCCATAACCTCGCTTTGAGGCTGCACGGCGGCTGCACCAAACTGCACTGCCTCATAGATCCCCTCCCAGGCATCCGGTTTTTGCGGAGGCTGAAAACGCTCGGCCTTCGCATAAGGAATGCCTTTCCATACAGAGACCTCACCAGCCTGTTCGCCTTTTACTTGTCCATACTTGGTTTGTACGACTGTTGTCGACATATCCATTTCCCCTTTGTTTTGAATTAGGATTTGCTACGGTACAAGCACAAGCTTGCCTATTGTCTTTCTGCCCTGCAGAAGCCGGTGAACTTCTGCTGCCTCCTCCAGTTGATAAACGCCGCCAATAGTCAGCTTAAGTTCCCCATTTTCCACATAATGCAGCAATTCTTTCATACTGCGCTGGTACAGCTCCTGCTTCGCCATGATTTGAGGAAGGAAGAACCCAATGACAGAATGATTTCTCCGCATCAGCTGGCCTGCCAGCATCGGCGAATCCTCACCGCTTGCTGCACCGAAGACGACAAGGCGACCAAACGGAGCGAGGCACTTCAATGTTTTTTGGAAAACTTCTCCCCCAACCATCTCCAGTGCTACATCGACCCCTTTTCCGCCTGTCAGCTCACGAACTTGCTGTTCCCAGCCAGGCTTTGTATAATTCACTAATTCATCTGCACCTAGTTCTTTTGCGTGTGCAAGCTTTTCCTCTGAGCTGGCAGTAGCAATGATTTTTCCTGCCCCCAACAATTTAGCCAGTTGAACAGAAAGTGCCCCGACACCTCCTGCAGCCGCATGCACAAGGACGGTTTCTCCCTTTTCCAGCCGCCCCATTGTTGTTAAAATGTGATAAGCCGTCTGCCCTTGAAGCGGCAGTGCAACAGCATCTGTAAAAGAGACCCCTTCCGGCACCTCAGACAGCGCCATTTCGTGGACGCTTGCATACTCTGCATATGCGCCTGACTCGATCATGGAGACAACGCGCATGCCAGGGGAAAACCTCGTGACTTCTTTTCCTACGGCAACGACTATACCTGCGATTTCAGATCCCGGAATGAACGGCAGTTTTGTCGGTACAACATATTTCCCTTCCCGTCTTGCCGTATCGGCATAGTTCACACCGATCGCTTTCACTTCTACGAGAACTTCACGCTCGCCGACTACCGGTACATCCATTTCAATCCACTGCAACACTTCCGGCCCGCCATACTCTGTAAATTGAATACACTTCATTGTTTTTACTGAATGCATTGTTTCCATTAGAATTCCTCCTTCATTTAGCACCTTGTTGCTTCGCTTTTTTGGTGAATTGCCGGCAGCTGCAATACCATATAAAATAATAGCGATATACTCGTCTGCCAGTGCTTCGACAGACAATTTCCCATCCTGGTTAAACCATTGATAGCTCCAGTTTGTTATACCAAGAATGGCCATGCATGTAATGCTGGGATCCAGCTGTGCGTCAAACTCCCCTGCCTGTATACCTTTTGCAATAACCTGTGTGACGTTCAACCGGAATTCTTCCCGCTTCTTATTGATCTTTTCAGTGTGCTCCAATGACAAATTGTGCATTTCCCGGAGATATACCTGGCCGTGTGCTTTACGGGACTTCATATCGTAAACGATAAGAGCAACGATTTCACTAAGCTGCCGGCGGAACCCCTTTACCGTCTGCATAATCGCCTTCTGTTTTTCCAGCAAATCACAAATATACTGTAAAAGAATATCCAGCAGGAGGTTTCCCTTGCTGGCATAGTAGCAATAAAATGTCCCCTTCGTTACACCGGCTGCATTCGTAATATCCTGTATGGACGTTTCACTGAAGCCCTTTTGCTCGAACAGCTTTATGCTGTGGCGGGCAATGATGTCCTTTATATGTTCATGACCTTGGCTGGTCACTCGCGTTTTCCTCCCGCAGTGCCCTGCGCAAAATTTTCCCTACAATCGTTTTTGGCAATTCTGTACGGAATTCCAAGTATTTGGGCACCTTGTAAGCAGCGATCCGCTCGCGTGACCAATCAATGATGTCCTGCTCAGTTACGGTTTGGTCTGCCTTTTTTACGATCAATGCTTTAATGGTCTCTCCTCGGTACTCGTCCGGAATTCCGATAACTACCGCCTCTTGAACAGCCGGATGCTCATACAGTAGTTCTTCAATGTCACGCGGATATACATTGTAGCCGCTTGCAATAATCATGTCTTTTTTCCGGTCGACAATATAGAGATAGCCGTCCTCATCCACTTTTGCGATATCCCCTGTATACAGCCAGCCATTGCGGATCGTATTCTCAGTCTCCTCAGGCATATTCCAGTAGCCCTTCATAATTTGAGGGCCCCGTATAATAAGCTCACCCAGCTCACCTGCGGGCATTTCCTCCAAACCTGTAGACAGGTCGACAATTTTATAGTCCGTTCCCGGTACGCCAATTCCTACACTTCCCGGCTTCCGCTCTCCAAATGGAGGGTTGCAGTGAGTAACAGGTGCTGCCTCGGACAATCCGAAGCCTTCCAGAATTTTCGCTCCTGTCCTCTTTTCGAATTCATGCAGCGTCTGTACAGGGATCGGCGCACTTCCACTATTACATGTTTTAATACTATCAATCCCGTAATCTTGCGCATTTGGATGATTGACAAGTGCAATATACATTGTCGGCACTCCCGGGAATGTCGTTGGCTGCTCTTCTTTAATTGTCTGGAGGACTTCCTGCAAATCAAATTTCGGCAGTAATATAATTGTCGCCCCGTTCAGAATAGATAGGTTCATACAGGAGGTCATGCCAAATACATGGAATAGCGGAATAACCGTCAAGCATCTGTCCACTCCAAAAGGATGCTCATTTTCAAAAAAGATATGGGATTGCTGCGCGTTGACGGAAATATTCCGGTGCGTCAGCATGGCCCCCTTTGACACACCAGTCGTCCCTCCTGTATATTGCAGCACGGCCACATCTTCGAGCGGATCGATTTCCACCGGGAGAATGGCCCGTCCAATGCCGTTCCCGATAAATTGCTCAAACAATTCATCCTCGTCCTGCAGTGTAGACTTTTCCGGTTCAAAGCTGACAACAACAATCTTTTCCAGCACTGTTTTATCTGCAATGGCCTTAATACGGGGATAAAGCGGTTCGTATACTACAATCGTTTTAGCTGCAGAATCATTTAAAATATAGAGTAGTTCTTTTTCGAGATACATTGGATTAACCTGAGTGACAATCGCCCCTGCCTTTAAAATCCCGTAATAGGAAATGATGTATTGAGGACAATTCGGCAGCATAATGGCGACCCTGTCCCCTTTTTGAATGCCTGTCTGCTGGAGTGATGCAGCAAACATAGAGCTGAACGACCACAGCTCCTTATAACGAATTTCTTTTGTGTAAAACTTGATGGCAATATGATCCGGGATTTTTTCCACCGTTTCCTGTAAAATTTCCGGCATCGTTTTAACAGGAAATTCAATGTCTGGTGAAATGGAGCTAGGGTATTGCTTATACCAAACTTTTTCGACTTTCATAGTTTCTCCCCCCTGTTAGTAGGAAATGCATGAAGTTACACTTCCTTCTACTGCTTTTCGTCATACACCAAATACCGAACAACTAACGCCTTTTTCGTTTGGAAGACACGCTTTTGCATTACTCCTTCCTTGGCTTCTCACAGTGCACGTATATTACACAATGGGAATCCGTCTGCATATACAATATGATAGGTTGCACAAAAGCATGACGAAGATGAAGAAGATAGACTTTCTCTTTCTCATATTGTAGATATGAAAAAATAGCAGTTGCGCTCCTCGATACTAACCAGTTGGTATTTTCAGAATACTTAAAATTCAAAAAGGTTTCAAGAGGGTTTTTAAAACGCTTTCATTTTGCTTTTCATTTTTAGATAAAAAACGGGAAAGAAAAAGGGGGTAACTTAAAGCAGTCTCTCCCGTCAAATCAATGAAGGAGGGATAGTTTGAGGGTAAATTACTTTTTTATAATGGTAGCAGTATTCTCTATATTTTTTACAATCGGTTGTTCCGATTATGCAGAGAAAGAACCTAGAGACATAGATCAACTTTTTCCGCCAGCTATGCTAGGACAAATTATGATGGATGGGATGGCATATCCGATAAAAGCAGGAGCTTATAGATGGGAAAGAAGGGATGGTTTAGGTACTGAAATCGTTCAAACAGATCACGCATCTCCCTATCAATCGTCAAAGTATATAGAAGCCATTCATACAAATTCAAATCAAAAAATTGAAATAAAAATTGAAGAAGATCCAGCTATAAAGGTTTATTTATGGAATGAAAATGGAAGAGAAAAAGAAATCAAGCTAGAGGATAATCAAATAGTCCTTCCTTCGGATAACGGAAAGTATATTTATGAAGTTGCAGCAGACTGGCCGAATGGCACAATTTCCTACACCTTTGTTATCGAAATACGATAGTTATAAGCCTGGTTAGAAAAAAATATCAAACCTTACTAACCCGGCTTCCCACTTTTTTATATAAAACAATATTCGCCTAGAGCAGGAACAAAAAAAGCATCAGCGATAGCTGATACTTTTTTATGATTTCTAATTTACAAGTAGCTGCGCGGCCAGTAAAAAGCCAGCCATCACCTCATCATTCAGAGGTAATGCATTGCAGGAATTTTTCTATTCCCCCTGCCATTTTGATGCCTCTACCCCAATTATTTTAACGTTCTCGATTGTTTGCGTCAGCTCTTCGGGGGAAAGAATAGAAAAAAGCTCTTCCATTTTTCTTTCATGCTCCGGGAAAATTTCTTCCATTAGCGCCTGGCCCTTTTCTGTAATCACCGCATAAATGACACGGCGGTCTGTCGGACATCCGCGCCGTTTTACAAAGCCTTTTTGCTCCAATTTATCGATCACATACGTAATACTGCTGCTTGCTACTAATATTTTTTTGCCGATGACTTGAATCGGCTGCTCGCCTTTATGATATAAAAGCTCCAGAACGGCAAACTCTGTTGCATTCAGTCCATATTCTGCTACATCCTTCTTCAATAAATCTTCCAACGAACGGGATGCACGAAGTAAGACCGTAATCGCATGCAAAGCCTGGTTACGCTGTTCCATACGCTCACCTCTTGTTATTTCAATTTCATTTATCTTTAATTCGAGATAATTATAGCATGAATTGGTTTGCTCGTCCACTTGAAGCCTCATTACGAAGGAATTCAAAATATCTGCCAAGAACTCCTTCTTATATTCCCGAACTTTATATTTATAAACATAAAATCAAAAAATTTACATTTAAACAGACAAATGTTATCTTTGTTTATGAAATATAATTCATCGGGATTTATTACCGAAAAGGAAGTGTGGAACATGAATGTAGAATGCACAAGATATAAAGTAAAATCTGGAAAATCGGCAAAGGTAGATGAATGGCTGCAATTTTTAAATAACAATATGTCGGACGTACTCATCACTCTTGAAGGGGAGAAAATGTATATAGAAACGATTTTCCGTGAGGTGTTGAACGGAGATGAATATCTCTATTGGTATTCTGTTAAAGGTACAGGCGGAATCGAAGTTGAGGAATCCACTCATTGGATTGACAAACAGCACCTTGCCTATTGGGAAGAGTGTATCGATAAAACATTCAGACCGGTTGATTTAAAAACAGAAGTAGTCATGATTCCCGAGAAGGTAAAATCTTCTATGGTGTAGCAGAATGCTGCATTATCAAAAACTGCGGACCACTCAATAGAAAGAGTGGCCCGCAGTAGAATAGGGATTTTAAGCGTTTGTTTTTGCACGTACCCGATATAAAAGAAATAGTAATATAAACCATACTGGTGTCAGCAGCAGTGCTGTACGTGTCGCTTCTGCAAACAGCATAATGCCAAGTAGCAGCACAAAGAATGCGAGCACTACGTAATTGATGAACGGCGTAAATGGCGCCTTGAACGTAGATGCCTCATGCAGGGCACGGTTTTTGCGCTTGTAGATGATATGCGAAATGAGAATAATGCTCCATACCCAGATAAAGCAGATCGCACTGATTGTGGTCACGAGGCTGAATGCATTCTCTGGCATCAGCTTGCTTAATAACGCACCTACTGATACAACAATCGTTGATACAATCAGCCCATTTTGTGGAACACCTTGCTTATTCACCTTGGCAAATTTTGCGCTTGCCTGTTCGTTGCTTCCGAGATTATACAGCATCCGGCTTGTCGAGAACATGCCGGAATTACCAGAGGAAGCAGCAGATGTCATTACAACGAAATTAATAATACCTGCAGCAATCGAAATGCCCGCCATCGTAAACACCTGTACAAATGGACTGCTCGTTGCATCCATTGTATTCCATGGATTGATCGACAGGATGACTAATAATGCACCTACATAAAACAATAAAATGCGAACCGGAATTTTATTGATGGCAGATGGAATATTGTTTTTCGGGTCTGCCGTCTCAGCAGCCGTCACCCCGACAAGCTCCACACCGACAAAGGCAAATACGACCATTTGGAACGCCAGCAGGAAGCCGCCGACCCCATTCGGAAACAAGCCGCCGTGTGTCCATAAATTAGATACACTTACCTGTCCTGCATCCGTTTGGACACCCATAACAATCATAAACGCCCCTACCGCAATAAGCGCTATAATTGTCACAATTTTTATAAGGGAAAACCAAAACTCCAATTCTCCGAATAATTTTACTGTCAATAAGTTTAATGCAAGTAAAATGAGCAGACATACTAGTGCCGGTACCCATTGGGGCACATCGAACCAGTACTGTGCATAAATACCTACTGCAATAATATCGGCCATCGCTGTCATAATCCAGCAGAACCAATATGTCCAGCCTGTTACATATCCTGCCCATGGACCGATATATTCCGCTGCAAAGTCAGTAAAGGATGTATAGCTTGTATTGGATAATAATAGTTCACCGAGTGCACGCATGACGAAAAACAATGCGCCCCCAACAATCAAATAAGCCAAAATAATACTTGGACCTGCCAGGGCAATTGCCTTCCCCGAACCTAAAAACAGTCCTGTACCAATCGTACCGCCGATTGCAATCAGCTGTACGTGGCGGTTTTTCAATTCTCGCTTTAGTTCCATGATAATGCCTCCAAGAATCACTCTATGATGACTAGATTTTCTGAGCTGGCCTCTAGCTGCAGATCAAGAAGATAGGAAGACTAGCTCCCCTCCTCAATTACTGATCCATGCTATAATGCCACGACAGCATTTCTCTTGAAACAACACATTTCGCGAACTCACTTACGGATTTTAAAGGAAAGATATGTACAGGTAATTTCTGTTACTTAATATAATGATTTCGAATCACTTCATCTATCATTCCTGAAAAAACAAAAGAGACTAGCGGCAAATAGCACTAGTCTCATTAAACGTAAGAATAACAAAAAACTTTTTCATGTTAAAGTAGATAAATGATAATGACATAAATTCGTCAATTTTCGCTAACATGTAAGTTTATCAGCTAAAAAATAGCTTGCTTTATTACCCTTCTGTCCTTTTGCCTGAGATAGTGAACCCTTCGGCGACGCTTAATGCGCTCTCTCCAGAAAATGCTCCTGCTGTAGTGTCATCCACAGCTTTCAACGCGTTATCTTACCTGCCTGCCAGCAGGTACATGTATTATTTCAAGATAATAGATATCCTAACACTGCTACGGGCGTTTCGCAATAGTAGATATTTTCTGCCTACTTTGATGCTAGCATTTTTTTTCATAACTTACTGTACAGCGTCAACATTAGAGAGGGAAGCCGCAAAAATAAAAAGCGGGAAAACAAGAAAAAGATTTTATATTGACAAACTTTACTGACTATTTTACCATTACGTTAACCAACCAACTAAAACAGTTAACATAAAGAGGTGTCATATGAAAAGTTCGGTTTTCCCTTTAGTTTTAACAGCACTATGTGCCGCCATCATTGCCGTTTTGGCACAGGTCAGCATCCCGCTTCCCCTTGTTCCGATTACAGGACAAACTCTGGCTATCGGTTTAGTCGTAACTATTTTAGGCTTAAGATACGGGACATATTCCGTGCTGCTTTACATTATGCTCGGAGCAATCGGACTCCCGGTATTCCAAGGTTTTTCCGGTGGTCTATCCGTCATTGTAGGTCCAACAGGCGGCTATATTGTCGGGTTTATTCCCTGCGCTCTTGCCATTGGCTACTACCTAGAAAAAACAAATCTTACATTCACACATGCCCTTGTCGCTAATTTGATCGGTATGATTGTGACATTAGTATTTGGTGCTTTATGGCTGAAGGCCGTAGCAGATCTAACATGGACAGGAGCCCTTCTATCGGGTATTGCGCCGTTTGTCGTAGTCGGTATTATTAAAGCTGCGATTGCTGCGTGGACCGGGGTTATCATTCGAAATCGGCTGTTACAGGCAAAGCTTTTGCAGCCGATTGCTTAAAAAGCGAAGACAGAGCTGGCTGTACCAGTTCTGCCTTCGCTTTTTTGCTTAGCCGGAGATAAAATCATCGACCAGTTTTGAGAAAGGTCCCTGCTCTCATTTCATATCCATCCATGGATCTATATAATGGACAGCAATTCCGCTGAATGCAGGGTTTTGTCTATAGGCAGCCGTTACTTTATCTGTTTCATTCTTCAGCTCGTACTTGGACATCCCGGCAAAACTTATATAGGTGCCTTCATCCGAGGAGAGTGTTTCAACACCTACGGCTACTTTCTTGCCCTTTTCCTGCGCATAGGACAGCTCTGTTTCCACAAGCCCGATTATTCCATTTTCACCTTCTGCCTGATTACGATAGGCCATCAGTGTTACGACGTCTGCCGTGTCAATAATCCATTCACTTACAAGCCCTTTACCATAGGCATTTTCGTATGGAATCGTATCAAACCAAAATGGTATGTCTACCTCGAAAGCAAGATTTTGCCCGGTTGTAAATTGCCGGAGTATGCTTACTATATCAAAGTAATTTTGTATGACTTGCTGGCGGTCTGTAGTCCACTGCTCAAGCAAATAGGGCTCTACATCAATATGAATGCCAGCCAGAAGGGGCTCTTCCTGCTGGAGCTGTTCGACCCACTCCATAAATACTTCAGCAGGCTGCCTGTTCTCTCCCCAGCCTCTTCCTCCATCCAATGCATACACAGCAATATCAGCGGCACGTACCTTTTCAAAAAAAGTACGATATATTTCATTCGGCACTTCCACATCGACTTGTACAAATACCTTTTTTACCCCCTGCTCCTGCATGAAGGCGATATACTCCTCCCCCTTACTGTCCAGTAAATAAGGGTTCCAAATCCATGTTGCGCTGTTTTCTATCATTGTTGTCGAGCTAAATCCCTTTATCACAAACATCAAAACCATTACAATTATTAAGAATGACCATTTCTTTTTCATATAATTCCTTTCTATGGAGGGTAACCATGCGCTTATGGCATCATGAAATGATCGATCTTCTTCCGAAATCCCAGCTTTTAGCCCAGTGGCGGGAGCTGAATAGTATTTTTGCAAAAGAAGATCGGCATATTTTAATCAATTACATCTATGAATACCCAAAAGAACATCTTTTTGTTTATACAAGCTCTATTTTACAGGAAATGCGTGCCAGAAACATCAATATTCGGACAATTGATAAAATGAAATGCTATTTTTCTGATATCGATCCAAACAACATCATTCATGAGCCATTTTCAGGGCATCATGATGATGAATACTTTGAAATTTGCTACTTTAATTTGAAGGAAAAATTTCTGCGGGGACAGAAAGATTTTGAGAGAGAACGTTTTGATAAGCTAGAGGACCGATACAAGACTATTCAAGCAAAAAAAGACATGGTATGATGAACCTTTAGGACAGAAACACGTCGATATTATGAATATATTGTTTTGGAGTTGATTCAATTTGTTAGATGCAATCATTATGCCAATGATTGAGTTTTTTAAAGGATTAGGCTATTTCGGGGTTGCCCTTGCTCTTTGTTTTGAATTTATCCCTGCTGAAGCTGTGCTTCCGCTGGCAGGCTATTGGATTTCACAAGGGGAATACAATTACTATCTAATGGTACTTGCCGGGACAATCGGTGGAACGATTGGGCCGCTTACATTGTATATGCTTGGCCGTTTCGGTGGACGACCTCTTGCTGTGAAATACGGGAAGTACTTTTTAGTAAATGAAAAGCAGCTGAATGCAGCGGATGTATTCTTTGCCAAATACGGGGCAGGTGTTGCCTTCTTTGCACGCTTTATGCCGATTGTGCGGACAGCTATTTCCGTTCCTTGCGGGATGATGAAAATGTCGGTTTGGAAATTCTCCGCCTATACCTTTGCGGCGATGCTGCCGATTACAGCGCTTTATGTATATCTCGGAATCAAACTTGGAGAGAACTGGAAACAAGCCGGAGAATTATTTAAGGACTATTTACAGCCGTTCGTCATCATCATTGTTGTGCTGTTAGTAATTTATGGTATTTATAAATACCGCCAAAAATTGCTGGAACGCAAACTGCATTTGAAAGATAAATAATAGTAAGCGCTGCTGGCGTATGCTGGCAGCGCTTTTTATGTGCTTTTATTTCATAGGGACATTTCTGTTAACACCTCCTTTAGCTTTTCCATTACCTTTGATAATGCCAAGAGAGAATCTGCTGCAACAGTTCCTTAGCAGAGCCTTCCAATACGAGATTAAAATCCCTCTCAAAACCTTCTACTTCACGTTTGAAATAAACGAACCTGCCGCTTTTGGCTAATGATAAATATAACAGTAAGAATCTTTTCTTACTTTCTAAAGGAGCAAAAATATTAATGGAAGAACTAAAGTAGAATGAAGGCGAGCTTTAAGGGCCAGCCACTCTTAAGGTTGTTATAGAGTGTTGTCTCTTAAATTTCTATGCTATAGGTGTTCCATTTTTAACAGGTGCATCTGGCTTTAAAAGTACTACGTCACCTTCTTCTGGGACACCCCCTATTACTAATACCTCAGACTTAAAGCCTGCGATACGTCTATGAGGGAAGTTTACTACTGCCACCACCTGTCTTCCAATAAGTTGTTCTGGTTTATATCTTTTGGTAATTTGTGCTGAAGACTGTTTAATGCCAATTTCCCCAAAGTCGATTTCTAGTTTTATAGCTGGTTTTCTAGCTTCGGGAAAAGGACTTGCCTTGATAATTGTGCCAACTCGAATATCTAGTTTTGTGAAATCTTCTATTTCTGCCAAACCGATAACCACCTTTTTAAAATTTTATGAACCTGGCTTTAGTCATGTCTCATATATTCGGAAGAGCATATTAAAACCGAGAGTATTATTGCAAAGTAATGTTCAAAAAAGGAGAAATAGCTCCTTTCATTTTGCTTACGTTTAAAAAAGGATATGTAAACTTATAGTAAGGAACTTTCCAACTAATTTCTTTACCAAATTTAATATCCCATTTATCCTTTATTAAGGAATCTATACTTTTGCGGGGATAACCCCTCAAATTTAACAAACCATCGTGTAAACGAGGAAGAATTTACAAAACCTAACTCCTCACTAATCCTAGTCATAGACCATACTGTTGAATTCAGTAGGTTTTTAGCCTCTTGCAAACGGATTCCGGCTATATAATCTTTGGGACTTTTTCCAGTTTTCCTCTTAAACCATACTGAGCAATATACTGGATGGTAATGCTCTATTTTAGCTAAAGTTTCTAATTTAATTGGCTCTCTAAAATGTTTATGAATATAATCGATTGAGGGAGAATTAGTTATTTGAAATTGATTAGTTATATATCTAGTTAAATCTATTAAAGCGGAAGTACCCTCTTTATTCTTTGACTCCTCCATAAGCAAATAACGGATTGAAGCCCATTTTTTATCCATCGGAGTATACATACTACTTGTATCATCCGGCAAAAACTGCAATGGAATATCTAAGATTAAGAACTCATTCCTGTCTAGTGCACGAAAGGTATGTTCAAACCGCGGTGGAAGATAAAAACAGTAATCTAAGTCAAGTTCTATCTCTTGCCACGGTGTTATTATCTCTAAGGAACCTTGTAATGGAAAAAGGAATTGCCCGTATTCATGTTGGTGTGAATGAAACTCTCTAGAATATGACCTTTTCTCACATAAGATTTGATTGAAACTTTCCATACTTCCGCTCCTATTCATTAATATATTGTAGAACTTTAAATCAGAAATATATAAAGAGTTGGGGAAAAGGCCTTCACACTACAAATAAGAGCAATGCGAGTGCAATGTATTATAAATATTAAGGAAAATCGAAAGAACTAGAACATTAAAATACAAAATTAGAAGACAATTTTTTTAGCGGGCGAATCTTTTTTCAGCCTAAAATCATATTTATTGGCATTTTGATATTTTGGATCTATATAACGTGATTTCTCATCACTTTTTGAGGCTTTTAGAAATTCGGGAAACGATATATATTCCTCCCCTTTCCATATCCAAATACCGGTTTCTCCTTTTTCCTTATGGAATATATTCTTTTGTAGCTTATTTTTTTGATTGGTTGCAAAATAGTTGGAGATGAAAATCCGTGATGGCCCAGCAGTTACAATATTTCTTTCAATTACATTATTTTTTGTATCATATTGTAATAATAGCTGTCCCCCATCCAGCCCTTTTGTGTCGTTTCGATAAAGAATATTTTGAGAGATAGTAGAATTGATTGTACCTCCCCGCTCTTCATCATACCCACCAATCGATATCCCGGTATAAAAATTTTCATAAATAGTATTATTTATTATCTTAATATTATCGGCGTATTTTTTAGCATGCTCCGAGGTTGCTTCAATTCCAATATCACTTTTATAAACAGTATTCTTTTCAATGGTTATATTCTTTCCACCATCTACATAAATTCCGCCAGCAGAATAATCCTCCCCATAGGCTGGATTACCGTAAGAGGATATTTCATAAACTATATTATTTTTTACTATGCCATTTCGCACATAGTCCACTTTTTTATCATTAGAAGTGCCTTCATAACCTATCAGATCAATCCCGATATTATCACTCCGGCGAACAATATTATTCTCCACTTTAAAACCATCAATATTTCCATTTAAAACAAGAGATTCACTTAACCCGAGTTTTAAATCCTCCAGCGTATTATTTACAATATTTATATCTTTTATTGTGCCAGTTCCGTATATAGCGATCCCATGGGCATTCCCATCATCCGCATAGGTTTCAATGTGCCGCACATTATTATTTTCTAGTGTAATATGGCTGCTCGTGCCTGTTACATAAATCCCCATTACTGTTTCGTCTTCTAGGTCAGTAGATAAATCCTGGATAGTTAGTCCACTGATGGTCACGTAATTTTTATTATTTATCGTCACTAAGGCGGTATCCCCTTCAGCATCCTTTATATTCTTTCCGCTAAGAACTACCTTCTCCTCGTTGTAGGCTTTAAATATAATTGGTTTTGAATTGGTACCGCTATGTTTTACGACAAGTTTTTCATGATAATCTCCTTTTCGTATAAAGACGGTAGTACCCGCATTTGCTTCTGACGCTGCTTTTTTTAGTGTGCGAAATGGCTTTGATTTTGTACCGACATTTTGATCACTTCCATTTGTCGCAACATAAATAGCCTGAACCTTCTTCTCCTCTTTATTGGTTAAAACAAATACAGCCACCATAGCAACTGCAGCTAAGAGGATAAAATAAATGGTTTTCATTCAATCATTCCTTATTGAATATATTTCTTAACTTTCATACTATATTGAAGATACATCAATATAGCAAAAAACTTAAAATGTAGAACAGGATGGACATAGGTTTTTGGTTCGTTAAACAAAAGATACTGTAGTATGTTTACAATAACCGAGCCTTTTGGCGAAGTCTGTATTGATCGTTGTCTTCTTTCGGGATACTATTGAATGCTATCTTCTCTAGAGATAGATTATTTGAATTACATACTACAGAGGTAGATGCTAAGAATGTTATTACTGAAAGAAACACTAATTTCCTCATATGTCTCTCTCCACTAACATTTTTATAGAAGGGCAATTTTTCATTCACTCTTCTTCAACGTAACTACTACGGTAGTATAAGCGTAATTCTCCATAATCCCAACTGTGTTATATACATATATATTTACTTTTCTCAAAATGGAGTCCTATAGCAAAAGGAGGCACAATCCTTTTTCAAGAATCGCGCCTGATTGTTAAAGTTACATATATTTATTGCACTAATAATAATTCACATCTTCCCCGTCAAAATTATCTATTAACACCTATCAATCCACACCGAACTTGTCAGTTACGGCTGACAAGTTCGGCGCAGACTATAGAAATCACTGAGTGGCGGGTATATGAGTCTTTAATTTATATCATCTATTGTCAATTCCTGGTCCGAAGTAAAGCTGACGTACTCATAATTTTCTTCCCCGTTCACCATACTGCGATACCCTGCCTCGGTCAGATAATAATCGATCGATTCTTCATTTAACAGCTCCTGCATAGTCCTGCACTGCTGCAATATTTGTTCTTTCGTCAAATCGCCTTTTTCAATTTCCAGCATAATGAGAATCGGCTTCGGTGTTTTCAACTGCGGCGTCCATTCCTCAGCAATTTTACTGTATACTTCCACATCAGTATCCACTGAGCCGACTTCCGGCACTTTTTCTTGGAGGAGCGTTAGAATATACTGCTCTGCCTCTTCGTTTAGTTTTTTGGATGCTTCTTTGTCTATGTTGGATTCATGAATCGTATCACTATAAACTTCATACGGTTCGAGAGCGGAGACATAGAACGTATAGGTAGTTTCAACTGCTGTTGGGTCTTTTTTCACTACTTTAAACTCATAAGTACCATCAGTCCATCCATACCCTACCGACCGCTTGATTTCGTAGTCCATGTCCGGATACGTTTGTTCTAAAAATTCTTCCAGACTCTCCTTTGCTTTGTGTTTGGCAATTGTATTTCCGCTCATTTGCATATAAGCGAACACGAGTATGGCAATTAATGAAATTGCAAGCACACCGTATATTATTTTCTTTTTCATCATTCATTTTTCCTCTCTTATTTTAAGAATGCAAAAGCCGATAATGATTCCGACAAAAGTAACCAGCAGGTGGACAATTAAGTTAGTCAGTGCTATTTGAAGAACTTCCGAAAAACTTTCAGCATAATATTCGCCGAACCAATCCGTCATATATAATAGGCAACTCCATATGAAATTCGGTACGCCCGCAAGCAGGACGGCAACGAGTACCGATCGATAAAACAGATACGTGACCGTACCCAAAATGGCATAGGTCAGGATAAAGCCACTATTATCATTCATAATGGTCGTGCTCATCGCCAATATAAAGGCAATTGCTACAAAGAAAATCTGTATTGTTGTCAATTTCACCGTTATATTCCGAATCATTTTTTTAGAAGCACCGCCGGGTTTTACTTCCGCAGGCAGTGGAATTTGTGATTGTTCCGCTATATGCCGGCATTCTTGGCAGCTTTGCAGATGTTCCTCAACAAACCGTTGAGTATCGGGTTGCAATAATTCCTCTTCATATAAAGGTAGTAGATCTTGCGTCACCGAACATATAGTGTTCATAAAGTATCCTCCATTGTTTTTTGAATTCTTAATTTTAAGCGGTGAAAGGTTACACGCGCATAATTTTCAGATTTACCGATTAATGCGCCAATATCTGCAAAACTCAGCTCCCCGTATATGCGCAGCAGTACAATTTCTCTCGCTGAATCCTCTAACTTTGAAATAAGATGCAAAAGTCTTTTCGTATCCTCTTTGATTTCTGCTAGCTCTTCTAATGAGTGAATTTCCGTTTCTGGTACCGCAGAAAGTTTTTGCATTAGGCTAAGCTGATACTTGTTTTTGCGGTAATATTTCTTCAATAGGTTAGTTGCAATCGAAAACATCCAAGTCGATAAGGTGGAAGTGCCGTTAAATGATGCGATGTTTTTACACGCCTCATAAAAGGTATCATGGCAAAGATCTTGGGCAGTTGCCTGATTTCCTGTCTTCGCATAAAAAAACGCATAGATTTTTGGTTGGATTTCTTCGTATTCTTCTTCTAGCTTTTTCATAACGCCCTCTCTCTCTTGCTGTTCTTAGTATTAATACCTCGGTTACATGTTTCGTTACAACTTTTTGAAAAAATTACTTCTCAATTACATATTTTAGAATCATTTTAGTATTTGTACCGTATATTTAATTGATAAATAGTTGCCAGCCTTAGAATTGAGTAGACTAAATGGATTTTCATTTTCTCTTTCTTATAATTAGTTGTATGTAAAATGGTTTTCACATTAGGAATAACCTTATTGCTAGTAAGTTGCTTTTAAAAACCAATAAATATTTGGAAATAAATGTTTCAATGAGTTTTCTACAAATTAAATAAGGAAGGTGTCCTTGGACACCTTCCTTATTCCTATATCTAAAAATTTGATCTATTTGTTACCACTTGAAAAGATGTCCTTTGCCTTAATGTGAACGCTACTATTATTGCCGCTAAGGTAATAACAGCTTCAACAATCAGTGCTAGATTGACAGCGTCGGTCAATAAAGTGCCTCCTATTTATTCCAATAATCCACTTGTATTAAAGACAGCTGAAACGATTGACATCACCACACTCAATTTTACTGCAGAGCCAATTTGTTGACCTGTATTTATAATAGCTGATGCAACTCCTTGTTCTTTCATTTCAATACCTGAACTAGAGGCAATAAACATTGTGGTGAATACAAATGATTGACCCAAATCTATAACAATTGTGCCTAATATCATTGCCCAAATAGACTTATGTGCAGTTAATTGTGTAACAATGATGAAACCTAGCGCACCAAGTCCCATTCTAGTCCCCATAATACAAGTAACAGAACAATAGTAAACCTACCTCCAGAAACCATATTACGCCAAAATCTTCTTTCTATCCTGCATTTATAAAACATTTTCTATTATTAATATAAGTACTTAAATGATTACTAATCTATCGTTCCTTTTTTAGAATCCAGATACTCTTCTTTTAATATCGAATAATATGCGCTATCTACTAAAACACCTTTTATCATTTCGCTTTTACGAAGGATTCCTTCACATTTCATGCCTAGGCGGCTTAACACTTTCCCGGAAGCACTATTCCCTACTTCATGTGCTGCATATACTCGCTCTAATCCCAATACATCAAAGGCTAATTCAAGTACTAGGTTCCCAGCTTCTGTCATGTACCCATTACCCCAGAAATGTCTATTTAATGTAAATCCAAGTTCTCCACTTTTATTCCATTCATGAACCCTAAATTCGATAGCACCAATCATTTTGCTGCTCTCTTTTAACTCAATTGCATATTTACCTATCGATTCTTTTACAAAATAATTGGCAATTACACTTTTAGTTTGCTCCAAATCCTTATGTGGCTCATAAATATAACGTGTAGTTTCTTCATCAGAAGTATATTCATACATATCTTCAGCATCATCAAGTGAAATCGGGCGTAATTTAATACGCTCACTCTCCATTTGGCTGTGCTTAACTAATAAAAGGTTAAAATTGCTCATAATTTCTCTCCGATTCATTCATTCTAAATTATTTCTTTTATACTAAATTATTCTACCATACATAATTGAAATAGTTAGCTAAATTTTCTGTTTTTAAAAATCTATGTGGCGGCTTATTGAAACTCATATCATAACGTTGAATATTCTTACCATGGTTTAGCAATATATTCTGTACAGCCAATGACCATCCATACCACTTATATATTGAACTATTTAATCTCTATACTTAAATTTGTATTTTTCTATAAATCTTTATTGTATGAAAGATCTTGTCTATGACTTGAATTCACTAGAATCGGTTTGATCTTACCAATCATTGAACTACTATCAATACATTCACTCATATTAACGCTAAATCTTCACATGGGCGCATGCAATCCACCCTTACTTGCGAAAAAAGATCTCCGAGCGGTGCTGTGATACAGTAGATGAACGTGTCGTCATTAACATTCTTATTATGGAAGTTGACAAAGCCCTACAAGAGAATGCACCTTGTATCCTTCAACCTTTATTCGAAGCTTCTAGTATGGATAAATAGAAATTGGATGAAATAGGCGAAGTAATCATGCACCTGCTGCATCAGCTGAAGAAAACTACTGAAAATATGAAAGGTAATATAAGCAAACATAATAGCTGTACTACTTTAATGTTTTCTGCATAAAGGAGCGGCGCATTTTTTATGGAATTTTCCAGTTTCATAAAAGATTCTATATGTTCATTTCGGAAACTATCTATTTAGTGAATTCATTAACCCGAAGTAGTATTCTGCTTTATGAGTAGTATTGAGGTTATACCATGCTTGTAATGTTTCCGGTGTAAACACATCTAAAACTCCCAGTACTTCCTTCGCAAATTCAATAGGTGCTGTTCCCGATGCTGTAACCAAATTGGCATCGGACACTGCTGGTACGTTCACATAATGATTCTCCCCTTTGTAATTGGGACAAACCATCTTCAAATACTCTAAGTTATTACTTGTATGCATTCTTGAATCCAGGTATCCATTAGTCGCCAGTCCTATAGCGGCACCGCAAATTGCTGCGACAATGGTGCCAAGTTCTAAGGCTTCATCGATTTTTTTCAAGAGAGGTTGATGAACGTCTTCTCCCCAAGTGACCCCTCCGGGCAAGATGATAAGATCCTTGCCTTCAAAAGTACACTCCTCAAGGGAAATATCCGGCATTATCTTCAGTCCTCCCATTGTGGTAATTATTTTTTTTGCAGTCCCGACTGTGACTATTTCCACCGGTACTGCATTCTTTTTGAAATACCGTCTTGAGTTTAATTCAGCAATCAGATATCCATATTCCCAGTCTGACATTGTATCAAATACATACAAATAAGCTTTTTTTGTTTGCATCTCATTTCACTCCTATCTTAATTGATATAGCCTATTATAAAAAAACTACCCTGACAGCTAGCGTCAAGGTAGTCATTATTCTTGATAAAATTTTAATAATTCCAACAGAACTTCAATAATTTTTTTCTTAAGGCTTGCCGGTTCAATAATCTGAATGGATTTAGCGTAAGGTAAAAGTAAATGAGGTACATATGTATGTGTTATATCTTTTTCTAGAAGAAACACAGCTTGATCAGCTGATTTTTCATGTAAATAATTCCCTAAAAACCAATGCTGACAAATATCATTTATTGTGCTTGTGTCTCCAACAATAACCAAAGAAACAATCTCTTTCTCATCTTTTATAGTCGGAAGGAGATTTTGTAAAAAGGAATCCGATGCCAAAAAATCATTCGGACAATCAAACTTATTTTCGGTTACTAATAGATCTTCGATACGATCTGCTCTAAAACTGCGAATATCCTCTCTAAAATGACAAAATCCAATGATGTACCACTTATTATTCCAAAAAATAATCTTATACGGATCAACCAATCTATATTTCGATTGATTTTTACCGTTTTTATAGTATTGAATTTTTATAGAGAATCGGCTTGCTACTGCCCGCTCCACTTCCTGCAAAATGGGCTCCAAGGGACTGGAATTCACCCTACTTATTACTTCAAGACTGGTTGCATACTGATTTACCTTTGCTTCCTGCTCTTGGTTTGAATATTTACCTAACTTCGAAATAGCTCTCTTTAGTACTTCTCCCCCATAGTAACCGGCTTCTTCTGCAAATACAGCGGCGTGAAAAAGTGATGCTTGCTCTTTGGCATCAAAGAAAAGGGGTGCTTCGAAAAATTCCTTTAATAAAGTATATCCGCCGTTATGTCCCGGGTAGGAGATGATAGGTACACCACTTGTCGAAAGTGTATCAATATAACGGTATACCGTTCTTATATTTATTTCCAATTTTTCTGATATTTGTTTTGCGGTAATTTTTTCACTAGTGCTCAACATTCTTAAAATTGCTAGTATATTATCCAATTTAGGCATATTGAACATCCTCAGTATAAAATTTTTTATTTATCTTATTACTTCCCTTTATTAAACTGGATTTTACTATATCAATCATGTAAATTTCACATATTCCCCTCGGATTATACTCTTAGTCTCATTATAGTTAATACAGCTCTTTGTTCCAAGATGATATATTTAAAAAACCTATTAAGGAGGTATTTCTTATATATATGAAATAACGAGTTACGAATAGAAAACGTATTGAAATAAGGAGAAAATTATTATCCCTAAACAGAATTTTTATGACATAACCTATAGCATACAAGAAAAATTTACTTTAAAATTTATATAGTAACGTAAGAAAATTTCATGTATTTAAAAGAAGCCGACTTAATAAAGAAAGAAGGTATAACCAATGAATAGAATAGCAAATATGAAATGGATTGAAGCAGCAAGCTATGAAGAGATGAGCGAAATTGCAGCGGATATTTTTAAAGAAAATCTAAAGCAGAATCCCGAAATTGTACTAGGGCTAGCTACAGGAGGTACAGCAGAAGGGTTTTATAAAGAACTGGTTGAGGCTTATAAAGCAAAGGAAATTTCCTTTGAAAATGCCCGGTCATTTAATTTAGATGAATATGTAGGTATTAATCCAGAAAACAAAGCGAGCTACCATTACTATATGGATCAGCAGCTGTTTAATCATGTGGATATGAAGCGAGAAAACATTCATGTACCAAAAGGGGATACAGCGGACTTACAAGCGGCTGCAACGCAATATGATGTAATGATTAAGGCAGCTGGAGGAATTGATATACAGCTTTTAGGGATTGGTGTAAACGGTCATATTGGCTTTAATGAACCAGGCACTCCCTTTACATTAGAAACGAATGTTATAGAGCTTGCACAGTCAACACGTGAAGCAAATAAAATCTACTTTGATTCAATCGATGACGTGCCGACACATGCAATTACAATGGGTATTCAGACGATTATGAATGCTAAAAAAGTGGTGCTATTAATTTCAGGAGCATCGAAACAAGAGGCAATTAATCGTTTGCGCAGTGGTGAAGTTACCGAAGATTTCCCAGCTAGTGCATTAAACAGCCATCAAGATGTAACCGTCATTTACACTGGAGTAAAATAACAACAAATGTATGTATATACACACTCTCTGTAAGCCTGGAATTTATCCGCTGCTTTAAAACTTGGATGCCTAACGATCACCACTATTTTCACGGCTTTTCCATACTATTAGACAGCGCTAGATTGTTTCTTTTTTTGATTTGGTGAAATATCAATTGAATCATAGGTTTCGGCATTTGCTATGAGTAACTGACTGGTAAGTGCCTTTTTTGAATGTTTTGGATTTTACGGAAAGAATCCCCGCAACTTCATTTTCTTCCATTGAAAGTTGTTCATATGGCTCAACAAAAAGCTTTTCCCTTAAATAGAACAAGAATAAAAAAAGCTATTATTACAAAACTTTTGTAATAACAGCCTGAGCAGTCAATTCTTTATTTTTTATAGAATGGCTTTTAGTTTCCTTAATAAAACTATAATAAAGCAAATCTAAAATATATAATTGAGATGATTTCACTGATAAACTACCGCCTTGTAATGGGCCTTCTCTTCCTCCACAAAGCAGCGTGATATCTGAAAATGCCGTTAAAGGCGACTTTGCAAAACGTGTAATTACTATTATTTTTGCGCCTTTTTCTTTAACGACTTCGGCAATCTCCAATGCATCTTTAGTAGACCCAGAGTAAGAAAATATTACTGCTACATCATTCTCTTCCATTAATGCAGCAGACATCATTTGAAAATGCACATCTGTTGAATATTCCGTCTTATTCGTAATACGCATAAATTTATTTTTCGCCTCGAGCGCAGAAACTCCCGAAGAACCAACACCAAAGAAATGAATACGATTGGCATGAACTAATAAACTTGTAGCAGCTTGTATATGCTGCACATCGAGTAAATTGTATGTTTCTGTTATAGCTTCAATGTTAGACGCTAAAATTTTTGAAGAAAGATCTTCTATTGAATCATTTAATGTAATTTCACTAGAGATTTGCGGTGGTGTTTCATCCTCAATTGAAATACTATGTGCCAAAACAATTTTAAATTCTTGATACCCCTTTAAATCAAGTGTTTTACAAAACCGGAAAATACTTGATTCCCCAGCATTACAAGCATCCGCTAAATCCGTTATTGACATATACAATACATCTCTACTATTTTCTTTAATAAAATCTGCAACTTTACGTTCCGTATTTGTAAATGCATTGTATCGTGAGTTAATGAGCGCGAATATATCAATATTTGACAACAAATCAGCTCCTTCTAATTAAATTAGTGAATTGGACACGACCATTTATTGTGTAATTATATTTGATAAGTGTAGCGATGCAGCACCAAACAATCCAGCTTTATTGCCTAAAGCTGCTTGCAAAATCTTCACTTCTGCAAAGCTACTCATAATCATCGACTGCACTTGCTTTTCAATTTTATCAACAAGGTTCCTTTGTTCCATTATTCCCCCACCGATAATAATGGCTGGTGGATTAAATATATGGACTAACGATGTAATACCTATTGCGACTTCATTAATCCAGTCGTGCACTATTTCTTGAATTGGTAAATAACCTTCCTCATAATGCTGAAACACAATTTTCCCATTATAGAAACTCATGTCGACTTCTTTTGCTCTCTTTAATAATGCTGTAGTGGAAGCATACGATTCGTAGCAGCCGGCTTTTCCGCATTTGCAAGGTAATCCATTTGGGTGCACTAAAATATGCCCAAATTCACCTGCCACACCATTTAATCCTTTATATACATTTGAATTTATTATAATAGCGCCACCAATGCCAGTACCATACGTTAAACAAATGAAATTTTGATATGAACGCCCTGCCCCAAAATATCGTTCTCCTAGCGCAGCAGCATTCACATCATTTTCAACTGCAACTGGAACCTTGTATCGTTCCTCTAAAATTTTTTTTAGTTGTGTACCTGTATAATTAGGGATATTATCATTGGCAAAAATGATTGTTCCTGATTTACTGTCTACCTGGCCTGCGGTGCTAACACCTATTGCGCTATATTCCTTTTGCCCATCAATAATTTCACATAAACGCTCTATTAAAACTGGCCCGCCTTTTGTTCCATCATTCTCATATTCTTGAAATGATATGAGCTTCCCCGAGATAGAGATCTTTCCAACCTTTATTGCTGTTCCCCCGATATCAATAGCTAAAATTGTCATATTGTCACCTGCAAAATAACGATTCTAATTTTTAATCGCATTTACAAACCTCTTTGTTATGTCCATCGGTCTCGTAATTGCTGTGCCGACAACAGCAGCATGAATACCTGCATCAAAACATTGCTTTAACTGTTCAGGAGACCAAATACCGCCTTCAGCAATAATTGGTATCGGTAACTCTTTAACTAATCGCTCTAATAAGGAGATATTTGGTAAATGGACATCTTTCGTATAGGATGTATAACCACTAAGCGTCGTTCCAATACAGTCAAAGCCTAATTTATACGCATCTATTGCCTCCTCATATGTAGAACAGTCCGCCATAAATAGTTGATTTTTATATTGGTTACGGATTTCGGGAAATAATTCTGATATCATTTTCCCATCTGGGCGCATTCGATTAGTTGCATCAAGTGCAATAATTTCAACCCCTTCCTCAACAAGTAAATCAATTTCTTTTTTCGTAGGCGTAATATAAACGTTTGAATTTTCATAAACAGCTTTAATAATACCGATAATAGGCAAGTTCACTTCTTTTTTGATTGCTCGTATATCTTCGATACTATTAGCCCGAATTCCCTTTGCACCGCCCAGCATCGCAGCATAAGCCATTTTACTCATTATGAACGAGCTATGTAACGGCTCCTCTGGCAGTGCTTGGCACGATACAATTAGATGTCCCTTCAGACAATCTAATACTTTTAATTTATTATCCATTTTCTATTCTCCCAATATTCAAAGTTTATTTATCAGATCCAATAGTAATTCCCCTTGTAAAGTACTTTTGGAACAAAACAAAAATAATTAACATTGGGATTGCACCAACTACCGCCCCAGCCATTTTATACGCAAAGTTTGGATTTAAATCTTGCATTAACGTTGCAATACCTACCATTAATGTTTTTGAACCTTCAGCTTGCCCTACTACAAGCTGCCATAGATAATCGTTCCAAACGTTTACAAAGTTTAAAATAAATAATGCTCCTAAACCTGGTTTCACTAATGGCAACATAATAGTAAAGAAGATGCGAAATTCACTTGCACCATCCATTTTTGCAGCTTCTCTTAATGAATCGGGTATTGTATCAAAAAATCCTTTCAATAAAAATACCCCGAAAGCTGTTGCTACGTTTGGCCAAATCATCCCACTTAACGTGTTAACCATCCCTAGATCTTGGATGATCCGGAATAACGGTACAATCATAACTTCCTTTGGTATCATCAAACTCGAAATAAAAATAATGAAAATGATATTTTTCCCTTTAAATTGCAGCTTTGAAAAGGCATAAGCAGCCATTGAACTGACTATTAATAAAGCAATTGTTGCCACTAGCGCAACAGTAATACTATTAAATGCCCACTTAAATGCAGGTTGATTATTAAATACATCTACGTAATTGCTTAAAGTAAATGTTTGCGGGAACCAGTCAGGAGGCATTTTGACTACATCTACACTATTCTTAAAGGAACTTGTGACGAGCCAATAGAGAGGGAATAAGCTACAAATAGCAAAGAAGATAACAATAATATTTGCAATGACATCATATTTCTCTCGTTTCATTTTATTGTTTTTAAACATATTCTTCACTCCCCCTTAGTCCTTCTTCAACATAGCTCTCAACTGAGGTACCGATAATAATAAAGTAATGATAAACATAATAACCCCAACCGCCGAAGCTATACCTAGCTGATTATATTTGAATGCATTGTTATACAAGTAGTACATCATTGTCGTCGATGCATTATTAGGCCCACCACCAGTTAATAACTGTATAACAACAAATATCTTCAATACAGCAATAATATTCATAATAATAATGTAAATCGTTGTTGGCTTAACCATTGGTAAAATGATTTTAAAGATAACTTTTATGCGGCTGGCACCATCTACTTCTGCCGCTTCAAACAACTCTTTCGGTACTCCGATCATCG
The DNA here is from genome assembly GCF_001591965.1 of Lysinibacillus odysseyi 34hs-1 = NBRC 100172. GTDB lineage: Bacteria > Bacillota > Bacilli > Bacillales_A > Planococcaceae > Lysinibacillus_B > Lysinibacillus_B odysseyi. The sequence goes on from NZ_BCVX01000005.1 coordinate 86,563, forward strand.
ATGCAATGTACAAAATGATTGCCTGGCCTACATTTGTAGCAAACGTTACAAAAATGATGACCGGCAATACCCAATTGGTGTCACCTAAAAAGTTCACAGACATTTCCATCTTCCTTGCTAAAAAAGGAATCAGCCCGTTTGCTGGGTTCAATAAAAAGCTCCAAATCATACTCATTACTACCATCGATACCATTACCGGGATGTAATAAGCTCCTCGAATAATTGAAACGTATTTTGCATTTTTATCAAATATTGCTGAAGCGACAAACATCGCAAATAATACTGTTAAAGCCACAATAAATACAACAAAAATCAATGTATTAATAATCGACTTAACAAATATTGGATCTGCAAATAATTTTCCATAGTTGGCTAAACCAATAAATGTTTCACTTTGATAGTTAATTTTAAATAAACTTAACCGAATCCCTTCAAAAATCGGATAAACTAAAAACACTAAAAACAAGATGATTTGAGGTGCAATAAATATATAACCGGAAATATTCTCTCTCATCGTATCTTTCAGCTTCATACAATCAAACCTTCCTACAAAAATTCAAGCTCCGTATAATTGAAGCTTGAATTTTTAATATTTATTGGTTTACTTATTAAAAATTACTGAGTCCTCTTTTGCGTCGTTAATTACTTGATTCCCCTTTTCTTGATAATTTTTCACTGCTTCTTCAGGTGTCAATTGCTCTGTAAACATTGCTTGCAGCTCTGGATAAAGCACTTGTCGTAATTGACTGTAGCCAGGTACATTTCCTGTGAAATTGAAAATATATTGAGAGTTTTGAGCATATGCAGCAAACAATGGATTTTCAGATTTATATAACTCTGAAACAGATGTGCGAACTGGAATACCATTTTTCGATGCTTTTATTAACTCTTCATCCGTAGAAACGAACTTCACGAATTCTTTACTCATTTCAATACGCTCTTCATCCTTTGTATCGAATACTGCAGCTCCCGTTACATATGTGAATGTTAATGGATCGCCACTTTCAGAAGGTATATTAGCTAAACGCATATCGAACTTTGCCATTTTTCCAGCTTCCATATCTGCTTTAGCATTATTAAATAAAATAGGGTTTGTAAAGCTGATCGCTAATTGCTGATTTTGGAATAGCGCATTGACGTCATTAGAAGATACCGACTCTGCACCTGGGTTTGTATAGCCTGATTGATAAACATTGTTCATCCATTCTGCTGCTTTCACGCCACTTGCATCATCTAGAATGATATTGCCTTCCTCGTCAAAAAACTCATTACCAAACATGCGCAAATATGCCAAATTCCACGTATCCCCTTGGTTATTTAAAGCGTACATGCCCATAGCATTGGCATTGGAATAATCTGTAGAAGGTAATTTCTCTTTTAATGTTTTTAGAATTTCTTCGTACTCTTCCATTGTCCATGTTTTGATTTCGTTTTCTTCCCCGATATATTGATCTAAACCAGCCGCTTTAAACATATCGGCATTGTACGTAAATGTGCCTGGATTATGGGAGAACGGATAGAAATAAATATCATCGCCAAATGTTACACTGTCCCAATATCCTTGCTCGATATCTGCTTTAGCTTCATCATCAATAATGTCATTTAACGGAACAAGTGCTCCGCGGTGTGCATAATCTCCCATTGCAAATACGCTTTCAAAGAAAACATCAGGCGGCGTGCCACCATTTAAATTAACATTTAATAATTCGTCACGCTGATCTCCTGCAACTACTTCAACACTAATATCCACATTTTTATGCTCTGCTTCAAATTGCTCTGCTGCATATTTAAAGAAACTATCATAATCAGCACCTTCTTCAGCTGCATCGATAACGCCTTTCCACTGTGGAGTGAGCATGACCTTTAATTCAATCGTATCCCCTTTGTTACTTTCATCTTTACTATCAGAACAACCAACTAATGCCGATATACTTAGTATAGCGGTCATTCCTAAAGCTAAATGTTTTCTCTTTAACATTCCCATCTCTCCCTTATCATTTTTTCAATAATTCTGAAATTTTATCGAAGACAAGCTGTGCTAATTGCTTGTGACCTTCCTTCGTCAAATGCATATAGTCAACTTCATTCATTGGAATCGAAGATGCATCTAGGTAAGGAACCATCGCTTGCTCAGTCATCGTCTTTAAATATTGACCTAATTGTGCAGATTTTTCGGCACACTGATCCCCCATTGCATCGCCAACTATTGATTGCCTGTACTTTTCGCCAATTCTTGGTGGACAAATAACTAAAATATTTGGACTTTCGGCATTTACACCTGATAAGGAATGTTTCGCTTTTTCTACAACTCGCATAATTCCTTGTGCGATGTTATAAGAAGTTAATCCAAACCTTTCTTTCGTATCATTCGTCCCTAACATAATAATTACTAATTTAATTGGGGAGTGTGATTTTAAACACGGTGTGATATACATTAAGCCATTCAATCCTTCAAATAACGGATCGTCCATTACACTTGTACGCCCGGATAACCCCTCTTCAATCACCTTATAATGTTCACCTACTAAACTGGAAAGAACCCCTGGCCATCGAATATGTTCGGGAAACCTTGACTCATCCTCAGCATTGTATCCCCAAGTATTTGAATCACCATAGCAAACAATTGATTCCCTCATAAAATCCCCCTTAATATTTTGCTATTGCCTGATCAATCATTGCTTTAATCTCATCAATTTTTTGTAAATCTTCACCTGTTACCGGTTGCAATGGCTTTCTTACACTACCAATATCCATATTGTTTTTCTTTAGCACTTCTTTAATAGCTGAATACATTGACCCATTTAAGGAACATAACGCTATAATAATGCTATTAATATCTGATTGAATTTGTTGTGCACGGGCGATATCGCCAGAGGATATAAATTCATTTGCCTTTAAGAACAATTCAACCATTACAGCATATGTGCCGCCAATCCCGCTATCGGCGCCCATTAGTCTACCGGCCACGAACTGCTCATCAGGTCCATTAAATAGGATTAAATTATTGGAGCTAGCTGTTTTAAAACGTTCGATATCCATTACTGGCATTGATGAATTTTTTACTCCGATCACTTTCCCATGCTGCAACATTCTATTTAACAATTGAATTGACAAGTTGTATCCTGTCGTTTGCGGGATATTATAAATAATAAATGGTAAATTAGTGCTTTCTAAAATGTCCGTCCAATAGTGATAAATCGAATCTTCTGGCAATACAAAATAAATAGGCGGGATGGCTGATAATGCATCATAGCCTAACTGTTCTGCATATTTTGCTAATTCAATACTATCCCTTGTTGAAGGTGCCCCGACATGTGCAATCAATGTAATTTGATGCCCAACTGCCTCTGCTACATATCGCAGCGTTAATTTTCTCTCTTCCAAATTTTGATATATACATTCACCTGAACTTCCACCAACATAAAGACCTTGAATTCCTTTTGAAACTAAATAATTTGCAAATTGTTTTGTTCGGCTTTCTGAAATATTGCCTTCTTCATCGTAACAAGCATAAAATGCTGGAAATATCCCTTTAAATTTTTCAACTATCAATCTCATCACCTCAACATATTTATAAAACCTGCAAACTGTAATACGCGTGTAATTTTCAAAAAATAACATGACAACGTTTTCAACAACAATATACCTTAACAATTAAATTTAGTAAATAATTTTCTTTATTTTGGTTTTAAAAGAAAAAAATTTTCACCATTTGCAAGACAAATTTTCCATTACGTTGTAGAATAAATACAATTCATAGTAAAGTTTCATTAAGATTTGTACTGTTTACGTCGCTGCCTCTAGAAACAGGATAATTTGTTTATCCTTTAGTACTCATATGATTAGATACGTATTTTTCAGAAATTTCATATATTTAAAAGGGTAACGCACAAAAAGTCCTTAAAAATGGCAGTAAAGACTAGCTTTATATTTTTAATAACTAACAAACTTACAGGAAAGAGGGATATTAAATGGCTGAGTTAAAATTACAAAATATTTATAAAGTGTATGACAAAAAGGTTACGGCTGTAACCGACTTTAATTTGCATATTCATGATCAGGAGTTCATTGTTTTTGTTGGTCCATCTGGCTGTGGAAAATCAACAACATTGCGAATGATTGCGGGATTAGAAGAAATTTCGAAAGGTGATTTCCTTATCGATGATGTCCATATGAATGATGTCCCTGCAAAAGATCGTGACATTGCGATGGTATTTCAAAACTATGCACTTTATCCCCATATGACAGTTTTTGAGAATATGGCATTCGGGTTAAAGCTTCGTAAACTTCCAAAAGAAGAAATTAAAGACCGCGTTATGAACGCTGCTAAAATTCTAGGATTAGAAGACTATTTAGAGCGTAAACCGAAAGCGCTTTCTGGCGGCCAACGTCAGCGTGTAGCATTGGGGCGCGCCATTGTACGTGATGCAAAAGTGTTTTTAATGGATGAACCACTTTCAAACCTGGATGCCAAGCTACGTGTCCAGATGCGTTCAGAAATCATTAAACTCCACCAACGCTTAAAAACAACAACAATTTATGTAACACATGATCAAACAGAAGCAATGACTATGGCATCACGCATCGTTATTATGAAGGATGGATTTATCCAACAGGTGGGAACACCAAAAGAAGTATATGATTATCCAGTCAATGTATTCGTTGGAGGTTTTATAGGCTCTCCAGCTATGAACTTTTTCACTGGAACACTAACAGATACAGGGGTAATTTTAGGTGACAACCTGCTGCACTTGCCAGAAAAAAAATTAAAACAATTACATGCAGAAGGATATAAAAACAAAGAACTTATTGTGGGGATTCGTCCGGAGCATTTCGACATTGAACCAGCCAATCAGGCGAATGAAATGAAAATCAACATTACTGTCGACGTAGCAGAGTTAATGGGTGCTGAAATCAATATTTATTCACAGATTAATAATGAAAATTTTGTAGCACGAATTGATTCACAAGCGAATATTTCTGTGAATGATAGTATCCCATTATTTATTGACATGGATAAAGTTCATTTCTTCGATAAAGAAAGTGAAATGCGTATTGCATTTGAAAAAAAATCTGTAGAAAACATTCCAAACGAAACTATTGTCATCTAATTTTTAGTGTATACGCCAAAGCCCTGAAAGCTTATATAAAGCTTTCAGGGCTTTTTGATTTTTCTATTCATATCCTTTATGAGAAATGCCACAATTTTTCCCTATGGCCTAGTCGTTAGCCGAATAAACAATTTCCCCATTAATAATTGTATATTTCACATTGAAATTCTTATCTAATAAAACGAGATCTGCAAAATAACGAGGCGCGATGACTCCATAGCCTTCACGTTTTAACAAACGATTTGCATTATAACTTGATATCTTCACCAACTCTTGTGGACTGCATAGCGATGAAACATTTTTTACAGCAACATTCATCTTCAGAATGGAACCGGCTAACGTTCCATCTCCTAACCGCGCATCGTGATCGACATTTACTTGTTGCCCACCTAAATCATATATGCCTTTTTCAAGCCCTTTTGCACGCATTGCATCAGTAATTAAGAAAACTCGGTCCGCTCCTTTAGTTTTCAAGGCGAACTGCACTGCTTCCTTACTACTATGTACAAAGTCAGCTATAATCTCACAATATAGCTCATCATTCAATAAAGCTTCCCCAATTGCGCCGATTTCTCGGTGATGAAACGGTTTCATTTGATTATATAAATGAGTAACCGATTGAACTCCTTTTTGTTGAGCAGTACGTAATTCTTCACTTGTAGCATCAGTATGTCCGGCACTTACGATAACATCCAAACTTCTCAATTCTTCGATAAAATTATCTGTAACCAGCTCTGGTGCAATGGTGATGTATTTGATTTTTCTTTTACTTACTTCATGCCACTTCTTAAAAAGCTGTATATTAGGTTGTTGAATATATTGTTCAGGTTGTGCTCCTGCTCTTAGACGATTCACAAATGGCCCTTCCAAATGTATACCAATCATTTGGCTATAATTGCTCCTAAAATTTGCAGCATTCTGTAAAGCTTTTTCAATCTTATGCTCTGATTGTGTCATCGTAGTAGCTAAAAATGCAGTAGTCCCTTCTGTAACAAGTGCTTCTGCTATGGCTTTGAGCGCTTCTTGCGTAGCATCCATTACGTCGCCTCCCATAGCGCCATGAATATGTAAATCGACAAAGCCTGGCATCGCAATGAGAGAGTCACCTTGGATGATTTCACTATCGGAATTTTGTGCTTCTTCAACGAAAAATTGATCCTCTATGAACAAAGTACTTTTTTTCGGCTCTTCATGTGCATTCCATATCTCAATATTTTGAATAATAATTGCCATTTATTCACAACCTTTTCTGTTAATCAAATAATATTCAGTGTACCAAAGCTGTTTTACTGCTAATGACACCTAAAACTAACGAAAATTCTAAATCATCAATAATTATATTATATCATTTCTTTAATTTCGGAAATGTTGTCCCATAAGGCTTTCCCATAAAAATGCATGGGTTCTGAAAGTTATCCATCGTTTATTCATCTACTTATATAAAATCCCACGCAAAAGGCGGTCTTGCCGGCTTTTCTATGAGGTTCTCTTTTTCACATAATAAATGAAAAGTAAAGCACAGACCCCCTTTCTATTCCTTATTTCTTCACAATTCAAGTAGATAAAAACCAGAGATTCTGTGCGTTTGTTACGCTCAAATTTCTTAAAAACCTAAGCTTGAATAGAAAATCTTTATTTATAGCATTAAAAAAGAGTATTCCTATAAATATTCTTATAGAAATACCCTTTCTCTTCTAAACTATTTTTTAATTTTTTTGCAGGCATTTCTCAACTTCATCGACTAATTGCTCAATCGTATTTACAATTACACCGTTTTGTTTAATAAGGCCTACTACAAATAAATTACGGTAGATAAATTGATTTTCCACTCCGTCTTCTATGAGGGCCTGAATCTTTTTCTCGTTGTCCCGTCCCTGCTGGCGGACATCTGAAAGCAGTGCAATGATTGGCCGGTTAAAGGTTGAGAAGACACCAATTTCTGCGGCTACTCCCGAATCGATTTCCACTCCGTCCATTACGGCAATCAGCACATCACTTTCCTGTAGATGCGCCAAATCCGCAGCGGCAATAGCCAGACTGTCAGCATAGGCTGATTTATCGTTTATAGCGTCATTTTCCTGTGGCACGTATAGGGCAATACCATCAATAGCCTCCCGCAGTGCTTTGGCAATCTGTTCATTTACATAACGGTCGCCAATAGAAAATAGACCATTTGCTAAATATGCTTTCATCATTCTCTCTCCCTTATCGCTAGACTCCACTATCCATCATACAATAAGTTTTTACTGTCAGCCTAGGGCAATTTTCAGGAGGATCATTTAAATATTATTTAATAGTACGGTTTTCTTGCAAACTAGTAGAGCTATTTGATTTTCGACATACGAACCATGCCGACAATAATTACAAGGAATAAAAGAATGATAAAGATTGCCAGTCCAATAATATTCAGCTGGTCACTGCCATTCAGGGCACCTCGTATTATATGATAGGTAATATAAGCAAACATAAGAGCAATAATATTTTTAGTCAAATTAATTATTTTCACGCTTTCTGCATAAAACAGCGGCGCATTCTCCTCTGTAAGGCGGACAGGATAATTATGCAGATGCGGTTTTCTTTCTACCACTCCCAAAAGAATATGCAGGAAGATAGCAATGACAGGTAAAATGAGCAGCGTAAATTTAGAGCCCCACCCGTCTGCATCCCCTGCTCCATTAAAATGGGTAGGGACTGTGTCAGGCAAGCTGCCCCAATTAAGAGCAACAAGCAATATCATTACCAATATACCTGCATTACCCAGAATATCTGCAAATTTCGTGAGCGTTGTCTTTTCAATATGTACTTTTGGTCTATTCGAATCCATTTCTTTCTCCCCTTTCTTCTATGTACTGAAGATTTTATTTGTATTTTATTTCCTCTTCCAATTATAATGAGAAAATAAAACATATTAGATGAGGGTATCCCATGTCAATTGCAGAAATTTTTGAATTTTTAAGAGCGGTTGATACAGAATTGTATTATTACATTAAGAAGTTCGGCATACTTATTTATTTTCTATTATTTGCCGTAGTTTTTACAAAGACAGCTTTTGTCGTCCTCACTTTTTTACCAGGAGATTCACTCGTCTTTGCCAGCGGAGCATTGGCTGCGCTTGATAAATTAGACATCATCCCGCTGTTTGTACTATATTTTATTGCTACTACATTGGCTGATAGCAATAATTATTTCATCGGAAGGCTATTCGGACGAGTCCCGCAGGAAAAGTCATTGCTGTTCCGCTTTATATCATCCGATGTACTAACGAGAGCCAAGACCTTTATCGAAGATTATGACCGGGTTGCCCTGACGTTCAGCCGCTTTATCCCTCTTATGCGGACGATGACGCCATTCATGTCAGGCTTTACCCAATATCCGTACAAAAAATTTGTGCGCTATAATGTGGCAGGGGCTCTTTTATGGACTTTTGTATGGCTTTTCTCCGGCTATGCCCTCGGGAATATCCCATGGGTTGCTGATAATCTGATGTTCACCTTGCTGCTCATTTCAGCTGTTGTGCTTATCCCTACAATCTATGCCTATGTAAAGCAAATGGCCAAAAACCGAAAATTAGCCTGACAGTAAGTGCTTCACTATGAGGCACTTACTGTTTTTCCATTCCCAACCGCTCCACCATTTCGTTGATCACCATAATCATTTCTTGATTGCCGTAGTTGCGTGCGGTGAATATTTCTACCAATAGGGCTTTTGCTTCCTCTTCAGTTAATTTTTCAAATGCAGCTGTTATCTGCTGTGGCAATAACATGCTTTTCCCTCCTCTGTTTTACAAGAAAATTATACCATAAAATGGCCTCCATAAGAAAAAGCCGCCAAAATGGCGGCTTTCTAATAAACGACCACAGCCTGTTCACCTAACGCTTTATAGCTGGCGAAAAACTGCTTTTTATCCAACTGGACTATCCCCTTTAATGGATCCATTACTTCCACGCTTTTATCTGTAATATCAACGATAACGACCGCATGGAGATTTGTATACATTTCATGGAATGTGTTTGTGCCGGCGATATACCAGCCGCCCTTTTTACGCGGCTCAGATAAATCAAGCGTCACCCAGCTGATGACAGGAACACCGAGCTTAATGTATTGCTCAATCTCTTCTACGGAGCTCCCGCTTTTGTTTTCTGCTATAAGATTCATCTCATGTTCATCTATATAGTCATTTGCCGCCTGTACGATTGGTCCGGCAAACGAATAAGTGCCTTTGGGACTGCTCGGTTCACCGGCATAGTATTCATTCGGATTCGGGCCAATTTTCCGGCTTCCTTCCTGCTTGAATGCCTGCTTTGGTAAATATTTAGAGGACATTGTGACTTTGTCTGTTTCCGCCCCGTAATAGGCTAGTACAGAAGTTAACGATGTAATTTCACAACCATGAGGGAGTTCCGGTTTTTGCATTTGCACCGGAACAGCCAAAGCCTGCTCATGGTCTACTGCATTCGTCTCAATCACGACCTGAGGGCTGGAGGCATCAAAAACAATCGTCTTTTGCGTACCCCATGTATCATCCTCTATATATTGTTCCGGACCGATACGTATCAAATACGTTTTATCGGACTGTACATTCGGAAAAACCGCTTCGCCCTCATAGCTTATTTCTGAACCGATCTGTTCACCGGCTTCGTCATATACTTCCACCATCACATTACTGACCGCTGCACCGCTGTAATACTCCACCGGCATTACAACAAGTCCAGCTCCTTCTGTTTTCCCTTGGGTATCATTCCCATGGCAGGCTAATAACAAAAGGCTCAAACTACAAGTCAGAGTGAGACGCCATTTCATTATGTCTCGTTCCCTTCAATTTAGTCCACTTAGTATCTTCAATGAAGAAGCAGTTATACCATACTAGGAAGACATAAACTGTCCAAATGTAGCGTGCATAGTTATGCTCACCTTTATAATGGGCATCCAAATAAGTAACAAGTTGTTCTGTATCGAAAAATTCCTTCGCGTACTCTGCTGTAAACGCCTCTTTTACGAGGTTGTAGTAGCGTTCTTCACGCAGCCAGTGACGGATCGGTACAGGGAAACCAAGCTTTTTACGCTTTGCCCACTCTTCCGGCAGTTCTTCAAGGGCCGCTTGGCGAAGGGCATATTTCGTATCTGCCTCGTTTACACGGTGTTCTGTCGGAATCTTTTTCGCCATTTCCATTACTTCTTTATCAAGGAATGGTACACGCAGCTCGATGGAATGCGCCATACTCATTTTATCTGCTTTTAATAAAATATCCCCAGGCAGCCATAAGTTCAGATCAAGATACTGCATTTTTGTCACATCATCATCGCCAGGAACTTCTGCGTAAATGCGTTTTGTAATATCATGTACAGAAGGTCCTTTGCGGTATGCCGGTTTTAACACGTTAAAGGCATCTTTTTCGTCCCATACAACCGCTTCGCCGATAAAGCGCTCCTCTACCGTTTGGGCGCCCTTTTTCAGGAAGTTTGTATAGGCATTTTTCGGTAATGCCCCTGCAAGTCCGGCAATCGTTTTACGTACACCTAATGGCAGCTTCTCATACTTTTGCATTTTCGCTGATGGTTTATACCACTCGTACCCGCCGAAAATCTCATCTGCCCCTTCACCTGAAAGAACGACAGTTACGTCTTTTCTTGCCAGCTCGGAAAGGAAATATAAAGGTACAGAAGAAGGGTTTGACTGCGGTTCATCCATATGCCACTGGATTGTTGGCAGCGCCTTAAAGCACTCTTCTGCAGAGACATATTTGCGCTCGTTTTGAATACCTAGAATATCTGATAAATCCTTCGCAAGGTTTGTCTCATTGAACATTGCCTCGTAATCCGAGAAGCCAACCGAGAAGCTTTTATCCGGTTTCAATAAGGCAGCAATATAGCTGGAATCAATCCCGCCTGATAGGAAGGAGCCAACCTTTACATCTGAAATTTGATGTGCCTTTACAGAAGCTGCTACTGTTTCTCTGATATTCGCAATTGTTTCTTCCAATGATCCTTTAGAAGCACTGAATTTTTTATCCCAATATTTTTCGATTTTCGTTATTTTACGGTTTTTAATTACCATAAAATGTCCTGGCGGCAGTTTGTAAACTCCTTTGAAGAATGTTTCATCCATTGCAGAATATTGGAAAGTCAAATAAGGACGAAGTGCATCGTTATTAAATTCCTTTTTAAAAGATGGATGCGGGAGGAATGATTTAATTTCCGAACCGAAAATAATCGTACCGTCTGTTGTATTTTCTGTATAATAAAGCGGTTTAATACCAAATCCGTCACGTGCAATGAACTGCAGATCATTTTTCTTATCCCAGATACAGAAAGCAAACATACCGCGGAGCTTATGAACAAGCTCGAAGCCATACTCTGCGTAGCCGTGCAGCAATACTTCACTATCTGAATGTGTTTTGAACTGGTATCCTTTATCCACCAATTCTGCACGCAGCGTCATAAAGTTATAGATTTCTCCGTTAAATATAAGAACAATATCTCCTGCTTCATTGTAAAGCGGCTGATTGGCACCTTCTGTTAAATCTATGATACTCAATCGGCGGAATCCTAATGTCACTTGATCATCAGCATGAATCCCCCCGCTGTCCGGCCCGCGGTGGATAATTGTATTCATCATATTTTCAATAATCTCTTTATGATTAAGTGGATTAGTACCATTTACATACCCTATAAAACCACACATATTCTTATAATTCCCCTTTAATAATAAAAGTAAAAGACGACCCTATCTCATTGTAGGTTTCGTCAGCAGTTGTTGGCTTTCAAGCCTTATCATCATTACAACTAGTAATATATCATATCTCAATGAAAACACAAACAAATCATCAATTGACAGAACAATCAAAATTTGATAACGTTACCAATGTGTCAGACTTTTCAGATATTTGGAGATTCGCCCTTTCTTTTTTATGCTCATTATTTCTGCGAACATCTTTATATCCGCGTCTTTACGCAATAAAAAGCTTCTTGACTCCTACTATTTTTTATTTCATCCAGATTGGGAGTTTTATTTGTTAGAATTATCTGATATTATCTAGTAATACAGATTTAAGCAGAAAGGACCGGCTTCATGGTCCCCATGCCCCACACTTATATAGGAAAAGGAACGATACTTTATGCAGTACTCTGATAAGATTTTAAACACGCCATCTTCATTCATCCGCAATATTTTAAAGGTTACAGGAGAGCCGGATGTTATTTCATTTGCAGGAGGGCTTCCAAACCCGATTTCTTTCCCGACAGAGAAACTGCGGGAGGCAATCAACAACTCGATCGATGTACATGGAACAAAGCTATTCCAATATTCGACGACGCAAGGTTATTTGCCGCTGCGTGAATTCATTGCCGCTAAATACAAGAAAACACACGGGCTGGATATTCATCCGGACGAAGTATTCATTACGACAGGCTCCCAGCAGGCACTGGAGCTCATCGGAAAAGTATTGATCAATAAAGGCGACGGCATTATCATGGAAGCGCCGGGCTATCTTGGGGCCATCCAGGCATTTACACTGGCTGAGCCAAACTTTTACTCGGTAACGCTTGAGGAAGACGGCTTAAATATAGCAGAGCTTGAACAGCAGCTGCAAAAACCAAATGTAAAATTCATTTATACAGTACCGAATTTCCATAATCCGACGGGGATTACGTATTCGGCTGAAAAGCGTGAAGCCATTTATGAAGTGGTAAAAAAATATGATGTAGCATTAATTGAGGACGATCCATACGGGGAGCTTCGTTTCCGCGGCGAAACATTGCCGTATATCGGCGGCGGCCGTCTGGAAAACTCTATTTTGCTAGGTTCCTTCTCTAAAACTGTTACACCGGGGATGCGCCTTGGTTGGATTGTCACGAAAAATAAGGAGCTTCTTGATCATATCGAGACAGCAAAACAAGCAACGGATCTGCACACGAACATTTTCTCTCAATATGTCATTTACGAGTATCTGGCAAACAATGAATACAAGGAACATGTCGACAATATTATTAATTTGTATCGCATACAGTCCGATGCCATGCTGGACGCAATGGCAAGACACTTCCCGCCGACTGTGAAATATACAAAACCGGATGGCGGTATGTTCATCTGGGTTACACTTCAGGAGGGCGTTTCTGCACTGGAGGTCTTCCATGCAGCAATGGAGGTAAAAGTTGCATTCGTACCAGGCGATCCATTCTATACACATCCTGAAAATGTTAATACATTGCGCCTGAACTATACAAACTCGACACCTGAAGTGATCGAGGAAGGTATCAGACGACTTGGTGCAATCCTTCATGCCTATGCACCGGCTGAAAAAGTAAATGCATAGTCTCTCCCCCCGCGGCTATTTGCTCCGCGGGGGTTTTTTGTGGGTGTGGGGTGAATATCCGCGGTTTTGGATGGAATACCTGCGCTTTTCGGGTAAATACCCGCGAATGCCCCTATTTCCCCATAAAAAATACGCCTCCCATCGGAGACGCATTCTGCCTTATGCCCGCGGTTTGACCGTTTCCATAAAGCTATATAGTTTTTCTTCGGAATCGATGCCCTTTTCACACTTTTCGATGTCTGCGCAAATATACTGGCTGTACTTTTTATACGTGCCTTCAACATCTCCCTTTTCCTTTGTCGTGAAAAGAGAAACGCTTTGATGCTGGCGGCAAAGCGCACACACACCTTTTATTTGCTCAGTAGAAAGAATGCCCTTCACCCCTGTAAGCTCGCCTTCCTGCTCATAAACGAAAAAGCGTGTACGGGTAGATGAATCATCCCAGGCTACAAATGTTACTTGTGGATTTGCTACTTTTGGTGCCTTTAGTTTCTTCTCTTTTTTCCAGAGCCGTTTAAGTACCTGCTCGGATACTTCCGGAAACGGCTGGACATTTTCCTTTACGACACTTAATAAAGGCTCTAGCTGCTGACGGTCTTTCAGCGCTAGCACATCTTCTATGATGAATTGCGGCACTTCTGCTTCTGTAAGGGTCGTCTCGATAAGACCACGCACCGCTTCCAGTACTTTTTCATCCTTAGATGTGGATAGACTATTTAATAATTTCATTGCTTGCTTCTCGATTAAGTGCATTTGAAACGCATTCATATTTATCAACTCCCTCCCTTATTTTACTATGCCTAACAAGGGAATCCTACAAAAAAGCAGGACATCCAGCCAATTTTATAAGTGAATATATTCGCAAAAAGGGAACCTGCATATCGTAGCAGGTTCCCTTGATTTTTATAGTACTGTTGCTTCTGGTTCGTAGTTGATCATTTCTTTAATATGGTTGTTTTCGTCCATGATGGCTACTTTTGGCATGTGGTGCTTCGCTTCTTCAGCATCTACTAATACATAGGACATAATGATGACGATATCGCCCGGCTGTACTAGGCGTGCTGCTGCACCGTTTAGGCATACAACACCCGAGCCGCGTTCCCCTTTGATGACATATGTTTCAAAGCGGGCACCGTTATTGTTATTGACGATCGCCACTTTTTCATTCGCTTCAATACCTACAGCATCTATAATATCTTCGTCAATTGTGATGGAACCTACATAGTTCAGGTCAGCCTGTGTTACTGTTGCACGGTGGATTTTCCCGCTCATCATCGTTTTAAACATTACTTCATTTCTCCTTTGAGTGAAAACATTAAGTTGTCGATCAGTCTTGTTTTGCCAATATATACGGCAGCAGCAAGTAGGACGTCTGTTGTCTTGTCATTGATTTGTGCTAAATCAGGATACGATAAGCATTCCAGATAGTCAATTTTGCCGCTTGTGTTTGATTCGATATAATGCACCGCTTTGGCAGCTGCCTGCTCTACATTCCCGCTGGCGAGTATTTCTTCCTTCGCCATCTGGAGAGCCGCAAAAATAGCGGCTGCTTCTTGCCGGTCCTGCTCTGTTAAATAAACGTTGCGGCTGGATTTCGCCAATCCGTCCGCCTCGCGCACAATCGGCACTGTCCGGATTTCAAGCGGGAAATTATAATCACGTACCATCGTCTGAATAATAGCTACCTGTTGAGCATCCTTTTGACCGAAATAAGCACGGGTAGGCTCCGCCAGATGGAAGAGCTTTGCGACAACCTGCAGCACCCCATCAAAATGACCCGGCCGGCTTGCACCGCACAGGATTTCTGATTGGCGTCCGGCACGGATATAGATTCCGCCGTCAGTAGGATACATTTCCTCGACAGAAGGCGCAAAGATAATATCAACTCCTGCTGATTCAGCAAGCTTCGTATCACGTGGCAGGTCGCGTGGATATGATTCAAAATCTTCGTTCGGTCCAAACTGTGTCGGATTAACGAAAATGCTCATGATCACAAGGTCATTTTCCTTGCGTGCGTTGCTTGCCAGCGTCAAGTGCCCTTCATGCAGGTAGCCCATTGTTGGCACTAAGCCAATTGTTTTACCTTGCTGCTTTGTCTTCCGTACAATATCCTTCAATTCAGCAATAGTCGAGACGATTTTTACTGCTGTTTCGATCATTTTACTGCGCCTCCATATAAACCGTTCAATTCTTCTTCCTTCATCGTGAAGCTTTGCGCAAGGGTTGGGAATGCTCCTGACTTCACCGCTTTTGTATAGCCTTCAATTCCTCGTGCCACTTCGTCTCCTACAAAGGCAAAACCTTGCACGAACTTTGGAATATGGTGCTTTCCATACATTAATAAATCATGGAATACAAGCACTTGCCCATCAGCCTCTGGACCTGCCCCAATACCAATTGTCGGTACGGCCAATTTCTCTGATACAACGGCCGTCAATTGATGTGGAATACATTCTAAAACAACTGCACATGCGCCGGCCTGTTCGGCTAGTAATGCATCCTCAATAAGCTTTTCTGCCTGTTCTTTCGTTTTTCCCTGTACTTTATAGCCGCCCAGCACACCGGCAGACTGCGGCTGTAATCCAAGATGTGAGACAACCGGAATGCCTGCACTTGTCAGCTTTTTGATGACGTCAATAACTTCATCGCCGCCCTCTAACTTTAATGCATCAGCACCTGTCTCCTGCATCATACGCACAGCTGTCTTTAACGTGTCATTCATATCTCCATGATACGAACCAAATGGCATATCCACTACGATAAACGTATCTTTCGCACCGCGGCGAACCGCCTTGCTGTGATGAATCATATCCTCTACCGTTACCGGCATCGTCGATTCATAACCAAGCACAACCATGCCTAATGAGTCGCCTACTAAAATCATATCGACGCCTGCATCCTCCGAGAACTTTGCCGCCGGGTAATCGTATGCTGTAATCATCACGATTTTTTCACCCTGTTTCTTCATTTTCAAGAAATCGCTTGTTGTTTTCATTTGTTCCTCCTTCAAGTACATTGAAGAAAACAAGAAAACCCTTCCATCCGATAATGGACAGAAGGGCAGCGCTTGTATGTTGTACGCTTCGTTTTCTTCCGTCCCTGTCTAAAGTAGATCAAGGCAGACTCTTCATAAAATTGGGTATAGCAGGTACAGTTCACAAAGGATACTGTCCAACTATTAATATAACAATTTTATATGGAGACGTACAGTTTTAATATTTATGTTGCTTTTGCAGGGTTTGAAATCAGCATAGCTCAATATCTGCTGAATAGACACCTTTGACTTCACCGGAGGCCGTTTTGATTTCGAGAACGCCTGCCTCTGTAATACCAACAGCTACCCCTTCAATAACCTCACGGAGCGTTGTTGCGCGAACATGCCGCCCGATAGTTGCAGACGCCTTTTCCCATAGCGCCTTGATTGGTGAGAAGCCATTTTTTACATACTGATCGCCGTAGCTCTCTAAATAATAGAGCACCTTAGCTACAAACTCTGCACGGTCTACTTCCCTGCCGAGCTCTGCAGAAATAGATGTAGCAATCGTATGGAGCTCCTGCGGGAAATCTTCTATCTTCTGATTCACATTAATGCCTATCCCAATCAGCAGTGCCTGGATACGGTCTGCCTCTGCTACCATCTCTGTTAATATACCGGTACACTTCCTGCCATTCAGCAAAATATCGTTTGGCCATTTAATTTCCGGCTCAAGCTCTGGATACAAAGCCTTCATCGCATTAACAATGGAAACAGCTGCCACCAATGTAAACTGCGGTGCTTGATGGGGCGGTATATCTGGCTTTAGGATAACGGTCATCCATACGCCCTTCCCCGCTGTAGATTCCCACGGGCGCAGCATTCGGCCACGTCCAGCCGTTTGTTCCTCCGCAATGACAACGGTTCCGTCTGCTGCCCCGTCTCTTACAAAACCATGGGCAAGAATCTGGGTTGAATCTACTGACCCAAAATGGTGAATAACCTGTCCAATACGCTCTGTCTCCAGATGCGTCTGAATGCGTGCAGCATCCATACGGTCAGGGGCACTCTTTAGAACATAGCCCTTTTTTTTCACCGTCTCAAGTATGTATCCCTCTTCCTGCAGCACCTGTATATGCTTCCAAATTGCTGTGCGTGACACACCAAAGTCATTTGCCAGCTGCTGCCCGGAAATGGGTTCCCCACCTGCTCTTAATAATCTTGCTAATAATTCATCCTTCATTGAGAAAGTCATGTATGAACCAATCCCTTATCTGCTCTTTATTGTTTTGGACTTCACCGCTGAGCACAGCGAGAAGGGCTTGTTCTATCGCTTCTTTCAGCCATGGCCCGCCTTTTCCTTCGTGCCACTCTATAAAATCATGGCCGTTTGCAGCAAGCTCCTGCCTTGCTTGGATAGGCAGCGACTCCTTCTTGCGGGAAATTTCCTCTTTTTGGAAAGGCAATGCTTTTCCCTCCCATATGGCAAAGTCAAAAGCTGCTTCTAATACATCTTGCTCATATGTGAAATAATCAAAAGGAAGCCAGCCGTCCAGCAGCTTATTATACGCTGCCAGTACCTGCTGTATAAAATTTTTGATTTTATTAGATAGACGGTAGGATTCCACAATGCCCTGTCCATCCTTATTCAGAAATGCCAAGTAAGCCCAGCCGACAGCCGCCTTGTTTGCGCAGAACGATGTCCACCTTGCCTGATGATCTTCGATATGCCCGGGAAGATGATGTGCCAATCCGCTTTCTACGAGTGAATCGATTCCTGCTTTCGGCGCGGCACTCACCCATATTTTCTCCAGTTCCGCTGCGATCCGTTCATGTGCAACGAAGGCTATTTCATGGGCATGCTCCTTCACGGCAGCTAATGTTGCAGGCTCGATCGTAAAGCCGAGCTGTGCTGAAAAACGCACAGCACGCAGCATCCGTAACGCATCTTCTGCAAAGCGGTCTGATGGATTCCCCACGGCCCGGATGACTTCCTTTGCAATATCATCCCGGCCGCCGTATAAATCAATAATTTGTTCATCTGCCCTCATCGCAATCGCATTCATCGTGAAATCCCTGCGCTTCAAATCCTCTTCAAGCGAACGAACGAAAATCACCCCATCCGGCCGACGGTGATCCACATATTCGCCATCTGTCCGATAGGTCGTCACCTCAATTGGTTCCCCGGCATCTAGTACCAGAATCGTACCATGTGCAATCCCGACATCAACCGTTTTGCCAAAGACCGTTTTCACTTCCTCCGGCAATGCACTGGTCGCCACATCGACATCATGTCCGGGTCGACCGAGGAGCGCATCCCGAACGGCTCCCCCTACGAATACAGCTTCGAACCCGGCTGTCTCAAGCTGTCTAATAACCTGTTTTGCTGCCTGCCATTGTTGTTTCATATTTTTACCGCAGCCAGCCTTTCATATAATTTTTCGTACTGCTCAATAATTGATTCAGAGTTAAATTTTGTCTGTACTGCTTCAAGCGCATGGAGACGGAATGCCGAGAGCTTTTCTTCATCGCTCAGCAGCTCGATTGCATGGCGGGCTACTGCATCAGTATCACCAAGCTCTACAATAAATCCATTTTTCCCATGTTCGATTACTTCCGGAATACCTCCGATGTTTGTACCGATTCCCGGTACACCGCATGCCATTGCTTCTAACAGCACGAGCCCAAATGATTCCTTTTCCGATAATAAAAGCTTCAAATCACTAATGGAAAACAGCTCGGCGACATTTTCCTGTTTGCCTAAAAACAGTACATCGTCCGGATAAGGCGAGGCTTTTACCTGGTCTGTCACCCGGTGCTTTTCAGGTCCGTCCCCTACAAGCAAAAGCTTCGCGGGCATGGCTTCCCTTACTTTCATAAACGCTTCGATAATATGCGGGATGTTTTTGATCTTCCGGAAGTTCGACACATGGATCAGCACCCGCTCATCTTCCCGAATGCCAAAACGAGCTCTTAAGTCCGTTCCGTTTATTGGGTGGAACACACTTTCATCAACAAAGTTGTAAATCGTTTCGATCGGCTTTGTCGTTTCAATACGCTCGTATGTTTCTTCCTTCAGCGCATTTGATACAGTCGTCACAATATCCGAACGATCAATGCCGTATTTAATTGCCTGGGCTAATGTCGAGTCTTCACCGAGTACAGAAATATCCGTACCGTGGAGTGTCGTCACAATGCCAATATTCTCGCCGCTCATATCCCGTGCCAAGACAGCACAGACAGCATGTGGAATCGCATAATGCACATGCAGAATATCTAGTTTTTCCTCTTTGATCACTTCGGCCATTTTACTAGCCAATGCAATATCATATGGTGAGTACTGGAATACAGAATAATTATTTACTTCCACTTCATGAAAAAAAACGGTTGGATAAATTTTATTTAATCGGAATGGTACGCTAGAGGTAATAAAATGAATCTCATGCCCCCGCTCTGCCAGCATTTTTCCCAGTTCTGTTGCAATAACACCTGAACCGCCGACTGTTGGATAACACGTAATACCAATTTTTAATTTTCGCATCCGTTTCACAACCTTTCTCTAATCCAGATTCTTATTGTCTTCTTTCTTGGATCAGCCGCCAATCGACCAATCCTGCATCTAACCCTTTAAGCAATATTTCCGCCGTACCCATATTGGTTGCCAGCGGGATATGATACAAGTCACATAGACGAATAAGTGCTGTCACATCCGGCTCGTGCGGCTGCGCCGTTAACGGGTCGCGGAAAAAGAACACCATATCCATATCATTATTGGCTATCATGGCACCGATCTGCTGGTCTCCCCCCAACGGACCTGAACGCAGGAGTGTAATATCCAGCCCTGTTTCGTCCATAATTCGCTGTCCCGTCGTACCTGTTGCAAAAAGGTCGTGTTCCTCAAAAATATGTCGGTACGCAATGACAAACTGTACTAAGTGATCTTTTTTCCGGTCATGTGCAATCAATGCAATTTTCATTCTTCCACCTGCTTAAATAATGTTTTCTAGGCCGTACACAAGACTTTCCATCCCGATGACCGTTTCAATGCAGAAAGCCACTCCGCTCATGAAGGATTCCCGGGTTAATGAGTCATGACGGATTGTCAATAACTGCCCTTCCCCGCCAAATAATACTTGCTGATGAGCCACTAGTCCAGGGAGACGAACCGAGTGAATTCTCATTCCTTCAAATTCTGCCCCGCGTGCGCCTTCATGTGTTTCTTTTTCATCCGGATGGCCCTGGATTTTTTCATGGCGCACTTCTGCAATCATTTGTGCTGTCTTTACACCCGTTCCGCTTGGGGCATCGAGTTTTTTATCATGGTGCATTTCAATAATCTCCACATCAGGCAAATACTTTGCAGCCTCCCGTGCAAATTTCATCATCAAAATGGCGCCAATCGCAAAATTCGGGGCAATAATCGCTCCGATCTTTTTTCTGGCCGCAAGTTCTTTCAGCTCTGTCAGCTGCTCATCCGTAAAGCCAGTCGTCCCAATAACCGGACGTACATTCAGCTCCAATGCCTGTTTTGTATGGGTATAAACAGAATGAGGATTCGTCAAATCAACGAGCACATCCGGTTTTGTTTCTTCCACAAGCTGCGCAAAGTCGGTAAAGATCGGCACCTCATAAGTGTTTGGAAAGGCATCCAGCTCTGCTAATGTTGTCCCTACTTCCTTATAATCAAGGACAGAAACGAGCTTCATTCCTTCACGTTTCATCACTGTATGTACGGCTTCCATTCCCATCTTTCCTCGTGCTCCAGCAATTGCTACCTTAATCATATCGTTCTTCCTTTCGTGTCCAACGATCTTTATCTCTCGTTTCGAATTTATGTAGTACTTGGAGTAATGCATCTTCTAATCGAATTCCCTGCGCATTGGCAAAACAGATTAATGTAAAAAATAGATCTCCCGTTTCCTTTTCTATATCATTTTGATCTATTTGCTTCTTTTTTACATGTCCATAAACATGCTGGACTTCTCTGGAAAGCTCCCCTACTTCTTCCGTAAGACGGGCAAGCATTTCGAATGGTGGAAAATACCCTTCTTCATATTGTCCAATGTAAGCATCCACTCTATTTTGTAATTGCGTTAACGTTAGCCGTTCCATGCATTCACCCCTCTTTGCTATCGTATAGGAAATAGCGTTATGTTGTCAAAACAAGAAAAATGCAACATAATGAAGATACTGCTATTGTTCCACAAATAGTTACTAGTTTTCCGAATATTTTATCACTTTTGCCAAAGGAGGTCTTTTTTTGAAAGGTATTAAACTAAAAAATATTATAGGCATCCTGCTTGGTGCAGCCATTTTCAGTTTTGGCTTTGTGCATTTTAATATGCAGAACGAGTTAGGGGAAGGCGGCTTCAGCGGGATTACATTAATTCTTTACTTTACACTTGGCTGGGATCCTGCACTTATGAACCTTATATTGAATATCCCGATGTTTCTCCTTGGCTGGAAGCTGCTCGGTCGTCGTACTTTCATTTATACACTTGTCGGAACAGTCGCTGTTTCCCTGTTCCTTAAGCTGTTCCAGGCGAATCAATTCCAGATGAACCTGCAGGATGATAAGCTGCTTGTCGCATTATTTGCCGGCGTTTTCATCGGTGTAGGCCTCGGTATTGTTTTCCGCTGCGGCGGCACAACAGGAGGGGTGGATATTTTTGCCCGTGTTGCCAATAAGTATTTAGGCTGGACAATGGGGAAAACGATGTTTGGGTTTGATACAGTCGTCATTTTGCTATCTTTGCTTACATTCCTCGATGCACGCTCAACGATGTATACACTTGTAGCCGTTTATGTTGGCGGACGAGTCATCGACTTTGTACAGGAAGGTGCCTATTCTGCAAAAGGAGCCTTCATTATTTCGAACGAAGCATCCGCTATTGCCGATGCAGTAACAGAAAGAATGGGCCGCGGGGTTACCATTATTAACGGACGCGGTCATTTCACAAAGGAAAATCGTGACGTCCTATATTGTGTAGTGGCACGAAATGAAATTGTGCGCTTAAAATCCCTTGTTATGGGGATTGATCCTCATGCGTTTGTTTCGATTGTCGAAGTACGGGACGTTGCCGGTGAAGGATTTACCCTTGATGATCAGAAGCAGCCAATTCATTAATTGTTTCTCTTTTACCGCACCTCGCCAATTAAGCGGCTGATAGCCTAATGGCGCCACTTCCTGTGGTAACGGCTGGTAACGGCTATCTGGCCGGCTTCCTGCTAACTTAACGCGGGGCTCTTGATGAGGGAAACTAAGGTTACAGGATATCGCAAAAATATTTTTTAGTACATTGCCTTTTGAAGCAATGTACTTTTTATTTACTGTTTTTATCATTTTCGATTCCTGGTTCAGGGGTTAATTGAATAATTTGACCATCTTTTTTACCGAACTCATATACGAGTTTTTTTTCGTTTTCAAAAATTACGGTTGCGACGAATAAATGACCAAACCCTAAACTTCCCTTTACTTCATATATTTCATGAGGCTTATGATTTTGCAATAAATATTCATATGTTTCTTTTTCGATTAGGTGTTTCCTGTACTCAATGTAACCTAAAGCAATTAACAATGCAGCGATAATGCTGCCGGCCGAAACTGTTATGAAAATAGCAAGTTTTCGAATGTAAAACACCTCATGTTCCGTTCTTCTTTCATAAAAGTTATTTACCTATATATCCGGATTTTAATTATTCTTTATTATATTTTCAACTTTTTCCAAGTGATATCTTTACAGTTCCCCTAAGCCGGTTGCCCCACTTCCACAACCAATAAAACAGCAGCCCTGTGTACTATACGTACCAAGC
This sequence comes from Lysinibacillus odysseyi 34hs-1 = NBRC 100172, assembly GCF_001591965.1. Classification (GTDB taxonomy): domain Bacteria; phylum Bacillota; class Bacilli; order Bacillales_A; family Planococcaceae; genus Lysinibacillus_B; species Lysinibacillus_B odysseyi. The sequence continues at coordinate 109,773 of NZ_BCVX01000005.1, forward strand.
CTGCTGTTTAGTATTTATTTTATTCCGTTAGTTCTAATGGAGAGGCGATATTCGATACGCCATCCCACGCTCCGTTTAACGAAAAAGTATAAATCTTTTGCCTGTAAACATCGCCCGCCATTGTTTTTCCAACCGCGAGAACAGCTATATATTGCTCGCCGTCTATTTCATACGTAATGGCTGGTGTATTACTGTCTGCCCCTGTTTCATAGCTCCATACTTCTTGTCCTGTCGCTGCATGTAGAGCACTTATCCGTCCATGATCGCTACCTGCAAATATAATATCCCCTGCTGTGGCAAGAAGGCTTGTATATTCGGTATGCTGCCAGTTTACCTGCCAGGCGACTTCATTTGTCCTTACATCAAACGCCGTCAATAACCCCGAGCTGGCATTCGATGCTCTATCTTTTATTCCTGCTACATTCATCCTGCCTTCCACATATTTGCTTTTGCCTCTTCCCACCGGCTCTTTCTGTTCTCCAAGCACATAGTAATATTCTGTTTTTGGAGAATATGCAGAAGGCTGCCAATTACTCGTCTTCTGAAGTGAAGGCTCAATGACCGGAAAATCCCAAAATGGTGTAAATACCGAGGCAAGACTTTTATCTGATGGATCTTCCTTACTTTGCCCATCTTTTTCTATCGTTGAATGGACTCGGCTTTGTACTGTAGAAGGGGGATGTTCCGCAGCTGACTCTACACCCTCCTGCTCAAATGCTGAAAGCTCCTCATTTTTAAATAACGGCACGCCACTTTCTCGATCAAGCAAGTATACCCAGCCTTGCTTTCCGGCCTGTCCAAGCACCTTCTTTTTCTCCCCTTCTTGTTCCACATCAAATAGAACAACAGGATTTGAGGCATCGACGGACCATTTCTCTATACTTTCATCCTGGAAATGCCATTTATATTCGCCAGTTTTGGCGTTTACCGCTATAATAAGGTTTGCATTCAAGCTATCTTCCTCTGCTTGACTGGCAGGTTCAGAAGCTGCATAGCCTGCTGCGAAGTAAATAGTGCCTGATTCTGTATCGACGGCCGGTGTATTCCATATAGGTGCTACTTCTACTTCGTGCTCTTGGCTTTCATTCAGACTGCTTATCTCGTTGGTTTTTCCCGGGATGCCGTCAAATGTCCATACATCCCTTCCATCCTTCGCATCCAATGCTACGAGTGAGCCGGTAGTGCCGGCCTTTCCGCCTGACACCCCTATATAAATCTTATTATTATAATAAAGCGGAGCAGTTGTTATATTGTAACCTTGTTGTGAATCAGCAGCCTCCTTTTCCCATATCACTTCACCATTTTTTTGATCAAGTGCTACAAGCGTTGCATCCAAGCGACTGACATACACTTTTCCTTCTGCAACAGCTACACTTCTTGTACTCCTGCTGCAGCATACCTCTTCCTTTGTCTCCTGTAAGTCGGGATGGTATGTCCATAATTTTTCCCCGGTTTTAGCGTGTAATGCTACGACATCCCCTAAACCGACCGCTACGTACATTACATCATCTACAACGATCGGAACGGCCTCGCCTAAAGAATTATTATTAATACCCGGACCTAGATCAGCAGCCCACGCAGGCTTCAAATCCTGAATCGTGCCTAAATTAACGTCAGCTAACTGGGAATACCGCCGATTAAAATAATCTCCTCCATATGTCGCCCATTCCTCCTCCGCATATTCAGCTGTACGCTCTTTTGATTCCGGAGTGAAAATGGCATAGCCGCCTCTGTGTCCATTAGATTCATTATCAGATAATGTATTTTTTGTGATGAGGGCTGATAAATAAGCAATCCCTCCTATAAAAACTCCCCCTAATAAGACCGCTAGCAGTATTTGTAGCCAAGCTTTTCTAAAATCCATTTACCCCCTCCTATTTTCTCTACAGGATACGCCGGATCAATCTATTACATGACTAAATATTCTCCATGAATATTGAGGATTGATAGTTTTTTACATACAAAAAAACGCCCAAACAGAAACTCTGTTTGGACGTAGATATTAATCATCTGAGCGCATACCTGTATAGATTAGTACTAAACGTAAAAGCTCCAGGACAGCTACTGCTGTTGCTGCAACATATGTCATTGCTGCCGCGCTTAACACTTTACGCGCGCCTCTTTCTTCATTGTTGCCGATAATGCCAAGCGATACTACTTCATTCATCGCCCTCTTCGATGCATCAAATTCCACCGGCAGTGTAACCACTTGGAATAAAACACCCGCTAACAAGAGAAGGATTCCTAGTAAAAGGAAGCCAGAGCTTGAAGCAAAGATACCGATCATGACGAAAATCCAAGACATATTAGAAGAAATATTTGCTACTGGTACTAGTTTTGCACGCAATGTTAAAAAGGAATATGCTTCTTTATGTTGAATCGCATGGCCGACCTCATGGGCAGCAACTGCAATACCAGCCAATGATGATTGATAATAGTTTGATTCTGAAAGAGCTACCGTTTTTGTAGCCGGGTTATAATGGTCGGATAAAACACCTTGTGTTGGTACAACACGTACATCCGTCAACCCATGGTGGTCCAAAATCATACGTGCCACTTGAGCACCTGTCATTCCACGCTGTGAAGGTACTTCAGAAAATTTGCGATACGTACCTTTTACTTTCATTTGCGCATACAACGGTAAGAGCAAAATTACAGCAAAATATACAATATACATTCCTAAACCCAATTATATTCTCCCTCTCTATAAAAAGCTTTCTATAACATAATTTTATCTAGTTTTTAGAACACTTGCAAATGTTTGCGCCTACGGGACACGGTATAGGCAAGCACGATACACGCGATGGACAGCCAAAACGTAAAGTAGCCGATATCGGCAGCATATAGAGAAAGTACACGGTAAGTAGGCATTTGACCAAATACATAGTCGATGACATCATTATGCAATGTCCAAACCGCCCCTATTACCACATGCCCAAGACGAAATGCATATTTTGGGATATACAGAATGGCCTGTACAGCCATCATGAAATGTGAAAAAACAAGCATCCAGCCATCTGCTCCTAATGACCCTAATTCGGCCAACGTCAGCATGTTCATTACGACGGCCCATAAACCGTATTTGACTAAAGTAATTAATGCCAGTACTTCCATCAGCTTAAAATGCTTCCCGAACAGCCAGCCAACAACAGCCAGGCAGAAGAATAGACTTGCAGTCGGACTATCCGGTACAAAAATGTAAAATATCGGATCGGTAACTGCCAATTGTCCCTGATACCAATAATACCCGTAGATGGTACCTAAAAAGTTAATAATAAGCACCAAAGTCAAAAAGGCACGATGCGTTAAAAGATACCAGCTTTTTACGAAAAACGTTTGCATATATGTTCTCCTTCTATTTACGAATCAACTTGTACAAAGTTTCATCTTTTTTCGACATTTTATGAAACGGGAAAAAAAGAGAGCCAGCGAACTGACTCTCTTGTTATTACTACTTTTCTTTTAAATCTGCAATGTACTGAGCTAAAGTTTCAAGCTCTTCATCAGTACCTTTAAATTGGCCAGCCGGCATACCGCCACGGCCGTTAATGATTACTTCTTTAACTTCTTCCGCTGTCAGCTCATTGCCTAAAAGCGTTGGGCCGGAAACCCCTTCGAAGTCGCCGCCGTGACATCCGATACATGAAGAATTGCCTTCAAAGATCTTATAGCCTTCTGCTTCTTTATCGACTTCTACATCAGGCAGCAGTCCTAAGTCTGCATCCGAAATTTCGCCTTGTGACTCAATTGTTTCCCAGTTTGTAGCATGTACTGACTCCCAAGTGAGGTATACCATCGCAGCAAGAGTTAATAGCATAATTGCAGTTGGCAATGGACGCTTTGATGGTCGACGCTCTGGTGTAGTGTCCAAGAATGGCATTAATGCTAATGCACCGAATGCGATTGCTGGCATTACTACAGCACCGATTACGTTAAATGCACCTGAAGTATAAGTATATTTTAATAATTGGTACATGAAGAAGAAGTACCAGTCCGGTAACGGAGTATAAGTTGCGTTTGTTGGATCTGCCGGGCCTTCAAGTGGCGAAGGGTGAGCGACAGTCAATAATAGATAGCCGATTAAGAAAACTGCCCCTACCATCCATTCTTTTAATAAGAAGTCTGGCCAGAAAGCTTCAGTTTTTCCCGGATACTCGGAATAATCTTTTGGCTTGTTCGGCATACGGTTATTCGCTTTAATACGCGAGTCGCCTACAAACTTCATTCCTTTTCCGCGTTGCATATTGTCCCCTCCTTAAAAAATCATCAAAACATTGTTTAAATCATAGTGGTCCTGAAATACCTTGACGGCGAATCATGATAAAGTGAGCTGCAAGTAAAGCAAATAGTACAGCTGGCAAGAAGAATACATGAATTGCAAAGAATCGTGTTAACGTTTGCGCCCCAAGGATTGTCGAGTCACCTGCTAAAAGAATTTTAATATATTCACCAATAAATGGTACAGATGCCGCGATTTGGATACCTACTTTTGTTGCGAACAACGCTTTCATGTCCCAAGGAAGTAAATAACCTGTGAAACCTAAGCCCATCATTACACCGAAAATACCTACACCAACAATCCAGTTTAACTCACGAGGTTTCTTATAAGAGCCTGTGAAGAATACACGAAGTGTATGTAAGAACATCATTACAATTACTAATGAAGCTCCCCAGTGGTGCATACCGCGAACGATCTCACCGAAAGCTACTTCGTTTTGTAGATAATAAACTGATTTCCAAGCATTCTCTACGTCCGGTACATAGTACATTGTTAAGAACATACCGGATAAAATTTGAATTACTGTGATGAAGAATGTCAATCCACCAAAACAATAAACGAATGCTGAGAAGTGATGTGCAGGGTTAACGTGCTCTGGCACTTCGTGGTCGGCAATATCACGCCAAATAGGAGTGATGTCTAAACGTTCATCGACCCAATCGTAAATTTTATTTAGCACTGATGTCGTACCCCCTAACTAAATTATGCAAAACTATTTGCGAATTTTTTCCCAAGCATTAAATAGCCATCTTTTTCAGACACTTCATATTGATCTAAAGGCCCTGTTGGTGGTGTGTGTGGAACGTTCACACCTGTTTTTTCATACCGTCCACCGTGACATGCACAATAGAATTGCTCTGGATGCTCTGAATCTCCCGCCCAGTTTACCGTACAACCTAAGTGTTTACATACTGGTGAAAGTGCAACAATTTCGTCTCCATTCTTATACACCCAAGCTGCATCAGTTACTTCAGACTTGTACCATGCATCAACTTGTTCGTATGAGAAGTCAACTTTTACCGGTTCTTCCGAAAGCTCACTAACTTTTTGACCTGTTACAACAAAGTCCCCTTCAGCTTTCGTCTGTAAGACTGGATCAATTGCGAAGCGTAGCATCGGCATTAGCATACCAGCAGCCATAAATCCACCAACACCTGTAATTGTGTAAGTTAAAAATTGGCGTCGTGTTACTCGATTATTACTCAATCCTTTTCCCCCCTCTGACTAAAAGGTTAGTCCAACGGACATATACTTTTACAAATAGTAATAACTAGGACATATCTATGATATATCAATAAAATAGGTTGGTCAATATCGCATTCGTCCGTTTTCGACTTATTGTGAACATTTGATGAATCAAATGTCTAGACGCTTGTCCAAGCCCTCGTAAACGTTGGAATGACCTGCTTTAGCTGGTCTTCCAAAACTCTCTGTTTGACTGCCTTATCCATCGATTCAAGCGGGATGGCCGGCAGCCAGATGACTTCCAGTTCACTATCCACAGTTGTCCAATGATGGTCACATGTCATAAAAAAGATATGTTTAAAGCCTGCTGATAGGAGCTCATCTTTTATCTTTTCTGGTTGAATGGCATCTTTTAATGCTGGCGTATAGGAAAATGGGGGCGTTACAAGCAATCGTCCCTTAAATTGTTGTTCGATAAAAGCTGTAAGCGACATTAAAAACTCTGCCGCCGAACTGCTTTGCCTACTACGATCATCAGCAAACTCTAAACTAAGCAACGGTACAATCGCCGTATCAATGAACTGCTTTTGTGATTGGAACTGTTCTATATCTTTAACATTAAAAAACATGCTTTCTCTTCCTTCCAGATCTCATGGTTGTGATGACGTATGCTTCAAAGCTTGCAATAAATTTGACAGTTCAAAGAAGCGTTCTTTGTCCCCTGCATCAAGCGCTTCATCTATTTGGCGCAAGATTTTTTCCTCCTGGAATGCGAGCATGCTATCTTTCAACAGCTGCTCTGCCATTACACGATCCTTTTCACTAATGTGAAGGGATTTCGGCATATAGGGATTTTCTTCGAGCACTGACAAGTAATGAATATGTGGTGGGATATTTGGGAAATTGATTTGTATGAATATGCTTTCATCTGGATTCAAACGTAAATCATGAAAAGATTTTTCGGCATCGCTTGTCATGACATTCCCTTTATAAAAGCGGAACGGGACACCGGTATGCTCTACAGAGGACATGACCATCGCCCGGGGACAATAGTGCGCCTCCTCTACAAAGTGTACATGCTCAAGCAGACGGTCGTTACTTAATAAATAATTTAAAATCCACACACATTCTCTTCTCTTTAATTGATGATTTTTCAAAAACCATCGGATAAATGTTTTTTTCTCTAATACTGGGATGGAAGAAGTCATCCTATTCCCCCTTTATTCAAAGCGTTCAAGTAAGTTTTGCCATTCCTGTTCTGTCGGTTCTAGGTGGGCAAGCTGTTTTGCTATAGCATATGCCTCCTCCTGCCTGCCGTCTTCAAGCAGGAAGTAACAATATTTCTCTAAAAACGACACATCTTCTTTAAAGTCATTATATGCGTTCTTATAAATTTCATATGCTTTGGCAAACTCCTCCTCTTTATCATACGCTTCTGCTACATAAGGATAAAGGGCTGTCCAGTCAAAATCTTCATTTTGCAGGTGTTCAAATAATTGAATGACCTCTCCGTAGCGCTCTTCCTGCGCATAAATTGACATCAATACAAGCGTTGCTTCCATATATTCAGGATCTAGTGCGATGGCTTGCTGCAGATGTTTTTCCGCTTCATGCGGCAGATTGTTCTTCAGCGCCATTTTACCGGCGAACAAGTACAAGGCCTTATCATATTCATCACGTGTTAATCCTTCTTGGATCGCTTTATATGCCCGTTTATTATCCTCAAGCATCGCATAGCTTTCCGCCAATAACAGGTACGCTGAGAAGTAATCCGGGTCCAGCTCCTTTAAGTCTTCCAGCTGCTGGATGGCCGTTTCGTATTTTTGTGACTGGAAGGCAGCATAGGCTGATCCGAACAGTAAGTCCGGTGTCACCTCTTCTTCAAGTGCCTCCATATAATAGTCGAGCGCCGTCTCATAACCAGCACCAGCGCGGTATACTTCCGCTAAGCGGGCCGCCAGTAAAACGCCTGCAAACTGCTTATCCTTTTCATACAGTTCCTCGTAAATACGGGCCGCTTCCGTGAATCGGCCGGTCTCAAACAGCAGCTCCGCTTTTGCGAAATGTAGCAGCGGCTCATTCGGCAGCAGTTCAAGAGCATCATTGATACGTTTTTCCGCTACCTCAAATAATCCTTGCATCTGATAATAGTCTGCCATAACAAGCAGCGCCTGCGGATATTCAGGAGCGTCTTCCGGAATGGAAAGCAGAAGCTCCAGCGCTTCATCTTCATTTCCCATTTCCATAAAGACATTGGCCCGATCGATTGTAATTTGGGCTTCTTCAGGGAACAGGAATGCCAAGTGTTCTAATACTCGGTTCGCCTCCTCTAAATAGCCGTAGTGCATTAGCAGTTCCGCCGCTTCATACTGCTCACCCGGTGCTTCATTCATCAAAAACGTTTCTAGAAACGCATTGATTTGTTGAAGGTCGCCATTCTGAATGGCTTGTAACATTTCATCCATAGATACTTTCACCTTTTCCATCTTAGTCAATCTTTATGCTACCTCACGGCTGTCTGCTAAACAAGGAAAAAGGACTCTGTTAAAACAGTATCCTGAAATATTTTGTAAGTTATACTTCTGCTTGAAGAAAAGTGCAGATAGACACAGGCTATCTGCTCAATCTGCACTTTTTTGTTACATTAATGGTTCATTAATGCTTCAATATGTTCAAAAAACATCGGATAAGATACGGCTATGCAGTCCGGATCATCAATTTCTACAGGACCGTCTGCAATAAGTGCCGCTACTGCCGCCATCATCCCGATGCGGTGATCGCCATATGATTGCAATGAAGCACCGTGCAGCTTCGTTGGTCCGTTAATAATCATGCCGTCTTCCGTCGCTTCGATATCCGCGCCCAGTTTCTTCAGCTCTGCCACAACAGCTGTAATACGGTCTGTTTCTTTCACTTTTAGTTCTTCGGCATCTTTAATAATTGTTCTGCCCTGTGCTTGTGTGGCAAGCAAAGCAAGAATAGGAATTTCATCAATTAAGCGTGGGATGATTGCCCCTTCAATTGTTGTGCCTGCAAGATTCGAAGTGCGGATCGTAATCGTTGCAGTAGGCTCTGCTGCCTGTTCGTCTTCAATAACGACCTCCATATCAGCGCCCATTGCCTGTAATACATCGATAATCCCCGCGCGTGTTTCATTTACCCCTACATTTTTCAGCACAATCTCGCTCTTTTGCGCAATAGCCCCTGCTACTAGGAAGAAGGCCGCGGATGAAATGTCACCGGGTACATTTACATGAGTTCCTCTTAGTTTCTGACCGCCTTCAAAGGATACAACCCCGTCTGCCGTTTCTACTTTTGCGCCAAACTGGCGGAGCATGCGTTCAGTATGATCGCGTGATATTTCCGATTCCCGGACTACTGTTGTACCTTTTGCACGAAGACCGGCTAATAGGATAGCTGATTTTACCTGTGCGCTCGCTACAGGCATCGTATAATCGATGGAGGTAAGTTCCGTTCCCTGGATAGCGAGCGGCGTAAATTGTCCGCCTTCCCGCCCTGCAATTTGGGCACCCATCAGACGAAGCGGATCTACAACGCGGCGCATCGGACGTTTACCGATCGAGGCATCACCCGTCATAATGGTATGTATTTTCGTTCCCGCTAAAATCCCCAGCATAAGGCGCGTCGTCGTACCGGAATTCCCCGTATACAATACTTCCTTTGGCTCTTTCCACGCATCAATGCCCGCGCTTTCGATTTTTACATTTGTGCCGTCAACATCAATTTTCACACCCAGCTTGCGGAAGCAATCAATTGTGCTTAAACAATCCTCCCCAAGCAAAAAACCCTCAACGGTTGTCGTACCCTCTGCGATAGCACCAAACATGACAGAACGGTGCGAAATTGATTTATCACCCGGCACTTGGATTTCACCGTGCAGGCCGGGACGCTTATAATCCATCGTTTTCATAAAAATCCTCCTTTTGAAAAAGAGCAAAAAGCATGGATGCTCTTTGCCTTATGAAATATACGTATCGAAATTTGCCCGCCTTGCGATACATTTCGCTGCCTGTTCGCGGTCTTCTGCGGAACTAAAGCTGATGACTAAAATACCAAAGACATCTTCCCGCGTTTCGACAATTCGAATGTTCGTAATGCTAATCTGATCCTCTGCCAAGTAACCTGTTACTTCAGAAATCACCCCTGGGTAATCCGGTACATCTACATACAGATCGTATGGTACGAATAATGCCCCTGAGGAAGTAGGCAGTGCATCCCGCACTTCCTTTGCTACAGCAAAATATTGCTCAATCATCTCCTCGCTGCCGTCTAGAAGCAAGGATTTCACCCGGTTCATCTCCGCCATCCATTGTTCAAGCTGGTCAATGAGCTCCCCCCGGTTTTGGACGGTAATATCCCGCCATAAGATAGGATTAGAAGAAGCGATTCTTGTAATGTCGCGGAAGCCACCCGCTGCCAAAGAACGTGTCATCGGCAGCTGGGCATTTTCCAGCTGCAGCTGGTGCACAAGTGATGCAGCGACAATATGCGGGAAGTGGCTGACAACAGCCGTCATATGATCATGTTCCACCGCATCGACCTTTACAAGCTTCCCGATTGTGTATTTCAACAGGTCTTCAAGACGCTCCAGCTCTTCTATTCTTTCATCCTCAAAAGGTGTTAGCATATAATATGCATTCTCAAAAAGATAAGGCTTTGCTGCTGTCACACCGCTTTTATGCGAGCCTGCCATCGGATGCCCGCCAATGAAGGTAATACCCATCCCCTTCAATTCCTCCGCCTTCTTCATGATCAGCGCCTTTGTACTGCCTGTATCAGTAATGATGACATCCTTTTTTAATACCCAATCTTTCAACTGCTCCATCCATTTTAATGTGGCACTTACTGGTGTGCCAAAAATAATGAAATCCATTTCTTCTGCTACTTCCGCCGGATGTTCTACAATTTCATGTACTACTTTTAAAGCCTTCGCCAATTCTCTCGTCTGCGGTAATGCATCATAGCCGAATATTTTCGTCTGCGGAGATTTCTGCAGCGCAAGCGCAATGGACCCGCCAATCAGCCCCAGCCCAATGACAAGCACATTTTTCGTCATGCAAGTACTCCCTGCTCATACAGCACTTCTTCAAGCAATGATAAAAATTTGGCATTCTGCTCTTCTGTACCAATTGTCACACGAATATAGCCTGGAGCACCTAATGCCGCGCCGCTGCGGATAATGAAGCCTTTTTTCATCATTTCTTCAAAGACGGTATTGCTGTCTGCTTTTACCTCAAACAAGACAAAGTTAGTTTGGGATGGGTAGTAGTGAAGCCCCTGCTTTTCACACCACGTAACGAACTGCTGCTTGCCTTTTTCATTCGCTTCGCGGCAATGCTCGATGTATGCCTGATCCTCCAGTGCGATAGCAGCTACCTTTTGACTCAAAATTGTATTGTTGAACGGGGCGCGCACCGGATCCAGCTTGGCAATTGTCTGCTCCTGGGCAATCCCATAGCCTACACGGAAAGAAGCAAGGCCATAAGCCTTGGAGAATGTGCGAAGAAGGATGACATTTTCATATTGGCGGAAATATTTTAATGTATTTTCATGTGCAGGATCGTTCACATACTCGATGTACGCTTCATCAAGTACAACAAGAACATCCGAAGGTACTTGCTTCAGAAAGCCCTGCAGCTCCGCATCGGTTACAATAGTGCCTGTCGGATTGTTCGGGCTGCAAACCCATACAACAGAGGTATTTTCATCAATGGCTTCAAGCATCGCTTCTAAATCATGCCGACCTTCTATACACGGCACTTTGCGCACCTCTGCCCCTTCAATTTCAGCATTGTGCCAATACTGGGAGAACGATGGGTCTGCCATGACCGTATTGACGCCTGGATACAACAATGCACGGGTAATAATCGCAATCAAATCATCCGAACCATTGCCAAAAATAAGCTCTGTCTCTTTTACGCCTAAGTGGTTTGCTACTGCTGTACGTAAATCCTGGGCATAGCCATCCGGGTAAATAGCATGATTCGTTTCACCTTGCTGCAGAAATGCTTTTACTTTAGGCGAGCTGCCAAATGGATTTTCATTGGAAGCAAGCTTTACTACCTCATCTAAGCCATACATTTTCTTTACTTCTTCAATTGGTTTACCTGGCTGATATGCTTTCATGCCGTGAATTTGTTGTTTCCATTTCATATTACTCTACTCCTTTGTGTACTATTTCCGTACCAAATCTGGTCTTAACTTTACAGCATCATGTAAATACACATGATGGATATCCTGTTGTGCAGCTTCTGTATTCACATGCATCAGCACACGGATACATAGCGGCAGGCCACCGGGTACATCCATTTCATGGGTGCACATAATAGGTACATACTGCCAGCCATCCATCGACCTTACCGCTTTAGCGGGAAAGGCTGATTTAATATCTGCCGTTGTCGATATCGTAATGGAAGCAATATCTTCCGGGACAATTTTATTCTCCTTCGCCATCTCCACAACAAGGAATGCTGTTTCCGCCCATACAAACTCTGCTGTATCTGCCGGGATTGTCGTTGCTCCTCTAATACCGCGAATCATCATTCCACCTCCGATAGTAATATCCGCAATTCGGCGTCGATTTCCTCGCACTCCGAAAGCTCAATTTTTTTCACATATGGCTTGCCAATTTCCTCCAGCAGGACAAACTGCAGTTCGCCATAATCCGCTTTTTTATCTTTTAATAAATAATCCTTTAGCTGTGCGAAGGTATACATATGTACAGCATCGAACGGATAGCCATTGCTGCGCGCAAACTGATAGAAGCGGGTCGTAAACTCCCGTGTAATGGATCCATGTCTTTCACTCAACAGCAGGCAGTATACAAGCCCGATCATTACCGCTTCACCGTGAGCCAAACCACCATACCCTGCAGCTGCCTCGATAGCATGGCCGTAAGTGTGCCCGAGATTTAAAAATTTCCGGACAGACTGTTCCGTTTCGTCTTTCTCCACGATATGAGCCTTTACCGATACGCCTTTTGCCAAATAGTCAGCAAGTGTAGGCTCATCAAGCCGGGATACATTTTGCTCCATTAATTCGTTCAGCCAGACCGGGTCGGATATCATAGCATGCTTGATTACCTCTGTCATCCCTGAGAGAACTTCACGTACCGGCAATGACCTTAGAAGACGTATATCATACAGTACCGCTTCCGGCTGATAAAAAGCACCAATCATATTCTTGCCGAGTGCATGGTTAATAGCTGTCTTGCCGCCTACCGCCGAGTCATGCGCCAGAATCGTCGTAGGCACTTGGATAAAGGGAATCCCCCGCATATACGTAGCTGCCACAAAACCGGCAAGGTCTCCTACTGCACCACCGCCAAATGCGATCAATAGTGATTTACGTGTGCATTTTTTCTCAAGCAAAAAGGTATGTGCAGCATGAAAATTATCAAATGACTTGCAGCTCTCTCCCGCCGGCATGATTAATTCATCGAATGCATACGGACAAGAAGAAGTAAAATAATCTCCCTGCGCCGCCCATACATGTTCATCTGTCAGGACGATTACTTGATCGACCCTTTGGAATAATTCCTTGTAGCTTTCAAATGCTTCTTTCAGAATACCGTTTCCAATGACTACCTCATATTGGTGGGAGGCTGCGCGAACTGGAATTTTCATTTTAAAACTCCTTTGCTAGCTTGTGCATTTCCTCAATTTGCGCCTTCAGCTGGGGCAGCTGATCACTGTGGAATTGATCGATAATAGCAGCAGCAATTTCCCAGGCAATAACATGCTCTGCTACAACGGAAGCTGCCGGAACTGCACAGCTGTCACTGCGTTCGACGCTCGCTTTGAATGTTTCTTTCGTTTCAATATCTACACTGTTCAATGGTTTATAAAGTGTCGGAATCGGCTTCATGACACCGCGCATAACAATTGGCATACCGGTTGTCATGCCGCCTTCAAGTCCACCTAAATTATTTGTTCTGCGTGTATAGCCGTTTTCTTCATCCCAAAGGATTTCATCATGCACCTGTGAGCCTGGTCTGCGTGCTGCTTCAAAGCCGATACCGAATTCCACCCCTTTGAACGCATTGATGGAAAGCATTGCTTGCGCCAGTTTCCCGTCCAGCTTGCGGTCATAATGCACATAGGAACCGATTCCCGCGGGAAGCCCTTCCACTACGACTTCCACGATACCGCCTATGGAATCCCCTGCTTTTTTTGCTGCATCAATTGCTTCCACCATTTTTGCAGATGCTTCCGGATCCACTGTGTAGCAAGGGTCTTCTTCTATAATTGTGCGGATTTCATCGGCTGATTTACCTGCTACCTTCGACACATCCGCCTTAATGCCTGCAATTTCCGTTACATAAGAGACGATAGAAATGCCCAATTCGTTTAATAAAGCTTTCGCTACGGAGCCTACAGCGACACGGACAGTTGTTTCCCTTGCACTGGAACGCTCCAGCACATTACGTAAGTCGCGGTGCCCGTACTTGATTCCACCGACCAAATCTGCATGACCGGGGCGCGGGCGGGAGATTTGGCGCTTCATTTCGCTTGGGTCTATATCTTCCGGAAGCTCTGCTGCCCCCATAATTTTTGTCCAGTGCTTCCAATCATCATTTGTTACTACAAGGGCAACAGGGGAACCTAATGTCTTCCCATGACGCACGCCCGACATGATTTCGACTGTATCCGTTTCAATTTGCATGCGGCGGCCGCGGCCATGCCCCCCCTGCCGGCGTTTTAAATCATAGTTAATTTTCTCTGCTGAAATTGGTAAAAGAGAAGGCAGCCCTTCAATAATTGTTGTTAATTGTGGTCCGTGAGACTCACCTGCTGTTAAGTAACGCATAGTAAACACTTTCTCCCTTCAACTCGCTAAAGTATGTATTTTTCACTATAACATATCTAACTATAAAATACAGTACGTATTCCGAAATAAAACTTTTTAGTTACGAATATTCTGAACGTTCTTTGTTTATTTCCGCCTGAGGATCTTCATTCCTTCGGCCTTGCCTTTACTTCCTTTTTCGGCCGCTAAATAAACAACGCCTTTCGCATATAGACGAAAAGCGCCGGTATCCCGTATAAACGTTCAGCCTCATTAAGCAAATTACATGACCACCCGCTCCTATTTCTTGCGGTAGAAGAAAGTGTCCTCTACCTCAAATCCATAACGGCCCGGATTAAATATCTGTTCAGTAGATCCTACAAATAGAATACCACCTGGGCGTAACGATTTGCTGAAATTCTCATAAATCTGATCTTTTGCCTCCTCAGTAAAGTAAATCATTACATTTCGGCAGACAATTAAATCAAAATTGGATTCATAATGGTCTTTCAATAAATTATGCTTCTTGAAATTGACGGTGCGTTTTATATCCTCGCTTACCTTGTAGAACTGCCCCTCCTGCTTGAAATATTTCGCCTGTACATCCTTTGGCACTTCCGCAAGGGAACGTTCAGGATAAAGGCCCAGCTTTGCCTTTTGAATGACATTTTCATCCAAGTCAGTGGCCAATATGCTTATCTGGGAAAGCGGTAAGTAATGGGACAGCACCATCGCCAAGCTATATGGCTCTTCGCCGGTCGAGCAGGCGGCGCTCCAAATTTTCGGCCGCTTGTTTACAGCAAGCAGCTTCGGAAATATTTTGTTTTGCAATACTTCCCAGCGTTTGCCATTGCGATAAAATTCCGAAACATTGATCGTCATCCGGTCCAGAAACTCATTCATCAAATCCCGGTCCTTTTCCAGTACAGCCAGAAACTCTACAAAGTTTTTATAACCCTTTTTTTCATATAAAGACGTTAGGCGTCGTTTCATTTGTGCTTCTTTATATAATGCCAGGTCAATTCCTGTTCTTCGCTTTATGCCTTCAATAAATTGTTCATAATCCGACATCTTGCCACATCTTCCCCTCTGACGCATTGTATCATTTATTATAGCGGAAAATGGACCTTACAGAAATAGTAAATCTGTTAAAACTCCTGAAACTCTCGCTTTTCTAAAATACCCAAGAATACTATTCAGTCAATTCCAGTCGCTTGTGAGACTCTAATAGCATCTTGGACTGTTCCAGTTCCAGCCGCATTTTTTCCGTTTCACGTTCCATAATCTGCAGACGCTGCCCCTCCAGTAAAAATTCTTTTTCTGCTAATTGAATTTGCAGCTTCGTCTGTGACCTCCTATGAACGGTATAAATAGCCGTAAGCGGGATCGCTCCGCCAATTAAAATTGCAATGATTGGTATTAACATCCACATCTAAAACAACTCGCTTTCTGTATTTTCGTTTCTTTTGGAGGCAGCCCTGAAGGCCAAGTGTTCACTTGTTTGCTTCCTCTATACCAAAATTATCTACTATCTTCACTACGCATTCAATAGGTTTATCCCAACTTTTCCTTTTTGGGTAAGAGAACGTCTCTCCATCCTGAAATTAGGATAAACCATTCTCCTCTCTTTTTATTCTCATTTTTACAAATTACTTTCCATCTATTGACGATAGCTGAAAAAAGCATGGAGGGTCGGTTTGCTTTTTCAGCTGCCTGCCTCCTTATTCCTAAAGAGTCCGTTTAGTAAAGAAGTAGCTGTACAATTGCTTATACTTCCTAATTTTCCTTTCCGATACAAAAAGAGCAGTGGACAAGTATTGACTTCATACTTGCCCGCCGCTCTTTAATATGCTTTCTAACTGTCTTTTTTCATTTCGATTAATGCCTGTTTTGATTGCTCCAGCTCCAGGCGCATTTTTTCTGTTTCTTTATCAAACGTTTGAAGGCGCAGCTTCTCCAGTTCAATTTCGTGTTTTAGACGCTTGAGCTCAATGCTTTTATTTTTTGTCACCATATCTGCAAGTATGCCTACGACTACCATTAATCCAATTGCTGTCCACATGTGTTTTCATCTCCTCCGCCTTTTACATTGGTAGCATACCATAAATTTGGCTATTTATAGAAATGAATATACGAAAAAGGAGCCCGCTTGAAAGTTATACTTCCTTGCTGGCTCCTCTTTACTAGAGAAGAAAAGGGGGCGCCTAAAAATGAATTTTCAGGCACTCCCTATTAATAATTGTAAATTAAACTAATTCTTCACCGAACCAAAGGCCGATTTCACGCTCTGCAGAAGCAAGAGAGTCAGAACCGTGGATTACGTTGTGAGATACAGTTACTGCATAGTCACCACGGATAGTACCTGGTTGAGATTCAGATGGCTTTGTAGCGCCGATCATGATACGAGCTAGAGAGATAACAGATTCGCCTTCCCATACCATAGCAAATACTGGACCTGAAGTGATGAAGTCTACTAATTCACCGAAGAATGGACGTTCACTGTGCTCTGCATAGTGTTTTTCTGCTAAGTCACGTGATACGTTCATTAATTTAGCACCGCGCATTGTGAAACCGCGACGCTCGAAACGGTCGATGATGTCACCGATTACTTGACGATCAACACCGTCTGGCTTAACCATTAGGAAAGTTTTTTCGATAGCCATTATTTTAACACTCCTTTAAATTGGATACAGGTTTTTTTCACCTACCGATAAATATTACCAAAATAACATAACCGGTGCAAGCGATACCTAGAATTTACGTTTCCCCATGAATAAGGCAAT
The DNA here is from genome assembly GCF_001591965.1 of Lysinibacillus odysseyi 34hs-1 = NBRC 100172. GTDB lineage: Bacteria > Bacillota > Bacilli > Bacillales_A > Planococcaceae > Lysinibacillus_B > Lysinibacillus_B odysseyi. Next base: position 126,828 of record NZ_BCVX01000005.1, read on the forward strand.
ATCACGCAATTTCTTTTTCATTGGATGTGGAGGCAATGCCTCTACTTCCTTTAAGGCCTTTTTTAAATATTTATCGCTGATTTTTGCTGCTTCCAAAATCGCATTCGACTTACGGACAAGCTTTAGCAGTTCCTTCCGTTCTTCCTCAGTCAGCGTCCCCTCGATCGCCTTATCGATATATGGACGTACATGTGGATCATCCTTCAGCAGCAGCGCGGGCAGCGTAATATTTCCTTGCAGTAAATCACTGCCGGCCGGTTTTCCCAACTCCTTATCAGTAGCCGTGAAATCAAGAATGTCATCGACGATTTGGAAGCTCATACCGACAAAATAGCCATATCGCTTCAATCGGCGGACATTTTCCGGCTCCACCTCTCCCACGATTGCCCCCAGCTCGCAACTGGATTCGATTAGAAGCGCTGTTTTTCGTTTAATACGGCGGAAATAATCCTTGATGTTTTGATCCAGCCGAAACTTATCTTCAATCTGAATTACTTCCCCGTTTACGATTTCCACCATCGTCCGTGCCAATATTTGATGAACCCGCGGATGTTCAATGACCGTCACATGCTCAAGCGCACGGGCAAAAATAAAGTCGCCCGTATACATGGCTACCCGGTTGTTCCACTGCGCTTTTACCGTACGTTCCCCTCTTCGCATTTCTGAGTCATCAATCACGTCATCATGGACAAGTGACGCCATATGTATCAGTTCAAGCGGGACAGCGATATGCTTTACGCGGTCGATTTCATACCGGCCCATTTTGGCGCTGAGCAGTACAAATACAGGCCGTATCCGCTTTCCACCCGCTTGAAGAAGATGAAGGGAGGCGTCGTTCAACAAGTGTGAAGACGAGTTCAACGCTGTTTCTAATTCTTTTTCGATGACTTCTATATCTGATTTCAGGTCAGCATAGAGCAACTTCAACTTCATCTTTTCCACGCGAACAAACCTTCTCCCACTAAATTTCTTTTTTAAAGCCCATATGCATTGCCGCTGCTCCGCCGCTATAGCCTTTATATGCTACTCTTTCAAAACCGGCTTCCCTGAACATAGCAGCCAGCTTCTTCATACCTGGGAAATCATTCGCTGATTCCTGCAGCCATGAGTATTCTTTATAGCTTTTAGCAAACAATTTGCCAAACATCGGCATTACATATTTAAAGTAAAAACGGAACAATTGACGGTAGCCCGGAATTTCTGGCTGAGACGTCTCAAGGCATACAGCCATCCCCCCCGGCTTCAATACCCGGTTCATTTCGCGCAGCACCTGCATATAATCGGGTACATTGCGCAGCCCAAACCCAATCGTTACATAATCGAATGTATTATCCTCAAACGGCAGTTCCATTGCATTGCCATGAATAAGCTCTACAAAGTCGTAAGGCAACACTTTCTTCTTGCCGACGCTCAGCATATTTTCACTGAAATCCAGGCCTTTAACGATACCATCTCCGGCAGTTGCCTTCGCAAGAGCAATTGTCCAGTCCGCTGTTCCGCAGCATACGTCCAGACAAGCGGAACCTTTTTTGACATTCATACGCTTCATGACATCATCGCGCCATAATTTATGCATTTGGAAGCTGATGACTGAATTCATTTTGTCATAGCTATCTGAAATTTGTTCAAATACTTCATGTACACGTTGTTCCTTCGCTTTTGCCATTTTCTCAAAACCTTTCTTTATCCACGAGCGTTCAAGACACTATATCAACAATTGCCTGCTTCAGCGCCTCGTTATACGTGCTTGCTTCAAGTATTGCCGTTACTATTTGCTTACGCCTGCTGATTTCCTGCCTAAGCGCCTCTCCAACAGGCTGTTCCCCAAGGCTAAACTGCATACAGTTTACATAGACGGATGGTTCTCCCTTTATAAGAGCTTCTAATTCTCTATTTAAACGGGCTGCCGTCAAAGCTTCCTGCATCACCTCAAGATAGCTATCAAATCGGTATACATAAAAAAAACGTTCAATAAGGGCCGTTTCAATAACAGAGAGGGCTTTTACCCAATCCTGAAAATACCGGCCTTCTCGCTCGTACACTGTTATTTCATGCTCACATCGGTCGACAATAGCCTCCGATAATTTGCGGATCAGCTCAACATTGCCTGTCTGTGCCAGCAATTGATAGTAGCGTCCGCTATAATAGTCTCCCGATAAAACTGTCAGCTGCTGTTCCTTCGATGTAGCATCTGTTTCATGGATCCTATCATGCTCTGCCAATGACGCATGCACAATGCCAACAGTCATCGCACTTGTCGTTGTCTCCTCTGTCCATGCTTCCTCATTCAGCTTCGGCAACAGCAAAAAAAATAGCTGCTTTTCGTTTAACAGCGGTGTGCCAGTGTATTTCAACAGCGTATTGTGCTGAATAGTATCCAAAATATATGTTTTCAGTTGACCTACAGCTTGGCCAATCGTTGTTGCATCCATAAATAATGCTCCATTTCACTAAAGTAACTATGCTCTATTATAGCATAGCCAGCTTGGTGTTGTATTGAAATCGCGGATACAGTCTATTACTTTTTTCCGCTGCTTTCAACTATTCCGTGGGACGAATGGATCTTCGCCTTCCCGCGAATCTTCATAGCTGAAGTATGCTCCGTAAATTGTGCAATCATTACTTCACCCGCATCCAACTTTTCAGAATGGTGGAATTTTGTATCGGTTCCACGTGTCAGTCCAATCACATGAACACCATCTTCCAGCGCTTCAATGATTATATAGTCAGGTTGTGTCATTACCAGCTCGCTCCTCATACCAACAGATTCTTCATTCATCATAACATAATTCTATATGAATTAAGACATTTGAATAAAGGAAATGATTTCACTGCGCTTCACATCGTCCGTTTCATAAATACCTCGGGCTGCAGAAGTAACCGTTTTTGCCCCCGGCTTCTTTAAACCGCGCATTGTCATGCACATATGTTCCGCCTCGACAATCACATAAACTCCTTTAGGGTTCAGCATTTCCATAATTGCATCTGCGACTGTCGATGTAATACGCTCCTGCAGCTGCGGGCGGCGTGCCACCGACTCTACGCAGCGTCCTAGCTTGCTGAGTCCTGCTACTTTTCCATCACTTGGTACGTATGCAATATGGGCTTTCCCGTAAAAAGGTACAAGATGATGCTCGCACATTGAGTAGAATGGAATATCCTTTACAAGCACCAGCTCTTCATGATCTTCATGGAACACTGTGCTAAAATATTCTCGTGGGTCTTCCTGAAGACCGCTGAACATCTCCGCATACATTTTGGATACACGTTTTGGCGTATCAAGCAGACCTTCTCGGTTCACGTCTTCCCCTACTGCTTCTAAAATCATTTTTACCGCTTCTTCAATTTTTTTCAGATCAACATTCGACATAATTGCCTCCTATAATTCTAAATCGCTGCGATGAATTTATATGTACAATTTATTTTAACTCTGCACGGTCTCTCTACCGGCCCTCTATCATTCACTCGCTACCCGGTGAGAACACAGATGTTCAACTTACCACATGAATCGTAGCACATTCGCCCTACAAGTTCAAAAATGCTTACTCTATTTATAAAAAATATGTAGAAAATCACATAAGAAAAGTGCATTCGCTCATGTTTGCTGCGGCGGGCAACCGCAAAACATTCTTTTACGCTTCACTGGATGATATATTTACCCCGGTGCTAAAAGAAGTTAAAAAAGAGCAGCCCCCATGCAAAAATCATGGAAGGCTGCTCTATGTAACTACGGCTGTGTATTATTTTACAGCATCTTTAAGCGCTTTACCTGGTTTAAAAGCAGGTACCTTGCTCGCAGCGATTTCGATCTCGTCACCTGTTTGTGGGTTACGACCTTTACGAGCTGCGCGTTCGCGTACCTCGAAGTTACCAAAACCGATTAATTGTACTTTGTCACCCTTTGCAAGAGCATCTTGAATTGTATCAAATACAGCTTCAACTGCTTTAGAAGCGTCCTTTTTAGAAAGACCTGCAGCTTCAGCAACAGAGTTTACTAATTCTGTTTTATTCACACCATTCACCTCCTCTCAAAGGGTCATGAACCTAAATCATGTAAAAAGATTAACATAAGAGAAACCGCTCTGCAACTGTAATTAACCGCTTTTTTCGCGTTATTAGTGGTTTTTTCAAAGAAAATGAAAAAGAACAGTGCAAAATTACTAATTTTGTCACCGTTCTAAGTAAAAATCTATTCAATTTTTTCGATGTCTCTATTAAATCACAAACGTTACAATTCCTCTTTCTCCTTCATTTACCATGCGCTCAATTGTAAGACGCATACGTTCTTTTGCACTTTTTGGTATAGCTTCCATCTTATAACGGATACTTTCTGTCAGCACTTCATGAAGAGGTGTTCCGAATAATTGTGTACTCCAAAGTGCTTCCCGGTCATGCTCAAAAGCATATCTAAGATCTTTCAATAATTGCTGGCTATGGAATTCCGAACCGATGAGCGGTGAAAATTCCGAGCCCATATCAATTCGGATGATATGGTAGGAAGCAGCCTTGGCCTTCATACGTACCCCGTAGAAATTATTTTGCTGGATCAACTCAGGCTCACTTGGTGTAAACTCCTCCATTGTAGGGAGTGTGACCCCATAGCCGTCCCTTCTGGCCTGCTCAATCGCATTTTTAAAGCGCTTTTGCTCCTCTTTTGCCTGGGCCGATTCCTTGATAAACAGGAGCCAGTCTTTCTTTGTATCAATCGGTTCTGATAACCATTCATTACAGGCGGCCTTGTATGTGTCCTCATTGATCGCAAGGCGCACAGTCGCCACACCTAGTCCAGGGTCCACTTCCTGCAGCTCACAGCTTTTCACAAAGTCAATTTGCGACAGGACACTCGTCGCATGCTCTACATCACGGATTTTCCCGATAGATGATGTCATATGCTCGATCGCTTCATTCAGCGTCAGGTGGATTGGATGGATCTCATCCAGCACGTCCAACCAATCAGGCTTTTCTACCTCAATGACTTCTACCGGGAACTCATACAGCGCCTCTTGCAAGATATAGGCAATATCCTTCTTCGTTAACTGCTCAATCGCTACGGCATGTACTGGGACATTATAGCGCTCCAGCAGCTCATTCCGCAGGCGAATCGTGTTTTCATGAGCAGGCATTGTGCTATTCAGTACAATGACAAACGGTTTTCCGATTTCCCGCAGTTCCTCGATGATCTGTCTTTCAGCAACCTCTGCCGCTGAACGTTTGATGCCATTTACTGTTCCGTCAGTCGTTACGACAACCCCAATGTTTGCATGGTCACGGATGACTTTATCAGTGCCGATTTTCGCTGCTTCCTGGAATGGAATCGGCTCATTATGCCAAGGCGTCTGAACAAACTTCGGCCCATTCTCATCTTCATATCCCTTTACCCCGTCAATTACGTAGCCGACGCAGTCTGCCAGCCTAATTCGGAAGGACAATCCATTATCTCCGATACCAATTTGAGCGCTCTGTGCCGGGACGAATTTCGGCTCGGCCGTCATGATGACAGGACCAGGTGAGCTTTGTGGCAGCTCGTCCAATGCACGCTTTCGCTCATCATCAAATTCAATGTTCGGCAGTACGACCATTTCCATCACTTTTTTAACAAACGTCGATTTCCCAACCCGAACAGGACCCACAACACCGATATATACATCTCCATTTGTGCGTTCAGCCAACTGTTTAAATACTTGTTCTGACATACGGCTCCCCCTTTACGTATTATCATTGTATGAATTCCATAACAGAATATGAAAAATGCTTCTCGTAAATTACGAGAAGCATTCCATTATTTTTCACTATTTTCTTGTTTGTTCTGTTCTAGTTCTTGCTGCTCTTGCCGCAACTGCTCTTTTCGCTGTTCTCTTTCTGTTACCGGATCATACATAAAAACTACTTCATTGTTTTCATTTACCGTGTAAGGCAGAGAATAAGCAGGGATTACCGGGTATTCATCCGCTAATAAAAACCGGATGTCTTCCCCCGGTACCGGCTTTAGTTTTTTATCCTCAATCATCCGCTGCAGATCGATTGAATAATCAACATATACGTCACCCTCGCTTGACACAACAAGCGGCAAAAGATTATTTGAATACGGACTATCCACTGCTATATCCGTTTTATAGCCAATATTATCAAAGTTGATCGTATAAACATAATCTGCCACACGGTCTTTAAACTGAGGGTACTTAGTAGCCATAAAGCGGATATTTACTTCGCGTAGCCGTTCTGTCATTCGCAGGTCAACCAATTTCACAGTAGGCGTTTCCTCCGCATTCCAAATAACATACTGGAAGATCCCCCCTTGTTCAAATGAATTTTCCGGTGATTTTACAAGGTATCCTCCGTTCGTAAGCCTTGAGAAATCAATTTGATATTTGACAAATAGATCGGTATCTTCTTCACTATTTTTAATTGGTAATACTCCTGTATCCTGTTGATAAGCATCGACTGCCCGCTGTACAGAATTCAGCAGATCCGGATCAGGGGTTTGCTGTACTCTTTCCTGCTCTTCATCCTTATATAAGCTGCCGCATGCCGACAGGATGATCGATACGACGCATACAAGCCCAATTAGCAAATACTTCTTCATTTTTTCACCTTCCATCCTTTAAGCCGGCCATGTAGCTACAACCAGCACCATTAAAATAGTTCCTATAAGGAATAGGCCAAATGCAACCATCCTGAAAATAAATGATAAAACTCCATTATGTATCCATTTGCGGACCGCAGATACGATTAAAACGGCAACCAACATTAAAGCGATGGAATAAAAGGAAACCCACATCACATCCATAGCAGGCATAGCCGCCAGCGGACCGCGTGTGTTAAGAACAAATATTGAGTGATCCATTAATAAAACTGGATTCAAAGAAAAAACCGCCTTTCCTGTTTCAAAATTCACACTGCTAGTAATTATACCGTTTTCTAACATAAAAGAATAGGAGACACATACGTGTGCCTCCTATATTGTGAACAAATTATTAAAATTCTCCCAGCAGCCGTTTGCATAAACTACCGGTCAAACAATCGAATTCAGCATTGTTCAAAAAACGCTGCTTATTTTTACCGCAACTCGTCAATTTCTGCCTTCTTCATGCGGATCATGAGCTCATCAACAGCCTGCTTTGGCTCCTTGTCGTTGAATAACACTTCATAGAGAGCTGTTGTAAGCGGCATTGGCACATCATGCTTCTGAGCTAGTTGATAAGCTGCTTTCGTCGTACGTACGCCTTCAACAACCATCCCCATCTGCTCCAATACCTCGTTTAGCTTCAGGCCTTTCCCGAGCATATTACCAGCTCGCCAGTTCCTGGAGTGCACACTTGTACATGTAACGATCAAGTCGCCCATACCCGTCAGCCCTGCAAACGTAAATGGGTTTCCGCCCATTTTGACGCCAAGACGTGTAATTTCAGCAAGGCCCCGCGTAATAAGCGCCGCTTTTGCATTATCTCCATACGATAAACCATCAGTTATACCGGCTGCAAGCGCGATAACGTTTTTTAGTGCCCCGCCGATTTCTACACCGATTACATCATCGTTCGTATAAACACGGAAATACTGGCTCATGAATAAATCTTGCACTTTTTCCGCCGCTGCAAGTGACTCTGAAGCTGCCGTTACTGTTGTCGGGTGCTGCAGCACAACTTCCTCTGCATGAGAAGGTCCGGATAGCACAACAATTTCTTCGATTTGCTCCGGTTTCATGCTTTCCTTCATCAACTCGGAAATACGCAGCAAGGAATCAGGTTCAATTCCCTTCGACACATGAACAAATAGCTTCGGTTCCGTCAACAGCTTCGACAGCTCGCCGCACACTTCCCGTATCGCCTTTGTCGGCACTGCCACTACAATAGTCTTTCCGTGCTTTGTAGCCTCCTCCAAGGACGCTGTAGCACGTAAATTAGCCGGCAGCACTGTACTCGGCAAATATTTTTTATTTGTATGTTCATTGTTAATTTCATCTGCTTGATCCTGGCGGTGTGTCCATAAAAGCGTGTCATGGCCATTTTCAGCCAGTACAATAGCCAGCGCTGTTCCCCAGGATCCAGCCCCTAGTACCGTTACTTGTTCCATCCAATCTCCCCCTTACCGAATTAATCACGCGCACGTGTAATTAAACGAATTGGAGTTCCCTCAAAGTCAAATGTCTCACGGATACGGTTCTCTAAGAAACGCTCATAAGAGAAGTGCATCAGCTCCGGATCATTGACAAATACAACAAATGTTGGCGGTTTGATCGCAACCTGTGTCGCATAATAAATACGTAGACGGCGTCCTTTGTCGGCTGGAGCCGGATTACGGGCTACCGCATCTTCAATCACTTCGTTTAAGATAGAAGACTGGATACGCATCGCATGGTTTTCACTAACCCGCTGAATCACCGGCAAAATCTGGTGAACACGCTGCTTCGTTTTCGCTGATACAAAGACAAGCGGTGCATAATCAAGGAATAAGAAGTGCTCGCGGATTTGCTGTGTATAGAAATTCATTGTTTTCTCGTCTTTTTCAATGGCATCCCATTTATTCACGACAATCACAATCGCTTTTCCGGCCTCATGGGCATATCCTGCAATTTTTTTGTCCTGCTCCTGAATACCCTCATCTGCATTTAGCACGACCAATACAACATCTGAACGTTCAATCGCTCGTAGTGCACGTAATACGGAATACTTCTCCGTCGTTTCGTACACTTTTCCTTTTTTACGCATCCCTGCTGTATCAATAATCACATACTCCTGGTCTTCATACGTATATGGTGTATCGATCGCATCACGCGTTGTGCCGGCGATATCAGACACGATGACGCGGTCCTGACCTAGGAATGCATTTACTAAAGAGGATTTGCCTACATTTGGTCGGCCGATTAAAGAGAACTTGATGACATCTTCATCATATTGTGCTTCATCCTCTTTCGGGAAATGCTTTGCACACTCGTCCAATAAATCCCCAAGCCCAATACCGTGCGAGCCTGAAATCGGGAACGGATCGCCAAAGCCAAGTGAATAAAAATCATAAATCATTTCACGCATGTCCGGGTTGTCAATTTTATTAACGGCTAATACAACCGGTTTCTTTGTTTTATATAAAATCTTGGCAACCTGCTCATCAGCAGCTGTTACACCTTCACGGCCGTTTGTCATAAAGATAATGACATCCGCTTCATCAATGGCAATTTCAGCCTGTTGGCGGATCTGTTCTAAAAACGGTTCGTCCCCGATTTCAATCCCGCCTGTATCAATAATGTTGAATTCATGTGCTAACCAATCTGCCGAACTATAAATACGGTCGCGTGTTACGCCTGGAATATCTTCCACGATCGATACACGCTCTCCAACAATACGGTTGAAAATTGTCGATTTACCTACGTTCGGACGACCAACGATGGCGATTACTGGTTTTGTCATCTGTTATCATCCTTCCAAACTTCTTCTCAAATGTGTATTATACATCAATCTTGACAGTATAGCATGTTTTCACAACATTCAAAACCGCTTCCGTTATTTATTATCATACCCTTTCCCTGCACATTTTAAAGAAAGCCTTCCACTGCCGCCTTGCTTTTGTCTCCTCGGTTTGGCTGACGGGTGTTTGCAAGTATCCTACATCAGAAACCTTCATAAAAAGACGAAAAAGCAAAGTCATAAAACGACTTTGCCTTTTCATGAAACAGACGTAATCTGTTACAATTTACTGCTTACTTTTCAGTAAATTTCTTCAACTGATCGCCAATCACATCACTGAATGAGAAGCCCGTATTCTCTTCCGGAAGTTCGTAGTCGAACTCCTCTTCTTTATCAGGGTTTTCTATCAAGTCTTTAATATTCAATGACAGGCGGCGTTCCGCTTCATTAACATCAAGCACCTTTACTTGTACTTCCTGGCCTTCTTTCAGCGCCTCATGCGGTGTATTGATATGCTTGTGGGAAATTTGTGAAATGTGTACGAGCCCTTCGATACCTGGGAACACTTCTACAAAAGCACCAAATGATACAAGGCGTTTTACTTTACCAGTTAAAATTGAACCTTTGGCAGCTTTTTCTTCCACACCCGCCCATGGTCCAGGGAGTGTTTCTTTAATAGACAGGGCGATTCTTTCATTATCATGATCGACTGAAAGTACCTTTACCTTCACTTCTTGTCCTTCTGAAAGTACAGTTGATACGTCATCAATATGCTCATGTGCTACTTGGGAGATATGCACAAGGCCGTCGATTCCGCCAAGATCCACAAAAGCACCGAAACTTGCCAGGCGCTGTACCTTGCCATCCAGAACATCGCCTTCTTTAATATTATGGATGACTTCCTGTTTCTTCGAAGCCTTCTCTTCTTCCACAACAGCGCGGTGAGAGAGAATAAGGCGGCCCTTTTCCTTATCAAGCTCTGTAATTTTAAAGCTCATTGTTTTCCCTTTATAGTCTTCAAAGTCCTCTACAAAGTAATCTTCGACTAATGATGCAGGAACGAAGCCACGCACGCCTAAATCAACGACTAAGCCGCCCTTCACTACATCCTTCACCTCAGCTTCGAATACCTCACCTGATTCATATTTCTGAATAAGGTCATCCCATGCCTTTAACGCATCTACTTTGCGTTTTGACAGCACGAAGTTCTCTTCTTCCACCTTAGTGATCATTAGTTCTAGTGTATCACCCACCGATACAGCATCAGAAGCCTTTTCGATGTGTAAGCTTGATAGTTCGCTAATTGGGACAATCCCATCGAATGGAGCACCTTCTATAGTAACTGTTACTGATTTTTCATCTACCTGCTCAGCAACACCCTTTACGATATCTCCTTCTTGAAATCCTTCGTTTACACTTAAGTTCATTTCTTCAGACATATGTAACCCTCCTTCGCATCTTCCACTTTTTATTTTATTCGAAAATAAATATAAAAACAAAAAATTTCCCTTTTTTTCAGAAATTTCATGTAATCGATGGGAAAAACTCTATTTTTCTTGCCTTTTTAAACGCATAGGTCGCCGGAAATCCTACATTTGCCTACTAAAATGTACGGGGGAAAACCTTAACGGCCAATTGCGTAAGCTGCTATCTATTTACACATTACCCAAACAAAATAATTTCATGCTTATTTTCGAGAGATTATGCTATTTTTTCTTTCGCTAATTTTAAAATGGCTTCAGCAGCTGCGTCAATTGATAGCTGAGTCGTATCCAAATACATTGCATCCTCTGCTTGAATAAGGGGAGATGCTTCCCGTTCGCTGTCCTTTTTATCGCGCAGGGCAATTTCTTCTATCAGACTTTCAATGGATGATGGGATACCCCGTTTTTCATTATCCAATTGGCGTCGGCGTGCACGCTCCTCTACAGAAGCTGACATGAAGATTTTCAGCTCTGCATTTGGCAATACATGCGTCCCGATATCTCTTCCGTCCATTACAACCCCGCCTTGTTCGGCAAGCTGCTGCTGCATCGCTACAAGAATCTCCCGGATATTCGCATAAGCCGCCACCTGGGAAACGTTCGCTGTCACTTCATTTGAGCGGATAGGCGCCGACACGTTCTCGCCATCAACAAAGACAAGTTGTCCTTCCTGTGAAGGCTGCAGCCGAATCTCTGTCGCGCGGAGCATTTTTTCAAGAGCCTGCGCGTCTTCTAATTGTATGCCTGTACAAAGTGCTTTATACGTTACGGCGCGATACATCGCCCCCGTATCGATATACGTATAGCCTAATTTTTCTGCTACAATTTTTGCGATCGTGCTTTTCCCCGCTCCAGCCGGACCGTCAATCGCAATTTGAATATTCTTTGCCATAAATAATCCCTACTTTCCTTCCCCATTGTACCATATTCCTTCAAAATTTGACCTGTCTGAACGATGGATGTACGGACCATTTGTTTTCTAAATTCACCTTTTTGATTTCCATGCTGTTTAGAGTCCCATTATCCACATAGTGCAAGCAAAAAATACTTCTGAACCTATACTTTTTATTGTTTTAACAGTTCCCGTGCAACAAATGTAATAAAAAAGCCACCGTTTCCGGTGGCCTCAAACTGGTGTATTCATTTCTTTCTTGCGGATGTGCAGCTGGCGCTCAAAGCAAAAGCGTACAATATACTGCTTATCCAGATCATCTGTATCTTTAAACTGCATGGAGGCATAGCGCTGGCCATTCCGTTCGAAAATACTGATGACACTAGCATCAGTGATTACATAGCGCATATCGCCGTTCAAATACGGCAGGACGATTGTCAGCTGAACGACATCTCCTTCTTTAAATGTGACAGATTGGTTTATATGCAGCAATATTCCTCCTGCACTTATATCAGCGCTTACAAATTGATTATAGCGCTCTTCATGCCCTACAGCGATATCCACGGCTGTTTCTACCCGTACATATTCCCTGCGCTGAATTTTAATAAATTCATCCTCGGGTGGAACTTTCAGCATAATCATAGGGATATTTCCCTTTTTACGCCCAAGCACTTCTGTATTGAAGGCAAAGCTCTGCTTGGCCTCTGTGTGAAAGGTAGCCCGGAATTGTGCGCCGTCTACTAAGAAAGCCGTTCTTTTTGTCTCCGTATTTACAGGATAATCGATGTAGATGGCATGCTCATTCTGCTCTACAACCTTACATCGCAGCTTTTCAACACTATCTGTATACGTAGGCTCCAATATCAACATTGTCCCGATTTTTAGTTCCATGTAGTTCCCCTCAACCATCGTTTAGTAGTTCTATTATGTCATGGATTTGGTATTTTTTCTAGATATAGAGGGAATTTTTCATCAGACTAATTGCTCAATCTGGACGACTTTATGGGTATTCGCGTCTATTAATACCCGGAAGGTTTCGTTCTGCTCATGATCTAATCTAGCAATCACTTCATAACAAAGCACTAATTCACGGCCTGTATTTTCCGCGTATACAAGTTTTGTCTCCTCAACATTTACACCATCAGCAAAATAATTTTCCATAGCAAGCTCTACCGGTGTTGTATCAGGGAGATTTTCTTTTTGTATATATTCCATCGCATTGAGCCCTAATAGCTCGCCTGTATCTTTTGCAAGCTTCAACTGGATGCTGTCCGGATAAACAATTGCGTCTCCTGATTTACGTGAGAAGACAAAGTGCCATGCTTCATGGTTTTCCCTTGCTTCTACATAGACAGCATCCGTATATCCAGCCTTCTGTAAAAAGCTAGTAGCCATCTCACGTGCCTGCTGCTGTGTCACTTGCGGGTCATTCGCCGGTCGTTCCAGTAAGAACGAAAGGATATGGCCGCCTTTTTTCGTAATATCAGCATAGCCTAAACGCGAGCCGCGCGCGAATTGAATATGATAGAACGGATAGGCTGCATCATCTGCATTCATGGATACGGTTACCGTTGCTCCGTCAGTCGACGGGAATAACTCACGCATCTTTTGCAATGCCTCATCCTTCGTCACTTCCTTATCCGTTAAATGGACAAGATCTCGTTTCTTCTCATAATCTGATTCGCTGGCAGTCAGGGGGAAATCAGTCTCCTGGTAGCTCTTCAAGTTGGCCGAGACCGTCTGGAATGGAGATTTTTCTTCTAACAGCCCATCTGCCCATGTGTCATAATTGCTGCCCGTCGAGAAAAATCTTGCCGTGGCAACATTCCATTCTTCCTTCAGACTATTCATATTTTGGGCGATAGCTTGCCAGTCCCCTTGTGTACCGCTCTTTGCCTGATCTCCCATCCGTCCGAGGTAACTCATCATATCATTGGCTACTCCATTATGAATTGGAAGCTTCCCGATAGAATTGCGCAAGTCGTTACTGATTCGCCAAATCGACTGCATCTCGTTGTCCCGCGCCTCACCATCCTCAAAAAGCTGCGCTTGATTGATAGCCTGCGACAGCTGGGTCATTTTAGCGGAGGCAGCCGCCATTTCATTCGTATAATAAGCATGCATCGATTGCTTTAGCTCATTGTTTTGTTTCGTTAGATCTACCGCATAAAGCAGCACTGCAACCAATAATATCCCAACTAAATATAAACTATTTTTCATCATCCACCTCTAGTAGCAGAAAATATGCTCACCTATCTGTTTTATTTGTGGCCGTGACCAAATCCACGGACTTGTAGCTGTTTCCGGGTTGAAATAGTATAATGCGTTTTCAGATGGGTCCCAACCGTTCATAGCATCTAAAACAGCCTGCTTCGCACGATCATTGGGCTCCAGCCAAATCTGCCCGTCCGCAACCGCTGTAAATGCCCGCGGCTGGAAGATAATTTCTGAAATTGTGTTCGGGAACTCATTGGATTCCAGTCGGTTTAAGATGACTGCTGCGACAGCTACCTGCCCCTCATACGGCTCTCCACGTGCTTCTCCGTATACAGCATTGGCCATTAGCTGCAAGTCCTGTTCGGAATATTTGCCCGGCAGTTGGACCTGGCTATTCTTTGTTCCCTGCTTCACCTGCTGTTCTAGCGGAATACCACCATAATAAGTGAAGCGTCTTCCCTTATTGATTTGTTCCATTACCCATGCCCTGTCATAGTCAGTGTTGTTAACAAGTGCCTTCTTTGTACCAGTTCCTGCCACGCCGTCAACCTTCAGCCCATAATCAGACTGGAAGTTTCTCAATGCCCAGTACGTGCCGTAGCCAAAGACGCCATCAATATTGCCATCGTAATATCCGATATACTGCAGCCTCGCCTGTAATTCAATGACATCATCACCAAACGCTCCCCGCTCCACAACCTGGGAGGAAAAAGCATTTGCTTGCAATGGGATGAATGAAATGATCAATAAATACACAACCAAAATTGATGATGACCATTTTTTTATCATCGCGAATCACTCCTTTTTACGTAGGATGGAAAAACAGCCACTTTTTATACACAAAAAAAAGCTTTTGTACACGAAAATTGTGAACAAAAGCCATTTATATTTTATTATTTTCATATAGATGCTGAACAAGATGTCGATGTGCCTGTTTCACCTTACGCAAGCCAAACCACCATAAAAACAACATAAACGGCAGCATCAAGTAAATGAGATGGCCCTTCAGCGTTAAAATTGTGTTATAACTAAGATGTAGGAGAACAGGTGCAAGAAATGCAAGTATCAGGTATTCTAGCTGTTTATTATCCTTTGAAAATTTGCTTTTCCCAAAATAATAGCCCATGACCACGCCGAACAGCGCATGACTTGATACAGGAAGGATCGCACGCAAAAAGGCCGTATCGATTCCGAATGATAAGAGATAGAGAACATTTTCAACGCTGGCAAACCCAAGGGAAACGGCTGCACCATATAAAATCCCATCATATGGGTCATCAAATTCTACGTGACGCAATATGGCGACAAAGATGACAAACCATTTGAAAAATTCTTCGATCGAACTCGCAAAAATAACATCCGATAAAAAAGGATTTGAGAAGGTCCCTTCCTCCTCTGACACATATTGGATGAACATGATCGGGAAAGTAATGATAGCACCGTAGATGAAGGTGTGAAGAAGAGTTCTTCGGGGCTCCGTGGACATCTGGTTCCGCAGATAAAAATAGCTGAGAAGGGCCAGACCTGGTGCAATACCTGCTGATATTAAAATGAACATGTCTAGTACCCTCCTTCCATTCTGAAAAAAATTTCCCTTTTATTATAGCAAAAACATCTACAAGAAAGTGTAAACAGGAGGTTTTCTTATGAAAAAAAATATTCTGCTCATCCATACAGGCGGTACAATTTCAATGAAAATGGGAGAAGAAGGAGCGGTATTAGTTAACGAGCGCAACCCGCTCATTGGCGCAAAAGAAACGCTGGCAGGCTATGCTAATATAGTAGAAATCGAAGCGTTCAATCTTCCTTCCCCACACATTACGCCAAAAGAGATGCTTACATTACGAAATTTAATTATCGAACAGACACAATTATACGCAATAGATGGTGTCGTTATTACCCACGGAACAGATACTTTGGAGGAAACAGCCTATTTTCTAGATTTAACAACCCGCTTCGACTTCCCGATTGTCCTAACAGGAGCAATGCGGTCTTCCAATGAACTCGGTGCGGACGGTGTATATAATTTAATCGAGGCTATTCGCGTCGCATGTGATAATAAAGCACGTGACAAAGGGGTTCTTGTTGTCATGAATGATGAAATTCATCAGGCGTTCAACATCACGAAAACTTCGACTTCCAGTGTTAATACATTCCAAAGCCCGCAATACGGCCCAATCGGATTAGTAACAAAAAAAGCGGTTCATATCCAGCAGCAGCCTGTCCGCAGACAGTATGTTCCGCTTGAAGAGGTCTCAAAGCGTGTGGCACTCCTGAAGGTATACGCCGGGATGGAGGCTGATATCCTGGAAGCCGTCATGGCATCCGGCTATGACGGGCTTGTGCTGGAAGGACTTGGTCAAGGAAATGTTCCGCCGGCAGTATCAAAAGTAATTGAGAAACTTGTGGCCAATAATATTCCGGTCGTTCTCGTATCGCGCTGCTTTAATGGTATTGCAGAGGGAGTATACGGATATGATGGCGGCGGAAAGCAATTAGAGGATATGGGTGTCATTTTTGCGAATGGCATCAACGGCCAAAAAGCCCGCCTCAAGCTGCTCATCGGCATCAACCAGGCTCATAAGCCAATCGACTTAAAGGTATTTTTTGCGTAATATATACTTCCAAATGGTTTCATACTAAACTAATCCTTATCAATTAGAAGAGGTGCTGTATGAAACCACGCGTTTTTTTCATGGATTACTTGCGTGCCATTGCCATAATCGGTGTACTGGTCATCCATGCTGCCGCTCCCTATGCATCGCTATATCAGAAAGCAGAGTTTTCGATGTGGGAGGCAGGCATTATTTATAATAGCTTAGCAAGATGGTGCGTACCTGTATTCTTTATGATTTCAGGCGCACTTTTGCTCGGCAGGAAAGAAGAATCCCTTAAGGACTTTTTCACAAAGCGAGCCAATAAAATCCTGATTCCCTTTCTGTTTTGGTCCATCTTTTACTATTTATGGCGTGTCTTGGCCATTTATAAAAGCGCTCCATCCTTTATAGAATTCCGGGATCTTTTTTTGAATGCAACGATCTATTATCACTTATGGTATTTTTATGCACTGATCGCACTCTACCTGCTGATCCCTATGTTTAATGTATTTTGCCGCTATGCCACTCAGCAGCTTGTCGGCTATACAGTCATGCTTTATCTGCTGTTTTTTGGGGTTTTCCGGTACTATGACTTTCTCATCCCGAATAAGCTCGTTGATTACTTCCCGTTTACTGAATTCACGGGGATGATCCTGCTTGGGTTTTATTTAGGGCGGTATAACCAATCAAAGAAACTGCGTATCATTATTTATACCGCAGGGATTATTGGTGCGGCCGCCACCATTTTACGGACGAATGCATTTGCCTTTGAGCAGGAGCAGTTTTCGAGCTATGCATTCGGCTATGCAACACCAAATGTATTAGCAATGGCCATTGCATTATTCGTCTTTTTTAAATACTTTATTACAAAGCGGCAGGAGCAGAACGAACAATTTTCCCCCGGCAGATTGTTGAAACAAATTTCCTGGACAAGCTTCGGAATTTACCTTGTGCATCCGCTCTTTTTGGATTTGATCCGCCGCTATTTCCAAAATGGTGATGAAGTGCTTGTTCATCCGGCAATCGGCATCCCGATTCAGGTTGTTATTGGGTTGTTCCTGTCATTAATCACGGTGACAATATTGTCAAAAATCCCTTATGTGAAGCGGATTATATAAAAAAGGAGCCGTGAAAACAGCTTTTCAGACTCCTTCTTTCGGCAGGAAAGATTATCATAAATCCTTCCTGCTTTTATTTTTTATAATCCCTCTTACTTACCGTATCCCTTTGATTTTATCAGCAATCAGTTTGCCATGGAAACGCCCGTTTTCGATAAATATCTCATTTGCATTATTCCCTGCAGCAATAACTCCTGCAATAAATAGGTTCTCCACATTCGTTTCCATCGTCTCAGAATCGAATTGCGGACGGCCTGTTTCCTCGTCAATGTTGACCCCCATATTACGGATAAATTCATGATCCGGATGGTAGCCTGTCATAGCAAAAACAAAATCATTTTTCAGAATCTGCTCCTTGCCATCCACATTGACGAGTACTTCCTGTTCACGGATTTCTGTTACACAGCTGTCAAACAGCATATTAATTTCTCCATTTCGCACACATGCATCAAATTCGGGGAGCACCCACGGCTTCACACTGGGAGAATACTCACTGCCCCGGTACACAACTGTCACGCGTGCTTTCGCCTTGTTCAGCTCAAGAGCGGCATCCACGGCAGAATTTTTCCCCCCAATGACGACAACATCCGTATCGAAAAATTCATGTGCCTCTTTAAAGTAATGGTAAACCTTTGGCAAGTCCTCCCCAGGGATTCCGATATAATTCGGGCTATCATAATAGCCTGTCGCAATGACGACATATGCTGCTTCATATTGTTCTTTTGTTGTCGAAACAATAAAATGCCCTTCTTTTTTCTCTACTCGCTCTACCTTTTCAAAGCGGTTTACGTGAATATCCTTTGCCTTCACCACTTCCCGGTAATATACAAGCGCCTGGTTTCGGCGCGGTTTACGCTCTTCAATAATGAATGGTACATCCCCGATAGCCAGCTTTTCACTCGTACTGAAAAACGTCTGATGTGTCGGATAATGATAAATCGCATTGACGATATTCCCTTTTTCAATCACAATTGGTTTCAGCCCGATTTCTTGCAGCTCGATCGCTGCTGATAAACCACAAGGACCTCCGCCGACTATTACTGCATCTACTTTTTTCATAAATAACCTTCCTTTTTTTAAGTACAATTACTTCTAGTGTACCCCTTTTTTCCCGTTGTTTCGAGCTTGTGCCCAATTTCCTTTTGTCTTTTTTGCATAAAATAGCGATACTTCGCCCAAAGGAGTATATCCTCTCTTTTTTAACCTGCCACTCTTTTCGAGGCCAATTTATCTGTAGTAATTTTACTGTGTTTTAAGCTGCATACTTACTATCTTTCCGGCATCAGGTAGTCAGAAATAACCGAAATACCTTTTTATCATAATTCCTTGTTGACTGATATGTTATGTTTGATTTAAAGTTTTCGTAAGCTTAAGTAAGTGGTTAGCCCTTAACAAGCAATAGAATATGCTGATCAGAAAACTGAAGGCAGAATGTACCTCTAGCGTGCATTCTGCCTTTTTGATTTCACAAAGGAGTGGAAAAAATGGAGAAAAGAAAAAACAGAGGATTCACCGTGTTGCTGCTGGCGGCAGCATTAATGCTGGGCGCATGCGGATCTAAAGATGCAACTGTCGAGACATCGGCTGATTCTTCTAAAGCTATCGAGCTATTGAATGTTTCCTATGACCCAACACGCGAGCTTTACCAAGCATTTAACGAAGAGTTTGCAAAGCATTGGGAAAAAGAGACAGGTCAGAAAGTAACAATCCAGCAGTCTCACGGTGGATCAGGAAAACAAGGACGCGCAGTGATTGACGGACTGGAAGCTGATGTTGTCACATTAGCTCTTGCCTATGATATCGATGAAATTTCCGAGGCGCGGGACCTGCTGGACGACAACTGGCAATCTGAGTTCGAAAACAACGCGACTCCCTACACGTCGACAATCGTATTCCTTGTCCGGAAAGGAAATCCGCAAAACATTCAGGACTGGGATGATCTGGTGAAGGACGGTGTATCCGTCATTACCCCTAACCCTAAAACGTCCGGAGGTGCCCGCTGGAACTATTTAGCCGCCTGGGCATATGCGAAGGAACAATACGGTGGTGATGAAGCAAAAACCAAATCCTTCATCAAGGATCTATACGGCAATGTCGAAGTACTTGATTCCGGAGCACGCGGTGCCACAACGACATTCGTAGAGCGCGGCATTGGTGATGTGCTTATTGCTTGGGAGAATGAGGCGTATCTGTCATTAAACGAACTTGGCAAGGATGAATTTGAAATCGTCACACCTTCCTTAAGTATTCTTGCAGAACCGCCAGTAGCAATCGTTGACAAAATAGTGGATAAAAAGGGAACACGCGAGGTAGCCAAAGCATACCTTGACTACTTATATACAGATATCGGTCAGGAAATTGCAGCCGAACACTACTACCGTCCGCGTAATGAAGAAATTCTTGCTAAATACAAAGATCAGTTCCCTACCCTAAAGCTAGTCTCAATCGAGGATTTCGGCGGCTGGAAAAAAGCACAGACAACACACTTTGCCGACGGCGGCACTTTTGATGAGATTTACGAACAGTAATCATCCCGGTCCTTGCTAGACATTTTATCGCTATGATTCCAGCTATGCATCACACATTTGTGATTTTCATAGAAACTGTCCCCCAGCAGCTGTCCATAAAAAGAAGGCACCCCCCGTCTTCTCTTTATAGGCCGGCATGCTGGAACATTTTTATTTACTATGTGGCCCCGTTACGGTTTCACACTCTCATACATATGAAGGGTTTATCGAAAGAGGAGGTGTTCACTTGAAAGAGAAATCAGCCGCCATCATTCCCGGCTTTTCTTTATCACTCGGCTACACGCTGCTGTATGTTAGTATTCTCGTTCTGCTGCCTATTGCCATGATTTTTTTTAATACATTATCCATGAGCTGGGGGGACTTTTGGAAAACAATTACACACCCCCGTGTGATGGCTTCCTATAAGCTGAGTTTTGGTGCAGCGCTTGCAGCAGGGCTGGTGAATGTAGTCTTCGGGACAGTGATTGCCTGGGTTTTGACCCGCTACCGGTTTCCATTTAAGCGGATTGTCGATGGTCTTGTCGACCTGCCGTTTGCCCTGCCGACCGCTGTCGCCGGCATTGCACTGACAACCTTATACTCACCGAACGGATGGCTCGGCCAATTTTTCAGCTTTAAGATTGCCTTTACGCCGATCGGGATTATTATTGCACTGACATTCATCGGTCTGCCATTTGTCGTACGGACAGTGCAGCCTGTCCTGCAAAGTTTCAGCCAGGAAGCAGAGGAGACATCCGCAAGCCTTGGGGCCAATCGATTCCAGACGTTTACGAAAGTGATTTTTCCGGAGCTGTTTCCCGCTATTTTGACAGGCTTTTCGCTTGCCTTTGCCCGGGCGCTCGGCGAATACGGTTCGGTTGTCTTTATCGCCGGTAATATGCCGATGAAAACGGAGATTACACCGCTTATTATCATGACGAAGCTAGAACAGTACGACTATGTCGGCGCTACTGCTGTTGCCACCGTCATGCTTGTACTTTCATTTGTTTTACTGCTGCTTATTAACTTAATTCAATGGTATACAAACCGGAAGTTTTTACCGAGCTAAGGAGGGATTATGATCGAAGCGAATCAATTAAAAGTGTATCGGGCAACAGAGGAGCCGCGGATTGTGCGGATCGCCCTGACAGCGGTCTCTCTACTGTTTTTAGCGGTATTTCTTGTATTGCCGCTTGTCTCCATTTTCGTTACTGCCTTTCAAAAGGGCTGGGAGACATATATTGCATCTATTACGCACCCGGATGCCTTAGCCGCTATTAAGCTGACACTGCTTGTAACGATAATCGTTGTGCCGCTGAACACGATTTTCGGGATTGCTGCTGCCTGGTGTATCACGAAGTTTTCGTTTAAAAGAAAGAACTTGCTGATTACACTGATTGACCTTCCATTTGCTATTTCCCCGGTGATTGCCGGACTGACATTTATTTTGCTATTCGGGGCACAAGGTTTAATCGGTGAGTGGCTGATGATGAATGATATAAAAATTGTGTTTGCCCTGCCTGGTATCGTCCTCGCAACATTATTTGTCACACTGCCTTTTGTGGCACGCGAGCTTATTCCGCTAATGCAGACACAGGGTACGACTGATGAGGAGGCGTCCATTTCTTTAGGGGCAAGCGGCTTTAAAACGTTCATCTATGTTACACTTCCTAATATTAAGTGGGGGTTACTATATGGAATGATTTTATGCAATGCGCGCGCGATCGGGGAATTCGGTGCTGTCTCCGTCGTGTCTGGACATATTCGCGGCATGACGAATACCATGCCGCTTCATATTGAGATTTTGTACAATGAATATCAATTTGCTGCTGCGTTTGCCGTTGCTTCCCTTATGTCCATTTTAGCAATCATTACGATCATTATTAAAAATATCATCGAATGGAAATCAGGACTACAAGGAGGAGGTCATTAAATGGGGATTTCAGTTAAAAACGTATCAAAAGCATTCGGCAGCTTTCAGGCTTTGCAAAACATCTCCGTTGAAATCGAATCAGGAGAGCTCATCGCCCTGCTCGGTCCTTCCGGCTCCGGAAAAACATCTCTCCTGCGGATTATCGCCGGGCTGGAAAGTCTCGATGAAGGGGGCATCCTTTTTGACGGCCATAATATAACGAAGGTGAATCCAAAGGAGCGGAATGTCGGCTTTGTTTTTCAGCACTATGCACTATTTCGGCATATGACGGTATTTGACAATGTCGCATATGGCTTGAAAGTACGGCCACGCAAACACCGCCCTTCCAAAGAAACGATCAGACAAAAAGTGAATGAACTGCTTAGCCTCGTCAAGCTTGAAAGTTTTGCCGACCGCTACCCTTCCCAGCTTTCCGGCGGGCAGCGTCAGCGGGTGGCACTGGCCAGAGCGCTTGCTGTAGAACCGAAAGTACTGCTGTTGGATGAACCATTCGGCGCGCTCGATGCGAAGGTGCGAAAGGAGCTCCGTCGCTGGCTTCGAAAGTTGCATGATGAGTACCATATTACAAGTATCTTCGTCACGCACGATCAGGAAGAAGCACTGGATGTAGCAGACCGGATTATCGTTATGAACGGCGGGAAAATCGAGCAGATCGGCACTCCCGAAGAAGTATATGAAAAACCGGCAAGCCCATTCGTCTATGACTTTTTAGGGAATGTCAATCTATTTAAAGGTCGCCTCCATAACGGGATGCTGACTCAGGGAACATTTACAATGCACGTATCGGATGATTTACAAGGCACTACGTATGACGAGGCAGTCGGCTACGTCCGTCCGCATGATATCGTGCTTGAAAAAGAAAGGTCGGCTGTAGATACAGTTGCTGCCACGATTACACATATCCACCTTGTCGGACCAAATGTGCAGGTCGAGCTTAGGCGGCAGGATGAAGAGGAATATTTGGAAGCCGCTTTATCGAAGGAGCAATTCCTTCATCTCAGCGTGCAAAAAGGGGACACCGTATATGTGCGTCCAAAGCAGTTAAAGGTCTTTATTCCAGAGGATTTTTCCATTTAATATATTAAAAGCCTGGGAATCGGTGTCCCGGGCTTTCTATATGCAATAGGAATTTTATGGTATAATCAAAAAAGGAGGGATGGAACAATGGAATTTCTATTTGTACTTATTATTTGCCCACTAGTCGTTGTTTTAGCATCAATCACCGGAAGCTTCTTATTTACACAGTGGTTCATCGTCCCGATCCTTACCTTTATCGTATTTACGATCCTGACATATACCGTTTTCAACGAAACGTTCTTCTTTTGGGCTGTCATCTTTACTGTACTATCGATTATTGTCAGCTTACTTACATATAGGAAGAAGAAATAGCCTTCTATAAATAGAGTGAATTGCCGGAAAGGCTTAAGCGTTTTTCAATGGAAGACTCAATTGCCATGATACGCCAAACCGATCATTCACCCAGCCGAACCTTTCGCTGAACCCATAATCGCCAATCGGCATAAGGGCTTGTCCCCCCTCGATCAGCTCCTCATAAAGAGTAGTTATTTCTTCTTCGGTATCACAAGTAAGAAAAATAGAGAACGAAGGAGTAAAGGAAAATCCATGATTTAAATTACTATCGATGCACATGAATTCCTGGCCTTTTAAAGAAAAAGCAGCCTGCATGACAGTCCCTTCGTCTCCTGCCTCATTCGCTCCATAGCGGACAATACTTGTTATTTCTGATTCTTCGATTAGGGATGTGTAAAAATTCATTGCTTCTTCTGCTTTCCCATCCTGAAACATTAAAAACGGGGTTACTTTCTCCATTATAAATCGACTCCTTTGATCTCTTAGTTAAAAATATATCATTTCTCCATTTATTCTCCGGCAGGAAGGAAAAATAGAATACATCCCTTTATCTAATTGTAGGGCATTTACATACATTTTGCGCCCCTATTCATGTAAAGGTCTTGAAAGCAAAACAAAACTGCAGGCAAACTCTTTACAGTTGAGTTTACCTGCAGTGCACTGCTTTATTATTTATCCTTATATAAAGGGGGGTTACAACATTTCAGATGTTGTTTTTGCCTGCATATGCAGTGTTAAGTAGTCAGGACCGCCTGCTTTAGAGTCTGTACCTGACATGTTGAAGCCGCCGAATGGCTGGTAGCCTACGATTGCACCTGTACAGCCGCGGTTGAAGTAAAGGTTTCCGACATGGAATTCTTCACGAGCGTACTCCAAGTTTTCACGGTTTTTCGTGATAACAGCACCTGTCAGACCGTATTCTGTGTCGTTTGCGATATCGATCGCTTCTTCAAATGTATCTGCTTTTGCAATCGCAACGACTGGTCCGAAGATTTCTTCTTTCATGATGCGTGCTGATGGATCTACATCTACGAATACAGTTGGCTGTACAAAGTACCCTACTGAATCATCCGCTGTTCCACCTGCTACAAGACGGCCTTCTTTTTTACCGATCTCGATGTATTCCGTAATTTTATTGAATGCATTTTGGTCGATTACAGTTGCCATGAAGTTTGTCGGGTCAACTGGATTTCCTACTTTTAATTCCTTTGTCAGCTCTGTTACGCGCTCTACTACTTGATCATAAACGTCTTTTACGATAACAACGCGAGAACATGCTGAACATTTTTGACCAGAGAAGCCAAACGCCGATTTGACGATTGATTGTGCAGCTAATTCTAAATCTGCTTCTTTATCTACTACAATCGTATCTTTACCGCCCATTTCAGCGATGACACGTTTGATCCAAACTTGCCCTTTGTTTAGAACAGATGCACGTTCATTGATACGTAGTCCAACATCACGTGAGCCTGTAAAGCTGATAAAGCGTGTTTTCGGATGGTCTACTAAGTAGTCCCCTACTTCTGCGCCGCTTCCTGGGACAAAGTTGACAACGCCTGCTGGTAAGCCTGCTTCTTCTAATACTTCAATGAATTTATACGCAACAACCGGTGTTGTAGAAGCCGGTTTTAATAATACTGTATTACCTGTTACAACCGCTGCAACTGTTGTACCCGCCATAATTGCAAACGGGAAGTTCCATGGTGAGATGACAATACCGATACCAAGCGGAATATAGTCATAACGGTTATATTCACCCGGGCGGCTTTCCACAGGACGGCCATCCTTCATTGATAGCATTTGACGACCGTAATACTCAAGGAAGTCGATTGCTTCTGCTGTATCTGCATCTGCTTCGTTCCAAGGCTTACCAGCTTCTTTTGTCAAAATAGCTGAGAACTCATGCTTACGGCGGCGGATGATTGCCGCTGCTTTGAATAGAACGTCTGCACGGATTTCAGGTTTTACCTTTTTCCATGTTTTGAAAGCCTTTTCAGCTTCCTGCATTGCTTTTTCTGCAAGCTCTTGGCTTGCCTTTGATACGCGTCCGATCAGCTGGCTTTTATCAGCCGGGTTATAAGACTCAATTTTCTCTTCTGTTGTAATGCGCTCTCCGCCAATGATTAACGGGAAGTCTCCGCCAAGCTCAGCTTCCACTTTTTTTAATGCATCTAAATAATCTTGTTTATTTTTCTCCACCGAAAAGTCAGTAAATGGTTCATGTTTGTATGGAATCATACGAAGTATCCTCCTCAATATCTATGACAATGCAAAGAATTTTTGCACATATCAGATTAATATACTTACATTCTGCAATACTAAGTTGCATAAATCAAGATTTTTTTTGCACAATTCCAAAAAATAATTGTTAGAATGGTCGCACATGTTAGAATGTACTGTAAGACATGAAGGAGCGAGATTTTTTTATGACTAAAGACGAATTTATTGAATTATATGAGTTCATGGGAGAACAAATCGATACAGGAATTTGTGCAATCGACGAATCAGGCCAAATTCTTTTTTATAATAAAAAGATGCGGGAAATGAATGGACTATCCGAACAGGAGGAGCAACAACGGCTTGCATCTGAGCTGCTGGATATCGATTTGAAGCAGGATCTTCTGCATCAGGTCATGGCTACTAGAGAGCCTGTTCTTCGAGTGAAGCATACATTTTGGAATCACAACGGAGAAGAAATTTCGATGATCAGCGATTACCGTCCATTCATTACGAAAAGCGGGAAATGTATCGCTGTCCAGTTTGCACGTGATGTAACACAGCAGGAATTTTTGATGGATCGTCCGTTAAGCCGTTACGGTGCCCCGCTGACATTTGACATTATTACCGCTGTTTCACGCTCGATGAGACAAGTAATCCAGCAGGCTAAAATTGCAGCAATGGGCAGGATTCCCGTCATGCTTATAGGAGAATCCGGTACAGGAAAAGATATGATTGCCGAAGGGATTCATCATGAATTGAAGGAACCGAATGAGCGTTTCATTACATTGATCTGCCGAAGGAATGAAGAACCGTTAATCCGGCAGATTGAAAAATACATTGCCGGAAGCCAGAACTATACGTTTTTTGCTGAACGCATTGAATATCTATCAATGGATGCACAGGAGCGCATCACTGAATTGCTGACTGCCCATGCTGAACGTAATCATGTATTCATCGCGAGCATTGGTACAGATCCCATTGATCTGATCCAACAGGGCCGGCTGTCAAAAAACCTTTACTATCTATTTTCAAACTTAACAATTCAAGTCCCTGCTCTTCGGGAAAGACGCGAGGATATTATGCCGTTCGTTGAAGACTACTTTACACGCAGACGCATTAATTTCGGTGTCCGTGTACAGGGACTTGCACCTAAAGTAGAAGAGCTTTTCCTGAGCTATGATTGGCCGGGCAACCTAAAGGAGCTGGAAGTTTTGCTCGATGATATCAGCAGTCTTCTTACAACTGAGGAATATGTTGAGCTGCATATGCTGCCGGCTTATTTCAAATGGAAAACGAAACAGCAGACGCTCAGGGAGGACGGCGATACAAACATGTTTGCCTTTCATGAAAAACAAGATCTACGTCCTCTTGATGAATATATGCGTGAGGTTGAGGATTACTACATTACACGGGCGCTGGAGCTGCATGATGGCAATATTTCACAGACCGCCCGCACACTTGGCCTGCACCGGCAAAGCCTTCAGTACCGTCTTCGAAAAAAATAAGGATACAAGTCCGGTTTTGTCGCCGGGCTTTTTATATGCAAAGTATTTTTGCATATTTACCAAATTTATACTCAAAAAGTGTTAAAAAAGTATATTACAAAAAATTTTTTTCGTGGTGGAAACCCTTACAAAACCTCGCTTTCTATGAAGTTGTGTCTATAAGTCTGAAAAATTATTATTTTCTTTTTTATTTTTTTGCCTTATACTCACATCAAGATTTACATTTACTTGTATGTGGAGGAAGAAAAAATGGCGTTAAAAGACTTTTTTATTTATTTATCCGAGAATAGAACGCTGAATAATGCAGCACAGCGTTACGGTTTGCGACTTGGTGCGCAAAATGTCGTTGCAGGTACAAATTTAGACGAGGCAATCGAAAGCATTAAAGAGTTAAACCGTCACGGCATTTCATGTACGGTTGATAATTTAGGGGAATTTGTTTTCGAAAAAGAGGCAGCTACGGCAGCAAAAGATCAAATTCTTGAAGTGATCGAGCGCATCCACAGTGAGCAGATTGATGCCCATGTATCTTTAAAGCCTTCACAGCTAGGCTTGGATATCGATGTGGAATTCTGCTATGAAAACTTGGAGGAAATTGTTTCCCTAGCTCACCAATATGGCATTTTTGTCAATTTCGATATGGAAAACTATGCCCGCCTTCATACATCATTCGACCTTCTAGAACGTTTAAGCGAAACGTATGATAATATCGGAACAGTTATTCAGGCATACTTCTTTGAATCTATCGAAAATATCGAGAAATATAAAAACTACCGTCTTCGTATCGTAAAAGGTGCTTATAAAGAAGACCCAAGTGTTGCCTACCAGTCGAAGCTGGAAATCGACCAAAAATATATTGAGCTGATTGAATATCATTTACTGCATGGTAAATTTACATCTATCGCGACACATGACCATAACGTTATTGATCATGTGAAGAAATTCGTGAAAGAGCACAACATTCCAAATGACAAATTTGAATTCCAGATGCTTTACGGCTTCCGGAAAGAAATGCAGCTTGCTCTTGCTAAAGAGGGCTATCAGTTCTGTACTTATCTGCCATTCGGTAATGACTGGTACGGTTACTTCATGCGCCGCTTAGCAGAGCGTCCGCAAAACTTGACGCTTGTAACAAAGCAGGTGTTCAACAAACGCACAAATACGCTTCTTGGGGTTGGAGCAGGTGCATTCCTATTAGGCCGTGCTACAAAGCGGGCTAAACAAAAAAAATAAGACACATCTAAGGGATTACTGAGTATACAGTTCAAACAATTGGGGGTTTTTTCTTGTCAGATCATGGTTTTCAATTATTGGCGATCGGCATTTATATGATTGCGATGCTCGTTATTGGCTGGTATGCATATAAAAAGACGAGCAATTTATCAGATTACATGCTGGGCGGCCGGGGTCTAGGCCCTGCCGTCACGGCTTTAAGCGCCGGTGCTGCAGATATGTCCGGCTGGCTGTTAATGGGACTTCCGGGCGCTATTTATGCGTCTGGGCTTGTAGAAGCATGGATTGCAATAGGCCTGACAGCCGGTGCCTATTTAAACTGGCTATTTGTCGCACCACGTCTTCGTGTTTATACACAGGTCACAAAAGATTCGATTACGATTCCAAGTTACTTGGATAACCGTCTGCGTGACACAACGAAGCTGCTGCGTATTGCTTCGGGGATTATTATTTTAGTGTTCTTTACATTCTATGTATCATCCGGAATGGTATCCGGCGGGAAATTCTTTGAAAGCTCATTCGGCTATGACTATCATACAGGGCTGCTCGTCGTTTCAGCAGTTGTAGTTGCCTATACTTTGTTCGGCGGCTTCCTGGCGGTTAGCTACACAGATTTCCTTCAAGGTCTGATTATGGTAATTGCACTTATTGCCGTACCAGCCTTTGGTATTTTCCTGACAGGCGGCATTGGAGAAACGCTTGATTCGATTAAAGCCGTGAATCCAGAGCATTTGAGCCTGCTGCCTGCCGCTGCAACAGCAGCAGGAATCATTTCATCCGTTGCATGGGGGCTTGGTTATTTTGGCCAGCCGCACATCATCGTTCGTTTTATGGCCATCAGTTCTGTTAAAGAAACAAAAAGCGCACGCCGCATCGGTATTGGCTGGATGATCTTCAGTCTAGGAGGAGCTCTCCTGACAGCACTTGTAGGTGTTGCTTACTTCCAGCAGCAGGGACTTACGCTTAAAGATAAGGAAACTGTCTTTATTGTACTGGGGCAAATTATCTTCCACCCGTTCATTGCCGGGATCATTTTAGCAGCTATTTTAGCAGCTGTTATGAGTACAATTTCTTCACAGCTGATTGTAACGTCTTCTGCACTTATCGAAGATATTTACAAAGCACTGTTTAAAAAGGATGCAACAGATAAGCATTACGTTCTTGCCGGACGGATTGCCGTTTTGGCTGTAGCAATCTTTGCAGCAGTGATTGCCTGGAACCCGGACAGCTCGATTCTTGATCTTGTCGGCTTTGCCTGGGCAGGATTCGGTGCTGCATTCGGACCAGTCATTTTATTATCACTTTACTGGCGCAAGCTGACAAACATCGGCGCTCTTGCTGGTATGGTGAGCGGAGCAGTTGTTGCCTTCGTATGGGGGAAATCCGAGTATTTAAGCGGCATGCTGTATGAAATCGTACCGGGCTTTATCATCTGCTTGCTTGTAGCAATTGTAGTGAGTATTGCGACATACAAGCTGAACCCGGAAATTGAAGCAGAGTTTGCAGAAACTGAGCGCCTGATGAAGGCAGAGAAATAAAAAAGCGGTCCATGTTGAGGGGTTCCCAAACCACGGACAAATAAAAAAGAGATGGTTTCTGTATTGTACAGGAACCATCTTTTTTAGATGCTCTTGATAATATAATTTATTTGACACAATACGGTGTTCCAATAGGGAATCTCGTCAGTCTTATATCTATAAAGTGCCCAACCGACGCTTTGGGCACTTGCTTTTTAGTTGTATGTAAAGTAGGCTTTACTTAAAGTAAAACTAACTTTACATTTAAAGGAGGATTTTCTATCAAAAATAATATTAAGGTTTTACGGGCTCAACAAAGTATGACGCAGGATCAGTTGGCGGAAAAACTTTCAGTTTCTAGACAAACCATCATTTCCCTTGAAAAAGAAAAATATAATCCGTCCATTATTTTGGCCTTTAAATTGGCAGAAATTTTTAATTGTAAGATTGAAGATATATTTATTTATGAGGGGGATTTCGAATGAAGAAAGCACGTGAAAATCAGTTAACGTACTTATTTTTAGCTATTATTACGATACCAATGAGTATTTATATAAATTACTCAGATATTGTAAATGGGCAATTTTCAGAAAGAATTATGTTATTTTTCATAGGAACAAGTGCATTAATGATGTCTTATTTATCGCCGCATTTATTTCCAAAAGATGAGCGTACAAAAGAAATTATAGGCAGAAGCATGACAGCAAATTATTTTACGTTATTTGCGGCAATTACACTTCTATTTTTAATAGTTGATAACACTTTAAGTGCCACACAAGTTTTGAGTATTTTATTTTGTATTATGGTTACATCAATCCCATTGACAATGGTTATTTATTCGAAACGGATTTAATGATCAATCCATACAAAATCATACAAATAACGTTCTCAAATGAAAGTCCGGGTCCCCTCTTCGTGGATCAAGAATGAAACATTTTTATTATTGCTCTACATATTCCTTTATCGCTTTCGCCATTTATTTAGATGGCTTCACTTTCAATGCGGACATCCCCCGTTTTTGGCATTACACGCTGAATTTTCTTCCGGCTCAGATCTTGTATATAAAAAACACCTGTAGGCAGCACACTCTTTTCAAGCGTACTAAATACAGGTACGATATTAATGGGACTGTTCCCTTTATTTTTATAAGGGGCTATTTTTTCACCAGCTCTACCTCTCCTATTCCCTCAACGACAAGCTTCAGCTTGGCAGAACTATTATAAGATGTAATCGGGAAGTTGGTTGAAATTACGACTCCATCACCGTTTCTGTCCATGCTAAAGCCGCCATTTGAAACAAATTCCTCTCCGTTTTCATCGATGATTTTCATATGATGTGCAATAGCATTTTCATCATCATAAGATATTTTATCCACCGAAAATACGATATTCATCGATGTCGGATTTGCCTTTGCAGAAGATACATGAAGTAAAGAAGCTTCGTCATTCATGACATATTCAATGGCCGGACCATCTTCTACAGATTTATTGTTTACCGGCAAATCCCATCTTCCGTCAATTTTCTTCAGCTCTCTATCAATACCGTAAAAAATATCGACGCTTTCAATCTCTACAACGGCGTCCTGTAACGCAGGAATCGATCCGTTATGGGAATCCATTACTACGTCAAATTGAACTTTCCCGGCTTCAATATTTAGGATAGGGTTATAATCTTCAAGACCAGCTATATGTCTGTTGGTACCCTTCAGTGGTTTTGTATCAGGAATAAACTCAACAATGTACTCCCCATCCCCGTTTTTCAGCCGGTAGTCCATGCTGATATCTTCCGCATTTTGTAGAACAGCAGGATCGTCAAATATGATTTGAAAGCTCATGCCGATTTTATTGGCATCCGAAAAATGCCGTGCTAGTGTTATGCTGATTCCCTGATCTGCAGCCGTGCTCTGATCCTCCAAGGCGAAGCCTTCTGTTACAGCTCTGTCTATTCCTTTATCGCCAAAGTTAAAGAATCCATTAATCCCTGCCATTACCTGTTCATTAGTAAGAATGATCCCTGTTACGAGAATGGCACTGGCTACAGCTGCGACTCGTTTCCAAACGAAACGGGCTTTTTTCTTTTTCGATTTTGCCCGGATCATATCATACGATTGATCTAAAGACTGTCTGACCTTTGCCGGTATTTCCTTCTCTTCCTTCATCATATTCTCCAGCTCTTTTTCAAAGTTATTTTTCATATACAAACCCTCCCTCATATTGATAGTAGTTGTCCCTCAGCAGCGTTTTGGCTCTGGAAAGTCTGGATTTAATCGTCCCTTCCGGCTCCTTTAGAAATTCGCTGATTTCTTTTATATTGAGCCCGACGATATAGTATAAAATAAGCGCTAATCTGTAGGCTTCATTTAAGCTATTCAATGCATCTTCCAGCTCCAGTTTTTGAAATCCGTCATTTTTCTTTTCCATCAACAACTGCTCGTCCATCACTACGAGTTTCTTACTTTTGTTTAATAAGCTATTGCATTTATTAATCAAGATTTTGCAGATCCATGTATTGAAGTACTCGTCTTTTTTGAGCGTATGTATTTTTTCGTAAGCCGAGATAATCGTATCCTGCATCACATCTGCCACATCCTGCTCATTGTTCAACAGCTTGCTGGCTGTACGGTATAATACGTTTTCATATTGCTTTACAAGCGAGACAAATGCTTCCCCGTCTCCCTTCTTCGCTTTTCTGACCAAGCTTTTGATCGATTCCATGTTGGCACCCCCTTATCGGTTATTTTGTTTCTCAATAGATTAGATACAGCACGGTACCAAATAGTTGCACAGCATGAAATTATTTTATAAACGCTTTTTTCTGTAATAAACTTCAAATTAAAAGTTTGTTTTTTAAGGTTATAGTAGAATTATTTAATTTTAATATAAAAATATAAGAGCCTTACTACAGTTTATTGTAATAAGGCCCTTTGAAATTTTTATTTCTTACTTTAATTCATCGATTCTTTACCACCCTTGGCGATTACTCAAAGAGTTAATATGGGCAAGGTGATGTCTACCGTGCCAAGCGTAGATTCCTATATTTTTCCCTACTGAAACTTCACCTGAATCTGGATGAATAAATGTCTTTTTCATATCAGCAGGTGTTAGACTACGTAAAAGATTAGTCCAGCGTTTATGTAATGTTTCAAGAAGTGTAAGTGAAATATCAATTGGTAATTTATAATCAGATAGTTCCGCCCAGTTCGTTTCGTTATATGGCTTAATGACAGGGTTTTCTTCTGTAAGGGCTAATTTAAACCGGATATAAGCATTCATATGGCTATCTGCAAGATGGTGTATTACTTGTCGAACCGTCCACCCGCCAGAACGATACGGTGTATCAAGCAGGTCATTATTTAAGTCTTTTACAGCCTCTCGTAACAATGTCGGTAACTCCTCAATCTCATTTATCCACTGCTCTGTAACATTGCTAGTCATCTCTCCATCAAATTGAAAAGTACCAATTGGGTATTTCATATCCATCCATTATTCCCCCTAAAAATCCTTTGGTTTGCGGCTGCCTAAACGAATCATTAAAAAACTCTCATTCATGTAAATTTCCGCATGGATTTACATAATCCCATTTTGCTGAATATTTCCATTTTATTCAACTAACTTGTACTGATAGTTCAAGGAAAATTAAACAACTATATAATTTATTAAGAGGCTTTATTATTACAGAACGGTTTTCTATTTATACTGCTGGTCTTTCCCATCAAAAAAGGCTGGGGCATCCCGCTCCCCAGCCTCTTAATTGCTATATCCTATTCTTCTTCACAAATTACTTTAATCACATGGCATTCGGGTTTTGCCATCAGGCGCAGCGGTAATAATGTTGTGCCATAGCCATTACTGATCAATGTCGGTACACCCTCCCGCATTGTATAGGACCCGTGCGGATGCATGCCGAGTTTACCGAGTCGGATCTGGCCGCCATGCAGATGCCCGCCCATCATCAAGGCCGGCTTATGAATCGGATAGGCCTGATTGAATACTTGCGGATTGTGCGAAATGAACAGCGTCACATCGCCTTCCTTACATTTTGCCAGTGCATCTTTAAAGCTGTACTGCCGCTGAGATGTATCATTAATCGCACTGATCCATGTAACATTCGAGCGATTCGGCAGCTGGACTGCGTCATCCTCTACTACTGTCACATCGTACTTTCTAAATAAAGCAAGGAGATTGCCTTCCCCTACTTCTCTATCGTTATTGCCCCATACGAAATAAATGGGACCAAGAGATTGTAATCTTTGCAGATTCATTTCGATTTTTGGGATGGATACCCGCTTATCAGCAAAATCCCCGCCAATAATAACCGCTTCCACCGGCTCAATTTGTTCCAGCATTTTTTTATTGATTTTGCGGTTATGCACATCCGCTATAAAAAATATCGAGAACCGGTCTTTTTTCCCGCGGGCATGCACGAAATGTGTGCGTATATTGTTTTCATGCGCTTCCCTTACCATATAAAAGATGAAGAGAAGCGCGGCGAAAAACATTTTGGCAATGGATCTCAATTGGCTTCCTCCTAACCATTAGAAAAAGACGTCTCCGCTATGGTTCCGTCTTTTTTCTTTATTATACTTATGAACCTGTAAAATGGTTTATGGTAAAATCAACGTTTGTCCAACTTGGATGGATTCAGAAGCCATCCCATTTGCTTGTTTGATCTTTTCGACTGCACTTGGATCATTGTAATAATTCATTGCAATGCGGTAAAGTGTTTCGTTTGATTTTACAGTATGAGTTCTTTTTGGCTTCGTTGCCTGTGCTTTTTGTTCAGCAGCTTTTTTTGCTGCTTCTTCTTTTGCTTTCTGCTCAGCAGCCTTTTTTGCAGCATCTTCTTTCGCTTTTTGCTCAGCCGCTTTCTTCGCAGCTTCCTCTTTTGCCTTCTGCTCGGCTGCTTTTGCCGCTTCAGCTGCTGCTGCCTGTGCCGCTGCTAGCTCTTTTTGCTTGTCCGCTGAAATGTCTTCTTCCTTAGTGGCAGATGCATCCTTTTTGTCCTTTTCTTCCTCATCGTCCTCTACTTCAGCTGCTTTCGCTGTTGTATCGTTCTTCTCGACCTGAACAACCTCGTTATTTTGTTCAACTGTTTCTACTGGACTATCAGGCTCGTACAAGAAATTAACATACAATAATATCATTGATGGAATAAAAATAAAGATTACAAGTAAAATCGATATAAGTGGATTTTTACGTTTTTTTGTTTTACGTTTTGACCGGGATGCTCTAGACTGGAAACCTTCCATTTCAATTTCCTGACGATCTTCCTCTATTTTTTCGCGATAGTCTTCTTTCGCCATATCATTACCCTCCAAACTTCGCCATCTATGTTCATATTATGACGAAATTTGCGGAAAATGTAAACGGGTACGTATACTCAAATATGCCCAAATAACAATTTTTGCAGCCGCCCGTCCCATGTCATTAGCGCCTGTTTCGTCACTTTTCGGCGTGGCCCAATGATCTTATCCATCTCTAATCCACACTCTGTACAACATACTTCCTGGGTCTTTATGAGTGTTTGCCCAAAATATTCTACTAGTTTTGCCCGCATACAAGTTGACATATGGATGATATTTGCCATTTCCCGTACAGCTGTATGCTTATTTTCCTCCATATTCAGGAGGCGCTGTTTCACAGCTTCCTGCGGTTCCTGCTGCATCCAGTAATCGAGTACACGAAAAGCAGTTTCGGACATTCCTTCATCATGTAACATCACAGTCGGATTTTGCTGCATCTGCCGGTATGCAGCATATGCATCTACATGCATTGTCTTTGGCAGATCTTCAATGGCAATATACCGGGCATAGTGCTCATCCCCATCCGCATAAAGCAAAATGGCCAGCGCATCCTTCCCGTCACGCCCTGCACGCCCAATCTCCTGCATATAGTTTGAGACATTCGCAGGCATGGACTCATGGATCACCTGCCGGATATCGTCTTTGTGCACCCCCATGCCAAAAGCATTTGTCGCTACAATCCACTCGACATCATTCTGGATGAACTGCTGCTGGATAAACTGCCGATCTTCTGCATCTTTTCCTGCATGATAGCTTGCCGCCCGTATGTGATTTTCAATGAGCAGCTGACTAAACTCATCGCAGCGCTTGCGCGATGACATATATACAATACCCGGTCCCGCGGTGTTTTTAACATGCTCCAAAATCCACTCGTGCTTTTCTTCCTTTTTGTCAAACATATATTTAGCAAGCTTAATGTTCTCCCGGTTCACATTATGGATGAATTGGTAAGGCTCTTTCATAGAAAGGTACTTCTTAATATCGGCTAATACAGAATCTGTCGCTGTTGCCGTTAAGGCGAGAACCGGCGGCCGCCCTTCCCCGAGAATTTCTCCGATACGCAAATAATCGGGACGGAAGTCAAACCCCCACTGAGATATACAGTGCGCCTCATCCGCTACGATCAAGGACAGCTCCATCGATTGCAGCCGCTGCCTTACCTGCGGCTGTGTCAGCATCTCCGGCGAGGTGAAGATAAAACGGTATTCGTGCAGAAAATGCAGGGCGTACGTTTTTTTATTCGGCGATAAAAAGGAGTTCAACGCTACGACCCGCTTTTCTCCGCGCTGACGCAGCTGATCGACTTGGTCCTGCATAAGCGATAAAAGCGGTGACACAATGAGAACCGGTTTATCAAACATATAGCCCGGCAGCTGATAGCACATCGACTTGCCCATCCCTGTCGGCAAAAGAGCAATACAGTCACGCCCCTCTAACAGATGCTCAATAATTTCCTTTTGTCCCGGACGAAATTCACTATAGCCGAAGATTTCCTGAAGTCTTTGTTCTAGCATGTCCTACACCTCCCCTTTTGCCAGCGCAAGCCGGATTTGAAAATATGATAGATGCGGCAGGGCGTCATGCAGTACCCTCAACTTTCTTGTCGCATACGTACGCACCGCCTGCTGCACAGCCTCGTGCTGCTCATGTGAGATGAATGGCGTACTATCGAAAGTCGGCTCATTCATCGCAAGCTCTACCAGATGATCCTCTATCGTACTTGCCTTCAGGCGCCGCATTGCACTAATCTGTTCGAGCGAGTAGCCTTGATTGTACATCTGGGCTGTCTGATAGGCAGAGCCCGTCAATACATTATCAATGCGGATATTTTCCGCAAGCTTTAATAAATAAGGAAATTGTTCGTTGTGCTGGTGGATTGTGTCCAGCCACTTGTGAAGCGCACTAATGAACAGCAGCTGGCAGTCAAGCTCCGTCATTTCATGCTCAAAGCTCAGCTGCTGCCACGGTATCCCTGTCACACCAACGCCTGTCAGACGCTCGACTAGCAGCTCCTTTTGCAATGTCGAAAGTCCGCTTTGCTCCATGCTCGTCTTCATTTCGTGAAAGAGCGCCTGCTGCAGCATCCCGGAACGAAAATCACTTGCCAAAAGAAACTGCCGGCACCACCCTTGAATTTCCTCATTGCGCTGAACCGGTATAAATGACCGGATTCCTGCCGCTTGGTTCGACAGGCTCTGCACGATAAGAGACAGCCGTCCGTAGAATATATGCTCATTGCCCTGATAATGCCATCCGTCAAAAAACGGCAGTGCAAGCTTCCGTACCTGTTCCAAACCGCTCTCCGTCAGTGTAAAATAGCCGTTATCATCGGTTCTAATCCAGCCTTCTACACCCAGACTATTCACCCCGTCCTCAAATACCGGACGCGCAAGCTTCCGCAAAATCCCGAAATACGGGTACAGTTTAAAAATCCCCACATCCTGGATCGTCTGCCCCGAACGCTTTCCCCGAAGCAGATGATACGCCGCATTGATTGTCCGCTCGTTATTTAACTGATAAAAAATATGTAAAAGAATTTGTCGCAGCATCAAATCAAATCCCTCGTTTTTTGTAGTGTTCTGTTGAAAAGTATACAGGGAAAACGCGAAAAAAGGTATCTTGTTGGCCGGCAGTGCCCGAAAGAAAAAATTTGACATGTTTTATATACGGGGGCTTTCTGCATAAGTCTGTTTCAATACTGCCGTATCATTTTATACGACCAACCCTGCTATCCGTCGATTTTGGTATACAACTTAAATGAAAATAAGTGCCGGACAATATTGCTGCCAGGCACTTATTTCACGTTATGTCGTATATGGATTTTCCCATTCTTGTACAAGTACTAGGAAAAAACGCTTACCTTAAAATAAATAGTCTGCCAGCTTCCAGTGAGAGAGGATTCCCTCCACCTGCCAATCATGCAATGTTTCGTGTCACTAAAGGAAAATTTCACTCTACATTACAGGTGGTACGTAAATATTCAAGAAAGTTAATACAGTTAAATTCCCTATATCTACAATAAAATGTGAAAGAATAATAGAACGTAAACTATTCGTTTTTAAATACGTAACTGCCCATACAATACCTGCTGCTGATAAATATAAATACAGATGATAAGATTTGCTTGCATAAGAAAATATGCCCCACATTAATGGATGGCTAATAACAAAAAGCAGAGTTGTATATAACACAGCAAACCATTTAGGAAATCTAGTTAATACGCTATCTAATAGAACACCCCGCCAATAGTATTCCTCAAACCAGGGATTAATAAAAGCAAACATTAACCAAAAGATGATTAACCAAATCGAATCAAACAAACGATAATTCATTATAAGGATTGTTAACGGAAACATCCCAACCAGCATTGTGATCGTTACCCAAAAAGGAGCTTTTTTAGATTTTTTGAACCAATCCCCTAATTTTTTGTCCTCTTTAAAAGTCCAAACAAAAAAACCTAGTAAACTCCAATATACTATCGCCAGCGGAATCCACGCCCATCCCCCAATAAAATGATGAAAAATTGAAGCTGTTAAAAACCCCAGCAATATAATGAAAAATGGCGAAGTGAACAGCCACCAAAATTTCACATTCTGATTGTTTAATATCATTTCAGACCCCTTTTTGAAAAGATTATTTAAAAATTTTAATAATCAAATCCGCCTCTGGAATCGGACATTGGTTCCACTGCAATTTGCTAATAGAAAAACCTTGAATAAAAGCGTAGTAGCTAACTGCTAACTTTATTGGATCCTCCTTTATAATTTCATTGCACTGTTGACCTTCTATAATTAACGGGACTAAGCAATTAACCGGTGACTTGTATTCCGGTGAAGAGAAAAGGTGTTGCACTTCTTCTGGAACAGCATCGGATGTGCTCGCCTGAATCATTATCAAAAATAATAAGATTTGTTCTCCTGCTGATAAACCTTGGAGAATCTGTTCTGTCATCCATTTAATCTTTTTTAATGGTGTTCCTTCTTGAAGACGCGCCTTCTCGATAATCTGAACAGCACTTTCTGCAGCCCGCTGCACTAACAGTGTAAAGATTTCTTCCTTGGACTTAAAGTAATGATATACAAGTCCATGACTTAATCCGGCTTCTTTCGCT
This sequence comes from Lysinibacillus odysseyi 34hs-1 = NBRC 100172, assembly GCF_001591965.1. GTDB lineage: Bacteria > Bacillota > Bacilli > Bacillales_A > Planococcaceae > Lysinibacillus_B > Lysinibacillus_B odysseyi. The sequence goes on from NZ_BCVX01000005.1 coordinate 166,233, forward strand.
ATTTCACTAATTTTTGTGGCAGCCATTCCTCTTCTGGAAAATACCTTTAAAGCAGCTATTAGTATTTGCTCGCGTCTTTGATCACGTAATTCTAAATTTTGAATTTCAGTTCTCGGCATTGCGAAACTCCTTTTTTGATTGATTAGTTAGTCAATATAAAAATAAAACACATAACAAATTTTGTCAAAGTTTTCTTGACCATCTGTTGTATAGGAACGTAAGCACTGCACTCCAACTCTATGTTAAAAATATGATGTTAGTCCTAAACGACTCTTTCCAACAAAACAAAAAACCATTTTACTAGTGAAAGTGAAGTGGTTTTCATCTTGATTATGTTCTCAGTAACTGTATAGAAAATGATTCTACAATTTATTCATTTAGCCTGTTCTGCTTTAACGATTTTAAGACATAAAGTGGGTCATCAGGGGCCCAAAAGGATATAAACACATAGCCCCCCTCCCTAGAACCGGGCTGCTGTTCTTACGTAAACAACATTCCAACTTCTGGCGAGAGGGGATTCCTCATCTGTTATATAATTTCAACCATTTCGCCAACATACTTTAAGTGTGTCGGCTCGACCGCCAGCCATAGCGGTGCGTCCAGATCAAAATAGCGGATATTTGGATGTGCCGCCGCAACCTGGGCTGCTGCCGCCACGGAAATGGAGGATTCCATCATACTGCCGATCATGCAGGCAACCCCTTTTGATTCTGCGATGCTTGCAATTTTCATCGCTTCAGCGATTCCGCCGCATTTCATCAGCTTAATATTAATCAGGTCGACATAGCCGCCTTCGATAAGCTTTACTGCATCTTTGGTGGAAAAGACGCTTTCATCCCCCATAATCGGTGTGGACACATGGTCCCTGACATATTTCAGCCCGTCTAAATCCCACGCTTTTACAGGCTGCTCGATAAACTCGATCGGATACTCAAGCTCTTCGAACCTTCGGATGAGCTTCACTGCTTCTTTCGGTTTCCAGCCCTGATTGGCATCAAGCCGCAGCGTAATTGTTTTAGGCACTACCGACAAAATTGCCGCCATTCTTTTGACATCCAGCTCTGCATTGTCGCCTACCTTAATTTTCAGTACGGAGTAGCCCGCTTCCACCGCTTTTTTAGCTTCCTCCTGCATCTTTTCAACCGTATCGACACTTACTGTCATGCACGTAGATATTTTCTTCTGCCCGCCTAAATAAGAAGAAACCGATAGCCCGACATGATGGCAGTATGCATTATGCAGTGCAATATCCGCTGCCGCCTTGGCGCTCGTATTGCCTACACAGCACTCCTGAACTGTTTTCAGCACATCATTTAGTTGAGTAATATCCTTTCCTATTACATTGTTTCGGATCGGCCCGACTAATGCTGCTTCGATACTTTCACGGGATTCACCCGTAATGACAAAGGTAGGCGCCGCTGCACCGATACCCGTTGTCCCATCCTCCAGCACAACTTCTACAACAACATTTTCAATTTGTTCAACTACCCGCAGCGCTGTTTTAAAAGGCTTCGTTAATGGTATGATTTCTGTTCTCACAAGCAGTTCTTTAATGAGCATTGATTCCTACCCCCTTCTTTATAAAAGCGATAACAGCTTCCCGATTACCATTCCGAAATACGTACCGAGGAATGAACCCATTAACGCCATAATGACGCCGACCGGAATGAGTGCTTTATTATAGGCAGCAGCAAGCATAGGGGCAGACGCCATACCGCCGATATTCGCCAAACTCGCAATTCCTAATGTAAATAAATCATATTTAAATAGTTTTCCTAACAGCAGCATCACAACTAAATGGACACCCATGATCAGGAAGCCTGAAATTATATAAATCGGCGCCTGTGCGATGTTGGAAAAGTCCGAATGTGACGCGATTAACGCAACGACAATGTATAACATAACATTTGAAATATCAAATGTTCCCGGAATACGTGACAGCGGTGTCAGCGCCAAAATCAGCCCGAGTACAGACGCAATGATAATTGTCCAAGTTGTCCCGTTGATGACATCCCCGACTTCCGGCAATAGCCCACCGAAATAGTTCGATAAAGAAGAAACTAATAAACCAATGCCTAGTAAATATAAAATATGCTCAAATCTAGCTCCTTGTTCATCAGCCGTAATATTATCCGTGTTGACATTCAAATTATTCATAAAGCTGGACGTATCTGCCTTTGTCCATTTATTGAAGCGGTCCGCAAACGGTACAAGCCAGAACATAAACATAACCCACACGGCATAGTTAATCGTATCCATCATAAGCGCATAGCCGAAAATCGTTTCCGGCACATCCAAAATACTTTGCAATGCCACCATGTTTGCCGACCCGCCTGTCCAGCTGCCTGCCAGCGCGCCAAACGCCTTCCATGTATCCTCCACATAAAACGACTGCAGCACGGCATACACAAGAACAAAGCCTGCCGCAATACTTACTACCGCAACCGCAAAAGCGCCTAATATTCTTGGCCCTAATTTAATGACCGTACGGATATCACATTTTAATAGCATTAAAAACAGCATCGCCGGCAATAATGCCCACCGCACATTGCTGTATGCAGCCTCTGTCGATTCGTTCGACTCAAACGCCCCGAACGTCTGCAGCAGCGCCGCCCCGATATAGATTAAAACAATCCCTGGGATGAACTTGAAAAACTTCGACTTCCCAAACCTCTTTTCGATAAAAACCATCAGCGCTGCCAACGCGACAAGCACACTGATATACATAAACCCATCCTGAATCATAAACAGATCCCCCTTCATGCTGAAAATACGATGTATGTCACGATCAATGTTCCTCACAAAACAAAAAATCCAGCTTACTTTTGAAAGTAAACTGGATTTCACCTAGGTTGATGTAGGCAAAGCAGTAATTTGACTATATTTCCGCTGCACATCCTTCAGTGCAACAATTAACGCTTTTTGCGAGGAGCCGAAATAACGTTTTTGAACATCCTGGATGATCTTCTCGTCACTAATCCGCCGGTTCACCAGCATCGAACGGATAAACTTCACCGTCAGCTCCACTGTAGCTGAACAGTCTACCTCCACGATAATCCCGTTCGTCCGGTCCACCGCAACTCCTAAAAAGAACTGATTGTATTGTTTGGAAATCGGATTATTCTGCGGCACTTGCGCATCTCCGATAATATAAATCACTTGATCATGAAACATTTAGACACACCCTTTAAAAACGAACCTTGCACAGCTAAATATGACGGCGAGACAACCTCGGATTCATACTCATGTACAAGCGAGCTTTTTAGTATTATACCAATTGAGGGAATGTTCTTTCAACTTGTTTTTTTGGAGATTACTTATAATTGAGAGATTTACTGGCTATGATCTTGCTGGTAATTGGTATTGTTCATATTTGAACGGCTGTCTATTTAAAGGTTGCTGCTTGAAAGAAGAAAGCTCAAATTCAAAAATCCACCTTAATTATTTCCCCGGTAACCGTACGGAAAGTGACACTATTCCCCGTCCACTCAGCTTCATCTGCTCCTAATGCTTCTAAATCATCTATTTGGTCCTCATGAACCCAAAAGGATACTTTTTCATCATTTAATTTTTTTAACACCATCGGAAAAATAGTCGGCTGATAAAAATTGTAATGGTAATAGGTTTCTCCCCAGGAATCATTTCTATGTTCAATGGCCAACTTTCTGTGTTCTATCGGAGAGTCAATGGAATCGACGGAAATATGCAAGGAAAAGTAAGCCAACCATAGCCCAATGATCCCTACTACCCCTACAGCTGAAACGACAAATACCAACATCGCATTTACTTTTTGCGTGTCAGCGAACAGATAAAAGGAAAGTAATGTGAGGACGGCAAGCAGTAAATAAGTATGCCCGCTGTAAACAAGAAAGGAAAAATAATAGCCGAAAATTCTTAAGAGGTATGTAAGCATTACAAAGGCTAGCACGCAGGCAAAGAGAAGGACTGCCGGGTTTTTGGGGGATTTTAGATGCATTGTTTTACCTCCTGATTGGATTATCTTATTTATGTGGGACGATAATTTGGAGGGAAGGGTTCTGTGGCTAATGCTTTACAGTACAATTATTGAATTGGCTTCTCTACATAATTAATAAGCAGATTGGAGAGCTCAGACAATTAGTTAGATTAATTTACAGATGAAATAACCCTATTAGTGCAGGAGCCCGCACATGGAATATTAAAACACAACGCGACTTAGTTAAAGAGACTTAGCCTAAACTCGCACGATTACAGCTCAAAATTGATAAAGGCACTTAAATTTGTCTTCTTGATAGGACGAATTTATGCATTGTACAATACGGAAGATACTAATGATTGCCTTTAATACGTTGCTATCGAAGCACTTGGTCTTTAGTAACCATAAAACAGACTGATGCCATCAAAAAAGGCTCGGAAATAGATGCTATATATTCAAATTAAATACGGAGTGCAGGAAATCACAACACATTAGCTACGACATGCGCGCTATTAGTGGCTATTTGAAGCCAGTACTAGGATTAAGAAATTTAGGATTGGCTGAATCACGGGGATGTACAGCTACTACAAACATTTACAATCATGTGGCAAAAAGGTTAAAGCCGGAACAATACAGAAATTTATGGATTATTTAGTTTTCTAAAAAATACACTGGCACCTATAAATTAATAAGGTACCAGTGTTTCTATTGATTATTTACTCGACAAATTTACACTTTATCCCAAATATAAATAAACTGTGCAGCCTCAGATTGTAATGCAATCCTGTGGTCATCATTCAGCTTTTCATCAAATATAAGTTTACCTTTTTGTACATTCAATACTGCATATGTTATGTCATCAATATGCTCTTCAGTGAAGATTGATTCACTTAATAATGTTAATGCTGATCTACATCGGATTTTGTCCACTTTCTCTTTTTTTCCCTTAAAAAATAACTTTATTAGAAATGCTTTACCATCTATAATTAGACCTATTTCAGGACTAGATCTAACTGCTAATTCTTCACTGTACCAAGTAGCTTTACCAGGTTCAAACCACTTGACTTCCTTATTTCTAAAAAATTTCAAATATGCCTTAATAGCGTCTGTGTAATTTTTTTGCTTAGCTTGAGATATTTCATCAATTAATGAAATCAAATAATCCTCTGTTCGATTATTTTCATGATAAAGTCTAATTCGATCGCGAAGTGGCTTCCAATAATCTTTTGATGGATGGTAATCATCTTGATACTTGATTTTTTTCACTGTATTAGTCTTGGCAGTGCTCCCTTTGAATGTATAATCAAGAAATTGAGTTAATCCAATAGATACATTAGTTGCTATAGAAGACATTTAATCACCCCCTGTAGTTAATGTTAATTGTATTTTATTTTTTACATAAAAATACCACTAAAAGGGGTGTATTTATTTTATTCCCATTTACATAAACCAGTAAAATCAAGAGTTCAACCAAATAATGGTCGAACTTGATCGCTCGGGGAACCAACTATCCGGCGAATACGGTGTATTAGAAGTAACAATCTTTTAAGTGAATTAAACTATATTATCCGATTGACGAAACAAACGAATTAATGACAGTTGAAGTCTCTACAATCCAAAGGGAAATTCAAGCCCCTGTCCCCATTAATCTTTGTCCCGTTTGATTTTGACATTCCACAATTTATTCAGAACGTTAATCAAAAAAGAACCACCTCAAAAAGAGGTAGTTCAAAAATTCTCTTATTCACAAGCCCACCCGTCTTACCCTCAACCGGGTGTGCCTGTCTTACTCCTGCTGTCTCATCTCATAAGAAACTAATCCCCTCATCCTTTTCTTACAAGAGGTAAAACTAATTACTTATAACTTAAAATGACCTACTAATGCATTTAGTTCTTCGGCTAATTTTGCCAGCTGGCCTGAACCTGCGGCTACTTCTTCCATAATGCTGCTTATTTGTTGGGAAGAGGCAGATGTTTGTTCGACACCGGCTGCCGATTCCTCGGAGACAGAGGCGATTTCATGAATGGCTGCATTCATCTGCTGGGCATTTGCTGCAATTTCAGCTAGGTTTCCAGCGATAGTTGTAATGCTCTTCACCATTTCTGTGACCGCTTCACTGATTTTATGGAAAGTGCCGCCCGTTGATTCAATCTGTGCTTTTCCTTCTGCTACTTCCTTATATCCGCCTTGCAGCGAATCCGATACAAGCCCCGATTCTTTTTGGATGTTCCCCACTATACTAGTAATATCCGTTACGGAATCAGATACTTGTTCCGCCAGTTTTTTTACTTCTTCTGCTACTACGGCGAATCCTTTTCCATGCTCCCCTGCTCTTGCCGCTTCGATTGCAGCATTTAAAGCCAGAAGATTCGTTTGGTCGGCAACATCTTTAATGACTGTGACCAAGTTGGAAATTTCCTGTGACTGCTTGTCCAGCCCTTGTACTTTATGGACTGACTCACGCACGATGTTATCAATTTTCTCCATCTGAAGAATGGAATTTTTCATGAGCTCCGCGCCATCTTTCGTCATGTTTAACACGATTTTTGAGTTTTCTTCAATGCGGTAGCCATTTTCATTTGCTTCTTGAACTTTATGTGTAAAATTACTCATACCAGCTGATAAATCACTTGCTCTGTCCGCTTGGGTTTCAGTGCCGGCCGCTAATTCCTGCATAGTCGATGCGACTTGTTCAGAACCTGTTTTTACTTCGTTTGCGGACCCGGTCAGTTCTTCACTCTGACTGCTTACTGTTTCAGAAACGAAATTAATTTGACTTACAATGACTCGCAGATTCTGGTTCAATTGGTTTGCGGATGTTACTAACTGTCCGATTTCATCTTTAGATTTTGATTCTAATTTTCCCTCGCTTAAATTACCTAAAGCTAGCTGCTCCATTACATTCGTAACTTGAGGTATTTCTCTTAACATCCGTTTTAGCAGGAAGAAAACGAGAACAATGAGGATGAGGCAGGCAACCGCAAAATATAAGCCCATCATGTATGTAAAGGTGCTAAGGCTGCTCAATGCCTCCTCTTGCGGTATAGATGCGCCTACTGACCAATCAGTTGTCGGAACTTGTGAATATCCGATATATTCCAAGCCGTCATTTACTTTCGTTAATTCGAGCCCCTTTTTACCCTCAACCATTTTCTTGCCTACATTTCCTATTTCACCGGAAAGTTCAGGGAGCTTTTGTTCTAGTATTAACTCGCTGTCCGGATGGTACAGGATCGTTCCGTCGCTGGAAAGTAAGAATGAATATCCGTTTTCCCCCATCTTATAAGATTGCATTAATTGCGGCAATTCATCTAAAAATATGTCTATCGCAACGATACCAACCGTATTTCCACCCTCTTTAATCGGCTTCATCGCGCTTAAAATGATTTTCCCGAACACTTCATCCATATACGGCTCAGTAAAAAATACATCATCTTCCTTAACGGCTTGCTCATACCATGGTCTGCTTTTTATATCGAAGCTTGAATCCGATACTACGTTATTACTGCCGACTAGAAAATTGGCCTTATTGCTGGCAACCCACACCATCGCAACAGCTTCATCTGTTTTCACAATCTCATCAAGAGATTTTAAAACTCCATCATAATACGGGTTTGTTGTTGCTTCTTCCCTCGATTGGGCTGTATTCAAGTATTTTAGTATCTCCTGGTTTGTAGCAACTTGTCTTACGATTGTTTCTTTCTCTGCAAACATACTATTCACTTGATCAGCGATTGCGTCACTGCTGGTCGACACATTCTCTTCCACACTATCCACTAAAATTGATTTTGTATAAGAGTTAATTAGAAATCCTGTAATTGAAAATACAATTATAATAGCTATAAAAAGAGCAAAAGCTACTTTTGTTGAAATACTGTTTCCTATCCAGGAAAACAAGTTTGACTTCGTTACATTATCTTTTTTTGCCATAATATATTCCTTCCTACCTTTGCAGCCTAGCTGTATTTTTTAGCTATATTAGCACTTTGTTGTCCCGTTGCTGCATCCACAATAAATCAGCTCTGGAAGTTATTTTTATACTTTTTTCGGTATTGCCCCCAGCTCTCTTATACCAAGGGGCAAGAGTTGCTTAAATTTGTCCCTCTGTGTGTCGTTTCTATAGGTGAAAAACTGCCTATCCCTTTGTGTACGAATTAACAACGTATTATCTTCTTACTTTTTGAATAATTTTATTTATTACTACCACTTACTATCAAGGAGTTTACTCACAGGCAAAACATTTGTAATTCCCCTGCCCTAAGCACCCCGTATTTAATAAACTTTATTCCTATTTTCACCTCTGCTCACTAAACTTTAATCCTATCGACCTATAATTATACAGCTAAATCGACTTAAATAAATGGTTTTTTTAACTTTTTTATGTACCTATACTACTTTTTCTCTATCACTATCAGATACTCCTATAGAGAGCGTTCAATTCGTTGAAGCCGCTCATCTAAAAAGGGGCTGTCCAGAGAGGAAAAACTCTCCGGGCAGCCCCTAACATTGAATTTTATTTATATATTAGCCATTCTCTTACTGCTTATGAAAGCCCAGAACAGGATCATCAAACAGAGCGCACTCGAGCCGGCCAAAAAAATGCCGCCATACAAATAGCCGGCCATATCCGTTAAATAGCCAAAAACCGGTGGAAGTATGAATACGCCTATCGAGGCAAAGGTAACACTGTAGCCGCTTGCCGAGCCGCCGATGGACCTCGGTACACTTTCGACCGCCAAGTTCATCCATACCCCGTTAAAGCCGGACAATGTAAAGCCGACACTGGCAATGATGATGACCGTAATCCAGACCGCATTTACTTCATACAGCGCCCATAAGGCAATCGGAAACCATGCTGTAATGATCATAAGTACGATCCATCGGTCTCCATTGAACCACGCATCACTCATCATGCCCCAAAGGACTCTTCCTGCCGCTCCGCAGATTTCCGAAAATGCCAGTGCCAGGCCGGCAATATAAATGGACCAGCCTTTTGCCCCGCTCAAAAACAGTAATAAGTAAGTATTAAAAGTCACCTGCATTCCCATTAAAAGCAGCGCAATAAAGGTTGTGAAAAAAAGCATTTTAGAGGTAAAGAGCTTTTTTAACTGTTCGAGCAGTGATGACTCCGTAGAACGCAGCGTTGAAAACACGCCCGAATAGGTCCGCATCACGTTATATACGATAAAAGCAAACACAATCAAGCCTATTGCCGCTCCCTTTACAGCCCACTGCCATCCTATTTTTTCAGCAAGCGCAAGCAATAGAATGCTTGAAAGAGCCGAACCTAATGTGATGGACATCTGTTTAAGCCCCATAGGGAAGGTGACTTTTTGGACGGGGTACAGCTGGATGAGCATTTTGTTTGTGACAGGATGCATGCCCCCGTATCCCAATCCTGCCAATGTAATAAACAGCAATGCAACTATATATGTGTTCTGCACTGTAGCAAACAGGAAAAACCCTCCCCCTACAGTCAGCATCAGCAGCAAAAGTAAGCGGTGTGTTGCGATATAATCGGCAAAAAAACCCATCGGTAGCGTAGCCAGAAACTGGCCTAGAAATAAGGCAGTCGGCAGGAAGCCAAGCTGAAAATTCGTCAACTGCAGGCTGTCGCCAATATAAATGGCAAAAGGGTTCATACTCCTCCCGACAAACGCTGTCAGCAGCTGCGAGAAAATAATAAGCATGACGAATGTCCGCGTATTTATAGCTTTCTCCATGTTAGAATCCTAGTGCATCAGGTATAAATAATACAAGCTGCGGAATATACGTGATGATCATTAATACGACAATCGACACGATAATGAAAGGAAATACCGCTTTTACGAGTGTTTCAAATTTCACCTCTGCCATGGAAGACACAATGAACAGGCCTGTTCCTACCGGCGGTGTCAATAACCCTAATGTTAAGTTGATACATATAAGGACACCAAAATGGACAGGGTCGATCTGCAGTGCCTGGACCAGCGGCATAAACACCGGAACTAAAATAACAAGCGCTGCTATACCATCGAGCAGCATACCTACAATCAGCAGCAAGACATTTACAAGCAGAAGGAATACCCACGGGCTTTCCGTTATGTTTAAAATCAGATCTGCCAGCAGCTGCGGAATTTGCTCGAAAGCAATCATCCAGCCGAAAATATTCGCCATGATGATTAAAAATGTGACAGTCGCCGTATTCGTAACCGTATTAATAAGCATTTTCGGGAATTTTTTAAAGTCCAGTTCCCGGTAAATGACAGACCCTACAATGATTGCCAGCAAACAGGCAATGGCAGCGGATTCTGTTGCTGTAAAAACCCCTGTTAAAATTCCTACTACGACAGTAAGCGGGATCAGCAATGCCGGCAGCATTTTAATTGTTCCCCGTACTATTTCACGGAACGAAGCCCTTTCGCTTTTCGGGAAGCCCTGCTTATACCCCATATAGGCAATCATTAATATAAAGGCGATGCCATAAAGAATCCCCGGTAAAATCCCAGCCATAAACATAGCACCAATTGATGTGCTTGATAATGTGCCATAAATGATAAAAATCATGCTTGGCGGAATGATAGGGGCTATGATCGATGAAGCTAGTGTAATAGCGCCTGCAAATTCTCTTTTATAGCCTTCCTTCTCCATTTGCGGAACCATTACTTTACTCATCATAGCCGCTTGGGCATTGGCTGATCCTAAAATAGATGCAAGAAACATGTTCGCCACAACAGTAACATAGGCAAGCCCGCCGCGGAAATGACCTAATAATAATTTGGCAAAGTTCACAAGGCGCGTAGTGATGCCGCCCTCATTCATGATTTCACCCATTAGCATAAACAGTGGGATCGCCAATAGACCGAAGTTTTCCAGCCCCGAAAACATGCGCAGCGGAGTTGACTCCAACAGCAAAGCCTGGCCATTTAGCAAAAAGTAAATAACCGTAATAATCCCCAGCACCATCGAAATCGGAATCCCCATAATCAATAGTAAGATGAATAAAGCGATCGTAAGAAATGTCATATCCCTTTATCCCCCTCTTTGCCAGGGACATCCCTTTGATGACGAAACAGCCGGATCAACCGGGCGATGATATGGATGACCGCAAATAAAATACCGATTGGCACAGCACTGTACGGAATCCACATCGGCATACCTAGTGAGGTGGACTTTTGCAGCATCGTGGAAGGCAGCATCACCCATTTGGAAGCGTAAAATAAAATAATAAATAAAAACAGCAGCATAATGATATCTTGGACAATGCGCAATATTCTTTGCTTATTTTCAGATAATGCATCTACCAAAAAGGTAACCGAGGCTTGTGTACCATATTTCAAGCCCCAGCTACCGCCGATAAACGAAAACCAAATAAATAAGTAAATGGAAACCTCGCTTGCCCAAGGGATCGGATCTTTCAAAAAGTAGCGGAAGGTAACAGCAGCAATCATAACGATTGTCAAAATCCCCATTAATAGCCCCATAATGACTTCCTCTACTTTAGTAATGACATTGCTTAACTTTGTCATTCCCATACCCCCAAGTCATTTTACTTATTACCGATTTTCTTCGATAAATTTTTTGATCAAGTCTGATTGTCCGCCGTATTCCTTATCAAATGCTTTGATTTGCTTATCAAAGACACTCGCGTCAACGTCGTACACTTCCATCCCCTGGCTTTCCAGCTTCTTACGAAACTCCTCTTCTTGTCCAGAACGTGTTTTTACAGCAAAGTCACTTGCTGTTTTCCATGCTTGGGTAATGGCATCCTGTGCCTCTTGTGAAAGGGAGGAGAATTTTTTCTCGTTTGTTAGAATAGTAGAAGGCCATACCATATGATTTGTTACTGCTACGTATTTGGCAATCTCTGAATATTTATTTGTAATCGTTGCATCAAGGTCCATATCCATCCCGTCAATAACCCCTGTTTGCAATGCAGAATATACTTCTGTTAATGAAAGGGATTCCGGGGCAGCCCCTGCGTTTTTATAGAAGGACTGCAGGACGGGACTTGGTGTTACACGCAGTTTCAGCCCTTTTAAATCATTCGTTGATTCAATTTTCTTATCCTTTGTTACCATTGTCCGCTGACCGGCGAATAAATAAGTGAGCCCTTTTAAGCCTGTCCCTTCTACTTTCCGCAAAATTTCCTGTCCTGTTTCCGAAGCTGCAGCTGCATTTGCCTCTTCAAGCGTCTCAAATAAATACGGGGCAAACCATCCTGCCATTTCAGGTGTACGCGATGTTAAATATGCTGCTGTAATCATCGCCATATCAACAGACCCCGCTTCTACCTGCTGTACCATATCAGCTTCCGAACCAAGCTGGCTGGCCGGGAAAATTTCCACCTTCATTTTGCCGCCTGATATTGATTCTAATTCCTCTTTAAATTTCTCCGAAGCTTGATGCCACATATGATCTGTCGCTGTAATGTGGGCAAGCTTCAATGTCATTTCAGGATAGCCGCCGTTCGTTGTTGCACTCACATTCACACTGTCTCCTGATGAATCCCCTGTTTCCGTCCCTTTACTACTGCATGCTGTTACTAAAAGCATAAGCAGTAAAAACAAAGACCATTTTCCAACCTTCAAGAACTGTTTCATTTGACCTCTCCCTTATCTATTTTTTTTCGGTATTGAGCCATCGTTTCTCCGTTAATGCCCCAATGTTCTAGAGGTATTTCCTGAATAATTACACGAATGCGTTCTTTAGGGACATCAGCGACTTTAGACAATGTTTCCGTCACTTCATAAATGATTTCACGCTTCTGATCAGCGCTTCTGCCCTCTAATAGTTGAATTTGTACAATTGGCATAGCGAATCACCTTTACTTAACATGCAGAGTCAACATTCCTAATGGGCCATAGTTAGCCGTCACCATATCACCGGCCTTCACAGCTACAGCATCTGTCATAGCACCTGCCAGTACGACGTCGCCCGGCATGATGCCTCTTCCTTCTTTACTAAGCTGGGCCAGCAGTTCCATTACAGAATGAATCGGGTGATCCAGGATGGCCGCTCCGCCACCTTCGTGTTTTTTCTCATCGTTTTGGTACATGCTTACTTGAACGGCAGCCCAGTTTGTTGTAGTTGGTGCATACGGCTGGCTGCCTAATAGAAATTTTGTCGAAGATGCATTATCTGCAATGACATCGGGTAATGAGAACGAAAAGTTTTCATAGCGGCTGTCAATGACCTCTAACGCGAGATATACATATTCCACCGCTGTCCACACCTGCTGGGGAGTTACATTGTCACCTGCAATCGCCTTTTTAAATGTAAAGGCGATTTCCGGCTCTACCCGCGGATGGATATAGTCAGCAGCAACAATTTCGTTCGTACGCAAAAGCATGTTTTCTGTAAGACGTCCGTAAATGGTTGAGTCTACACCAACCTGCTGCTGCTTTGCCTTGCTTGTCAGCCCCATTTTCCAACCGATGAACGGATTATCAGCTGAGATTGATTTCTCTATGCTTAACCGCTGAATTTCATATGCCTCTTCTATCGTTAAGGCTGGATGGCTGTTCGTTATTTTTTCTATCGCTTCTTTATTCATCTGTGCATTTGCTACTCGTTCGACATATTCAAATACGTTCCCCACTACACACTCACCTTTTTCTCCGCCATTTGTTGGGCTGTTTCGATGATTGTATCTTCCTGCCCCCCTACGACGTTGCGTTTTCCTAATTCAATCAGAATATCACGGGAATCTACACCAAACTTTTCACTGGCAATTACCGCATGCCGCAAAAAGCTTGAATAGACGCCTGCATAGCCCATAATGAAGCTGCCGCTTGTAATATCCTGCGGTGCCGGTAAAATATTGGCCCGGACATAGTCAGCCAAATCCAGCATTCTATATAAATCGATATTTGTGTCAATCCCCATCCGGTCGAGCACGCCTACCAGCACTTCTGTTTGTGTATTGCCCGCACCTGCACCAAGACAGCACACACTTCCATCTATTCGATTGGCTCCCGCCTCAATTGCGGCTAACGAATTGGCTACAGCGAGCGATAGATTGTTATGTGCATGGAAGCCGATATCTACGGATAAGTGCTCTTTTAGCAGACTGATCCGGGCTTGCACATCTCCCAGAAGCATCGCGCCTGCCGAATCAGTTACGTATACGGCATCCGCTCCATAGGATTCCATTAGCTTTGCCTGCTCCAGCACTACTTCAGGCGGCGCGCTGTGTGACATCATTAAAAACCCGATTGTCTCCATTCCCATGCTTTTCGCCGTTTCGATATGCTGCTTCGAAACATCAGCCTCCGTTACATGTGTAGCGACCCGCACCATGCGTGCTCCTGCTTGATAGGCTTCCTTTAAATCTTCAATTGTCCCGATACCTGGCAGCAGCAATACGGAAATAATGGAATCGCCGGCTACTTCAACCGCTGCTTTTACAAGATCTATATCATATTCTTTCGAAAGACCGTATTGTAAAGAAGATCCTCCCAAACCATCGCCATGTGTTACCTCAATATAGGGAACACCCGCTTTACTTGCTTGCTCTACAACATAGCGAACCTGCTCTTTAGTAAATTGATGGCCCACAACATGGCTTCCGTCCCGCAAGGCAACTTCTGTTAATAGAATTTTCCCCATTATATTCCTACCTCTTTTTTCTGCAGCTGCTGAGCCATAATCTCTCCAACTTTTAACGCAGCGGCAGTCATGATATCCAGATTCCCGGCATAAACCGGTAAATAATCTCCTAACCCTTCTACCTCTAAAAAGACTTTTACTTCTCTTCCTTCAATTAACGGATCTATTTTCAGGCGGTATCCGGGAACATAAGAATTTACGTCCTTTACAATCTGCTCAATAGCCGTCTTCATTTGGTCAGGCTCTTTAACATCTTCTTCGAGTAAGCACGATACAGTATCCCGCATCAGCATTGGGGGCTCGGCAGGATTTAGGATAATAATCGCTTTTCCTTTTTTGGCGCCCCCTACTTCTTCAATCGCTCTAGCTGTTGTTTGTGTAAATTCATCGATATTGGCCCGTGTACCTGGTCCTGCACTTTTTGAAGCAATCGTTGCGACGATTTCTGCATATTCTACATTTTGCACCTGCTGGATAGCATGAATGACGGGAATCGTTGCCTGCCCGCCGCACGTAATCATATTTACAACAGATTCATTGAGGTGTCTTTCCAGATTAACGGTCGGTACAACGAAAGGACCTATCGCAGCCGGTGTTAAATCTATTATTTTTTTGCCAAGCGGCTCTAGCAGCTCGACGTGTTTAGTATGTGCTTTGGCAGAAGTGGCATCAAATAATACATCTGCCAGTTCAGGATGCTCCAAAAATCCTTCTATCCCGTTGGAAATGGTGTGGACACCTGCATCTTTTGCCTTTTTTAAGCCGTCAGAGTCCG
Organism: Lysinibacillus odysseyi 34hs-1 = NBRC 100172; assembly: GCF_001591965.1. Taxonomy (GTDB): domain Bacteria; phylum Bacillota; class Bacilli; order Bacillales_A; family Planococcaceae; genus Lysinibacillus_B; species Lysinibacillus_B odysseyi. The sequence goes on from NZ_BCVX01000005.1 coordinate 181,554, forward strand.
GGTCGATCCCGATGACGACTGACATGTGCAATAGCTCGGAACGCATGACTTTCTTCATCAAATCCGTACCAATATTACCTGAACCAATAATGCCTACTTTTAATTTCTTCATAGTTCCTCCTGTTAACGACAGATAAGTTCCACTTTGCCCAGTGTGTCTCCAAAGTCGGCCACGAAAATATCACCTTCTGCAGCATCAAGCGCTGAAGATAATGCGCCCGATAAAACAATCTCGCCTTTTTTCAATCCGATATTGAAATCAGCCAGTTTGTTGACGAGCCAAGCTACACAAGAAGCGGGGTTTCCAAGCACATCGCTTCCTTTCCCGCTGTTTATTAACTCGCCGTTTTTATAGAAATCCATATGGACAGCAGGCAGGTCAATCTCATCGAGTGTCCGCTTCTTCTCACCTAACACATATTTAGCAGAAGAAGCATTGTCTGCAATCGTATCAAGCAATTTAATATTCCAATTTTTAATTCGGCTGTCTACTACTTCAATGCTGGCCAGTACATAATCCGTTGCGTTGATCACATCCTCGGCAGTAACATTCGGCCCCTTTAAGTCCTCCTTCATAACAAAGGCTACCTCTGCTTCAACGCGCGGCTTTAAACACTCCGAGCAGTCCAGCTCGTTATTTTTCAGCTCCATCGATTCCAGTAAGTGACCATAGTCAGGTTCATCTACCTTCAGCAGCTTTTGCATTGCCTCTGATGTGAGGCCGATTTTTTTGCCTGTTATCTGATCTCCGGCTATTACCTTCTTGTGAATAACCTCCAGCTGGATAGAATACGCATCCTTTAATGTGAAATGTTCCAGCTGCTCTGTTAACGGTTCGATTCCTTCACGCTGTTTTTCAGCTTCCACAAATTTATCTGACCACTCAATTAAATTAACGACCATATTAATCACCCAGACTTTATAATTTAATAGTTACATTTGATAGCTCACAGTAAAATTCAAAGCTGTGGGCCCCTCCCTCGCGTCCAATACCGCTATGCTTCATACCGCCGAATGGTGTGCGTAAATCGCGTAAATACCATGTATTCACCCAGACAATGCCGGCTTCGATTTGCCCGGCGACACGGTGCGCCCGGCGTAAATCATTTGTCCAGATCGTAGCACCCAGCCCGTATGTTGTATCATTTGCATACGCAATCACTTCTTCTTCTGTATCAAACGGCATGACCGTCACTACCGGGCCGAAAATTTCCTCTTTGATACAGCGGGAATCCTCCGGCAGCCCGACAATAATGGTCGGCTCAATAAAATAGCCTTTTTCTAAATGATCCGGACGCTTGCCGCCTGTTAAAATAGTGCCGCCCTCTTCTTTTGCAATATCAATATAATGCATCACTTTTTCATAATGCTCTTTTCCGACGACAGACCCGATATTTGTATTCGAATCAAATGGATCACCTATTACTAACTCTTTCGTACGTGCGGTGAATCGATCTAAAAATATATCCATTATCGATCGTTCAACATAGATTCTAGACGCGCATAGACAGACCTGCCCCTGGTTGCGGAAGCTTGAATGAAGCGTTGTTTCCACAACTTCGTCAATATCAGAGTCCGCAAAAATGATACTAGGATTTTTACCGCCCAATTCAAAGGACACTTTCTTTAATGTAGGTGCTGCCGCCTTCATAATGACCGTTCCTGTCCGTGTCTCCCCCGTAAATGTAATAGCATCCACCTGAGGATGTTCGGATAAAAATGCCCCGGCGGAATCACTTCCAAATCCGTGCACTACATTCACTACACCATCCGGTACGCCCGCCTCTTTACAGAGCGCCGCCAGCTTCGTTGCCGTCATCGGCGTCAGTTCGGCCGGCTTCATGACAGCGGTACTTCCTGCCGCTAAACACGGTGCCAGCTTCCATGTTAATAACAATAACGGCAGATTCCACGGGTTAATCATGGCGACAACCCCTACAGGACGGGTAATAGAATAATGCAAGGCAATATTGTCCTGATGATACGCTTCATTTCCCAGGGAAGTGACGTAGTCCGCGAAAAAATGAAAATTATGGGCAGCTCTTTTAATATCCATTTCAAGTGCCAATTCGTAGGGCTTTCCTGTATCTAAAGCCTCAAGCGCCGCTAACTCCTCCACATTTTCCAAAATGAGATCGCCAATTTTACGAATGATTTGCGAGCGCTGCTTCACCGTATACTGTGACCATTCACCCTTTAAAGCCGCTTTGGCTGCTTTCACTGCCTGGTCTACCTCTTGCTGTGTTGCTTCCGCTACCCATCCAATTACTTCCTCAGTAGCCGGATTGATGTTCAAAAACTTTCTTTCTTCCGGCGCTTCGATATATTGACCATTAATAAAATTTTGACAATCGATTCCTTTAACCGCTTTTTGTAACTGCTGCATTTTCTTCCTACACGAACGTGTAGAATTCACCTCGCTTTTCCTGAATAAATAAAGATAGCAGCTTCCGAGAAAATGAAACTATTCACTTCCTTAAAGCTGCTCTACAGGTTATTCTTCTTCCACTTCCACAATCATTTCGATTTCAATTGCTGTATTATTCGGCAATTGGGCAAGCCCGACAGCCGAGCGAGCGTGTTTTCCTTTTTCGCCCAATACCTCAACCAATAGGTCCGACGCACCGTTCATTACTTTTGGCTGTTCTGTAAAATGCGGGGCGGAATTTACCATGCCTAAAATTTTGACAACACGCTTTATTTTCGAAAGTTCACCTAATTCATGCTTAAGCACTGTCAGTAAATTAATCATGGATTGTCGACTTGCAGCATATCCGTCTTCTACGGTTAAATTTTCGCCTAATTTGCCGTGGTATTGATCGACCCCCTGGCCGGACGTAAAAATTAAATTACCTGTCCGGACACAGCTGACATAATTGCCTACCGCTTGACGGGGTGCTGCAATTTCAACTCCTAAATTCCGCAGCCGCTCTTCTGGAGATTGAGTTTGACTGAACATTATTTTCCAACACCACTCTTTTGATAGTTTAAAAATTGCAGGGCATTCTCTCCCAAAATCGCTTTTTTCACTTCTGACGGAAGATCCGGGGAGTCATCTATCACTTTTCCGGGATCAATTTCTCTTAACAAGAATGGATAATCCGATCCCATAATAATCTTGTCATGGCCGAATCTTTCGATTAAGAATGCTAAATTATCTTTATCGTAAACTAGCGAATCAAAATAGAAATTCTTTGCATAATGACTAGGAGGATGCTCTGTTAAGCGAAGATGTGGCCATACTTCCCAGCCCTGATCCAGCCGGGGCAAAATATACGGAAACGATCCGCCGCCGTGGGCAAGACAAACTTTAAGATTTGGGCATTTTTCCATTATGCCGCTCCAAATCAGGCTTGCACCGGCCAAGGCTGTTTCGCTCGGCATACCAATCGTGTACAAAAAGTTATGACGAGGTGTGCGGTCCTGCGCCATCGTTTCCCAAGGATGAATAAATAACGGCATTTCCAGCTCTTCAGCTGCCTTGAAGAAAGGCAGTAAATAGGCGGCATCTAAATTCTCGCCATTTACATTCGTTCCAATTTCAATGCCCGCCAACCCCAGCTCCTTACAGCGGCGCATCTCTTCAATTGCTGCATCTGCATCTTGCATAGGGACCGTTCCCAGCCCGATAAAATAATCAGGATATTCATTTACGGTGCCGGCTATGAAATCATTTTGGAACTGGGCCAGCTCCAGTGCCTGCTCTACCGGCGCCCAGTATGAAAATGTAACGGGAACCGGTGAAATCACCTGCATATCCACGCCTTCTTTTTTCATATCCTCAATCCGCTTTTTTGGGTCCCATACTTGATCAGTAACTTCACGGAATACTTTTCCGCTCACCATAATATCCGCACCGCAAGAACATTTTTGCTGCAATACAGGCCATTTTTTATTGTCATACTTTTCAGAAAAATCAGGTAATTCAAGAGGGTATATATGAGTATGGAAATCTACTCTCATTTCCATTCCTCTACTGTTTCCGGCATGACATGGCCGCATTTATCACATGTACGCAATTCCTCTGTCGCATTAAAATGTGCGATACCTTCTGCAATCTGCTGGCCGATGTTCGTTACTTGCAATGTAGCGCGGTGCAGCTCATGGTCACATTGATCGCATAACCAGACCAGATCCTCTAACTCTCCTGCTTTTCGCTTATACTCAATTACAATTCCGTACGTATCTGCCACGCGATGTGGTGAATGTGGGACATTGCCCGGTAATACAAACATCTCGCCTTCTTTTACTTCAATTACTTCTCTTTTATTTTCATCATTAATAATTTCTACATAGCAGGAGCCTTTTACTTGATAGAATATTTCATCTGATGGACTGACATGGAACTCGCGCCGTGCATTCGGTCCCCCTACAAGCATCACAAGGAACTGTGAATCTTCCCATAGCGCTTTATTATTTACAGGTGGTTTTAATAAGTCCTTATTATCCTCGATGATTTTCCAAATATTTTGCGAACGTGCCTGCATCTTGCTAATTTCGATTGAATTACTCATCGTAATACCTCCCAGTTTAATAATTAATGGTAATATATCCAATCTCACGCGATACATTTTGTGCCGACCGGATTACTTCATTTAAAATACTCTGGTAGTTGCTGCCCTTGAAATAATTTACGTCGCTCACAAAATTGAGGGCAGCTACAACTTGACCATTGTAGCTTTTAATTGGCGCTGCAATACCGAACGTATCCGTCTCATTTTCGCAATTACTTATGGCATAGCCCTGCTGGCGGATAATTAATAACTCTTTTTTCAAGACATCCATGTCTGTAATTGTATTTTCCGTGTAGGCAGGCATCCCTTTTTGTGCCACGGCCGGCAAAAAGGAAGGATTATAAGCAAGCAGCACTTTTCCAATGCTCGTTGCATGTGCTGGAAACCTTGTCATACCTATATAAGTCGGGATGACATCAGAATGCGGGGATATGGCCTTGAATATAAAGCGAACTTCCCCCTGATCGAACATACCTACATGTACACTCCCTTTAAAACGGTTCACCAGCTTTGCAACAATCGGAGCAACCTCGGTATTGATATCCTGGTGATACATGACTTTGTTGCTCCACTCTAAAATTCGCCAGCCTAAACGGTATTTCCGGTCTCTATCCTGCATCAAAATATTTTCTTTGCACATCGTTTTCAAGAAATGATGCACCGAGCTAATAGGAATATTTAATTTTTCTGCAATTTGTTTATTGGACAAAGATGATTCACCCGCAGAAAATAAATCAATTATTTGTGCCATTTTACTAACAGAAGAAATCATTCCTATTACCTCCGTATATGTTTTTTAGTTTGTTTGGGGCTCTTTTAAACAGTTTTCTTTCGCCAAAATTGAATTCACAAGATCAAAATTATGCTGCTTTTTGAATTTATTGTAGAAGATTGCACGTTTTCTGATTGGGTCGCCTGTATAATAGCGTTCATATTGTAATGCACGCATACCGAATGCTTCACCGCACAAATCCCAGGCGAGTTTGAAAATTTTCATACGCAGCTCTGCATCAACTCCCTCACGTCCTCCATAATGGCGGTCAATACTCGGACGCAGCTCAGGATTTAGGAAGTCCGCTTCTGTCGGCATCATCAATAATCCGCCCGCCCCGATTGTCTGCATCACTTCCACTGCACGCGGATACATTTCCGGCATCATACCGCGAATTGTTTCTAATGCATCGGGATTTAAACGTGCCTCTCCCCGCTCCGTCATTGTATATTCACGCTCTGCCGTTCGTAGCAGTGCCCGAATCACTTCTACCGATTGGACAAGCTCCCCTAAATCGCGCTGGACATTCAAGTACTGGTCAACACCTATGGAATCAGCTACTTTACAAGCAACCTCCACTGCAAATGCGAGTTTAATATAACCACGTACACTTGATTGGTGTGCCGGCTGCTCTGCAATACCTGTCATCGGATAGAGTAAATTTGCTGCTTCCACATTGTTATATAAGAACACTTTATCCCAAGGAACAACGACATCTTCAAATATAAGCAGTGCATCCATTTCTTCATAACGTGATGCTAATGGATGATCAAATGTGGAACGTGTGCCATCCTGCACAGGCTCTCGGCAAATAATTTTCAGCCCTTTTGTATCGATCGGAATCGCAAAAGCGAGTGCATATCTTTCATCACCAGGTGCAAAGCCAGGGAAGGAATAGATAATCACTTCATCTGTCAGTGCTGCTAGTGTAGCAAGCATTTTTGCCCCTCGTACTACAAGTCCTTCAGGACGTTCCTCTACTGCACCTAAGTGTGTAAATTTGTCTGATTGTTCATGGGATGTTTTACTACGGTCGTTTTGAGGATTTACAATAGCGTGGGTTAAAAATAAATCATTATCACGCAGATGCCTGTAATAGCTTTCGATATTTGCTGCCCAGTCTTTATTGTATTTACTTAAAAACCAAGAATTTTGTGCAAGGGATGTTACCACTGTATTTAAAAAGTCCGGTGTGCGTCCCATCAAACCATATGTTTGACGTGCTACTACCTCAAATGCTTTGCTGCGCTTCATAATATCTTCGTATGAGCGGGGCGGTAAAAAAGAGGCAGCCATACGTTCGCCGGTTTCTTCGCAAATAACGGTTAAATCTTCCTGATAGGCCGGGTCATGCTGCATATCATATAATCTAGCAATTTCCAAGATTGGTTGTTGAAAATAGGGTTCATCGAAAATGCTTTCGACTAACTTACCATTAAGCCAAACTTCCGGCTTTCTCGATTTTAGTGCCTCGATATATTGATCTCCTGTGCGAATTCCCATATGCTACACTCCTTTTATAGCTGCAAGATTTACATAGTTCTTTGTGGAGCCCATTTTCCCCTCGAAGAAGGTTAAAGAATCAGTATCCTGGCGATCGAACTCTGTAATCTCGCCTATAAATAGAACATGATCTCCGGCATCATACGTTTGCCAAGGTTTACATTTGAAATAGGCTCCTGCCCCTTGAATGACAGGGGAATCGCCTTCCCTATTCCACTCAATATTCAGCCCTTCTTGCTGCCGTCCCGCAAACTGCCAGGCGATGGCTTCTTGATCTGCAGTCAGGACATTGATGGTGAAATTTTTATTTTGCATTTGCGTATAGGAATTAGTTGTCTTATCGATTGAGACAAGTACAAGCGGCGGGTCCAGGGAAACAGATGTAAAAGAGTTTACCGTAATTCCGTTAATATCCTCTTCATCGAACCACGTAACAACAGTTACACCTGTTGGAAACTTCCCAAAGGCTTGCCTTAGTAATTTACTATCCATACAAATACCTCCTTCCTTCTTATTACTCGCATAATATCATTCTGCTCTTTTTCCGTAACCGTCGAAATTTCACAATGTGAAATCTGCCTATTTTTTCTCAATTTTAACATTAAAATTCTGTTTGTAATCGCTTACTTATTGTTTTCTGTATATTCTGTCTTATATTACTTTGCTATATATTATTATTTTCTCAACCGTTTTTCCTATCATGCACAATGTCCTTTGCTTAAACACGCATCTCTGTTTCCATACATAAAAAACCTCTAAACAGTGCATTTCAAAGATCGGCTATCACTCTAAATATGTCTCTTTTTGGGGATAAAAAAAGGATATTGACCTGGAGCTCAACTCCTGATCAATATCTCCGGCTTTTATGGATTAGTAATAAAACACTTTGACATCCTACTTTGCCTAAATAAAAAGCATACCGCCCCGTTCTGCAGGTATGCTTTCTTATCTTATCTATTAATCTCCTGCCCTATACAAACAATACCCATAAAATCATTGAAACAGCAATTGTTGTTACCCCTTGAAGCAATGTCGCCATTGTCTGTGCTTTGTAGGCTTGCGTTACTTCCATGCCGCTGTACTGTGTCACGACCCAGAAGAAGCTGTCGTTGACGTGAGAGACAGTCATGGCTCCAGCACCGATAGCCATCACGACTAACGCCAATGGGAATGCCCCTTCAATTCCAGCAGTAACGAGCATTGGTGCGACTAATGTCGATGTAATAACAAGTGCTGTTGTGGAAGAGCCCTGTGCCGTTTTCAGTGCAGCTGCAATCAGGAATGGCACAAGCAGGAACAGTGAACCTTGTGCCAATGAGCCAAGATCCATTTGCTGCAACATGTCACCTACACCTGTTTCTTTAATTACCGTACCGAATGAACCACCGGCTGCCGTAATTAACAGAATCGGTGCTGCATCCTTTAAGCTATCGCCAATCCAGCCCGTTAACGTTTCTTCATTTAGATTCGGCAGTAATGGGAACGCGGCAAATACACCTAACAGCAGAGCCACGATCGGGCTTCCGATGAAACGTAAAATCATATTAAATGTAGATTCCGGATCACCTACTAATGCTGCAATCGAACCGATACCGATTAATACGATCGGCAGGATAATCGGGAAAAATGATTTGAATGTTGAAGGCATTTCACCGAAGGATTTAATGACTTCCTCATAATCCATTGCCTCTTCTTTATCTAACGGTACTTCGATTTTTGTCGCTACCTTTACAGCCCATAAATATCCGACAAATGTCGCCGGAATCGCCACAAGCAGTCCGACTAAAATCACCGTCCCTAAGTAATCAGCAGCACCAATATTGCCGGCTGCTGCAATCGGCCCCGGTGTCGGCGGCACAAGTACATGTGTTGCATATAAGCCTGTTGCAAGTGCTACACCCATAGATGCAACTGTTACTTTCGCGCGTTTTGCCAGTGATTTCTGCAAGCTTGATAGAATGATAAATCCAGAGTCACAAAACACAGGAATCGATACAATATAGCCGATAATGGACATTGCTAATTGCGGACGCTTTGGCCCAACAATTCGGAGAACTACCTCCGCCATACGGTATGCCGCGCCGGAGCGCTCCAAAATGACGCCGATCATTGTTCCAGCTACAATGACAATCCCGATGCTCGTCATTAAGCTGCCAAAACCGGTATTAATGTTCGTAACGACATCCAGTAATGGCATGCCGCTCGCAATTCCGACAAAGAACGAACTAATAATGAGTGCTAAAAATGGATGGAGCTTTAATTTGGCCGTAGCGAGTACGACAAATAACACCCCTATTAAAATGATGAAAAATAACATTCCTTTCTCCCCCTTAACCGATTAAATGTTGAAACGTTTCATATGCCCGCTGAGACAGGCAGCGGGCTGCTTCCTTCATCGCCATGTCATTAGAGACAGACTCATTAACTACTGACACCGTCTGTTGAAAGTGCGGTGCTAATAATTCTCTATCTTGCTTCTCAATACAACCCGAAAGCAATAAGACCGGTATATTAAACTGTTTGGCACAATGCAGAACGCCCATTGGTGCTTTCCCGTGTAGTGTCTGGCGATCTGACTTCCCTTCACCTGTTACAATATAATCCGCACCTTGGATTTTCTCGCAAAACTTCATAACATCGAGTACTAATTGAATGCCCTGATGAAACTTTCCGTTAAGGAATGCGATTAACGCGCCCCCCATGCCACCTGCTGCCCCGGCACCTTGATAGTCATGCAGCCGGGTTCCTTTTTCTGCTTCTACAATATTGGCCCAATGTGTCAATGCCTCATCAAAATAATCCATTTCCTCAGGCTTCACACCTTTTTGTGGGCCAAATACTGCTGTCGCACCATTTTCACCAACTAGTGGATTATTTACATCACAGGCAATGGCAATAGTCGTATCATGCAGTCTTGTATCCCAAGTTGAAAAATCCAGGCTTTTTACTTCATATAAGCCATCGATCGTTTTTTGTACGTCACGTCCATACTCATCTACTAAACGCAGGCCGAGTGCCCGCAACATCCCCACGCCGGCATCATTTGTAGCACTTCCGCCGATACAAACGATAAAGTCTCTAAAACCTTGGTCTAATGCTGCTTTAATGAGCTGCCCCGTACCAAAAGTCGAGGCAATCCGCGGATTGCGCTCATTGTTATGCAACAGTGTAATACCTGATGCAGAGGCCATTTCAATAACACAAGTCGATTGATTGCCAAGCACGCCAAACGAAGCTTCTATTTCACGCCCTAGAGGATCGAGTACCGTTGTTTGAACAAAGTGTCCATCTGTTGCAAGTACAAGGGCCTCCATTGTCCCCTCTCCGCCATCTGCAACAGGCAGTAAAACGGTTTCCGCTTCTGGATATGCTTGCTTAATTCCTTGTTCGATAGATTTTGCTGCTTCTAAAGCTGTTAATGTACCTTTAAAAGAGTCTGGACTTATGATGATTTTCATCCTCATTCTCCTTCCGATTAAGCGCTTACAAATATTATAATGACAGACTATTCGAAAAAGCATTATAATGGATGTACAAATTAACTGTATTAGTACAGAATCATTTTTGTACGAGGTGTATAAAATGTTATCTATTAAATTAGCAGAGGAAATCGTACATCAGACGATGATGCGGCTTCATCATAATATTAATGTAATCAGTACGGATGGTGTCATATTGGCCTCGGGGGATAAGGAGCGCATAGATTCTATTCACGAAGGCGCTATCCAAGTAGTAAAAACGGGCATGCCGTTGTTGATAGATGATCCGCTTTCAAAGGATTTTTATCACTGTAAGCCCGGCATTAACCTGCCGATCAAGTTCCACGAAAAAATTATCGGGGTCATCGGGATTACAGGGAATCCACATGACCTGCAGGAAATCGCCAGCTTAGTGCAGCTGACGACAGAAATGATCGTGCACCAGGTGCTGACGGAAAGCAAAAGCGAATGGCAGCGGAAAAATGGGGATCTTATTTTTAAAGCATTAATTGATCATGCGCCTATCGACGAGGCATTCAAGGAACGAATTGAAAAGCTGTCGTTTCCGTTGGAGGGACCCTTTCAAATACTGCTCGTTAAGCAGCAAGGTGATGCTTCTGCGCTGCCCCTTCATTTGGAAAACATTCTTTATAGACAGCAAGCGCTATTCGGTCAGATTGATCTAGGTGAATATTACCTGTTTTTATGCGGGCGTTCTGTAAAGCATGCAAAAGAAACGATCCAGCAGCTGGTGAAGCTTCAGAAAAAGTTTGAGATTTCCATCGGTGTCGGACCAGTTGTAGATGAATTGGAGGTACTGCCCTATGCATTTAACGGAGCAAAAACAGCTCTTTCCTTCGGGCAAACGACTTATTTTGAGGATGTAGAGATATATACGCTGTTTAAAAACCGTAGCAGCGAGGAAGTGACGAGATTTCTTATGAAGATTCGCGGGCTGACAGATAAACTTACTGTAACCCTGCTGACATTTTTTGAATGCAATCTTCAGTTAAATATATGTGCGGAAAAACTCGGTATTCACCGCCATACCCTCACCTACCGCCTTAATAAAGTGTATAAGCTGACCGGCTACAACCCCCAGCATTTTGAGGACGCATTCGTACTAAAGCTGGCACTTATATTGGGGAAGCAGTGCTAAGGTTATGGTATCTTCGTGCTGGTTATTACACGTGCATTCCATCGTAAAAGCCCATCCGGTAACCGGATGAGCTTTTTTGCATTTACTTCACCTGCTCCTTAATCACCTGCTCAACCCCGAGCAAAATGAGCTTCAAACCAAACTCAAACGCTCTGTCGGTCCCCATCACTTCAAACAGCCCGTTCGTGAACATTCTCCGGAATAATCCCGCATCTGTTTCCTTCATGGAGTCTAGGAGGCGAATCATTTCCTCTCCTGGAGGCGTTTCTTTATCCTTAAGGATAACAGAAATATTACGGTTATGTTGGTAATCATCTAGAACGAAGTAATAGACATAGTTCACAAGCGTTGTAATCACTTGTATTTTCTGCTCTTGCTCAAGCGGTGTCGATTCAACACATAGCAGCATACGGTTGGTGAACCGGATGATATCTGGTTCGTGAGGCAGTGTCATCATCATGATCTGCGTAGAGCATGGATATCGGCTGAGCACACTCCGTACCGTCACTGCAAGCTCCGTCAATTGCTCCTTCCAGTCCCCTTCAGATTGGAATTCCTCCAATATTACTTTCGATACCTGATTGGCCAGACGCTGGTAGAGATTTTGTTTGCTCTTGAAGTACCAATACAAAGAGGGAGCCTGAATCCCTAGTCTGTCGGCTAATCGTCTCATGCTGAATTTCTCGATGCCGCCTTCTCCAAGAAGTTCCCATGAGGCTTCTAAAATCTTATCCTCCGAAATCTGAGGCTGCTGTTTTTTCATTGGTATCCCCCATCCATCTAACACTGTAAGTTTATGCTTTACAGACCCATAGGTTCATGATAACATCTAACACTGTAAGATTCAAACTAACACTGTTAGGTATTTATTCAAAAGAAAGAAGTGATCCACATGGATGCAGAAAATCTCTATTATTTTGAAAAAGCACCGGTCGCAAAAGCTGTAGCCCATTTTGCTGTACCGATGATGCTAGGCACATCAATGAGTGTCATATATTCCATCTTGAATGCCTATTTTCTTGGTACGCTCCACAGTACTGCCATGTTAACCGCGCTCGCATTAACCCTGCCGTTATTTGCGATCATTATGGCACTGGGAAATTTGATTGGCATGGGGAGTGGTACATTTATCTCACGTTTGTTAGGAGAGAAAAAATACGGCGAAGTAAAACATGTTTCTTCATTCGCCTTTTACAGCAGCTTAGTTCTCGGTCTTATTGTGATCGCTGTCGGCCTCCCATTAATCGATCCAATCGTTCATAGCCTAGGAGCAACGCCTGACTCCTTCGAATTTACGAAGGACTATGTCACAATTATGCTTATAGGCTCGCCATTTGTCATATTGTTCTTCACACTGGAAAATATCGTGCGCTCAGAAGGGGCAGCAATCACATCGATGATCGGTATGATTCTCAGCGTGGCCGTGAATATTCTTCTAGATGCGCTAGTCATCTTCGTCTTCCATTGGGGCGTGACCGGGGTTGCGTCTGCTACGGTAATTTCAAACGTGGCTGCGAGTGCATTCTTCGCTTTCCATATAGGATATAAAAGCCAATTTTTAACCGTTTCCGCAAAATGGTTCAAGACTAACAAAGACATTCTAGCCAATGTATTCAAAATTGGAGTTCCCGTCTTTATTATGAGTATCTTTTTGGGTGCAATGTCGCTCATCTTAAACCACTTTCTTGTCGAGTACGGGGATCAGGCAGTAGCTGCTTTTGGAATATCCTCCCGTTTACTGCAATTTCCTGAGTTTATTCTGATGGGCTTATGCGAAGGAGTAGTACCGCTCATTGCCTTTTCTTTTACAGCAGATAAAACACGTATGAAGCATACTATCGGATTTACAATCAAAGCGATTGTGACGTTAGCCTGCGTATTTGGCGTTATTGTCTATCTGATTTCCGATCACTTAATTGGTTTATTTACGAATGAACCGCAATTAATTGAAATGGGGAGTTACATTCTGCATGTAACGTTCCTATCCTTATTCGTTTCAGGCATGACCACATTGTTTACTGGAATCTTTCAAGCAACAGCTCAAGGAACCGCCGCGTTTATTATGTCAATTATTCAAGGTATTACTCTGATTCCCATACTATTTATCGCCAACCATATGCACGGCTTCCACGGGGTGATCTGGTCCCTTGTCATTGCAGATACTGTGGCATTCATTGTTGGGGGCATTATGCTGTATATTCTGCGGAACAAATTGCAGCCGGAACTGGATAGTTTAGTACAGTAGATATGACTCACAAAAAAAGCGGTAGGAGAAGCCCCTTCGCTTCTTGCTCTATAGAACACATTTAAAGCTCATGGAGGAAAAAACATCGAGGTATTTTAACAGCTCAACTTATTTTGGAAATGAATAACGAAACCTCGTAAGAGATATAAAAACAATAACGTGTCTTATAAATAAAAATAGTGAACTCCTTTTTGGAGTCCACTTATTTAATCAAATTTCCCTTGGACCGAAAAAACATTACTTTGAGTTCTTGTAATAAACTGCATGATCGGTCCATTCATCATCTTCGTATATAAAGCCTTTGCGGATACATTCAAATTTCATGCCTACACTTTCAGCTAATTTCATAGAAGGTGTATTATCAAGGTTAATATGGGCTTCTATACGGTGAAATTTTAAATATTGAAAAGCAATATTTAGAGCCTCTTGTACGGCTTCTTTACCATAACCTTCTTTCCAATGCTGATTATGAATGGTATACCCTATACGCCCCCATTGGAAATCATCTCTTGCTAAGGTTGAAAAATCAACCATCCCCAGATGTATACCATCCTCTTTTCTAAACACACCAAATACATGTGCAGTATCTGTGAGTGCTAACTCTTGATGTTTATCTACGAGATTATGAAACCACTCCATTGTACATTCACTCATATCCATCTTTCCTTGATCATGGCGATTTTGAGATGGATAACGGCTTTCAAATTCATTTAACCAATTTTCATAGTCGTCTTTTCTTAACGGTCTTACTACTAATCTTTCTGTCTCTGAAACATATTCAAATTTTCCCTCTTTCAATATGTTATCCCCTCTGTCTTTGTTTTTCCTAACTACCTAGCCTGTTTTATTGGTATGGACTGTTCTAAGTGTCATAAGACTCTCTGCCGTTCATTTTATAACATCCGCTTTTATTCATTTGTAAGACCTATCACGGAATTATTTCGATTGAAAATAGACAGCTTTCATCAGTCATTCTACTGCCCATAGTATCGTCCTTATCATGTTTAATTCAGAAATGACAGCTAGTCAGAGCATGCCTAAAATTCTAGCAGCTTGACTATTAAAGGTTTCGGTACTATATGGAATCAAATAGCTTCTCTTTATAAAAAACAGCAAAAGCCCCACCGGCTCTTACTATTTTCAGCCTTCCCCCTCACGTATACTCAAGGCAAATGACTGCTTTTTTCAGTTCCTTATTGAAGAACAGATAGATCCGGTCTGCCCCACAGGCTTGAAAATAATAGCCTGTCGCAAATCCGATATATGTAAACACAGCACCATTTTCATCCTTTGGCACGTACAGCAGGTTTGTGTAGTCAAAAGCATCCGCTTCACTTTCGTAGTCTTCCAGCAGCACCTGACCTTCCTCAGTTATAAACCGCACATCATCTAATATCCCGTTTACCATAGGGTATTCTAAGCCCCAGCCTGCTGCCTGCTTATCGTTAAAATCCTGTTCCAATGCTTCTGCTGATTCAAAGCCTCTTCCGAAACTGGAATAAGGGTAGATTTTTCCATGGCGAAGGAAAAATTGTTTCCTTGCTTCATAATCTGTTTCGTTCTGTAAATATACGTCCTCCAGTACTCCATCCGTTTCAGCCTCAAAGTAATCCCACCCTGCCTCAAATTGATATTTACCATCAATAATATTGAAGCCTAGCGTATCTTCTGTCGTGAAGCGTGTATGGAACTCCTTTGTATTTTCGCCGACACAGCCGTCATGGATTTCCTTTACTGATACAATATGCAGCCACTCATCCCACTCAGGATCAACACACTGCAGATTGATAGAGCAAATCGGCAGGAAATACTTTTTATGCTGCTCCAGCTCATCGTAAAACACCTCTTCATATGAAGGAAACGGCTTGATAAATTGCTCCGGAATGTTCATCTTTTTATCCATCCTTATACGTTTTTTTCCATTTTAACACGCTCATACGAATAACGGGTGAGTGTAATCTAGGAGATAGGAAAATAGCTCTCTTTCACTATAAATGTAAATATGTTACAGTTTCAATAACTTATTAGTTTTAGAAAGGAGAAAGTACTATGTTTTATGTATACGATCTTGTCCATTACTTGGACAGCGGTACACTGGGAATGATAAGTGAAATTCTATTAGTAACAATTTGTCTTTCGACTATCATTTTTCTATGGACAAAAAACCAATTTATTTCTTACTTTTCAGCAGCACCGCTCTTTTACTTTATTTCCTTATTTATCTCCGGTAACACACACCTTATCTTCCTGGTGCTCGCCATGACAATCCAGGCGTTAGTCAATATCGTCATTCAGAAACAGATTATTGGAAAAGAGAAGCCCAGCAAGAATCAGATACAAAACACGTAAGGCGGTTTTACTATCGTAGTGAACAGTACGGAATCTAAATAGGCGTATAGGTTTTCGCATATTTCGGGAGGTAAACAGGTGAAATTTCTAAAGGGTTTATATGTAGTAATGTCTATAATGGTATTTGTTAATTTAAGCAGTGAATTTATTTTAGACGGTGAATATTCTGCCATCGCTAGTTGGATTACCGTGATGCTCTTCCTTTTAGGAACAGCCTTTTTTGCTAATGCACGTTTTTATTTAAGCAGGAAGGAAGATTGAGTGTTCACTTATTCAGTTTACAAAAAAGATAAAAGCAGCACTCCCTTTTAGGAATAATCAGGAGTGCTGCTTGATCTAATGAGCTGCCAATATTTTTAGTGATGCTGTGGACGCTGTATAAATTTTCATATTTCCCCTTATTGAATGACGCTATAAACAAGTTCGTATTTTTCCACGTTTTCATCTGCTTCGACGGGAATATCCATGTTAGGAACGTCTTGCCTTGACTGGATAAAATGCTCGTATATTTCGGGATTCATTTTGATCATATCGACCCGCTTACCTTGTGAATATAAATATTCTATATCTTCTTCAAGCTTACCTATTAGAAAGTCCAACCTTACTCCTCCCCTCATATTTCACCCTTTTTGCTTTGTTAGTAAAAAAGGATACTTGCTTGAAATTTGTTCATTTTCGCCATTCTTTATACACCGCTTCCTTTCGACCATCACTTGGAGACTTCCATGTAAACCGCTTATTTTCCTAAAAAAAAGCGCTGCTAATATAAAAACGCCCGCCTGGCATATTACCGGGCGGGAAAGTAACCGATTATTTATTTGCTCCGGATAAGAGCTGGTTTATAAAATGGTAATATAGCGGAGAAGAAAAACTTTACCGTTTTCCATTGTATATTGAACTTACTTTTCCGTTTCATTTAATGCTGTAATTAGCTGCTCCATATATTCTTCATCCATCGGGCCGATGATCTTCTGGAAAATCATACCCTCTTTATCGATGATATAGCTTGTAGGGATTGTATATACTTCGTATAGCTTCCCGATTTCTCCTGTTTGGTCAAGGAGGACAGGAAATGTCAGACCGAATTCCGATACAAATTCCGCTACTTTTTCCGTTCCATAATCTTCGGAAGTTAAATTCACTGCCAAAATCTCGACTTCTTCCTGATGTTTTTCATAAAATTTTTGCATATGCGGCATTTCCTGACGGCAGGGCGGACACCAGGTAGCCCATAAATTTACAATGACGATTTTCCCTCTTAATGATGACAGCGTTACTTCTTCTCCTGTTAAAGATTTCAACGTAAAATCAGCTGCTTCTGTCGCCTGCCCTTTCTGAACAGCTGATTGCTGCTCATTCCCCTTATCCTTTTTCACCTCTACTGCCATTTTATCTCCTGATAGGTTGACAAAGAAAATAACAACCAATACAGCTACAATAGCTGCCCCTATCATATTTTTCCGCACTTCCGTCCCCCTTCTAGTGCTTTTCCTATGAAACAGCCTCGGCTTATCAAAGCTTCTCGCAATTACTACAAATTTCTATCCTTTATCACATACACATGGGGGCAAATCGTCAATAAAAACGATTTACGATATCGTTTTAAACGTTTGTTAATATAATGTATTAACTTGTTAAATTTTTCAGTACCTACTCCTCACGAAAAGCGTTCCATTTCAACACGTACTTCTTCTTATTCTATTTAGCTTCTCCGGCATGATAATTACAAAATTCCACTATTTTGTTCTCTATTTCCTCGTTACCATCTCCAGCTATGATATATTGATGAATCCTCCCTTCTGTGAAAAACATGAACAAAAAACGACTTGGCTGTCATTACATCAGCCAAGTCGGATATTACCTTTTCATTTTATTGACTTGTATCCTCCACCGTATAAACTGCCCGGAGATGAGAGAACGTTTTAAAACCGTGCTGCCCGTGGAAATGGCCGAGCCCGGATTGGTTGATACCGCCGAATGGTAATTCAGGGTGTATATTATGCAAAGCAATATCGTTAATCGTAACCCCGCCGGATGATGTATTGGCAAGAATCCGGTTCTGGAATTCCTTGTCCTCACTGAAAATATATAAAGCGAGCGGCTTCGGTCGCTGACGAATGTAACGAATAACCTCGGCTGTCTCTGTGTAAGGCTTCAGGAATGTCAGCGGGCCGAATATCTCCTCCTGCACGATCTTCATATCATCTGTTACATGGCCTAAAATTGTCGGTTCTATCAGGCGCAGTTCATCGTTTAATGTGCCGCCTGACAGTACCGTTGCCCCTTTACTCATCGCATCGTCCAGCAAGTTTTTCAAGCGGTTGTAGTGCATCTCATTGACAATTTGCGTACGCTCTGTCGTGCGGATTTTCCCGTCCTCATATAACAAAGCCTGTACAACGCCTTCATAGCTTTGGACAAATGCATCCACATCTTCCGCCGGGACAAAAATATAATCTGGACAGATGCAGAATTGGCCGCCCATCATTATTTTTCCATACGCGAGGCGCTGAGCTGTACGACTAAGATCAATATGACGGTCCAAAATGGCCGGCGACTTCCCACCAAGCTCCAGTGTGACAGCTGCTAGATGCTTTGCTGCTCCCTGCATAATAATTTTCCCTACTTTTTCTCCTCCTGTAAAGAAGAAGTGATTAAACGGCAGCTCGAGCAGTTCAGCCGCAACATCTGCCTCTCCCAGTACGACTGCCACTTCCCTTTCATCAAATACTTCCGATAAAACATCCTTGATTATTTGGCTGTAGGCCGGCGTAAATTCTGACGGCTTTATCACTACACAGTTGCCTGCAGCCACAGCCTCTGTCAATGGGTGTACCGTTACAGAAAGCGGTGCATTCCATGTGCCGAAAATACAAACCAGTCCTCTTGGTTCATAAATGGCTTTCGCTGTGCTGCCCTCTTCACTTGCGTATTCTTCCGGCTGCATCCATTCCTCCAGATGGGCGATAATGTGATCAATGGACTGCGTCACTGCATATACTTGGTGTTTGGCCTCATCAATCGGGCGTGCAAAATCCGATATAGCTGCTTCCACAATATCGTCTAACCTCCGAAGTAGCACATCCTTCAGTTTTGCGAGCTTATCAATTCGCTGTACGGCTGTTGTGGCACGAACTTCCCACTGATACTCAAGCTGCTTCTCAAACATTTCCTTCAACTCATTTACCGCTACATTCTCCATTTTTCGGACCTCATTTCTTTAGTAAATGGGGTGCTATCGAATCAAAGATGTACTCTCTATTTCTATTATACGAAAACTCCTATAAGATTCATAATTTTCCAGACACTATTTTCCGGAAGAAAGGCTAGGCCTCCTCCTGCCACCAAGATAACATTATATTCTCCAACAAAAAAGCCGCAATCCAATAAAGGATTGCGGCTACATAAAGCATTATCGCAAGCTGATTGTTCCATTTTAAATGACGCTGTACACCTCATCCCGGACGTCACTAATAAACATACAGCCCGGTGCGTGTGTAATCATGATCGAAGGCTTGCTTTGCATCGCTACTGCCTGTGGGGTAACACCGCAGGCCCAGAATACCGGTACTTCGCCTGGTTTGATCGTAACAGCATCACCAAAATCCGGTTTTGTAATATCCTCGATGCCGATTTGACGCGGGTTGCCGATATGCAGCGGAGCCCCGTGGACAGCAGGGAAGCGTGATGTAATTTGGACAGCCCGGATAGCGTCTTCCGGTGACATCGGCCGCATGCTGACAACGGTTGGTCCTTCAAACACCCCTGCCTTTATACACGGAATATTCGTCTTATACATCGGGACATTGCAGTTTTCCTCAATATGACGGACCGGAATGCCGCTTTCTAAAAGCGGTGTTTCAAACGTAAAGCTGCATCCGATCAGAAAGGCAACCATATCGTCCTCCCAGTAATCTGTAATATCATTTACCTCTTCCGTGAACACGCCATCCCGGTAAATGCGGTATTTTGGTATGTCCTTCCGGATGTCCGCATCTTTTGCCAGCAGTGCCGGACTGAATGAGCCGACTTCTGTCACATCAAGCACAGGACATTGCTTTTGGTTACGCTGGCAGAACAATAAAAAGTCAAAAGCATGCTCTTTTTTTAAGATGGCCAGATTTGCCTGTGTATACCCCTTTGACATACCTGCTGTCGGTCCTGTGATCTCCTGCTTTCGAATAAGCTCCCGTACATCTTTCGGAGCCAGTAATGAAACATCTTGCATGCTTTTCTCCTCCTTCTATTTGAACAGCAATGGTAATTGCTCGATCAATGTGATGATACCTAAATAAGCCATAATCGCGACGACAATGACGCCTGTAATCGTCAGCCATAAAGGATGCTTGTATTCTCCGACAATCTTTTTCTTGTAAGCTCCCACCAGCAGTGTTCCCAATGCAAGCGGCAGGATAAGTGCATTCAGCGCCCCGACAATGATCAGAATATTAACAGGTCTTCCAACAAAGGCAAAAATGGTTGTCGAAACAATGATGAAGCCGATAATGATCCAATTATGGTATTTTTCAATAATTGGATGGAAAGTACGGATAAAGGAAACAGACGTATAGGCTGCCCCGACAACAGAAGTAATAGCCGCAGCCCACATAATGATTCCGAATATACGATAGCCGATATTGCCAGCAGCTAACTGGAATACAGAGGCAGCTGGATTGTCTGCATCAATAACCAGGCCCTGTGATACGACACCAAGAACCGCTAAAAATAGGGCAACCCTCATAATCCCTGTAGCTGCGATACCCGTCACAGAGCTTTTTGTAATTTCCGGTAATGATTCAATGCCTTTTACACCTGCATCAAGTAACCGGTGCCCGCCCGCAAAGGTAATATAGCCGCCGACCGTACCCCCGACAAGCGTCACAATGGCAAACCAACTGATCGTTTCCGGCATGACTGTGTTCGCGAGTGCTTCCCCGACAGGAGGGAACGTTTTAAAAGCAACATAAATCATTAAAAGAATCATGATAAAACCAGCGAACTGGGCGAACTTGTCCATTGCCTTTCCTGCTTCCTTTACGACGAAGATGAAAATGGCAACAACCGCGCTGATGATCGCTCCTGTAATCGGATCGAGCCCGAGCATGGCATTCAATCCAAGCCCAGCCCCTGCTACGTTTCCGATATTGAAGGCCAGCCCGCCGATTACAATCAGGATTGCGAGCACAACACCAAGACCCGGCAGTACCTTATTGGCAATTTCCTGTCCTCTCAGCCCTGACACGCCAATGATACGCCACACATTCATTTGGACAACAACATCCAAGATTAATGAAATTAATATAACAAAGCCAAAGCTGGCAGCGAGCTGCTGTGTGAACACTGTCGTCTGTGTTAAGAATCCCGGCCCGATGGAGGAGGTCGCCATTAAAAATGCTGCTCCGAGCAGGACGCTTCTGCTCACCTTTTTGCTGCTCTGTTTCTTCATGGCTTCAGGCTTCGGATTTTTTGTTTTCCCCTTTGGTACAGCCATCTACTATTCCCCCCGACGTCCAATTGCCGCAAGGGTAATTTGGTTGTTTTCCAATGTTTCTTTCAAATATTGCGCAAAGGCTAGTGCATGCTCGCCGTCTCCGTGAATGCAGACAGTATGTGCCCGCAACGCAACTTCTGTTTGCTGCTGGGTTAAAACCTTTCCTTCCTTTACAGCTTTGATGACCTGAGCAGCAGATTGCACCCGGTCTGTAATCATCGCGTCAGGCTGGGAGCGTGACGTAAGTGAACCGTCCGCCTGATATGTACGATCAGCAAAAAACTCATGTGCTGTGCGTAGACCTATTTTTTCTCCCGCTCTTGTCAACTCGCTATTTGCTAGACCAAATAAGATAAGGGAAGGTGAAACATCATACACAGCCTGAGCGATGGCCTCTGCAAGTGCCCGATCTTTCGCTGCCATATTATACAAAGCGCCGTGCGGTTTTACATGCTGCATCTCTTCCTTGAAAGTTGCAAGGAATCCCTGTAATGCACCAATTTGATAAACAACCATATCATAGCCTTCCTGAGGTGTGATGGCCATCTCTCTTCTGCCGAAACCGTTCAAATCAGGCAAGCCCGGATGAGCCCCTATCTTCACACCATTATCGATAGCCAGCTTTACCGTCTCCCTCATAACAGTCGGGTCGCCGCTGTGAAAGCCGCATGCGATGTTGGCGGATGTAACATACTTCAGAATTTCCTCCTGCTCCCCTAATTTAAAACGCCCAAAGCTCTCTCCTAAGTCACAATTTATATCTACGTGATACATTCCTATCCCCTCCACATATACTTCTTTAACGTTTTGTTCCGATTCTCGGAACTTTAGTTTTAAATTACAGTCTCATTCTAGCATATCTATTTTTTGTTTGAAAAGAGATAATGTTAGAATTGATAGAAAAGTTGGATAGTTCAAAAATATTTATTTGTTTTTATTTTAAGACGCCCTATAATAAAAGATATATCCATTTTTCAGAACAGTAATTCCGAAATACGAAACTAAAGGAGAGAATGTTAATGACCCTTCAACAAATGAGCACACCGTTTCGTCCTTTAGGAGACTCAGCCCTTGTCGTCCATTTAGGAGAAGGAATTGATCCGGCTATTCATAAAAAAGTGAAGCACTTAAGTTTATTACTGGAAAACAGTCCCTTTCCCGGCTTTATAGAGGCTGTACCGTCTTATAATAGTTTGACTGTTTACTATCATCCCCTTACTGTGTGTTCGCTAAATCCAGCATATGCTAAAAAAAGCCCCTACCAAATTGTCTGCGGCTTCTTATCGAAATTAATAGACTCTGTGGGAACACATCAAACATTCAAGCAGCGACAAATAGATATTCCGGTATTATATGGCGGAGAGTATGGACCGGACATTGAATATGTTGCTTCCTTTAACAGGCTTTCTGTCGACGAGGTCATTCGCCTCCATTCCTCTGCCGAATATCTTGTCTATATGCTCGGCTTTGCCCCAGGTTTTTCGTTTATGGGCGGAATGGACGAGCAGATTGCTACGCCTAGAAAAGAGTCACCACGATTGGCCATTCCAACTGGTTCGGTCGGTATCGCAGGGAAGCAGACAGGTATTTATCCACTGGAAACACCCGGTGGCTGGCAAATTATCGGACGCACACCGCTCGACTTGTTCCTTCCAGACTGCTCTCCGCCGACCCTTTTGCAATCAGGCGATAAGGTGCGCTTTGTTCCTATTTCTTCAAAGGAATTTTCAAGCTTAAAGGAGAAGAAGCAATGAGTGTACAGGTTTTACACGGCGGTCTATTAACAACGGTTCAAGATTTAGGAAGGTTCGGCTTCCAGAAGTATGGTGTCATTGTCAGCGGGGCGATGGATTGTGTGTCGATGCGTGTGGCAAATCTACTTGTAGGCAACGAAGAGGAGGAAGGCGTGCTTGAAGTTACAATGTTCGGTACAAAGCTCCACTTTGAGCAGGATCAGCTTGTCGCAATAACAGGCGGCGATCTCCAGCCGACCATTGACGGACAGCCCGCACCGATGTGGCGGCCGGTACTTATCAGGCGCGGATCTATTTTACAATTCAAATCGGCCATCCGCGGCTGCCGATCCTATTTAGCGTTTGCCGGCGGAATCGACATACCGCTTGTCATGGGCAGCAAAAGTACGTATCTTCGCGCCGGCATTGGCGGGCTTTCCGGACGTGCGCTGCAAAAGGGCGATTGTTTTGCCTGCAGCGGCACCACAAATCCTATCGGGCAATCATTCATCCAGCAGTTAGAACAGGCAGATCAGTCTTTCACATGGTATGTTGATGTTAGACAGCTTGGCTTATTTAGGAAAAACGAGGCAATTCGCGTCATGCATGGTTCTGAATTCCATCGTTTCAACCCTGAAAGCCGGCATGCCTTCTTTTCCAGCCTTTATAAAATAACAACACAGTCAGATAGGATGGGCTACCGGCTGGAAGGACCTCCGTTACATTTATCCGAGACATTTGATTTACTTTCGGAGGGTGTCACATATGGAACAATACAGGTCCCTTCAAACGGACAGCCGATTATTTTAATGGCTGATAGACAAACGACCGGCGGCTATCCAAAAATCGGGCAAATCATTTCCGCTGATCTTCCCCGGTTGGCACAAATGCAGCCTAACACCGAAATTCGTTTCACGGAAGTGTCGTTGGAGCAGGCAGAGGAAGCCTTGTTTGAAATAGAAAGAGTAATGGCTGATATCGCGCTTGGTATTCGTCTAAAGGCGCAATCTTAAAAGGCATAAAAGTATAACAGGAATCTCCTTACTACGAGCTTCCAGAGTGTAGATAAAGCAGCCTAAAAAGCACAGTGTTTAGTATATGCTTTTAACTATTCGATTCTATGATTTTTTAGATAATAGTGGTATTATTTAACAAACCAAAATTCGAAAAAGGAGAGCAGCATGAAAGTACCAACCTATTTAAAAAATAATATAAACAATTTCGAAGATAATGAACTGACAGCTATGACAGTGTGCTCCAGTGATGATAAAGAGTTGTTTGAAATATGGTATTATGGGGATTTATTTTTAGTCGAAAATGAAAATCAAAATTACATTGTCAATACCGATCAAGCGCCTATGTTAATTGTGGCAAAAGAGCCGGATACACAAGAAGAAATTATACTCTTTGACGGGGGTAAACATGGTTACGACAATATGTTTTGTGATGTACACGATGCAGAAGAGCTCTCCTGTCGAACTTTAAAAAAGCTTGATATTCCCACCTCAAAAATCATGATAGAACTCGGGTATAGTATAGACTACGAAGAAGAAAAAGAGGATTATGATTTTGATGAAAACGGTTCGGTCATTTTAGTTGATGGGCGACGAATAGCATGGGAAACAGTTTTACTTGATGGCTTCGATTATATTGCCATTTCGTTTATTGATGAGACAAGGCGGAAAGTACAGTTTGTTGATGCAGAATTAGCTTAACAAATTCATCTTTGACTGCCTGCCCAAAATAGCTATGGGAAGTATCCCACAGCTATCCTATAAAATATTCAATTATTGCATATTATTTGTCTACAATCTGAAGGGAGCTCATTACCAGGAACTCCCTTTTTTAATGCAAATACCCAAGCTGTTTAGAAATCTCATAGGCAGCATCTTTCACCTTTTTCTTCAGCACATCAACCTTTTCCCCTTCATAATTCGCCTCGATGCCTGCGATGCTGATGCCGGCTATAACGTCTCCTACATTATTATAAATAGGTGCCGCAACAGCCGATGTATAGTTTTCTAATTCTGAATGACTGACGGTGCACCCCTCTATTCTTGCCTGGCGGATCATGTCATATAGCTTGTCCTTATCGGTAATTGTTCCTTTGGCAATTGGTTTGAGCTCTACCGTATCGAGATAGGCATCAATTTCTGTATCCGGAAGAAAGGACAAAATGGCACGGGGACAGGCTCCAGCGTAAAGCGGACTTCTGCGGCCAATCGCTGTGTAAAGACGCACCTTCTGATACGTGTCTATTTTTTCTATGTAGATGGTTTCATGCCCTTCACGGATAATCAAATTGATTGCTTCCTCCGTTTCCTGATGAAGCGCGTTCATGAAAGGAAATGCCGCCTTCCGTATATCAAGCCTCGAGGAAACTAAATGGCCGAACTTCAAAAAAAGCAATCCGAGCCGGTATTTAGCGTCGCTCCCCTTCTCCAGAAATCCCATTTCTTCCATTGTGCCAAGCATCCGGTATACCGATGTTTTCGGCATCCCGGATAGCGTGATGATTTCCTGAAAAGACAACTCGCTATGCTCGATAAATAAATTTAAAATATCCATTGAGCGGACAACTGTTTTGTTTTTGTTATTCATTACCTTTCATCTCCCATCCTGTTCAATTCCCGCTATCTTTCCTTCTCCATATAATAGAACACTTTGGAGAAATAAGGTACTGTTCATTTATGTTTAGTGTAAAAAGCTGGATGGCCAAATATACAAATGGGGTTGGAAACGACGATTACTATGTAAATTTCTATTCTTTGAGCGGAACGGGACTTTAATGGACGGGAACTATGCTATAATGAAATCCGTCCTCACGATATAGCATCGAAACCTTATTTGTGTCCATATTTACTCATACGTTCGTATGAAAATAACGGTTTCACGGTTGAAAAGTAGAGTAAACCGATTTAGAATAGTAAAGAAGCTTAGGGTAGAGCAATGATAAAAGGAGAGGTAACAATGCCGAAATATACAATTGTAGATAAAGATACATGCATCGCTTGCGGCGCTTGCGGCGCAGCTGCACCGGATATTTACGACTATGATGATGAGGGTATTGCCTTTGTTATTTTAGACGAAAACATGGGTACTGCAGAAGTTCCGGAAGACCTGTTAGAAGATATGCAGGATGCTTTTGAAGGCTGTCCAACTGATTCGATCAAAGTCGCAGACGAATCCTTCGAGGGCGATGCATTAAAATACGAATAGATCCAATGTGCATGCACAATGTGGATGCTTCGATATAAACAGCAACTTTACCAAAGCAAAGTTGCTGTTTTTTCATTTTGTTTCACGCCATTTTTTCAGTCCAAAAGCAGCCAAAATAAGTACACCACCGGCAATTAGTTGAGTATACTTACTTACTTCTATAGCAGGGCCAAATGGTTCCATCCATACACCAAAAATTAATACCACTAAAATAAACACCCCTGATCCTAAAGCCCATGACCAAAACATTTTTTTACTTTGTGGGTTTTGCTTGAATGCATCGGATTTTAGGAGCTTTAATAATAAAACAATGAGCAGCAAGATGCCGACTATTTGCACAGCAGCAAGTAAACTAGCGGAGCCTATATGAATTATTTTTGGCTCTCCCTTTATGATAGTCGCAATACCTGTTACCGCTATAAACATACCTAAAAACTGAACGACAATTTCTACTATGAAAATGACCGTCTTAGAGGGCTTCTCCTTCGGCAGACCTGCAATAATTTCATCTGCTAATTCCTTTGGCGCTTTTCCGAATACATTTTCTGCCGTTTTGCCGTCCTCCTGTGCCGACAGTAAGTGCTCCAGCAGCTCCATAAGTACTTCCTCCGTTGCCTTGTCATCCTTGAATGGAGAGGTACGGATATATACCATTAGGTTTTCGTAATATACCTTGTTTTCCTCATTGAGTAATTTCCTGCGTTCATTATTTTGTTTAATAAGTGTCTTCGTTTTTACCATGTTACTCACCTCTCAATAAAGTAGTAATGGGACTTGCCAGCAGCTCCCACTCTGTCCGGATTTCATCCAGTGCTTCCATTCCTTTTTTGGTTAATGAATAATATTTACGATTCGGTCCCGATTCAGAAGGTCTCATTTCTCCAACAATAAATTCATTTTTTTGTAAACGTAATAAAACAGGGTAAATTGTTCCCTCACTGACATCCTTCAGCCCTGCCCGCTGCAGTTTTTCAGACAGCTCATAGCCATAGATCGTTTCCTTTTCAATAACCGCCAGTACACAGCCATCCAGTATTCCCTTCAACAACTGACTTCGGATCGACATTTTTTCACTCCCTTGTAAAACAAGATAGCTTGATAAATAATACACTACCTTGCGTAACAAAGTAGCTGTTTTTACTATATTGCATAACAAAGTAGCTGTCAACTTGTTATTGCATGCTAACAGAAGAAATGTTATAGTTACAATTAGTAGTTGGTACTAATAACTGATATTACTTAGGGGTGTTGACTGTGGATTTAATACAATTAGCCGGGAAAAATATTGTGGTAATGGGCGTTGCCAATGAACGGAGTATCGCTTGGGGCGTGGCAAAACGTCTAATGGAAGTCGGCGCTAACGTCATCTTCACTTACCGGAAAGAACGTTCTAAAGGAAAAATTGAAAAATTATTGGCAGATTATGAGGCGTATAAAACGGCCGTTGTAGAATGTGATGTTAACAGCGATGAATCGATTGCAAAAGCGTTTGAGGAAATCGGTGCTGCATTTGGGACAATTCACGGAATCGTCCATTCTGTTGCCTTTGCCCATGCTGAGGATTTGAAAAACCGTTTTGTTGAAACGACACGCGAAGGCTATGCATTTGCCCAGGATACAAGTGCCTATTCACTTGTCGCTGTCAGCAAAGCAGCAAAGCCTTACCTGTCAGAAGACGCTTCGATCGTTACGATGAGCTACCTTGGAGCTGACCGTGTACTGGACGGCTATAATGTGATGGGAGTGGCAAAAGCTGCATTAGAAGCTGCAATGCGCTATCTTGCTGCCGATTTAGGTACTGATGGCATCCGTGTCAATGCTATTTCAGCCGGTGCTATCCGTACGCTCGCTGCAAAAGGTGTACCAAGCTTTAATCAGATTCTTAATAAAATCGGGGAGACAGCCCCACTTAAACGAAACACGAATCAAGAAGAAGTGGCGGATATGACGATAGTAATGCTGAGCCGTCTGTCACGAGGTGTTACAGGCGAAACGATTTATGTAGACTCCGGCTATAACATCATGGGGTAATCCATACCATTTTCTTTCTACACATATGACAAGAGCGGACCTATTTTAATAGGTTCCGCTCTTTTTCTTCATTATTTTCTTAATTGTCGATATAATCTATTATTTTAATCGTTTTAGGGAATTGTAGTATTGTTATACTATTAAGGAGGTAGAAAATATGGCATTTATCGAAAACATCGTAGCGAATATTAATAATTTCATGTATTCGTACCTACTCATTTACATGCTAATCGGAATCGGCCTATTCTTTACGATTCGTACAAAATTCGTCCAATTCCGCCTGTTACCTGAAATGTTCAGAGTTATTACAGAAAAAGCTCCTGTCGGAAAAGACGGTAAAAAAGGAATTTCTTCATTCCAGGCTTTCACGATTAGTGCGGCATCCCGTATTGGTACAGGGAATGTTGCAGGTGTGGCAACAGCCATTGCAGTTGGTGGTCCTGGTGCTGTTTTCTGGATGTGGCTGATTGCACTCATTGGTGCTGCTTCCTCTTTCATTGAAAGTACACTTGCACAGGTATATAAAGTGCCTGAAAAAAATGGACTGTTCCGAGGCGGTCCTGCCTACTATATGGAAAAGGGCTTGAACAAACGCTGGATGGGCGTTATTTTTGCTGTCGCCATCACGCTTTGCTTTGGCTTCGTATTTAATGCTGTACAGGCAAATACGATTTCTATCGCTTTTAATGAAAGCTTTGATATTTCTCGTACATTAATGGGTGCTATCTTGGCTGTACTGACTGCCTTTATTATTTTCGGCGGTTTAAAGCGAATTGTTAGCGTAACACAATTAATCGTGCCAGTTATGGCGATTATTTATTTAATTTTGGCCATCATTGTCATGATTATGAATATTACAGAGCTTCCAGGCGTTATTGCATTGATTGTCAAATCAGCATTCGGGCTGGAAGAAGCATTTGGCGGGATGATTGGTGCGGCTGTCCTGAACGGTATTAAACGCGGATTGTTCTCCAACGAAGCCGGTATGGGTTCTGCGCCGAATGCCGGAGCAACAGCAGATGTGTCCCACCCGGTAAAGCAAGGGTTAATCCAATCATTAGGTGTATTTGTTGATACGCTTTTGATCTGTACAGCTACTGCTATGATTGTTTTATTAAGCGATGCTTATTTGCAGGTGGATGCGCAATCGATCAACTTAACACAAGCCTCATTGACTGATCATATTGGTGATTGGGCGGGTATGTTCCTGGCTATCATTATTTTCCTGTTTGCCTTTAGTTCAGTTATCGGTAACTACTACTACGGGGAAACAAACATTGAGTTTATCAAAAACTCTAAAGTAATGGTAAACGTTTACCGTGTCATTGTTGTGGCATTCGTCTTCCTTGGTTCCGTTGCTAAAGTGCAGCTCGTATGGGACTTGGCAGATGTCTTTATGGGTGTCATGGCGTTCATCAACCTTATTGCTATTCTAATGCTGTGGAAAGTGGCCAAAAAGGTACTCGACAATTATACAGCGCAGCGTAAGCAAGGAAAAGAGCCGGTGTTCTATGCTGACGAAGTAGAAGACATTGGCGAAGTGGAGTGTTGGGGTCGTGACCGACATCATGGTTAATTGAAGAAGAGATGGCATTGCGCCATCTCTTTTTTCTTTTTCTACCTTCTATTATTTTATATATTTCAATGCTTCTTCTGAAATAAAGAAGCTGCGGTCATTATAAACCGTTACATACGGTACTGTATGCTGCTTAACTTCTGATTTACCGTTTTTATCTGTTATTTTGGAAAGGATACTATTTTTATTTTCCGGTATTTCATATGTCGTATTCCCTTTCTTTGCTACGAGAACCGGGTTACTGCTATCAGACTGATCCACCGTTACGGTGAAGCCCTTTTTCTCCAGAGCAGATTTAGCCTCGATATACAGAGAAGCTGTCAGCTGATTCAATTGGAAGTTCATTGTCTCGGCCATAATATTCGCTAAATCGGTATTGTCCACAAGACCCGATGGTTTGTTTGGGCCATATGCATATAGGAACACATCATCACCTGTATGCCCTCCTGTTGTGTAGCCGATATTAGCGCGTTCAGCGAGCAGCTTTACCATCGTAGCTGATAATTTTTCAGAAGCTTCTAAAGCCTTGCGCTCTTTCTCCGTTAAATTCTTTAAGCCGTATAAAGCAGCCACTTCCTCCAAATTGGACTTATCTTCCTTCAGGAAGGATAGTGCCCCTTCTACTGTCATCGATGCTTCTTTTAATGGATCAATATATGCAGAAACAGGTGTTGTATCGTATGTGCCTGTTGTAGCTGTATTCCCTATCGTAATACCGCTGTTTCCGTGGTCTGTCACCGCAATGACAAGTGTGTTTTTATCCTTTTCCGCAAATTCGAGCGCTTCCTTTACTGCATCGTCAAAAGCAAGAAAATCACTGATCATTCCGATTGTGTCATTTGCATGGGCTGCCCAATCGATTTTACTTCCTTCTACCATAAGGAAGAAACCGTCCTTATCCTTATCCAATGTATCAATCGCTTTTTTCGTCATATCAGCTAGTGTCGGCTCCTCGGCTTTTGTGAGTCCGCGATCAAAATCATAAGCAAGCGCAGCAGGTGCAAAGGCGCCCCAAATTTTATCGGCGTTTGTTTTTAATAGCTCCTCCCGAGTTGTCACCAGCTCATAATCCTGCTCTTCAATCACTTCCAGCAGATTCTCGCCGTCTTTTCTCGTTTCTTTTAAGGAATCAAGTCCGCCCCCAAGCACAACATCAATCCCCTGGTATACTTGCTGCTCCGCAATGTCATCATAATTGCTGCGGGACGCTACATGAGAGGAAAAGCCTGCGGGTGTGGCATGCTGAATCTCGGAAGTGGATACAATCCCTGTTGCTCTTCCGGATTTCTTTGCTCCCTCCAGCACATTGGCTACCGGCTTAAATGCTTCCTCCTCTTTCACTTGCTCCACACCAGGTGTTGTCACAGAGGATGGCAGGACACCAATATAGCCTGAATTTGATTTATGTCCTGTGGCAAGTGCCGTAGAAGCTGGAGCGGAGTCGGTAATAGCCGATTCTGCAGAGTATGTACGCACACCTCCTGTCAGGATTTCATCCAGCGCCAGCGACTCTCCTTTATACCAGCGGGAAAGTGTCGATACGTTATTACTTGAACCGTCCATCACAAGCATAATGACATTTGTCGGGTCCTGCTTCTTCCCGTTTTCCTTCGCTTCTACTTCCATCAGATTCGTATGAATCATTGCAGCTGCCGAAGATACTAATAGCGTCCCCGCCATTGCGGCTGCCGCCAGTTTTTTACCTTTTTTCATCCTGCCAATCCCTCCCAAATAAGTTTTACATATTTAGCATACAAGCAATTTATTAACAGATTATTTTCTCTGTATTATGTTTTGTTATTTGTATGTAAATTACACGTTTATATTGTGAAATTGTTTTACCTTGTTTTTGCTCACCTTTTCTGCAAATGGAGTGATATATAGGAGTTTGGTATATATTAAGGAGGAGCAGAAATCTTTAAGTTAATACAAACGGACATCCAGATTATTTTAATTTAAAAAAAGAGATGGCTTATGCCATCTCTCCAGTCATTAATACATTTTCAAATATTGCTCGCGTTCCCACGGGTGAACAGTAGTGCGGAACATATCGTATTCCACTTCCTTTGCTTCTTTGAAGTTTTCGTAAATATGCTCTCCCAGTGCCGCCTTGATAACGCCATCTTCTGCTAACGCCGTTAATGCTGCTTCTAGGGATGCAGGCAGATTTTCTATACCGTGCTGCCGGCGCTCCACACTATTCATCACATAGATATTACGGTCAACAGGAGCTGGCGGCTCCAGCTCACTTTTCACACCATCCAGACCGGCTGCCAAAATAACCGCCATTGCTAAATACGGGTTTGCAGATGGGTCTACAGAGCGAAGCTCAATACGTGTTGATAAACCGCGGGAAGCAGGAATCCGAATAAGCGGGGACCGGTTTTGCGCCGACCATGCTACATAACACGGTGCCTCATAACCCGGCACAAGACGTTTATAGGAATTCACTGTCGGATTTGTTACTGCTGTAAAACCTTGTACATGCTTTAAGACACCAGCCATAAAGCTGCGGGCCGTTTTTGATAATTGCAAGTCAGCTCCTTCATCCCAAAATGAATTTTTGTCTCCTTTGAATAAGGATAGATTGAAGTGCATGCCCGACCCGTTAACACCGAATAATGGCTTTGGCATAAATGTTGCATGTAAACCATGCTTCCGCGCAATTGTTTTAACGACGAGCTTGAATGTTTGAATATTATCGCACGCTTCTACAGCATTAGCATATTTGAAGTCAATCTCATGCTGTCCTGGTGCTACCTCATGGTGGGATGCTTCAATCTCAAAGCCCATCTCTTCAAGCTCCAGTACAATATCGCGGCGGCAATTTTCACCAAGATCTGTTGGCGCCAGATCAAAGTATCCCCCGTCATCATTCAGCTCTAGTGTCGGTTCTCCCTTCTCATCCAGCTTAAATAAGAAGAACTCCGGTTCAGGTCCCAGGTTGAAGCTTGTGAAGCCAAGAGCCTCCATTTCTGTGAGCATCCGTTTCAAATTGGAGCGCGGATCACCTTCAAAAGGTGTGCCATCCGGGCGTGCAATATCACAAATGAGACGTGCAACCTTTCCTTTTTCCGCTGTCCATGGGAAAATCATAAACGTATCGAGATCCGGGCGAAGATACATATCGGACTCTTCAATACGCACGAAGCCTTCAATGGAAGAACCATCAAACATCATCTTATTATCAAGTGCTTTATCCAACTGACTCAGCGGGATTTCCACATTTTTTATCGTACCTAAAATATCCGTAAACTGCAGACGGATGAACTTTACGTTTTTTTCCTTTACGATACGTTTAATATCCTCTTTTGTATATTTACCTGTCGTTTTCTCAATTGCGTTACCCATACTCTTTCACGCTCCTATATGTTATTTACTTTTTATTTGGATGAAACGCGATAGGCCACCTTGACGCAGCGAAGGTTTCTGTAAACGCTGGGCCTGCAGCATCTCTTCTCTTAAGATAATACGAAGCTCTGCATCTGAAATGATCGTTTTGTCATAAATCCTTACATCATTTACTTGACGCATATCAAATACTTTCTTAATGCCTGCCATATTGATCCCTTGGTCAAGGAGCTCGCGGATTTCCAAAAGCGCATCCACGTCATCTAATGAAAACATTCTTCTGTTTCCTTCCGAGCGTGCCGGCTGGATTAATTTGTGCTCTTCATAATAACGGATTTGTCTGGCAGTCAATTCCGTCAACTGCATCACCATGCTAATGGGAAGTAACGGCATGGCTCTTCGAAACTCTCGACTCATCGTCATCCCCTCCCTTTCTTATTTTTACTTTACAACATGTTATAACTATTATCAATATTATGTTAGAAAATATAACATATCACTTTTAGATTGAATTTATCTCAATTTCAGATAAACAATAGCTGACACGAAAAGTCATCTAGCAGATAAAATATTATTTTTTCCAAGCAAAAAAGCCAGCCATTCTTCGGCCGGCTTTTTTCTATTTCATTTTTCGGATAATCGCTCTGATTGGTGATGCGTCTCCACTCTGTATAGCTAACGGAAGGCCAATAAATTCATACAATCCGCCCACTATATCTTTTAAATGCAAATTTTCGATAATGTATATCCCTTCATTTTTACACGCGTGATGCGCCTGCAATGTTGTATCTTCCACTGCATCAACCGAGGGGGCATCCGTGCCTATTACTTTGATTCCTTTATTCGCTAGAAATGTGACAGCTTCAGGATGGATGGTCGTATAGGAAGGGTCAAACCGGTACAGGTCATATGTTTCTTTCGTCTTAAAAAAGATTCTTTCAATCCCGTTTAGCGAAAGCTCTTCTAGATGTTGTTTCTGTATTTGCTTTTTTCCTGTCACATCAATAAGCAGGACAGGTCCAATAAACAAGTCAAGCGGCAGTGCATCAATCGATTTCCCAAAATCATCATAGTGAAATGGTGCATCGATATGTGTTCCCGCATGCAGACTCATCGTTATTTCCCCCACATTTGCCCCATCCGATGTGAGCATCGCCATTAATCGGTAATCAAATGGCGTATCCCCCGGCCAAACCGGCATATTTTTATATAATGGCATCGTAATATCAATCCACATACTTTTTCCCTCCTACTATTAGAAGCCGATAATTAACCGCACTGTCTTCATATGACGCTATTTTATCACTTCTTTTCTGCAAAATAAAACGCAGCCGCCAAAGCAGCTGCGTTTTCATTATGATAAATATTGTAAACGTTGGTTTTGAATCCACGTTTTCATCGTACGGAATAGAACCGTAACAATGGCGATCAGCATGATTCCCTTAATCAGATTGAACGGTAAAATTGCCTTCACTGCCATTTCGGAGATGTTCTCCACATGGAAATTCATAAAGTAGCCATACATCGGTAAAAATGCAATATAGTTCAGGAAGGCCATTCCTACTGACATAATGACAGAACCAACGATTAAGCCGAAAAATAAACCTTTTGCAGAAGGTAACTTTTTATAAATGTAGTAGACAGGCATGATAAATAAAATACCTGTTGCAAAATTCGCCATGTGTCCTACCGGCATACCTGTTGGTGAACCCGAGAAAATCCAGTCCAGGATATTTTTCATCAACTCTACTAAAATACCGGCAACCGGACCCATTGTGATTGCCGCAATCAATGCTGGTACATCACTGAAGTCGATTTGCAGAAATGCTGGGAACCAAGGAAGCGGAAAGTTAAATAGCATTAGAATAAACGAAATGCTGCTCAACATCGCAATCGTTACGAATGAACGTAACTTTTTGTTAGTCTTTGTCATAAAAAATCTTCTCCTTTGCTGATTCCATCTCGCAAGAAGAAAGGTACATTGTCGCCTCAAGCCATGAAAAAACCCTTATACAGCATTGTATAAGGGAGAATAAGGCACACTTAAATAAAGGTCTTATTATCAGCATTTTGTGTACAGCGAAATAAAGCTAGTTCCCTTTAGCTTTAAGCAGCACACAAAACACGACATTTCTCATGAAATGACGACCGTACCTTCACCTTCTCCCATCCAGACTATACTGTCGGCTTTGGAATCTCACCAAATCCTGCACACTGTAAAAGCGGCTCGCGGGCTGAAGAAGGGGTTTCGCAATGTCCTCCAAGGATGGTCAGACATCGCTCCTTCTATTACCGCCGGTCGGGAATTACACCCTGCCCCGAAGATGAATCAATATAAAATTATGTTACACCTTTCATTATAAGAGAAAAACGAGAATTGTAAACCTTTTTGCTTACAATTCTCTAAAGCTCGCTATTTAGCCTCAATAAGATCGACCGGTAATTCATTTGCCCCAACCGGTTTTGGAAGCGGTTCTGTAAAGCGGAACCCCCGCCATTCGGTTTGTACGATATTTTCAAAAAGAATCTGCTTATTAAAACCGGATGCCGTTAACAGCATGGCCTCAATCATCTGCATCGCCTGCTGCGAATCAACCGCATCTAGATCGAGCGGTGCTGTAAAACTGACTTTGACAACATCCCCATCCGTTACATGATAGTCTATTCCCGGCAGGATGGCTGTTTTATAAATATCATTTTCTTCTACTTTCATATAATTCAATGCCTCTGTTACAGTAGAAAAGGTTTGGCGGAAATTCGGAGATAGAAAAGTACCCTTTTTCTGCTCATCCAGGAAATAACTATATCGTGATGAATCTGCTAAATCGATCGGTTCGCTCGGTGTTCCGACTTCTTTAAAAGTAACGGGCGTTCCGTCTTTATTTTGCATGACTACCTTTTCATAATTTTTACCAAACGTATCCGTCAGCATTCCTGTATAGACCGCTGTCTTACCAGCCGATTCATCATAACCGTGATCATCAGGCAATGTATGGATCACCGTTTTCCCCTGTTCTTCTATCGTTCCTTTTACCGGATGCAACTCATTGAATCCAGCGGCCTGTTCATCTAAGGCTGCAGCATATTTATTATACATTTCAACCTGTGTCGGCTCTTCTTTTCCAAAGTCTTCTATAAGCTTTTCTTTCGGAATCACAATTGTTACCGGTACACTTTCCGCATCGTCTCCCGCTAGACCAAGATGAAATGCTGAAGCATTCTCAAGCTGTTCTTCATATACAGAAGTACGGATATCCTCTTCCGGCATCCCTCTGATTGCCATCTCCTGGATTTCTGCTGTCTCTTCTTCTGTATCAAGCATTTTATCCTGTTGATCTGCCTTCTCATTATCGAACGAGGCTATACTTTTCTCCTCAGAAGGACTTTGCGAAAAGTAGAAAACACTGCCGAATGTTAACAATGTCAAGGCTGCTGTTAGCCCAAAGAGCATAAATGGTTTTCTTGATTTCTTCTTGCTTCGTTGTA
Organism: Lysinibacillus odysseyi 34hs-1 = NBRC 100172; assembly: GCF_001591965.1. Lineage (GTDB taxonomy): Bacteria > Bacillota > Bacilli > Bacillales_A > Planococcaceae > Lysinibacillus_B > Lysinibacillus_B odysseyi. Next base: position 218,462 of record NZ_BCVX01000005.1, read on the forward strand.
CGGGTTCCTCTTCAAAAGCCCCGGCTTCCTTCAGTCTTGCGAAGACGTCTTCCTTTGAACGATGATCTTGAATTTTTGGGGCTTTGGATAATAATTCTTCCAGCTGTTGATCGTCCCATTTTTCGTTCTTCACAATGAATTCGCCTCCTGTTCACTCAATTTCTCACGCAGCGATTTAATTGCCCGATGCTGTGTTGTTTTTACTTTGCCTTCCGTCCAGCCCAAAATTTCTGCTGTTTCTGCAATGGAGAGCTCCTGGAAATACCGCATGACAATGACCATTTTTTGATCCCCTGTGCAATATTCCAATACAGTCAGCAGACGATTCATTTCTTCATTGTGCTCGACAAACTGCTCGGGAGATTTGGACGGCGATACGAGCTGCTCTTGCTCCCAGTCAAACGCATCGAAGGAATGGCGGTCTCTAACCTTTGCTTTTCGGAAATAATCAATAGCTACATTTTTGGCAATGGAAAAAAGCCATGTCTTTTCCGAGCTTCTTCCTTCAAATCTGTCATATGCTTTCAGGACCCGGACATACACCTCATGGGAGAGATCCTCAGCCACCGTCCTGTTTTTTACGAGATAAATTAAAAACTGAAAGACATCCTGATGGTACTCATCATATAACCGATGGAAAATGGATTCTTTCATCCATTCCACCTCCGTTCTCATCAAATTAGTCGAATAAATACTAAAATTGTTTCATCTTCCTCTAAAATGCCCTCACAATTTGTCATCCTCCATTTTCGTTGAGGAGCCAAAAATAAAAAAGATAGGGTATCATAACCCTATCTTCTATATTATTACATTGGAAGGTAGAACGTAAATGTTGTTCCTTCTTTTTCCACACTCTCTACCTTAATATTTCCTTCATGCGCTTCCACAATGTTACGGGCAATCGCTAATCCGAGGCCTGTTCCGCCTTTCGCTCTCGTCCGTGCCTTATCTGCTTTATAAAAACGCTCAAATACATATGGCAGATCTTCCGATGGTATACCGATTCCTGTATCGCTCACCGAAATTTTGGCGTAGGAGAGCTCATTTGTCAACGATACAGTAACTGTGCCTTCCTCCGGTGTATGGCGAAGTGCATTATCAATAAGGTTCGTCAATACCTGTTCAATACGGTCCTCGTCGAGGGAAATAATAGTGTCCTCCGGCAAATCGGAAACGAATTTCAGAGAGACTTGCTTTTCCTTTGCCACTTGCATAAATTTCTGTGTCATACGCTCAAGGACATGAACAATCGGTACAGTGTCTTTATAGAGACGGATATGTCCCGACTCCATCCGGGCAAGGTCAAGTAAATCCGTCACAAGCCGGCCCATACGCTGTGATTCATCATAGATAATGCGAATCATCTCATTACGTTCTTCGTCTGATTGCACAACATCATCCAATATAGCTTCCGAATACCCCTGCAGCATAGCAATCGGTGTCCGAAGCTCATGAGAGACGTTCGCTATGAAATCTGAACGCAGCTTCTCCAGACGGTTTTTCTCCGTTTTATCACGAATAACTGCAATAGCTCCTCGTATTAGCTCTCCGCTGTATAACGGACTAATTGTAATACTATAAAATGAGCTATCCATCGCTAGATCCTCTTCAATTTTATCTTCAAAATCCAGCACATGATCAAGCATATGGTAAATTTCCGGCGGGATTGGCCGTTCGCTTTTGCTGCCTTTACTAATAAACCATTTTTGCAGCAGTTTTTCAGCCGGCGGGTTGCTCAGTAAGATGGTGCGGTCACGATTGAAGGTGATCACTGCATCTGTCATCGAGGTAAGGATGCTTGACAGCTGTTCCTTCTCCTGGTTAATGACTTCTAAATGATGCTTCAACTGGCGTCCCATTTGATTGAATGCTACCGCTAATTGACCGATCTCATCCCTGCTCTGGATTGCCGGGACCTGTGAATCAAATTTCCCTTTCGAAAGAGCAAAGGCATGCTCGCGCATTTGGCGTAACGGATACGTAATACGGCTCGACAGGAAAAAGGCAAAGAACGTTGTTAACATGAACGCAATCAGAGCAGAGATGAAAACAATTTTTGTCGTTTCCTTGCTCGTTTGATGGATTGCATCCGGACTTTGGTAAATGAACACTGCGCCGTGCAGCTCATTATCTGATTTCAGAGGGAAGCCCAACACCACATAAGACTCCATTTTATCTCCCTCTGTTTGCGACGGAAGAATCATTTCTTTTAAAATAGGCTTATCCGATTCATAAATCGACTGGAATCCCTTGCTTTCCAAAATAGCCTGCTGTATTTCCTTCTGATTTTCCCCTTCTTGGATTGCATACACCACATCATTTGGATTATTCGCTACAAGTGCGTTCGTATGTTCATCCAATACAACCTTAATGACATCCATGGGTGAATGGCCGGCACCGTACTCATCCACAATGCTTGCTATTGCAGCAGCTGACTGGCGTAGGGAACTTTCTGCCTGTTCGCTGTGGTATTTCTCTAAAAACTCCAGCATAAATACCGTGAAGATGAAAAGGACAAATGAAACGAGAAGCAATATGGTTACCCATAGCTTCCCGACAATACTATTCCATATTCTATTCATTCACGACCTCGAATTTGTAGCCGACGCCCCATACTGTCACAATCATCTTCGCAGCATTTTCGGAAACACGATTCAGCTTTTCACGTAAGCGCTTCACATGTGTGTCAACCGTGCGAAGGTCACCAAAGAAATCGTAGTGCCAAACTTCTTTCAGTAACTGTTCACGGTCAAACACTTTGTCCGGAGCCTTCGCTAAAAAGTATAGCAGCTCGTACTCTTTTGGTGTGAGATTCACTTCTTTTCCATCAGCTGTTACACGATGTGCATCATGGTCGATCGTTAGATGCGGAAACACTACAAGGTCTTTGGAAGCCGTTCCATTTGCAACAGGCGAAAATGCAGCAGAGCGGCGCAGGATTGCCTTCACACGCAGTACGACCTCACGCGGGCTGAACGGCTTAACAATATAATCATCAGCTCCCAATTCAAATCCTTGCACACGGTTTGCTTCTTCCCCTTTAGCCGTTAATAAAATAATAGGGGTTGTCTTCTTTTCACGGATTTCTTCACAAACTTGCAGTCCATCTTTTTCCGGCATCATAATATCCAGAAGAATACAATGATATTCATTTTCAAACGCCTTTTCAATCGCTTCTTCGCCATTTTCGGCTTCGTCCACTATGTACCCTTCTCGTTCTAGATACATTTTCAATAGACGGCGAATGCGATCCTCATCGTCCACTACTAATACAGAAATATTCTCAGACACTGGTGTGAATCCCCCTTCAAGCGTTATATACACTTCTATTGTACAGTTTTAGTCAGTAAATGAAAAGAAGAGGAGCCGTAAAATACGGCTCCTTCCACTGATTTCACGCACAATTATGCGTAAGAATGCAAGCCTGCGATGACAAGGTTTACTACAACCAAGTTAAACATGATAATCAAAAAGCCGATTACTGTTAGCCAAGCAGACTTTTTCCCTTCCCAGCCTTTAGAGAGGCGCAGATGCAGGAATGCCGCATAGAACAGCCATGTAATAAGCGCCCATACTTCTTTTGGATCCCAGCCCCAGAATCGGCTCCAAGCGATTTGTGCCCATATCATGGCGAAAATCAGGGCTCCAAGGGTAAATACAGGGAAACCGATCAATACAGCACGGTAGCCGATTTCATCCATCAGCTGTGAGTTCACCCGCTTTAATAATGGCTGAATCATGGCTGTTACCGAACGGCGGGCAATTAACCGGATTAATACATATAAAACGCTGCCAAATAAAATCGACCATACAACCGTTGTCATTTTGCTGGCGTCAAAGAGCGCAGGCACTTCGACAAACGGAGTCATCCGATCTTCAGAGAGCGCCACATAATCATTCGGTCCAAATATTGCCGGCATGTGGTATTCTACTACTTCTGTTTTGCCCTCTTGCGTAACATGCTCGAAGCTCGCCTCGTAGCCGGCAGCCCGGAACGCTGTTGTTGCCACGACAAATCCGATGACAAGCACACAGAAAAACATAACGGCTTCCAACCAGAAACGCTCTTTTGTTGCTTTTTTTGCATCTACGTTTTTCAATAAGTAGATAAGCCCGGCGACTGCACTCATTGAGAGAATCGACTGACCAAGCGCAGCTGTAATTACGTGAATTGTCAGCCAGTAACTTTGCAAAGATGGAACGAGCGGACTTACATCTTTTGTAAACATAGAAGCATAGGCGATAATTAACAATGCAATCGGCAGTGCAACGACACCCAATGCTGTTACTCTATACATAAAGTAAATGATGATGAAAGATAATATGATGAACATACCAAATGCAGTTGTAAATTCAAACATATTACTTACAGGAGCATGTCCTGTGTATATCCAGCGAGTAATAAAGTAACCAAGCTGAGCAAGGAACCCGACGATCGTAATACTAATTGCAATTTTTCCCCATTTATCAGCGCGTTTTGCTGCTGTATCTTCCTTCTCCTTGATCGCTCCTCCAAACAGGAATGTACCAATCAAGTAGCAGATAAACGCTACGAATAGGAGGTTACCACTTAAGTCAATCAAACTCATAAGGTATTGTCACCTTCCTTTTTACTTTCTTCCTTTTCAGCTTCCACCTGATCTATATAAGCTGGAAGATGCGCAAATGCCGTCACAGCATCCATTTCTTTTTTCATACCAAACCAGTTTTTATTTGTATGTGCTGCAAGACGTACCGTACCATCAGGCAGTTCTTCCACCCACAGGCGGCGGTGAGCCCAGTACGAACCGATTGCTACACCCAGCATGAATATCATACCACCAATGAATAAAAATGGAATCGTTTTATCTTTACGAATAGTCAAACCTGACATATTCCGTGTTTCGACTCCCTGGAAGGACATCTTGTAAGTGTTCTCACCTAAAGGCTCAAGCGTCTGCTGGATTGCCACAAAACTTGTCTCCCCTTCCGGCTTTTCAGGTGTATACATTCGGAAAATAAACGCCGGATTGTTTGGTGTTGGAGAAGCAGTCTGTGGTACACCTTCCTCAAATCCGGAGAAGTCTGGTAAGTACGAGACAATTTCTACACGTGTATCGTTATTCAGTATATATTCTGTTTCAGGACTTGACAGGTCGATTGTTATCTCTCCGAGTGAATCGCCTGATGTTTTGTTTGTTAGTGCAAATTTCATTGTTTTTAATTCATTTAAACCATAGTCCATTTGGTAAATAGCGTACCCGTCGTGCTTAAGCGGAGAATTAACTTTAATTTCATATTTGTCGACAACTTTCAGGTTATCCGTTTGGCCTGGCAAGTCACCTTCCTGCTGTTTATAGAGCGTTACGTTTGTCTGGTAGTTTTTTGCCATCACATTAACGCCCTGCTTCAGCTGTTCTTCTGTAGGCTCGTTGTCGTACGTTTCCAGGATAAATTTATCATTATGGATGAAGTAGCCCTCCATCCCGGGAACAGCCCGTAATTCTCCTTCACGCAACCATGTGGACTCATCTATGTAGAAGCCGGGTAATAGGCGCAGCATGACAGCACCTAGAAAAATAATTAACCCTAAGTGATTAATATAAGGGCCGTAACGGGCAAACCGGTTCTTTTCTGCCAAGAGTGCATTGCCTTCCCGGCGGACCTTATATTTCATGTCCTTCATTTTTTTCTCTACAAGGTCAAGCGTCTTCCCTTGCTCAGCAGTAGGTACTCCCTCAGCCACAAGACGCTGACGCTTCATAAAGCTTGAGTGGCGTTTTACACGCTGGTTTTTTAACGATTTATGCAGCGGCAGTCCCCGGTCGATACTCGCCACTATAATTGATACACCAAGCATGCCGACTAATATTTGGAACCACCAGGAAGAATAAAGATCTGACAGCCCTAAATTATAGTAGAGCGTGCCAAATGTTCCGTACGTATCTTCATAGTATTTTGCTTTTTCTGGTGCACTGGACACGCTTACATAAAACTCCTGAGGCAGGATCGTACCAATCGAAGCTGCAACGAGATTCAAGATAATAAGCGTAATTCCCACTTTTACACTCGAGAAAAAGTTCCAGATCTTATCGATGATGGATTTGTTGTATGTTTTAGACCGAATCGCAATTCCATCATAGCGCATGTCTACTAACTTTTTTTGCTTTTCTTCTTCTGTTAACGGACGGCCGCATTTCCCGCAGAGCTTCGTGCCGACAGGATTTTCATGGCCACATTCACATGTAATTTTTTCCATATTGTAAGACTCCTATTCCGGCTTAATAGACTCCATATGCGCGGCAATCTGTGCTTCTGTCATTTCACCTGTAACGATTTTTTCTATTTTTCCTTCTTTATTGATCAAAATCGTTGCTGGTAGATTGGTCACGTTATACGCTTCCATCACGCTTTTTGTTTGGTCGATCGCCACCGGGAAAGTCATGCCCATGTTTTTCACATAGTTTTTTACTTCGAAATCCGATTGAGCAATATTAAGGGCCAGCACATGTACACCTTGTGATTCGAACGATTTATACTGCCTTTCAATTGCCGGGAACTCCCTTTTACAAGGGTCACACCATGTTCCCCAGAAGTTCAGAAGCACCCCTTGCCCCTTATAATCCGATAAACGGTGGACTTTACCATTTAAGTCCACCAATTCAAAATCGGGTGCCTCTGCTCCCACTTTTAGTACGTCGACTTTGTCTTTTGTAAAAGTTGTATATACCGTATAGCCGATTGCTACCGCTAGCAGTGCTAAAATGATTCCACGACTAATGGATCTCTTTCTCTTTTTATCCATTTTTCGCATCCCTCCCCAATCAGGCAAATTCATAGTCCATTATACCAAATATTGCGTTTAGGCCTTCTATGGATTATGAATGATTTATGAACGTTTACACTATATGGTTAGTGTTAATCCAATCGTCCTGTCTCTGCAAGTACACGCAATTGTTTTACTTCATGCTTCGTTAGCTGACGGTATTCCCCCGGCTTTAAGCTGCCTAGGTCAAGAAATGCAAAGCGCTCACGTTTCAGTTTTACAACTGGTGTACCGATTGCTTCAAACATACGTCTTACTTGGCGGTTGCGTCCTTCATGAATCGTAATTTCACAAATGGCCTTTCCTGCCTTTTCATCAAATGATGTCATGCTGACTTTCGCCGGTGCTGTCTTGCCGTCTTCAAGCTTAATACCGCGCTGCAGCTTTTTTAACCCTTCAATCGTTGGGACACCTTTGACACGGGCGACATAGGTCTTATCAATTTTAAATTTCGGATGTGTCAATTGATAGGAAAACTCCCCATCGTTCGTCAACAATAAAAGTCCCGTTGTCTCATAATCAAGTCGTCCCACTGGGAAAATACGCTCCGGTACTCTCTTTTTAAAAATATCCACGACCGTTTTACGTCCCTTATCATCTGTTACAGCAGAAATATAGCCCTTTGGTTTATAAAGCAGGAAGTATACCTTGTCCTCTTTTTCCAGCTTTACTCCCTCTACCTCGATTGTGTCAGAGTTGGAAACTTTTGTCCCAAGCTCTCGTACAACCTTCCCATTTACCTTTACTTTGCCTTCCGTTATTAACTGCTCTGCTTTACGTCTCGATGCTACACCTGCGTAAGCAATAACTTTCTGTAGTCTTTCCATAAGCTCACCTCATTGATTTGTACGCCACACAGTAACGTGTAACTAGACTAAGTTATTCCCAATAATCTGTTGAAAATTATGTCATACTTTGACGAAAACATAAAGAGAAATAGCTTTATTCCCAACTTTCCGCATATTTTCCACTGAGTATACGAACCGCACCATTTTTCCTCTGTTTTTTCGTAACTAGCCCAATAAAAAAAGAAGACCATCATCAGTCTTCTTGAATGGATACCGCTTGTGAAAAAATGACCTCTTTCCCGAGTGAAACCTGCCAGATGGCCCGTTCGTAATCACGGCGGGCAATGAGTGTGTGATGAATATCCTCTCGTTCTTCTTTTGTAAGCAGCAAGGATATCGGTTTTTTTACTGTAACCTTTGCGTTAGGAATCAAGTACTCTCCTGCTGGAACAAGCTCATAACTTTCGTACTGCGCTTCTATTCTATCCGCTAGCTCCTTATGGAATAACCAGTCGTTCGACTCATTGATTGTCACGACGACGAACTCTTTATCCCCTCGTTCGAAATAGGTCGCTAATGTACGTCCTGCCACCTTTGTATAGCCTGTTTTTCCTGCAATGGCTCCTATTCCTTGGGACAATAGCTTATGCTTGTTCTGCCACACATTCTCCCCTTTATAAAGAACCGTTGTGGAAATCTTTCGGAAGGTCTCGTTCTGCATGGCTATCTGCAGCATCTTTGCCGTATCTTCTGCCGTGGAAAGATGCTCTTCATGATGAAGCCCGGATGGATTTGTAAACATCGTACTGCTCAATCCATACAGCTCTGCTTTATCATTCATCAGCTTTACAAACCCATCGACCGACCCTCCAATATGTTCTGCAATGGCCGTGGCGGCATCATTACCCGAACGCAGCATAAGACCATACAATAGATGTTCCAGCTTTACCTCTTGTCCTTCCTCCAAATAAATCGAGGAGCCCTCACTATAGGCAGCACGCTTGGACACTGTCACCATATCATCGAGACGGCCGTTTTCTATGGCAATAAGGGCCGTCCACATTTTTGTCAGACTGGCTATCGGCAAGCGTGCATCCTCGGCCTGTCCTTCCAGAAGTCGTCCCGTCTGTGCATCAACTACTGCATAGCTGGACGCTGCCTCCACTTTCACCGGCACGAGCAGCAATAACAACATCAGCCAAATTTTCTTCAAGCCTACGCTCCTTATTCGTTAAATGCTTCCTGGAACTTGGTCATGAACAAATCCGTTGCTTCCTCCTCTTCAGATTCCTCTGTCGGCAGAGGGGGCAGCTCAGAAATGTCCTTGAGGCCAAAGTAATTGAGAAACTCCTTTGTTGTACCGTAAAGGATTGCACGCCCGGTCTTTTCGGCCCGGCCCACTTCCTGAACTAAAGCACGTGATACGAGTGTTTGAATTGGACGCTCACTTTTTACTCCGCGCAAATCCTCCACTTCTGCCCGTGTAATGGGCTGCTTGTACGCAATAATGGCCAACACTTCAAGTGAAGCAGATGTCAGCACTTGGCTTGTTGGATTTTCCACAAGCTTTTTTATTGTGTCGGCTGCGGATTGCTTTGTCGTTAACTGGTATGTGCCAGCTAACTGCTTGATTGTGATGCCATGATCTTCCGCTTCATTATATTTCGTCTCCAGCTCACTTAGTCCTGCTTCTACATCAATTACTCCCACATCTAAATATTGTGCAAGTTGGCGTGACGTCATACCATCATCTCCTGCAACAAATAATAAAGCTTCGATTCTACTCATCAAATTCTTCGAGTCCATCGCCAATTTCCTCCTTTTGTAGTAATACGGTCAGTTCTTCAAAGTTGTTTGTCTGCTCTACAAAGACGACTTGGCGTTTCATTAATTCTAATAATGATAAAAACGTGACAATCAGTGTTTCCTTATCCTCAAATGGGAATAGTTCTGTAAACGTTGTCCGGCCTCCGCTTTTCTTTAGCCGATCTACTACGGCAAACATCTGGTCCTTAATAGAAATCTCCTGTCTGGCTACACGTGTCTTGAGCGGTTTTTTCAACTGCTTGCGACGCAGCAGCTTTTGAAACGCCGACAGCATATCATAGACATTGACTTCTGTTTCGAACAGTACTGTCTGTTCAGCCACAGCATATTCTGAAAGGTCGGCTGGCGGCCTTGTATAAACTTGTGCCCGCTCTTCTTCGAGCGACTGGAGATTCGTTGCAGCTTCCTTATATTTTTTATATTCGATTAGCCGCGTTACAAGTTCCTCACGCGGGTCAGGTCCGTCTTCGATAAATTCAGCATCCTCTAATTCTCCCTCATGAATGGGAAGGAGCATCCTGCTTTTAATGGCCAAAAGCGTTGCAGCCATAACTAAATATTCACTCGCTTCATTTAGCTCCAGTTCTTTCATCGTATGGATATGGTCGATATACTGCGCTGTCAGCTCGGCCATCGGGATATCATATATATCAATTTCCAATCGGTGAATTAAATGCAATAATAGATCGAGTGGACCTGTAAATGCTTCAAGTTTCACTTCATAACTCATTTGTATGCCACCTGTCGTTTGTATATAAATGGTTCAATCATAGTATAGAGGAAAGGTGATTCATTTGCCATATACCCATCCATTGTATGTAGCTTATTGTACATATTTTAACGGCAACCAGGACTATTTTGAATGCCACGAAGTATTCGAGGAATACTGGAAAGAGGTTGCGCCTGGGGATAAGGAACATGTCCTTGTCGGACTTGTACAACTCGCGACCGGCATGTACCATTGGCGCCGGGGCAATTTTAATGGTTCTGCAAGAATTTTAACAAAATCTCTTCACATTCTCCAACAGAACCGTCATTCGGCTTTTTTAGAGCCGCTCGATAATAGATTGCTAGAGCAACAAATCTTCCAGGCTATTGAAGCTATCAAGCAGCAAAAACCTTTCCAGCCATTCAAACTGTCTATTCTTGATCCTGTTTTCCGAGCCACTGTCGACTCAAACATTGCTGCGCTTCCTCCAGCTGATGAGGAATATCTTCTTCATAAACATATGCTGCGCGACCGGAGTGAAGTACTCGAAGCCCGCATGACAAAAATTGCCATGAAAAAAGAAGGGAGAAAATGACCTTATTTCTTCCCATTTATCATTCATCAAGCGCTTCCCATATTAAAAAGGATGGCTCAAAATCGAGTCATCCTTCTTCTAATATTGGCATGCATTTTTGGACAAAAGGTTCGGTTTCGTCGTTTGGCTTAATCTCCGTAAAAAGATTAAGATCACGCAGCTGCTGAAGCATTTCCAGGGCTACCCCTTCTCCGCGGTACGACGGAATAACAGTAATATGCTGAATCGTCGCCACAGTATCTTCCGTACGTACGCCGATAATCCCAACATATTCCTCGTCCTCTTTCCATAAATAAAGCATCCAGTTATCCAATTGTTCATATTGTTGAATTGTTTCCATCAACCGCCGGACATCCTTCTCCTGTGGCATGAAGGATAACAGTCCCATAGCGATTTTTTCAAGTGCTTTTTTGTATCGTACTAGCATTGTCATATTCCCTCAATTCTAACCACTGCACATCCTACCAAAACTGCTGAGGAAATGCAATATCACAATTTTCCAAGTGGCAGTCTGTGGCCTCTATTACAGTAAAACGGATTATTGCCCGTTGAATATCGCAATTAATGGACTAATGACATAGATAAATAACAGGGCCCAAGTAGTAACACCTACAAATAAACCAAGTCCCCATTTTGCCTGTCTTGATAATTTCAAAGCTTACTCACCCTTTTTTTAATGTTAACGGAAGATCATTGGCTACGATATCTTCATAGCTTTCGCGCTTAATCACCAGCTGGTGTTCGCCTGCTTCTGCAAAAACTACAGCCGGCCGTGGTACGCGATTATAATTAGAAGCCATTGAATATCCATATGCCCCTGTACAGAAGATAGCTAAAATATCACCAGCCTCTGCCTGCTGCAGTGCTGCGTCAATGATCAGCTTATCGCCTGATTCACAAAGCTTTCCTGCTACTGTATAAGTAGCGTCCTTTTCCTTGTCGGCTTTGTTTGCAATGATTGCCTCATATTTCGCATCATAAAGGGCTGGGCGGATATTATCGCTCATTCCTCCATCGACTGCGATATACTCGCGTATACCTGGTACACTCTTATGTGAGCCTACTGTATACAGCGATGTACCAGCGTCTCCTACGAGAGAGCGGCCCGGCTCAATCCAAATCTCCGGCATTGTTAATTTTACCGCTTCTGCCTCAGCTTGTACAGATTTAATCATTTCTTCCACGTAAACATGCGGCTCCAGCGGTTTGTCCTCTTCCGTATAACGAATTCCAAAACCGCCGCCAAGGTTGAGCACGGAACATTCAAATCCGTGTGCCTGTTTCCACTCACCCATTTTTTTCATTACTTTCCTGGCAGCTAAAGCGAAGCCATCCGTTTCGAAAATCTGCGAACCGATATGACAGTGCAATCCAAGCAAGCATAAAAATTCATGATCTTTTACTTGAGCGAAGGCTTCATCAGTCTGCCCGTTATTCAAATCAAAGCCAAATTTCGAATCGGCCTGACCTGTCGTAATAAAATCATGGGTATGGGCTTCAATCCCAGGTGTCACACGAAGCAGAATGCTCATCTTTTGCTTTCTTGCCTCTGAAATTTCTTTTAACAAAGTAATTTCATGGAAATTATCTACAACGATACAGCCGATTTTTGTATCGAATGCCAGTTCTAGTTCCGCTATAGATTTATTATTACCATGGAAATGGATGCGTTCTTCGGGAAAGCCAGCCTTGATTGCTGTATAAAGCTCTCCCCCAGATACTACATCTAATGAAAGGTTTTCTTGTGCAGCCAGCTGATATGCAGCGACACATGCAAATGCTTTGGATGCATATGCTACTTGTGCTGTCACACCAAGTTTTTCAAAAGTATCTTTAAATCCACGTCCACGCTTACGGATAAGCGATGTATCGTATACAAATAGCGGTGTACCGTACTGTTTTGCCAGTTCCACTGTATCTATGCCACCAATTGTTAAATGCCCATTCTCAATTGTCTGTGTCCCGTATAAATGCATTTTCTCTCTCCTCACTCAGAAAATAGCAGCTGCTAATTTTCTTAAAAGTCACAAAATATCTTATCTGAACTTTAACATAGTGAAGAGAGCCATGCAACGTATGTTTATACATTTCAAACCAAATAATGCATAATTATTACTTTTCCAGACATCTTTATTCATGAGCGCTTGCGTTTCTTCGCACCGACAATATATGGCCTTAACGCATCATCTGCCATTGGGAAACGAAGCATTACTCTTGCAAATGCTTTAGGGAAGAATGGAATTAATGGCCATAAATATGGAATCTGCATTGGTCGTAATGAATATAAATACAGAAGAATTCCAAAGCTTGCAATGAAGAAACCGTTTGCAGCAAATATAGCGGTAGCAGCAAGCAATAGCTGTCTGAATACCTTCATGGAAATACTTAGCTCATAATGCGGGATAGCAAATGTCAAAAGCGCCGTAATAGCGGTATAAAGAATGGCCTCTCCCGTGAACAACCCTACATTGATGGCAATATCCCCAATCATGATCCCTGCAATCAACCCCATCGCGGTAGACAGCGGAGAAGGGGTATGAATGGCGGCAATCCTTAAAAATTCAATCCCGATATCTGCCAAGAGAAGCTGCAAGTATAAGGGGACATGCGATTTTTCAGATACACCGATAAAGGATATATGATGCGGCATTATTTCTGGATGTGTTGCCATCAAGTACCAGAAAGGCAGCAAAAATAGACTTAAGAAGGCAGCGATATACCGCAGTCCTTTCATGACTGTACCAATCAGCGGTGCTTGTCTATATTCCTCCGCATGACTCAATAAATGAAAAAGAGTAACCGGCATAAGCATGACAGATGGCGAGGTATCTACCACGATTGCAATATGCCCCTCCAGCAAATGCGCTGCTACGATATCCGGCCGCTCCGAGTACCGAACGAATGGTACCGGATTAAACTTCTGTTTAAATATCCATTCTTCAAGCGATTTATCTGCCATCGTCAGCCCATCATGATGGATTTGCTCGAAACGTTTTTTAACCCATTCCAAATGCTCCTGGTTGACAACTTCATTCATATAGCAAATCGCTACATCCGTTCTCCCTAATGTCGAAATTTGCTGTAGCTCAAACCGTAACTGAGGGCTTCTGATCCTACGTCTGATCAATGAAGCATTAATGATAATATTTTCAGCAAAGCCATCACGCGAACCCCGGATAACCCGTTCATTGTCCGGCTCTTCGGGATTTCGACCCGGATAATTCCGGAATTCCGTTGTATAGCTATAACCGCTTTTTGTAATAATCCCGACTTGGCCACTTAGCACACCAAGCAGGAATTTTTCCGTCGATAATGATGGACTGATACTTTGGAAGTTAAAGTGGGCATAAAAGTATGCCTCCTCTTCCTCAATATCATCATGGTGATTATGCTGTAAATGAACGAGCATATTGGTCAAATTTGCATTATCGACTAACCCGCTGACATATATAAGCAGTGCGGGAAGCTCTTGAATATACACGTCCTGCATTACTAAATCGAACGATACGCCCTTCCCGAACTGACCTTCACAAAATTTGCGTCCTTCTTCTAATGATGTAAATAGTTTATTTGTCATTTATGCACCGTCTTCTTTGTTGTCGCTTCCATCCAGACTTTCAACTGCGCCAGTATCTTTTTCTCAAGACGTGACACTTGTACTTGGGAAATCCCCAGGCGTTCTGCAATTTCGGTTTGGGTCAAATCCACAAAATAACGCAAATAAATGATGGATTGTTCCCGCTTACCAAGACGTTTGAGCACCTCCTTCAACGGAATATAATCAAATGGCAGCTGTGATTTTTCATCACGCATTTGATCCATTAACGTCACTGAATCCCCTTCATTTTCATAGAGCTGCTCATGAAGAGACGCCGGGTCGCGCATCGCATCAGTCGCCATGATAATATCATCTACCGACACCTCCAGCATCTCCGCCAGCTCTACCATGGAAGGCGGCTTTTCATTGGTCTTCATATAATTTTCCGTCGCATGACGGATCTTAAAATTCAGCTCCCTGATTGAGCGGCTTACCTTTACCATCCCGTCATCTCTTAAAAAACGCTGAATTTCACCAATAATCATCGGTACAGCATAGGTCGAAAACTTTACCTCATATTTCAAATCAAACTTATCAACGGATTTCATCAGGCCAATACAGCCAATTTGAAATAAATCATCCAGCTCAATTCCACGGGATGAGAAACGCTGGACAATGGACCAGACAAGTCTTGTATTGCCTTCAATCATCCTTTTCCGCGCGGCATCATCGCCATTTTGCGCACGTGCAATCAAATCTCGCATTTCTTCCTGTGTCAATAATGTTTCTGACGGCTGTTCGATTGTCTCCATCCCCCTAATTCATCACATCGCTATAGCTTGGATGGGCGAAAATTTTTTTGTAAACGTAATCGTTGTACCGTGGCCTATATGTGATTCAACCCTGAACTCATCCGAGAAGCTTTCCATAATGGTGAAGCCCATGCCTGATCGCTCCTCGTGACCTTTCGTTGTAAACAGAGGCTCTTTAGCTGATTCGATATCAGGTATACCGCGCCCCTCATCTTTAATCGTGACACTTAATACTTCTCCATCCAGGATGGCGTGTACCGTTACCATGCCGTATGCACCGTCATATCCGTGGATGATCGCATTGGAAACAGCCTCTGACACAATCGTCTTACATTCAGCCAATTCCTCTATCGTTGGATCAAGGTGTGCAATAAAGCTTGTCACAGCAATCCTCGCCAAACTCTCATTTTCGCTTTTTGCTAAGAATGAAAGGATCATTTCGTTATCCATTTACAATCCCCCTCGCCTGTGAAATTGCTATTTCTTCTCCCCCATGCATCATATAAGCAGCAAGTCCAGAAAAACGGAAGATTTTTTCCATCGTTGGTGAAGGATTTAGGATGATTGTACGGCCACTCACTGCATGCAGCTCCCGCATACGTCCCAAAATTAGTCCTACACCAGCGCTGTCCATAAACTGTAAATATTCTAAATTCCAAATAAGTGTTTTTAAATCTCCTTGCAGAATGGTCATTGAAATTTGGGATCTCACTTTTTCCACTTCATGGTGATCAAGCTCACCGTATAATTTAATAATCGCTACTTCATTTGGATACATTGTAATTTTACATTTCATCGCTTCTCCTCCTTCGTCTCCTTGATTTCGAGAGCAGGAGATAATCTCCTTTCCAACCGACAAAACTAGTGTTCATTCTGCGTAAGTAGTGCTTAATAGACAAAGGGTTTACTGACAGTATAGGAAGGCTTTTCTATTTTTATACATTGAAACCGTTAAGGTGGATATTAAAGGATTCTAATTATTATCTATTAAATAAAAAGCTCCAATCGTATTTTGACAACGCAAAAAAACAGGAGCGCTTCCGCTCCTGTTAACTTATGATTTTTTCATGTACAGAAATAATATCCGGCTCACCGCCGCTTGATAACTTTGTGCATTCTTTGAAGGCAAAATGCTTACAACCTAAACACTTTCGAAGCTGGAGATGACGCATTGCTCCATCTATGGCAGCGCCAGTTCGAGAAAAGAAGTTTTCAGCTCCTATTTCCTGTGTCAGCCCGTTTGTGTCAAGTATCGTTTTTAGAGCCGGCTGCACACCCGTTACAAAGAGGGTGCCGCCTGATGCTTTAAAATGCTTGACAATATTCCGGAAGTATTCCTCACCGGTCGTATCAATGAACGGCACCTTCCCCATACGCAAAATCAACACTTCCGGGCGGTCGTTAACTGCAGATAATACAGCATCCTCGAATGTTTGAGCGGCTCCGAAAAACAGCGGTCCTTCGACTGTATATATGCTGATTTGCGGACAGTCATGCCCCTCTGTTACAACGTGCGGGAATACCTTCCCCTGCTCTGTACTATGGTCTGGAAGCACTTTTGCCACGACAAGTATTTCACTCATCCGTTTAGCAAATAAAACAACCGCAAGTCCAAGTCCAACTTCAACGGCGATTGTAAGGCTTGTAAAGACTGTCAGTAAAAAAGTGACAATCAGAACAAGTGAATCTCCTGTTTTTAATTTTAAAATATGAGCAAAGTGGTGGCGTTCACTCATATTCCAAGCCACAACCATTAAGACAGGCGCAAGACTAGCCAATGGTATATGGACAGCTAACGGCGCTAGTATAAGCAGGGTCAGCAACACAAAGACCCCATGAATAATACCAGACATCGGCGATACTGCCCCTGTTCGAATATTTGTTGCTGTCCGGGCAATTGCCCCTGTCGCCGGGATGCCGCCAAACAGCGGGGTGATAATATTGGCAATCCCCTGCCCAATGAGCTCCCGATTGCTATGATGTTTGCTGTTTGTCATACCGTCAGCTACTACCGCTGATAATAGCGATTCAATTCCGCCAAGCATGGCGATGACAAAGGCCGGACCAAGAAGGGAATAAATAACCTCCCACGTCATCTCCGGAACATGAAACTCCGGCAGCGTATTTGGGATCGCTCCATAGGTAGAACCGATTGTAGCCACTTGACCGTTAAAAAAGACATCTGTCATGACAGCAGAGACAATAATCCCCACTAAAGCACCCGGAACTTTCGGTGCGATTTTCGGTGTCAGCAAAATCAGCGCCAGGCTGATCAGCGCTATAAGGATTGTCGTGACATTAAACGTATGGAGATGTGCAACGATATCCTTCAATGTATCAAGCAAATATTCATGCTGTCCAAGTCCTTTTAAGCCAAGGAAATTCCCGATTTGCCCGGTAAAAATAATGACGGCAATCCCAGCTGTAAACCCTACCGTTACTGGTCTTGGAATAAACTTAATGAGGGAGCCTAATTTTAATACCCCCATTAATACGAGCATCAAGCCCGCCATAATGCCAGCAATTAATAAATTTTCATACCCATATACTAGTACGATGCCGAGCAAGATGGGAACAAATGCGCCTGTAGGTCCACCAATCTGGTATTTTGAGCCACCTAGCAGCGAAATGAGTATACCAGCAATAATTGCTGTATAGATTCCGTACTCAGGCTTTACACCAGAAGCAATGGCGAACGACATAGCCAGCGGAACTGCCACAATTCCCACAATCGTTCCCGATAATAAATCCTTCTTAAAATGGTTGAAGGTATATCCCTCAAACCGTCCCGTCCAAAAACGTCTCATTCCATCCCTTCTCTTCCTTAAATTTGAGAAAAAATAACATTTTCGACAAAAATTCATTACTATTATACCATATTAAATCCACTTTAAAATAGAGAGTCCTAAATTAATTACTAGGGATTCTTCCCTAGTTTGATATTCCGATATAATATATTGTATCATTTCAAAATCCTTTATCGTTATATCACAATAAATATCTGTTCATTCATACATATTAAAAATTGAAAAAGCCCGATTTCACTAGAAATCGGGCTTTTAACTATTTAATTTGAAATGCTGCTGCTGCCTTTTCTGTCATTTCATCCGTCACCGGTATGTTCGCATACAGAATCGCCAGCGTATCACCAGCCTGAATGGAATCTCCATTTTTCGCTACAATCTTGATCCCTGCATCAAAATCAAGCTTTGATTCCTTAGTGAGACGGCCTGCACCTAACATAACAGATAATTCACCAATTGCCAGTGCGTTTACGCTTGCAATTTGTCCTGCTGTTGGAGCCTTTATCTCGTATGTGTGAGCTGTTTCCTTCGTCTTCAAATCAGCTACATTACCGCCTTGTGCTTTGACGAACTCAAGGAACTTATCCTTTGCTTTCCCATTTTCGATTACTTCCCGTACTTTGACAGCTGCCTCTTCCTTCGAGCAATCAGTTGCCAGCATGTACATTAAGGAAGCAACCTCTACACAATCTTCCACTAAATCTTTATGTGTAGCTTCTTCATTTCCGCTTAATACATCCAGCGCTTCTACTACTTCCACCTTGTTACCGATGAAACGTCCTAATGGATTGTTCATGTCGCTTAATGTGTAAACGATTTTACGGCCGAATCGTTTACCGATTTCTGCCATTTTCTCAGCCAGAATCTTCGCTTCGTCCTTCGTTTTCATGAATGCACCGTTTCCGTATTTCACATCAAGCACGATGCCGTCTGAACCACTCGCAATTTTCTTACTGATGATGGAAGAGGCAATCAGCGGGATAGAGTCTACTGTTCCTGTTACATCACGCAGAGCATACAGCTTTTTATCTGCCGGGCAAAGATTGCCTGTTTGGCCCGCAACGGCAATGCCGTGCTTTTTCACGTTCTCGATGAACTCTGACTGGCTCAGTTCAACATGGAAGCCTTCAATCGATTCCAGTTTATCTACTGTACCGCCTGTAATACCAAGACCTCGGCCGCTGAATTTTGCTACCGGGATGCCAAGTGCTGCTAAAATCGGCGCCACTACTAAAGTTACTTTATCGCCGACACCACCTGTGCTGTGTTTATCCACTTTGAAGCCTTCGATGTCAGATAAGTCGATGACGTCCCCTGAGTTGACCATTGCCTCTGTCAGGTAAAACATCTCTTCATCTTCCATACCGTTTAAACGGATTGCCATCAGGAGAGAAGAAGCCTGATAATCAGGAATTTCTTCTTTTGTATAGCCATTAACGAAGTATTGAATTTCCTCTTTCGTTAATGGTTGTTTATTTTTCTTCTTTTCAATAATTGATAAAATATTCATCGTAACACTCCCAGCATGCAAATTTAAAAACGCTCCGTCTCAAGATTGATGACGCTTTCATCTATTATGGCAAATTTCTGCCGTTTATTTTAAATCCGATAAGAAGCTCTTGCCAAATTTCGGCGCAGCTACTCCAAAGTTTTCCGCAACTGTAGCGCCAATATCCGCAAATGTCGTACGAAGCGGCAATTCAGCACCCGCTGCAAATCTTGGGGAGTATACGATTAAAGGTACATATTCCCGTGTATGGTCTGTGCCGGTAAATGTAGGGTCGTTCCCATGGTCCGCTGTAATAATTAATAAATCATCCTGCGATAACGCTTCCAAAACTTCCGGCAGGCGACGGTCGAATTCCTCCAGCGCTTCACCATAACCAATTGGATCGCGGCGGTGACCGAAGTTTGCATCAAAATCTACCAGATTCAAAAAGCTCATCCCATGGAAGTCACGACGTACAACAGCATTTAATTGATCCATACCATCTGTGTTATTTTTCGTACGAATCGCTTCTGTTACACCTTCACCATTGAAAATATCGGAAATTTTTCCGATAGCAATTACATCAAGACCTGCATCTTTCATTTCATTCATTGTCGTACGACCGAATGGAGAAAGAGCATAGTCGTGGCGGTTTGATGTACGTACAAAGTTGCCGGGCTCTCCGATAAATGGACGGGCAATGACACGGCCTACTAAAAATTCTGGTTTAAGTGTCAGCTCGCGTGCAATTTCACAGATTTTATACAGCTCATCAAGCGGAATGATTTCTTCATGTGCGGCAATCTGTAATACCGGATCGGCCGATGTATAAACGATAATCGCACCTGTTTCCATATGTTCTTTCCCATAGTCTTCAATGACTGCTGTCCCGCTATACGGTTTATTACAAAGCACTTTGCGCCCAGTACGTGTCTCAAGCTCAGTGATTAATTCAGGCGGGAAACCTTCCGGATAGACTTTAAAAGGCTTGTCAATGTTAAGACCCATGATTTCCCAGTGGCCTGTCATCGTATCCTTTCCGACTGACGCTTCCTGCATCTTGCCGTAATAAGCTTTCGGTGTTTCTGCAGGTTCAATTCCTTGCAGCTTACGGATGTTCGATAATCCGAAAGAACCCATTACAGGCATGTTCAGCCCGTTCATTTCTTTTGCAATATGTCCTAGTGTATCAGAACCAAGATCACCAAATTTTTCAGCATCCGGCGCCTCACCGATACCGACAGAGTCCATAACGATTATGTGTACTTTTTTAAATGAATTCATGACTTTACGTCCTCCTCTTTCCTACCCTTTCATTTTATCAAAAAACTCGAATAAATAAAGGTCAGACATCCGACGCAGTAAATTTTTTTAGAGTTGCTTTACTATTTTGTGACTAAGCACGCGGATGATACTGTTTATATACCTCTGATAGACGGGTTTTGCTGACATGTGTGTAAATCTGGGTCGTTGAAATATCGGCATGGCCCAGCATTTCCTGAACGGCACGTAAATCTGCCCCGTTTTCGATTAAATGAGTGGCAAATGAATGCCGCAGTACGTGCGGTGTCAGCTCTTTTTGAATATTGGCCTTCTGGGCATGCTGCTTAATCAGCTTCCAGCAGCCCTGTCTTGTTAATCTTTTCCCTCTTTGGTTAATAAATAACGCATTCGTTTTCGGATAGCTTCCCTGAAGCTCATAGCGGGCACGCTCCAAATATTTGCTTACTGCATTTAATGCCCCTCGTCCAAGCGGTACAATTCGCTCTTTACCGCCTTTCCCGAATACACGGACAAATCCCATTGTCAGGTGAATATCTTCCAAATCCAGCTCGATCAGCTCTGAAATTCGCATGCCGGAAGCATATAATAATTCCAGCATCGCCACATCACGGACTCCCTGTGGTTTTGAGCGGTCCGGAGCTGCAATCAATGCATCAACCTCATCAATCGACAGCACTTTTGGCAACTTCTGCTCAAGCTGTGGCATCTCCAGATGGACTGTCGGATCGGTCGTTGTGACCTTTTCCCGCAGCAAGAACTGATGAAATGAACGGATCGAGGAAATATGCCGTGCAACTGTACGTGCTGTCTTGCCGTTATGCCGCAGATTTTCCAGGTGCAGAAGGATATTTTCCCGGGTTACCTCATTAAAATGTTTCAGGTGCTGCTCTTCTTCCAAATGTGTTGCATATGCCTCCAAGTCTCGGCGATAAGAGGCTAATGTATTCGCTGAAAGCTGCCTTTCCACACGGATAAAATGAATATAATCTTCTATTGGATATGTAAATGCGTTCATCATCACGCCTCCTGCTCCTGCTTATACAATTTGTTATTGAAAAATTTATTGAGATACAGTTTTCTTCAAATAGAAAGCCGTATTTAAAACAGCCTTATAGTATGCATTATACTATAAGGCCCTTTTCTATTTATATTCTTCTATTGTCCCGTAGAAAAATAAAAAGAACAGCCCCCTCAAGCTGTTCTTCGTTACGAGTTATTACTCTTCTCCGTTGTCTTGGCAACGATGACAAATTCCGTGGAATGTCAATCTGTGATCTTTAATGATAAAATTCCAACGCTTTTCTACAATCTGCTCTACATCTTCCAGTAAATCTTCCTGGATCTCGTCTACTGCACCACACTCGATACAAACTAAATGATGATGGAAGTGTGCGGCACCTTCCTGACGCAAGTCATAGCGCGATACGCCATCACCGAAATTAATTTTATCGACAATTTTAAGCTCTGTCAGCAGCTCCAATGTTCGATACACTGTCGCAAGACCAATTTCCGGGGCTTTCTCCTTTACCAAAAGGTAAACGTCCTCCGCACTTAAATGGTCCTCCTCATGCTCAAGCAGAACTGCTACCGTCGCCTCTCGCTGTGGCGTCAGCTTATAGCTAGCACTATGTAATTGCTTTTTAATACGATCAATACGGCTCTCCATGTGACGCCCTCCTAAACTCTCTTTATTATACCAAATGAGCAAAACTTATTACAAGATAATGATTTATTTTAACACGTACGAAATGACTGCAATTTCCAAAGAAAAGATGACACCGATAAATAAGAGGAGTATACCGCCTTCCCGCAGAGAGAAACGTTCCTTCTTTTTTGAGGCCTTATGTGTCGCTACCAAATATTCACAAAATACGACAAGCATGACAATATATAAAAACTGGAATGGGAACCACCAAACTCCGTAGGCGAGCAGCTCGTTTTTTTGGGCTAGTAAATAGACCGAACTGAACCCAAAAAAGCAGGTTCTAATTGCAATTCCTACTTTTGCTATGCTAAAAAAATACGGATGCGTTGCAAATAATAGCACAATACTCATAAAAATAGCTATTGGAATGATTGATTCTACCAAAGTAGGCGTTGATTCGAACAAGAGACGCCTGTCCAATATTTTAATAACCTTTGTTGCCTGTGCAAGTGAAAATAATTGAAAAAACGCAACCCCCGCTATAAAGCTGACTGTGATCATCGCTGTATTTTGCCATAAAATACTTTTTCGCATGTTGTCCCCCCTTGTCCTACACTGTATGCTCAGACAGAAGGGATATGACTAGTTTTTAATAGGCAATTTAATGGAGATTTTCATAGAATGCCAGCCTCTATTCCTCTAATGTTGTTACCCTCTTTATTCATTTTCACTCTTGCATTTTTAACCAAAGGATGGCGAATGCAGTTTTGGCATCAAAGATTTTCTGCTCTGCTACCATTTGCTCGCCCTCTTCTACTGTAATCTCCATTAGCTCTATAAACTCATCCTCATCCATAGCAGCACGGTTTTCAATTTCATATAACCCGCGTGCCACAAACAGGTGAATAATTTCATCTGCAAATCCCGGTGATGTTGCAAACGATTGAAGGTATGTCAGTTCCTTGCAGCCGTAGCCTGTCTCTTCTTCCAGCTCGCGTACAGCTGTTGTAGCCGGCTCTTCTCCAGGCTCCAGCTTTCCGGCCGGAATTTCAATAATCGACCTTTCCAATGCTTTCCGGTACTGCTCTACTACTACTAGCTTTCCTTCCTCCGTAATAGCAATAACAGCAACAGCTCCAGGGTGGTTAACAATTTCACGCTTCCCCGTTTCGCCATTTGGCAATGTGACATCATCTATCTTTAACGTAATAACTTTTCCGTTATAAATCTCTTCTGACCGAATCGTTTTCTCCTCAAATTTCTTCATTTATAGGACCTCGCTTGTCGTTATGATTGATTTCATTGTAACATTAGTAAAAGGACGAACAAATAGATAAGGGGGCAATATTGATGAAAAAACGTACACTTGGCAAAAGCAGCTTGGAAATATCCGAACTGAGTCTGGGCTGCATGTCACTGCCGCCAACAGTTCACGAAGCGCGCCCTATTGTAGAAGCCGCCCTTGATGCCGGTATTACTTATTTTGACACAGCGGATCTATATGATAAAGGAATGAATGAAGAGGTCATCGGTACTGTTTTAGCACCTTACCGTAAAGACATCATCCTTGCGACAAAGGTCGGCAACCGGTGGGTGGAAGGAACAGACGGCTGGACTTGGGATCCCTCCCCCGCCCATATAAAAGCGGGAGTCAAGGAGAGCCTGCGCCGCTTGCAGACAGATTATATTGATGTCTATCAATTGCACGGAGGTACAGCGGATGATCCTTGGGAAGAGATAATCACTGCGTTCGAAGAGTTGAAAAAAGAAGGTCTTATTCGTGAATACGGAATCTCTTCTATCCGCCCGAATGTATTTATTCCATTTTTAAAGAGCAGCAATGCCATCAGCAATATGATGCAGTTTAGCATGCTTGACCGCAGAGCAGAAGAATGGTTTGGTGAAATAAAGGACTGTGGTGCTTCCATCGTTACCCGCGGATCAATTGCAAAGGGCTTGCTGACCAACGAATGGCAAGTACGTATGAAGCCTTACATGAGCTATAGCGAGGAGGAGCTGCAGCAAGTGATCTGCCGCCTTGAAAAAGAGTACAACGACATCCATGCGCTATCACTTGCCTTCAATCTGTCATTTGATGTAGTCGCCTCTACCGTCATTGGAGCCCGTACAGCGGAGCAGCTTGCGGCATCTGTTACAGCCTATCAGAAAGCCCAGCAGATTAGCGATGTATCTGAGGCAATGAGCCAGCTTAAAAAGGATATTTATACAGATCACCGATGAAAAAATATGTTTTCTTCGTTGTACTCGCTGTCATAATTGTCTGTATCGCTTCCAGTACATCTTATGAGCAGCAAACGATTGTACCCGAACTCGAAACGGTTCTGGAAAACAAACCGTTCGAGGATCAGCTTAGCAAGCTTCATCTTACGTATTGGGGCAGACCAATTTCTGTGGAGACAAGAGGGTATTTTTACTTTGTAGAATTTTTGATTCGGAAGAGCACACATTTTGTCGGATTCGGCATTATAGGCGTATTGTTTTTCCTGCTTTATCGTAAGCTTGGCTGGCGTTTTTCTGCTTTATTTGGAATAGGCAGTATTTTTCTGCTTGCATCGCTCGATGAGTTCCGCCAAACATTTACGGATGGCCGGACTGGTATGTTCGGGGATGTACTGATCGATACGGCAGGAGCCATCTTTTTTATCACTATTACCACAAGTTTTCTAGCAATCAAAAAACGAGTTTTCTCTTAACGGAAACTCGTTTTTGTTTTAAATTTCATATTTTACTAGTATGGTGTTTTAACTATAACTGCTATTTACCATCCCAGAATAAATTGGTAGGGATGGCGGCTTCTATACTATTTGATAACTTACGAATGCTTATGGCAATCGAGATTCTTTACGCCTTGTCTTTTGCCTCTATCATCGTCAGCCCGCTTGGTTTAGTGAGTCCAAAACGACAAATCGAGATGAAAATCCTTCATAAAAAGGACTAGAAGCAAGCGCAGTAAACACGCTGTAAATTATAAAAAGACTGCCGAAGCCCTTATATAAGGACTGCAGCAGTCTATTTATTAATATTTTGAGCCTTTGCTGCCGTATTGGTCCAGCAACTCTTCAAAACTCATATTTTTTTCACGCTGTTTCCGTTCAAAAGCAAGCTTTGCCTGGCGCTCTTCTTCCTTTTTCTGCTCTTCGGCAGCCAAGGATTGTTTCGCTTCTTTTAGCTTCGCCAGAACATCTCCACCCAATTGGTCAGCCAGCGTCATTTGATCTTTTTCCTGCTTTAGCTCACCCGCTTGTTGTTGCCCTTTTTTCTTTGCCAATGAAATCACCTTCTTTACCGACTTTCGGCTAAATTATAGCACTTTTTCTGCTTACAGGCATCACTGGCAAAAGAATTAGCGTTGAATGATAGTTGCTACGCCTTGACCGCCGCCAATACAAAGTGTTGCCAGTCCCATTTGCACATCGCGTTTTTGCATCTCATGAAGAAGCGTAACAAGCACGCGTGCACCGCTTGCACCAATCGGATGGCCTAGTGCAATGGCTCCACCATTAACATTCAGCTTTTCGTGGTCAAAGTTTAATTCACGATCAACAGCAATGGCTTGTGCGGCAAACGCTTCATTTGCTTCAATTAAATCCATTTGCTCAAGCGTCATATTAGCCTTTGCCAGAACCTTTTTCACAGCAGAAACAGGACCGATACCCATAATGGATGGATCTACACCAGCGCTTGCATTCGCTACGATTGTCGCTAATGGCTTTAAGCCAAGCTCATAGGCACGTTCCTGGGACATTACCACAACGGCTGCCGCTCCGTCATTAATACCGGATGCATTCCCTGCTGTAACCGAACCATCCTTTTTGAACGCCGGACGTAAACCAGCAAGCTTTTCAGCAGTTGTGCCTGCTTTTACATACTCATCCTGGTCAAAGATAACCGGTTCACCTTTACGCTGCGGGATTTCTACCGGTACAATTTCATCTACAAATCTACCAGATGCAATCGCTTCAGCAGCACGTGCCTGTGAACGCGCAGCGAAAGCATCCTGTTCTTCACGTGTAATAGAATAATTGTCACATAAATTTTCAGCTGTCATACCCATATGATAGTCATTCGTTGCGCACCATAATCCGTCATGGATCATTGTATCGATTACTTTTTGATCACCCATCCGGAAGCCGTCACGGGCATTTTTTAAAATATAAGGTGCCTGGCTCATGTTTTCAAAACCGCCGGCTACGACGATATCTGCCTCACCAGCTACAATAGCCTGCGCTGCCAAATGAACCGCCTTTAAGCCTGAGCCGCACACTTTATTAATTGTCATAGCTGGAATAGCTGTTGACAGACCAGCCTGCAATGCTGCCTGGCGTGCCGGGTTTTGCCCTAGGCCGGCCTGCAGTACATTCCCCATAATTACTTCATCAATATCTTCTGCAGGAACGCCCGCACGCTCAATCGCCGCCTTGATGACAGTGCTGCCCAGTGTTGTTGCCGGGATATCTTTTAACGATCCTTGAAATGCGCCGATTGCTGTACGTACTGCGCTTACGATTACTGCTTGTGTCATTGATAATTCCCCCTTATTTCCCAATGTGTATGTAAGTTCACTACTTACCTTTTCATTTTATCAAATATACCCTGCTATATCGATATAGCCGAAAATTTTGCGTTCCAAACTTTTTTTATTTACGCATAGAGGGAAATAGGAGTGACAACATAGTATATAGGGAGGTGAACATAATGAAGAAAAAGGTCATGCTGTTATCTGGCATTGCTACAACCTTACTCGCTACTGCAACAGCTGTTTCAGGCTATGTGCTATCAAACAAGCTAATGTACATTAAGCAAAAAGACTCTGACTTCATTTTAGAAAGGGAGAAGAAGGCGCAGCGCTTTGACGAAGCTTGGTTTGACAGCGTGTCAAAGATGGAATTGTCTATTTCCTCGCCAAACGGCTATGATATTAAAGGCTATTTCTTCAAGCCTCTATCCACACATAATACGATTATTATTTGCCACGGGGTAACAGAAAATAAAATCAACTCCACAAAATATGCCCGTATGTTTGAGCGGCTCGGCTTTAATACAGTCGTATATGACCACCGGCGGCATGGGGATTCAGGCGGAAAAACGACAAGCTATGGCTATTATGAAAAAATTGACCTTCAGGCAGTTGTTGCATATGTGCGGGAACTGATTGGTGAGGGGGCAGTTCTTGGTATACATGGCGAATCGATGGGTGCCGCCACAACACTGCTGTATGCCGGAACCGTTGCAGATGAGGCGGATTTTTATATTTCCGACTGTGCCTTTTCTGACTTCCGTAAACTGCTCTACCTGATTGTTAAAAATTCCATTTCAATCGATCTGCGCCTCGCCGTTCATGTCACAGATTTATTCATGCGGCTGCGGGATGGGTACTGGACAAAAAATATTTTACCGATTGAGGCAGTAAAACATATTGAAAAGCCTGTTTTATTCTTCCACACGACGGGGGATACATTCATCCCCAGTTCGATGACGGAAGATTTATATGAACAAAAAGCAGAACCAAAAATGCTTTGTCTTTTTGAAGAAGGAGCTCATGCACAAGGCTTTAATGAAAATCCTGCTGCTTATGAAAAAATGGTCCTTGAATTTCTGCAGCGGTACGTTCCTGCCGTACAGGAAAAAAGTGCATTATAAAAGTCGAGTCCAGGAAACGCCCCGCGACTCGACTTCTTTTTACATGATCAAGCTTTTCGATCAGAACTTATTTTTCTATTAATCTTTCTTATTGCACAAAAACGTTCGGCCATTCTGCACGCTTATCCAAAAATTCCCGGGCTAATTGCTGGGCACCTTCCAGGCTGTGGCTTGCTGCCCATCCGCACTGTACTTCATTACAAGCAGGTACAGCTTCTGCAGCTAGTACGTCCTGAAGTGTTTTTTCCAGGACATCCAGTATTTCCTCGTAATGATCATGGTTAATAACGGATAAATAAAAGCCTGTTTGGCATCCCATCGGAGATAAATCCACTACGTAATCTGCATGATTGCGTATGCGGTCTGCCATTAAATGCTCTAGAGAATGAAGTGCAGGCATTTCCATATGTGCCTTATTCGGCTGTTTAAAGCGGATATCATATTTTACAACGACATCCCCGTGCACACCTTCCTTCTTGCCGGCTAAACGTACATAAGGAGCCGCTACTTTCGTATGATCAAGATCAAAGCTTTCCACATTTGTTTTCTCTTTTACCATGTCCCATTCCTCCTAAATAAACTGCATTGATTGAATAAACGATTGAATTCGATCGTTTTCTTTATTATCAAAAAACTTTTTCGTCTCGCCGTCAAATAAAATTTCACCATTTTCTAAAAATAGGATTCTGTCGGCCACTTCTTTAGCGAAATTCAAATTATGTGTAACGATAATCATGGACTTTCCTTCTTCGGACAAATCCTTTAAAACCTTCAATACCTCTCCTTCCAATTCCGGATCAAGAGCACTTGTTGGTTCATCAAATAATAAAAATTTCGGCTCCATCGCTAAAGCACGCGCAATGGCAACCCGCTGCTGCTGCCCACCGGATAACTGTGATGGATAGCTTTCCGTCTTATGGGAAAGCCCTACCTTTGCCAGAAGCATTTTTCCTTTTTCGATGACAGCTATCCGCTCCTTTTTTAGAACGGTAACAGGCCCTTCAATAACGTTTTCAAGAACCTTCATATGTGGAAATAGATTGAAGCTCTGAAATACCATTGCTGTATTCTGCCGAATCGCCAGCCGCTCCTTTTTCGATACAGAGCCTGATAAATCCAAGTGAATGTCATCTATTGAAAGTGTACCACGTTCAGGCGTTTCCAACAGGTTAATACAACGCAGGAGAGTGGACTTGCCGGAACCTGAAGGGCCGAGAATAACAGTTGTCTCCCCCTTATTGAATGTAAGGTTAATATTTTTCAATGCTTCATGCCCATCGAAAAATTTATGCATGTTCGAAAACTGTACGATAAAATCCACTTCCCTTCTTATATATATTTTGAAGCATATTTCTCAAGCCTGCCCTGCATGAATGTCAATATAGTAATAAACAACAGGTAGATTGCCGCCACTAAAGAATAAATCAATAGCGGTTCATATGTACGGGCTGTAATCTGCTGGCCGATCATAAACATATCCGCCAGCGTGATGCTGGCTACAAGTGATGTGCCCTTTACCAGATCTATGAAATCATTTGTCACCGGCGGCAAGGAAATCCGGATTGTTTGCGGAGCAATAATACGTCTCAGTACCTGCCAATATGTCATGCCCAGCGATTCCGCTGCCTCCCACTGCCCTTTAGGAATGGCAATAATCGAAGCCCTTATCGATTCGGAGGCATATGCCCCTGTATTTAAGGAAAATGTAATGATGGAGGCTGTCCAAGCATCCAGTACAATTCCTAAATTCGGCAGACCGAAAAATACGATGAACAGTTGCACGAGTAATGGTGTGCCCCGGAAAATCCAAACGTAAAGTCCAAAAATATACCGTAAAATCGATATATTTGATAATCTTGCCAATGCAGTAACGACCGCTATTATCATTGCAATCGCAAACGATAATAACGATAACGGAATCGTCACAACAAGCCCTGCCTTTAGTACAGGCCAAAATGCTTCCAGCGCTATTTCCATTTCTCTGCTCATCTATCAGCACCTCTTTTTCTACAAACGCCGGAACCTTCTTCTTTACAGTCTGATAGCCCCGCCTCAATTACTTATTTGTTATGATATCCTCGCCAAAATATTTTTCTGAAATAGCAGCAAATGTGCCATCTTCAATTCTTGTTTGGATAATTTCATTTAACTTTTCACGGAATTCCTTATTATTTTTATTTAAAATAAGGGCGATGTCCGACGAGCTTGTCGATCCTTCCACAATTTTCAGTTTTGCATCAGGCTGCTCCTGCATGTATGTTAAAAAGGTTACACGGTCATGAATCGTTCCATCAGCACGCCCCTGCTCCACCAGCTGAATGGAGCTTGTTAAGTCAGTAGTAGCAACGATTTCAGCCCCAAGCGCCTCCGCATCCTTTGCAAAGTTACTCGTTACCGTCTGGGCAGCCTTCTTCCCATCCAAATCTTCTATTGTCTTCATATCTTCATTGTCATTACGTACTGCCAGCACTGCCACCGATTCCATATAAGGAATGGTAAAGTCGTACTTTTCCTTACGCTCGTCCGTAATTGAGATATTGTTAATAACAAAATCATATTTATCAGTATCCAATCCGGCGATCAGTGAGTCCCATTTCGTTTCAATATAGTTCGCTTCTACACCTAAATCCTTTGCAACCTGTGCGGCAATTTCGTATTCAAAGCCTGTCAAATTGCCCGATGCATCATGGTAGCTGAACGGTGGGAATGTTCCCTCCAGCCCGATATTAATGACACCGGCTTCCTGGATTTTTTCCAGCTTATTCGTTTTGTCTGCAGCAGCATCATCTTTATTTCCGCAGGCTGCCAAAATTAATGTAAAAAACAATAAACATAATAATTTTTTCATCTATTTTTCCTCCTGTTTTTAAAACCTAGTTTGTAGGTTTGTTTTATAATATTACATTGGTTAAAATAAAGCAACATCATTTTTAGAAAATTATAATTTATTAGAAATATCCCTACTTCATCATAAATGAGCAATAAAAAAAGAGTACAGATTCAATATCTGCACTCTTTTCATATTATTTATCCTGGAACTTATTCATTTGTGCCATCATTTGACGAACTTGCTTTTCAGATGGTTTACGTCCCATCTGCGCCATCATAACACGAATCATTTGTTCATTGATTGGTGGATTTTCCTTTAAATACTTCATCATATATTGACGAGCTGCGTAGAAACCAATCGCAACGCCCCCGATTAAAGCTACAATGATAAGTACAATACCAAGCCATAAATTCATTTGTATCCAACCTCCTCCACTTGCAAGATCCCGAGAAAACTCCCCAAAAAGGATTATACACTAATTCCAAAATGGTTGCTATAGAATTAATTGGACAAGCAGGATTCCTCATAATATTCTTCTTTTTGTACCTTTTTTACAAGGTCGGCTCTCATTTAATAAGGTAATATTCAGGTAATAAGATTAAAATATGAATGTCACTTATGATAAATTTGCCATTGATAATGTCTTTACGCTGCTCCGCCCGGTCATTAAGACTATTTTACTCTTTTCTATCCTTTTTCTCGCTGCTGTAATCTTCAAAGTAATCCTCATTGAGGTCACTATTTTATTTAGCGCTTTTTCAACTATTATAGCTGGCCAGCTTATTCAATATTCAACCATAATGACAGACGAACTAGTTCTCGACGGAAATGCTTCTTCCATAATCCGTTCCTGCTTCATTTCCATAATCAAATATTCAAAACAAAAGGCGGCCCGCAACGAATTGCGAGCCACCACTTGGAAATTATAACGCTTTTACTTTATTTACTACATTTTCTACTGTAAAGCCGTATTTCTCAATAACCAGCTCACCTGGTGCAGACGCGCCGAACTTATCGATTGCCAGAACATCCCCATCAAAGCCAGTATATTTATGCCAGCCTAATGAAGCTCCCATTTCAATCGCAAGACGTTTTGTTACTGCCTTAGGAAGAACAGATTCTTTGTATTCAGCAGATTGCTGCTCGAAGCGGTCCATAGATGGCATAGATACAACGGATGCATCGATACCGTCAGCAAGCAATGCTTTTTGTGCCTCCACAGCTAACGATACTTCCGAACCTGTTGCAATTAAGATAGCATCCGGCGTTTCTTTTGTAGCTGGTGAAATTACGTAAGCACCTTTTTGAACACCATCACGTACTGTTTCAATTGGTGTATTGATTACCGGCAAGTTTTGACGGGATAATACTAAAACAGTTGGTGTTGATTTACTTGTGATAGCAATACGCCAAGCCTCTGCTGATTCGTTTGCATCGGCAGGGCGGATCACTGAAAGATTTGGCATAGCACGTAATGATGCTAAATGCTCGATCGGCTCATGTGTTGGCCCGTCTTCCCCAACCGCAATTGAATCATGTGTGAACACATATGTTACCGGCAAGCCCATTAATGCTGACAGTCGTACAGCTGGACGTACATAGTCTGAGAAGACGAAGAATGTACCGCCGAATACGTTGACACCACCGTGTAAGGCCATACCGTTTAATGCAGCCCCCATCGCAAACTCACGTACACCGAACCAAATGTTACGGCCTGCATAGTTGTCTGCTGAGAAGTCGCCAGCACCTTTCATCGTTGTTTTGTTCGAGCCCGCTAAGTCAGCCGAACCACCAAAGAAGGAAGGAACTTTTTTCGCTAATGCATTGATAACATCTCCTGAAGATGAGCGGGTTGCTACAGATTTACCTGCCTCGTATACAGGAATTTCAGCATCGTAATCTGCTGGTAATTCGTTGTTCATTGCTTTTACAAACTGCTCTGCTAGTTCAGGATAAGCCGCTTTATATGCTTCAAATTTTGCATTCCAGTCACTTTCAGCCTGTACACCTTGTACTTCAGCAGCATTTTTGAACGTCTCATATACTTCTTCCGGTACGTGGAATGGCTCATGTGCCCATTCGTACGCTGCCTTCGTTAGTAGTACCTCGTCAGCTCCAAGTGGTGCACCGTGAGACTCAGATTTACCGGATTTATTTGGCGACCCGAAACCGATCACTGTTTTCACTTCGATCAATGTTGGCTTGCCTTTGTTTGCTTTTGCCTGCTCGATTGCTTTATTAATTGCATCGATATCTGTACCGTCTTGTACTTTTAAGTAATTCCAGCCATTTGACTCAAAACGCTTTTGCACGTTTTCAGAGAATGATTTCTCCAAATCGCCGTCGAGGGAGATATCATTTGAATCGTAAAGCACGATTAACTTTTCAAGCTGCAGGTGGCCTGCAAGCGAGATTGCCTCCGATGCGACACCTTCCATAAGGTCGCCATCACCACAAAGTGCAAATGTATAATGGTCTACAATTTCATGTCCTTCTTTGTTGTATGTTCCTGCAAGATGACGTTCTGCCATTGCCATACCAACTGACATTGCAATCCCTTGACCAAGTGGACCTGTCGTTGCTTCTACCCCAACTGTATGGCCATATTCAGGGTGACCAGGTGTTTTAGAATCCCATTGACGGAAGTTTTTGATCTCTTCCATCTCTAAACCATATCCGCCAAGATGAAGCAGGCTGTATAAAAGCATGGAACCATGGCCAGCTGATAATACAAAGCGGTCGCGGTTATACCATTTTGGGTTTTGTGGGTTATGGCGTAATTGTTTTGTCCATAATGTATAGGCCATTGGCGCCGCGCCCATTGGTAAACCAGGGTGTCCTGAATTTGCCTTCTCAATTGCATCGATTGATAATGTACGGATAGCATTGATCGCTAACAGATCCGCGTATTGTGTCATGTGTGACATCCTTTCTCGCACTAATATTGTTCTTATATAGTTTAGTCATAAACGCTCAAGAATACAACGTTTTTTCCATAAATATGTTATACTTTTTAGCCAAATGTGACATATCAATAAATGAGATTTATAACGTTCCCTCTATTGAAAAAATCATAGGATTCTATACTTTTTCTACTAAATTATAAGAAGCTAGACAGGGAGTTTTATAAAGAAAATAGCCCCCTCTTATATCATTAATTAGTTTAAAAATTTGTTTTTCTTTGCTTCTTTTACCTTTTCAGGTGTCACATCATTGCCTTCAGGGTCGATTACTTTTACATTTTCGATCGTATCACGCATCGTACTGCGGAATGTATCCAAATATTCCTTGCGTAATTGTGTTTGTTCTTTCGCTTCTGCTTCTGTTAATGTACCTGCTTTTTTCTTTTTCGAAAGTTCATTGATTCTATCCATTTTGTCTTTTGATAACATTTTCGTCTCACCTTTCTTAATCGACTACTACAAAGGTATGAGAAAACGCCAGGAAGTGCAAGCGATTGCGCTTTATTTTCTTTTTATATACGAAAAAGAGCTGCCATCTCTATTTTGGCAGCTCTGTTGTTTGTTGACGTTCAACTTCCTCTATATATTCAATATAGCGTCTATGGACTGTTGCTTTACTTACCTGAAAGCCCAGCCCCTGCAATGTATTGGCAATCTCCTTAAAGGTCATACCCTTATCACGCAATTTTACGATCTCTCCAATAGGTACCTCGATACGGTCCCGGCCTTCTAAATTACCGCGTTCCCGGAGGTTCAGCTCCGGTCTGTAGCCTCTTTCCACAGCCCGCTTCATCCCTCTGCGGATTTTTGCATTGTGCAGCTTCCGCTGGTATTCTTCTACGATAGACAGGATTTCGAGAAGCATTGTATCCATTTCATTCAGTGATAATGGCCCCGCCTCATTTAGTGAATAGACAATGACTTCCTGTTTCATCAATAGATGGAGTACCGCCATCCTTGCATTTCCACGCCCAAGTCGCGTCTCGTCCTGGATGAATAGGACAGGGATATTCGATTCCTTCATAAAATCCAGCATTTCCAGCAGGCCTTCACGATCCACATCATATCCGCTATGCTGATCTTCAAAGACCGCTTCCACACTAAATCCCTGATCCTTGGCATAGCGGGTTAACTCCTCACGCTGCCTTGCCAAAGATGTTTCCTGTGTTTCTTTTGTCGTACTTACACGGCAGTATACGACAGCCGATTGTGGTTTTGTCATTTTTGATCACTCGCTACTTTAATGGAATTGCCAGCCTCCTCCTCTGAGAGGTTGGCTATATATACTGAATCTTTCGCTACAGGGACGATAATTTTCTGTCCCGCCTGCAAGGCACCCTTAAACAGTTGGTTTTCCTTTTGGACGAAAGTGACCCAGTCCTGCGTAGACATTTTACCACGATATTCATCTGCTAACGACCATAATGTATCGCCATGTTCGATTGTAATATGTTCGTATTGCTCAATTTTCTCATCTGTTATGTATATGTATGCGATAAAAGCAACTGCTACCCCTAACAGTACCTTTACATAGCTGTTTTTCTTTACCCAATTCATACGACCATCTCCTTGTAGAATGTTTGTTCGGAATATATGTTCTCATTTTAATGCGAACACTTGTTTTTTGTCAACACTTTATTTCGAACTTACGTTTGCATTTTTGTTCGTATATGGTATACTTATTCTAATTTAAAAAGGAAAGACTCTGGCAGAGAGGTGAATAATTATGACAAAGGTATCTAAACGGCAAGAAGCAATTTTGGCATTTATCAAAGATGAAGTACGTTCTAAAGGCTATCCGCCTTCCGTTCGCGAAATCGGGGAAGCAGTAGGGCTTGCTTCAAGCTCCACAGTGCATGGGCACTTAGCACGTCTTGAAAGCAAAGGACTGATCCGCCGCGACCCAACAAAACCGCGCGCTATTGAGGTATTGGACCAGGAGACAGTACTTGTTAATAAGCAGAGCGTTATCCACGTTCCGTTAATTGGTAAAGTAACGGCTGGTTCGCCGATTACGGCAATCGAAAACATAGAAGAATACTTCCCGCTGCCTAATACATACGGCACGAGCGAAGATCACATTTTTATGTTGGAGATTATGGGTGAATCTATGATTGAAGCTGGTATTTTAAACGGCGATTATGTCATCGTAAAACAGCAGTCCTCAGCAAACAACGGCGATATCGTTGTAGCAATGACAGAAGACGACGAAGCAACTGTTAAACGCTTTTATAAGGAAAAAACACACTTCCGCTTACAGCCTGAAAACTCTTCGATGGACCCGATTCTAGTGGACCAAGTGAAAATTTTAGGTAAAGTGGTAGGTTTATATCGTACGGTACATTAATCTCCCGTGAACCAGAAAACAGCGCCCATCTCCAATAGATGAACGCTGTTTTTGTATTATTTATACTTACGAATAGATGTCTCCAAAAATCTTGGTTCTCTGCATTCGGTTACCGTCTCTTCGGGATGGCTGCCCATGTATAGACACAAAGCAAAGCTTGGATAATCAACTGATCTTTGCTTCCTTCACCTTCCACTGTTCTTCCTGTTTACCGGTACGTCCAACTAAAAGAATACTGTTTTCCCTTCAGTCTTTCTTTGTATCAAGTATATCTTGGATGGAATACTGATCCAATGATGATTGAAATACTTGCTCAGCTTTAGAAATGATTTGGGAAATGGAATATTCCACCCCCGTCGATGGCACTACATAAAACGGCGTCACCGAATAGTCGCTCAAGGCGATATAAACATCCTTCACAGAGATGGCGTTCGCATTTTTCTGAAGGCGGTATCCCCCATACCTTCCTCCTATTGCTGAAACCATCCCGTTTTTCACCAGACGCGCTACTATTTTTCTTATATATGTAGGGTCTTCTCCAAGGTTTTCCGCTATATGATGGCTTTTTACCAATTCTTCACTCACAGCAAGCATCGTAAGTGTCCGTAAAGCTACATGGAACCATTTTGGCCCCAGATCTCCTGATTGAATAAGCAATTGCATATAATTTTTACTCCAATTTTCAGAATATTAGTTTGACTTATTATAACATAGAATGGTATTTTAATTGTGAACAAATAAAAACAATTAAAATACTACGCTTCCGAGAAATTTGTTTACTTTTTTAACGAATAAAAAGTAAAGGGGAATTGTAAATGAAGAGAAGAGTCCATCCGGAATTTTTAACTGCTTTAAATGCTTTTCAAGATTTTGATTTAACGCCTGAATATATGCCGGCTATCCGTCAAGGCCTAGAACAGGCATCCCCGCTGCCTGAGCTGTCTGCTGACGTTGAAATCTATGAGGAAATTATCGTTGGACCGGACCAAAATGATGTACGTCTCCGTATTTATAAACCATTAGATGCACAAGGAAACCTGCCCGGATTACTGTGGATACATGGGGGTGGCTATGTGCTCGGTACCGTTGAAGCAGATGATCATCTTTGCGCTAAATTCGTCACACAGGCGGAGTGTATTGTCGTTTCTGTCGATTACCGGTTAGCACCTGAACATCCATACCCGGCTCCTATCGAAGATTGTTATAGTGCACTTTGCTGGATGGTAAATGAAGCGGAGCACCTGTCTATTGATAAAGAAAAAATCGGCGTGGCCGGCGCCAGTGCAGGCGGAGGGCTGACGGCAGCTTTAACACTGCTGGCAAGGGATCGTTCCTTCCCGAAGGTCCACTTCCAAATGCCGCTGTATCCAATGATTGATGACCGAAATAATTCCCCTTCATCCAACGAAATTAAAGAAGGATTTATATGGAATCAAAAAGCAAACGAGGCCGGCTGGAAAATGTATTTGGGTAATTTACATGGTACAGAGGAAATCCCGCCCTATGCTGCCCCTGCCCGAGCGACGGATTATTCAAATTTACCTTACACATATACATGCGTCGGGCAATTAGATCCGTTCCGGGATGAAACGATTGCCTATGTGTCCAAGCTGGCACAAGCTGGGGTAGATGTAGAGTTCCATCTTTATCCCGGCGCCTACCATGGCTTTGAAACATTAAATCCGCAATCTGCCATTGCCCAGCAAGTAGTCTCTGAATATATAAATGCCGTAAAACGTGGATTCGCTTTACTGACAGAAACAAATTATGAATCCGTCTAAAAAGATCGGCTTTTTTTTGTAAATAAACGATTGGTTTGTACCCATGAAAAAAGTGTAGAAATGCTGCTAACACAGCTTTTTCTACACTTTTCTTTTCTTTATACAAATGATTCCCTAAAACAGCTGCCAATACCACTCGATAAGCTCCGCCCCGTAGAAATAGGCAATAATTGCCCCGAGCGCAATCGATGGCCCAAACGGAATCGGTGTCTTTCTTCCCTGTCCGCGCACCTTTAGAATGACTATTCCCACAATCATACCGATAAGCGAAGCTAAGAAAAGCGTTAGAAACGTATTGACGTTGCCTAGGACAAGCCCGATGACAAAGAACAGCTTGATATCTCCTCCGCCCATTCCGCCTTTCGAAATAACGGCAATGAGCAGTAATATGCCAAATCCCACCACTGCTCCTAGCAGGCTATCCCACCACGGATCAAGCGGCGAAACAATCCGCGATATCATTAGAAGCGGCAGGAAAAACAGCAGGATTTTATTTGGAATCAGCATGTATGCCATATCTGATACATTGATGATTACAAGCAGTGACATAAACAAAAGGGCCACAGCCAGCTCTGCTGTAAAACCAAATTTCAGGTAGCTTCCGACAAATAAAACAGCGGTCGCAATTTCCGTTATACAGTAAATCGGCGATACCTTTGCCCCACACCCTCTGCACTTTCCGCCCTGCATTACATATGAAAGAACCGGGATTAATTCTAAAGCTGTCAATCTGTGGTCACAGCTCGTACAGTGGGAAGGCGGGTTCACGATTGATTCTCCCTTTGGCACCCGCAGTCCGACAACATTATAAAACGATCCGAGCACAAGGCCGAATAACGCAATAAAGATACTATAAACAATTTCCATATGATGTCCTCTTATTCAAAGTAGAATGTCGTCACCTGAATACTCGCTGAGACAACCTTATCTCCCTCTTCTGTCAGCGCATCTTCCTCACCCGGCAGCGAGTATTCGATTGTGTCAATATGCATAACCCGTTCCATCTGTTCGATTTCTTTCATAAACTGCTGCAGCTGCTCATCATCTGGTGATTCAATGTCTACTTGAAATGTAAGTAATTTTAAATTTGCAGGCAGTGCTTCAGCCGACATCGTCGATACAGGAACCGCCTCCTGCTCTGTCTCCCCGACAGCTGTTCCGCCCGTTTGATCACTTTCAGGTGTCCCCTTATCTTCAATGTTTTCATTTGTTTCACTATTGTCTGTTGTCTCGTCACGCTCACTTTCCTCCATTGCCCCATCTGCCTGTTCATCCCCGGTTGGTGCATTCGGATCGAGAAGTCCCGATTCTGAAACGAGATTATCATAATTATTAAAGGTAATAGTAAGTATACGTGAGCCTGAAACATATTCTGCCTCCTCAAGAGCAAGGAGGAGTTGATCGATTTCCCGATCGGCAGGAAGCTTTTGGCGTATTATAAGCCCACTGTCTACCTCATCATTTCTATTTTCCTTAATCAAAGCAATCTGATCTTTCATCGTTGCTGTTTCACTCGTTAAATGGTTTACAGCATTTTGTTTTTCTGTTGCTTCCTCCTGTTTTGGCAGAACGACATAGTAATACACTGCAAATAAAAGAGCCAGTATAAGAGCCGTTATGAGAAGGGGTCCCGAATTTTTGCCACCAGAAAGCTGCATTACACTCCACCTCCTGTAGATACATATACCGGATCAATCAGTACCGTCATCTCTACTGTATAGCGTGGAAGTTCGTTAAATCTTTCCTCCATATCCTTCTCGTCCGTTGATTGTCCAATTTCAAAGTTCGCAATTTCGCCTACCTGTACATCGAGAAAGTAAGGGCTTTGCTCAAGGCGTTCGATAAAAGTGGAAATGGCATTCAATATTTCAAAATCAATCGTAAAATGAACAGCAGTTTGGTCAAATGAAAAACTGCGCAGGTATGTATTTTCCGGCAACAGTACTTGTGTTTCCCCGATAAGCGGTGTCACTGGGTATGATATTTGTTCAATAAATGTTAAAGACTCCTCAATTGACCCCTGTTCAGCGCCTTGCAGCTCTTCCAGCTCTTTTTGTACTGTATCATATTCTGCCTGAAGGGTTTGTTCTTGGTTCGTCAGATTGGTTACATTTGCTCTGGCAGAAAAATACATCCACGAGAGAAACGCAAGCAAAAGAAAGACTATAATACCAAGAATGATATACTGTATCCTCGATCGCTCTTCGTCTCGTCCTGTATTCGGCAGAAGATTTATATCTGGAATCATAGGTTATCCTCCTTGAGGGCAAGGCCGATTAATGAGGCATGCTTGGCCTTGAAGCCAGGATACTTTTTCCCGATGAGGAGATCGTTCACTTCAATAATCGTATTTTCAAAATTCTCCGCTAAAAATGCTGCAATACTGGAAAGCAGCGGGTTATCACCTAAAACAATAATATCATCCACTGACTTCTCTCCCTTATGTAATGAAAACTTGAAGAAACTCATCATCCGGTCGAGCTCTAGAATTTGATCTGTTACCGTACTCTGATAATGTTGCAGATCCCCTTCATAATGGAAAGAAACATCATAATCGTTCTCATTCTCCCTCGTGAACTGCCACTCTTCAAGATCCGTATCAATCGTTTGAAACCTTAGGAATTCCACATTTCCATATGAGTAGATACAGATGGATAAGGCATTGATCGACCAATCGGCAATGAGATATGTTCTGCTATTACTGAGTAGACCTAAAGAATCCAAAAGTCGCAGGTTGGCAAGTGCACGGATATCTGCCACCTTGGGCTTTAAGTGGTTGTCCGATAAAATATCCATGAATTTGCGTACTTCCTCTGATGGCGCTGCGAAAATGACTGCTTCTCCATCGTCTGAATCCCTATCCACCACATCTATAAGAGGATCTTCAAACGGAAGATGAATGGTATGGCCTACCTCCAGTTGAACATAGCCGAGCAGCTCCTTCTGATCGTTGAGGTCTTCCGGATGCTCAATAGCCTTTAGCAAAACGGACGTATCAGGCACGAAAAACCTTACATTCTGCCGCTTCGCATTCCAATCATCAATATGTGCCTTTACAATTTCAAACAGACCCATTTCGTCTATAATCATTCCTTCCTGTACGAGTCCTTCCGGCAATGGAATGTCAAAGCATTGCGCCTGTCCGAGATCCGCGCTTTTCGCTACAAGCGCACGGAGCACGTAGTCATGCAGCTCCAGACTGACATGGGCGTTCTTCTTACTACCGAATATACTGAACATACAAGGCCTCCCTATCTAGCTTTCTCTTATTGCGAGTTATCAGTCACTCAATGGAACACCTAACTATAGTTAGGTGTTCTGTGAGTGGATACCTCTAAGGTTGAGATCCTGAAATTGTATCACCTGGTTCCACATCTGCCTCATTAATGTCTTCAATGGTTGCACCCTTGAAAGTTATTGTTTCCCCGCTGGATAAAGTAGCTGTACCTGTTAGCTTATTCGGAGATTCGTTGGTTACTTTAACCTCAGTATCATCTTTAAAAGTCCCCCAATTATCTACATAAGTTTTCAGGGCTTCTTTGTCAGCAGTTGTTTTTCCCGCCCCTTCATCCGTAAAGTACATATTGGCGGCATTTAAAATATTTACTGCGTCTGCCTTTGCTGCTTTCACACGGGAATTATCAATAATATTTCCTATCGCCGGGATGGCAATCGCCGCAATGATTGCCAGGATTACAATTACTGCCAAGAGTTCAATTAATGTTAACCCTTTTTCGTCTTTCATACGTTTCTTCATTTGCTGTAGCATATTTACTGCATCTCCTTTCTAATGGTAGTTATTTATTTTGTACGGACGCCAAGTTCTTTGATGCCTCCTTACAAAACGCCCGATTGGCACCCCTTTACATTACAATCAGCATTCAAACAAACTAGACAGCATTGTGATTTTTACATCTGTTCATAAAGACTGAACATCGGAAGCATAATGGCAGCAACGATAAAGCCTACGATGACGGCTAACAACAAAATCATCATCGGTTCAATGAGTGATTTCAGCGTATCCACCGCCCGATCGACTTCTTCTTCATAGAAGTCGGCAATTTTCTCGAGCATATAATCAAGAGACCCTGTCGATTCTCCGATCTGCGTCATGCTTGTAACTAATGGCGGGAACAGCCAGCTTTTTTGCAGCGGCTCGGTCAAGGTGCTCCCCTTTTCAAGGCTTTCTCTTGCTTCAATCATCACTTTACTGATAATCGGGTTGCCGCTGACCCGCTCGGAAATCGTAATTGCCTGTAAAATCGGCACGGCACTGCTGAATAAGGAAGACAGCGTACGTGTCAGCCTGGAAATAGCCGTTTTCTGCAGCAATGGACCAAATATCGGCACACGGAGCAGAAAATAATGAACTAGATAATGAAATCGTTTATTATTCCTGTAAAGCGAATTGAAGCCTATTACCGCTCCAATGATAATCAGAAGCAGCAGCCACCAAAAGCGCAAAAGCCAATCACTGATTTTTACCGTAATGACAGTAATAAGCGGCAGTTCTGCCCCCATCTCATCAAACGTTTGGACAAAGGTCGGCACAATATAAATCAATAGAAAGAAGACGACACCAACTGTGATCAGCAGCAATACCGCCGGATAGGTCAGTGTGGACTGTACCTTCTTTTTAACCCGGAACTGCTTTTCAAATGTATTGGCAAGGCGTTCGAGCGTCTCGTCGATATTGCCGGTCGCCTCCCCGGAACGCATCATATTAATAAATAAATCCGGAAACACTTTTGGGTGTTTGGCAATAGCCTGGGAGAAAGCAATCCCCTTTCTTACGTCTCCTTCCACCTCTTCAAGCGCCTTTTTCAGCGGCTTGCTTGTAGATTGGCGGGCAAGGATATTCGTTGCCTCTACAATCGAAATACCGGCACGAATAAGTGTCGCAAACTGGCGGCAGTAAATAACAAAATCCTGATTTTTGACAGGCCGCTCGATATTCAGGTCTTTATGCCATATATTTTTTGATGCTTCAACTTCGCGTGGATTGATTCCCTGTTCACGCAGCTGGTCAATCGCGACATTTCTGTTGGCAGCTTGAATAATCCCTTTCTTTAATGCACCACTTTTCGAGCGTCCCCTATATTTATAAACGGTCATTAGTATTCACCTACATTCAAATACGGCCGCGCTTCCTCAAGTGAAATCTGGCCCTCGGAAATTAATCGCTGGATGCTGGAATCAAGCGTATGCATGCCGAGCGCCCGGCTTGTCTGCATGACACTCGGAATTTGGTATACCTTTTCATTCCGAATGAGATTTGTCACTGCCGGCACGCCGACAAGTATTTCCGTCGCTGCGACCCGTCCGTTCCCGTCTTTTTTTGTAAAGAGACGCTGCGAGATAATTCCCTGCAGAACATTTGCCAGCTGAATTCGGATCTGCCCCTGCTGATGAGGCGGGAATACATCGATAATGCGGTCGATCGTTGTTGGTGCACTCGATGTATGAAGTGTTGCAAATACTAAATGCCCCGTTTCCGCCGCAGTAATTGCTGTTGAAATCGTCTCCAGATCCCGCATTTCTCCAACAAGAATAATATCAGGGTCCTGCCGGAGAGATGCCCGCAGGCCATTCGCAAAGCTTGCCGTATCTGTTCCCACTTCGCGCTGATTAATGATCGATTTCTTATGGTGATGTACATATTCGATCGGATCTTCGAGCGTAATAATATGCTTTGCTTTATTTTCATTAATATAGTTGATCATCGCTGCGAGTGTCGTTGATTTTCCGGAACCGGTCGGACCTGTCACTAAAATAAGCCCCTGCGGTTTCTCGGCCAGCTCATAAAGTATCTGTGGCATATTGAGTGACTCAATCGTCGGAATATTGCTCGATATAAGCCGGGCGGCAATCGCACCTGCATTCCGCTGATGGTAGGCATTTACACGGAAACGGCAGTAGCCCTCCAGTGTATAGTCAAAATCTGTCTCACCTTTCTCATCGAACTCTTCTATTTTCGGCTGCGGCAAAATGTCACGGACCATTTTATTTACCATATCCGGGGTAACGGGTGTCTCGCCGTATTGCATAAGCCTTCCATTAACACGGTATACAGGCGGCACGCCGACCGTAACATGCAGATCGGATGCCTTTTGTTCATAGGCACGTAATAATAACTCTCTGATTTCCAGGCTGTTCGTCATTTCATCACTTCCTATTCCGCCATTGCTACACGCAGTACTTCCTCGGTTGTTGTAATGCCGCTCAAAACTTTTAAAAGCCCGTCTTGCAGCAATGTGTTGTAGCCTTTTTTCTTCATATAG
Source organism: Lysinibacillus odysseyi 34hs-1 = NBRC 100172 (assembly GCF_001591965.1). GTDB lineage: Bacteria > Bacillota > Bacilli > Bacillales_A > Planococcaceae > Lysinibacillus_B > Lysinibacillus_B odysseyi. The sequence continues at coordinate 262,621 of NZ_BCVX01000005.1, forward strand.
TCACGGAACGCATTGCCGCTGACTTGGGAAAAGATCAGTTCTTTTAACTCTCGGTCAACAGGCAGGATTTCATGGATCGCTATACGCCCTCGGTAGCCGGTGTTATTACAGGCAGCACACCCCCGTCCTCTATGAACCGTTTCAACGGACAGCCCATTTTCTCCAAAAATCTCTTTTTCCCGTTCTGTCGCTGTTACCTCTGTTGAGCAGTCCCGGCAGATTTTCCGTACGAGACGCTGTGCCATCGCCCCTACTAACGATGAGGAAATAAGAAATGGTTCAATGCCCATATCCTTCAGACGTGAAATAGACTCGACTGCATTATTCGTATGCAATGTACTGAGCACAAGGTGGCCTGTCAGAGATGCACGTATCGCAATCTGCGCTGTCTCCAAATCCCGGATTTCCCCGATCATGACAATGTCCGGGTCCTGACGCAGGATCGAGCGAAGTCCTGCTGCGAATGTCAGACCAACTTCCTCTTTCACCTGGATTTGATTAATGCCAGTCATTTGGTATTCGACAGGGTCTTCAATCGTAATAATATTAATCCCTTCCTTATTCAACTCAGATAAAGCAGTATAAAGGGTAGAGGATTTCCCCGAACCAGTTGGTCCTGTAATGAGAAAAATTCCGTTTGGACGGTTAATGATGCGGCTGAAGCGCTCTGCATTCTCAGGTGAAAAACCGATTTGCCCGATATCATTCGGTGCGTTGCCTAAGTCCAAAATACGCATAACGATTTTTTCACCATACACTGTCGGAAGTGTTGATAACCGGATGTCGATCTGGCGAAAATTCACCGTAATCTTCATACGGCCATCCTGTGGAATCCGGCTTTCCGTGATATTTAAATTCCCCATAATTTTCACACGGGCGGTCATCATATTTTGCATATGCTTCGGCAAAGAACGCTCCGTACGCAGCACGCCGTCTACACGGTAACGCACTCTGAATTCCGTTTCCTGTGGGTCAAAGTGAATATCTGATGCCCGCTGCGCTATGCCGTTTGCGATAATTTGGTTCACAAGGCGGACAATCGGCGAATCCTCATCCCTGATTTCCTGCTGGGCATCCGGCAGGTTGGCCTGCATATCCGATAATGCCGCTTCCATCGATTCCTGCAAATCGTAATACTTTGTAATCGTCCGGTACAGATCGTCTTTTGCCGCAATTGTCGGTTCAATTTGGTACCCTGTTGCCATCCGCACTTCTTCGATTGCAAAGTAGTCCATCGGGTCAGCCATGGCGATGAACAGCTTGTTTTTCTCTCGGCGGATCGGGATAAGCTGTGCCCGTTTTGCCAGTTCAGCCGGTATAAGCTGCAAAAGCTCCGGATCAATCGGAATTTGATTCAGTGAAACATGGGGAATGCCCAGTTGTACTTCTAGAACCTCAATGAGCTGCTGCTCTGTCAAAATATTCTCCTTAATCAGGAAATCCCCTAATTTCTCATTCCGACTTTTATTTTCAAGTGCATATGTTAACTGCGCTTCGGTTATAACGCCTGCCTCTAACAGCAAGTCACCTATCCGCTTACGATTTGCCGCTCTCATGCCTGGTCTCCCCTTTCTACGGTGTAATCAAGTTGCCGCCTTTATCGTAGTAGCTGCCTGGGGGCAATATTGGATTTCCATCTTCATCTATCTTTACTTCTTTATCTTGATTCTTTTTTGGATTTTCATCTTTATTGTTATTCTCTGTACCTTCTTCCTCTTGTTTTACAGGTACGTTTTTCTCATCATCCTTTGACTCCACATCCGCTAATCCGTCACCATCCAGATCCATCTGCAGATCCGGATCGCTCTCGGCAGGCTGCTGTGTCTGCAATTGGCGTGCTGACTCCAATAACACACGATTTACCGGTGGATAATAATCCCGGCTGACGAGCTCCTCGACTCCGTCTATTGCCCGGTATACCGAAACACGCAGACCTTGTTTACCTTTTTGGACTTCCTTTACTTGTCCAACTGCCAATTCGTTTGAATAACGGATAATTGTCCGTGGTTTGATTTCTTCATCGCGCACCACCCTTGTCGCCACAGGTTCTTCCTGCTGCGTTGTATACATTTCCACTTTTAATTGCTGTGCTTCCACTGAAAGCTTCAGCTTAATAGGTGTTGCTAGGCGGTTAATGAATTTCAGGTCCTTGTCCCCGCTGCTAGTAACCGCTGCCTCGATTCCCGGCTCAAGATACACCGGTATTTCATGCTGCGAGTGGCGCTCTACAATTTCCGAGTTGATCTGCAGAGCAGTTTGATAAATAACAGAAGCGATAAATTGAAGTGCTTCTGTATTTCCAATCTCATTGTTTTCCCCGAGTGCCTGAATGAAGGAAAATGTTTCCCCCGGCCCAATCACCCGGTCATTCAATATAGCAGCAATATCATATGTACCGAAAGCCGTTTCAGGAATTTCTTCTATCGCAAGAGCTATCCGATTTGCTTCTAAAATGGATGTATCTCCTGCGACTGCTTCGACTTCCCCTGTTTTTAGATAAGCAGCATGATGTAGAATCTTTGCGTACGTTTCTTCTGTATCCCATCCTGCTATTGTAGCGAGTTCCTCTTTCACACTTTCATTCAGTACTATCTCAAGAGGCAGGTGGAATATTTTTTCATCTTTCCAAAAGGCGTACCACTTTTGCTTTGCCTTAGATTCATAGAGAGAAATAGTACCATCAATATCAAATTGAATATTGATTTTATCAATGTTCAGCGAGCTGTCATTCCCCGAAACAATCATTGGCTTATTCAGCCATTGGTCAATCGCTTTAGTAAGCGTCTTTTTTAATTCATCCCTTTCTAACCCGTCAACTTCTATACCGGCAATGGTCGAACCGGTATTTTCCTGATCAGCATACGCATTTTCAGTCGGAATATTAGTCAGCGGCGAAATGATATACATGAGCAGACCTGCAATAAAAGCGAATAAAATCAGTTTTGTTTTCATTCTCATATCCTCCTCTATCTTTGTTCATTGTCTATTAGTTTCATCAAGGCGAATATAATAGGCTCCTCAGGCGGAACGTGCAGCTAGTACACATGTTTAAGGAAAGTGCGATGCAATACAGTAAAACCGAATATTCTGACTATTAAAAACAACAAACGCTTTTATGTATGTTTTAAATATTTTTTAAAAGGTATTTTTTAAATGAACTGTAATAGAAATCCATCATAAATATGTAACAAAAAGCAAGAATATAGATTTACATAAAGAGGAAAAATTGTTCGCGAAATATATTACTAAATTAAACTATCTTGTTATCATATAGACTTTATTTGACATTTTTAAACAAGGAGTTGAGCTTTTCATTGAAAATAATAAAAAACGAGAATGGGATTAGTTTAATAGAACTAGTCGCTTCAATAGCTATAGTCTCCATTGTACTTATAAGCTTTGCACAACTTTTTATTCAGGCAAATAAAGCCTCAGTCCATAATAATGAGAAACTTGTCACGATCAATTTGGCGGATGCAGCCCTTGCAAAACTGCAATCGGAAACTTTTACAAAAAAACCTGCCATTACTAATATGAACGATTACTTTATCGATACCACTGAAAAGGATCCCATTAAAAAGAGGCCTCCTTTAGCGATAGCGATGAATGAGAAGACATATATGGTTTCCTATAAGGCCTCACAAAGTGACGTTTCACCATCCAGCGGAAAGATACGTTACTCGGAAAAAAGCCTTAATTTAATCAAGGTAGTCGTCACCGTTACTGCGCCTGATGGGAAAATCAAAGGCTCTTCGGAAGGATATGTTTCCCTTGAATAAACACCTAAAAAATGAAAAAGGTTTAACGTTGATTGAGCTTTTGGCAAGTATTGTCCTGTTATCGATTCTCTCTATTTTCGTTTTTTCGCTCATTACAAAAACGATCGAGCATAACCGGATAATCCAGCAGGAAACGATGGTAAGGGATGAGGCAGATATTATTGTAAGCAAATTCATTAAAGCGCTTTATTCAACAAAGCAGACTCACATTATTCGGAACGTGACAAATGGAAAAGGTGATAGCTATATCGAAGTGACAAACGACTTGCGGAAATGTCAAAAGAATGAGGAAGGTGTATTGGTGACAGCAGCGGCATGCAATGCTACTTTACAACCGATTGGCTTCAAAACTAGCAACAATGTGACGAAGCTTTATATTTTGGATGAGGTTTATGCCATTGCCCATACGGATATCAAAATTTTGCCTAGCTCTTATATAGAAGGAAATCCAGATAGCACAAATTTATATAAAGTGACTGTTGCATTGCAAAGTACCTATAGAAGAGGGAACAAGGAAATTTCAAAACAACAAACGTTCATTAATGAAATCCAGCCTATTCTCACTTCAAAATGAGTCTATTGGAGGGGGGTGAAAACTTGAGAAAATATTTACAAAATGACGACGGATATTCTTTATTAATAGCAATAGGCACCATCCTCATCTTTACCATTCTCGGATTAAGTTTGATTACCTTGACGACAAACGGCATTTTAAAGAACAATACCCGGGAAGATATCGTACAAGCTACTGACCTGGCGGATAAAGGCATTGAATTTATGGTCGACAGCCTGCAAGCCGAGCTTGGAAACTATGTCCTTTCAGGAAATATCGGAAAGGCGCAGTTCCAGGCAAAATTAAATGAAACTATTACATCGGGTGAGTTGAGCTGTACGGGGGGAGGCATCAAAATTCCGGGAGACACAGGAAATACAACGGTATGTATAGATGTAAAGAACATTCAAAATGTCTACACTGAAAAAGATGACGGAACAAAAATACTGCAGGAGCTAAAAAAACAAGTCCCTATTATCAGCACAGGTTTAGTAGATGGAAAAGAAAGAGTAACGACAGCAAAAGTTATCATTGGTACAGATGCTATTCCCGATCAATTGCGTTATGCCCTTTCCACCAATAACGGCGGAAACTTATATTTACATGGCGGCGTAGAAATCCAAGGCGATATTAAAACAGATAATGATTTAATCATTTCAAGCAATGCCACTTGGTTCAGCGGCAGTACCGCTATATGGCAGCCCAGTGTGAGGGCTAAATTAACAGCCAGCCCAGGCAGTGTGACGCCAAAAGTCATTTTCAGCAAAGAAAATAGAGCCGTGTATGATTTGAATAAATTCCAGGATTATAACAACCATATTAACGGGACGAACCTTAGCAAAGCCGGGTATTATACAAAGTTTGATACGGCGACCGCTGCCGGACAGACGGCAATATCCAATCTATTCTTCAACAGCCCTGCGATAAGCGTCATCACAAAAAGCTCTGTTCCACAGGATACGGTGGAAATTACTACAAAGATTTTGGATAGATACAATGCAAGTTCCAACAAGGCGAATTATACGAATAACTTAGAGATCACTACTACAAACCATCCAACGAGAAGTTACGGAAAAAAGGATGCAGTATTTGTAAGCAGTACAGCCACTGAAAAAGTACAAGAAACCTATACTTATTATGAAAATGTTTGTATTAAGCAAGAAGATAAATGGATTCTTTGGCCGATTTGGAAGGAAAAAGTTTGTGTGGAATGGGAACAGCAGGAACGGACAGGAACAAGGCTGGTAGATCGTAATACCTTTAAATTCGGCAGTATGACAATCAATGGAGGCACCAAAACCGATAGAAAAGACATTACATTAAAAGGCACATATTATGTTTATGGCGATTTAACAATCACCAATGTCAATTTGAAGGCTGATGCTATTCTTTATGTACAAGGCAAAGTCGATATTTCAGAAAGCACGATTCAAGGTGTGGATGAAAATAGTACAATGATTGTTTTTGCAAACGGCAATATCGATATGTACAATTTATCGGTGAACAGCAACCAAGCCAATGCTTCGAAAATTAAAGGATTTTTCTATACGAAGCAGGATATGCTCATGTATGGGGTTGGTTCAAACATCAATTTAACAGGCGGCATCTCAGCACGGCGGTTGATTTTAACGGCAGTGCGCGGAGACACAGCAAACGGCTACCTTTCCGCAACCCAGCAAGCCCAATTGCTAAATGGTACCGCAAAACAATATTCCCGGCTGAAAATAATATACGATGAAGATTTAATCACCACCTACACGGAATTCACGCGTGACGAAGAAGAAGAATATATTAAATCTGTCAATGAGCCGGAAATGGTGGACCGGTATTAGATAGGAACCTCTGCGATTTTCCGATAGAGCAGACATTTATCAGTATAACCTTACAAATTTTAAAACCCTTGGCTATCCATAATTGGAATGACCAAGGGTTTTAACCGATATAATGAGCTTCTCTTTTAAAATAGCTGCCAGTACCATTCAATCAAGTCCGCCCCATAAAAATAGGTGATGACAGCCCCGAGCGCAATCGATGGCCCGAACGGAATCGGCGTCTTTCTTCCCTGTCCGCGCACCTTTAGAATAATCATTCCCGTAACCATCCCGATAAGTGAAGCTAAGAAAAGCGTTAAAAGTGTATTGACGGTGCCTAGGACAAGCCCGAGCACAAAAAATAGCTTGATGTCGCCGCCGCCCATACCGCCTTTCGAAATAACGGCAATGAGCAGTAATATGCCAAATCCCACCACTGCTCCTAGCAGGCTATCCCACCACGGATCAAGCGGCGAAACAATCCGCGCGATGACTATAAGCGGCAGGAAAAATAAAAGAATCTTATTTGGGATCAGCATGTACGCCATGTCTGAAACGTTAATGATTACGAGAAGCGATATAAACAAAAGGGCCACGGCCAGCTCTGCTGTAAAACCAAACGTTAAATAGCTTCCTACAAATAAAGCAGCGGTCGCAATTTCCGTTATACAGTAAATCGGCGATACCTTTGCCCCACACCCTCTGCACTTTCCTCCCTGCATTACATATGAAAGAACCGGGATTAATTCAAAAGCCTTCAGTCTGCGGTCACAACTCGTGCAGTGGGAAGGCGGATTCACGATTGATTCTCCCTTTGGCACCCGCAGCCCGACGACATTATAAAATGACCCGAGCACAAGACCGAATAACGCAATAAAGATACTATAAACAATTTCCATCTTATGACCTCTTATTCAAAATAGAACGTCGTCACCTGGATGCTCGCTGACGTAATCGTGGAACCCTCTTCTGTCAGCATATCTTCCTCACCCGGCAGCGAGTATTCGATTGTATCAATATGCATGACCCGTTCCATCTGTTCGATTTCTCTGATAAACTGCTGCAGCTCCTCATCATCCGGTGATTCAATATCTATTTGAAATGTAATTAATTTTAAATTTGCAGGCAGTGCTTCAACCGACATTGTCGATATAGGAACCTCTTCTTGCTTGTCTGTTTCCTTAGCAGCCGATTCATCGACAGTACCGCCGGCCGATGCCTCTCCTGAAGTTTCCTCTGTTTCGCTTGCTGCATTCGGATCGGCAAGCCCTGATGCAGAAACAAGATCATCGTAATTATTAAAACTGATGCCTACAATACGGGAATTCGATACATACTCAATCTCCTCAAATGATAGAAGGAGCTGGTCAATCTCACGGCTTGCCGGCAACTTTTTACGGATGGCAAATTCATTATGGACGCTGCTGTTGCCGCCCTCCTCTATAAGGGCTAGCTGTTCCTTCATTGTGGAGATGTCGCTATGTAAAGTATTGACCTCATTCTGCTTCGCCTCCGCTTCGTCCTGTTTCGGCAGTACGACATAATAATATAGCGCAAACAATATTGCCAAAACAAGCGCTGTCACTAAAAGCGGCCCTGAGTATTTACTGCTGGAAAGCTGCATTATAATTCACCCCCGGCAACCAATTGCGCGTTACTGATAGCGAGTGTTACCTCTACCGTATAACGAGGTACCTCGCTGAACCGTACTTCGTCATTTCGCTCTTCCCCTTCAGCACCAAGCTCGAATTCTTCAATTGTTCCTACCTGCACATCCAGGAAGTACGGACTGCCCTCAAGCCGGCTAATATAAGTCGATACGGCATTCAATGTTTCAAAATCGACAGAGAACGTCACCGCCGATTCCCCAAAGGAGTAATCACGCAAGTATGTATTCTCCGGCAATAAATTTTTCGTTTCATCAATGAGCGGCGTCACTGGATAAGAAATATGCTCAATAAACGCAAGTGACTCCTCTACAGAGCCTTGTGCTGCCCCCTGTAAAGTAGATAACTCTGACTGCAGGGCATCTCGTTCGCTTTGAAGTGCCTGTTCCTCTTTTGTTAAATTTGTCACGTCTGCCTTCGCCGTAAAATACAGCCATGACATAACCGCAAGCATGATGATGACAAGTATTCCAAGCAAGATGAAAAACAGCTTGGATTGGCCGTCTTCCTGTTCGGAATTCGGCATCAGGTTAATATCAGGAATCATACTCATACAGTCTCCCCCTTTAACGCAAGGCCGATGAGAGACGCATGCTTCGCCTGAAAGCCTGGATATTTCTTGCCAATAAGGACATCATTTACTTCGATAATCGGGTTGTCAAAATTCTGCGCCAAAAACTCCGTAATATTGGAAAGCAGCGGATTGTCCCCTAAAATAATAATCTCATCCACTGATTTTTCACCTTTATGTAGAGAAAATTTAAAGAAATTCATCATTCGGTCGAGCTCCAGCACTTGGTCCGTTACAATCATCAGGTAATCCTGGAGATTGCCTTTATATGTAAACGAAATATCATATTCATTCTCTCCGTCATGTTCCGTCTGCCATTTCTCTAAATCCGTTTCGATCGCCTGATAACGAAGAAACTCTACATGCCCCTCCGAATAGATACAAATAGATAATTCATTAATTGACCAATCCGCGATCAAATATGTTTTGTGATCATTGATCAAGTCAAGTGATGCCAAAAGACGTAAATTCGCCAGCGCGCGGATATCCGCAACCTGAGGTGATAAATGGTTATCAAGTAATATGCCCATTAACTTCCGCACTTCTTCCGGAGGCGCCGCAAATAATACGGCTTTCCCATCTTCCGGATTCGGATCATACACATCAACAAGCGGCTCCTGAAACGGCAGATGAATGGAATGCCCAACCTCCAGCTGAACATAGCCACGCAAATCCTTTATGTCCGTCAAATCATCCGGATGCTCGATTGTCTTCAATAAAACGGACGTATCCGGCACAAAAAAGCGCACATGCTGCCGCTTCCCGCCCCACTGCGCCACATTTGCCTTCACAATCTCAAACAGGCTCATCTCATCCATTATCGCCGCATCCTGCAAAACTCCCTGCGCTAGCGGGATATCAAAACACTCTGCCTGCGTTAGATCCGGCCCCTTCGCCACAAGTGCCCGCAGTACATAATCATTCAGCTCAATACTGACATGGGATTTCTTTCTTGGTGTTAATAATTTCAGCATAGTCGGGCCTCCTGTTCTTTCGTGTTAGTCTGCTAGAATATAGTGTTAATCACTCAATGGAACCTCCAACCTGCTAGGGGTTGGGGGTTCGATGAATTACTAACTTTTTAAGTCGCTGGGGTTGATGCACTGTAACTACCTTTATCGAGTGCATTTTTTATTACAGATTCTTTAATTAAAGTTAAGGATTGCATACCGTTGAATTTACCACCACTACTAATTTTAGACATCTCACCATATGTTATAACCCATTCTGTTCCATCATAGTAAGTAGTAAATGTCCCTTTGACACCCTCAATATATTTTCCTATATCAGTAGTTGTATTTGTACAAGGTTTAGTAGAACCCTCTCCACATACTCCATCTATTTTTGCTAATTTAGCTCCAGCTATTACGTTTGTAGCCTCCGATAATATTGCTTTATCTCGTGAGTTGTTAATAATGTTTCCAATCGCAGGAATAGCAATTGCTGCGACAATCGCCAAGATTACGATTACAGCTAAAAGCTCAATAAGTGTTAAACCTTTTTCATTTTTAATACGTTTTTTCATTTGTTGAAACATATGAAAATACCTCCTCTTTTTGATTCTTTGTTTTTTTGTTGTGTACGGACGTCAAAATTGCTTTGATGCCTCCTTACAAACGTCCAGTCATTTTTCCTTAATTAACTTGCAATCTATTATCCTTATTTTTAATAAAAACCTTACATTTGTTCATAAAGGCTGAACATCGGTAGCATAATGGCTGCTACAATTGTGCCGACTATAATGGCCAAAAATAAGATCATTGCGGGCTCAATCAACGATTTCAGCGTATCTACGGCACGATCGACTTCCTCTTCGTAGAAATCGGCGATCTTCTCGAGCATATAGTCAAGCGACCCTGTCGATTCCCCGATCTGCGTCATGCTCGTCACAAGCGGCGGGAACAGCCAGCTTTTTTGCAGTGGCTCGGTTAGCGTGCTACCTTTTTCTAGGCTTTCTCTTGCCTCAATCATGACTTCACTGATGACCGGGTTTCCGCTTACCCGCTCGGAAATTGTAATGGCATGTAAAATCGGCACGGCACTGCTGAATAGCGAAGACAGCGTGCGTGTCAGCCTGGAAATAGCTGTTTTCTGTAACAATGGTCCAAATATAGGCAGCCGCAGCATTGAGTAATGAACTAAATAATTGAATTTTTTATTCTTTTTATAAAGCGAGTTAAATCCTATTACCGCGCCTAAAATCCCTATTAAAATGAGCCACCAAAAGCTTGTGAGCCAGTCACTGATTTTCACCGTAATAACGGTAATCAGCGGCAGCTCCGCCCCCATCTCATCAAACGTTTGGACAAAGGTTGGCACGATGTAAATCAACAGGAAGAAGACAACCCCGATCGTAATCAGCAGCAGGATCGCCGGATATGTCATCGTCGACTGTACCTTCTTTTTAATCCGAAACTGCTTTTCAAATGTATTGGCAAGTCTGTCCAATGTTTCATCGATATTACCGGTTGCCTCGCCTGACCGCATCATATTGATAAATAAATCTGGAAATACTTTTGGATGCTTTGCAATTGCCTGTGAAAAGGCAGTCCCTGTCCGCACGTCTTCTTCTACCTCTTCAAGTGCCTTTTTCAGCAGCTTGCTTGTCGACTGACGGGCAAGTATATTCGTGGCTTCTACAATTGAAATACCGGCACGAATGAGTGTCGCAAACTGGCGGCAGTAAATAACAAAGTCTTGATTTTTGATACCTCCACCGATACTCAAATCCTTATGGAGGATGCTTGTCGACTCTTCCACTTCCCGCGGGTTTATCCCTTGTTCGCGAAGTTTGAGAATCGCGTTATTTTTATTCGCTGCCTGGATCGTTCCCTTTTTTAACGCACCTGTTTTGGAACGTCCACTGTATTTAAAAACGGTCAAATGTACTCACCCACATTCAAATACGGCCGTGCTTCCTCAAGTGAAATTTTCCCCTCCGAAACTAAACCTTGTATACATGATTCAAGCGTATGCATGCCGAGTGCCCGGCTTGTCTGCATGACACTTGGGATTTGATGTACCTTCTCGTTTCGGATAAGGTTCGTTACTGCCGGCACGCCGACTAAAATTTCTGTTGCTGCGACCCGGCCTTTCCCGTCCTTTTTAACAAAAAGACGCTGTGAGATAATCCCCTGCAGGACGTTTGCCAGCTGAATTCGAATCTGCCCTTGCTGATGGGGCGGGAACACGTCAATAATGCGGTCAATTGTTGTTGGTGAACTGGATGTATGTAATGTCGCAAATACTAAATGTCCCGTTTCCGCCGCGGTAATCGCAGTCGAGATCGTTTCCAGATCCCGCATTTCCCCGACTAATATAATATCCGGATCCTGGCGGAGTGATGCCCGCAGTCCGTTCGCAAAGCTTGCTGTATCGGTCCCGACTTCACGCTGATTAATGATGGATCTTTTATGATGATGTACATATTCAATCGGGTCTTCGAGCGTAATAATATGCTTCGCTTTATTTTCATTAATATAATTGATCATTGCTGCGAGTGTCGTCGATTTTCCGGAACCGGTAGGCCCTGTCACTAAAATAAGTCCCTGTGGTTTTTCCGCTAACTCGTAAAGCACCTTTGGCATATTCAGTGACTCAATCGTCGGAATGTTATTGGAAATAAGACGGGCAGCGATTGCACCTGCATTCCGCTGGTGGTAGGCATTTACACGAAAGCGGCAGTAGCCTTCCAGCGTATAGTCGAAGTCTGTTTCGCCCTTTTCGTCAAACTCTTCCATTTTCGGCTCCGGCAGAAGTTCACGGACCATCTTATTTACCATATCCGGAGTGACAGATGTCTCCCCGTATTGAATAAGCTTGCCGTTCACCCGGTATACAGGCGGTACCCCGACCGTTATATGCAGGTCAGACGCGTTCTGTTCATAGGCGTATAGCAGCAAGTCTTTAATTTGCAGGCTGTCAGTCATTGTCATTTCGTCACTTCCTATTCCGTTGTTGCCACACGCAGCACTTCTTCTGTCGTTGTAATGCCGCTCAATACTTTTAAAAGTCCGTCTTGCAGCAATGTGTTGTAGCCTTTTTTCTTCATGCAGTCACGGAGAGCATTACCGCTTACTTGAGAAAGAATTAACTCCTTCAATTCACGGTCAATCGGCAGAATTTCATGGATAGCCATACGTCCACGATAGCCTGTATTACTACAAGCTGCGCAGCCGCGTCCACGATGGACAGTTGTAACAGTCATTCCGTTAACCGCAAATATCTCTTTTTCCCGTTCTGTTGCCGGGACTTCTCTCGAGCAATCCCGGCAGATTTTTCGTACAAGACGCTGCGCCATGGCACCTACTAAAGACGAAGAGATCAGAAACGGCTCTATCCCCATATCCTTTAGTCGTGAAATGGATTCTACTGCACTGTTTGTATGCAATGTACTGAGTACAAGGTGACCGGTCAGGGATGCACGTATCGCAATTTGTGCCGTTTCTAAATCCCGGATTTCCCCGATCATGACAATATCTGGGTCCTGCCGCAGGATCGAGCGTAGTCCGGCTGCGAATGTCAGTCCGACTTCCTCCTTCACCTGAATCTGATTGATACCTGTCATCTGATACTCGACGGGGTCTTCAACTGTAATAATGTTAACGTCCTCTCCGTTCAATTCAGAAAGAGCAGCATATAGCGTCGAGGATTTCCCTGAACCTGTTGGTCCGGTTATTAAAACAATCCCGTTTGGGCGGTTAATGATGCTGCTAAATAACTCTTCGTTTTCCGGAGAAAACCCGATTTGTCCGATATCATTCGGTGCATTACTCAAGTCCAAAATACGCATAACGATCTTTTCACCGTACACTGTCGGGAGTGTTGATAACCGGATATCGACCGGGCGGAAATTTACATTTATCTTGATCCGTCCATCCTGCGGAATCCGATTTTCTGTAATATTCAAATTTCCCATGATTTTTACACGGGCGGTCATCATATTCTGCATATGCTTCGGCAGAGAACGCTCTGTGCGCAGTACGCCATCCACACGGTAGCGCACTCTGAACTCTGTTTCCTGTGGGTCAAAGTGAATATCCGATGCCCGCTGTGCCACTCCGTTTGCGATAATTTGGTTCACAAGCCGTACAATCGGTGAATCTTCATCCGTAATTTCCTGCTGGGCATCCTGTGCATTTACCTGTACATCAGACAAAGCGGCTTCCATCGATTCCTGCAGGTCATAATACTTTGTAATCGTCCGGTATAAGTCGTCCTTTGCCGCAATCGTCGTTTCGATCTGGCATCCCGTCGCCATCCGTACCTCTTCAATCGCAAAGTAGTCCATCGGGTCTGCCATGGCAATGAACAGCTTATTTTTCTCACGCCGAATCGGGATAAGCTGGGCCCGTTTTGCCAGTTCAGCCGGTACAAGATGCAAAAGCTCCGGATCAATCGGAATTTGATTGAGCGAAATATGAGGAATTCCAAGCTGGAACTCGAGTACTTCAATAAGCTGCTGCTCTGTTAAGATGTTTTCCTTAATCAGAAAATCCCCTAGTTTTTCATCCCGGCTTTTATTGTCAAGGGCATTCGTCAATTGCTCTTCCGTAATAACTCCCGCTTCTAAAAGCAAGTCCCCTATTCGTTTGCGAGCTGCCGTCCTCATCATTAGGCTCCCCTTCCTATGGTGTAATCAAGTTGCCGCCTTTATCGTAATAGCTGCCCGGAGGCAAGATTGCGTTCCCGTTTTCATCTACCTCAAGCTCTGCTTCATTGATTGTTTCATTATTCGTTTCATCTTTTGTCCCAGCTCCCGCTTCATCGCTTGACTCCACATCTGCCAGACCATCACCATTCAAATCCATTTGAAGATCCGGATCAGTATCTGCAGACTGCTGTGTCTGCAACTGGCGCGAAGACTTTAAAAGAACACGGTTCACCGGTGGATAGTAGTCCCGGCTGACAAGTTCCTCAACTCCGTCTATTACCCGGTATACCGAAACACGTAAGCCCTGTTCACCTTTTTGGACTTCCTTCACCTGTCCTGCTGCAAGCTCATTTGAATAGCGTGTAATTGTCCGAGGTTTGATCTCTTCATCACGTACAACCCTTGTCGTGACAGCCGCTTCCTTTTGTGTTGTATACATTTCCGCTTTCAATTGCTGCTCTTCTACTGAAAGCTTCAACTTAATAGGGGTTGCCAGGCGGTTAGTGAATTGTAGATTCTTGTCCCCGCTGCTAGTAATTGCGGCCTCTATCCCAGGCTCCAAATAGTTAGGTATTTTATGCTGAGATTGTCTTTCTACAATTTCTGTATTTATATTTAAAGCATTTTGGTAAATAAGAGAAGCAACAAATTGAAGCGCCTCACTATTAGCTATATCAGCATTTTCTCCAAGTGATTGAACGAAAGAAAACGTCTCACCCGGCGCAATAACCTGATCATTTAATACCTGTGCAATATCATATGTACCAAAAGCCGTTTCAGGAATTTTCTCTATCGCAAGAGCAATACGCTCTGTTTCCAAAGCCGATGTATCTTCCACTGCCGCTTCCACCTCACCTGATTTTAAATAACCGGCAAAGCTCATGACCTGTGCGTATGTTTCTTCCTCATTCCACATACTCATCTTCGAAATTTCATTTTTTATTTCTTCATTTGGCAAAGCCTCGAGAGGAATATGGATGACTTTATCATCCTTCCAAAAAGCATACCAATCCTTTTTTACCATGTTTTTATATAAAGCTATCGTACTATCGATATCATACCTAATCACACTCGTATTCAAGGAAAGTTCATTTCCTCCATCTGTGACTACAAGTGGTTCATTCATCCACTGGTTGACTGCATCTGTCAGTACTGTCCTCATTTCACCCTCTGTTAGATTCCCAACCTCGATACCGGCAATCGTTGATACAGAGCCGTTTTCTTCGGCATAGGCAGTCTTAAATTCAAAGCTGTTCAGAGGGGAAACAATATAAATCAGCAGACTTGCCAGGAGAGCTAACATAATGATATTTTTCTTCACCCTCAACACTCCTACCATATTTTAATATTTTTTACGTACTAGTTACATTTAGACTAGAAAATAACTATAAAGATAAGATACACTAACACTATACGCTTTGTATAGTCCTTTAGTCTTTTTTATATTTTTTATATGCTTAAAATAGGAACTTTATGTAAGAAATATAGATTCATTTTCACTTTATCGATATAGTAAATAGAATATATTTACTTTCCAAAAAATTGATTATTGGTTACTTCATGAAAATTAAACAACGAAATATAAGGATAAAGGTTAAAAGAAAATTATTCTTTATAGCAATTTAGAATAAGAGTTTCTTTTCTATTAACAAAAGATATAAATCACATATAAAATTTATTAGTTTTCTTTCAGGTATTGATAGAAAGGGAAAATCTCACTATCAGCAACATGCGATCCAGATATGAAGAGTTATAAATTAGGGGTGTAAATACATGATAAAAAATTGGTTTAAACAGAATAAGGGAGGTTTTACCTTAGTAGAGGTAATTGCTGCAATATTGTTAATTAGTATTATTTCGATATCTTTTATTAGTATATTTACTCAAACATCAAAAGCCCGCGTTACTTCCGAACGAGTTATTAATTCCACATATATAGCCCAACAGGAAATGGAAAGTTTCTACGCGTATAGTAAGGCAAATAAATTTGATATAGAGGCTATTGGAAAGGTTTTTACAAAGTATAAATTAGTTGGCAATAAATTAATTCAATTAACTGATGATCAACAGTATCAAATAGCTGTTCGTTTCAATGAACTGAGACCTAATCTATATTCAATCATCATTGAAGTTTCAGAATTGCAATCTGATAATCGTTATATACTAAAAAGTAAAATGGAAAACATTTATATTTGGGGAGGAATATAAATGAAAAATCTAAAAAAGGATAACAGCGGCTTAACTCTCATTGAAATTTTAGCTGTTGTCATTATTCTTTCACTTATTTCTATCATTATTATGAATATCCTTACTAACAGTAGTAAAACACATAAAAATCAGGTTATAGAAAATCAACAATTAGTCGATGTGACCTATTTATCTAAAGTTTTGACTAAAGATATCCGGAAGTCTACTCATTATGAAAAGCTTAGAGATTATGGCAACTTCAAAATTACTTCCAGCGTTACTGGCGAAGAATATCTTTATGAATATAACAACTCAACAAATAAAGTTTATCGCAACGGAACTTTATTAGCAGATCATATTATAGAGTTTTCGGTAAATGAAAGTTTGGATATAATAATCGCTTCAGAAAAGGGACCAGCAATAGAAACAAAATTATATTTTAGAGGAGCTAACAAATGAAATTTTTCAAAAGTTTCTTTAATAATGATAGTGGTTATGCGTTGATTTACACATTTATGGTACTAATTTTAGTAACGGTACTCGGAGTAGGTTTGCTAACTATCTCTGCAAATTCTATGAAAATAACTGATAAAGAACGCCAAGATCAGTCTGTTTTTTATATTGCAGAAGGGGGGTTAACCTATATCAAATATGAAATAAACGACGTAGTACAAAATACTTATAACGAAGTTTTAGCCTCTATTAATCCTAAAAGTACAGAAGAACAACTTGTAATGAATTACTTCAATATTATTAAATCAAGACTTAATACAATTAATAAGACAACTTATAGTCGTTTCGAAAAACAAAATAACCAATCTCCCGAAGCACTTATTACCGTCGAACAATATTCCGATAATCCATTAATTTATAAATTAACGTCAACCGGTTATTTACCCAAATTAACTAGTTCTAGAACCGTTTCACAATTATTGACGATTCCTACTCCCACCTTCTTAAAAGATTCGTCAGAGGATATTTCCATTGATGGAAAACACGCAGTTATCTTTAAAAGGAGTGCTACGATTTCTAGTAGTATTACAGGCGACATTAGTACGTTATCGGGAAATTTGAAATTAGATTGGGGACTTTCTTTAGACGGAAATATTAATGTTAATCCAAACAAGGTTACTCAACCTTCAAATTTTAATTTAGATAAGAATAAAATCAAACAGAGTTTAGGATATTTTGATTTTAATCAAATAGCGCCACCATTTCCAACTGATATATTTTCAAACAGCTCTGTCTATACCCAACTTAAAAACATACACCTAAAGGGTGGGACTGACAGTAGCTTAAAATTGGATAGCAACTCTTATATAAAAAACATTACCATTGAGAGTAATCGAGTTTTGGATATTTATGTAGGGGATACAGAAAAAAATCTAATTGTTGATAATTTAAATGTTATTCAAGGATCTATTAACCTAATTGGCAGCGGTAAGCTAAACTTGTATGTCAAAGATTCACTAGCGATAAAAGGTTATTATAGTCAAAATCGTGATCCTAATTTATCTAATATTTATTATAATGGGAACTCACCTTTATCCTTTATAGGAGAAACATTGATAGGCGGCTCATTATTCGCAAAAACTTCTATTAAATTCGAAAATATTGGGGGAGGAATAAGAGGAAACATAGTAACTACCGGTCCAGAGGTAACTTTTAACGGTGGAGCTACAGCTAATGCACAGTATATAATTGCTCCAAATGCTCATGTTCAGGTTATACGTGGAGCCCATGTTAAAGGAACAGTTGTTGCTGATTCAGCAACAGTCAGCGGTGGATCTTCAATAACCTACGGAGAAAGTATTATCCAAAATCAACCTTCTGTAGAACCTCAAACACCTACTATTATAGAACAGCCTATGTTAGAGGTGGATTGACCTTAAAGTAATATAAATTCAATACGATTCATAATACCAACGGTGTTTCATCTCGCTGTGTCGCACAGCGGTTTTTCCTATTCGCCCCCTCCCCTTAACACAAACAAAAAAAAGCGTTGAAGCCCTTCCGCTTCAACGCTTTCCCTATTTATTAATACATTTTCATATACATGTCACGTTCCCATTGGTGTACAGTTGTACGGAACATTTCCGATTCGATTTCTTTCGCTTCACGGAAGTTTTCGTAGATGTGTTCACCAAGGGCGTTTTTCACGATTTCGTCCTGTGCAAGTAATTCTAATGCATCGTCAAGGGATGCTGGCAAGTTGTCGATACCGTTTGCTTTACGTTCTTGTTCACTCATCACGTAGATGTTGCGGTTGATCGCCGGTGGCGGCGTCATTTTCTGACGGATTCCTTCTAGACCAGCTTCCAAAATAACTGCCATTGCCAAATATGGGTTGGCAGATGGGTCTACCGAACGTACTTCGACACGTGTTGATACACCGCGTGAAGATGGGATACGGATAAGTGGTGAACGGTTTTGTGCAGACCATGCTACGTAACATGGCGCCTCATATCCCGGAACTAAACGTTTGTACGAGTTAATTGTTGGGTTGATGACAGCTGTAAAACCTTTTACGTGCGCAAGAACACCAGCCATAAATTGCATTGCTGTTTCAGATAAGCCTAGCTCTGTTGATTCATCAAAGAATGCATTTTCTTTTCCTTTGAATAAAGAAACGTTAAAGTGCATACCTGATCCAGCTTCGCCGAATAATGGCTTCGGCATGAATGTCGCGTGCAGACCGTGTTTGCGGGCAATTGTTTTTACTACTAATTTGAATGTTTGAATATTATCACATGCAGTTATAGCGTCTGCGTATTTGAAGTCAATTTCGTGCTGGCCTGGTGCAACCTCATGGTGAGATGCTTCAATTTCAAAGCCCATTTCTTCAAGCTCCAGCACGATATCACGACGGCAGTTTTCCCCAAGGTCAGTTGGTGCCAAGTCGAAGTAACCGCCATGGTCGTTTACTTCTAATGTCGGCTCGCCTTTTTGATCAAGCTTGAATAGGAAGAATTCCGGCTCAGGTCCTAAGTTAAAGTCTGTAAACCCTAGTTCCTCCATCTCTTTTAAAATACGCTTTAAGTTTGAACGCGGGTCGCCGGCGAACGGTGTACCGTCTGGACGTGCGATGTCACAGATAAAGCGTGCTACCTTTCCTTTTTCCGCAGTCCAAGGGAAGATCATGAATGTATCATAATCTGGGAATAGATACATATCTGATTCTTCAATACGTACAAATCCTTCAATGGAAGAACCGTCAAACATCATTTTATTGTCCAGTGCTTTATCAAGTTGGCTTACTGGAATCTCAACGTTTTTAATCGTTCCCAAAATATCTGTAAATTGTAAACGAATGAATTTTACTTCTTGTTCCTGCACGAGACGTTTAATATCTTCTTTTGTGTATTTAACCAAAATTTCACACTCCTAAAATGTTTAAGCTGTCCGAGGAATTCCCTCATCGTTATATAATTTACACACTTATGTACCATAACGGCAACTCTCCCCTGCTTCTCCATCAGCGCCATTCGCCTTCGTGCTACTAGACGGCTGATGGGAAAGCAGATGAATAGAAATTTACCGTTTTATTGGTAAAAGCGCGATAAATTCCCTTGACGTACTGATGTTTTCTGCATACGTTGCGCCTGGCGCATTTCCTCGCGTAATATTTTACGGAGTTCGCCATCTGTAATTTCTTTTGCCTGCGCCTGGACAGCCGGGTCATTTTTCATTTCGAATACTTTTTTAATACCCGCCATGTTTACACCCTGTTCAAGCATATCCTTGATTTCCAATAAGGTATCGACGTCGTTTAAACTAAACATACGGCGATTCCCTTCCGTACGGTGTGGCTGAATTAATTCATGTTCCTCATAATAGCGGATCTGCCGTGCTGTCAGCTCTGTCAATTGCATAACAATACTGATCGGCAAAAGCGGCATTGTTCTTCTGATTTCACTACTCATTCAATCCACCTCCCTTACTGTTATATTACTCTTTGTCACATTCATTGTCAATCACATGTCAGAAAAACTAACACACTATGAAAAAAACACACAAAAACATAGGCAAAAGAGCGAATAATTCTATTTCTCTTATTATTCTCCTAATTTCTGTTTCATAAATCTCTATTTCAAAACTCAAGGAAATAGTCAATACATCCAGCTTTAGGTGACCTTAGAAGAATATTCACCTTCCCTTCTTCCACTCTTTATTAATTGTTAAATAAAAAAGTACCCAAAATGGGTACTTTACTCATGGTAATTTTCTTTGTAAGAAACTCCATATTGACGAATTGTCGCCAACAGCTTTCCTCTTGCCTCTTTTAGCTGTCCGTTTTCTGCAATATCAAATGCACGGCCATCTCTCATATGAAAAATATAATAGCTCCCATCTTTATCATCTGATTCATACACAATGCTCTTCATATCTTCCCAGTAATAGTTTTTCACATGCCCATACACAAGCATTTCTATTCCGCTTTCCTGAAATGCGATATAGTTGCGCTGCGACTGAAAAAAGATAAGCAATGTGCATAAGAGCAATACAGTACCCAGTACATATGTGTACCGGCTACGCTTCCATGCCAGGAGCATTAAAACAACGACAAGTCCTGAGAACCCTATCCCGAGCAGTACGAAATTCCGCATCGGAATAAGCATCAGCCAGCTTTCGATATGTATATAGATTGTTTCAAAGTAAGCGAGCGGTATAAAGAATGTAAAAAATGGCGTGAGAATAGTCAAAGCTAGCGCAAACACAATTAACTTTACCTGAACACTTATCTCCCCTAACATATCATTCCCCTTTACATATGTTGTACGTGCGGATTAACAGCTCCCCGCTACATTTGCTGCATATACGAATCAAGCATCGCTTTGTCCAGGGATCCTTCAACTTTCATCTGGATAACACCTTCCTCGTTAAGAAAATAGGTGCTTGGAATATTTAAGACCTGGTATGCCTTCGAAACATCTCCTGTTTGATCGAGCAGTACCGGGAACGTTAATCCGTACTTATCTACAAAGGCAGAAACCGTTTCAAGCTTTGCATCCTTATTTGTCATATTAACGGCCACTACAACGACATCATCATGGGCAGCATCATAGGCTTCAAAGATTGGCATCTCTTCTCTGCATGGCCCGCACCATGTTGCCCAGAAGTTCAGGATGACCTTCTTCCCCTTTACATCTTTCAGACTCATTGGGTCACCGTCAAGTGTCTCTAATTTAAACTGCGGCGGTGTATCTCCCTGCTCAACACCTGTACCGTTATCCGTCAGCCCATATTCAACGGCTGGCTTGCGTAAACCGGTCCAGGCTGCTATCCCAATTAATATGACAATAAACGCTACCCCAATCCATTTTTTCAATATAAAACACCTCCACCGCTAGCATAGCATAAGGTGGAGGCGGAGTTGTGATGTTTACGTGAACATTATTTTAACGCTTGTACCGCACAGCATATTGCATATTTTACATGCTCATATGTCAGCCCGCCCTGGATGAACGCTGTATATGGCGGACGAATCGGGCCATCAGCTGTCAGCTCTATGCTTGAGCCTTGAATAAATGTACCAGCTGCCATAATAACATCATCCTCATAGCCCGGCATATAGGCAGGTTCCGGTGCAAAATGCGCATTAATAGGAGATGCGGCCTGGATTTGACGACAGAAAGCGACCATTTGTTCAGCTGTCTGAAATGATACGGACTGAATCAGGTCAGTACGCTCGTCTGTATAATGAGGCGAAGTAGTCATTCCCATTTCCTCCAGCATCGCTGCTGTAAAAATCGCCCCCTTTAATGCTTGTGCTACCGTATGTGGAGCCATAAAGAAGCCTTGATAGAAATCTGCCAATGTGTTTAATGTGGCACCTGCTTCTGCCCCAATGCCTGGAGAAGTCATACGATAGGCACATTTTTCCACCAAATCTGCACGGCCGGCAATATATCCCCCGATTTTTGCGAGTCCTCCGCCCGGGTTCTTGATAAGCGAGCCTGCCATTAAATCCGCGCCTACTTCTGTCGGCTCCAGTGCCTCTACAAATTCACCGTAGCAATTATCAACAAAAATAACGGCATTCGGGGCAATGGCACGAATTTGTTTTACCATTTCAGCAATTTGTGCCACCGTGAATGAAGGGCGTGTCGCATAGCCCTTTGAACGCTGGATGGCGACCATTTTTGTCTGTTCGTTCACTTTCTGCTTAACGCCGTCCCAATCGATTTCTTTATTATCTACTAAATCCACATGGCTATAGTGGATGCCAAAATCTTTCAACGAGCCTGTATCTTTCTCGCCGCCGTCTACTATAGACTGCAGTGTGTCGTACGGTTTTCCGGTAATATATACTAGATGATCCCCCGGACGCAGCACACCGAACAAGCTCAGTGTTATAGCGTGCGTACCAGAAATAATTTGCGGGCGGACAATTGCTGCCTCTGTACCGAACACTTCTGCATAGACACGTTCTAGATTATCCCGCCCCTCATCGTCATATCCATAGCCGCTCGATGGATGCAGATGATAATCGCTTACCTGATGCTTACGGAACGCTGCCAGCACTTTTTGCTGATTGAAGAACGCCATATCATCTACTCTTTTATGGTAAGGAAGAACAAGCTCTTCCACTTTTTTGGCTAATGCCAATGTATCGTTTGTTAATATGGTCTGAAATGCCATGATGACTCTCCTATCTTTTATATTCCTCTACCATCTTATCAATTCGAAAGGATGCGTCAACTATTTCATATTGCCGAGTTGCTTAAAACCTGCTATTCTCAAGGTTCAGAAATTGTTTAGGAGGCTTTTTTGTGGCTTGGACTTTTTTTAGTGTTATTGGAACTGTGGCGTTCGCGATATCTGGTGCGATTATCGCTATGGAAGAAGAATATGACCTTTTTGGTGTCTATATATTGGGGATTGTTACCGCTTTTGGCGGCGGGGCCATCCGGAATGTACTAATCGGTTTACCTGTTTCTACCCTATGGAACCAGGAAATGCTGTTTCAGATTACATTGGTCGCCATTTTACTGTTCTTCCTTATGCCCCACCATCTTATTAAACATTGGAACCGTTGGGGAAACATTACGGATGCCATCGGATTGGCCGCTTTTTCTATTCAGGGGGCGATGCATGCAGTCAGACTGGAGCTGCCGCTGAGTGCGGTAATCGTAGCAGCCATCTTAACAGGCTGCGGCGGAGGCATTATCCGTGATTTGCTCGCTGGAAGAAAGCCACTTGTGCTGCGGGATGAAATATATGCATTATGGGCAGCTATTGCGGGACTGCTCATCGGAATGCAGCTTATGATAAACGACTGGTTATTATACGGATTGTTTGCAGTCATTATCTTCTGCCGCTATATGTCCTACTCACGGAAATGGCAGCTGCCCCGTAAAAAACTATATATCGAAAAGTAGGATAGGCAGCATCTGCTAAAGAGAAAAATTTGTTCTCTTTTATTTGGCGGATCGTCTTTTGATTTCTCATCTTTTCCAAAAGAAAAAGGCACAGCAAAAAGCTGGGCCTTCCAGAGTGAAGACAAAGTCTTTTTACGACTTTGTCTTTACGTATTTTTAGTTAATACAAAAGAGATGGTGTCCCCAGCCTGTCTTGAAAACGCTTGCCAGACAAGGCGCGCTGACGAGTGAAGACGCGAATAGAACCTGAGTTCATGAGCGGACGAGCGAGACAAGCAACGCAGGATGAAAGCGTTTGTCAACAGGATGAAAGGCACAGCAAAAGCTGTGCCTTTCATCTTATTATTTAAACTCCAACTCTCCGTCGTATGCCATCATACCGCCTTCTAAATTCGTAACGTCAAAGCCCTGTTCCTCTAAATATTCACATGCATTGGCACTGCGTACGCCGCCTTTACATACAAGAATATAAGCCTTTGACTTGTCGAGTTCTTCTGCGCGTGCCGGAATATCACCAAGTGGAATATGCTTTGCACCAGGGATCGTGCCCTGTTCTACTTCGAAGTCCTCACGTACATCGATTACATTTAAATCTTCATTTGCATCCAGTAGATTCAATAACTCATCTGTTGTCATTGTTTTCATACTATTCGCCTCCTCTATCAGCATTCCTTGTCATTATAAGGGATACAAGAGGAGGTTGCCAGTGGCGCGATGAAATTACTATTCTTCTGCATTCAGTGTTACTTGCTTAGCAGGGGCAAATGTAGAGATGGCATGTTTATAGATGAGATTCTGCTTACCCTCTGATTCCAACAATACGGTAAAATTATCATATGATTTAATAAGGCCTTTAAGTTGGAAGCCATTCAAAAGGAAAACTGTTACGAAAACATTGTTTTTCCGCAAATGATTTAAAAATGTGTCCTGTAAATTCATTGATT
Source organism: Lysinibacillus odysseyi 34hs-1 = NBRC 100172 (assembly GCF_001591965.1). Taxonomy (GTDB): domain Bacteria; phylum Bacillota; class Bacilli; order Bacillales_A; family Planococcaceae; genus Lysinibacillus_B; species Lysinibacillus_B odysseyi. Next base: position 287,168 of record NZ_BCVX01000005.1, read on the forward strand.
TCACGAGAGCTCCCCCTGGTCATTATATTTCTATAACTGTACTATTCGGCATTAATATAGATATTCCTTCAAAATAAAGAAAAAACTAGAAAAACTTTTTTACTTCTTCTATATCACCTGTTACCCAGTTTACATCCATCTTGTTACGGAAATAGGTTAGCTGGCGTTTCGCATAGCGTCTGGAATTCTGTTTGATTGCTTCTACCGCTTCTTCCAACGTACATCTGTCATCAAAATAGGCGAACAGCTCTTTATAACCGATCGCTTTTACAGCCTGCGTATCACGGATGCCTTCATCGTAAAGGGCTCTCGCTTCTTCGAGCAAGCCTTTTTCCATCATGATGTCTACACGTAAGTTAATGCGTTCGTATAGTTTTTCCCGGTCCATATCCAGGCCGAAAATCAGATGATTATACAACGGTATATCACCGCGGTTATGTTCCTCGTTGGCCTTTGACGTACCGCTGAGCTCCGCCATTTCCAATGCGCGAATGACACGGCGCGTATTATTAGGATGAATCGTTTCTGCTGTCTTTGGATCGATTGCGACTAAACGCGCATGCATCGCTTCCGGCCCCATCTTTTCCAGCTCTTCATAATATACTTTTCGGGCCTCTTCATCTATTTCATCTTTAGTAAATTGGAAATCATAAAGAACCGACTGTACGTAAAGCCCTGTACCCCCAACAATAATCGGAAGCTTACCCCGTTTTGTTATTTCCTTCATTTTAGCCCGGACAAGCTGCTGGTATTCAGCAACCGAAAAATTTTCCGTCGGTTCCTTTATATCGAGCAAATGATGGGGAATTCCTTGCATTTCCTCTTCGGTAATCTTTGCTGTGCCGATATCAAGTCTTTTGTATACTTGCATGGCATCTCCATTTATTATTTCTCCATCCAGCAAAGACGCCAGCTTAATGCTTAATGCTGTCTTTCCTGATGCTGTAGGGCCTATGATGGCCACTACGTCAAATTGTTTGTCCATGTTTTAACCACCGTATTATTACATCGTAAACTTGTTCTTTATTTGTTTCGTTTAAAATTTCATGGCGCAGACCTTCAAATATATGAACACATACATTTTCCAGGCCAGCCTCCCTCAGCTGCTCCGCAACCTTGAAAACTCCCTTGCCGTAATTACCTACCGGATCGGCGCTGCCACTGATGAGTAAAACAGGCAGATCATGCCGAATTCTCGCATTTTCTGACGGTTTTCCGACTAGCTGAATCCCGTATGTCAGATCCGCAAAAAATTGATTTGTCGGCGTAAATCCGCATTTCGGGTCTTCAATATAGGTCTGGACAGCACTTGTGTCACGGCTTAACCAATCGTAAGCTGTATTAGGATTTAAAATCGATTTATTGAAGCTGCCAAAACTCATCTCCGTCATAAACTCACTTCGCACCTTTTTCCCCTTTGTCAGCGCCAGCATATTCGCAACCCTATTTCCGACAGCGTGCATCGGTGTAGACGTGCCTGTACCGCATAAAATCAGCGCCTTGATCGTGGAGCTGAAAAGCTGGGCATAGCGCCGTGCAATAAACGATCCCATTGAATGCCCAAATAAAATCATCGGCGGTAGATCACGGCCTTTCCGAACGAGCTGGGTGACCTCAAAAACATCCCTTACAACACGCTCAAACCCTTTTCGTTCACTAAAAAACCCAAGTTGCCCACCCCGGTCAACCGTTTTTCCGTGGCCCCGGTGGTCATGCAAGGATACAAAATAGCCGATTTCCGCCAATACCTCTGCATAGGCATCATAACGTGCGCCATGCTCGGCCATGCCATGCAGAATATGGACATGACCCCGTACAGGTGTACGTTTAGGCTCATATATCGCTGCATACACTTCCTGGCCGTCACTCATTTTGAAAAACTTTTCTTGTCTCGCCATTTATATCCCCCTTTTACATGACACGTTTAAACATTTTTTCTACTTCATATGTGGAAAAATGGACAAGCACTGGCCGGCCGTGCGGGCATGTAAACGGATTATCCGCTGCACGTAAGTCATCCAGTAGACGTACCATTTGCTCCTTCGTCAAATAATAGTTAGCCTTGATGGATTTTTTACAGCTCATCATAATGGCTGCTTCTTCCCGCAGCTTCTTCACGTCCGCTTTTTTCGTTTCCAGTACCTGCTCGATTAATTCTTCAATAATTTCCTGTTCGAAGCCTTTCGGGAACCATGTCGGATGTTCTCTTACAATAAATGAACCATACCCAAATTCCTCCAAAAATACACCTACCTGCTCCAGCATATGTGCGTGCTCCTTTAAGACGAGCGCCTCATCTGCAGCATAATGGAAAGTCAGCGGCAATAGCAGCGCCTGCCGTTCATTGGCATTTACTTCCCCTACCTTTTCACGGAAGTACTCATATTTGATCCGCTCCTGGGCTGCATGCTGGTCAATCAGGTAAAATCCGTCTTCCATCTGTGCCACAATATATGTCCCGTGGATCTGCCCTACTACCTCTAACTGCGGAAATGGTTCCTTCCTAGGTTCAGGCGGAGCTGTAATTACCGGCTGAGGAGTTGCTTCCTCTTCTAGCGATTGATTCTCCTCGTCCCGTTCTTCTATAGATGGCAGCGGTTCAAAAGAAGGAATGTTTTCCGGGGGTGCCTTAGTTGCCGGAGGATTTTCATAAGCAGTCTCCCGCACAATCATCCTTTCCTCATTCAGCCGCTGGACAATATCGTCCATTTTCTCTGTATCCAGTGCCGGCTGTTTCCATATATTCATCTGCTCGGATGGCAGTTTCACAGGCTTTTCCTTTCTTTCTACTACTGGAACATGAATCTCTCCCCGGATTGCTCTTTGTACTGTTTCTTCTATCAGACGAAGCAGCTCCGGCTCCTTGCTCAGTCTTACTTGATGCTTTGCCGGATGCACGTTGACATCGGTCAGCTGCGGATCTCCTTCAATATAAAGGACCACAATCGGGTAACGTCCAATTGGCAGATACGTATGATACGCATCTACAATTGCCTTTTGAACAAGATAATGCTTCACCCAGCGGCCATTGACAAAAAGAGAAAGATAATTTTTTGAAGCCCGTGTTACCTCGGGCAGCGTTGCATAGCCGTATACTTTATAATCATTTGACTGTCCTTCAAAGGCAATCATTTTTTTTGCATTATGTGCCCCGTAAATTGCCGCAAGCACCTGCTGAATATTGCCTCGTCCATTCGTATGGAGCAATGTCTGGCCATTGTGTACCAATCTAAAGGAAATCGCCGGGTAGCCCAGTGCCAGCCGGTTGATTAAATCAATTGTATGCCCGAGCTCCGTCTGGATTGTCTTTAAATATTTCAGCCTAGCAGGTGTATTATAGAAAAGCTGTGCCACTGTCATATCCGTCCCTTTACGGAACGCTGTCGGCTTTTGCTCTTTTACATGTCCGCCTTCCAAGTACAGTTCAATTCCGCTGTTTGTTCCATCAGAAGTTTTTAACGTCACCTTCGAAACAGAGGCAATAGACGCTAATGCCTCCCCGCGGAAGCCGAGCGTTCTGATACGGAATAAATCTTGTTCTTTTTCAATTTTTGATGTCGCATGGCGGGAGAAGGATTTCAGTGCATCCTCCTCATCCATGCCCTTCCCATTATCGACAACTTGAATGCTTGTCAGACCTGCTTCTTCCAAAAAAACCTCAATGATGGTGCTGTCTGCATCAATTGCATTTTCTACAAGCTCTTTTACAACAGAGGCGGGACGTTCCACCACTTCCCCTGCCGCGATTTTATTCGATAATACTTCATCCATAATTTGAATGGTGCCCATGCGACCGCCTCCTTACTTTTTATTTACTAATTTTTGCTGCAGCTCATACAGCAAAGTCATTGCCTGCATAGGTGTCGTACCCATGACATTGCATTTTTCCAATGCTTCAAGCACTTCTTTTTCCTCCGGAGACACCTCGTCCACCGGGGCAAATAATGATAGCTGCAAATCCTCTTCCTTTTGCACCGGTTCTACGGATGGCTCTGGCACGATAATTGTTTCTGCAGCTGCTGAAGCAGCACAAGGCTTGTCCTGTGCCTCAAATTGTTCTAGTAGAATGCGAGCGCGCTCAATGATAGGCGCCGGCATTTCTGCGAGCTCTGCCACGTGGACTCCGTAGCTTTTATCTGCCGCCCCATCCTTTACCTTATGCAGGAATACGACACGGCCGTTTTGTTCCGTAGCAGCTACGTGGACGTTTTTTAATCTCACAAGCTGTTCTTCCAATTGTGTCAACTCGTGATAATGGGTAGAGAATAATGTATTGGCGCCGATTTCCGTATGGATATATTCCATCATTGCCTGGGCAAGGCTCATACCGTCATATGTGGATGTCCCGCGCCCGATTTCATCAAACAGCAGCAAGCTGTTCTTTGTTGCATGGGTGATAGCATGCTGAGATTCCATCATCTCTACCATGAATGTTGACTGTCCCGCAGCCAAATCATCTGCTGCACCAATCCTTGTAAAGATTTGATCGGTAATCGGCAGTTCCGCTTCTGCTGCCGGTACGTAGCACCCCATCTGGGCGAGGATGACAATCAGCGCCACTTGCCGCATATACGTACTCTTACCGGACATATTTGGCCCTGTAATGAGCATCATGTTCTTTTCTTCGGGCAGGATACAGTCATTCGGCACATACATCTGCTTTCCGAGCATTTTTTCTACGACCGGATGCCGCCCCTCCATGATTTTCAATGATCGTCCTTCATGGAAGACAGGCTTCGTGAAACGGTATTTCTCCGTCACGACAGCAAAGCTCATAAAGACGTCCAGCTCACTGATTGCTGCGGCAAGGGATTGTACACGCGGAATATAAGCCTTCAGCTCTTCACGGAGTTTTAGGAATAAATCATATTCAAGTGCAAGACTTTCCTCTTCCGCATTCAAAATGAGCGATTCCTTCTCCTTCAGCTCATCTGTAATATAGCGTTCACAGTTAGCAAGTGTCTGCTTGCGCTCATAGCGTGTCAGGTCTGCTTTTCCAATATGTGATTTTGTTATTTCAATATAGTAGCCAAAAATACGATTGTAGCCGATTTTTAAATTATTGATACCCGTCAGCTGGCGCTCCTTCTGCTCAAGCTGCATGATCCAGTCTTTCCCGTTACGTGCTGCATAGCGGAGCTCATCCAGCCTTTCGTTATAGCCATCACGGATGACATCCCCTTCCTTAATCGCTATCGGTGGGTGATCTGTAATGGCACGCGCCAATAACGCTTCGATGTCCTCACACGTATCAAGGGCATGACCTACGTTTTCCAATGTCTCTTTGCCGCTTTCAAGCAGCTGCGCCTTTATTGCAGGCACTTGACGGAGCGATTCTCTGAGCTGTGCTAAATCACGGCCTCCTACATTCCCAAAGGCGACACGTCCTGCAAGACGCTCCAGGTCATATACGCTTTTTAGAAGGTCACGGAGCTCTCCACGCAAGAAAAATTCCTCTAATAAATCTGTGACAATCGCAAGTCGGGCTTCAATCGCACCACGTGTTGCAAGCGGCTGGTGAAGCCATTGCTTTAACTTTCTTCCGCCCATCGCTGTTACTGTCTCATCAAGCAGCCATAGGAGTGTCCCTTTTTGGTCACCGCCTCTGATCGATTGAATCAATTCCAGATTTCGTTTTGAATTCGTATCGATTCGTAAAAACTGCTTCGTTTCCGTATACGTAAACGCCTGCAAGTGCGAAAGAGAACGCATTTGTGTCCGTTCCACATACTGTAAGAGCCGTCGTGCTGCCGGTTTTACTTGCTCCGGTACGTCTTTTAAATAGACCTCTACCGTATGTACACCGATTTCCTCCTGTTCGAGCGATATGACAATACCTGCTGCTCCTGCTAGCTCCGCCATCTCAAGCTGGAGACCCTCTGCCGTAATAACTTCACGGATTGCCAAGCTTTGCAGCTGTTGGATACATTCCTTCACGCCGCCTTCAATAATTTGTGCATGCGCTTCTCCTGTCGAAACGTCCAAGTAGGCAAAAGCAAGCTCATTTTCATTCATTCGTTCCGCACAAGCGAGGAAATGATTCGTTTTACTGTCGATTGTCTTTCCTTCCGTAATTGTCCCAGGGGTAATCAGCTGGACAACCTCACGCTTTACAACACCCTTTGCCTGCTTTGGATCCTCTGTTTGCTCACAAATCGCTACCTTATATCCTTTTGACACTAGTGTTTCAATATAGTTCTTTGCAGAGTGGTAAGGGACCCCGCACATCGGAATGCGTTCCTTGCCTCCTGCCTCTCTGCCTGTCAATGTAATCTCCAGAATTTGTGATGCTTTCACGGCATCATCAAAAAACATTTCATAAAAGTCGCCCAACCGGAAAAACAGAAAGGCATCCTTGTAGTCTTCTTTAATCAACAAATATTGCTGCATCATTGGCGTATACATAATCTAACCTCTTTACATTCAGTAGTACCCTCCATTATAACAAGAAAAAGGGTCTTCCCAAAAGTTTTTGAGAGACCCCTTTTTTGCTTAATCAAATGAGGAAGATTCAATGATATGCTTTTCCGAGCTGCTGGAACTGCTTGAGCTGCTTGAGCTGCTAGAGGATGTACTCTCATCCCCAAATGACCACTCTTCCTCGAAATCTAGCGGATGAACATGGATGCAGACTTTCGTCTCTCCTACAACCTCTACTAAAAACTCACGCTCTACCAACACTTTAATTTTTTCGCCGCATGGTGCAATGACTGCCTCAATACAGTTAGGCTGCTGAATAACACGTGCATGCACATCATTGGAATCGCCTACTTCATCATCGCGGTAATGCAATTTAATGCGATCACGGTATGCAATCGTTTCTGTGTATACCGCAGTTTTCGAATGATTATTGTAAGCATACCAGACATTCACATCAAACTTCCCGGATACATCGACAAAGTTCCCTACTTTTTTTGCTTGGTACTGGTGGTTGATTACCCAGCAGCCTAATATATTTGTCGGTGTGTTAGGAGGCTTTAGCAGCTCCTCCTGTTCCGTTCTTTTCTTGCCCTTCGCAATGACCGCCTTCGTTACAATCTGACGTAGCCTTTTCACCGACGCCTCTCCCTTCCTATTTCTCGCCCTATCTTATGCGATAAGCGCCTAAAGTGTGAAAAAGAAAAAAGCCGCGGATTATCCACGGTCTTCTTCATATTGCAAGAGAAGCAAATCAACCTCTTCTAGTTTCATCGGTTTATAATAATAGTAGCCTTGGCCGATATTACAGCCGATTTTTTTCAGTTCTTGATGCTGGGCTTCTGTTTCAACACCCTCTGCTACGGATTTCATTTCTAAATCCGCCGCCAGTTGAATAATTGTTTTTACCACAGCATGCATCCGTGGCTCCGCGATAGAATCTGTGAAGCTTTTGTCAATCTTAATTTCCTCAAAAGGCAGTTCCTGCAAATAGCTAAGGGATGAATAGCCGACACCGAAATCATCCATCGATGTAGCAATGCCGATATCCCGCAGCTGACAAATATTCCGCTTTGCATATGATACATTTTCCAGTTCAATGCTTTCTGTAATCTCTAGTATCAAATACTTTGGATCCATTTCATATTCCTTTATTAGCTTTTCTATATTTTCTACAAAATCAGGATAATAAAAATGGTTGGCTGAAATGTTTACCGCTACAGGAAACAGACGTTTCCCCTGTTTTTTTCGCTCACGCTGCCATGCCAGCACTGACTTTAAAATAGCTCTGTCTACCTTATGGATATTTCCTGTTTTTTCCCCGACAGGAATAAAAATAGCAGGGGATACGAAGCCGATTTCAGCAGATTCCCACCTTGCCAGCGCTTCAAATCCGATAATCTCCCTTGTTTGTATATCCACTTTTGGCTGCAGCATCGGAAAAAATTCTTTATTTTTTAGAGCACTGGCAAAAAGCGTTAATACTTCTAGTTCCTTTTCGATAGAATGCCTTTGTGATTCCTCGTAAAGGTGCAGGACAGTACCGGGGAGTTTTGATGCAGAAAACAGTGCTGTATCTGCATGCTGAATGGCCATTGTTCCTGTTACTTCTCCCTCGAATATAGCTGCTCCTATTTTCAATGTAATGGAAACATTTTTACCATCAATCATATAAGGCTCAAACGTTAATTCATTTATATGCGGCAGCAAAATTTCCTGGTTCGGATCTTCATTTAGAATGGCAACAATAATGGAGGAGCTTGTATAGCGGGCAATAATCGCTTCCTGGAAACCTGGAATAGCACCTAAACGATCCGCCAGCTGCTTTAACAGGGCATCACCGCCCACTCTTCCATATAAATCGACAATATATTGATGTTCTGTTGCTTCCATAATATAAATAACGCCGCTTTCCCTTTGCCCGCCAATATGGGCCATTTCCTTTTCAAAACTGGCAATATTACGGAGGCCGGTTCTTTCATCATAAAAGGCAAGCTTCAAGATTTCACTTTTTTGCTTGAAGTATTTGAGAGCAAGCGTCACGATAGGAGCGAGTCGATCTAAAAACATGTAATCAGATGGACGCGGAGTGATTGGTTCTTCAAAATACACTGCGAAAATACCGACAGTCTCCCCCTGATGATTTTTAATCGGCTGACTCCATGAAGCAACAAACTGGTATTTTTTTAAGACCCAATGAAAATCACTCCAACCTTCGTGTTCCTGTATATTTGAGCTCAATACAGGCTCTCTTAAAAAGCGGCTTGTCTTTTCATCTCCCATATAACGGCTTATATCAAGGTTATTCAGGCTCTTTTTAAGATCTTCAGGAATGGTGCTTTGTGTTAAAATCTGCAATCTATTACCCTCAACTAAAAAGATGGAACATTTATTGGGCCTATAAAAAGAGGTGGAAACATAATCGCAAATTTGTTCAAATACATGGGAAAGCTGATAATCTTTTTCTAAGGATAAATACAGCTTCCGCTCTAATTGCACAAGCGTATCCATATGAACTACCTCTGTGACATCGTTTATGACAAAGAAATAAAACTGTACCTTCTTTTCATCCGCAGAAAAGGGGATAACTGTTATATCGCCCCAAAAACCGCTTCCATCTTTTCTATACTGAAATAAACGCCGTTTTATCGGAGTTCCTGCTTCTAGCACCTCCTCCAGTTCTTCTATATGCTTCTTTTCAGTCAGCATCTCACTCAACATATTGATTTTCCCGCCGACTATTTCTTCCCTGCTATATTCCGTAATATGGGTGAAATACTCGTTTACATATTTCACTAGTAAACTGTCGGCATCTAAAATGACAACACCAGATTCTACTTTTTTTGCTAATCGGCATAGCCATAAATATAAAAGCTCTTTATTCGGGACTAAGAACCTATTTCCTTCCATAGTGGCAAAACCCTCTCTGTGACTCAGAAGTTTTACTCTAGTAGCAAAACGTCCCTGTTATTTGGGTAATAATGTTCATAATCCTATAATAATAGCAAGTATATTGATATGTATAGATATTTTGAGAATAAATTGTTACTTTTCAGTTTTTTTTCGAGGCAAAGTAACTTTCCCAGCTATATCGGATACTTACTATTCTCTTTCAACTATTTTACACGTCTTACAGAAAGACTAAACAAAAAGAGCTATCCACTCTACTAGCAGTTTTCTTTTTAAACAGAGAGTGTATCCATAAGAAAAAGGAGTGGATAGACAACTCCACTCCCCCTACTTCCTCGCCCCATAATATGGACCACTATGCATTTCCTTCTCTATAGCAAGGAGCTCAGACACCGTGATAAACTGATAGCCTTCTTTTTGCAGCATCTGTATTAATTGCGGTAAAGCCTCTGCCGTTGTCGTATATATATCATGCAGCAATATAATCGATTGGTTTGTGACATTCTCCTTCACGACCTGATGGATCGCTTCAGCATTTTTACTTTCCCAATCTAGTGAGTCTACAGACCATAGAATCGTTGAAATTCCATTCTTCTCTGTATACTCCAGTAACTCGCTCGTATATATACCGTAAGGCGGTCGAAATAATACAGGTTTCTTGCCTGCAGCCCTTTCTATCATTTCATTCGTCTTATTTACCTCTTCTATCATTTCAGCAGTTGTCCGCTTCCTTGCATTTGGATGGCTGTATGTATGATTACCTATTTCATGGCCTTGATCGGCTACTTGCTTTACCATATCTGGGAATTTCTCAGCCTGGATTCCCATCATAAAAAAGGTTGCCTTTACATTATATTCCTTCAACGTTTGCAGAATAGCAGGTGTGCCTTTTGGATGAGGCCCATCATCAAATGTCAGGGCGACATATTTTCCGGATGGATCAAACTCCGTTACTGTATCGGGGATTTTCTCCCCCTGCCCATCAGAAACTTCTTTTTGGTTTTGTTCCGTCTTTCCTTCTACCTGATCAGTAATCCCTCCCTTTTCATTTTCTATTTCCTGTGGAGCACCGATTGGTTTTTTGATGTGCTGGGAGGCGCCATGGGTCAGGGATTTATTTACTTCGACATAAGCCTCCGTTTTCATGCTTGTAAAATGGTGGATGGCTCCTGAAATGATTCCAAAAAACAGAACAAGCAGTACCCAGCCAGGCCATTTAATACGTTTGATCACCCTCATATGTATCTTCCTTTCATTCTCCTTCTATATAAATAGACGTGTCAAAATATAAAATAGTTGGCTGAGGAAAAAATTTTTTATCTTATACCATTATCTTTACAAAATAACAGCTTTAAAAATCATCAACTTCACCAGTTCACAGCCCGCACATACATAGCCATTGTATTTCATTGATTTCTTCGCTCGTTCCTGTATTGTCTCTTCAGCACTTTGCGAGAACTGTTCATTAATAAAAAGGGAGGTTATTTTGCCTCACCTTGCTCTTCCATGGCTTCTTATAATTCTTGTTAGTAATATAATATCAATTATCTTACTATTTGAACATATTATAAATTTATTTTTTCTTATTGGAAGTTATCTCTAACCGTATAGCCTGCCTTGAGGAGAAAATGTTGAGCAGCATATGCTTTCCCACTGGGATAGGATATGAAAGTGTGGAATCTTATATGTAAAAAAACGGTAATTATTAAGTTCCGGTTATTTTGAGGCAAACTATGGCAAAAGGCTTGTATGCGATTCAAATTGAACGGTGGAGGAATTTCACGAAGAGGAAGTCTTGCTTATAAATTTCTCCATGCTTTTCGTTCCTCATAAAGAAAAAGCACCTTCACAATAGAAATG